>CAVUNW010000014.1:0-240228 GCA_963742865.1 uncultured Actinomycetes bacterium
ACACCCCAATGCCTCCAGGACCCAGCGTGCCCGTAGGCAGCTGGTGCTCTGGCCGGTCGGCGAACTCGCGCAATCCCGGCGAACGAGAAATGACTTCACAAGGGAGTCCATGGGTGTCGTCGCAGGGAACCCGCACGGCGCTCCCTCCCGACGGGCTCTTTCAGTCGGCCCATCGCATTCCGCAGCAGTTTATATCCAGCACCGACAACACCACGCAACGACGGACACGGAACCGGCGCCGACCGTCGAGATCAAGACAGCCCGCGACAGCACAACCAGGTCCGTCGACTACATGAAGCGACAGCACGGCATGCACCACGACGATAACGTGGTCACGTGCGGCTCGTCCGTCTGGTCCTCCGGCGACTCTCGCGCGGCAGTGGCGCTGAGCGGCTATCATTGAGGCCCCCCACGGTGTCCGACCACCCAGCCGGAGCAATCTAGGTCCGAGGACGACGCCACATGGCGATGACGGCGTCCCAGCTCCGTCTACGCATTCTCTGCCATCGCTAGATGCCGTGCTCTAGGCCAAGGCACGGCACTCGCCAAAAGCGTCGGTGCCACACCCGTTCCGATGGCGGATGCGCCGCCCACCCTCATCGCGGCCCGGTGGCAGCGCGCGAAGGGGACATTGGAATGGTCAGGTCGACTCCGACGGGATCGGCGTCGTCGCCACAATGAGCAAGTGTTTCGGTTTCGACGGTGTCTATCTATAAACGCGGTAGCCGTTCGTGACGTCGAGGACGGTCCACGGGCACGGGTCACGGTTATCAGACTGTCTCCGGACCGGGCCTGACTGCTGCCCGCCTGCAGCGTCTACATCGATCTCATTCGAGGTTAGCGCGTTGCCTCCGGCGAGGGAATTATCGAACCTGATTTTGCGCCCGTACCGATGTTTCGACGAGATAGACCGGGTGCGCCATCGGGCATGGAGGTGATCGGGTCCGCGATCACCATCCACACGATGGGTTTGCGGCGTCTGCCACCGCGTGCGCTCGACGCTTCATGGAAGCTGACTCGCGGGTTTCCATGTCGGCAGGCGTGTCGGTAGCCTGCTGGTTACTGATCGTCATGGCCACACGGTCAGGCATAAGCCGCGCTCGTTATACTGGATTGCGTCCGAAGACCGACGTGAGGACGCAACAGTGGATGGCGACAGGCGCCGCGCAGCCCGTGAGGCGCCCCAGTCATGACCGCATCTTTGATTCGAGATTCCTCACCCAGCCTGACGGCCAGCCCCGATGATCAAGATTTCATCGGAGCAACTGGGAGGTGCCCGAGTTCCGGCGCGCGGTGGCGACCGGGGACTGGGCGACGGCGCTCCATGCCGTCGTGCAGGACACCGGCGCCTCGCAGAGCGGAGATCGCCATCGCCATTGAGGGTGTCTCCCAGCCTCACATATCTCGACTCGTCAATGGGCGCAGCGGGAACCCGGATCTCCAACTGTCCGCGCCATCTGCAATGGCTTAGGAATGCACTCTCCCCTCGCTGGGCTTCTCGACGACGCGCAAGGAGGAGACACAAACCGTCGCCAGTTCATCTCCGGCGCCGCCGGGGTCGCTGGGCTCGCCATGATCGGCACCGTCGACGGCGAAGTGCCTGTCGACTCGGCCGACGACGAACGGCTACTAGCGATCCCGTGGTGCACCTCCCCGCAGACTGGAACAGCGCATGCCATCCCGGCAGCTACTGCCGCCCGTGACCAGTCACCTAGCGCTCATTCGGTATTTTGCCACGAAGGACGGGCACAATGGCGCCCACGAGGACGGCTGTTCTCGCTGCTCAAGCGAGCAGCCGAGTCTTGCCGCCTGGCTGTACATGGACGTCGACAATCGAGCGGCCCGCGCAGCAGCACTACAGCAGCAGTAGGGCAACGAGCGATCCGGGTCGGCCGTGCCTCCAGGCCTACATGCAAGCGAGCATGGGCCACCCGCGGGCGGCATCTTCGGGGACGCAATCGACGAGCGGCCTGGCTCGTTGCGGCCGCCCGGCGGCGCCTCCGCGGTCAGCCCACCCATCGCTAGGGGTATGGCTCGATTGCATTGAGGCCATCGCGATGGCCGAAGCCCGCAACCGACAAGCACTGATCAAGCTCGACCAAGCCGAAACGCGTATCGCACGGGCGACGACAGACAACCGGTATGGCCCTGGATGCACTTCGACGACCGCGAGCTCGCCGGGTTCCGGCGCCAGGCCACAACTGCCCTGGGCAAGACCATAATCACCAACACGGCGCTTCACAATGCATACAAATACACATCAAGCTCCCAAACCGCGGGCGACAATGGGGGTGCTCCGAGCGCGAGGTCTGACCAACAGCGGCCGTATCGATGAAGCCTGCAATGTTGCACTCGCTGCCTGTGACGTCGGCTTGGCCTACGATTCTGGAGCGGGTACTCCAAGCAATTGCCAGCTCAAACGATATAGGCACGAAGGCCGGCAGTGCCGCCACCAAGCTGGACGAACGCCTTTCAGCATGTACAAGGAGGATGCCTGATGCGGATAGCGGTCGGCGGTCACCGCGGCCTGGCCCAAGGACGTCGCTGCCTTCGTTCAAGCCAGGATTGGTAATGAGCTTGGTAAATATGGAAGTGATTTCGTCGGCCCCTGCTGGCCGATGGCGCGGACCAGATCTTCGCCTCGCTCGTACTCGAGCTGGGTGGGCACCTTGAGGTTGTGGTGCCGGCCGCGGAGTACCGCGACCGCCTCCCGAATGAAGCCCGCCTACGACGAGCTGTGCGCCAAGGCCGACGAGATTCACGCACTGGACTTCATTGAATCGACCTCCACCGCCCACATGGCTGCAAGCGAACTCGTGGTCCGAATGGCCGATCGCCTCTTCGCAGTGTTGCGACGGACAACCCACCGGGCCTTCGGCGGCACAGCGGACGTCGTGGCCTACGCACGACAACGGGCAATCCCGGTCACGATCATCTGGCCACCAGGTGCGCAGCGCCGAGACCGACGGCTGCACAAATCGCCGGAGTCGCCAAGCGCCTGTTGGTCGTAGGCCTCGTCGGCGTGTAGGCCGTCGTCGGGGTCGGCCTCATCGGTCGGGTCCCGACGGGATGGCGTCGATCAGTGGGAGCAGCATCACCGCGTTGGTCGTGTTGGCCGCTGAGATCGCGATGGCCCGCAACGTGGATGGCCCGGGGATGCCGTGCCACGCTGCCCCCGCGTGTGCGGGGGAGGGCGTACAGGCGCTGCTTTGGAATCCTTTGTATCGCTTCGCCCGGCCGGTGCATGAGACCGAGATCCTGTCGCAGATGCAGCCAGGACTCGACGACTTGCAGTGGAACCAGTCACGGCTGGCGAATCGATAACGGAGAAGAGGTTTGTCCTTGCGACCTGCGTTATGGCTAAGGGGGCACACGCGAATTACGTGGTTGTGATTCCACTGTGTCTGCTGCAGCGGGTCTAGATCTGAACTGTTACATGTTTGAGATCTTGTGCTACGACGCGTCGCGGCGGCGCTGGGCGTGATTGGCGTGACCCTGGCGCGATGGGTGTTTCGTATCGTGGTTGGGTGGATGAGAAGGCGCTGGCGGAGAAGCTGGCCCGGATGCGGTCGCAGCTCAACGAGCGGCAGTGGCGGCTTCTTCTTGGTGCAGAGGCCGAGGCGATCGGCTGGGGTGGGATCCGGCTGGTGGCCCGGCTGGCTGGGGTGTCGGTCAACACCGTGTCCAAGGGTGCGAAGGAGGTCCGTGAGGGCGTCGTCGATGACGGTCGGGTGAGAGCGGCGGGCGCGGGCCGCCCGTCGGTCAAGCGGACGCAGCCGGGCATTCTGGAGGCGCTGGACTCGCTGATCGACCCGCATGCGATCGGGGATCCGATGTCGCTGCTGCGCTGGACCACCAGTTCGGCGGTCAACCTGGCCCGGGGCCTGGCCCGGCTCGGTTACCAGGTGAGCGCCACGACCACGGCTGTCCTGGTGCGTCAGCTCGGCTTCCGGTTGCAGGCCACGTTCAAGACCAAGGAAGGCAACCAGCATCCCGACCGCGACGCCCAGTTCACCTACATCAACGACATGGCCCGGGCCTACCTACGCACGGGCAATCCGGCGATCTCGGTGGACACGAAGAAAAAGGAACTGGTTGGTGAGTACGCCAACAAGGGCCGGGAGTGGCGACCCAAGGGCAAGCCGATACCGGTCAAGGGCACGACTTTCCCACTGGAGTGCCGAAAGCGATCCCGTACGGGATCTATGACCTGGCCGCCGATGACGGGTTCGTCTCGGTCGGCATCGACCACGACACCTCACCGTTCGCGGTCAACGCCATCCGCGCCTGGTGGTACAACGTCGGCGCCGCCCGCTACCCCGCCAGCACCCGGCTGCTGATCACCGCCGACGCCGGCGGCTCCAACGGCTACCGGCTGCACGCCTGGAAGGTCGAACTCGCCGCACTGGCCGCCGAGATCGGCCTCGACATCACCATCGTGCACTACCCCACCGGCGCCTCGAAATGGAACCCGGTCGAGCACCGGCTCTTCTCTTCATCTCGATCAACTGGCGCGGCCGGCCGCTGACCGACTACCAGGTCATCATCGAGACCATCAGCGCCACCACCACGAAACCGGGCTCACCATCGCGGCCGTCCTCGACGGGAACTACCTACACCACCGGTATGAAGGTCACCAAAGCCCAGCTTGCAGCCGTTCCCCTTCAACCACACCAGTTCCACGGCGAATGGAACTACACCTATCCACAAAGGAGCAATCGAGGAACCTGTGCCGATCAACAGACCAGAACGAAGTCACGCAAGTAATACTCGGGTGTCTCCTAAGTGGTCCTCGCCGTAAGTTCGTCGGGGGTCAGTCCGCCTGCCAGGTAGCGGGGTCGTTGAGGTAGAGGCCACAGGCACAGTTGAGGGCGTCTTCGGCTGTGCCTGCGCGTGAGCCGGTGGGTAGGTACGAGTCTGCGTATCCGTTCTTGCTGGCGAGCCAGATCGCGAAGCCCCATTGGTTGGCGTATCCGCCGTAGCGCAGCCGGCACAACGGCAGCACTGTGCCGTCGGCTAGATGGCCGTCAACGTATGCGAACCCGCCGCGGAAGCGGATGTCTACTTGGCCAGGGCGGGCCAGCGTCCCTGGCTCGACTGGCCAGCCGAGGCGCAGCGAGGACTTCGTGGATTCTGGCGGTTTGGTCACAAGATTCATCCTTGCAGATCAGTGTGTTTACATGCGCAAGATTAGTAAATGGTCCATGATCGGCGATCCCCTCATCCTGGATCGGTTGACATGCAACACTCCTCCCCCGGCAGTACCCTTGGCCGCCTCCGTGCGTAACCGGCTCAAGACGATCGCCCGCGGGCACAAGAGTCCGCACCGTACCGGGTACGGGCCCAGATGGTCCTCGACGCCGCCCGCGACGCAGCAAGCGGATCGCCCGCGAGCGTCACGTCGACGAGGACACGGTGCGTAATGGCGGGGCGGTTCGCCGACCAGGGTCCGGCCGGGCTGGTGGAGAGGGCCCGCAGCGGGCGGCCGCCACGGTTCACGCCGGTCCAGGTGGCCGAGGTCAAGGCACTGGCCTGCCAACTACCCACTGAGGCCGACACACCGCTGGCGCGGTGGAGTCACGCCGAGCTCGCCCGGGAGGCCATCCTGCGCGGGATCGTCGAGGCGATCTCGCCCTCCACGGTGCGGCGCTGGCTCGTCGCCGACCCGATCAAGCCCTGGCGGTACCGGTCTGGATATCATCCGTGATCCCAACTTCCGGGTCAAGGCCGGCCGGGTGCTCGACCTCTACTCGGGTCGGTGGCAGGGTAGGCGGCTCGGCAAGAACGAGTACGTCATCAGCAGTGAGAGAAGCCCTCCATCCAGGCCCGCCGCCGCTGCCACCCCACCCTGGCGCCCGGCAAGCGTCGTGTCATGCGCGTCGAGCACGGATACGACCGCGGCGGCGCGCTGACCTACCTAGCCCCCCCCTTTTTCCGCCTACGGCGTGCGCCGCGCCGTCCTGCACGGGCATCCCCGCCCAGCAACGGCATCGCCCCGTTATGGACCTGGTCGAACAGGTGATGCGCCAGGAACCCTACAAGTCGCCCAAGCGGGTGTTCTGGATAGTGGACAACGGGGCCTCCCACCGTAAGCATTCAGGTGCTTCGCGCGTTGACTTGATGAAGATCCGTCTGGTGTGGACAATGGTTGCGTGTCTGAGTCCGGGGAGCCGTCGCGTGAGGACCTCGCCGCGCTGGTGGTGTTCCAGGCTCAGACGATCTCCAAGCTTCAGGCCGAGGTGGCTGAGTTGCGGCGGCGGCTGGGGTTGAACTCGGGGAACTCGGGGATGCCACCATCGACGGACGACTTGCCTGGTCGCACTCCGCCGCCGGAGAAGCCGGTGTTTGCGGCCAAGCGCAAGCGGGGCAAGCAGCCTGGAGCGATGGGGATGAACCTGCCCTGGAGTGACAGCCCCGATAAGCGTTTGGACTACTTCCCGGCCGGGTCGTGCGGGTGTGGTGCCGACTTGGCCGGGGCGGCGGATCTGGGTGTGGCGTTGTCACATCAGGAGCACGACATCCCGACGGTGACCGCGACCGTGACCCAGCACGACCGCCACCGGGTTCGTTGCGGATGCGGGGTCGAGCATGTCGCGCGGCTGCCCGACGGTGTGGCCGACGCGCCCGTCTCCTACGGCGTCAACCTTCAAGCACTGTGTGTGCTCCTGCTGGTGGTGCACGCGGTCCCGGTGCAGCGCTGCGCCCAGCTCGTCGCCGCGATCACCGGCGCGGCCCCGTCGGTGGGTTTCGTGCACTCCCTGCTGCGCCGCACCAACCAGGCCCTGGCCGAGGTCGACGCCCGTATCCGTACCCTGGTCAGCCTGGCCTATGTGGTCAACCTGGACGAGACCCCACTGCGGGTCGGGCCTCGTAAGGCCAAGAAGCATCTGCTGGTCGCCTGCACCACGCTCTACACCTGCTACCTGATCGGCGACCGGAGCCTGGCAACGTTCAAGGCGTTCCTGTTGCCCGAACTGATCGGCGTCGTCGTGCACGACCGCTACGTCAACTACGACAGCGCCGAGATCACCAAAGCCCGCGCCGAGGCTGGCCTGACCACGCTGGTGCACCAACTGTGCACATCGCACATCCTGCGTGACTTGCAAGCCATGGCCGAGGCCTACCCCGACGAACCCTGGCCCACCCAGATCATGAAGGCGTTGCGCGGACTGATCCACGCCGCCAACACCGCCCGCGAAGCCGGCGGCAAGGCCATCGACGAACAAACCAGAACCGAACTGCTCGACCTGTACCGCAACGGCGTGCTCGTCGGACTCAAGGACATCCCCCGCGATCACGACAACCTCAAACAGCCCGAATTCCGCCTCCTGCTGGAAGTCTTGCGCGACCGCGAGGCCGACGTCCTGCGCTTCGTCGACGACCTGCGCGTCCCCCCGACGAACAACCAAGCCGAGCGCGACCTCCGCCCCGCCAAGACCCAACAAAAGATCTCCGGCCGGCTCCAGTCCGAAACCGTCACCGCCCACCGCTACCGCATCGCCGGCTACCTCAGCACCGCCCGCAAACACGGCATCAACACCCTCCACGCCCTCCGCGACGCGCTCCTCGGCCAACCCTGGATGCCAGGACTCCCAACACCCACCGCCCCGTAACCCCCAGTAATCAACGCCCTCAAGAGCGATCAGAACCGGTCACGGGCTGAATGTTTACGCTCTCCCGGCGATACCCCTGCGGCATGACCCGCACCTTCTGCATTCCCAAGCAGGCCGTCGCAGCCTCGTCGAGTGGCGAAAGAATCCTGTCGTTGCTCGCCGCCGCACTGATGGAGTCCTTCGGCATTCGCTGCCTGGCTCAACGAACCCGCATACGCAGCAGTTAACAGCTTCGTCCTCGACGCCGATGGGCATCCCCGATTTCATCACCAACTAGGATGAGCACGGAGAACTCTGGTTCATGGACATCACCGACAATAGCTAGAGGCTCGGCGACTACATCAACGCACGCCAGTACGTAGGGCGCGCTCGGGCCGTCCCCGGCCGACACCCCCGGCACGCCGCTGGAAACCCTCACCATCCTATCTTGGACTGGGTTGGCCCTGGGTCACGCGCGGTGCGCCGGCTCTCCGACTACGGCCTGGCTGGCCTCATGGAGCCCCGAAGCCGCCTGCTCAGCCTGGCCGGTGCCGAGCGCGCTTGCGGCTTCGTCGGCGATCTCCGCCGCCAGCCGTAAGCTCCCAGAACATCAACCATCCACCCGGAGGACCTGAGCGTGCCCAACACACCCCCACCACGTGGTCGTGTTCGGCCTCGGCGACGATCGCGATGACCGCAGCCCACAACGGCAGCATCGCCGAGCACTTGTCAGCAGAAGATCTCGTCGCGGCAGTGCCCGGTTTGTCCGACACGGGCATCCACATCGACGTAATCAACTTCCATCAGCTTCCTCAAGAGTTACGTCGCTACCGCGTTCGCCGATCTCGACGACTTGCTCGCCCGCGATGGACGAGGTATCCGCCGACGGAGCCACCGGTGTTGTAGTGCGCGGAAGGAACCAGATCCCATCGAGGGAGTGTGGTCTGCCCGCCTCGACCTCCACTACAAGGGCCCTCAGCCCGTCGTCGTGACCGGCGCAATGCAGAACCCCGCTATGGCCGGAGCCGATCGCCCGGCGAACCTGCTCGCTGCCGTCATCACCGCAGCGGCGGCCACCGCCCGTGAGCGTGGCGTTCTGGTCGTTGCCAACGACGAGATTCACGCCGCATCACACGTACGCAAGACCCATAGCACGTCCGTTGCCGCGTTCCAATCTCCCAACCGCCGCCCGTTAGGCGCCGTCATCGAGCTATCGCCGCGCTTCGTTATCCAGCCATCGGGCTCGGCACGTCACCACCAAGCCAGATGGAGATCTCCAGCCGGATATCCGCGTGTGTGGCTGCACACCGTCACACTCGACGACGACCCCAGCCGCTTCGCCGACATCGAACAGCGGGCCGACAGTATCATCATGAGCAGGCATGGGTATAGGACATGTCCCCGCCGAGCCTGGTGGAACCACTCACCAGGACAGCGACTGGCGTTCCCACGGTAGTCACCTCGCGCCGTCGGACACGGCGCATCGCTTGGGAGCGGGCGACATCAACTCCCCGGCTCCAGCGCGACCTGCTGAGACGAGGACTACCGTCGGGCCCGCCGGCTACCTGGACGGACTTCGAAGCAGGGTCCTTCTCCGCCGCCCTGATGGATCCGGGCATCAGGAGCGAACACGTCCCAAGCCTTCACCACCACCAGAAACATCACCGATGCACCCTGGCCTTGGCCCTGAACGCCCAGGGGAGACGACCGAGTGCGCAGTCACCAACTACAGATCGGCCGCACCTTCGGCGTCACCTTCGACCACGCCGACGACTTTCTCACGGCCCTGACGGGTGCACCGCGAGAACAACGTCACACAGGGCATCATCCCGACCTTCATCGCAGGCTTCGCCGAGGCGAGAATCATCACGGGACCTGCGGAAAGATCGACAATGTCGATGCACCCTATCAAATACCATCTACCTCACCAATGTCGGGGCCGTGGGATCCGGCGCCGTCGACTTGACCCTGATGAGAACGAGATCCAACCCCACCATCGCCGTCTCCGTTGGATTCAAGGAACACGGCGCCGTCGGTCACACCAGCCACCTGCTGGATGCCACCGTCCTATTTCCTCACCGAGATGATGTTCGTCGAGGTCGAGCAGCCTCGGATGCGCCCGCGACCGGAACCCTGACCTCTACAACGTGCCGCTGCTGAGATTCGGCAACCCTTGATGACCTTCAAATACGTTCCCGCCCCTACTGGCCCCCGGCTCTGGCACGCGAGCCTCGGCTGCTCTTGCCCCACCACGCCGGTTCCTGGGATGGAGGTGCCGCGGCCGCCGTGCCGCGCGGTCAGTCAGCGGGAATGGGCCAGACTGTCCAGTAGGTGGGCGACCTCGCTGGTGTTCGGATGGCGCGGCCTGGTAAACGAACAGCAGCCGCCTGTCACGGCGCGCGCTGCTCGGCCAGGGAGTCGAGAGCGCCCACCACCACGACGACGGGCCCGCATCGACCACACCGAGCTCGGTCGGCACAGGTTGACGCTCGGCCAGCAGCGCGGAAGTGGTCATTGCGGCTCTTCGCGCTTAACAGGGCTTGAGGCTGGTCTTCGCTGGCGCTCGGCGGGGGCACCAGGTCGGCCCAGACCGTACGCGACGGCGGTGGTTGGTCGGGTTGCGGAACCCGCATGCACGCCGTCGGCCGACCTCTTTGATCACTCGGTTGGTGCCTTCGGTGCGAGCATTTGTGAGGCCAGTTTTCGAGGAACCGCAACGTTGCTGGCCACCAGGTCTCGATGGTGGAGGCGAGTCGGTGGACCTCCGGGATGTTGGTGGAGGCGCACCAGGTGTAGAAGGCGCCCAGGCCGGCCCGGATGACGTGCGGGGCCGCGTGCTCGCGCGGGCGGAGGCGAGCAGGGTGCGCAGTTCCTCCTTCGCGATGCCCACGGCAAGATCTGAGCGGTCGGGTCGTGGGGGGAGAACAGTTCGTTCCACATCCGCTCCAGCGCGGCTGGGCGCAGGGGTTGACCGGCCGGTGAGCAGCCGGCGCGGGTTCGCCCATTCGGGGTCTAGATGATTGATTCCGAAGATGGTGCTGGTCAGTGGTCGTAGGCGATGAGTAATCGTTTGCTCGACACCCCGGTGTTGGGTTGTGCCAGATCGCGGTGGCCATGGCCAGGAGGCGTTGACCGACCCGGGCGAAGATGCCGTCCTGGCGGCGGGCCTCGTGACGTTCCAGGAACAGTCGTCCTTTGAGGGTGTCGAAGATCGCTTCGATCCACTGGCGTTGCCACAGCGCCGGCGCTCCACCGGGGTGGTTCGGTGATCGCGGGCAACGCCTTTGCGGGCTGGGCGACCAGGGTACGCCAACCCATCGAGGATGTCGAAGTCCACACCGGCGAAGCCCTTGTCGGCCAGGATGACCTGGCCCTCGGCGACGAGGTGGTGATCGACCTCCAGCAGGGCGGTCATCACCTCCCGCTCGTCGAGTTTCGGGTTGGCCAGACACCACATGAGCGGCATGCCTTCGGCCGTGGCCACGATAGAGGCGCATGCCCCAGAAGTAGCGCGAGTGCGAGGCACAGTACCCGTACCCGGCCTCACCAGCCAGATCAGAGCGCTTCGCGGTCTCCCGGGACATGCCACACGGCACCGGCGTGGAATCGATGAGCCGCAAGGCAGCAACACCGGTCGGGGTGACTTCGGCAAGTTTGCGGATCACCTTGGCGATCAGCCCGCCTGCCGCCGAAGCCGCTTGTTGTACCCCGACTGCTCGGGAATGTAGGGAAACAGATGGCCCAGGTTCTTGCGCGCGTACCGGATCCAGTGTCGCTCTCCCGCGTAGCCGACCAGCACCTGCGCGATCGCCAGGCACAGCAACTCGGCGTCTTCGAGCAGCGGTGGTCGCCCGATAGGGCGGGGCCCGATCACATGATCGTCGAGGAACACATACAGTGCGGTCAGGAGAGTGTCGAGGTCATTGCTCACACAACGGCAACGACACTCTCCCCTAAGGTCATCACGCCCGCCACCAGCCCGGACTTCGGAATCAATCATCTAGTTTGCGGCCACGGCGGTTGCGTAGGTCCCAGGTGATGCGCCGCCTGACCCCGGTCACCATGTCGTTGGCGGTTTGCTGAGGTGGAAGTGATCAACTACGAGGCGGGCGTTGGGGAGCAGGGTCGTGGTGATCGCGGCTCGGTAGGAGGCGGCCGGGTCGATCACGACGTAACGGATCGTGTCCCGGAACGCCTCGCTGCGTAGCCCGATCGATTCGGTCACGGTGGTGCTCGTGCTGCCCTCGGCCTGCCCGAGCAGGCCCTCATGGCCGTGCAGGTCCACGAACCCGGTGTCCACCGGTCCATGCGATGCCACCGGCCCAGCGGGTCGCGGTGCCAGCGCGGCTTGCCTCGGCGGGTCTCGTGATGCCATGGCTGACAGCTTCGTCGCCACGCCGCTGGTGATCACCGCAAGGTCGGAACGGTACGCGTCCTCGAGCGGCGCGTCCGGTGTGAACAGATGCCGTGGAACACCGCGCAGCGCGGCCTCGACCTCGGGCCGCCGAACTCGACGACCGCTCGTCCTGATCGGTTCGACATCGCCTGGCCGGCCAGTCGCCGCCAACGAGGACAACGCTCTTGCTCTCCTTCGGGACGTCGGCGGGCACGCGCGACCACGAGGGCGGGCGCGGCCGGCACGGGGGTGACCGGCCGCCCCATCGCGGAATGTCCCACGCAGGTCGTCGACGTTCCGCCAGGTGGATCGGAAACGGAGCGAGGACGGTGCGGTTGATCGTGTCTTCCTGGATTGCTGCCGTTACACCATCACGCATCGACGGGCGTACAGGAAGGCCCTTTTAGGGGGCGTTTTGGGGGTCGAGTTGGGATCGCCCTGACGCGTGTCCATTCAGGGGTTGGCCTGACCAGTAGGTTCCCATGATCAAGATCTGATGCGCTGGCATGTCGGGTTTGACGGGTGGCGTCTGGTTCCGGGATCATGATCGGTGTGTCCGTTGTGGAGCCGCCGTCGTATGAGCAGTTGGCGTTGCTCGTGGTGGACCTGACGGGCGAGTTGAGCGCGGCCACAGCGTTGGTAGCAGAGGCCAATTCCCGGTTGGATGAGGCCGACGCACGGATCTCGGCGTTGGAGGCTGAGGTCGCGGCGTTGCGGGCGCAGCAGGGTAAGAGTTCGTCGAACTCGTCCAAGCCGCCTTCGTCGGACGGCCCGGCGGCCAAGGCGCAGCGCAAGCAGGTCACGTCGCAGCGGGAGCGGTCTGCTGATCGCAAGCGGGGCGGGCAGCCCGGGCGCAAGGGTTCCGGGCTGCAAGCGACCCAGACACCGGATGAGACCCGGCGGGTGGAGGCGGCGGTTGACTGCTCGGGGTGCGGGGCGGACCTGGTCGAGCACGGCCGTGATGCCGGGACGGCGTGGGCGCAGGTGTGGGACCTGAAGCCGATCGAGTTGGAGAAGGTCCATTACGTGCTGCCCAAGCGGCGCTGTGCTTGTTGCGGGAAGCTGACCACCGCGTCTGTGCCGTTCGCGACGGCGGGATCGGTGTCCTCACGGGCCCACGATCAACGCGGTAGCGATCCTGTTGTCCAGCCAGGGCAACGTGCCGGTCGAGGCCACAGCCCAACTGATGGCCGCGATCCTGGGTGTGAACGTGTCGACCGGGTTCGTCGCCCGCGCTCACGAGCGTTTCGCCGACCTGCTCGCGCAGGGCGGGTTCGACGAGGCGATGATCGCCGCGTTGCGGGCCGAGGCGGTGCTGTGCGCCGATGAGACCCCGGTCAACGTGGTCGACAACGTCGACGTCGACGGTGAGTCGGTTGACGGGGCGCCGCACGTGGTCGCCGTGCGCACCCCCGAGCCCGGACTGGTTTTCTACAAGGACATCCACGCACGCACCAAGGAACAGTTGGCCGGGCTGGGCATCTTCGAAGGCTACCGCGGCATCCTGGTGCGGGACGACTACGCCGGCTGGCACCAGTTCGACGCGACCCTGAGCGGGGTGGGTCGAGTGTGGAGCGCATCTGATTCGCCACCTGCAAGGGGTACTCGACCTCGACTCCGAGGTCCAGCGGTGGGCCCCGCAGGTGCAGAAAGCGTTGCGCGATGCCAACAAACTGGCAGAGGAAGCGAAAACCTCCGGAAGAACGATCGACAAGAAGAAACTCGCCGACGCGCGATGGCGCTACGACCAAGGCGTCCTCGTCGGGATCTCAGTCAACCTGTCCCGCCCCTGGCACAAGGGCAACCATCCCGGACTCGTGCTGGCCCGACGCCTCAAGGACAAGGCCGCCCAGGTCTGGCTGTTCACAACAAACCCGCGCGTGCCCTTCACCAACAACGCCTCGGAGCAAGCCCTCAAAAGTCCAAAGTTGCACCAGAAAGTCTCCGGCTACTGGCAAACCACCCACACCCTCGCCCGGTTCTGCCGCGTCCGCTCCTACCTCGTCACCACCAGAAACTTCGGACTCACCGCCATCGAAGCCATCCGCACCGCCCTCACCGAACGCCCGTGGCTGCCAACCCCTGCTACCTCATGATCGAAAACCCCTGAATGGACACCCTGACGCTCCGCAAATGATCACGTTCCCATGCGAGAAATCGCATTGATCAGACCAATCTCGCCGGGCGAACGTCCCGTAGGGCTGGTTCGATGTGCCGGCCCAGGTCCCCGTAGACCACTTGCGAATCAACGACTCTAGCCTCGCCTGACCGATCAGCCTCCCGCAACAGATGACCGGCGTGCGGCGGCGCCCTCGACGACCGCGTTCGGGCTGCTCGCCAACAGCCCGCGCTGGTCGAGCCGTTCGCCTGCGGTCCGGCCACGGAGCGGGTCCGGGAGGCGCCGTTGCGCTACTGGTCACGCAGTACGGGTACGTCGTGAATGGACAACTCCGTTCGCATTGATTCGTACCTGACGACGTGGCGCCATCGTTGGTGCTCGAATGCAGTGTCAACGGAGATCTCGACGACGATGATGGGATCGACCTGGTAGTACGGCACGGCTTGAGGCTTGTCGAACTGGCCCGTCCACGAGGCTGGCAGTGGCCGCGGCCAGGGATGCGTGACGCGGCCGCCGTTACGCCGCGGAGCGGTCTCGAGTGTTCTACCGAGTTCCTCCGCTTGCCCCTTGAAGAGGGCACCGGTGCGGCCGGTGTAGCGGAGCCTTCCCGCGGGATCGAAGCGACCCAGCAGAAGAGTCTCGGGACGGTGTAGGTTTCCTGTGACGCCGCCGATGATCGCCAGTGTGCTGAGCCTGGTCTTGTACTTCAGCCAGCCCCGTCGGCCGGGGACGTACCGACTGGCAGCGTCTTTGACAACGACACCTTCAATTCCCGCGTGGGTCAGCGTCTGCATCCATTCCATGGCTTCGGCAGTGGAGGTCGTTTGTGGACACAAGGTCAAGGCAGGTGGGACATCGGCGAGCAGAGCCACCAGGCGTTCCCGACGTTCCCGCAACGGACGCGACATCAACTCTTCGCCGTCGGCGTCCTGCAGGATGTCGAAGATGACATAGCTGGCAGGCAGCTCACGTACGAGTTGTGGCAGGCGACGTCCTGCTGTGATTCGTTGTTGCAGCAGCGCGAAGTCGGTACGGTTGTGAGCTGGATTCCACACGACGATCTCGCCGTCCACGATTGGCTGTCCCGGCAGCGCGGTGTGGAGCACGCTGGCAATGTCTGGAAAGTACCGCGTGAGGATTCGACCGGCTCGTGACTGCAGTACAACCTCGTCCGGGCGGCAGAACGCTATCAGTCGAAACCCGTCGAACTTCGGTTCAAGACGGAGGTCTTGTGGCCCGACTGGTTCCGGCAGGATCGGCACAGACTTGGCCAGCATCGGCTCAATCGGTGGTACCAGCACGGGTGCATCCGCTATCCAGTCGTCACTGCGCCGCATCAGCCCGGGGACGACAGCGGCGCACCCCGGTCACCATCTGGTGATCGCCTCGCCGCTCGTTGCCGAGCATGCGCCCTACGCAACACCAAGCGCAGGCGATTCCACACATCTGCGTGAAATCATGTTCGCTCCGCTGGTCGATGCACAACGCTTCTCCCGCCGCACAGGTATGGGTGCGCGAATGTCGGCAGAGCATCCTGACCGCGGCCATCGACACCTACCGCTTGGGTAACGGCGCGTCGTTTGCGAGCAGGTCCTCAACGGCCGCGTCGTAGCCGCTACGGGCGGCGATCAGACGTGTCCAGGCCTCCGCACAGACGGACATGACTGCGGATTGATCGCCCGTCCAAGGCGCAATGTTGCCATCCTCGGACGGGAGTAGCGGCACCACTGCCGCCTCGAACGCCACCCCCGCCTGACGCCAGTGTCGTACGGCACCCAGGTAGGTGTTACGTGCGCGAACGAGTTCGCGCTGCAGGTCGGGAAATCCCATGTAACCAACCGTTTCTAGCAATCGTCTCTAGGTAGAGGATGGGAAGCGCCGGAGATGCGCCCAAGGAGGCGCTTCAAGCCAGCCCTCGGCCCCTGTCCGGCAGGGCGGCGCAACAATGCTGATCGGAGTCGCGACGCCGCTTGGCCAGAGCTCGCCCGGTCATGTCATGTCCCGCCAGCCGTCGCCCTCGGCCATGAGGTCCTCGGCCATCGTCCGAGCCTGTCTTTCGGTCAAAGCGTCGACAGCGCGCAGTCGGCCCTCAACGCCACCCTGCAGGTCCTCCACCGACCACGATTGGCCGTCTGTAAAGATCTTGACGTCACGGCGAGCTAGGCGTCCCCAACGTCCGTTCCACCACCACCCGATTCGCTGTCGCCCCATGCCGAGAGGATATCGTACGTAGGTACTAATCGCAAGTATGTACGAATGACTGTCGGTCCGGTCAGATGACTGGACAGCGCAGCCGACAGACAAGCTGGTTGCCCTGGACCGTTTCGGTCTGGGTCCGGGCAGTCACGGCCTCTTTCCCTTCGGGGCTGCAATGGAGCCGGCCACGGTAGGGCGGTGATGGAGACACCGAGGTATCGGCACCTCACACCCGCGTTCCTCGTATGGTCCACGGTTTGGTCCACGGGTTGGTCCACGGGGGACGGCCAGCCTGTCGGCATGGACGAATCGTGCAGTCTGGATCCGGCGCCATCAGTCACTCTTCCGGGCTGGGGCAGCACGGGCGGTGGATTGTGATTGCGGGGTCGGATGTGGCGACCTGGGTTGCGCGGGTACCGCCGGGCGTCTGGGTGGCTGCAATGGTGGCGAACGTCGTGCTCACGGCGCTGACGTGGTCGACGGCTAAACGCCGGGTGCGGCGGGCGGGAGAACGTTCCGCCAATCCGAACGCGGCGTCAGGCAAGGATCGGGCCAAGGACACTGCTTTGACGGTCGCGAGTCTGGTGCCGGCGGCTCTGTTCTGGGTGATGGTTTTGGCCGGGAGTTTCCACGGCCTGGTGGCCTTCGGCCGCAGCACGCTGGGCTGGCACAACGGCTGGGAGTTCCTCGTCCCGGGAACTCTGGACGGGGTCTCCGTCACGTTCGCGATGCTCGCGTTTCGGGCGGTCAGGAAGGGCAAGACGCCGGACCGTTGCCACCGAGTGGTGTGGGGTGCTGCGCTAGCCTCGGCAACGATCAACTTCTCGTACGAGTATGGCCAGAGTGGCAACGCACTCGCCGGTGGTTACGTTGCACTGCTGAGCTTGTTCGGGATGGTCATGTTTGATGAGTTCTTGAATCAGTTCGAGGACAGCGTGGACAACGTCCGGCGACAGAATCCGAAATTCGGGGCCAGGTGGCTGACCTGGCCGAGCAACACGCTGTTGGCCGCGGTCGCGTGGCGCAATCACCCTCCGGCCGAGGGCACCCCGGGTACGGTCGCGAATGCCGTGACGAACTTGGACCGGGTGAGGGCCAAGAAGCTCGCCGCCAGGGCCGCGCGCCGCGAGGGCGCACCGACGGCAGATGTTTCGCCTCCGGGGTTTGAAGGGCGGGGGCCTACGCCAGCCGGGTCGGCACTCGCTGAGACTCAACGGGCGCGTCAACCGAGGCAGGTGAACGGCAGGGCAGGCAGGGGTCGGCCAGCCCGCGAGGATGAGGTGAAGGTGCCGTCCAGTTCGGCCACGGTGACTCAGTGGGCGCGTACGTGGGTCGCGATGTGTCAGCGCGCGGACCTCGCTGGTGCCGCACTTCACGACGATAGAGTTGCCCGGCAGCATTTTGACCTGTCCCCGCGGCAGCTGCGTCAGATCCGGTATGCCGTCTCGACGGGAGCGTTGCGGCGCCGGGCGCAAGAGCTTTCTGTCGTCCTGCCCGACGAGTTCACCGACTCGCCGACCCTCGAACCTTGAGGAACACAAGGCTCCCCCGTTGAGGGCAGGCAGTATCCGGCTGAAACGCCACCGTGACCCGACCTCTGACCATTGTGGACGAATAGGTTCCCGTCGACCGCGACCGGCGGTGGTCCCGAGCGCGCCGTTGCCGCGAGCGAGCCAACTGGCAAGGGCCTTGCGCAGATCCGTGTGTGCCCCGCCGCCCGACAAGAATGCCGAGGGCGCCGGCGCAGCGATGCGCCCGGCTCGGTGTTCGACCTCTATCCGGTCTAGCCACAGGTCGCCGAATCCGCGGTCGGGGTCGGCGAGCCAGGCTTGGTCGATCGCCCATCTGGCCGCTGCTGAGCTTGTTTGGGATGTTCATGTTCGATGAGTTCTTGAATCAGTTCGAGGACAGTGTCGCCAACGTCCGGCGGCGGAACCCGAAATTCGGGGCCAAGTGGCTGACCTGGCCGAGCAACACACTGCTGGCCGCGATCGCGTGGCGCAATCACCCGCCAGCTGAGGGCACCCTGGGTACGGTCGCCAATGCCGTGACGAACCTGGACCTGGTCAGGGCCAAGAAGCGCGCTGCCCGGGCTACGCGCCGGCAGGGCGTATCGACGACCGATGTCGTGGCGATGGGGTCTGACGGGCCGGGGCCAGCGCCGGCCGGGTCGGTACTCGTTGAGAGTGCGCGAGTGCGTCCGCCGAGGCAGGTGAGCGCCAGGGCGGGCCGCGGTCGGCCGGCCCGCGAGGATGAGGTGAAGGTGCCGTCTAGCTCCGCCACGGTGACGCAGTGGGCACGGACGTGGGTCGCGATGTGTCAACGCCCGGATCTCGCGGCGGCCGCACTTCACGACGACGGTGTTGCCCGGCAGCATTTTGGTCTGTCTTCACGGCAGTTGCGTCAGATCCGCTATGCCGTCTCGGCGGGTGCGTTGCGGCGCCGGGCGCAGGAGCTGTCTGTTCTCCTGCCAGACGAGTTCACCGAGTCTCCGGCCAGGGAAGTCTGACGACGCGCGACTTGCCCGTGCGCGGCGGACGGTGTCGGGCTGAAGCGCGACGGTGACCAGGCTCCGACCATTGTGGACGTACGGGCTCGCCTTGCCGGGACCGGCGTAGTCCCGAGCCTGCCGCTGCTGCGAGCGGCCACCTGGTGCCGGTCTTGCGCAGATCCGCATGCGTTGCGCCGCCCGGCGAGGATGCCTAATGGCGTACGGCAGACTAGTCGGCTGGTAGGAGTGCGCGGATGCGGTTGTAGATGGGGGTCGGGAGGTCTTCGAGCACTTCAACCTCGCAGTGTTTGAGGTATCCGTTGACGATGTGTTGCAGTGCGGCGGTTCGCCCAGCTTGGTGTTCGACGTCTATCCGGTCGAGCCACAGGTCGCCGAATCCGCGGTCGGGGTCGGCGAGCCAGGCTTGGTCGATCGCCCATCTTGCTGCGGCGGTGTCGCCGACGCTGAGATAGTGCTGGGCGATGTGGTGGGCGAGGTCCGCGATGTCGGGGATGATCACGGCCGGGTCGAGTTCTGAGTTGGGGATCCAGGTGAAGGGCCTTCGGTAGTGTCCGCTGTCGCGGATGCTGCGCATGGGCACTCCGCGGACGAGGTCCAGGGCGGCGTGGAGGTCGGCGATGCCGTGGGCGCCGCGAGCGGTTCCGCGATCGCGTAGCCGCATCATTGGGCGCACGTCGAGGATGACTCCTTCTTCGAGGCGGTAGATGCCGTCGATGTCGCGGTCGGGGATCCATTCTTTGCCGTCGGGCCGTGGCCGAGCCATTGGCGCAGCTTGTACATGCATTTGCGGAGGGTGGTTTCACCGGCCGGGTTGCCGTACCAGAGCGCGTTTTCGATGGCCGCCTTGTCGGCGCTGCGGTCGCGGCGGGTGAGTAGGTAAAGCAGGATTTCGGTGTAGAGCCTGCGCCGGCTGTCGTTGAGCTGGCCCGGTAGGTCGACCTCGAGCGGGCCGAGAACGCTGACGCGGGGGACGTTCGGCGCCTTGTTCCGCCAGGCGGCGAGGTCGTCATCGAGGCTGTCGTGGTCGAACGACACCGCCGGCCCGGCGGTGTCGGCTGGCTCGGGAACTTCGGCCGATGTGGTCGTGGGTGCGGTTTCCTCGACGCTGGCTTCGAACACGCCCAACGCGCTGTCCGTCGGGTCCACGGTGTCGTCCCATGCGGGCAGTTCGTCGGCTGGCGGCGCTTGCGGCTGGGCGGGGGCGAGGTGGGCGGCGCGGAACACGGCCGCCATCGGGTCGAGCATGTCGATCGGAACGGTGGCCGCGTCGGTGGCCAACCGTAGGCCCGGCAGGTCCGCCTTGAGCGCACCAGTCTCGGAGATGGTGAGCATGGCGGTGCCGATGGGGTCTGCGTCGGGCACGGTGGCGACCACGGCGATGCCGCAGCGGCCGGTTGCGGCGAGGGTCTGGTGTAGATTGGCCAGCGCGCTGCGGGTGGCGGCGTCGGGTTCCGCGACGATGAGCACGGTGGGCGGCGTCACCAGGTCGTTGGCGGCGCGCTTGTCCAGCTCGGCGCGCACGGTGGCGATGGCCGCGCGGGGAGAGTCGGCGACGCCGATGCGGTGTGGGCCGATCTCGGTGAATGTGTCGGCCTCGCTGCCGAAGCCGGCGACGATGATGGTGGCGCCATCAGACCAGGTGTTGCAGGCCAGCTCGCACACGATGTGTCGCAACAGGTCACGGGTCCGGTAGGGGTGGCCGCCGATGGAAAGAGTGCCCAACCGCTCCAGGTCGATCAGGAGGTGCCGCCCGGCCCGACTGCCGATGGTGACGAGTGTCGGTAGCAGCGTGACGGCATAGCCTGCGACGTCGGGCTCCAGATAGGCGGGCAACGCCCAATGCGTGCCCTCGTCCAACCACGGCTGCGGCGGCTCGTCGTCTGCTTGGCCGAGCAGGGCTTGAATGTCGGCACCCATGAGGCGCACGCCCACGATGTCCGGCAGGACCGACCGGTGCTCCAGACCGTGGCTGAGACTGCGCAGCGCGACGTCGAGTCGTTCCACGTCAGCAGGCTGTTGGGCGGCGCGGAATTCTCGTTCGGCCCGCCCGTTGGCAGGCAGTGGTGGCTGCTGGCCCACGGCGTAGAGGCCGCGTTGGCGGCGGCGCTCGGACATCAGCATCGCGAACAGCAGACTGGCCAACAGTCCGGCACCGGCCATCGCGCCGGTGTTGGACGGTCCGACGACCACGTCGGGGTGTCCGTCGCCGTCGCTATCGAGATCGTCGGCCAGATGTACCCGGTGGGTGGGGTCTGCGGATGGGCGCGGCGCCGGGGTCGCTGTCTTCTGTGTGGTGGTGGCGGCTGACGTGGGCTGCGCGGCGGGCGAGAGGACCGCTGTTGGCCCTGGCTCGGTCGTGGGGGGTGGCGGGTCTGCTTGTGGGGGTGCCGCAGGAGTGGGTGGCGTCGGTGGTTGCCATTGTCCGGCCGCGTGTCGGCGGATGCCATGGTCGTGGGCGTCGGCCGGCAGGATGAGTCGCCATCCTGCCTCGATGTGGTTGGGGAAGCGTGCATCGCGCGCTGCCAGCTCGGGGTTGAGTTCCTGGATGCGCGGGTAGGCGTCGGCGTCGCCCAGGAACCGGGCGGCGATCGTGGACAGCCAGTCCCCGTGCTCCACGTCGTAGTACGGCGCTGCCGTAGCCGGTGCGGGACTGGCGACACGTGTGTCCAGTTCAGGGACGGCAGCGGTGGTTGCGGCGGGCGGCGGTGCCGCGTGGGCGGCTGCGGGTGCGGCCAGCGCGGTGGCGGTGGCTCCGACCAACCCGCCAGCGAGGCCCTGAATCGGGGTGGCCAGCCGGATGCGCGGCAACCGGATCCGGCCCGCTCGGGCCAGGACTTCCATGACGATGCTGACGACCAGTGCCGTCCACAGCAGCCAGCCGAGGATGGACAACGCGGAGAAGAACGGCGCGGGAGCGAACGGGTTATCGAACCAGGCTTGCAGCTCTGGACCCTCAGGCACGGATGTCGGCAGCGGCCAGCCAACGTAGCGGATCGATGCCCACGGAATGCCGACCAGGAATGCGGCGGCCACCGCGATGTATCCGCCGGCCCGAACCAGCCGGCTCACAAACCCGATCATGAAAAGTCACCTGCGTGCTCGATTACCTCGATCATGTGTCCCTCCACATCGAGAATCGCAGCCCTGCTGTATGGTCAACAACCCTCATGCACGTCAGTCGACGTGATCGCCGTCGGCGGGAAAGGCACCGTAGCCGATCGGGCCGATCCGACCCAGGCCAGTGTTGAACGTTGAGCCGAGCTCGTTGCCCCAAAGCCGGACCGCGTGTCGGCCGCCGGCATCAGCCCAGAATGCCGAAGGTAGCGCGACATGCCCGCATCGGGACCACACAACCAATGCCGATCAATGCATGACAGGCCACATGAGACATACGAAATCGGGCTAACCGGAACGGCCAAACTCCTATGGCGTCGGAAAAATCAGGTCCACCAGGTTCTTGCCGAAGAAGAACAAGGCGGTCGCGCCTGCGATGAACGCTAGTCCGATGACGGCGATCGCGGACGACGTCAGGACCCGGGACATCTCGCCCTTGCCTGCGCGGGAGATGAAGATGACGCCGAGGACGGCGAGCAGGATGGGGGCGATCTTCGTCGCGATGAACTGGACCACGCCGGTGGTGTTGATGACAGGTTCGGGCACAGGCGACGGTGACGGTTCGGCGGCCAGCACGCTGACCGTCTGAACGAGTGAAGCGCCAGCGTGCACCAGTTGAACGTGGTCAATGATGGTCATGCGCCCTCCCGTGGTGGACCTTGGGTACAGACTTCCCCACCAGGGCGTCGTGTTCAAGAGCCGGGCTGTGCGTCTCGCATGCCAACCGACGGGCCCGAAGCGATCCCGGGCGCGTTGGCCGCTAGACGGCGCTGCCGATCGGGATGAATCCGCTGGAGTCAGCCGGAATCGCGACTAACTGACCGCACAGATTGGTGAGCCGGGCGGCAGAAGGCCCATTCGTCGCCATTTATGACCTTGCCTCAACCTGGCTCTACCACACATGATCGAGACAAGAATCGAACGGGCCGGTGTACGCATCATCAGGCGGGTGCGTGGGTCGTCCGGTCCGGACCTGCGGGGGTCAAACTGTGGCCGACCACATTCACCCATTAGACAACGACAAACCTAAATCTAATGTACGGGGTTCAGTGCCGATTGGACAGCCGGGGGCGGGACGGCCTGGTCGGATCGAGCGGGTGGTCGCGGTTGCGGCAGGTGCGTTCAGCGTTGTGATGCTTGCGGCGATCTTGGCGTCCGCTCCCAACACCGAGCCTTTGGTCGTGCCCAAGCAGACCCAAGCTCAGCCGGTGGCGGAGCGCGGTGACCCGGTGTTGGGGCAGCAGCTCGCCGAGCAAGCGCAGCAGGCGGTGGGCTCCGACCCGCAGGCAACGTTGCGGCTGTTGCTGGCGGCCCACGCGGTGGCGCCGGACCGGGCCACCCATCGCATCGCGCTGGCACAGGCGATGCTCGGCGCCATCACACCGGTCAGGTTGATCGAGGCGAGACTCGACGCGGGCGGGTCGATCACCTACGCCGCGCTGAGCACCGATGCGTCGTTCCTCGTGACCAGTGGCTCGGTGGGTGGGCGAGTGTGGCAGACCGGCTCGACAACCGGGCCGGCGAGGGTGCGCCTAGCCTCAGCCGCGACACCTGGCATCGCCCTGGGCACCGTGTACCGCCGCACCGACGCCACACGCGACCAAAATGCAGCACCAGCGGGCCCCCGGCTTCATCGAGCCGATGCTTCTCACAGCGGGCGTCGACCTTCCGGCCGGCAACTCCTGGTGGGCTCAACTGAAGCTCGATGGCGCGCGCGGGCAGCTGCGTGTCGTCGACGGTTCGGCGGCATTGCGCACCCGGCATGGGCGCCGCTGCGACAGCGAGTTCCCCGAGATCGCCGCCGCTGCGGAGGCGCTGCCCGACGTCATCCTCGACGGAGAAATCGTCCAACCCGGCGAACACGGTGATCCCGACTTCGCAGCCCTACGAGCGAGACTGGGAGCCCGCCCAGCTCGCGCCCGATCACTCGCTATCACCCGGCCAGCAGCGTTCTAAGCCTTCGATGTCATGTGGCATAAGGGCTGGTCCTGACGTCGGGACGCGGACCGGCGACACGTGAGTCGGGGGTATCGCCGAGGGCGACGAGGACCGCGCGCAGAGCGTTGATTGCGTCGCGGGCGGTGCGGTCGGGCACCGCGCGCAGCAAGGCGGACTGGGCCCGGCTGGCGGCTCTGACCGCGTCTTCGGAGACCTTGACGCCGTGGTCGGACAGGCGGACTCCGGTGCTGCGGGCGTCGGCCGGATCCGGCTCGCGTTCGATGAGACCGGCCACGGCGAGGCGGCGAAGCACGTTGCTGGTACCGCCCGAAGACAGCAGCAGGCGTTGGCTGAGCTCCGAGGGCCGAAGCCGGTAGGGTGCGCCGGCCGCCCGGAGCACGGCGAGGATCTCGTACTCCGCCTTGGTGAGCCCGAATCGGGCGAGTTCGGCGTCGACGCGTTGGTTGAGCATGGCCGACAGGCGCGCCGCGCGTTTGCCCAACTCGAGTTCGGCGCCGGCGACGCCGGGCAACTCGCTGTCCCAGGCGGCGGCGATGAGGTCGACGGTGTCCTTGGCCATGCCGCCATCGTACCGCCCGCTTGTGTTTGGAAAGCTTTCCGGATAGCTTTCCCAAAAGCTTCCTGGAAGAGGACGGATGATTCTGATCAAGGGCGGTCATGTCGTGCCAGGCGACGGTCGGGCCGAGTCGCCGGTCGCCGACGTTCTGGTGGCGGATGGCGTCATCGTGGACATCGCGGCATCGGAGCCCGGTCTGGGCGGTGGCCTTGTGGCCGGGGACGGTGTCGACGTGATCGACGCTACCGGGATGGTGGTGATGCCAGGGCTGGTGGACGGCCACCGTCATGTCTGGCAGGCGCCACTTCGGGGCTGTGGGCCAGACATGACCCTGCCGGACTACTTGGAGACGGTGCTTGGACGGGCGCTGCGCGCGTACCGACCCGAGGACACGCGGTTGGCGACCGTGCTCGGCGCGGCGGAGGCGCTGAACGCCGGCATCACAACGGTTTTCGACTGGAGCAACACAACAATGTCCGCGGCACACACCGATGCCGTCGTGGATGGCTTCCTGGAATCCGGTATCAGGGCCATCATCGGCCACACCGAACCGGACAACACCGCCGACGTACGTCGGTTGGCTCAACGAACGGGCCGGGTGACCGGCGCGCTGGCGATCCTAGGTTGTGAGTACGGGCCGTGGGAAGACGCCGAATGCCAGATCCGGCTTGGCCGCGAACTGGGGCTGGTGACCTCCATGCACGCCACCGGTGACGCCGCCACGATCCAGCGAATGCACGCGGAGAACCTGCTGGGACCGCATCTGCAGCTCGTCCACATCAATGCCGTCAGTGCGGGGACAGCCAGTCTCCTGGCCGCGACCGGGACTGGCGTGACGGTTACCCCGGTGGTCGAAGCCACCATGGGGCACGGCGTCTCGGCGTACGGCCGCTTGTGGGAGGCCAGCATCCGCGCGGGGCTCGGCAGCGACGTCGTCGTCAACTCCACAGTGGATCTGTTCGAGTCGATCCGGGACACGTTACGCACGCGGCGGCTGGGGACGGGCGGGCCGCGGCCGGCGGCGGGTCTGCTGGCCGCCGCGACCATGGACAGCGCCCGGGCCATCGGCGTCGCGGAGGAGGTCGGCAGCCTTGCCGTCGGCAAGCGGGCCGACATTGTCCTGCTCGACGGCTTCTCCCACCTGACCGGCCAGAGCGCCGATGTGGCCGGGGCCGTCGTCACTTCGGCGAACCCAGGCGATGTGCACACCGTGTTGGTGGACGGACAGGTGGTGAAGCGGTCCGGCCGACTCCTCCACCATGACCTCGTGGAGTTGAGATACCGCGCCGTCGACCTGGTACGGCGTGCCTTCGCCCGTTGATCGGCCGTTGGGGGTCCAGGGCTCCACCGGTGCCGGGCGCGGCATGACCATCCATGCCACGCCCGGCCGCCCCAGCAGGGGCAATTATGTCTTGGATAAAGCCAATCTCCGCTCGCTCTTGTGGGCTCGCTAGTAGTTCGCGAAGTGAAGTTTTGCCCGAGTAGACGAGCGCCGTGGGTGGAATGCCCGATCAGGTCAAGCGTGGCGGGCCCCGCACTGGGATCGGCGGTGTGATCGAGGATATCGTGAAGGTGGGCGAGTGAGGCGACCCGCTGGCGTTCAACACATCGGGGGACCGGTCCAAAGAACAACCCGTCGGCGTCCTCGGAAACGATGTTGATGCGATGGACCGGTCCCGACACGTCAGTCTTCCAAGCCCAGTGGGAGCTTCGGAGTCGATCCGCCGATGGTCGGTCGGGCAGGGAGTTGGTCCCCCAACGCGTACGGAAGCTTCGGGGTGACGGTTGCACGGGGCGCGAGGAGGGGCTCGCCGCCGAGCCACGGTGGCACCTTCGGACGGCCGGCGATGGCGCCGATCGTTGTATTGACACCGGTGGTGTTGATCAGGGCCGCGACCCGACCAGACTTCTTCTCCTGTGAGGACATGCGGACTACCACTTCCTTCCTGACGCGGTGGCGATGGTTCCACAGACGAGGAACAACGCTCCGCTCTTGGGGGCGTTCTTAACACCCACGGTGGTGAGACTGTCCGGGCCGGCGTCGCATTGATCCGGAGAGGACAGGTCTATCCACATGGGTGGTTGCCGAGCGTCGAGAGTCTCCGACCGGCCCGGTGCGTAGACGGCCACGAGCGCGAGTTCTCCCCGTTCGTCGAGGACTTCGGCGTGGTGACCGGCATATCGCTTGCCGCCGCGGGATCGGCGACATGTGGCCAGTACAACACAGTCATGTACTCGTACGGCCGCCCGGCCAGTCCCGTCGGTGGACACGCTGGCCGCAAGCTCGCGGGCAGGGCGTCCACGTACGACAGGGCCAGATAGATGGCCCCGGCGAGCTGGATCTCCGGCCACCGCGGACCCAGGGTGGGTTCCGCCGTGCCCGCCGTTCGCTGCCGGATAGCAGTCATCGACGATGACAGCGTCCCACCCTATCCGCCCGGCGGCAGCGGCGGACGGCGTCGCAGCCAGATCTACCTCGATGAGCTTGCGTGGATCAAAGCCGTGATCGACGGGCTCCTCTGCCCAGAACCCACAGCGCATCTCGCTGTCGATCCGACCCAGAAAGCCGCCAGTTGCGATGAAAACAGAACGCATCTCTGTCCGCATTTCATTGTCTTCCTTGCTGACTGAGGCCGAGCAGATCAGCCTCTGGGTTCAGATGAAGACTGGCATTCGGTCCTGAAGCGGAGCTGGAACGGCGCTGAAACCACCGCCGCGCACACCAGCGGGTGACTATCGTGTCGCGGCGGCGGTGTTGATGACAACGTGGAGAAAGCCGTCGCCAGGGTCGTTGTCGATGTCTCAGCCAGGTCCCGCGTCGCGCTGCCTTGCCGGTTCTCACACGCTCAACGGGCCGGGCACGACCAGACCGCCACGCGAGCGTGAACGTCTCTGTCCGGCAGCTGCGTAGCCCGACTTCGCCGACATCGTGCGCAACCACATCGCCGTCCCCCATGTCGACCGTATGCCGGCCGTCCTCGAGATCACGGAAACCTTGTTCGTTGACGACGAGGAGCGCGCGTGGACGTTCCTCTCCGACCTCCGCGAGTTAGGCATCCATGTGGTCATCGCTGACCACGGCACCGGCTACGTGTCCGTGAGCTATCCTCGCCACCCGGGCATGACCAAATACGCCCGACACCGCAACGACGTCTACCAACGGTTCGTCCTCCAGCTCAACGCCCGACTCGCCGACCACCACGAACACGGAATGATCTTCACCGACGGTGATGGATCGGACCCGTCCTACCGCGACGCCCACCGCGCATTGACTGCACAGCACCGCCGGGTCCTGGAAGACCCTCAGTTCCCGCGATCCACCGAGAATGCATGGCTCCAGCTCGCGGACTTCGTCGCCTGGACCGCGTTTCAGCATCTGCACCGCGCCCCCAACCGACGGGTAGCGTGGCACTGGTACGACACCTACCTCGCCCCCTGCGACGTCCACGGCGGCCCGATTGCCGTGTAACGACACACCTGCATGCCAGTACCGGCCCGGCCGACTCCTCACCAAGGAATCGGCACCGAGACAGTCGGGACGTGCGGGAGGCGACGCCCTATCAGGTGCAGACGAGCGGCCAATGATTTGCCGGCGGCGCCCCGAGCGAGTAGTCCAGGCATGGTGCTCGTTACCGATAGTCATCGGGCATGGCAGGGCAGGCGGCACACCAGCAATCGGGCACCCATTGAGGCCCGAGCGCCGTGCGGAGTGCAACTACGTGGGGCCTGTGCCGGAGGGCCGCCTGGTCCAGCACGGGGGAGCCGGACCAGACGGTTGGACGGCAGATTACACCTCGCCGGGCGACGACGAAAGACTGTTGAGGCCACGATGTCAGTGCATCTGCAGATGACCCTGGCGACGGCCGATAGGTGGCGGCTGGTGTTTTGCTCGTCTGTCATCCGAGCTGAGCGGGTGCGCCGCAGTCGGGCCCGGCCCACGTCGTACGAGGGCTGAGCTGTGGCGTACAAGGCGAAGATCCGTCTGGCGCGATGCGAGTCATTGGGCACCAGACGGACCGCTGTCGTGCTGCCGCGCGGCTCAGGTAGCGGTCTCCGTGCCCCACCACTGCCACCAGCCGGTGGGTGCTGGGATGACGTCGGCGACCGGCGGCATCTCGTGACGAGCAGGCATGTCTCCGGCCTCGGCCGAGCACAGGCGGAACGGTCCGTCGTCTCCGGCCAGGATCGGGATGAGGTGGTAGAGGCGCGGTAGCCAGTCGAGCATGCCCAGGACTTGGACGGCCGAGTGCTCCCATCCGTACCAGAGTGCGGTCAGGATCGTGACGGCTTCGTCGTGGCGCCACCATTGCTCGCACCAGCGCCAGCGGCCGGCGGCGCCCAGTTCGCCTGAGGGGCGGGGGAAGCTGGGGAGTAGGTAGTCGCGTACCCATGCCTCGACGTTGGGGTACTGGGGGTTGAGGCCGGTCGTGGGGGTGTCGGGCGTGGTGGTGGGTTCCTGGTCGGCGTCGGCGGTCATCGGGGGCGTCCTTTCCGCTGAGTGGTGGGCGGGTTGGTGGCGGCGGGGGCGGCCGAGAACGTGGGGTTGACGGTGCGCAACGGCGGGAACGCCCGGCTGAGGCGTTGTTGCTGGTCGGCGCCGGCTCGGTCGTGTTCGCCGCCGCCGTGATGGAGGCGGCTGGACGCCATGGCGTCCTGGTGCTCGTTGACCGGGGTGTGGCGTAGGTCGGGCACACCGCTGTCCGCCGCACCGGCGCGCTGCTGTTGGTCGGCGAGTTTGGAGAGGTGGCGTTCGGCGGCCTGGCCAGCCCGCACGGCGTCAGCCGCGCGGTCCATGCCCTGCGCGGCCAGTTCGTTGGCGGCCAGCCCGGTGCGCACGGGCACCTCGACCGTGTCGTAGGTGATGGGGAGGGGATCGCCGACGTTCGGTACCGAGGCATGGTTAGGCCCCTGTCGTACATTCGTTGTGGCGTTCGCGGGCCCGGCGAGTTGGCCTTCGGCGCGTAGGTGACGTGCGGCGTCGGCGAGCAGGGCTGCGGCGTCGGTGGCCGGTGCGCGGCCGGTGCTTCGCCATTGGCGTATCAGGCCGTCGAGTACCTCCAGGTCGACGCCTTCAGCCAGCCGTGCTATCTCGGCCCTGGTTGCGGCTTCCAGTTCGTCGACCATTCGCAACCCGTTGGGGTCAGGCACCGCGCCGATGCTGGTCTGGGCAGACCAGGCCGCGGAGCTTCCGTGTGGGCGGGCCCAAGATGGATCGGTGCGGGTCTGGTGTTGCCACACGTCCCGGGCGGCGGCCTTCATGGCTTCGGCGAGATTCTTGCCGGCCGCCCGGTGGCGGGCGAAGGCGTCCATGAGACCGGGGTTGAGGTCGCGGAGCCGCTCCTGAGCCCGGTTCTTCGCCTCGGTGGCGCGTTTGTCGCCGCTCATCGAGTACATGGCCGCCGTGCGCCACAACCTGGACGTCTCGTCGAGGTCGGCCTTCGCCAGCCAATCGCGGTCGAACGCCTTGTCCATGAACTGTCGGTCGGCCCGTACCTGGGCGGCGTGGGCTCTGGCCGTGGCTCGGTCGGCTTGCTGGCGGGCCGTGTCGGCGACCCGCTCCGCGGTGGCTTTCCGTTCGGACTTGGCTGCCCGGTTCTGCGCCCCGGACGCCACGAACCGGGCGGCGGACTCGCCGACCGTGGTGAGCACGGCAAGGGCCTGCAAGACTTTGCCCGTCCCCTCACCGAATGGGTCATCATGCTGCGGTGTGGTCACAACCTGTTCCTCCTGACTGTAGGCGTGTGGGGTCACGACACACTTGGGTCATCTGCCGGCCCTCTGCTCGCGATCGTCCTTTGAGGACTGGGTAGGTGTCGTCGCCGATGGTTGCCGTTGCTGGTGGGGGATCGGCGGTTCGGGCGGGAAGTTGTCCGGCAGCGGCGGCGTGACGGGCCCGAGCCGGCCGCCGTCGTTGGCCGCTGTGCGCAATATCGTGGCGGCGGCGCGGGCTGCTTCGGCTTGGTGGAAGCGGTCCTGGCCGTCGCGGAGGATGGCGAGCGTGTCGGACAGGCGGGCCAGGTCCAGCAGCAGGGCCAGCATCGCGAAGGTGTCCTTGTCGCCGGCCATCTGGCCCATCAGGTGCACCAGCCGTGACATTGCCCGCAGGTTCGCTGACCGGCTGGTTGCCGTGGACATCTTCCCGAACGGCTCCCGCGATGCCTTGTCGAACAGTTCGGCCGCGCGGGTCAACGGGCCACCGCGGCGGCCCTCGACCGCCGCGGCGATCGCGGCGATGGTGTCCGATGCGGCCTGCGCGACCGCTTGCGCCGCCTGCGGGTTGTCGGCGGCGAGGTGGGTGATCGCGTCGGCCGCGCCCCGGATCGCCTCCGCAGCCGTGTTCAGCGCCTCCACCCGGGCCGCGACCGAGATCCGCACCGTGGCGTCGGTGCCGGCCTGTGGTTGGTCGGGGCTGGCCCACCGTTGGCGGAGTTTCGGCAGGGTCAGGTCGGGGGCCAGTGAGCCGCCGGAGAACCACAGTGGCTCGCCGCCAGCGGTCGTGTGGGCGGGATGGGCAACCTTGTACCCGGTCCACTCGCCGGGGTTGCGTTGACTGGGTCGGCGTTTGACGGTCAGGCCGGCGTCGGCGAGGCGGGCGAAGAAGTCGTCCTCGCTCGACGACCCGGCCACAGCGGCCCGCACCAAGCGGCGTACCTCGTCGCGTGCAGTCGTGGTCTGGCCGAGCCGGCGGGCCTTGTTCACCTCGGCCGGGCTGGGCCGCCGGTGAGAGGTGCCGTCCATGGGGCCGGTCAGGCGTAGCCCGTAGCGCTTCTCCAGCTCGTAGCACTTGTTGCGGGAGTTGGGCCTGTCGTTCCAACCCCACGCTGTCTTCCCGTCCTGGCGGACCAGGGTGGCGACGAGGTGGATGTGGTCGGCGTTGTGGCGCACTGCCAGCCACCGCACCGCGTTCGGATCACCATGCGGGGCAAGCTTGACCGCGTCCATCACCTCGGCGGCGATCTCGGCCCACTCCTCGTCGGAAAGGATCCGGTCCTCGACGGTGTTGCGGATCGAGCAATGCCACACCGTCAACTTGGGTGCGTTGATGGCGGCGTGCAGCGGCTGGCGCAGCAACGTCGTGAGCCGCCGTATGTCACGGGTGCCGTCACGCCGGGTAGGCGGCTCCAACGCGGCCAAGTCGCCGGCACCGTTCCACGCGGCGACCAGATGCGGGTCGACGTGCTCTTCCTGCCGGCCCGGCCCGAACAGGTACCGCAGCAGCCGGCCAACCTGCCTGCGCCGTTTGTGAACGACCGGGTTCACCGCAGCCGCCGGTCGACCTCGGCGATCACCTCGTCCAGCGCGTTGATCGAATAGCCCACCCGGGCCATGGCCCGGCCCATCCACTCCGGAGCCTCTCCCGTCACGTGGAAGACCGCGACTGCCTGATTCACGTTGGTGCCGAACCGGGCTACCTCGGTCCGGGCGGCGAACAACTGCCGCTGCAACCGCACCAACGCCTCACGGTCCTGCGCGACCGACAGCAGCATCGGCGTACCCCGGGCGGCCGCCAACGCCGCCTCGGCACAGAACCGCGACGTCGACATGCCGGCACTGTCCGCCGCCGCATCTACCTCAGCCCGTTGAGCCGCAGTGAACCTCGGCCGAAACACCTCCGTGAGCCCGTCGCCGGTACGCCGCCGCCGGGTCTTGCCCGGCGCAGGCTCGGTCCCGGCCACACTGTCAGCCGAAGACACATCCCCCGCACCCGAAACCGGAGCATTTGAAGAATCGTTGGTCTGCATGCGCCAGACCATCGCCAACAGGTGTGGACCAACCCGTGGACCACACCGTGGACCACCAGTCGGGCAATGCCCTTGACCCTCCCGCGTGCAGCGCGGAAACACCGCCCATGTCGACCGCGCCCGGTCGAACCCTGCTCGTTGTACGGCGGCCGCGCACGGTCGCCGTATAACGAGCATCTAGCTATATTTTGCTCGCCCCATCGAGACGCCGAATTGTCCGTTTCGGTAGTAGTCAATGGACGTCCAAAATGGACAACCAAATACGGGTTCGGGCCGCCACCGGCGGCGACCACTGTCCGGACCTACGGACCCTTGTCCTTGGCGCGATCCGCATTGCCGGGCCGACAGCGCTCGCATGGGCCGAGACGCCTAGCCGAGTAGTGCGTTTATGGCGGCCAGAACACCTAGATACGCGATCGGGGCTACTAGCATACCGACTTCGTGCAGAGCATCCATATAGCTGTCTTCCCACGAAACTCTATATGCCTTTAACGTCCACGTCTGCCCGTAGGAGACGGAGTCACGTTTGCGTTTGGCTTTGAGTTCAGATCGGTAGCCCTGGAACCTGTTAGCAGCGTGTACGGCCAGCAGCGGCAACGCGATAGGCCAGAGGGCAGCGATGAAGACAGCCAGCGGCCATCTGTCCATCCACCACCCTAGACCATGCCTGCCAAATTGCGTGTACGAGCGAATTGTAAAAATGCCAAGAATGATGCCGACTGCGATGTAGTCCCTGAGGCTCCTCGCTGATCTGAGTGGGTTTGGTTCCCCGGGAGCGCTCTCGGTACCCTCGTTGAGTCCATAGTGTACTTACGGTGGGTGATCGGCCGGAGGGTGGTCCAGGGTGGAGCAGGAGCTGTTCAGCGCGGCGTTGGGGCTGGTGGCACCGTGGCGGGTGGCGCGGTCGGAGTTCGACGCCAACGCGGGCCGCCTGGACCTGTATCTGCAGTTTCCCCGCGGGGCCCGGTTCGCGTGCCCGGAGCCGGGGTGCGGCGAGCGGGAGTGCCCGGTGCACGACACGGAGGACAAGACCTGGCGGCATCTGGACTTCTTCCAGTACCAGGCGCACCTGCACGCGAGGCTGCCGCGGGTGCGCTGCCCCGAGCACGGCGTGCGTCAGGTGACGGTGAGCTGGGCCCGCCCCGGTTCTGGGTTCACGCTGCTGTTCGAGGCGCTGCTGATCACCTTCGCCAGTGCGATGCCGGTCGCGAAAGTGGCGGCGTTCACCGGCGAGCACGACACCCGCATCTGGCGGGTGCTCGGCCACTACGTCGAGACAGAGCGGGCCAAGCTGGACTTCTCCGGTGTGGAGCGGGTCGGGGTAGACGAGACCGCCGCCGCCCGCGGGCAGGACTACGTCAGCGTGTTCATGGACGCCGACGCCCACAGCGTGCTGTTCGCCACCCCCGGCCGCGACGGCGACACGGTCAACGCCTTCGCTGAGGATCTCAAGGCACACGGCGGCTACCCCGAGTTCATCGGCGACGTCACCTGCGACATGAGCCCGGCGTTCATCTCCGGCGTCAAGGCGCATCTGTCCAATGCAGACATCACCTTCGACCGGTTCCACATCATGAAGAAGCTCGGCGAAGCCGTCGACGAGGTCCGCCGCGCCGAGGCCAAGGACCGGCCACTGCTGCTGAAGAAGACCCGTTGGCTGTGGCTGACCAACCGCCACAATCTCAGCGTGGGCCAGCAACGCGAACTGGTGTGGCTCACCCGCCCCTCGCTGCAACTGGCCACCGCACGGGCCCACCGCTGGCGCGAGGACTTCCAAAGCTTCTACGACCAGCCCGCCGAACAGGCCGAGACCTACCTGACCCGCTGGTGCGCCGGCGCGATGCGCAGCCGCCTGCAACCCATCAAGGACTTCGTCGCCATGCTCAAACGTCACTGGGCCGGAATCCTCGCCTGGCACCGCAGCCACCTCACCACCGGCCTGCTCGAGGGAACCAACTCCCTCATCCAAGCCGCCAAAGCCCGAGCCCGCGGCTACCGCAACAAGAAATACATGATCACCATCATCTACCTCATCGCAGCGAAACTACCCCGACCGTCACTGCGCGTAACCCACACGATCTAGCGGAGAACCGTCCCTGACCAGTTGAGGAATGCTGATTTGCCAACCAAACCAGCTTTCCAGTGGGCGGACCACGATGAGATCTAGTACGGCAGCCGCACTTAGGAGACACCCGAGTATTACTTGCGTGACTTCGTTCTGGTCTGCTTGATCGGCACAGGTTCCTCGATTGCTCCTTTGTGGATGGTGTAGTTCCATTCGCCGTGGAACTGGTGTCGTTCAAGGGGAACGGCGGCAATCTGGGCTTTGGTGACCTTCATACCGGTGGGGTAGGTGTTCTCGTCGAGGACGGCCGCGACGGTGAGCCCGGTCTTCGTGGTGGTGGCGCTGATGGTCTCGATGATGACCTGGTAGTCGGTCAGCGGCCGGCCGCGCCAGTTGATCGAGATGAAGGAGAAGAGCCGGTGCTCGACCTTGTTCCATTTCGAGGCGCCGGTGGGGTAGTGCACGATGGTGATGTCGCGGCCGATCTCGGCGGCCAGTGCGGCGAGTTCGACCTTCCAGGCGTGCAGCCGGTAGCCGTTGGAGCCGCCGGCGTCGGCGGTGATCAGCAGCCGGGTGCTGGCGGGGTAGCGGGCGGCGCCGACGTTGTACCACCAGGCGCGGATGGCGTTGACCGCGAACGGTGAGGTGTCGTGGTCGATGCCGACCGAGACGAACCCGTCATCGGCGGCCAGGTCATAGATCCCGTACGGGATTGCTTTCGGCACTCCAGTGGGAAAGTCGTGCCCGTTGACCGGTATCGGCTTGCCCTTGGGTCGCCACTCCCGGCCCTTGTTGGCGTACTCACCAACCAGTTCCTTTTTCTTCGTGTCCACCGAGATCGCCGGATCGCCCGTGCGTAGGTAGGCCCGGGCCATGTCGTTGATGTAGGTGAACTGGGCGTCGCGGTCGGGATGCTGGTTGCCTTCCTTGGTCTTGAACGTGGCCTGCAACCGGAAGCCGAGCTGACGCACCAGGACAGCCGTGGTCGTGGCGCTCACCTGGTAACCGAGCCGGGCCAGGCCCCGGGCCAGGTTGACCGCCGAACTGGTGGTCCAGCGCAGCAGCGACATCGGATCCCCGATCGCATGCGGGTCGATCAGCGAGTCCAGCGCCTCCAGAATGCCCGGCTGCGTCCGCTTGACCGACGGGCGGCCCGCGCCCGCCGCTCTCACCCGACCGTCATCGACGACGCCCTCACGGACCTCCTTCGCACCCTTGGACACGGTGTTGACCGACACCCCAGCCAGCCGGGCCACCAGCCGGATCCCACCCCAGCCGATCGCCTCGGCCTCTGCACCAAGAAGAAGCCGCCACTGCCGCTCGTTGAGCTGCGACCGCATCCGGGCCAGCTTCTCCGCCAGCGCCTTCTCATCCACCCAACCACGATACGAAACACCCATCGCGCCAGGGTCACGCCAATCACGCCCAGCGCCGCCGCGACGCGTCGTAGCACAAGATCTCAAACATGTAACAGTTCAGATCTAGACCCGCTGCAGCAGACACAGTGGAATCACAACCACGTAATTCGCGTGTGCCCCCTAAGTCAACATATCGCGATGCGTCAAACGCTGATACGTTGAACGCCTCCGGCTTTTGCGCTTATGGGGGGTGCCCGTGGGGTCTTTGGATGATTCGGGTCGTGGCGAGGTCAACGTTCGGCTGTGGTTGGTCCGGCGGCCTTCGGGTTGGTGGCGGCGGTCCGGCATCGGGCTTCTGACGGTTGCGTTGGCGGCGATGGGGTCGACGGTGGCGGTGACGTTGCCCCCGTTGGCATCCGAGGCGACCGCAGCGCCATTGATTCCGCCGGCTCCGCCCGCCGCGGTGAACCCGACGCCGTACCTAGTCCTGCAGTAAGCGTGTCGGGTGGGCAGATGCTGTTCTGAAGTGATCAAAGGCCTTACTTTGCTGGGTTAGCGCTCGCAACGCACCCCGGCAAAGAAAGGCCCTTTGTGGTGAAGAGGATAGCGGTTGATCAGAGCAGGCGGAACGCGGCACGTCGGGCACGCAAGGTGGCGGCCCGTCACCGGCTGGTGGGGCGCCTTGGCGTTCAGCGCGGGCCGATGCTCACCACCGGGAAGATCAACTGTGAGATCGGCGACCAGATCGAGGCGACCCCGTTCGGTGGCCTGGCCGCGATCCATCAGATGGTGGTCGCGCTCGGTCTGCCGCAGGAGATCAACGACGCGTTGGGTCTGCTCAAGGTGCATTTGCCTTACCACGAGTCCGATCATGTGCTCAACATGGCCTACAACGTGCTCGCGGGCGGCAGGACGTTGCAGCATATCGAGCGGCTGCGCCATGACGTGGCTTACATGAACGCGCTGGGCGCGAAGCTGATCCCGGACCCGACCACCGCGGGGGACTTCTGCCGCCGGTTCGACGAGGGCAGTGTGATCGCGCTGATGGACGCCATCAACGCGGTGCGGGTCAAGCTGTGGAAGAGTCGCTGCCGCGACCTGTTCGGTCCGGTGGCCTTCATCGACGTGGACGGCACGATCGCGCCCACCGGCGCGAGATGCAAGCAGGGCATCGGTATCAACTACAAGGGGATCTGGGGGTACTCGCCGCTGCTGGTGACGTTGGCCAACACCTGCGAGTTGCTGTATCTGGTCAACCGGCCGGGCAACGTGGCCAGCCACCAGGACGCCGCGGAGTGGATCGACAAGGCGATCGATCTGGTGTCGCCGTGCGCACCGCGAGTCTGCGTGCGCGGTGACACCGACTTCTCGTTGACCGAGAACTTCGACCGGTGGGCCGAGCGTATCGACTTCGTGTTCGGCATGGACAACATCGCCGCGCTGCGCAAGCCCGCCGACGCACTGGATGCCTCGGCGTGGCGGCGACTGGAACGGGGACCGGCCTACCAGCCCAAGACCGGCCAGCGGCGCGCCCGCCGCGTCAACACCAAGGCGCAGATCGTGCGCGAGCGCGGCTACCTCAACAAGCACCTCAACTTCGAAGACGTCGCCGAGTTCACCTACCGGCCCGGAAAATGCAAACAGGCCTACCGGATCGTGGCGCTGCGCAAGAACATCTCCCACATCCGCGGCGACCAGGTGCTGTTCGACGAGATCCGATACTTCTTCTACGTCACCACCTACAGCAGCACCATGCACACCACCGAGGAGATCATCGAACTGGGCGCCCAGGCCACCGCAAACCAGCCCGAACCGGACGACCCGGCCGAACCGCAGCAGCCCGCGCAGAGCGAACAGCCCGCACACGCGCAGGACGAGCAGACGGGAAGGAACGCACAGTCCAAGCAGGACGATGCGCGAACCGCCGAGCAGGTGGTCGGGCTGGCCAACAGGCGGTGCAACCAGGAAAACATCATCGGATCGCTGAAATCCGGCATCAACGCGCTACGCGTGCCCCTCTACAACCTGATATCGAACTGGGCCTACATGGTCATCGCCTGCCTGGCGTGGAACATCAAGTGCTGGTTCGCCATGACCATGCACCGCAAAACCGACCGGGCCTACTACATCCGCATGGAGTTCGGCACCTTCTTCGACACCATCATCCTCATCCCCGCCATGGTCATCCACAGCGGCCGGACCATCACGGTCCGGCTCATCGGCTACACCGTCGGCCTGGCCCGCCTCTTCAGCGCCTGGCGCTTCACCGAACGGACCCGCTTCGGCTAACGCTGGCCTTCCAAGCGACACCCTCGCACCGCCGCGACCCGCGGCGGCGACACGCCATGCCCACCAACCACCAACACCCGACAAAACGGACAAGACTCGCCCGGGTCGGCGCTGACAATCCAGCAGAGACGGACCCAAAACCAGCCCCCAGCCAGCCCCGCGATCGAACACCAACGATATTGCCTATCAACCATGCCCAGCGGGCAACCCACTCGCCCCTACTCGCTTATTTCAGGCCTAGTCGAGAATCTCACGCCAGGGCCGACCACGATCGAGCCCTATTCGGTCATCGCCAAGGACACCGTTTGGGGTCCGCAGGGTTCACCTTATTTGCTGCCGAAGGGAGTCTCGGTTGGCTCAGGCTCGACGTTGACGTTGCTACCGGGCACGGTGGTCAAGCTCGGCGTTGTGGCGGGCTACGAGAACATCAGCCTGACCATCCAAGGTGCTCTCTACGCACTGGGTACACCGGACAACCCGGTCGTCATCACGTCGATGCGCGACGACTCCGTCATGGGTGACTCGAACGGCGATGGTGCTGCCACCGTCCCCGCTCGCGGCGACTGGACGGAGGTGAGCGTGGGGTACCCGGGTGCGGTCGGCTATCTCGACTACGTCGACGTCAGATACGGCGGCAACTACCCGGGCGGGAGAATGTGCGTCGGGGCCGGCTCGATCGGCGCACGTAATGACACTCAGTTCGTGCTGTCGAACTCCAGGATCACGGAGTCCGCGACGGGCGGGGTTGTGCTCACGCACTCTACCGAGGGCTACGGCGGTGTCTTCAACAACGAGTTCGACACATCGGCGTGTGGCGGCATCAGTTCGGTCGATGGTCCCGCGATGGTCATCGGCAACACGTTCAAGTCGGGCATCGAAGGTCCGTCGTGGTACAGCTTGTTGGAGCAGAATTTCACGTTCCGCTACAACGTGGCGGCAAAGCCGATCAGGGTAACGGCACCTCAAGCGAACGTTGACACCCGTTTCAACACCTTGAGTGGCGGCGTCGAAAGCGGCACCTTCCCCGGCAACTGGTACGGCCACGACATCAACACGGAGGTCTTGCCGCCCTGCATGACCCGAGCCGAGCTAGACGCCCACATTCCCAAATTGGCTACGGGCTCGTTCATAGGCTGTCCGATGGGCATGTACAAGCCGGAGTGGGCGTCGACGGTGCTGCCCGCACTCTCTGGCCCGCCACCCGCCGTTCCAGAGTCGATTCTCGAGGCCAGTGCGGCGGGCGCTTCGGTTCGGTGGACACCGCGCGCGGGTCGCTAAGCTACCATTCCACTGACCTGGTTGTGGAGGACGCGGGCAAGACGATCTCCGCAGCGCGGACCTACCGGTCCAGTGAAACTGCGGTCGGCGACGCGGGGCCTGGGTGGTCGACCTCGTTCTCGGAGGGACTGTCAACGTCGCAAGGCTTGTCGTCGTTAAAGCTCTCGGATGGGCGGTCGCTTCCGTTCGCCACCGACCCGGCGGTCGGGTACGCACCGGCGCCTGGCGTCGCTGCGGACTACACGGCCGGGCCGACCGGCGCCGCGATCACGGCTGCGGACCAGACGACGTACGAATTCGATCCGGCCGGCGATTTGACGGGAGTGTTGTTGGGGGACAGCGGCCATCGGGTCGCCGTGACCCGCTCTGGCGGCAAACTGGTACGAGTCACGGGTGCATCGGGCCGCTTCGTCGACTATGCCCGTACGAACGGGCGACTGACGTCGTTGACCGACTCGCAAGGCCGTGGGGTCGCTATGTCCTACAGTTCCGGACGATTGGCCTCAGTGTCCGGCGTGGACGGGGAAACGGAGCTCTACGACTACGACACGCAGGGCCGGCTCACCAAGGTGACCGCACCGTCGGGTGACGTTCGCCTCGCGGCGGGGTATGACGGGGCGGGCCGGGTGGCCTGGGCGGAGGAGTCCGGTGTCGGACGCTCAACGTTCGCGTACGACACGGCGAACCGACGCACCACCATCACGCGGGCCGACGGCGTGCAGGTCGTGCAGGTGTACGACCGGCACGGCCGACTGGTCGTTGAACAGGTGGTCGGTGGTTCGGCCCAGCACGTAATGTACGACGCGTCCGGACATGAGGTCGTGCGGATTGGCGGCATCCCGACAAAGCCATCGGTTGGCTATCAGCCCGTAGCGCGGGGAGCATTAGTCGACGCTCGGGGCGACGTCGTAGTCCAGGTCGACGCGGAGTCGCGGGTGGTGCTGACCACGTTCAACACGGCGCACCGGCCGCTGACGACGACGTACTCAGACGGTGGTGTGGTAACGCGCACGTACAACGCGCAAGGCCGCGTGGCCACAGTTACGGACCAGCTCGGCAAAACGTGGTCCTACACCTACAACGGCCGAGGCCAGGTTCTGACCCGAGTCAACCCACTCGCTGAGACTCGCACCCTGACCTATGAATCGGACGGCGATCTCAACAGCGTCACCGACGAGACCGGGGCTGTCACGCGCTACGAGTACGACGCGTTGGGTCGGCCATTGGTGAGGGTGGACCCGGCAGGTAACCGGTTCGCCACGACGTACACAACATGGGGCGCGCCGCTGGTGACGACGCTGCCGAGCGGTGACTCCTCTGGCCGAGAGTACGACGAGGACAGGCGCCTGTCGGCAACAGCCGACGGTAACGGCAGCCGCACACGATACGAGTACGACACGCTCGGTCGCCTGGCGACCACCGTGGACCCGCTGGACCATCTCACCACGGCTGGCTACGACCCAGTCGGCCGAATCACGACGGTCACGGACGTGCGGGGCTCCGTGTCGCACCTGACGTACTCCGCCGACGGAGCGGTCACCTCGAGCACCGACCCCAGCGGTGCCACGACGACATTCACCAATGACCCGGCTGGCCGCCCGATGCGGGTGACGAACACGATCGGGCAGGTCACCCAGACCACCTACGCTGGTACTGGCCAGGCGACTCTGGTGCAGCGTCCGAACGGCGCCGTGGAGAAGTACACGCTGGATCCGGTCGGCCGTGTGGCCACGTTCACGTCGGGCGAAGGCGGCGTCTGGAAAAGCACCTACGACCTGGCCGGACATCTAGCCGTGGTCACCGATCCGTTGAACTACACCCGCGCCTTCGGATATGACGCGTTGGGTCGCACAACCAGTGTTACCAACAAACTCGACCAGGTCACCCAGCTGTCCTACAACGACACTGCCCGCACGGTCACCGCGACCGACACTCTCGGAACGCTCGCCATCACGACGTACGACGCGCGCGGGCAGTTGGTGGCCGAGACGGACGGCTCGGGCGCAGTCACCCGATATGAATACAACGCCGACGGGCTACGCCAGGCCGTTGTGGATCAAACCGGGGAACGTACAACCTTCGAGTATGACGACGCTGGACGTCTCGTCGCCACGACCGACCCGCTCGGCCGTCGTACATCGTCCACACTCGACGCACTTGGGCACGTCCTTGCCGTGACGGATGCGGCAAACCACACGACAACGTCGACATACGAGCCGGGCGGACTTGTCGCGACTGTAACGGACCGGACGGGTCGGGTATGGGAGAAGGACTACGACGCCCGCGGATTGCTGACGACGACAACAGATCCTGCCGGCAAACAGACCCACCTGACGTATGACCAGCTCGGCCGGCAGACCAAGTCAGTCGACGCCACGGGGGTCGAGACGAACACCGCATACGATCCGGTGGGTCAGGCGGCCGTGATCTGGGACGCCACCGGCGCAAGCTGGGTAAACAGCTACGACCTCGACGGCAACCTTACCCGCGTTGTCGACCCCGTCGGTCTGAACTGGAGCTACGGCTATAACAAGCGCGGCGAGCGGACGAGTGTCGACCGGGAGAAGACACTCATCTCGAGCCGGCGTTGGAGTTACACCTACGACAAGATCGGCAATCTTGCCACCTCGAAACGGCCCCTGGGCGTGGCCGAGTCATACCAGTACGACCAGCGGGGCCGACAGACCGTCTACACGAACGAGGAGGCCGCGAACACCACCTCCGCATACGACGGCGCCGGACGGGTCACGTCGGTCACGTCGCCGGGTGGGCATACCAGTTCGCGGACCTACGATCCTGCCGGCCGGGTCCTCACCTCCGTCGACGCGCTTGGCAACACCAGCCACCAGGTGTATGACGGTGCTGGTCAGCTCATGACACTGACTTTGCCGATGGGTGGCAGTTACAGCTACACCTACACGGCCCTCGGCGACGTCGCGACCGAGATCGATCCCAATGGCAATGTCACCACGTTCTCCTACGACGACGACGGCCGACCGACAAGAACCGCGACGCCGGCCGGCCGGTTCATCGACTCCCGCTACGACTCTGTCGGCCGACAGTGGCAAACACAGGCCGGCGCCACGATCCGAGAGACCGGCTACGACGACGCAGGTCGAGTCACGTCGACCAAGGTGGGAGGTCAACCCGACACCGCCTTCACGTACAACGAGCGTGGACTGGTCGCATCCAGCACGAATCGTTGGGGCACCACCTCCTATGTGTACGACAACGCACGTCGACTGACCACGCTGATCCCGCCGTCCGGACCGGCCACCGCGTACACCTACGTGGCCGGTGGCATCAGCGCTACAGAAGGCCCCGGACTTGTCGCTACGGTGCGTGGGCCGATGTCCGTCAATTACGTCTACAACAAGGAAGGGTCGGTGTTGGAACGTCGATACACGGGTCGCATCGACACCTACCAGTACGGCGCTTTTGGCAGGGAAATTAGTCGGACGGAGGCGGCATCGGCCGCCACCACGCTGACCTACGGACCGGATGGGCAGCTCGCTACCACCATCGAGCCAGTCACCGGCAGCCCCGACCCCCGAGTGACGACGAATGGGTACGACAACGCCGGACGGCTCACCTCTCAAACGGTCATACAAGGATCTACGACGCTGTCGAACCAGACCTACGGCTGGGATGCCGACGGCAACCGCACCAGCGTCACATCAGGCGCCGGCACCCCAATCACCTACACCTACGACTCGGCCGGCCGTTTGCAGGGCAACTCCGAGGGCATCACCTACAGCTACGACGCCGACGGAAACCAGACCACCGCCACCGGGCCTACCCAGTCCACGACCTTGTCGTACAACGCGTTCGGTGAGCTCGACGGTGTCCAAACCGCCGCCGGCGGTGCCATTTCCTACACCCGTGACGCACTCGGCCGCACCAACGCGCGCACGAGCGGAACGTCCACTCAGTACTTCGCCTACCGCGGCTCCACCAACACTCTCACGGCGACATCGGTCGGCAACGGCCCCACCACGACGCTCATCAATGGTCAGCGTGGTGAAACGCTCGGCATGACGACGACCGGTGGCTCTACTCTGCGGCCCGTCACCAACGCCCACACCGACGTGACCAAGTGGCAGGACAACGCGACCGGAGCGGTCACGAGCACCACGAACTACGACCCGTTCGGCGCGATCGGCGCACCATCAGGCACGCTCCCGCCGATCAATCTTGGCTTCCAGGGAAGTCTGACCGACTCTGCCACCGGAATGGTCGACATGGGCTTCCGCTCCTACGACCCCGCGACAGCCCGTTTCATCAGCGCCGACAACGTCACGGGAGCGTACGGCGCCCCGGTCGAACTCAACCGCTACCGGTATGGCAACGCCGATCCGATCAACTACATCGACCCGGACGGTCACTGGCCACAATGGCTCGACAACGCCGTTGACTGGGTGGGCGACCTTTTCCAGCGAGGGACCGGCGCCGCTGGCGACAAGTTTGACAATACGACCACAACCCTAGCCGGCTGGGGCAACAGCGCCAAGGATTGGGCCAAAGCCAACAAAGCTGGAATCGCCGAGTTCGCCGTCGGCGTCGTCGTCTACGCCGGCTGCGAATTCGCCATCGGCGCGGGATCAGGCGGCGTCGGAGCCATCGCTGGCGCAGCCGCCTGCGGTGCGCTCGCTGGTGAACTCGGAGCCCTGGCCGGTCAAGCGGTTCGATGTTCGGACCACACCACCGAAAGCGGCTGCGACCCGGTCGAATTCGCCAACGCCGTCATCGTCGGCGGGATCACCGGAGCCGTTGGTGGAGGTGTCGGAGCCGGGATCGGCCGCGCCCTCGGCAACAGCATCGCCCGCAACAGTGGTGGCAACGCGCTCTCACGCATGCTCGGTGGTGCCTTCAAGGGAGGCGTATCCGGCGCCGTCGGCGGTGGGCTTACGGGCGGCGTAACGGGAGCGGTCGGTTACCAGGCAACCTGCGGGGAGGAGTGCACCTCCGACGGTCTGATTGCGGCTGCGCGGGGCGGCGCCATGTTCGGCGCTGCCTTTGGCACGATCGGCGGCGCCTTCGGCGGGGGGCGCGCCGCCCGAAGCTGCGCCACTCACAGCTTCGACCCAGATACGGAGGTGCTCCTCGCCGACGGGTCGACGAAACCGATCAAAGACGTCACGATCTCGGACAAGGTCACCGCCACCGATCCCGAAACAGGCACCACCTCGGCTCAACCGGTCACCGAGCTACACCTCAATCGCGACACCGACCTCACCGACGTCACCGTCAGCGCCACCCCCGCGTTCGCCGCGGGCACCGCCACCACCCTGCACACCACCCAGCACCATCCCTTTTGGGACAACACGGCTGGCGCCTGGGCAAACGCCGAAGACCTCGTCGTCGGCCACGAGCTCCTCGCACGGGACGGCACCAGCCGGTACGTGGTCGCCATCCGTAGCTACACCGGCGCGGCGGACATGCGCGACCTCACTGTCGCTAATGTCCACACGTACTATGTAATCGCCGGTGACCAGCCGGTTCTCGTCCACAACTGCGGCGGGTCGGTTGGAGGACACCAGACGAGCTGTACCTGCGGAGGTGGAGGGATTGATCCGAAGCTCGTGAGATTCTCACAGGATGAGGTCAGCGCGGCATTCAGCAACGGGAACACGATCGAGCAAACCGCCGCAGGATTGCGGTCTGGGTACATCGATCCTGGAAGCATCCCAACAGTCCGCCTCTTCGCCCGAGAAGGTAATCTGTTTACTCTCGACAACAGGCGATTGGTTGCGTTCCAGAAAGCTGGCATAACAATGCCATTCCGGATGGCTACGCCGGAGGAGATTGCAGCCGAGTCCTGGAAGCTGACAACCAAGAATAACGGGATATCAGTGCTCATCAACAAGGTGATTCCGGAGGTGTGGAGACCGTGAGCTGGCCAGATCCAGAAGTTGAGGCCATCAGATCGCGTGAGGATCTTGCGGAATTCTTGGTCAAGCTCTCGGCCAAAGTCCGTCAAGGCAGATTCCCAATGGAGAACGCCAAATCGCCTGACCTCGTGAACGCGGCCGGTCGGTGGGTTCACGCAATGGATGGCTTTTTCCTGAACCGAGGAGAAGAGGTTCCGGAAGCTCCCGATTGGGCAATGATTGCGGCTGTATTCTGTGCGGCTCTAATGTACGAATGAGCGATGAAGACTCAGCGAATTTGGTAGTGCGGGACCTGCCGGATTGGCCGGATTGGCTCCCGCACCGCCATAGATCATTAGCGATTGCCACAGGCTGAGGGTTGGTCAATGCGTGAATGTAACCTTGCTCGGCCTACGGTCATCGCGTGGTTACTTTGTGCGCTGACGGGCGTGGTTGTTCGCCCCGGTTGATGTCACGGTTGATGTCAGATACCTGCACGCATGTAAATAGGGAAATTGCTCAATGTGAACTGATGCGCATCGATGGCGTGGGTGACGTGACAGGCTACGGGATGTGCGGGCTGCTGGTTCGCCCGGGCTGGCGGTGGGTTGCCCGTTGGCTCGTCGCGTAGCGGCGGGGCGTCGATCCCCAGAAGTCACGTCCGGCTGGACCCGTGAAGGGATCGTCACGGCCTGGTTGGTCGGGTTCGATAGCTTTTCGCGTGATTTCGATTGCCGTTGCGTGGCTGCGTGCGCGCGGGCCGTAGGTGTAGCGCGTGCGTGCGTCCGGCGTAGCCGGGCGCTCTTGGTTCCTTATGTATAGCAACTTTAAGCCCACCCGCCGCCCTGGGTAGCGGTGTCGGGTCGATGCAACACACTCCGTCAAGGGACGGAGGCTGGCAGCGCCGCCGTTCGTGGCGTGGAGGCTGACGAGGTGCACTGACTGCTGGCTTCGCCGGGAATCGGCCTGGGCGTGGTTGAGGGGCTGTCGCGGGCGGTCGAGACAGAGACCGCGTCGCGCTGACCGAGGTTCTTCCAACGGGTGTCGATCGGCGTGGCAGTGCCGCGAACGTGGTCTCCCAGGATCACCGTTGCGACGTCTAACACGTGGTCGCTTGGCCTGCGAAGGTGAAACTCGTCGATGCTATGATGGCCGCCACAGTCGGCGTGCGCGGAGGTCGCGGTCACGGTTGCTGTCATCATCGTCGGACGTTGATGCCGATGGTCGTGGGTGCCCAGCAACCCTGCAGGTAGAGGGCATGGTCGAAGGTGTGCGGCGACACACCCGCAGTAGTCCTCCCACACGTACTATGTGATCGCCGGCAACACGCCAGTCCTCGTCCACAACTCTGGTGGTGAGCCTGGACCTGGGCAGATCTACCTATGGCGGGCAGTGCTTCAGCCGGAACTGGAAGCCATTCAGTCAGGACGAACGTTTGCGAATCCACCGGGAATCGAAACGAAGTACTTCTCATATTCCGAGCGAGGGGCGGCCGAGTTTGCCAAGCGGATGTATGGGCAGTTTCCGAACGAAGGTCCATACTCGATTGTGCGCACCGCTATCAACGTTGCAGATATTCCCGATGGAAGCGTCCTGCCGCATGTATCGGACGTTGTGGACGGTGGGGTTGCGCTCCCTTCGGACACGCTCGACAAGCTCGGCCGGCCACGGATTATGCCGGGCATGAGTACCGGCATTGGGTGCTGAACGTGGGAGACTTGCGAATGGAATTCGTTATCGCATCCTCGGTGGAGCACAAGACTCGGCAACTAGCTGACCTGCTAGGACGGCTCCCAGGCGTTCGCTACCTGCGAGGGTCGGTGCCCGAAGTAGGCGAGGGCTGCGACGCTCAGATCATGCACTTCACCTTGGCTCACGACCGTTATGGCGGTAGACCGATAGTCGGTCATTCCCAAGTCCTTCATAACGCACGTGGTGATGGCGCCCCGCTGATAATCGTGTCAACGCCGCCGCTTGAGTCCGGTGCCGGCAGGGGGTCGGACAGGGATGCGGAAACCTCTACACATGTCGAGCGAATGATCGGCACGGCACTCAGTACCTGGGTTGCTTCCCTCGATTCGGCGCAGCAGGCTCGCACACTCTGTTGCTTGATCCATATTGAGGGGGCTGGACTCGATTTTGGGCCACCGACCGCTATGTTTCATGGGCTCGGAGATGCGATTCGACCCTATTTGGGTGCAGCATGAATGGCGTGATGTTAAGGTAACTTTCTGTGATCATAGGACTCCGTTGTGCGCCGATGTGCGCGAGCGTTCGTGGCGGTTGCGGTCACGGTTGCTGTCACATGAATGAGATCTGCATGGATACGTGAATGCGCTCGCTCGGGGTCGTGATAGGTGTCGACCTATGCGGTCGTGGTGCACGTCGATGGCCCTGGCCGGTGGTTCGGTGGCGGGCCGCGTAGCGGTGCGGCGTCGATCCCCGGATGCACCCGCTCGCGTCGACCGGTGAGGGGATCGTCGCGACCCTTGTGGCGAGATCTTCGGTTCAACTGACTGGATGTCGTTGTGTCGCCGGCTTCTTGGCGTGCGCGCGTGGCCGTAGGCCTGAACGCGTGCGCGCCCGGCTTGCCGGGCGCTCTTGATAAGTCCTTTGTATAGCAAGTTTGAGCCAGCTTGCGATCATGGTGGGGTCTGTCGGGGGGTTCGGGTGGTCTTGCGTCGGCCGGTCGGTGTCCGTGTGGTCTGTCGGTAGGCGGCGAGTTCGGCGAGTTGGTCGAGGTGGTCGGCGAGGGCGTCGGCGTAGTCCTGGCGGGCGCGTTTGAGGGCGTGCACGTCGCCGCTGGCGCGTGCTTGGGTCAGAGCCTGGGTTCGGGTGGCCAGTGTGGTGTCGAGGCGGGCTTGTTCGCGGTCGTGGGTGGCTTGGTCGGTGATCGGTACGACGGCGGGTTGCTGCTCGGCGTTGCGTAGCCGGGCGACGGCGGTGGGGTGTACGTAGGTGCCACGTCCTTGGATGGCGTAGATGAGGCCCTGGTTCTGTAGCTCGCGCAGGGCGCGTTGGGCGGTCATCTGGGCGATGCCGTAGGTCTCGGCGATCTGGTTGGCCGAGGGCACCTGTGCCTCCGCTTGGAGTCGGCCGCTGCGGATCTGGTCGCGGATGTCATCGACCACGCGCTGGAACAGTGCGCGTCGGTCGTCCGGACTGTGGGCCACACCCCGGAGCCTACGCGGTGGCTCGCCGGGACAGGTAGCGCGACATGGCTTGACATCCTAACCATGCTAGGTAAGCTCGCAGCACGGTTACCTAGCATACCTAGTAAAGGAAGGATCTGGGGATGAACGATCACGACCAACCGGCCGGTGCGTTGTTGACAGTGCCGGAGGTGATGGCCCGGTTGCGGGTCGGCAGGCATGCCGTGTACGCGCTGATCCGTGCTCGGCGGCTGGCGTCGCTGCGTATCGGGCGGGCCCGGCGGGTGCCGGTGGCTTCGGTGGAGACGTTCCTGGCGGAGCAGTTGGAGGAGGGGAGCTTGTGATGGCCCGACGCAGAGGTAACGGTGAGGGCACAGTGTTCCAACGCGGCGACGGTAGGTGGGAAGCGGCCGCCTACGTCCGACAGCCCGACGGCACCCGCCGGCGGGTCTACCGGTACAGCGCCACCCGGCAGGCGGGTATGGACCAACTCGCCGCGCTGCGCGACCGTGACGCGCGGATGGCGCCGCTGACGGTCACCTCGTCGACGACGGTGGGCGAGTACCTGACCGTGTGGCTGGAGCAGGTCGCGGTGCACGCGGTGCGGCCGACGACCTGGATCTCCTATCGGCACGCCGTGCAGCGGTATCTGATCCCCGGCCTGGGTCGGCGGCGGCTGGCGTGGCTGACCACCAAGGAGGTCCGGGTGTGGCTGGCCGAGGTCGCCACCACCTGCCAGTGCTGCCGCCAGCACATCGACGCCCGACGAGCGATCGGGAAGCGGCGCTGCTGCGATGTCGGCGCCTGCTGCGGTCGGCGGGTCGCCCCGACCACGCTGCGCTACCTGCGGGCACTGCTGTCCTCGGCGCTGGCCCACGCGGTGCGCGAGGACGACCTACCTCGCAACGTCGTCTCCGCCGTCCGGCTACCCGTGCCGAGCCGATCGGCCTTCACCCCGCTCACCGCCGACGAGGCCCGCCGCGTCCTGGCCGCGGTTTCGGATCATCCGCTGCACGCGCTGTTCGAACTCGCCGTCCGGATCGGGCTGCGCCGGGGCGAGCTGCTCGGTCTGCGGTGGGTCGACCTTGACGAGCATGCGGGGCTGCTCACCGTGCGGCAGAGCGTGCAACGCCGCCGCGACACCGGCGCCATCATCGTCCTGCCCACCAAGACGACCGCCTCGCACCGGCGCATCCCCGTCCCCGCCGAGGCCATCCAGGCGATGCAAGAACAACGAGAGCGGCAACGCCAGCAACGCGCCGAGGCTGGACAGCGATGGCAGGACAGTGGACTGATCTTCACCCACAGCCTCGGCGGGCCGCTCGACCCCGGCGCGGTCAACCGGGCCTTCGCCACCATCTGCGACCAGGCCGGAGTCCGCCGAGCCAGGTTCCACCTGCTCAGACACACCTGCGCCAGTCTCCTGCTGGAACAGGGCGTCGAGCTGGTCACCATCTCCCACCTGCTAGGCCACTCACGCCTCGGCGTCACCGCCGACGTGTACGCCCACGTCCGAGTCCGCCTGCAACGCGGCGCCGTCGACGCCATCGGCCACGCCCTCAACCGATCCGACGACGCGGAAGACGACCCACCCCTGCCCGTCGCAGCCTGAACCCATTCGGTGAAACGCGCCCCTCGGACCATCCCGGCCGAGGGGCGCCGCCGTGCCCGGACCAGTCGCCCGACCGTTGAACTCGTCGAAGGCCGCCCTTACCATCCGCAGCACACCGCAGCCGACATCCACACCGTCATCACCGGAGCACCATGACCTCCCAGCACCCGCCGGAGCGACCCAGCACGCGCCGCTCGGCGCCGGTCGAACCGGCCCGGAAGCCGGTCCCCGTCGGCCATCGACGTCCCGCGATCGCTAGACGGTCAGCCCGCCTGCGACCAGGGGTGTTTGGCCTGGTCGTCGCCCTGTCCACTGTGGCCGGCTGGCTATTTTCATCAACGTCGATGGTATGGCTTGGGTCACAGCTGCTGTTCCCTGACGTTGCGGTCACCGCTGATGTCAGCCTCGGCAATACGGACACGGTCGATCTACTCGAATATCGCGTTTCCGCGGGTCACAGCCGCGGCCCACCAGCGAACGTCGATGAACCAAGGTCAACGCAGCACACGTACTATGTGGTAGCCGGCACCACCCCGGTCCTGGTCCACAACTGCGACTTCGCACCCGGCAAGGCAGACGAGCATTTTGACAAACATGTGCTGGGGCTCGACGACGCCGGCCAAGCGACGCGTACGCCGGACATGCCGGAGTACAACATTAAGGATCTCGATAAAGGCTTTGACAACTATGTATCTGACGCGAAATCGCTGATGTGTTCGGACACTTGCCCGGCCGGCGCCCGTGAGGCTATTCGAAGTGACGGCGTAGTTATTAGAATGGACTCGCAAGGGAGGGTTGGAATGAGGAACGGCAGTACTATTACCACCTTTTTCCGACCAGATGACCCGGCTGCCTACTTTGCAAGGGAAGCGGCCAGGTGACTGGGAACATCGCGAACTTCGGAGAAGCGTTCTCCAGCTTCATTAGGACGTCGGGCCGCTGGCGGGACACCGCACCGGAGGCACTCATGGGGCGCTGGTTGCGGTTCGTTGATGATTGCGAGCAGGGTTATCCGCACGACGTTGAGGATTACTTCAATGATCTCACCTCAAGAGATTCCTTGGAGCGGGCGCTCACCTCTGTAGAGTTGCAGGCGTTCCCTGAAATGTCCCAACTGCGCGCGAGCGTACAGGCGATCGATTCAAGGTTTCGCGCACTTCTGATTCCAGACGTCTTCCCCAGGATCCCAGAAGAATTCTGGTGGGCCCGCGGCATGATAAAGGGTGGACGGAGGCGTTTCGTGGAGGACGTGCGGCGCGAATATCACATCGACTTGATCGAGATCGAATAGGTTTACGATTTCGCGCTGGTCTCTATTTAACCGCCTCCCCGAAGACCTGATTGCCGATCTTGAAGGGAAGGGGTACTGACGCAGGGCCCCGGCAAAGTCTGGTTCAGACTGAGGAGATCGATGGTTGTCGCCGTTGCTTGAACGCTTCTGGTGGGGTCGTTCCTTGGTGGGGAAAATGGTCTTGATGGGTTCGGCGCGTCCTGAGTAGACGGAAGGCGGAGCTCCTGTAGGTACGGGATTGACTAGATCACCTGTGCCGCAAGGAGCTCCGCTGATGTTGCAGTCTGCCATGCCGTCGCTGGTCCGCCGTGCCGAGGCCGCCGTAGGCGCGGGTGTTGATCCCTCGGGTGGGGGCGTCGGGCTGCTGTCGTTTCTGTCCGCGCTGACCGACCCGCGCAAACGGCGGGGCGTTCGCCATGGCATCGCATCGCTGGTGGCGCTGGCCGCGTCGGCGGTGCTGACCGGTGCCCGTTCGTTCACCGCGATCGGCGAGTGGCTCGCGGACGCCTCCCAGGAAGTCCTGGCCGGGCTGGGGATCCGCCACAACACCCGTCTGGGCCGGCGGGTGCCACCGGATGAGGCCACCGTGCGGCGGGCGTTGCGCCTCGTCGATGCCGACGAGGTGGACCGGCTGTTCGCCGCGTTCCTGGCCTCCCGTCGTCCTCGGCCCGAGCCTGACAGCGACACGCTGGCTGCAGTGGCGCTGGACGGTAAGACCGTGCGTGGTGCCCGCGTCCACGCCGACCCGACCAGTCGCGCCCCGCACCTGGTCTCGGCGGTCACCCACAGCGATGGGATCGTCCTCGGCCAGGTGCAGGTCGACGAGAAGTCCAACGAGATCACCGCCGTGCAACCGTTGCTGACCGATCTGGACCTGACCGGGGTCGTGGTCACTGCCGATGCCATGCATACACAGGTCACGTTCGCGCAATGGCTGGTCACCACCAAGCAGGCGCACTACTTGTTCATCGTGAAGGCCAACCAGCCCACCCTCTACGAGCGGATTCAGGAAGCATTGGCCGGACCGGACACGGCCTTCGCCAAGCGCAGCGCGTGCCAGAGCAACCGCGGCCACGGCCGCATCGAGACCCGCGCGATCCGAGTCGCCGCCGCGAAAGGGGTCGAATTCCCCCACGCCGCCCAGATCTTCCGGCTCCGCCGCGACCGAGCCGGCCTGGACGGAGTTCGTACCAGCAAGGAGATTGTCTACGGGATCACCAGCCTGCCCAAGCGCCTGGCCGGGCCAGCGCATCTGATTACCCTCACCCGTGGGCACTGGACGATCGAGAACCGGCTCCACCACGTACGCGACGTCACCTGGGGCGAGGACCAAAGCCAGGCCCGCACCGGCAACGCCCCACGAGTCATGGCCGGCGTGCGCAATCTCGCGACCAGCGTCCTCCGCCAATCCGGCGTCGACAACATCGCAGAAGCCCTACGCCACAACGCCCGCAGCTACGACCGACCCCTCAAACTGCTTGGCATCAACACGACCCAGACCTGATCAAATGGCCATGCGAGCGACTTTGCCGGGACCCTGGGTGCGTGGGGGGATGGACAGCTCCTGATCGTCGTGCAATACGCGCACCAGCTGACAAGATCGGCGGTTTGGATTACAGGATGTCAGTGCGAACTGCGGCCGTCTACCTGCGTTATTTGACTGCCCGCCAAAAGAAACGAAAGCTATTCCCGTCAAACGTTGGTACGAATATCCTACCAATTCGCACCGGATTATGCGGATAGGGCCATATTGACTACGCACCAGTTGCAAGGTGAGGCGCGGACACGGCCGTTTCAAGATCGGTGATCATGTGATGCCGAGGATGCGAAAGGGGCGCCGCATGTCGCGGTGTGCCCAGCGGGTGGTTTCGCTGATGTCGTTTCGGCCAAAGAGTCGGATGGCTCCGATGGCGAGGTTTCTGAGTGCGGCCATGGTTCTGGGTCCGGAACCGGTGTGTGCGGTGGAGTCGTCTTCGCGGTAGAGGGTGTCGCGGATCCAGTGCGGTGACTCGATTCCCCAGTGGTCGCGGACGAGTTCGGCGAGGCGGGCCGGGCCTGCTTGGGCGGGTGTGAGGTTGGTGATGCCGAGGGCGGCGACGTTGGACAGAGACTTGCCGCGCAGGTCGGTGACGCCGCGTTCGATCAGCCAGACTTGCTCATCGTGGGGAAACGGCAGGTCTTTCGGGGCGGGCATGACCTGGATGGTGCGGGTGGCGATGCGGCCATAAGCGCGTTCGGTGGTGGCGTGTTGGATCGGGATGGTGGTCCACGGCAACGCATCCAGAGCGTTGAGGAGATTTGGCTGATTCTCTCTGGCGGTGAACACGAAGAAGGCATGACGCTGGTGCAGATATGTCGCTGCCGCCCGCTGGGTGTGGAGAGCATCCGCCGTGATGATCGTCTTCGTGAGGTCCAGACCGTCGAGGAGCTCGGTGAACATCGGGATCTCGTTCGTCTTCGCCGCGACGTCGGTCTGACCCACGACCAGGCCCTTCTCGTGAGTCATCGCGGCCAACAGGTGCACCTGGGCACCGTCCGCGTCGACCGCGCCGCGGACCGTCTTTCCGTCGACCGCGACCGCCACCAGGTCCCCGGGCGCGTTGCGATCCGGGCCGGTGTCCGGATCCGACTCGGAGCGAAAAGCGGTACCGCGCAGCAACCACGCGCCGATCGCCGCGTCCAGTGCATCGCCCGGCGTACCGGTCAGCACGCGCCACAGCGTGCCCTTCGACGGGCCGTTGCCCGCGTCAGAGTGACCACAGCGGGCGTAGGCCGCTCTCAGCACATCGGCCGGAACGTCACGTACCCAGCCCGCGATCGCGGTGAAGCCACGCATCCCAGCCACGACCGCCCCCGCGCACAAGGCCAGGACCGCCGCGAGGGGATGCTCCACCCACCTCCGCGCACGCCAATCAGGAATCTGGATCAAGTGGTCCAGCAGATCGGCAGGCACCACAGTCACCTCGGGACCGGCATCCGCGCCGGGTCCGGCGAACCGGGACGACAACACATGCAGTGCGGCCGCGTCATCGAGGCACGCCGTGGCAGAATCAGACAACGAAGCTCCGGTTGTCGAGAAAGTCTTTGATAGGGACTCCCTCGTACTACCGGAGCTTCACCACGTTCCGAACACGACACACCACGCCGAACAGTTCACCAGCAACGAATCGCACACCGCGTCCGTCCACACGAGACCCCAGACTCTGCTAACAAGATCGTCGATCTTGAAACAGCCGTGCTTGCAGCGCTCACTCAACTGCTCGATGGGAGGCAGCTCAGTGGCGATGTCGTACGCAGTCATCGGCTGACCCTACGCGGGAACAGCGTGAGGTCGATCACGTGGCCTGGGAGCGGATCCGCGAAAGACCTGGAACTGTGATGCGTGCAACGCAGCCGGTATCCCCGCATCTGCCCGACGTACCGTTGGTCCGTGGCGCACACGTACGGGACCGGAGTCGAGGCGCGGCTGGCCGCCCGACGGGCCAGCACCCTCACCCAGATCGACGAGCTCGCCCGGGCACTCGACGACATCATCGGGGCTGCCACCGCGGTAGCTACCGACGACGAACACGACCCGGAGGGCCAGACGATCGCGTTTGAACGCGCTCAGATCGCCTCGCTCCTGCATCAGGCCCGGTCCCGGCTGGACGACCTCGACGTCGCCGCGCGCAGACTGGCCGACGGCACCTACGGCCGCTGCGAGCGGTGCGACCAGCCGATCCCAGACGAACGCCTCGACGCTCGTCCAACGGCCGCGACCTGCATCGCCTGTGCGTCGAAGCGGACTCGATAGGCGGTACCTGGGGCTCCGCAACGACCCTGACGGTGCGGGGCGACGTCGAAAGCGCTGGATGGTCACCGCGACCGACACCAAGCCCACCCATACGGAGCGGTCGTGCGCAACGGCATGTTGCCGGACTGCCACCGCGACGGCACGTCATCGTCCGCAACAGACCCAAAGTCGGTCGCCTGACCGGCGAGGGATCCGTAGCATCTGCCGCCATGGACGAACCGGCCTGGATGCGCGACGCGACGAGGGCGGCCGAGAATCGACACGCTGACTGATCTCGCCGTAGTCCGGTCAACAAGATGGCTCGAGTGTGACGCGGCCACGTGGCGCAACGGTTGGCAGTCCTGGACCGCACTGCGCGAGAAGCTACACATCGAGCACGCGATCCCACCCCACTACCAACTCCACGCCACGCACTTCGCGGGCGCCCACGGCAACCCCAGTACCCGCCGCGGGTGGAACCGCCACAAGGCTCTACGCAACCAGGTCATGCGTACCGTACTCGCCGACCTAGCCTAGCCGCGACACCCGGCATCGCCCTCGGCACGGTGTACCGGCGCACCGACGCCAAACGCGACCAATGGGGTGCCGTCGCGGCTGCTCCCACCCCCACCACCAACCCGTGGCACAGGCTGCCGCCTGCTTCACCCGACCGCTACGACGGCCAGGAGATGAAGGTCTTGCACCTCCATCCGGAACATCAGCGCCTCGCGGCGCACCACCGTTGTTTCTACAGTCTCCATCGAGATGGAGCCCGACTCGTACCGTCGCAAGCATGCCGCCCACTGGAAACTCCGGATCTGGAAGTCCGCGCGAAGTACCGTCTCCAGCCAGATCCAACCTGACCACGCATCATGTTCACCTGGCCACATGTCGCACAAGGTCCACGTGCGATAGTCATGGTCGCGAGTTCGCGGACCTTATTGGGCTTCGCTGTGCTCGCGGCGCAGGATCGTCAGCGCGGCCGCATCCAAGGGCTCGACAACGGTGAACCGGAAGTTGGCGGGCGTGCCCGCTTCAAACAGCCGGTCGCCGGTTGCCACCACGGTCGGGAAGGTGATGAGCCGGTACTCGTCGATCAGGTCGGCCGCGGCCAGTGTATGCACCAGGCTCAGGCTGCCGATGACGACCACGTCGCGTCGAGTGCGCTCGTCAGTGATCCAGGCCAGCGGATCGCCGGCGATCGCGGCCGAGTTCGACCAAGCGGTCTCGTCAATGCCGGTACGGGTGGCGACACGTTTCGCGGCGGCGTTCATGCGTTGGGCGAAGTCCCCGTCTCGGGTCGGCCAGAGCTGGGCGAAGTGTTCCCAGGTCCGCCGGCCGTAGACCTGGACGGCCCGTTCCATCCGTTCACCAAGACGGAACTTGTCGTCGCTGACCGGGCCTGGCCCGTACCGGAACGCCCAGCCGCCGTGGCCGGTGCCCCAGCGTCCATCGGGGTCAGAGACCACGCCGTCGAGCGTGGAGAACTGGATAACGATCACGTCGCCCATCACGGGCTCCCTTCCACCGCGGCGGCCGATGCGGTCACCGTCATCAACACATACCGGCGCCGTGCGGCAAACTCATCGCTCCCGGGAAGAATGATCCGTTCGGTTCCGGCGTAGGCTCGCCGGCGTGACGGAGGCGGCGACACGACACGTCAGCGACGAGCAATACGAGGCATTCCGCCGGGACCTGCTCGCCCACTGCTACCGCATGCTCGGCTCCGTCGACGAGGCCGAGGACATCGTCCAGCAGACGTTGCTGCGAGCGTGGCGAGCAGCCGACCAATACGATCCGCAACGTGCTTCATTGCGTACCTGGCTGCACCGGATCGCCACGAACGCCTGCCTCACCGCGTTGGAGGGACGGGCTCGGCGGCCGTTGCCGAGAGGGCTAGGCCCTGCCGGCGACGATCCACAGGTGCCGCTCACGCCGAGGTTCGACGTCCCGTGGTTGCAACCGTTTCCCGACGGTCGACTCGGCGACCCCGCGGACACCGTCGAGCAACGCGCCGGGCTACGGCTGGCCCTGGTCGCCGCTGTCCAACTCCTGCCTCCGCGACAACGCGCCGCGTTGGTGCTGCGCGAGGTCCTTCAACTCTCAGCGGCCGAGGTGGCCGAAGTCCTTTCCACGACCGTGGCTTCAGTGAACAGCAGTCTGCAGCGCGCCCGGGCAACTCTGCGGGCCGCGGGTCCGGTGCTCGAGGACCTGCACGAGCCGGCCGACCCAACCGAGCGCGCTGTGGTCGAGCGTTATCTCGCGGCATTCGAGGCCGCGGACGTGCCCGGCCTGACCCAACTGTTTGCCGATGACGTGAGTTTGGAGATGCCACCGGTGCCGCTGTGGTTCGCCGGTCCATCGCACTACGGCGAATTCATGGAGCGGGTCTTCGCCATGCGTGGGACGGGCTGGCGCCTGCTTTTCGTGTACGCCAACGGCAGCCCGGCCCTCGCCGCGTATGCCCCGGATCAGGCAACCGGGACAGTTCGGTCCCACTCACTGCAGGTCTTCACCGTACGGGCGAGCCTCATCCGGCACTGCGTGACGTTCGTCGACCCGACGTTGTTCGGGCTCTTCGGACTTCCCAGCGCCATGCCCTCCGGGAGTGACATGGCTGAAAACGATCCCGACGCGCCCAACAAAGCCATCAACAACGCCTTCCACCAGACCGGTCGCGCGACAGATTTTGAGGCGGGCTCACAGCTGACGTAGACCCCATACGGTCCCGGTCGGGTCGCCGAAGTAGGCCACCCGTCCCTGACCGGGCAGTTCGTGGACCTCGCCGATCGCGGTCCCCGCTGTGTTGGACGACGTCGGCGAGCGACGTGACGATGTCGTCGACCTCGACCCAGGCAATGATCCGTCGATCCTGGTAGTCGCGGCTCATGATCGCGCCGACTGTGTCAGAGGGAGACGCCCAGGAAGATGGCGCTCGGCGGATCGTCGTTCAGGCTTGCCACCGAGGTGGCAAGGTCCTCTACCGGTGATGTCCCATACCAACCACCGAAGGTCGGCTCGCCAGTCTTCGTCCTCGTCCTCCTGCCGCAAGCCGGCCGCCGGCAGGGTCAGGTAGAGCGCAACGACCGTCATCCGCAAATGCACAGGTGGCAGCGCCGACCGGTCGCTGTCCGACCTGGACTCGCTTCCCGCAACCGCCCATCGGGCTGCGAACTGGCGGTATCGGTGTCGATCGCCGGGACGTATGACGGGTACGGACTTGGCGGTGACGGATTCAGCATGATCGGCGAGGGCGTCGAGTGGATCTCCTGCCGTTCTCGTGGGTGGGTTGACCATGTCGTGTCCTGTGTGGACGTTGTCTATGTGCGGCCGGGTAGCGGTGGGCAGGGTCCGCCGAGGGTGAGTTCGCTCATGGCGATGAGCGTTTCGGCGCTGTGGTAGCCGGTAGGCGCGGCGGGTGAGTGGGCGGAAGTGGTTGTTGGTGGCCTCTGACAGTGCGTTGGACAGTCCGGTGTTCAGTGTGTTCCAGATCAGGTCGCGTATCTTCTCGACGCTGGTGGCGACGGCGGTGAACTCGGGGATGCGGCTGCGCTTGACCAAGCGAGCCAGCCGCCGAGCAGGCTCTTGGCCTGGCTGACGGACCGGCGCGGAATACGTATCGCAGTTGTTCTTTGAGCAGGTAGGCGCGGTAGAGCACCTTGTTATCGCGCTGGATGCTGGCCAGGGTGGTCTTTTGGTCGCTGGTGAGTTCGAGCATGTTCTTCAGCAGCGCCCACCGGCTCCCTTTGAGCGATGTGGCCTGCTCGGGCCGGCCGGCGCGGGTCAGGTCACCCTGGACCCGCCGGCGGACCGCGTCGATGGCCTTGGTAGCCCATTGCACGACGTGGAACGGGTCCATGCACAGCTTGGCCCGTTTCGCCTTCTCCTTGACGACGGTGTGGATCCACTCGGCGCCGTCAGAGGTGAGGTTCCAGCCCGCTCAGCCATCTCCAGCGGCCTCATCCAATGCGCCCGTTGGGCCGAGTACGCTGACGTCGCCGTTGCTCCACGAGCAGGAATTCCGCGAGTTGTCGGGCAGTTCTCGTAAACTCTTCGATGTTTGCCGTAGGTTTCGACGGCGAGTCCCGTCGCCGACCAAAGCCTGCCTCCGCCCGGCAAGGCCAACGAGAAGGAGTGGCAGCCCGGCGGGGATTTCCGACGTGTTCGCTTGTACCCACGCCTCCAGGTAGGGCAGAACGAGGACGGCGGCTGTCGCGATGTCGCTTCCCACAGTAGGCCAGGGCAGTTCCGACAGTTCGTTCAGCTGCCACGGGGTGTGGGCGGATTGCCGCCACCGAGGGGTTGGGGATTCGAGCCATGGCGTTGCCGTGTTCAGGAGCTCATCGCGTAGTTCGGCCGCCGCTATGGGAAACAGATCGCCGCGGCCGGCCCCGATCACCTCAAGCGCGAACGGGTACGTCCAGCCGGCCAGAACGGCGTCCGACGTGTATGCCGACGCGATGCCGAATCGTTGGACGAGTTGGCGCGCGACTCCAGCCCTATCGGGTTCCGCTCGGCTTTCGGCGATCGCCGCGGGCAATCGTCGTCTCCAATCATCGAAGGCCGCAAGATTGGCTTCGATGAGCTCCTCGCGCAGAGCGCTCCAGACTGCTGTGCGCTGCGCGTCCTCAGAAAGCTGACAACGGGTGAGGTTGTCGATCACGTAGAGCCCGGTCTCAGCGCCGGCCGAGGCGAGGGCCCCGAGCCGCTGGTGGAGCATCTTTCGGACGTGTGGCAGGTTTCCTCGAAGGCTGCCGTGCAGGATCGCATACAGCGGATCGTCGTGCGTGTTTAATCTGGCTCGTCCACTTCGGGAACAAACCAGACGCTGATCCGGTCACGCAGTGGCCAGGCGCAGAGGCAATCGATAGCGGCGTGTGCTGCGGCGGCGATGACGTCAGGGGAGAGTCCGACGAGGCCGCAGGCGTCGGCGGCGAACGCCACTCGCGAAGGATCCGATGAGCCATCACGAGCCAGTGCGAGCCTGACCAAAGCCTCAGCCCCGTCTTCGACACCTCGCTCAATGAGCTGAACTACGAGGTGTGTCACGACGCTCCATCGGCTGTCGCCTAGGTGCGGCTGCAGGACAGACCACGTCTGCTCCGGGGTTGGATGGTGGCGAGCGATGTGTTCAGCGGTGAAGTACTCAAGGAACGTGCGGTGGGCGAATGCGTAGATTGGTTCTGTGTCAGTAGATCCCACCTCGGCCAAGACCCAGGCCCGGCCAGCGCAGAAGGCTAGGAACTCGTTCGCCAAAGCCCGAGCGTCATCCTCGTCGAACCGTTTCGCGACCAGGTAGTCGACGATGATGCGCAGGACCTTGCCTCGAGGCATTTCGGCGGCATCGTCGCGAACGAACATGTGCCAGGCCAACGCCTGCACCGCGCCGCGAACTTTGCCTTCGAACTCGACCGGCAGCGTGATACCCCGCATCGAGTCCCAGCGGTCGAACACCATGATGGCGCAGCGCTCGTACACCTGCGCCCGGTTGCGGGGGATGAATTGCTCGGAGGAATACATGGAACACAGCAGCGACAGCAACAGCGGGCTGGAACGCAGATCGCTGATGGCTGTGCTTTCACGTAGGAACGCCTCCCGCAGACGATCGCGTTCGTTGGCCGGGGCGCTGTCGTCGGCGGCGAACCAGTTCTCGGCGTACCGACACACTTGCTTCGTGTCGAACGGCGCGATCAGACAGGCCCGGAATAGGCCGCGTTCCAGGGGAGCGTCCGCGTAGCCGACGGTTCGCGACGTGGCGACGACAGGGACCAATGGATACGCCGAGACGAAACCATGTACGAGGTCCGCGACCCGGCGGCGTAACGCCACATCCGTAAGCTCGTCGAGGCCGTCGAGAAACACGACCGCTCGTCCATTGAGGAGAAGATACTCGGTGGCCTCGTCGGTCAGGTCCACATTGTACGGAGCCCGCGCGACCGCGGTGAGTAGCTGAGTATTTGTCCGATCCCGTACGCGCAGAGACTCGTAGAGATCGCGGAGGATCACCAGAAACGGCACCCTGTCGGCGTCGTTGTGCGACCTGCGAAGCGAGATAGGCGATGAGCGTCGACGCCCGCTCCGGGGCTACCAGCAATGAAGTCTGTTGGCTGGTTCGCATATGTGATCCAGCGCTGGCGGCGATGATCGCTCGTCAGTTCTGCGTGAGGTGCGGCAACACATAAAGAACCGACGACGGCACCGACCGGCTGGCGCCCGTGTGCGGCAGCCACAGGTTGCGTGTAGCGTCGCTACGGCCGGTGCAGCCGCCTTCCTTGATCGTGCATCCCGAGCATCGGGGGTCGGATCAGGAGTGGACTGTCGCGAGCGGCGATCGGGCCAGGTGGCTCGTGCCGGACATACCGGCCGAAGTGAGCGGCATAGCGCCGCATCTGCGCGCAGGGAATCGCCAAGGCGTCGAAGAGGGTGTCTACTACGACGATTAGCCGGTTGGCGCGACCAGGCCTGTGGAGGCGGAGTCTGTCGTAGTTGTTCGCGGACCTCGGCGTTGACGCGCTGTCGGCCGGCCGGTGTAGTGCCCGATCAGTAGCTGCAAAGAAGGTACTCGAAGTCCGGCGATCCAGGTACGCGCGACCCGGCCACCTGACCGCAGGCCAGTTCGTCGAAACACTGCGGCGGCTATCGATGTGGCTGACGGGCTGGCGAGTTCGATCTCTAGAGGAACGAACACCGTGGCCTGCTTGACGTCGCCCACGAGCCAGACGGACGCCTACCGCAACGGGCGTGGCGAAGAAGTTCAGTCCGATCACCATGGCATCGACGCTAGCAATGTTCCGGCGGTCGAGCCGTCGAATCTCGTAGCCGACCGTCAGCTGTCGAATATTGACGATCGAAAGAACCTTGACAATGGGGATGATAGCGAGGATCGCGATGAAGCTTCTGCGAGATGGCCTTCTATGACGCGATACGCGGCTCGTACTAGATCCGCGCTTCGCACATGGTTGATCCGTAACGGTTGCGCCCGTGACGCGTTTAACGGACGTGAGCCAGGTTTCTCATCCGGGGCTTCGGGCTGCTCGTCGACCGCGGGCCGAGTGGGCGGTCGCGCCCGTGTTGCAGAAAATGTCGGGTTCGTTGCCGGCTGTTCGCCGGCTTGGCTGGCAACGGCGGCCTGGGTCCACACGGTCTGCGCCATCTGAGCAGGTCTTCATCTGGTGTGGTGGCATTACGTAGGACGCGATCGATGTCTGCCATGGCGATGCGCGTGGCCTTGGTGAAGGCGCTGCGGTCCGCGCCGGTGGTCGGTGCCAGCGGCGAGGCTTTCCCTGTCGGGGCGCAGTGAGCCCGGCGTAGGTTGCTGCGGCCGCGGCGACGGTGGTCGCCGGGTCGAATGCCGTCCCCGTGAGCGGACAGCACAGCGGATTGTCACAGAGCAACCCGTAGACGCGGTTGTCGTCAACGTGTAGCGCCTCCAGAACCATGATGCCGGCGTCGCTGACCGCGCCGGCTCCGGTTCGTACAGCGGCGGCTACCGGGTCCACGGATCCGTAACCGACCAGTATCGCCGCGTCGACGCCATGACCGGCGATGTTCGCGGCGAGGTCCACGAGCGCTGAGCTGAACGGTGCCTGGTCGCGGGTGCCTGGTGGGCAAATCCACTCGGGTGCAGACGAGCAGCCGGGAGTTCCGGAAGAAGATGATGACCAGACTGTGGCTGGGCTGGAAGCCCACGAGTCGGAGCAGCAGGCCTGCGAGCTCGACGGAGTTACTGATGCGGATAACTCACTCGATCATGCAACGTACGTTGTCCCTTCTTGACAGTGAAAGCGTGGCGGCGCCCGCGGTCGCTATGCGGCGCGCGGTTCGGTCTGACGCTGAGGCGCCTCGGCTCAAGGACACGGGTCGCGCCCTACGGCCGCACCTGCATGCCGCGTGCGGACGGAAGGGGGGTCGCTGGTCTGTTCGGCGTTGCCGAGAGAAGATGGCGGAATACTTGTATAGGAACCAGGTCATACTCCTCCGCGCGACGAACGAGACGATCGGGTTCTGGCCAGCACGAATGCGGCCTCGACCGGCCAGTCGCGTTGCATCGGCCGACCCACTATGTCCGGTGTGAAATGCTGTAGCGATGCGTTGATCGGCCACGATGGCTATGGCGTTGAGCTGGGAGTTGTTGACTGACCAGCTCCCGAACTCCTCATAGAGGGCCAACGTCGAAGCGGTGGTCATCGAGGGGACGGACTTCCCGACAAGGGATGTGGAGCGGTGGCAGCGCTGAGGGTCAGAGGCCATGGACCTGGAAATCTGGATTCGCAGCCTCGCCCAGCCAGACGGCGAAGGCGAGGCGGGCCGAGTCAGCATCGAGTTCACCGAGCCGAACCTGGCCTTCATCGTCACCGGGTCAGACACGAACGAGATCGAACTGCAGACGAGCCTGGACCTCGAATTCTCGCCGCCCTGGCGGAAGCACACCCGGTCAGGCGATCCCTTCTCCTTTTCTTCCTGGATCCCGCGCGAGGCGATGCTAAGAGCAGCGAACGACTGGGCAGCCGAGATCGCCTCGTACCCGCCCGAGGACGGCATCGACGCTCGGGTCGGTCGGCGGTAACGCGCAGGCTGAGTCGCTCCGCGGGCTGGCATGATGCGAGCATGGATGACACCCCGCGCCGAGTACGCTACGAGGTACGAAAGCCCCTGCTGCGCCACGGGTTTCTGAACGGCGTGAATGTTGCACCAGATGCAGTAGTTAGGCCTTTAACTGGCGGAGTGCCTGTATGCGAACCAGGCCGTATTCTCCCCTACAACCCCGAGCCTAATGATCTTCAAAGGGCTGCCTGGCTCCCAACACGAAGTGCCCGCCCCGGGAGCGGATCGCGCTCGGCGGTGGCCTCGACCGGCGCGCAGGGTCGGCGTAGTCATCTTGGTCCAGTCGATAGAATCGCTCGGGTAGGGCTGGGAGCAGGGATGCGCGGATGGGCAATCTAGGGAACTACCAACGGATGACTGCCATCGCAAAGAAGGCGGTGGCCCCGGGGCGCTTCTGATCGCGACTCTCGTCAGTGGATACATCATCCTTCGGACCACTGAAGCGGGTGGAACCCGGAGCGCACGAAGTTGCGTCCGTCCACACCGGACGGTATGCGTACCGCGTGGGAAACCGTGGAGGCGTTCTGGGCGCCGACGATGGCGCGGGCGGAGTCACTGCCGGAGGAGGATCTGCACCGGTCGGTCGACGGGGAGTGGTCGTTCGTCCAGACACTGCGGCATCTGGTGATGGCGACCGACCTGTGGTTCGGTCAGGCGGTACTGGGCCGGGAACGGCCGTACCACCCGCTCGGGTTGCCGGCGACGGTCATCACGAACGGTGCGGACCTCGGCATCGACATGGGTGCCGATCCGAGCTTCGCCGAGGTGGTGGCGGTCCGGGCCGGCCGCATGACCGAGGTACGGGAGTTCCTCGCCACCGTCACCCAGGAGGACCTGGACCGGGTACGCGAGCCGAACGCCCCGCCCGGCTGGCCGTCGCCCGGCCCTCGCGCCGCCTCGGCGTGCCTGCGGGTCATCTTCAACGAGGAGTGGGCGCACCGCAGCTTCGCCGTCCGCGACCTCGACGCGATGGGATGACCAGACGCCCCGCGCTGATGTGTCGCGCTGTTGAGTCATGCTGATCAGCGCGGGGGACGGGGGACACCCCGCAGCACCCCGGTGCCAGTGAGCACGCCCGGGTCGGGTGCTGTCGCCAACCGACAAGAACGACGATCACCGTCAAGGACCGGGCCTATTGAAGCGTTACCGTGCTCTCTCGCCATCATTTGCGGTACCACGCGCACAGAATCAGGAGTCTGCCATGTCACTGAACCTTCGAGCCTCCGCCCGCGCGATCATCCTCGACGAAGATGACCGCGTCCTGCTGTGCCGATTCGTTTTCCCCCACCCGGCGGTCCCGAACGGAGCACAGGCCGTCTGGGCTGCTCCAGGTGGCGGCATAGAAGCAGGTGAGGACGGGCTGTCCGCGCTGCGCCGTGAGCTGCGAGAGGAAACCGGCTTGGTTGCCACCATCGATCCACCGCACGTCTGGCATCAAGTAGTCGTTAGCGCAGATCATGCGCCCCGCTTCGACGGCATCGTCAACGACTACTTCCTCGTCCGCGCCACCCACTTCGAGCCTCAAGGCCAGTTCACCGATCACCAACTCGCTGCTGAAGAGCACCTGCGCGGGCTTTCGATGGTGGCAGCTCTCTGAGATCGTCGATTACACCGGAACTGACTTGTTTTCGCCCCGTGACCTTGCCACACCATTGACCGACTTGCTCACGTCCGGGATACCCTCCGACCCGATCACACTCGGCCTGTGAAGATCAGTGGCCCGCTGAAACCTGCGTAATCAACGGCGGATATCGGCGCTGCCCCCGATCAGCGAACAACTACCCCATCGGGGTGAAGGTCAGCAACGCGCAGCTCAAGGCCGTTCCCTCTACCCGGCCGGACTTTCGCGGGGACTGGAATTACACCATCCACTGTGGACCGATTAAGGGACTACTGTCAGATAGGACAATCAGGCTGAAATTGACCAACGAATACACCGGCTCTGGGGGGGGGAAGGGGGAGAGGGGGAAGGAGGGGGGGAGGGAGAGGGAGAGGGGGAGAGAGGGGGGGGAGGGAGGGAGGGGAGGGGGAGGGGGAGGAGGGGGGGGGGGGGGGGGGGGAAAGGGGGGGGGGAGGGGGGGAGAAAGGGGGAGGGAGGAGGGAGGGGGAGGAGAGAGGAGGGGAGAGAGGGAGGGAGGGAAGGGGAAGGGGGAGGAGGGCGGAGGGGGGAAAGGGAGAGAGGGGGAGAGGGGAGGAAGGAGGGGGGGGAGGGGGGAGTGGAGGAGGAGGAGAAGAAGGGGGGGAGAAGAGGGAGGGGAGGAGGAGGGAGGGGGAAGGGAGGGGGAAGGAGAGGAGAGGGGGGGAGAGGGGGGGGAAGACGGGGAGGAAGGGAGAAGAGGGGAGGAGGAGGGGAAGAGAGGAGGGGAGGGAGAGGAGGGGGGGGCGCTTACGTTAGGGCCGGATCTCCGGCAGCTGAGAGTATGGAGACCGCTTGATCTCTTTGGCGTGACGATCCTGTTCGCGTCGCTGGCGCCTGCTCGTCACAGCCCGGGAGAGCACGAGGACGCCCAGGGGAAGGAGCCCCAGACCGAAGGCCGCCAGATACTCGATCCAGTATGCCCCGATGTTGAACATCGACAGTTTCGGATCGATGTCGGCGGAGCTCGCGCCGAAGAAGGCCAGTAATACACCGATCGACACGCCGAACAGGGCCAAGACGTTGAAGGCGACATCGTTGCGCTGACGCCGGAGATCGTCCTTGCGGGCCTGCCGGATGTCGACCGCAGTGATCTCCGACCGGATGCTACCGCCGAGTTGGGAGAACATGCTACTCAGCCGGTTGGCCTGGCCGTCGAGGTCGAGCACCTCCGAAAGCGCGGAGTGGTAGCTTTCGATTCGCATGAGCGGAAACTCGACGCTGAACGTGAGATCGAACTCGAGGTTGCCCAGCAAATCGACGAGGATCTCGAGGTCGTCGCGAGTCTGCTTGCCGTTTTCGTCGGTCTGCTTCTCGGCTCGGAACTGCCGCACCTGGTCGTACGCCCGGTCCCAGATCTGACGGAACCGCGACAGCGTGCCCACCGCTTGGACGGTCGACATGAAGATGCTGCCCTCCAGCAGCGAACCGTGGCCCTGGATGAAGCTGACGTTGGTGGTGACGACGCCCCGATGACCGCGTTCGTTGAGCTCTGGCGGGTCCTTGCGCTGCACGAACTCCTTCCAGAACCGCGGCTGCCGGAGGTGGACCAACTGCTCGATCGTCCCAGGTGCCAGCCAGGCTTGATCGTCCACGTACACGATGTGATGGCGCTCGGTCAGCTGGACCGGCGGGGGCGGGTCGATCTGATTGGCCTTTTCGGCCCGACGCTTGAGCCAGCGCCTCGGTTTCGGCGCCGGTTCCTTCGCCGGTCCGGTGGGTTCCTTCGAGGGCTCGTCGGGCTCGGTGCCTAGCGGCGCGATACTCGACAAGAAGTCGGTGAGGCTCCAGTCGTCGATCGTGAACGCGTCGTCGGTGAACTCGTCGAGTAGCTCGGCCGCTGCGGTCGGATCGACGCTGACCGCTGTCGTCTGGCACTCCACAGTGAACGCCGCGACAACCTGATCTGCCGGCAGAACGAACAGAAACACGTCGGCTGCGACCACCATCACGTCGAGGTCGGCCCGGAACGAGACCTGCTCCGCCGTGAGCTTGCGGATCGCGATAGGCCGGGGCAGCCGCGGCAAGAGTTCGCCGAAGTGGATTTCGAAGTCCTCCAGCCTGGTGTTCTTGAATCCCAGCGCCTGCACACGATCGGCCGCGACCAGAGGGTATCGCCATTTGGTGGCGTAGATCCCGGCCACGCGGATCACGTCCATGCCATTCCTCCTTCCGATGACTAGTCTTTCTAGTCGGGCGCGAGCCGACCGACCTCACCCGTTCGGTCTGATATCCATCGATTTCTCAGGACCTGACATTCGATCCGATCAGCGGATGCGCGCATTTGCCAACCTCAGCGACCATGAGGGAACTCGACCGGATGGAGTCATCGTGGTATCGGCCTGGTTACGTGCCGTCGGGGCGATCATGTTCATCGCGGTGGTGACCGCGGCTTCCATAGTCTTTTTCACGGCCGGGAATACGATCTCGACAGCCGTGGTGGTGAGCCTCAGCGCTCTGCTCACCGCGCTGCAACTCTGGCGGCTGTACGCCCTGTTCCGGTTATTGCGGCCGGGACGGCGAGCGCCGGCCGACTCCCTGCCCACAGACGTCGCGGACGACCGGCCGACCACTACCCGCCGGACATACATCATCCCGTTCGAGCTACCACCGGTTCCGGAGTTGGTCGGCCGTGATGACGAGATCGCAATGATCCGGACAAGATTCGAAGCCCCGCCCGGCCCCGGTCCGAGGATCATCGCGTTGTACGGCGACCCCGGGGTGGGCAAGACGGCATTGGCTATCCGCTCTGCTTATGCCGCAGCCGATCTCTTTCCCGACGGCGTGCTCTTCGCCGACCTGTGGGGCCACACGCATTCCGCCAAAGCGACCCACGTTGTCCTTCGCGGCTTTGTCGACGCTCTGCTGGCGGCCGGCGAACAGCGACCGAGTGAGCTGAGCGCGCTGCGTAAGATGTACCGCAAACTGACCGACATCGATGAGCGGGGTGCCCGGGTGCTGGTCGTGTTGGATGGGGTGGAGTCCGAAGCACTCGTCGACGAACTGATGCCCACCAGCCCGACTTGTGCGGTGTTGATGACCTCCCGGCGGCGGCCGGACCTCGCTGCCGCCGATGTGATCGAGCTTCGACCGCTCGCATCCGATGACGCGATGAAGCTGTTTAAACAGCTCGTCACCGTACCCACGGCCGGCCAGAGGGAGACGGAGGAAATCCTCCGCCGGGCCGCGGAGGAAATGGTGCGCCGGGCGGCCGGCTACCCCCTCGCCCTCCAACTGACCGCGGCCGCACTGGCCAACGGGAAGAACTGGCCGGCCGGTGTGATCGCCGAAACCATGCTCAGCCAGCCAGCCGACCCGAGCAAGGACCCGCGACACCAGGCGCTCGACCTGAGCTTCGCCCTGCTGGCCGACGACGAGCAGCGCGCCCTGCGGGCCCTCGGTCTGCTCGAGCAGCCCGTGTTCCAGCCGTGGATGCTCGTCGCGCTCCTGGACGGTCCCGACGCGGCCCGCATCGACGAACAGACGGCGTGGCGACTGTGCGACCGGCTCGTCAACGCCCGCTTGCTCGAACACGCCACCGATGACCCGACCGGGATCGCCGAGTTCCGGGTATTGGATCACGTCCACGACTACGCGGAGGCCCTGTGGCCGGCGGCGGATCTGCGCGCCCACCGCGCCGCGGCACACCGTCGCCTCGATGACGCCCGCGAGGCCCGCAGTCTCCAACCGCTGCTGGACAGGCTGAACACCGACGTGTACGCCACTTTGGAACGCGGCAAACTCACCCATGCGCTCAGCCGGGCCCGCGACACGCTGGCGCTGGCCCGGGAACGGGTCCACGGTGGACCGGACAGGCCTGACGACGAGGCCGAGGCGGGCGAGCGACTCGTACTCGCGGCATTGGCCGAGGTCCTGGCCGAGGTGGGTAGCATCGACGACGCGAGAGAGATGTCCCAACTCGCTCTCGTGGGCCACCACCCGGCCGCCAGCGCGCGCGCCTTGCGCTGCCAGGGCCGTCTCCTCTGGCGGCAGCGGCGCCTGGACGAGGCCGTGCAAGCATTGAGCCGCGCCCGGTCGGTGGCCGATGAACTGCGTGACCACGGCGAAGAGATCCGGATTGTACGGGAGCTGGCCGTGGCCCGGGCCCTGCGAGGAGATATCGGCGACGCGATCCGGCTCTTGGACGACGTACCCGAGACGGGCATTGTCCATAGTGGGCTCGAGGCGAGCATTGCCTGGGCCCGATCGGTCGTCCTGGTGGAGGCGTACGACGGCGACAACCACCGGATCCGGGCGCTCGACCTCGCCCAGGATGCTGCCGACCGGGCCAGCACCGCGGCCAAGGCAGAAGACCAACGGTTGTGGCAGGCCTGGGCCGGCCTGCAACAGGCCCGCGTGGCGCGGCGACGCCCCCAATTGCCACAGGCCCGTGAGCACGCCCGGGCCGCGTTGGATCTCTTCATCGCGATGCGTCACCGCTATGGCGCGGCGAGCTGTCGGCGGGAGATCGGCCGGATCTACCTCGAAGAGAACCGGTTCCGCGACGCCCTGCCGGTGCTGGAGGAAGCCCGGGAGACACTGGCCACATTGGACGACCGCTGGGTCGCTGCTTCGGTCGCGCTGGATCTGGCGCGCGCTCGGCGGCTGCACGGGCACCTGGTCGAGGCCGAGCGAGAGTTGACGACTGCGCACCGGATCTACGAATCGCTAGACATCACCTGGTCCGGTGCGGAACCTGCCCGGGCCGCCAAGGCGCTCGAACACGAACGCGATTTCCAGGTCGAGGCCCGCCGCCGGCTCATCCCCACCGCCGACCCGCTACCCGCGGCCGTGCTGCCACGGGTGACGGCCGGCTCCGCATCGTGATTGCGTGCGGCCAAGCCCGACGTCTCCGTACGCCCAAGATCTGGATCGGGGGCGCCTTCGTTCTCGCCAGCGCCGGCATCCTCGGTTTCGTCGGTGGCCCCTCGTTCGCTTTCGAGACCATCGCGATGACCGTATTGGCCTGCCTTGCGCTCGCGCTGTCGATTCTCGTCGGCGGCCAACCACCGCGACCGGCGGCACCGGACGAGCCAGCGGCGCCGGATGACTCCGACGACACGGTCGACATTGCCAGTCCGTTGCGGCGGCCGCCGCCGTTTCCTGAGCCGCTGAGCTCCTTTCGCGGCCGTCGGGCGGAACTGGATCGCCTCATCGGCCAGCTCGACGAGCAGCACAGCGACGCGGACAGTCCCGAGCGGAGCCGGACCCGCCCGGCCATCCTGAGCCTGCACGGCATGCCGGGCGTCGGCAAGACGGAATTGGCCAAAGCCCTGGCCCGACGGCTCAAGGACCGCTATCCCGACGGTTGTCTGACCGTGAGCTTCCGCAAGGCGGCCGAACCTCGCCCGCCGACGGAGATTCTCAAGGAGATGTTGACCCGGTTGCACTGGCCCGAGGCCGACATACCACCCGACGCCGAAGGGCGGCGCACGCTGCTGCGCACACTGACCAAGGGACGGCGGATGGTGTTCATCTTCGACGCCGCCCGCAGCCACGACCAGGTATCCAGAGTCATGCCGGCCGAGCCGCAATGCACCGTCATCATCACGAGCCGGCGCAACCTCGCCCCTGCCCTCGAACTGCCGCCGTCGTACGCGACGCAACTGGACGTGCCTTCGGCGGAAGACGCTTTGGACATCCTGGGCGCCATCGCAGACATCGATTGGATGGCGGACGCCGAAGCCGCGATCGAGGCGGTCGAACTATGTGGGCGGCTTCCGTTGGCGATTCGCTCGGCCGGCTCCCGCGTCGTCGAGGAACACATTCCTTTGCGCAACGTCGTTGCTCTCCTGCGACCTCGCACGACCAGGTTGGCGCGCCTGGAAGGCAGGTCGGGCCGGACCGTCCTCGAAGGCATCCTGACCGAGTTCGACCGTTTGAGCCGCGACGAGCAGTCCGCCGTGTGCCGACTCAGCCTCGTGCAGTCCCGCACGTTCTCCCCGTGGGTGCTGCGGCCGCTCATGGCCATGTCCGAGCACCAGGCCGAACTCGCGTTGACGGCCCTCGACGACGCCCAGCTGCTGCGGCGGACCAACCGGGCCGCCGGCCGTCCCCGTTACGAGTTCAACCCGCTGATACGCCTTTTCGTTGAGGCACACCTGGCCAAACTGCCGAATCAGGATTCCCACGAGCTCGCCCGGCGGCGCCTCAGTGACGCCTACCGGGATTTCGCCCGAACCGTGGTGCTCCCCACCACGGACCAAGGCACCGAAGGCCATGGAGGCACCGCCGGTGCCGGTCGTCCCCACCACCAAGCCTCCCGTTGGTCCGAACGCGATATCCGGCTCGAGTACCGCAACCTTGTGCGGGTCGTGCTGGCCGCCGCCGCCAACAACGATCACGCCACCTGTTGGCGCGTGGCCGCGCGGCTGCAGGATGCGGTGCCGGAGGAGCCGCACCTGGACACGAGCATCGAAGCATTCATCGTCGGTCGCAGGGCGGCGCTCACCGAAGGCGACCGCATCGGGGCATTGGACGTGGCGCTGGCTCAAGCGGGCCTGCTCTCGGCGGTTGAGCGCTATCCCGAGGCGTTGGAACAGTTGAAGGAGATCGCGACAGAGGCGCGGACGCTGGCGTTGCCGGCGAACGCTATGCCAGTCGGAAACGGCGTCCCGGCGGGGAGCAGTGTCTCGGCAGGCAACGGTGGTTCGGAGTCGGCGGTAGTTGCGGCCGCCACACTCCGCCTCGCCCAGGTCCATCGAATGAAGGCGCTCGCCTTCTTGCAGATGGGCTCGTACGCCGGAACCCGGAACGAGCTCGCCACCGCCCGTCGGCTAGTTGACCCACTCGTCGATCGCGACGAATGGCAGATACTGAACCTGCTTGAGGCCGAGAACGATCGGTACACCGAGCCAGTCACAGACCGCGAGCGGGAGAGCATGGACGACTCGTCCCAGTTCCGGGCCGATCTCGACCAGTCCGAGGCGGCCCGGCGGCGCAACTCGTGGACGGAAGCCCATCACCGTCTCTGCGATGCTCTCGACCGGAGTACCGGCGATCTGCGTCGCTGCGCCGCCGTCCACTACCGCACAGCGCGGCTGTACATCGAGCAGTACCACGACACTCCCCGGGACCGCACGAAGCGGGCCCGTGACGCGGACAGCCCGATGCAACTGGCTCGGAAGGCGGTCAGCCATGCCGCGCAGGCGGTGGTGACGTTCCAGGTGATGGGCAACCGCGTCGGCGTGATCCGGGCTCAGTGCCTGCTTGTCCGAGCCATGGTCATAGCGGGCAAGCTTCTTGAGGCCGAGCGGCTGTGCGACGCCGTGAAAAGGGATCTGGGCCGGCACCTGGCGGCCGGCTGCCCCTCCGGTCAGCCGCTCATGGCTCGCTACCACCGCGCACGCGGCGAATGGTTACTGCGCGACGACACCACGGTGGCCGCTGCCCGGGATGCCCTCAAGCATGCGGCGACCATCTACCGGGAACTCGAAGACTGGTCGAATCACGACGCTATCTGGCGGCTGCTGCGGCAGCTGAGCCTGCCGGAACAGGCGTCGGCGAGTTCGACCGAGTTTGAACGGACCGCGCAGCCGAGCCCGGCACCCGACACTGACCATCACAGCTTCGGACAGCGTGGTTGACAGCAGGAGCGACGGTCCGCGACCGTACTCCCCGGCCTCCGCACGCGCCCGAAGCTGCCGACGGCATCCGGGCGGCCACCGAGTGGTTCAGCCGAGCGGCCCGGTGTTGGTTGGGGTACCGCCGTGAACGCCACGACCATGCCGCTCTAGCCGCAGCCGGTCAACCCAGCAGCGCCCTGTCCTCGGCGGTGAGGACAAGATCGGCTGCCGCGAGGTTCTCCTCCAGGTGCGCCGGCGATCCCGTACCGGGAATGAGCAGGATGTTGGGTGAGCGGGCCAGCAGCCACGCCAACGCGACCTGCGCGACGGTGGTGCCGTGCCGCTCGGCCACCATGCCGAGGTGCTCGGCGGTCATCGGCTGGAAGCCGCCGCCGACCGGGAAGAACGGCACATAAGCCACGCCCGCCTGCGCGCACGCGTCCACCAGTGGATCGTCGTCCCGGTTCGTGATGTTGTACGCGTTCTGCACGCACACGATCGGCGCGATCCCCTGCGCCTGTCTGAAGTCCTCGACGGAGACGTTGGAAATGCCGAGGTGCCGGATGAGCCCCTCCTCGCGCAGCCGCGACAGCGTCTCCAAGGGTTCGGCGATGGAGGACTCGCTGTGCCCGCGGTCGCCCATCCGCAGGTTGACCACGTCGAGTCGGTCCAGGCCGAGCGTGCTCAGGTTGGCCTCCACACCCCGGCGCAGCCCGTCAGCGGTCAGGCCGTACTGCTGCGCCGGCGGCAGCGCGATGTCGGGGCCTTCGACCAGCGCGCCGACCTTGGTCACCAGCACCAGGTCGGCAGGGTACGGGTACAGCGCCGTTTTGATCAGCTCGTTGGCCGCGACGCCGTCGCGTGCGTAGTAGTTCGACGTGTCGATGTGGTTGACACCCAGTTCGACCGCGCGCCGCAGGACCGCCAGCGCCGTGTCACGGTCGGGGCGCTCGCCCCGGGGCCAGCCCGTCAGCTTCATCGCGCCGTAGCCGACCCGGGAGATGTCCAGGTCCCCGCCCAGCTTCCAGGTATCACCCGTCATGACCTTGAGCCTACCGGCGAAGCGACGGCGGGCGGTGGCGGTGGACGCCTGGCGAGGTGGACGCGTTCTTCGATGCGCTGCGCTCCGGAGAGCGGCCGATCGTGGTGTCGACGGCCCGTGGTTATCAGGCGGTGCTGCGATTGTCCATGGCGTACATCACCGAATACGGTGCAGAGCAGACCAAAGCCCGCCGTCGAGCGAGAGGCGGCCGTCGTAACGCCGCCTGCCGTGGCATGCTGAACCCGCGTGTGCTCGTCCTTGCTCTGGCCGTTGCGGCCGGTATCTCACCGTCCTGGCGGACGCTCACGGCCAGCTGGCCGTGAGCGTCCAGGGCCGGGTGGTCCCGCCCGTCGCAGCCCGACACGTCTGCCGTATTGACGGCGTCACCGAAGTCCTCAACCTGGCCGAACGCCATGTCTGCGATCGCCCACGCCGGCCACATGCCCTGTCGTAACGCTGGATAGCCCACCGTGGATCGCGGCGGCGTGTCCTACATGGCTGCTCAGAAATATCGGGACCCGCCAACTGGCGTCATGCTCTGCTCAGGGCCGCAGTGCCAGCTTGCCCACGGTGGCCCGGCCTTCCAGTTCCGCGAGTGCCTTCGGCCCCTCGGCCAGCTCATAGATGGTGGGCTGGCCGGGGCCGAGCACCCCTGCTGAGAGGAGCCCGAACAACTCGCCCATGACCTCGCCGAAAATCTGCGGTGCGGCCTGGATCAGGATGCCGATGTTCAGGCCGATGACGTGGATCTGGTGCTTGTAGACCAGTTCCCAGTTGGTGATCGCGGCTTCGCCGCCGGCCACGCCATAGACGACGACTCGGCCGGTGACCCGCTTGGTCGCGGCCAGGCTGGCGTCGAGGGTGGCGCCGCCGACCGACTCCAGCACGAGGTCGGCGCCCGCGCCGTCGGTCAGTCGCAGGACCTCGGCGACGATGCCGGTGCCGCGGGAGTCGATGACGTGGTCGGCGCCCAGCGCCCGTACCACCTCGTGCTTGCCTGGCGAGGCCGTGGCGATCACTGTCGCGCCGTAGTGTTTGGCCATCTTCACTGCGGCCTGGCCGGTTCCGCCGGCCGCGGCGTGGATCAGCACGGTCTGTCCCGCGGTGACGTCGCCCAATGGCTTGAGCGCCGCCAGCGCGGTCGGCCAGTTCACGACCAAGCCCACCGCCTGTTCGTCGGCCCAGCCAGCCGGCACCGCCATCGCGCCAGCCGCAGGCAGCACCATGTAGTCGGCGAAGGCGCCGCCTCTGACGCCGACGCCGATGACGTGGGTGCCGAGCGCCAGGCCGGTCACCCCCTCACCGACGGCGATGACCTCACCGACGCCCTCGATGCCCGCCAGATACGGCGGCTGCGGGCCGCCTGCAAACGTGCCGCGGGACTGCGAGATGTCGACGAAGTTGACGCCGGCGGCGGTGACACGGATCAGGACCTCGCCCGGGCCCGGCTTCGGTACCAGCGCGTCGGTGATCAGGCGCAGGTCCTGCGGGCCGTTCAGGGACGTCTGCTGCAGTGCGCGCATGGTTGCGGGATGGCTCATGACGATCGGCTTCCTTTGTTTATCGAACGATCATCAAATCGTGGCACGACCGCGCGGTGCGGGTCAAGGTAAACTTGATCGAACGCCAAACAAATACGGAGATGCATCCCGATGGCTACTCGCGGCAGGCCGCGCACCTTCGAACCGGACACCGCCCTGCGCCAGGCGCTCGACCTGTTCTGGGAACGGGGCTACGAGGGCACGTCCCTCAACGACCTGGCCCAGGCCATGGGAATCGCTTCGGCCAGCATCTACGCCTGCTTCGGCAGCAAGGAGGACCTGTTCCGCAAGGTCATGGCGCTCTACGCCACGACCTCAGGCGAGCCGCCCCGGCGCGCGCTGCGCGAACAACCGACCGCACGCGCCGCGATCCACGCTATGCTGCGCGCCACCGCCGATGAGATCACCCGGCCGGACACGCCCCACTACTGCATGCTCATCCTGGCCGCGCCCACCGGCGCCGTGGAAAACCACGCGGTCCGGGAGTTCCTGGCCGACCTCCGACGCGACATGCACACGACTATCAAAAACCGGCTGGCCCGCGGCGTCACCGACGGTGACCTCACCGCGCCCCCCGGCGACCTCGACGCCATCGCCCGCTACTACACCACCGTAGTGCAGGGCCTATCCCTGCAAGCCCGCGACGGCGCCATCCGCGCCGAGTTGGAAGCGGTCATCACCTGCGCCATGGCCGTCTGGGACACGCTCACGCCGCGATGACAGTGTGCTGCCCCCGCTTCGCGATCGATGCCTTCGAAGGTGCCTGATCAAACCGTGAAATCGGGACGAGCCTCTGACCATCCCGCTTGTCCGCCGCACCGAGGTGCCTCCGGACCGCGATGCCAGCGAGGAAGCCACGACCCACCCGGTGTTCCAGTTGCCCAAGGCTCCTGATGCGATCGAGCTCCGTCACCTGCGTGCGCTCGTCGCTGTCGCCGAAGAGCTGAACTTCAGCCGCGCCGCAAAGCGGCTCTACCTGACGCAGTCCGCGTTGAGCCGGCAAATCATGTCGCTGGAACGCCTCATCGGAGTCGAGCTGCTGCGCCGATCCACCCGTCAGGTAGAACTCACGCTGGCGGGGGAGTCCCTGCTGCACCGGGCCCGGTCAATGCTGGCCGACCTCGACCAAACCGTCGCGACCACCCGATCGATGGGCAATCAGCATCAGCCGCGGCTGGCCCGGCTCAGTCAGCCTGTCGCCGACGCATTCGGGCAGGGGCTGGACGAGTTCCGCGATGCCTACGAGGCGATGCATGCACAGCTGCCCACACCCGACGACGTCACAGCGCGGCCGGTCACCGCTGGCGGGGTGCCGTCCCTGGTGTACGCGACCGCGCCCGGCACCCCACCGAGCATGTTGTACGTCCATGGTGGCGGCTACCTCGCCGGCTCCGCCTACGGGAGCCGCCCGCTCGCCGGGATCCTCGCCTCACTCACCGGTCGCGCTCTTCTGGTGCCCGACTACCGGCTCGCCCCCGAGCACCCGTACCCGGCGGCCCTCGACGACGTCGTGGCCGCATACACGTGGCTGACCGACCGGATCCCTCCGGAGAAGCTTGCCCTGGTCGGCGAATCCTCCGGCGGCGGCCTGCTGCTGTCGGCCATGCACCGGATCAGACGAACGTCCACTCCGAACGCATGGCCCGCCAAGATGGTGCTGCTGAGCCCTATGGTCGACCTGGACGGCCGCTATCTCGACGAGTTGGCGGATGACGACCCACAGGCCGCGACATTTCGCGACGTGGTGGAGATGTGTATCCCCGCCTACCTCGACGGGCACTCGGCCGACGACCCTGCCGTCAACGCCTTGCACGACGATCTGAGTGCACTCCCCAGCATGCTGGTTCAGGTCGGCACAGGGGATTTCTGCCTCCGCGACAGTCGTGAACTCGTCGCCCGCGCTCGCGCCCACGACGTCGACGCGCGCCTCGAACTTTTTCCGGTGGCCACCCACGTATTCCACTACTTCTGGTCGTTTCTCCCGGAAGCCAGCCGCGCTCTGCATCGCGTCAGCGCCTTTCTCGACGAAACGTCCGACCAGCAACGGCAGTCCCGCCGGCCGGGAGCCTGATGCTCGACCGCCGCCACCCATTCGGCCTACCGCTGGCGGTTGCGCGGATGGTTGCCGGCCGTTTCGCCTCGATGCGGGAACGGAGATCGCACCGGCGACTTCCACAATGGATGGCCAGACGCACCGTTGGCGTCAGTCAGATGATGCCAAGGGCGAGCATGGCGTCGGCGACCTGGGTGAAGCCCGCGATATTCGCCCCGGCGAGGTAGTTACCGGGTGCGCCGTACTCGTCGGCCGTCTCGAGGCATCGGTCGTGGATGCCGTGCATGATGTCGGCGAGGCGCTGCTCGGTGTGCTCGAACGACCACGAGTCGCGGGAGGCGTTCTGCTGCATCTCGAGCGCGCTCGTCGCGACTCCTCCGGCGTTGGCCGCTTTGCCTGGCGCAAAGGCCACACCGGCGTCAGCAAAGAGCCTCACCGCGTCGGGCGTGCACGGCATGTTGGCGCCCTCGGCGACGACCGTGCAGCCGTTGCGGACGAGTGTCGCCGCATCGTTGCGGTTGATCTCGTTCTGGGTGGCGCAGGGGAGCGCGATGTCGCAGGGCACCTCCCACACCGGGCGCCCCTCGACGTAGTAGGCGCCGCCGCGCAGCTGTGCGTACTCGGTGATCCGGGCCCGGCGGGTCTGCTTGATGTCCTTGAGTAGTGCGAGGTCGATGCCCTTGTCGTCGACCACGTACCCCTCCGAGTCGGAGCAGGCGATGACCGTGCCGCCGAGCTGGTGGATCTTCTCGATCGCGTAGATCGCGACGTTGCCCGAGCCGGACACCACGACCCGCTTGCCGTCGAAGGAGTCGCCGCGGGCGTTGAGGATCTCGTGGACGAAGAAGACCATGCCGTAGCCGGTGGCCTCGGTGCGAACCTGCGAGCCGCCCCAGGCGAGGCCCTTGCCGGTCAGTACGCCGGACTCATAGCGGTTCGTGATCCGCTTGTACTGGCCGAACAGGTAGCCGATCTCACGTCCGCCGACCCCGATGTCGCCGGCCGGGACGTCGGTGTACTCGCCGATGTGCCGGTACAGCTCGGTCATGAACGCCTGGCAGAACCGCATCACCTCGGCGTCGGAGCGGCCCTTGGGGTCGAAGTCCGCTGCCCCCCTTGCCGCCGCCGATCGGCATGCCGGTGAGGGAGTTCTTGAAGATCTGCTCAAACCCGAGGAACTTGACGATCCCCAGGTACACCGACGGGTGGAACCGCAGCCCGCCCTTGTACGGGCCGAGCGCGGAGTTGAATTCGACCCGAAACCCGCGGTTGATCCGTATGGTCCCGGCATCGTCCACCCACGGCACCCGGAAGATGATCTGCCGCTCCGGTTCGCACAGCCGCTGGATCACTGCCGCGTCGGCATACTGCGGGTGCTTGGCCACCACTGGCCCGAGGCTGTCCAGCACCTCGTGCACGGCTTGGTGGAACTCGGTCTCGCCGGGGTTGCGCCGCAGGACTTGGTCGTAGACGTCCTGCAACTTCTCGTCCAGCCACGGCATTGCGGTCGCTCCTTCACCATGATCCTGACGGGTCCCCGCAACAACCATATGTCAGGTGAACGGGCACCGATCACGCGCCAGCCCCGCTCGGTGCTCAGACCGGCCGAATTATATGTGGAAGGTCACTGTCGGTGGAAGCGTCCACCGCTCCGGCGCCCAACACGAGCGCCTGGCGACGCTGGTGGACCGTCAGGTAGCGCTGCCCGTCCGGTCGGCCCGCGACCTGACGCCGCGGCAGCATCATCCACCTCCTGGCCGACTTCGGGCGCCCGACATACTGTCCACTCAGGAGGGTGTGGACCTCGATGAACGCCTCGATGACCGTTGCGGTGTCCTCGGCGCCGACAACGAGTCAGCACTCCCCGCGCCTGGTCGACACCGCCGAGCAGTGGAAGAACGACCGCGCCGCCCTGCTGGAGGCGGCTAGACTAGACTAGTTGTACCTGAACAGGGGAAAAGATAGGTTACGTACCGTAAGTCCTGATACGGCGACTTTCGAATATCGCGTGGGCGTATCTGACGCTTGTGATGTTGGAGAGGCCGAAATGAACCGCTGCGGGGGCAGCGACGCCCGTGCGCGAGGTGGTCGATCGGACGGGATCAGCCCGCAGCGTAGCCGCGCTACAGGCACGAGGAGGTCGTCGATGAGGGCCGCTGTCCTGGCCGAGTATGGAATTCCCAAGATCGCCGAGTTTGATGATCCGATCGAGGGCGATGGAGGCTTGGTGGTCGATGTACTGGCGAGCGCGATCAGCCGATTCGATGTGCTGTTGGCCGCCGGCCTTCATCCGTCCATCCGGCCAGTGCTGCCGTCCGTGGCGGGCAGAGAGGGGATCGGTCGACTCTCGGACGACCGATGTATATACTTCGATGCGCCAGTCCCGCCTTACGGCTCGATGGCCGAGCGAACCCTTATATCGTCCGAAGGATTCATCGAGGTACCGCCAGGGGTCGACCCCGCTATCGCGGCTGCGCTGGGCAATGGAGGGCTTGCCGGACTCCTCCCCCTGCAGTGGCGCGGCGACTTGAGCAAAGGCGACGTGGTCCTCATCCTCGGGGCCGCGGGAATCGTGGGTCGGTTCGCGGTCCAGTTGGCCAAGGTACTTGGCGCGGGCCGAGTTGTTGCTGCGGACATCAACGAGACGGGTTTGGAAAAGGCCAAAGAACTGGGAGCGGACGCGTGCGTCCTTATCTCACCTGACTCCGATGTGGAGAGCTTGACCGCTGCGTATCGAGCCGCGGCCGGTGGCGGAGCGAACGTCATCGTGGACTACGTCGCTGGCGTCGCAGCCGAAGCAGCGATGGGGGCGACAGCGCACGGAGCTCGGTTTGTGCAGGTGGGTAGCGCGGCCGGCAGCAAGCTTGCGTTCCCCGTCGTCGCATTGCGACACAATCACGTGGATCTCCGTGGTTACACGAACTACAACGTTCCTCTTGATGTTCGTGGAAAAGCCTTTAGGGAGCTCAACGAGCTCGCTAGCCAAGGAAGGCTCACTGTCGAAATATCTCGAGTATCTCTGGACGAGACCCCTGCGGCGTGGCAGAGAACCCAGGCTGGAGTATCAGCGCGGCAAGTAGTTATTCCTTAGCAATAAATGCAACGGTGTCAACGTGCCGGCGGGCGTACCAGAGATGCATCGATGTCGGTCAGCCGTGGGCGGCCTGACAGGATCATCGCGTCCGTCAGCTCGGAAGTAAGAATGCGGAGCACGTCCGCGACGCCCGCAGCGCCGCCGCAGGCCAGCCCCCACAGCACGGGGCGGCCCAACAGCACCGTCGCCGCGCCCAGGGCGAGCGCCCTCAGCACGTCGGTACCCCGGCGAAACCCACCATCCACAAGGACCGGACAGCGGCCGGCCACCGCGTCGACCACCTCCGCCAAAGCGTCCAGGCTGGCCACCGCGCCGTCGAGCTGCCGGCCGCCGTGATTGGACACCACGATCGCCGCGACCCCGTGCTGCGCTGCGCGATCGGCGTCCTCCGCGGTGAGTATGCCCTTCACCACGACCGGCAGGGTCGTCGTCTCCCGCAACCAGTCCAGGTCCGCCCAGCTCAGCGTCGGGTCGAACTGCGACCGGGAATGCCGCTCGATGGCCGAGACACCGGCCTGGCGGTGATGCGCTTCGGCCATCACTGCCGGGTCGATATTGACCGCGGCGATGTCTGCTGGTAGGGCGAAGCCGCGTCGCAGGTCGCGCAGCCGCCGGCCGACCCGTGGTGTGTCGACGGTGAGGACGACCGCCCGGTAGCCGGCCCCCTCGGCGCGCCGTACGAGATCAGTCAGCACCCGCCGTTCCCGCAGCCAGTAGAGCTGTAGCCACAGTGGACCACTGGCCGCCTCGGCGATCTCCTCCAGGCTTCGGCTGGCAAACGGGCTCACCACGAGGGGCAGGCCGGCCTGCCCGGCGGCCTCGGCCGTGGCCACCTCGCCGTCTGGGTGTACGAGCCGTTGGTAGGCCATGGGGGCGATGCCGATGGGCGCGGCCAACGGGTCACCGAGCAGGGTGGTGGCCGGGTCACATCGGGAAACATCGATCAGGAAGCGCGGGCGCAGAACGACCCGGTCGAAGGCAGCCCGGTTGGCCGCCAGCGTCGTCTCCGCACCGCTGCCGCCGGACAGGTAGTCCCACACGTCGGCGGGCAGTCGCTGGCTGGCCAGCGACTCATAGTCGTCCACGGACAGCATCTGATTGCCTGGATAGTCAGCCACACCGTCCACATCGGCTCCTCAACCTCAGCGCGGACCACAGCATTCTTCCAGGGCTCCGCGAGCGCCCCGCCGTACCATCAAAGGCTCTGTCACAGGTGTCGTAGGGATCCATCCATGATCAGTGATTGGCCCACACCAGCCGGCCGGGCCGGGCCGACGGGCGCCGACGCTGTCCACGTGTGGTTGATCCAGTCGGACCTGCCGGCGGCCGTCCTGGCCAACCTGGAACGGCTCCTGGATGTGGAGCAACGGCGGCGCGCCGACGCGTTGACCTTCCCCGATCACCGGCGGCGATTCGTCGCGGCCCATGGCGCCGTCCGGGCGATTCTCGCGCGACACCTGGGCGTGGCGCCGGACGAGATCAGCTGGGCCTACGGCCCACACGGCAAGCCTGAGCTCGCCGGGGCGCTCGCGCCAGTGCGGTGCGGCCCGCATGTCAGTCTGTCGCATTCGGACGGTCTGGCCCTGCTGGCGGTGTCCACCGCGGGGCGGGTGGGCGTGGACATCCAGCGGCTGCCGCGTCGGTTCGATGCGACCGGCATGGCCATGCGGTACTTCCCGTGCGAGGAGGCCCAGTACGTGGCGGCCGTCGGTGAACCCGGTGCCCAGATCCGGCGTTTCATCGGATTGTGGGCTCGTAAAGAAGCCTGCGTCAAGGTAGTGGGAGGCAGGCTGATGCAGGGTATGGCGCTGCCGGTGCGGACGGCGAGACGGCTGAACCGGATGGGAGTCGTCGTCCACCAGAGCACGGGGTCGTACCTGGTACGTGACCTGCGGGTACCGCGCGGGTTCCGGGCCGCCGTGGCGGTGGAAGGTGCCAACGGGTACCACATCGCCCGCCACCACTGGTGCCCGCCGCTCAGGCTACTCTGAGGTGATCGAGTAGCTGTGCCAGGCCATCGGCGCGCGGCACGACTTCCAGCGCCGGATCATCGGCCAGGATCGCCCGGTGGAGCTGCTGCAGTCGCTTGGATGGTTCCAGACCCAGGTTCTCAGCCATGGTAGTGCGCAGTTCGTGGAACACCCGTAGCGCGTCCTGCCGGCGACCGCTACGATGCAGCGCCACCATGAACTGGGCGTGCAGACTCTCGTGCAGCCGGTGCTCCGCCAGCATGCCGGCCAGTTCGGGCAGCACCTCCTGGTGGCGGCCCAGCCGCAGGCGCGCCTCGATGCTCTGCTCCACTGTGGTCAGCCGCGACTCCTCCAGCCGGTTGATGTGTGGCTGCACCAGCGGGCCTGGCCGTACGTCGGCCAACGCCGGTCCGCGCCACAGGTTGCGCGCCTGCTGCAGAAGATCGGCGGCGACCTCGTTGCGGCCATCGGCGAGCGCGCGCCGTCCCTCGGCGGTCAGGTGCTCGTAGCGACAAAGGTCGAAGTATTCCGGTGCGGCGCGGAAGGTGTATCCGCCGGGTCCGGTGACCAGCACGTTCTTGGCGACCTCGGCGGCCGAGATGCCGAGGCCAGCGCTGAACAGCTTGCGTAGATGCAGCACGTAGGTTTGCAGCGTGGGCAGCGCGCTGGCCGGCGGTTCGGCGCCCCACAGCTCCTGGAGGAGTTTGGGCGCGGGCACAGGCTGGTTGGCCTGCAGCAGCAGGAGTGCCAGCAGCGAGCGGGGCTTGCGGGCGGTCGGGCTCAATTGACGATTGTCATAGCTGAGAGTTAATGGCCCCAGAATGCGAATCTCCAACCAGGCACCCATCGAAGACGACATCGGCAAGGACCTCCACGGTCAGAACGTGCAGGACAGCAGGGAACAGACAACGGGTCGAGGACCGGCAGTTCCCGGCAGCACTGATCCGTGGACTTCTATCCAGCAATATTGCCAAGCTGCCCGCCGGCCTGGCCAGAGCAAAGGGAAACGCAGTTTGGCCTAATTTTTTGCTAGAACTTCGCCCTTGGTTTTGCTAGAACGGCATCCGTGAACTACTCGGCATCGGCCCTCGACCCGAGCCCTCGGCGGAGAACCGCAGCTCAATGACGCTGTCTGCGGTGCTCGAACGGTTTACACGAACCAACTTCACCCGAACGCCGCGCGTCCAGTCGGTCAACGAAGCGCTTCCACAACGCCTTCAGCGGGGCCGCTGTCATCGACCCGGATGATCTGGAACCCTGCGCTGACGAGTAAGTTACAGTACTCAGCCGCGGTCCGGTCGCGGCCTTCCAACATGACCAGCATCAGCAGGTCGACCATCCGGCCGGGGGTCCCGCTGGCTTCCTGCCGGTCCTGGATGGACGGATCGGCAAGCAGGGTCTCGGCCACCACCAGCCGGGCGCCGCGCGGCATGTGCCAGTGCAGCAGCCGCAGGATTTCCAGGGCATTCTGGTCGGTCCAGTTGTGCAGCACGCGGCACAGGACGTAGAGATCCCCGCCGCCGGGCACAGTGTCGAAGAAGCTTCCTTCCATGATTCGTACCCGTTCGAGCACCCCCAGCTCCGCCAGCCGCCACCGTGCCTGGCGGGCCGCTTCGGGCAACTCCACCAGGATCCCGCGGGCCGCCGGCTGCCGCGTGAGTACGGTCGCGAGCAGGCTGCCGTCACCACCACCGACATCCACGACCGTTCGTACTCCGTGCAGCATGACGCCGGACAGTGTGGGCGGTACGGGCTGGCCGCCCATGGCCGCATGGAAGGCTTCGGCCCGCTGCGGCGCATCGGCGAGGTAGCGGTAGAACGGCCGACCGTAGCGGGCGGCGAACGCCGGGGTCCCGGTACGCACCGTGTGCAGGATCTCGCCGAAGGACCCGAAGACCTCCTCGCCGTACATGATCGCGGTCTGCCGGGTCGAACCGGGCACATCCGAGCGGAGCAGTTCGGTCACCGGCGTCAGCGCGAAAGTGTCCGGTTCGGGCTCGCGCAGCAGCCCGGCCCCGGCCAGCGCACCGAGCAGCCGGCGCAGTGCGGTCGGGTCGGCCGTCGCCCAACTGGCCAGGTCACCAGCGCTGCAGGGGCCGGCCGCCATCCGATCCGGCAGACCCAACTTGGCCAGTACGTAACACGCCTGAGCGGTCCAGGTGCCGGAGAGGATGCCGAGCAACCGCCGACGGTGAACCTCGCGGAGCCGGTCAGCGGAGCTTGCGCCATTCAGCTCAGCGGGCACGGAGGGGCTCCCGTTGACGGGCCGGATCGAATGACGCGGACAAGTATGTCGCGACCTGAGCGATGGCGTCCCGGCCCGCGTCCAGGGTCCCGGACATCGAGAAGAAGCCATGGATCATTCCGGCGTATCGCGTCAACACCACCGGCCCGCCGGCCTGCCGCAGCCGCTCGGCGTACTGCTCGGCCTCGTCTCGCAGCGGGTCGTACTCGGCCGTGATGACCAGCGCCGGAGGCAGCCCGCTGAGGTCGGGGGCGCGCAACGGAGAAGCCAGCGGATCCTCCCCGTCCTCGGGCCTGGCCAGGTAGTTGGTCCAGTACCACGCGACGGACTCGCGGTTGAACAGGTACCGGTCGGTGTTCTCCCGCATCGAAGCCGTGTCGGCGCCGTAGGCGGTGTTGGGATAGACCAGGACCTGGCAGGCCAGCCCGGGACCGCCGCGGTCGCGGGCGAGCAGGGTGACCGCGGCCGCGAGGTTGCCCCCGGCGCTGTCGCCGGCCACGGCCATCCGGGACGGGTCGGCGCCGAGCCCGTGCCCGTGGGTGGCGACCCATTGCGTCGCGGCGTAGCAGTCGTGCGGCGCTGCCGGGAACTTGTTCTCCGGCGCGACGCGGTACCCCACCGAGACGACCAGGCAGGACGTCGCGGCGCAGAGCTGCCGGCAGATCCCGTCGCTGGTGTCCAGGTTGCCCAGGGTCCAGCCGCCCCCGTAGAAGTACATCAGCACCGGGAAGGGCGGCTCGCCAGCCGGCCGGTACACCCGGACCGGCAGGTCGCCGGTCGGCCCGGGAAGCCGAACGTTGACCACCGCCCCGACCGGCTGCAGGTCCCCCCGATCCGCCATGATCGAAGCGAGATCGGCCGCGCGGGCCTCGGACAATGACATTTCGTAAAGCGGGCGTGCCGGGCCCCTCATTGTGGCCTCGCGCATCGCCTGGACCTGGGGATCAAGCGGCATGTCTCCTCCAGCAGAGCTCAAGGGAATGTCTACCGACATGCCAGTCCTGACGACTAGCATTTCGGAGTATTGCGGCACCTCAGGTCGATTCATAATTGCACACCACCGCACCGTCGTCCAGTTTCGAATTCACGCAGCTGAATGATTGAACCGGAAGGAACCGCTTCTTGGAAAGAATGGCGCCGGCATCGTCCGAGGTATTTCTCACTGATCTGCACGGCTCGTTGAGCGATCCGCTGCTGGATACCATGAACTTTCTCAACGAGGTGACCGCGCGCTATCCGGATGCGATTTCCTTCGCGCCCGGCCGGCCGCACGAGGAGCCTTTCGACGTCGCGACGATCGCCGACTACCTGCACGCCTACGCCGACCACCTCCGGCAGGACCGGGGGCTGAGCACGGCGGAGGTCAGCCGCACGCTGTTCCAGTACGGCCGGACCAACGGGCTTATCCATGAGCTGATCGCGCAGACCCTCCGCCACGACGAGGACCTGCGGGTGGCGCCGGAGTCGCTGGTGGTCACCGTCGGCGCTCAGGAGGGGATGCTGCTGACGCTGCGCGCGCTGATCCGCGGCTCAGGCGACGTGCTGCTGGTGAGTTCGCCGTGCTACGTCGGCATCGCTGGTGCCGCCCGGCTGCTGGACGTGCCGATGGAGCTGGTGCCCGAAGGCCCGGACGGCCCCGATCCGGCGGCGGTCCGGTCGGCGTGCGCCCGGGTACGGGCGTCCGGGCGGCGTCCGCGCGCGCTCTACGTGGTGCCTGACTTCGCCAACCCGTCCGGCACCAACATGTCCGTGACCGGCCGCCAGCACCTGCTCGCCGTCGCGGCCGAGCAGGACCTGTTCATCCTGGAGGACAACCCGTACGGGTTCTTCTCCCGCACCGGCGCCGGCCACCCGACCCTCAAGCGGCTGGACACCGAACAGCGTGTGATCTACCTGGGATCCTTCGCCAAGACCTGCCTGCCGGGCGCCCGGGTCGGATATGTGGTCGCCGATCAGCGGATACTGGCGCCCGACGGCGCGGTGCGCCTGCTCGCCGACGAGCTGTCGAAGATCAAGAGCATGACCACGGTGAACACACCGTCGATCACCCAAGCGCTGATCGGCGGCATGCTGTTGCGCTCAGGCTGCCGGCTGCGCCAAGCCAATGCGGGCCGCATCGCGCTCTATCGATCCAAGTTGGACACTCTGCTCGCCGCACTCGACCAGTACTTCCCGCTACCTCGCCGGGCCGAGTTGGGCATCGACTGGAACCGTCCTGACGGCGGCTTCTTCCTGGTGTTGACCGTGCCGTTCGCCGCCGACGACCGGGCGCTTGCCCGCTGCGCCCGGCAGTACCAGGTGCTGTGGACCCCGATGAGCTACTTCTACCTCGACGGTGGCGGACGCAATCAGCTGCGGCTGTCCTGCAGCTATCTGTCGGTATCGGAGATCGGTGAAGGGATACGGCGCCTGTGCGAGTTCGTCACCGATCACATCGACGCGCCGCCGGTCCGGTGAGTATCGGCCCGCCGGAACGGCAGCTCATCGACGGTGATCTACTTGTTCTTCATGGTTGCGCGGATCGCCTCGACCAACTGGTCCCGGCTCGGTTGCAACGCGCGGTCAAGGTCCAGCGCGAACGGGAGCACGGCGCCGTCCGGCCGCGTCACCCGCTTGGGCGGTGCGGTGAGCGGCATCTCTTCGGCGGCGGTGGCCAAGACCTCCGCGCCGATACCGCAGGACCGGTTGGAGTCGTCGATCACCACCAGCCGCCCGGTCCGGCCCAGCGACGCGGCCAGCGCCGGCCAGTCGAACGGATACAACGTGCGCGGGTCGAGGACTTCCACCGACACCTCGTCAGCGAGCTGTTCGGCGACGGCGAGGGCGTAGTGCACCAGATGGCCCACCGCGACCACGGTCACATCGGTGCCACTGCGGTGGATCCGCGCCTGGCCGAGGGGTACCGGCTCGAGCGGGCCGGTGACATCCTCCCGCTCGGTCAGGCAGTTGGCCGGGGCGAAGAACACCACCGGGTCGTCGTCGCGGATCGCCGAGACGAGCAGTCCGTACGCGTCCGACGGCGTGGCTGGCACGACGGTCTTCAATCCGATGTGGACGAAGATGCTGTACGGGTGGTCAGAGTGCTGGCCCGCCCAGCCGGTCCGGGAACCGGAGCCGGGCACCAGGTAGGTTACCGGCACGCTGACCTGCCCGCCGGTCATCAGGGAGAACTTGTGCGCCTGGTTGGCGATCTGCTCCAAGGTGAGGAAGAGCAAGGACGGGATCTGGTACTCCACGACCGGTCGCCGCCCGCTCAGCGCGGCACCGGTGGCGAAGCTGGTGAACGCCTGCTCCGACAGCGGCAGGTCCAGCACCCGGTCCCGGCCGAACGTGTCCTGCAGGCCCGTGGTGAGGCCGGCCACCGCGGCGCCCACATCCTCCCCGAGCACGCACACGACTGGGGTCGGCGGTCATCTCGTCGCGCAGGGCGCGGTTGAGTCCTTTGAGGTATGACATCCAGGCCATTCAGACCATCCCCATGCGTGGTCGCAAACCGGTGGCGTAGAGAAAGTCCAACGCGCCGCCACTTTCCGGTGCCGGGCTGGACCGGGCGAACGTGGTGGCGTCGGCGATCACCGACTCCACCTCCTGGTCGATGCGCTCGCGGGCGGCCGCGCGGAGCCGCTGCCCCTGGATCAGGACGGGATCACGGGTCCGCCAGCGGGCGACCTCGTCGTCGGTGCGGTAGCGCAACCGCAGCCGGTGGTCACGGGTGTGGTGGGCGTCGAAGCGGTAGGTCAGAGACTCCAGGAATACCGGACCGCTCCCGCCGCGCGCCCGGTCGACGGCCTCCGTGGCGGCGGCGCAGTACGGCCTCCGGATCCATTCCATCCACAGTGGAGGAGTGGATGCCGAAGGCCGCGGCTCGCGCCGTGACCTGCCGGCGGTGCCGGACTGAACCGGGAGGGTCATCGCATACCCATTGTTCTCGCAGACGAACACCACTGCCGCCCGCTGCAGCGCGGCCAGGTTGAGCGCTTCCAGCAGCACGCCCTGGTTGACTGCGCCCTCGCCGAAGAAGCTCATCGCCACCCGGTCGGCACCGGCCTGCCGAGCCGCCCACGCCGCGCCCACCGCGATCGGCGCGCCGGCACCCACGATGCCGTTGGCGCCCAGCACGCCCAGGCTCACGTCCGCCGCGTGCATCGAGCCGCCTCGTCCCCGGTTCAGCCCGGTGGCCCGGCCGGCCAGCTCGGCCAGCAGCCGCCCCGGGTCGGCGCCCTTGGCGAGCACGTGGCCGTGACCGCGGTGCGTGCTGGTGATGACATCGTCGGCACGCAGCGCGGCACAGCAGCCGGCGGCCACCGCCTCCTGGCCGATGTAGGGGTGGATCCCCCCGGCGATCTCGCCCGATCGGGCCATCTCGATGGCGCGTTCCTCGAACCGCCTGATGAGCCGGACGGTGCGGTACAGGCCGCGCTGGGTGGCGAGGTCATCGGCCGTCCTCGCTCACGCCAGGGCGAGGTCGGCCGGCGCGTTGCGTGATGGCCGCGAGCACCCCGTCCCACAGCCGCGTCCGGGCCGCGAGTGCCTCGTTGACGACCTGTCGCGCACTGCTGCCACTTGTCCTCGTCGTCACCGCACAGGTCGGCCAGCATCTGCATGGCCATCGGAGTGTGCTGCTCACCGTCCACTTCGATGTGTCGGGCGAGGTAGTCGCAGAATGTGTCCAGCCGGTTGCCGTGCTGGTCCTTGACCTTGATGACCTTGTCGAACATGTCTGGGATCAGGTCCTCGCGGCCGAACGCGAACGCCGCGGCCTGGCAGTGCACCGGAGCCTCCGCGATGAATCCCCAGGTGGTCGTGACGAACTCGGCCGAGGCCGCCGGCACGCCGGCCGCGTCCAATGCCGCGGGCACCGTGTTGCCGTCGCGCAAGCAGCTCGAGAAACCGATCGACAACCGCGGTGTCCGCGCCGGAATGCCGCATCCCGTCGACGTACAGCTCGAAATGGCTGATGAACCCGTTGCCCAGCTCGTCGCTCTCCTCGACCAGAACGATCTCGTTGATCAGCCGTCGGCTGGTGGCCGGCCCAGACGGGAGCCACGGCAGGTCGACACAGGTCAGCGTGCGCTGCAAGGACTTGAGTAGAGACATGAAGTCCCACACCGCGAAGACGTGATGCTCCATGAACGTGTTGACCGCCTCGATGGTGGTCAGGTTGTGATAGATCGGATGCGCGGTCACCTGCTTGCGCGCTCGGTCGACGGCGCTTTCCAGCCGTTCGATGCCGGGATGCGTCTTTCCCCAGTCGTAGCGGGACACCCTGGTCCTCCCTTGTGTCGGCGGTGGCGGTGGCTAGGACTGCCAGATGATCGGGCAGTACTCCGGATCGGCGTAGTCCGGGGTTCCCTCGGGTGTCTGGCGCACCAGGTAGTCGTGGTTGTAGCGGACGGGGTGCCGTCGGACAGGGCGTACCCGCGGTGTCGGTTGTCGCCGTCCTGCAGGTGCAGCGAGATGGCCCGCCGGGGCTGGCCCGACCGGTTCGGTCCGCTGCCGTGATAGATACGGCAATGGTGGAAACTCATTCGTCCCCGTTCGGATGAGCATCGGGATCTTCCTGAGTTCCGCGTTGTTGTAGTCGGCGTTTCGCTCCAGGAGGCGGTCCAGATCCCCACGATCGCGCTCGGCGAAGTGCCGCACCGTGGTGTCGTCGCCGCCGAACTCCTTCCAGGTGTGGCTGCCGTCCACCATGGTGATCGTTCCCATCGGCTCGTCGCAGTCGTGGAACGGGATGAACGCGGTCAGCATGTTCCCCGATGTGCAGGTCGCCCAGTAGTGGCTGTCGAAGTGCCAGGGCACCAGGTTGCTGGGCTCATTGGGCCGTGGCGGCTTGTAGATGAGCGTGGACTGGAACATCCGGATCGAGCTGGCCCCGGCGAGCCGGGCGGCGACCGCCCCGATCAGCGGCTTTCGCAGGATCTGTCCGATCGCCGCGCTCTCGTAGTGGATGTAGTCGTTGTGCCTCTGCACGTCGCCGTCCGACGGTTGCCAGTACGCCAGGTTCGGCGGTTGCGCGGGCAGCCACCGGTCACGTTTGCCGGCGTAGAAGGCCTCGCTCGCGGTCAGCAGAGTGTCCACTTCGGAGTCGGTGAGCAGCTTCTTCGACAGGTACCACCCGTGTTCGGCGTAGAAGGCCACGTCCTCGTCGGACGGCAGCAGGGCCAGCTCTTCGGAAGTCAGTGCGTTGTGTGTGGCTACCATGCTTTGGTTCTCCCTCTATCGCGATGTCCATGTCAGGACGACGGCGCGGTGCTGGCGATACTGCTTCCGCGCTCCCGCTCCTTGGCCTCGTACAGCGCCTTGATGTTGTTGCTTCCGAAGGTCAGCGCTCCCTGCCGCTCGATGAGTTCGAAGAACAGCGTGCGCCGGACGAACGTCGCCTCCGTGAAGATCTGGAACATTTCGCCCCAGTGATCCCGGTCGACCAGGATGTTTCCGGCCCGCAGCCGGTCGGTCGGCCGCCCGATCTGGCCGAGCCGGGCCTCGATCTGGTCGTAGTAGCCGGCCGGGGTGGTCAGGAAACGCACTCCCCGGCCGGCCGAGGACATCGACGGCGTTGATGATGTCTCGGCGTGCTGAACGCGACGTGCTGCACGCCCGCGCCGTCGTGGGCCCGCAGGAAGTCGTTGATCTGTCCCGGTTGGGCGCTCGGATCGGGCGCGATGATGGTCAGCGTCACCCCTCCGGAGGGGCTCTGCACCACTTTGGAGTTCATCGCCTGGGTGCCGACCTCGATGCGCTCCTCGAAGATCTGGTTGAAGTCGAATACCTCCCGGTAGCCGTCGACAATCCGGTCGAGGTCGTCGGACGGCACGCACACCGCGAGATGGTCGATGGTGTCCAGCAGGCGGTCGGCGGGCTCCGGACCGGTCGCGATCGGATCGATGCCGCCCGGCAGGAACTCGTCGGTGCCCCGCCGCTCGACCAACCGGTGCGTCACGTCACCGAAGCCGGACACCGTCGCGGTCACCACCTCGGCGTCCCCGCGCCGCCACACCTGAGGCTCGGCCACCGCTTGCGCGCCGCGGTTCATCGGCCTCCTCGAACGCTTTGGTAGCGTCCGATGTGGACAAACCGACGCAGGCCACGCCGTCGCCGTGGCGCTGTACGTAGCGGGTGGCCGGGTGGTCGGCGGTCAGGCCCGACGTCAGCAGGATACGGATCCGGCCGTGCCCGAGCAGGACCGAGCGCTGATCGGCCAGGCCGGTCTCCGGGCCACCCCGGCCGTACACCTGGAAGCCGAATGCGGTGCACAGGAAGTACGCCGTCTGTTGTGCGTCACCGACAAAGAACTCTGCATGATCTACGCTGGCAACGTCCATCGCAAACCTCCTATTTCGAGGTGGGGGGAGCGTCCCCGTTGGGGCCGCTCGATGGCCCCGAGCGGTGCGCTCCGGTGGTGGCCCGGCCCAGGACCAGGCTGATGTTGTGCCCGCCGAACGCGAAGGAGTTGGACACAGCCGCGCTGATCGCCCGCTCGCGCGGCGCCTTGCGGATGTGGTCCAACTCGCAGTCGGGCTCGTCCAGGTTGTGCGTCGGCGGCAGCACGCCCCGGCAGATCGCGATCGCGGTTGCCGCCGCCTCCACCGCACCGGCACTGGCCAGGAGGTGACCGGTGATCGCCTTGGTGGAGCTGACCGCCGGCGGGTGGTGGCGGAACACCGCGTTGATCGCTTCCGCCTCGGCCCGGTCACCCACTTTGGTCCCGGTGCCATGGGCGTTGATGTAGCCGATGTCGCCCGGCTCGAGGCCCGCGTCGGCGAGGGCCAGCCGCATCGACGTCGCGGCGCCAGCCCCGCCTGGCGACGGCATCGTCGGATGGTAGGCGTCGGTGGACACGCCCCAGCCGAGGATGTCGGCGTAGCCGGCGGCCCGCCGGCCGTCGGCGTGGGCGGATCGCTCGACCACCAGCACCCCGGCGCCTTCGCCGAGGACGAACCCGTTGCGCCGCTTGTCGAAGGGCCGGCTGGCAAGTCTCGGGTCATCCCAGCCGGTGGCCAGTGCCCGGGCGTTGGCGAACGCGGTGGCGATGGTCGGCAACAGGGGGGCGTCGCCGCCACCGCACAACACGACGTCGGCCCGGTCCTCCCGGATCAGGCGCAACGCCTCCGCCACCGCGTACGCACCGGAGGCGCAGGCGGTGGCGATGGTCGAGCTGAACCCGCGGATGCCGTGCTTGATGGCGATCCGCGCGGTCGCCATGTTCGGCAGCATGCCGGGCAGCAGCAGCGGGCTGACCGCGGTGTGACCGCGCGCGTGCAGCGCGAGCGCCTGTGCCTCGAAGAGGGTCACCCCGCCCGTGCTGTTGGCCACCACCACCGCGGTGCGAACCGGGTCCGTGTCGCGCCCGACGACGATGCCGGCGTCGGCCAGCGCCGCGTCCGCCGCCGCGATGGCCATGGCCACGAACGGATCCACGCACCGGGCCTCGGTCGGCGGCAGGACGCTTTTCGGATCGACCGGTGGCGTGACGATCCCGGCGGCCTCGACGATCCCCGCGACCGGGTGATCCGCGGGCGGCCGGCACAGTCCGGATCGGCCCTCGCAGAGCTGGTCGAAGAAGCCGTCGACATCCCGGGCCAGAGAGGTCACCAGGCCGATACCGGTGATCGTGGCGGCCGAGCCGGTCATGCTGCCTCCTCCGCGCAATCGGAGCCGTGGTAGGTCACGCGCCGACCACCTGGGACTGGCGGACCATGAGCTTGCGTACCTTGCCGGTGACCCCGGTCGGGATCTCGTCCGGCCGGACCGCCCGGACCTCGCGTACAGTGCCCGCCACCGCCTCGCCGAGGGCGGCGAGCACCGCGGGTGTCCGGTCGACGTCCGCGTCGGCACGTGCGTGCAGAATCAGCAGTACGTCGGTGATCACCCGACCGTCGTGCGCCACCGCGCTGACTGTGCAGTCAGCCACGTCCGGGCAGGCGGCGAGGATCCGCTCCTCACTCAGGGCGGTGTAGAGCCAGCCGCCGCCGTCGGTGCGCACCGCGTCCGCGCTCCGGTCGACGTGGTAGTAGTACCCGTCGGTACCGCGGTAGACCAGATCGCCGGTGAGGAAGTAGCCGCGCAACCGGGTCCGGTACGTGGTCACCGAGTCATTCCAGTAGCCCGGCGAGAGCGTTGGCGAGCGGACCGCCAGTTCACCCACCTGACCCGCCGGCAGTGGCCGGCCGGCCGGGTCCACCACCTCCACGTCCACGAAGGCGTGGGGCAACCCGATACACCGGCCGTACCGCTCGGTGTCCTTGCGGTGGGTGATATGGAACATCGAGTGGCCCATCTCGGTCGAGCCAAGCCCGTCGATGAACCGCGACCCGTCGACCTCGACCGGCCCGTCCCGGGTGACCTCGACGTGCCGGCCTACCGCGACGAGCTTGCGGATGTGTGGCTCGTGGGCCGCGTCGCCGGTATTCCACCAGGTCTGCACCGCGTCCAGGGCCCGCTCGGACAGGTCGCAGCGGGCCATGCTGGACCACGTGGTGGAGAACCCGAGCACCAGCCCTGGCCGCCACCGCTCGATGGCGTCCAGCACCGCGCCGCCGTCCTGAGTGGACACAGCGAGCAGTTCGGCCCGGTTGCACAGCGCCAGGTTCACCGCGATGACGGTGGCCGAATGCGGGGTGGGCAGTGCCGTGAGCATCCGCTCGCTGCCGTGCGGGAAGGGCAAGCCCAGCCGGTGGCGGATGGAGGCGAACAGCGTCCGGTGAGCGTGCACGACGGCCTTGGGAATGCCGGTCGTACCGGAGGAGTGGGTGATCGCGATCGGGTCGTCCGGGCTGTGCGGGTACGCCGGGGGCGCGGCGGCCGGGTCGCCGTCAGCGGTCTCCTCGATGGTGCCCAGTGCTGGCGCGCCGGTGGCGTATTCGCCCAGCGCTGCGGTGCGGGCCGGGTTGGCCAGGAAACCGACCGGCCGTAGCCGGCGGATGTATTCGGCCACCGTCGCCGCCGGCAGGTTGCCGTTGATCGGCGCCGGGATCGCGCCGAGGCGCATCAGTGCCAGGAAGGTGAGTACCTGGTCGGCTGCGGTCACCGCGTACACCGCAACCGGGTCACGCGGCCCGACCCCCCGGCCGTGCAGCCAGGCCGCCCGGGCCCGGACCCGTTCGTCGAGTTCGCCCAGGGTGAGCGGCTCGCACGCGGGCCGGCCGTCCACCGGGGTGTCGAAGGTGAGGCCCGGGCTGGCCGGGTCGACGCCCCGGGCGATCAGAGTGGGCAGCACGTTCCCGGCGCCGAGGTCCGCATCGGCGTGTAGTTCGGCGCGGATGCTGCGGGTCCTAGAGCTCGCCATGTCGGTCTCCTTCGTCGGCTTGTCGCGTCGGCGAGCTTGCGGGCGGGCCGGCTTGTGCGACCACGAGCGTGGCCTTGGCCCGGTCTCGTTCCCCGGCCGCCCACGCCGGCTCCGCCACCAGGACCAGTACGGCGTCCGCGTCCCCGCCCTCGATCAGCCCCGCGGCGAGCGCCAGCGCGTCGGCCTCCGGATCGCCGACCGGGCTGACGCAGACCAACGGACCGGTGAGGCCCCAGGCCGCCGCGACATGGCCGAGCACCGCGGTGGCCACGGACTGGAAGAACAGCAGCGGGGACATGCGACGGCCGTTGTCCACGCTCCGCGCGATCTCGGCCGCGATGGCCAGGTCCCCCCGAACGCTGGCCAGGACCAGGGCGGTACGGTCACCGACCAATGTGGATAGCGGAGGTTCGCCGTGACACGCGCGCAGGCACCGGTCGGCCACATCCGCGACGAGCGGGCTGAACGACGAGGCGATGAAGCCGGGCAGTGGTCGCGGCGATGTGGACACGACCGGGTCCGGCCACTGCGCGGTGCCTACTGCGGCCAGCTTGCTGGGCCAGGTTTGACTCGTAACGCTAGTCATGGCCGCGCACCACCAGCGCGGTGTTGGCGCCACCGAACGCCGCGTTCACGCTCAGCGCGAACCGGCTAGTCGCGCTGGTCCGGTCGAGCACCAGGCTCAACCGGCAGTCGGCGTCCGGCTCGGTGACGTTCGCGTTGATCGGCAACTGCCCCAATCGCAGGGCGAGCACGGTGATGACGAACTCCAGGAGGGCAGCGGCCTCCAGCGTGTGCCCGTGCGCGGACTTCGTCGAGCTGACCGGTACCCGGGCGGCGTGCGCGCCGAGTGCCTGGTGCAGTGCTGCCGCCTCGGCCGCGTCGCTGTGCGCCGTGCCGCTGCCGTGTGCGTTGACGTAGCCGATCTCCTCCGGGGCCAGCCCGGCCCGGCCGAGGGCGGCGCTGATCGCGCGGGCCAGACCGTGTCCTTTCGGCTCGGGTTGGCAGACATGGTACGCGTCCCCCGTTCGGCCCCACCCGATCAGGCTCGTCAGCTCGGGCGCGGTCCGCTGACGGGCCGCCGCGGGCGACTCGACCACCAACGCCACCGCCGCGTCTCCCAGCAGCATGCCGTCGCGTCCGGCGCCGAACGGCCGCACGTAGCCGCTGGGGGCCAGCGCACGGCCGGCGTCGAACGTCACGAAGTAGTCCGCGTCCACCAGGTAACCGGCGGCGACCACGACCCGCTCGGCCCGGCCCGCAGTGATCATCGCGGCGGCGTCGATGAGGGCCGTGCTCGCCGCCACGCAGCCGGTGGTGTAGGTGCGCAGCGCGACGCCGGTCGCGCACCGGCGGGAGAGTTCGACGGCGGAGCTTGCCGCGCCCGCCAACGGCGCCCGCGGGTCGGCCGAACGTAGCAGTGCCGGATCGGCGTGGGCGGCCAGCAGGAGGGGACAGTCTGCCCGCTGGGCCGCGGTGAGTCCGGCCGCCGCACATGCCTCGTCGACCACGGCGGTCAGTTCGTCCATCAGGCTTCCCGGCTGATCCAGAAGGGCCGCGTGCCGGGCTCGCAGGCCGGACACATCGAACCGGGTGACCGGGCGAAACGCCGAGCGGCCGGCGCAGACCGCGTCCTGCAGGACGCCGACACCGCGGCCGAACGCCGACGTGGCGGCCATGCCGGTGACCACCACGGTGGTTGGCCTGCCGTTGCGCGCGTCCGACCGGTCCCTCATACCGCCGCCTCCGCGGGGACAAGTACGTCGGCGCTCATTGCTCACCGTCGCTTCGGCTCTGGGTGGGCCGTGGCCCTGTCCCGGGCGGCGCGCAGGACCCGCACCGCGCCGGTCACCGTCGTCATCTCCTCCAGCAGGTCGTCGGTGATCTGCAGCGGTGCGCCGAAACGCCGCTCGGCCTCGTGGACCAGCCATGCCACACCGAACGAATCGATCTGCTCGCTCACCACGTCCAGTGGTCGGCTTCCGGATTCGGCGAGGATCGCGAGAACGTCCTCGCGGGAAACCGACCCTGGACCGGTCATGTCGACGCGCCTTCCCCCACGGGCGCGGCCGGCTGGCTGCGCTGGGACACCGCGGTGGCGAACTCGCCGAGCGTCATGATGGCCAGATGCTCCATCTCCTCCTCGGCGAACTTCACGCCGTACCGGTCCTCGATCCGCAGCGCCAGTTCGGCCACGGCCAATGAGTCCAAATCGACGCCGGACGGACCAAGGAGGGTGTCCGCTCCGGCGCCGTCCACATCGAAGTTCATCTCCCGCAGCGAGCTGATCGCGAACGCGACCACATCGTCTGACATTGGGTGCCGCCTTTCTTCCTGGCCCGTCGGCCTATTGTTGGGCCGGTTCTGAGGTAGCCGCCGCGCGCAGCGCGCGGAGGTCGCGGACCAGCTTCCCGCTGGGCGTGCGTGGCAGCCGGGGCAGCACGCTGATCTGCTGCGGGCGCTTGTACGCGGCCAGCCGGGTGGCCAGCTCGCCGTCGAGGCTGCGCGCCTGGTCGGGCGGGGCAAACGAGACGAACGCCCGGATGACGCCATCGTGGGCGACAACCACCTCGGCCACCCCGGGTAGGTCGGCCAACGTGTGCTCCACCTCGGTCAGGTCCACCTTCAGGCCGCCAACCGACACCTGGGAGTCCAGCCGGCCGGTGACGCGGATCAGCCCCGTCCGCTCGTCCACGCGGCCGGCGTCCTTTGTGTACAGCCACCCGTCCACCCACCGGGTCGGGTCGATCAGGCCGACGTAGGGGCTCTGCGGCCGCGCGATGAGCAGCTGGCCACTGTCTTCGCGCATGGTCATGCCGGGCACAGGAGCCAGGTCCGGCCAGTTCCGGCCGAACAGGTCGGTGGCGATGACCCCGACCTCGGTCATCCCATACATGACGCCCAACGGCACCGCGTACCGGTCGGTGAACGCCCGCCGCACGGGCTCGCGTACCACCTCACCGCCGACCGTCATGCGGACCAGGTTTGACAGCCGCGGGGACAGACCGGGACGCACCTCGGCCACTGCGGCGAGAAGTCCAATGTGGAATGGCACGCCCAGGATGGTGGTCGGCCGCGGGTCGGCGGCGACCGCGTCGAGGATGGCCGAGGTGGTGAGGAATTCCGGCAGGACCACTTCCACACCGGCGGCCAGGCCGTAGAGCAAGCCGCCGACAAGGCCGAGCACGTGCACCATGGAGGCCAGCAGCACGACCCGCTCACCCCGGCGCTGATAGCCGTCGAGCTGCCGGTACCGCGCGATCTCGGTGAGCAGGTCGGCCACCGTACGTCCGATCACTTTGGACGGTCCGGTGGAGCCGGAACTGAGCTGTAGCAGAGCATGCCCGGTGCCGGCGGGCTGGCCATCGCGGTGCTCGAGGACCGGGCTCAGGTCGGCGTAGCCGCGCAGCAGGCCGCCGGACACGCCGGCAGCGGAAATCACGAACTGCGGTGCGAGACGGGTGAGTGCCAGCTCCACCTCGTAGGCGGTGAACCGGTGGTCGAGGAGGGCCACCTGGGCGCCGATCCGCCAGGCGGCCAGCAGGCTGAGCACATAGTCGCGGGAGGGCGGCAGCCGCAGGACGACCGAGCCACCCGGGCGCAGCCCGGCCGCGGTGAGCTCGGCCACCCGTGCATCGACCTCGGCCCGCAGTTCGTCCCGGGTGATGGGGACGGCGCCGAGCCGCAGGCACACTTCATGGTCCGGACCGGCGAGCAGCTGTTCGACCACCCAGGTGTCGGTGGCCGCGATTTCCTGGCCCGCGGTAACGCCGCCGACGTGGCTTGCCGACACGACCATCCCCCCAACAACTGCTGGGAAACCGGAGCCTGTCGAATGACAGGGAAACAGCCAAGGGAATTGACTACCTCGGATGTTCGAGGTCGACGCTACACCGACAATGGCGAAAACGTCTACCGGTTGAGAGTGAACCCTATTCGAGTATTAGCGCGCGACAGGCGCAATCCGAGCGCACCACAAGGCGGGATCAATTGTGCTTCTAGCCGTCTTCAGATCCTTCTCGCGAATGCGTGGATATTCAGTGGTAGGTTTCGATCGCGATGACTCGATCGTCGAGTTCGGAAGGGGCACGGGAGGCAGCGATGACCACCCAGAGCTGGTTCGTCACCGGAGCCTCCAGCGGGCTGGGTCGCGCCATCGTCACCGCGCTGCTCGCCCGCGGGGACAGGGTGGCGGCGACCAGCCGGGAATCTCTGCCGCTCGCAGGCCTGGTGTCACCATCGGGGCATCCACTCTGGACCGCTCAGCTCGACCTCACGGACGCATCCGCGGTGACCACTGTGGTCGATCGCGCGTTCGCCGACCTCGGGCGCATCGACGTGGTGGTGAGCAACGCCGGCTACGGGTTGTTCGGCGCGGCCGAGGAGGTCACCGACGAGCAGGTGCGCCGGCAGATCGACACCAATCTGGTCGGTCCGATCCGGCTGGCTCGGGCCGCTCTACCGCACCTGCGCGCCCAGGGCGGCGGACGGATCATCCAGATCTCCAGCGTCGGCGGCCAGTGCACAGTGCCGGGCATGGCCGTCTATCACGCCACCAAATGGGGGGTGGAGGGCTTCTTCGAGACGCTGGCCGCCGAGGTCAGGGGATTCGGCATCGGGGTCACCCTGGTCGAACCGGGCAGCGTCCGTACCGGCTTCACCGGCAGCGGTCGGGATCTGGCGCCGCCGCTACCGGCGTACGCCCGCGGCCCGGCCGCGCGGTTGCGGGCCGCGATCGAGAACGACGCCGTGCGCTACCCCGGCGACCTGCGCAAGATGGCCCAGGCCATCATCGACTCGGCCGCGCAGCGTCCCGCCCCGCTGCGACTCGCTCTGGGCAGCGACGCCTACCGGCTGATCAGGACCGCCCTGCGCAGGCGGCTGGACGATCTGGACGCACAGTCGGACGTCGCCCTGTCAACCGACGCCACAGCCTCGACCGCAGCAGCCTCGACCGCAGCAGCCTCGACCGCCGCTGACTGCGACCTGGCCGGTGTGGCGCACACAAAGGAGTGATCCCATGACGGTGACGATGGTGACTGGTGCCAGCGGTGGCATCGGTTCGGCCGTGGTCTCGCGGTTGCGCCAGCGCGGCGACGACGTGATCGCCCTGGGCCGGGACGGGGACAAGCTCAAGCAGTTCGACGCCCGGCCGGTGGTGGTGGACCTGACCCGCCCGGCGGCGGTGGCGCCAGCCATCGAGGCGCTGGCCCTGACCGAGCTCGACGTGCTGGTGCACTGCGCCGGGGTGATCGAGCTCAGCCCGGTCGCCGACACCCCGCACCAGGTGTGGACCGAACACCTGATGGTCAACCTGGTCGCCGCCGCGGAGGTCACCCGCAGTTGCCTGCCCGCACTGCGCCGGGCCAAGGGGCACGTGGTGTTCGTTAACTTCCACAGTGGACACAACGGCACGCCGGGATGGTCCGCGTACGCAGCCAGCAAGCAGGGCCTGCGGGCGCTCGCCGACGCGTTGCGGGAGGAGGAGGACCGCAACGGGGTCGGCGTCACCTCCGTCTACCCGGCCTGCACCGCGACGTCGATGCAGCGCAAGCTGCGGGAAGGACACGGCCGCCGGTACCGGCCGGAGGCATACGTCCAGCCGGAGACCGTCGCCGAGCTGATCTGCCAGGCGGTGCAGGCGCCGGTCGACGCCCGGGTGACCGAGCTGACCGTCACTATGTCGTCGCTGCGGGCCGCCCGCTGACCTGTGGCTCACTGATCCGTGGCTCACTGATCCGTGGCTCGCTGATCCGTGGCTCGCTGATCCGTGGCCCAAGGCCGAGCACGCACAGACCGCCCGACACCGGGTCGTAATCGGCCACCAGTACCCCCTGACCCTCGTCGACGTTGTCCTCCAACACGTCGGCGAGTTCCCACCACACCGCGGTACACAACCGGCCGGCTGGAGCCACCCGGACCTGCGCCGCCGGTGCAACGGAGTGCCGCACCTCCTCGACGTGCCCGGCGAGCCCGGGGCCGAGCACCACGACGGTGGGTTGCACGACCGAGCGTGGCACGGCGTCGGTCATCTCGGCCAGCACCGCGCCGACCCGCTCAGGTTGGACGGCGCTACGTTGGTCGACCAGCACGACCGGCATGGTTCCCGACCGTTCCAGCACCAGCGCAACCGCCGACGCGCGGTCGGGCAGGGCGACCGGTTGCACCGCCGGGTACGGCAGGGCGGCCTGCTCGAGGACCAGCACCAGGGCGCGCCCGCAGCCGCCGGTGCGCAGGTACTCGCGGGCCGTGGCCACCGCGGTGAACGGCGCGGCCACTGCCTGGTCGCTGATGGCGAAGGCGAGCGGGTCGCCGGCGCACAGGCGGTTGAGGAGATTCGCCGCGGACCGCCGTGGATCGGCGTCGGGCACCGCGTGGGCGAGGACGACGAGATCGACAGAAGTGTCCAGCAGGCCCGATGGGCGCAGCAGTGCCTCGGCCATGCCGGCATACGTCTGGTCGAGCGGGTTGGGGTTCGGTGCCTTCCCGTACGGTGCGAGCAGGTCCGCGAGAAAGCGGTGCAACTCAGAATCGGGGGCGGTGGGCGGCCGGAGCCCAGCGTCCGAAGTGGAGTCGAAGGCGCGGCGCACGATGCGGGAGACGGACAGCGGCGCCGAGCGAGTACCGTCGGTCAGCGGGGCGGGGGGTTGGGTGACATACATTACGGCTCAACCGCTGGCTCGTCCGGCGCCGGCCGCGCTCGCCTCGTCGTAGCGGTGTTGCTGGCGGAGCAGGTCCTCGGGGAGGTCACGTTCCCGTACGAGGTAGGGCACCCCGCCGTCGACCAGGACCTCGGCCGGGAAGCCGTGGCTGAGGAACAGGCCGGGCGACGCCGTCAGCCCGTACGCTCCGGATTGGAGTATGCCGACCAGATCGCCGGGGTGGACCGACGGCAACGGCACGTCCTTTCCGATGGTGTCGTTCGGGGTGCACAGCGGCCCGCACAGCTGCCACGGTTCGGCCGCCGGCTCGTCGATTCGGCTGACCAGGCGGATCGGAAAGTTGCGCCTGACAAACGATCCTACGCCGACCGCGGCCATGTGGTGGTTGGTGCCGCCGTCGGTCACCGCGAAGTGCTGTCCCATCGAGGTTTTGACGTATCGGACCCGGACCAGGTAGAGCCCGCACGGCGCAGTCAGGTACCGGCCCAGCTCCATGATCAGTCTTGTCCGCGGGTGCCGGGCGACGAACGCGTCCACCGGCGGGTGCAGCAGGCGGGTCAGCAGCTCGGCGTCGAGATCGGGCTCGTCGTCGAAGTACGCCACCCCGAGCCCGCCACCGACATCGACCAGTTCCAGGGGAAAGTCCAACCGGGTAGCCAGTTCCTCCGCCAGCGCCAGAATCCGCACGGTGTTGTCGACAATGGACTGGGCGTCGAGGATACGGGTGCCCAGGTAGGCGTGCACCCCCATGATCCGGACATGCGGGAACCGGTCGGTGGTGGCCAGCAACTGATCCACGTCGATGCCGAACTGCCGCGGCCGGCCTCCCATGGTGAGCCTGGACCGGGTCACCGAGAAGCTGGGGTTCACCCGCAACGCCACATCGGCCCGGATGCCGCGGGCCCCGGCCAGCCGGTCGATGATGGCCAACTCGCCGAAAGACTCGCAGACGATGGCGTGGACGGCGTGGTCGAGGCAGGCGGCGAGCTCCGCCTCACTCTTGCCGGGACCGAGGAAGATGATGTCGCGCCCGGCCACCCCGGCCTGCCGGGCAGTCATCAGCTCGACGAGCGAGGACACCTCGGCCCGGGCCCCGAGCGAGCGCAGCAGCGCACAGACCGACACGTTCGGGTTGGCCTTGAGCGAATAGAAGATCTCCACCGCTGGGTGCAGGTTGTCGCGCAGCCGCTGGTACTGGTCTCGCAGCGTCTGTCCATCGTAGACAAACAGCGGCGTACCGTACGCCCTGGCCAGTTCCGAGACTCCGATGCCCTGGATCTCGTGCTCACGCATCGTCATTCCCCTTCCGCGAGGACAGCCAGCCGGTCGGCGACCTCGGCGTCCATTGTGTCCAGTTCCGCCGTTGACCTGGCCATCAGTAGCCCGTAGAGCCGGCCCGGGAACGGCTGCGGCGCGGCGCCCGCGTTCACCGTGGCGAAGGCGTGGATGACCAGTCCGACGCCGCCCGGCTGGCTCAGTAGCAGCCCGCCAAGGCCTTCGCGCAGGCGGCGAAACGGCAGGGGAGTGGCCAACCGTAAGGGGTATTGACGGGCCAACGCCACCATGTCCGGGCCGACCAGCCGCTCAGTCAGGGTGGCCTGGTAGGTGGACATGTTGTTGCGGGCATTGATTTCGGTCACCGGGTAGAGGTCACCGGACGGATCGGTCATCGCGTCCACACCGACCACCCCGTAGTAGCCGTCCGCGGCCAGCTGGGCACCCAGGGCCTGACTGCAGCGTCGCAGCTCATCCTGGGCCGCAACTCTCAGCCGGGCCGGGATCCGGTGTCCCATGTGGACGCCGCGTACGGTGTACGCCTCCTTGACGAAGTCGAAGGTCACCGTGCGGTCCCGGTGCACGCAGAACTGGTAGTTCAGGTCGACCCCTTTGGCCACCCACTCCTCGACCACCAGGCCGACCCGGTCGTGCCCGCTGCGCTGGACCTGGGTCGCCACCATCCGGTACAACCGGTCCAGGCGGTGTGGATCGTCAACCACCATGAGGCCTTTGCCGGAAACCCCGTAGGCGTCCTTGACCACAACCCGTCGGCCGTCGGCCAGCAGGTCGTGCGCGTCACGGCAGGCGGCGGCGAACTCGTCGAGATCGCTACAGGCCCAGCCGACGGGCTGGCGCAGCCCCAGTAGGCTCGCGAGCCGGCGGCTGTACACCTTGCTGTTGACGGACTTGCAGGTCGTCGTGGGCGGCGCGGCCAGCGGCAGACCGGTCCGCTCGGCCAACTCCTCCTCCACCGTGGACACTCCGTGGGGCAGCAGGTACGCGCCGTCAGCGGCCAGAGCCGACAGGCGGTGAAGGACGTCCAGGCTGGCTAACGCGTCCTCGGTGACGTTGCGGTGCGGCTGCGACGAGTGGGCCGTCACCAGGCTCGGCAGCGGCAGGTCGAGCCCGAGTAGGCAGTCCAGGTACCCTGGGTCCGGTGCCGCCTTGAGCAGCACGTGGTCTGGACCGCCCGCCAGGGTGATGGCGAGCTCGTCCATCCGGTTCACCACTCGGCGGTCCGCCTCGAACGGGGTGCGCGGCAGCCCGGTCTCGCCAGCCGCCCACCGGTCCTCGACCTCGAAGTTGGCCAGGTAGACGAACCGGGCATCCGGGTCGCCCACCAGAGCCGACCGCAGCCGGTCGGCGAATCCCCGGGCGGTGACAGCAGTCGTGGTCCGGTCGTGCACGTCGGCTCCTCGGTCGCATACTCAGGCTAGTGCTCGAACACCATGGCGGAGAAGGTCGCGCCCAGCCCCACTGCGGCCATCAGATAGTGGTCGCCGGGCGACAGCCGGCCGGCGCTCACAGCGGTCTGGTAGTTGATGAAACCGTCCGCACAGAAGCAGTGCGCGGTCACCGGGACGTTGTCCAGCAGCACGCGTTCGACGGGCAGCCCGATGATCCGGCTTATCCGCTCCCAGGACACCGCGTTGACGTTGTGCGGCAGGATGAGGTGGAGGTTCTCGAGCGCGATGCCGGCCTTGGCGATCGCGGCCAGCATCACCTCCGCCAGCAGATGTGGGTACCTCTCCTGAAACTCCGTGGCCAGTTCGCTGCCCGGCTGCAGGCGGTCGTACTGTCCGTACATGGCGGTGGCGTACGAGAGCACCCGGTCGCGCTGAGCCGCCGTAGCGGACCAGGCAGGCGGCCGCGCCCTCGCTCATGACGGTCTGGCGGGGGATGACTTGCGCCCCCCGGGTGAAGGTCTTCTCGCCGGTGAACACGAGGGCCAGCGCATCCGGGTCACCGGTCGCGGCCAGCAGCCGGCCGGCGATGTCGATCGCGAGCAGGCCGGATGCGCAGGCGTGCTGGGTGACCGCGAACGCGATCGCGTGCTGCAGGCCGAGCCGCTGGCACGCCTCGGCCAGCGGGTTGACCGGGTACGGCGTGACCACGGGATGGGTACGGGCCTGCAGGACGTACCGGATCCGCTGCTCGCGTCCGGACAGCTCGCCGAGCCGGCCAGCGGCGGCCAGCATCAGGTCGAGCAACGTTGCCCCGTCGTCCCGGCGCACCTGGTCCAGTCCGTAGTAGCGCTGGAATACCTTGACCTCCGCGACGCTCAGCCCGAGCTGTTCGCGCAGCGACGATAGCGGCACCGCGTGCTCGGGCAGGTACGCCGCCACCGCGGCCAGTGCGGTCACGTACTCTCACCGGTCGCCCGGTCCAGTTCCTTGTCCAGGTAGCCGGTGAGCGCATCGACGGTCGAATAGTCCCACGCCACGGTCGGGTCCACGGTGAGTCCTAAGTAGTCTTCGATGTCGCCGCACAGCATCAGCGCGTACATCGAGTCCAGTCCGTACTCGGCGAGGGACACGTCGGGGCGGATCTCGTCGGGCTCGCGCTCGGCGTAGTCGGCGACCTTTGAGGTCAACCACTCGCGCAGCGCCTCGACGGAGGGCTCGGCACCGGTGCGGGGCATGATGATCCTCCTCGTTGGCTATCCGGCCACCGGCTGGGCGGCCAGATCGAAGCCGCGCGACTGGTCGAAGCGGGCGGTCAGCTCGGCGTACAGCGGGTGTTGGGCGGGCGGGTGCTGCGCGGGCGGGTCGGCCGCCGGCTGGCCCATGCGGGCGGCGAGGCGCCGCAGCGCGGCCAGCAGCCAGGCCGGGTCGGACAGGAAGCCGCGCTCGCTGTGGCACCACACGTTCAGGCAGGCGCTGGCCGCGAGGACAGCCGCGTACCGCGCGGTCAACGCGAAGGCGTCCGGGCTGGCGGCCGGTCCGACGTCGCGGGGCGCCAATGTGGACACCCGTGCCTTGAGATCGCGCAGCGCGGCCACGAACGGCTCGCTCGCGGCGCGGACCTCGCGGTCGGCCACGGCATCCACTCCGGACAACAACGACGCAGCCAACGGGTCGGCCGAGGAGGTCACTGCGAGCTGGTCGTACGGCAGCGGCGGCAGCTCCCCGGAAAGCTGGAACAGTTGCGGTCCGGCCGGTTCTCCGGTCAGCCAGGACCGGCGGGCCAGCATCAGCATCTGGGGCAGCATGGTGAGCTGGCAGGCGGCCCGGCCGGCGTGCCCGAACGTGTGGGCCGGCAGGTCCCGCAGGTGCTTGCCGAAGATGGCGTACGGCCCCTCCCTGAGGTAGAAGTGCGCGCCCAGCAGCAGGGACAGCCGGTACATCGCGTCGCGCAGTACGGCCGGTACGAAGGCCTTGGCCGCAGCGGCGTAGACGCTGGTCTGGCCGGGCAGCAGATGCACCGCCCGGGCCGCGACGGTGGTCAGGCAGTCGCAGATGAGCAGGTCGACGAACGCGTCGGCCAGGGTCGCCTTGACCACCGGGAGGTCGGCAGCCGTGCGGCCGTACAGCCGGCGGTCCAAGGCGAACCGCATCGCCACCCGTAGACCGGTATCCACGACCCCCACCGCCGTGCCCGGCAGGGCGATGCGGGTGACCTGAAACGAACGCAGGGCGTTCTCGATCCCCCGGCCCGCCTCGCCCAGCAGGCTGTCTGGACCGACCTGCAGGTCGCGCAGTTCGAAACCGCCGAGCTGGACGCCGCGCAGGCCCTCGCTGCGGAACCGGGGCAGGTAGGAGGAAGCTTCTATATCCACTGTGGACTTGTCGAGGAATACCTGGGAGTGGCTGCGGCTGCCGGGGGCGTCGCTGGTGCGGGCAAACAGGACGACCGCACGGGCCCGCTGGATGTTGGTGATGACCTCCTTGCGGCCATGGAGGAGCCAGCCATCCGAGGTGCGGCGGGCGGCGAACTCGACCGCGGAGAAGTCGTTGCCGTGCGCCAACTCGTGGTAACCCGCAGCCAGTTTCTGGTTGGCCAGCAACAGTTGCGCCGCCCGTTGACGCTGTGCCTCGCCACCGGCGGTCCACACGTTGACCGCGGCGAACAGGGGCGCCGAGCTGGAAAGCGTCAGCGCGAGGTCCCGCCGGGCGATCGAGCGCAGCAGTTGGACCAGTCGGTCCAGCCGGGTCAGCCGTCCGCCGAGGGCCGGCGGTACGAGCTCGGCACCCAGGCCGTACTCGTCCAGCAGCCGCTCACCCGCCGCCGGCACAGCGGCCTGTTCATCGGCGGCCAGGACGGCCCGGTACCCGATCGGGTTGTCGTCGTGCCAGGGATTGCCCAACCGCTGCTCGAGTTCGTTCATCGGCCGGCCACCCCGCTCCCGGTTGGCAGTAGCGAGGGGGAGGCCTGCGGCTGCACCGAGGCGAAGAGTTCGTCGAAGACCGGGTACCGCGGCGGGTGGTGCCCGGGTTGCAGCTGGGCCAGCAGATAGCCGAGGCTGGCCCGTAGCCACAGACCCTCCCGCCACGGGGCGGCCGCCGCCACCGGCGCCCAGGCCCGGTTGGCCAGCCAGACCTGTACGCACGCGGCCCCCGCGACGCACAGCGCATATCGATGGGCGGTGGCGAAGGCCGAGGGCGGAAGGTCGCGTCCCGCGGTCGCGGTCGCGGCCATGTCGTCGTACACCTTGTCGGTGGCGGCCTGCAGCGCCTCGGCGTCGCGCAGCACAGCCGTCGGGGCCTCGCCCATGGCGACCAGCTTCGCCAGTTCGTTGACGGCGGTGCGCAGGGCCTGGGTGGTGGCGCAACCACGCCGGGCCAGCAGGCTCAGCTGACCCAGATCGGCCTCCGGGACCGGCCGGGCCAGGTCCGCCGCCACGGCAACGTCCTCAATGGAGGCCAGGGTGCGGCGGTATCCGCGGACCAGGACTGGGAACTGGTTGATGACCAGGCTCTGGTTGACCGCGGTGCTCCCGTCGAAGATGCCGACAATGCGGTGGTCGCGTTCCACCTTGGCGAACCGGCCGCTGGCGTAAACGTCGCTGAGGAACGCACGGGCGCCCAACATCTCGCCGAGCCGGCCGAACAGGTCGTCGACGAGCGTGGGCACCAGGTACTTGGTGACCGCCGACAGTACGCTCATGTCGCCGGGCAGGGCGTGGATGCCGCGGCAGGCCAGGACGCTCAATGCCTCCGCCGCGAACAGCATGGCGCACGCCTCGCCCAGTTCGGCTCGTACCTTCGGCAACTGCAGCAGGGTCCGTCCGTACAGCCGGCGCTCGGCGAGGTACCCCAGGACAAGGCCGAACGCCTGGTCAGCCGCCCCCAGCGACAATGCGGCCGCGCAGGTCCGGGTGAGCTGGAACGCCCTCCCGATGATCTCCACGCCACCGCCCGGCGGGCCGACCAGCGCGGTGGCCGGCACCTGCGCGTCGTGGAAGCTGATCCCGCTGATGTCGGCGGCACGGATGCCGTGGGTGCGCACCTTCGGCAGGCACCGGTAGCGGCCGGGGGGCAACTGCCGCTTGTCCACCAGCAGCAGACTGAACGCGCGCGGGCCGTCGTTGGGCTCGGTGCGCGCCAGCAGGCAGACCAGGTCGCCTTGGGTGGCGTTGTTGATGAGCCACTTCTCCCCGGTGACCCGGTATCCGACCGGGGAGCGCTCCGCCGACACCTCACCGGCGAGGAGGTCGCTGCCGTGTGCCCGCTCAGTCAGTCCCCAGCAGACCCGCGTCCCGGCGAGGATGTCCGCGGCGAGGCCGGCCGTCTGGTCCGGCCGTCCGGCCACCCACACGCCGACGGCGCCCAGGAAGGTCTTGCCGTGGGCGATGGCGAGGGTCAGGTCGCGGCGGGCGAGGGCCCGCATCAGGTGCAGCACCTCTTCATAGCTGGTGAGCGCACCGCCGTAGCGGGCGGGCACGTAGTAGCGCGGCAGGCCCAGCGCGTCCAGCCGCGCACAGGCGTCGGTCGGGAACGCCTCGCTGGAGTCCAGCTCCGCCGACCGGGCGTACGACAACAGACCGTCCTCATGCGACGGTTCACCCATCGCGTGATCAAGCGCCTCCGCCGGGGCGATCGCCCGGTACCCGCCGATCGTCGCCGTGTACTCAATGGACATCCAGCACAGCCTTTTCCCCGTGGTAGGAAAGGCGTAGCCGGGGGCTCAGGTCCTCGCACAGCGGTGTCAGCCGGCGCTGCACGAACAGCTGCCGCATGGCCGAGCGACGGACCTTGCCGCTCGTCGTGCGAGCCACGCCGCCGGGCCGCACGAGCACCACGCCGCCGAAGTTGATGCCGAACTGGCGGGCCATCCGGTGCCGGATGGTCGCGGCCAAGGTGGCCGGCCCAGCCAACTCGGGCAGCGTGCCCGGGCATTCGTGCACCAGGACGAGCTCCTCGGTATCCTCCGCGCCGTTGCCCGACGGCACCGCAAAGACGGCCCCGACTCCGGTGCGCAGCGCATCGTGCCACGAGCTGACCTCGTGCTCGATGTCCTGCGGGTAGAGGTTGCGGCCCCGTACGACCAGCATGTCCTTGAGCCGACCGGTGACGAACAGCTCGCCGGAGTACAGTGTGCCGAGGTCACCGGTGCGCAGGTAGCCTTTCTCGCCGGTCGACGTCGCCGCGCCGAACGCCGCCCGGGTCGCCTCATCCGCGGCCCAGTAGCCGGGCGCGACGGCTCGCCCGCGCAGCCAGATCTCGCCCACCCGCCCGTCCGGCAATGGGGTGGCGGTCTGCGGGTCGACGATGCGGATCTCAACCTCGCACGGTCTTCCGCAGCTTACTCGGCTGACTACCTGGGCGGCTCCGCCGTCCGATCCGCCGTCCGATCCGCCGGCCGGGACGAACTCGTCGTGTTCCAGCTTGGCGGCGTCGATCCGGCAGACCAAGGGCGCCTCATCGCGGGGACCGACCGTCGTGTACGCCATCGCCTCGGCGAGTCCATAGCCGACAGTGAACGCCTCGGCCCGGAAACCAGCCGGAGCGAACCGTCGCGCGAATGCCTCCAGAGTGGACGCTTGCACGGCCTCCGCACCGTTGCCGGCGACCTGCCAACCGGATAGGTCGAGCTGCGCGACCTGCTCGTCGGTGACCTTCACCGCGCACATCTGGTAGGCGAAGTTCGGCGCCAGTGAGACCTCGAGCCAGTGCCGGTCGATCAGCTCCAGCCACCTCACCGGCCGCTTGAGGAACTCGAATGGCGGCATGAAGACGCTGACCGCACCCAGCGCGACCGGTTGCAGGAGCTGCCCCAGCAGCCCGAGGTCGTGGTGCATGGGAAGCCAGCCGCCGAAGCGGCTATCCCGACCGACCCCCATCATCCGGCGGCTCATCGCCACCTGAGTCAGGATCGTGTCGTGGGTGATGATCACTCCCTTGGGCTCGCTGGTGGATCCCGAGGTGTACTGCAGCATGGCCACCGTGTCCGGGCCGATATCCGGTCGGACCCACGCGTCCGGGTCGGCCGGCCCGGCTCGGTCGACCGCCACGCATTCCAGCGCTCCGAGTCCCTCGGTGTCCCGCCATCCGGTGACCGCGGGCAGGCTGGCCGCTTCGGTGAGCACGACACGGACCTCGGCGTGGCGGACCACCCCGGCGCAACGCCGGCGGGACTCCGCCGACCGGTCGGGTACAGGCACTGGCACCGCGATCAGACCGGCGTACATGCAGCCCAACATGGCCACCGCAAACTGCAGGCCGGACGGGAACAGCAGCATGGCCCGCTCGCCCACCGCGTACCGGTCCTGCAGCAGGCCGGCGGTCCGGCGGGCGAGGAGATCGAGGTCGTGATAGGACAGTGACTCGCCCGCCGGATGCTGGGCGAGATCGGCTACGAAGGTCAACGCTTGCCGGTCCCCCTGCCGGTGGGCGTGCTGCTGCAGTACCGCGACGAGCGTGTCCTGGTTGGTCATACGCTGGATTCCTCCTCGCGGCCAGTCTGCTGGTCATCGTTGCCTACCCGGTAGTGCCCGCCGGCCCGCCCACCGGGTATAGCCGCCCGGCTATAGCCGGTGCTGCCCGCCGGGTGAGCGGTTGTCCGCCGCCGTCCGAATGGCGATAGTGGATGGATGGACCCCCTGCGCCCGGTGCGGGACTATCCCTTCGGGCCGCCCGAAGGCCTGCTACCGCACCCGATGTACGCCCATCTGCGCGACCACGAGCCGCTGGCGCGGGTGCAGATGCCCTATGGCGACGAGGCGTGGCTGGTCACCCGGTACGCCGACGCCCGCACAGTGTTCGGCGACCCGCGGTTTCGGCGATCGGCCGGTGGCGACGATCCGCGGATGTCCGCGGAACAGACCATCGAGGGCCTGCTGTCGTTGGATCCACCTGATCACACCCGGTTGCGCCGGCTGGTGGCCACGGCGTTCACCGCGCGCCGGGTTGAGCAGCTACGCCCGCGTACCCAGCAGATCGCCGACGACCTCGTCGACGCCATGGTGACGGCCGGACCGCCGGTGGACCTGGTGACCGCTTTTGCCCTGCCGATGCCGCTCACCGTCACCTGCGAACTGCTCGGCGTGCCTCTCGCCGACCGCGACCGGTTCGAGCGGTGGGCCGCCGCGATCTTCGACACGTCGCTGAGCCCGCGAGAGTTTCGGGATCAGGTGGCGCGACTGCGCGCCTACATGGCCGGGCAGATCCGGCGCCGTCGCCGGCAGCCCACCGATGCAGACCTGCTCGGCGCGCTGGTGCGAGCCGGTGACGAGCAGGACCGGCTGTCCGAGGACGAGATCCTCAGCCTCGCCATGGTTCTGCTCGCCGTCGGCTACGAGACCACCGCCGGGCAGATCGCCAACTTCGTCCACGTGCTGTGCACCCACCCCGGCGCGGCCGACCAGCTTCTCGACCAGCCGGGACTGATACCGACGGCGGTGGAGGAGCTGACGCGCTTCGTGGCGAACGCCTCGTTTGCCGGCCCAGCCCGCTACGCGATCGAGGATGTCCCGCTGTCCGGCGGCGTGGTCGCACGCGGTGAGCCGGTCCTGGTCAGCCAGGCGGCGGCCAACCGGGATGGCCGCGTCTTCGTCGACCCGGATCGGCTCGACCTCACTCGCGATCCGAACCCGCACCTCGGCTTCGGACATGGCGTGCACCACTGCCTGGGCGCCTCGCTGGCCCGGATGGAGCTGCAGGTCGGTCTCGGCACCTTGCTGCGCCGCCTGCCGGGGCTGCGCCTCGCCGTGGCCACCACGGAGGTCAGCTGGCGGACCGATCGGTTCGTACGGGGGCCGATCGCGCTACCGGTGGTCTGGTGAGACGTGGTTTGGTGAGACGTGGTCTGGTGACGCGTACAGGTGCCGGATCACCGCCTCGATCGGCGGACTCTTGATTTCGATGTCCTGCACCGGAAGCGTGTTGAGGATCGCTGATATCTCGGCGGTGTGGTCCTGCTCGCCGTCCAGGTAGACCGTCCACACGGTCGCGCTTTGGCAGACCGCGTTCCACCGCCGCATCAGGTTGTCGTCGATCGGGCCGGCCAGGCGCAGTTCCAGCACCTTGCCGCCCGCGTAACTTGTCCGCAATTCGTCCACAGTGATACGAGCGCGCTGAACGCGGACACGTCGGCGGCCGACCGTCACGTCGCGGTCGGGGTCGGGGTGCCCCGCGTGACGAAGTCCGGCAGCGTCCGCGCTCCGAGCCGTTCCAGTTCGTCGGCGGCGAGGGCGATCGGGTCAGCTACCGGCCCGGCCGGGCGTGGCACCGGCCGCGGTCCGGACAGCGCCTCCTCGAGCAGCCGCCGGACCCGGTCGGGAGTCCACTCGCGGGGAGGTAGGAGGGCGCCGGCCCCGGCCTCGGCCAGCCGCGCGCCGTTGTCCGCCCGGTCGAAGCCGTAACCGAGCACCAGCTGTGCAACGCCTGCGGCGGCGGCCCGCGCGGCGGTGCTGAGGCCACCGTGATGAAGGACTGCGGCGGCCTGCGGGATAACTGTGGCGAACGGCAGCCGGGGGAACCAGTGCACGTTGCGCGGCAGCGGCTGGTCGGGCAGGTCGTTCTGCGCGGCGGCCAGCAGGACCGGGCGGCCCAACCCGGCACAGGCGGCCAACGTCGCCGGGTAGAAGTCGCGGTGCAGCATCTGGCTCGTGCCCCCGGTGAGCAGGACCGCTCGGGTCGGCCCGGCCAGCAGTGCGGCGGCGGCCGGCGGGAACTCCTCCGCCTCGCCCTCGTCAGGTAGCACGAACCCGGTGAGTCGAGTGTGGACCGGCGCGGCCGGACCGGCCCGGTCGAACCACTCCGGCCACAGGCCCAGATAAGCGTCGGCGGAGAGCACCCATTCAGACCAGTCGGTGATCGGTGGCAGACCCAGATCGGCTCGGGCGAGGGCCACGTCGTCGGCGAGCGTGGCGCGCAGGGTGGAAACCTGTTCCGGCAGCGCCTGCAGGTAGTACGGCGCCATCGCCAGGCACGCCACCGGGGCGCCGAGCGCCTCGGCCGCGGTCAGGGCGGACATGCTCAGCGTGCACCCGCTGACCAGCACAGTGCGCCCAGGCCGGTGCCGGCGGACCAGCGCGCGGCACTCGAAGCGTGGCTGGGGTACGAATCCTGAGATCGTCGAGAAATGCTGGGGCGAGTCGGACGGCTCCCCGGCCATCACGCGAAGCAGACCGGGGTTGCGACCTGCGCTCCCGTTCTCACCGTTCATGATGTCGACGGGGATGAATGTCAACCCGGCCCGCCGGACCCGGCTCGAATACCGGGCGTGGGTAAGGACGGTCACGTCATGGTCTCTGGCCCGCAACTCCCGGCCGATCCGCAGGACCGGTAGCAGGTCGCCGTCGCTGCCGTGGACCACCATCAGGAAGACGCCCAACCTTGACCTCCACTCCCTCCGGTCAAGCGTGCGTGCCCGCCTCGCCAGGGGGAATGCCCGCACGGCGCACCCGGACGGCATAGCCGACCGGGCATGGCTCATTTCGTGCGCCGGCCCTCCGCGCTGCCCGTGACCTGTCGCGGTGACCCGGTGCGCCCGATCTGGTATGCCCGCCCGGCCATGCCGAGGCTCCCGACCAGAGGCGCCCCCGCCGACGCTACCCAGCCGGCGGATGACCCACCACAATCGACGCAGCGACGCATCACGTCATTGGCAATCGGAGTAGACGGTGACCATCGAGACAACCTCCCGACCGGTACTGGCTTACCCCTTCGGCGAACCCGACCGGTTGCGGCTCCACCCGATGTACGCCGTGCTGCGGGCCGAACAACCGCTGGCCCGGGTGAGGATGAGGTACGGCGACCCGGCCTGGCTGATCACCGGGTATCACAACGCCCGAGCCGTGTGGGGCGATCCGCGGATGCGTCGCGACACCGGTCACGACGAGCCACGCATGACGCCGCAGATCAGGTTCACCAATCTGATGTCCACCGATCCGCCCGAGCACAGCCGGCTACGTCGCCTGGTAGCCAAGGCTTTCACGGCGGCGCGGGTGGAGCAGCTGCGTGCCCGTACCCAGAGCGTCGCCGACGAGCTTGTAGACGCCATGGTACGGGCGGGACCACCGGCCGACCTGGTCAGCGACTTTGCGGTGCCGCTGCCAGCCACCGTGATGTGTGAGCTGCTGGGCGTCCCGGTCGCCGACCGCCAACGGTTTCATCGATGGGTCGAGGTGGTGGTGTCCGCCACGTCGCTCAGCGAGGGGAAGATCCGCGAGTACAACGCCCGGCTCGGCCGCTACATCGCCGCGCTGATCCGCCAGCGACGGGCCGAGCCGTCCGACACCGACCTGCTCGGCGCCCTGGTGCAGGCCCGGGACTCCGACGACCGGCTGTCCGAACAGGAGTTGGTCAACCTCGTCGTCCTGCTGCTCGGGGTGGGGTTCGAGACCACCTCGACCGAGATACCGAATTTTGTCTATGTCCTGCTGACCGAGGTCGGCGGCTGGAACCAGTTGCGGGCGCAGCCGGAGCTGTCCCCGGTCGCGGTGGAGGAGCTGACCCGGTACGTACCGATCATCTCGTACGCGACCTTCCCCCGGTATGCGGTGGAGGACGTCTCGCTCGATGGTGGCGTGATCCGGGCCGGCGAGGCAGTCCTGGTCCACCAGGCCGCGGCGAACCGGGACGAGCGGGTGTTCGCCGACCCGGACCGCCTCGACTTCACCCGCAGTCCCAACCCTCATCTCAGCTTCGGCCACGGTCCGCATCACTGCCTCGGTGCGCCGTTGGCCAGGATGGAGCTGCAGGTCGGCCTGGCCACACTGCTGCGTCGCCTGCCCGAGTTGAGGCTCGCGACCGTCGAAGAGGAGATCCCATGGAAGCGGGGCCTTTCCGTACGCGGACCGAGTGCACTGCCGGTGACGTGGTGACGGACGACCCGATGCGGCACCAGGCCCCGCCGCCGGCCACTGGTCGGTGGCGGGTCACTGTGGACACCAGCCGCTGTTTCGGATCCGGGTCGTGCACCGGCGTCGCCGCGCCGTACTTCACATTGGACGGTGACGTGTCCCGGCCGACGAGCGAGCTGGTGGAGCAGGACGAGCGGGTGCTCGACGCCGCGGAACTGTGCCCGGGGTCAGCGATTACGGTCCGGGACGCGGTGTCCGGCGAGCAACTCGCGCCGAATGATCTCTGACCCCTCAGCATCTCTGACCGGTCAGCCGGTCCTGCCCTCGCCTTCGGCGAGCACCCGCTGGCTCTGCCAGGCGATCAGGTCCGACCGGTCCTGCGGCGCGCGGTCGCAGACCACGTAGTATCCCGGCGCCATCGCGGTCATCCGGCCGGGCAGCGCCGCCATGCTGGCATTGTGGGCCTGTTCGGGGGTGAGCCCGTTCTCCCCGGCAGCCAGGTAGGCGAGTACCACCGGTTGGCCCTCGGCCTTCTCGCCGGCTTCGACCGTGGCGCGATCGTCGACGGCGCGATGCTCGACGGCCCGACGCTCGGCGACGAACACGGCCGTGGTGTGGCTCGGCAGCACCTCGTCGAGCATTCGCTGCACCTCATCCAGGTCCACCCAGCACGAGTCCACATAGCACCACCGCTCGGTGCGGGTCGCTGGCTGGACCCCGGTCACCTCGCCGAACCGGGTGAGGTCGACATCACCGGCCGCCGCCGCTACCAGCAGCGCCTCCGCGCCGCGTGCCAGCATCTCCATTTCCGCGGCCGGGACCCGCCGAGGGTCGCCGGAGAGCAGCATCAGCTCCATGTGTTCGTCGAGCCGCATCAGTTGCATCGACAGCAACGCGGGGCGGATGGCCGTATCTGACCACCTGAGCGAGGTGTCCGCCAGCGCGGCCCGTACCTCGGCCAGCTCGCCCCGCCCCGGGACCCGTACCCGGGTCAGGCTGTGCGAGCTGGTGTTGTTGAACTCAGAGTCCCGGCCGAGGTCGGTGCCGCGTAGGTGGTCGATTCGCCGGCGGCTGTGATGCGCGGCCACGGTGTCGACCAGGCTGTACCAAGACGCGGCAAGAATCGCCGTGCCGGTACGCGCGATCACCTGGTCGAAGCTCGCGCTGTCCGTGTCCACCACCACCAGGCCGTCCTGCGCGAGCGTACCCACATATTCGTGCATGTGCCGGCCGATCCGGTTGTCGGCCAACGCGTGGATCGGACACAGCCGCTGGCCGGCGCGCCGGCCCAGCACCGTGGTCAGCGCAGCCAGCACCACAGTCGACGGAGTGCTGGCGGTGCGCGCCGTGATGTGAGGCACGGCCAACGCCGCCGCCCGGGACAACAATATCGCCGCCGGCGGCCAGTCATTGGCGTCCGAGTGGCTCGGCGGCACCGCGAACAGGCACTGCGGTATCCGCCACCGCTGACGCTCCCAGTAGCGCAGCGCTGCCTCGGCCCGGCGCCGGCCGCGGGGGGACTGCTCGTACGCGGCCTGGTCCAGCGGTTGATGCCCGCGTTCCCCGAGCACCCGGCTGGCCGGATTCTTGGCCAACTCAACAAGCTGACGCACGACGATCGCCATGGACGCGAAGTCGACCGCCATGTGGGAGAACATGAGGACCACGAAGCGGACCGCTCCCCGCCCGGTCACCACAGACACCCGTACCGGCAGTTCCTTCGCCAGCTCGAAGTCCAACTCTCGCATCGAGGAGGCCAGTTGCGCGTACGCGGCCGCGCGGGAGTCTTCGGTATCGTCATCGATCTCGTAGACCGCGACGGACAGTTCACCGGATGGCCATACCCGCTGGGTCTGATCGCCGTCGTCCTGAACCACGCCGACGAGGTAGGTCGTGCGCAGCGACTCATGGCGGGCCAGCAGCAGGGCGAGCGCGGCGCTGACATCGGCCATGGTGGTATCGGACAGGTCGACCAGCGCGGGGAACATACGCCCGCGATTCACGGTCATGTTCTGGGTCCAGTGCAGGGTGGTGCGCTGTCCGATGGTCACTGGCGCATCCCCGCAGCGGTCGCCCGAGAACGGCACCTGGACCTCTTGCACGAACGTGAGACGGCCCGTCATAGGCCATGACCTAACCACATCAGGCGGGTGGTGCCAACCGTCGAATCCGGCCCAGCATGCGGATTCCACGGGCTTTACTAGCGGTTATCCATCTCGATGCGAGCAAGCATCGAGCCACCGGATGCCGATGGCTTGTACGGTGGTATCCCCCGGTACCGTGCCCGCCAGGAAGGGATACTCCACAATGGAACGTGGTGACGTCATCGCCGGAATCGAACGGGCGCTTGCCGACGTGCTGCAGCGCGACCTGCCCGCCCTCGCTGAGGACGTCAGGCTCTTCGACGACCTGAACATGGACTCCACAACGGCCTTGGAACTGCTCATGACGCTGGAAGAAGCCATTGGCGTGGAGATCGACGCGGAGAACCTCAGCATGGACGACTTCCAGACGATCGGGACGCTGGCCGACTACCTGACGGATGTCGCCAAGACCACCACGTGAGCGCCTGGAGACCGACATGGTGAACCCCACCACGCTGCACCACGACGGATGGCAACCCGGGCTGCCCGAGTCCGGCGAAACGGTGGTCGGCGGGTATCCGGATTTGCTCGATGCCCTCCATGAGCGGACCGCACCCGGCTCCGTTGTCGCCTCCGCGACCGGATATGTACTGGCGTCGCCAGCCTTGTTGGCGGCGGCTCCACCCGGTCCGCTGACGCGGTTCGGCTTAGCCGTGGCCATGCGCCACCCGGCCGCGGTAGCGGTCGGTCTGCCCGCCCATCGCTTCGCCGACGGGCTGCTCAATCTGCATCACGACCTTCTCCGCGGCGCCCTTCGGCACGCGCTACGCCACCTGGGCGAGCGCACGTCCGGCGGCACGACGCTGCTGAACAAGCAGCTCGTCCAGGGGCAGCTCGCCGACATCGCCCAGTGCCTGGCCGAGGACGCGGCGATGCCAAGGAACCGGCGGCAAGGGGACCGGCCGGCCCGGTGGCGTACCCACGAGCGGCTGGCCGACGCCGCGCATGGCCTGCTGATGCTGCTCGGCGCCAGCGGGTTCCTGGCCTGTGCCCCGGCTACCGACCTCCACCTGGCGGTCGTGACGGGAAACGTCTATCTCCACCCAGGTATGAACGGTGACAACCGGAGGGAGGGTAGCGGCGATGACTGAGGTGCAGATCCGGCCGCTGGCCGGCTTGGACACCGGCGACGATCGGCTCGCCGCCCTGGATCGGTTCTGCGCCGAGCTGGCAGCCGAGTTCCGCGATCCGGGCATGCTGCTCGACCGGGATCCTGACGCCGTCGCCGACCTGCCGCTACTGCGGGGCGTCAGGTTCGCGCAGCAGATCGTCATGCCGCCGGCGTACCAGGCCCGGGAGGAGTTCCGACCGGACCTGCTGGACGTCGTCGCCACCACGGTGGGTGCGACCATCCTTTGTGAACGGTTCGCCTACGGCGATCCAGGCGTCCTGATGGGCAGTCCCGGCCCATCGCTGTGCGGCGCCACCGTCAAGGCGCTCGGCGACGACGCCCAGACGCACCGCTACTTCAGCCGGGTCGCCGCGGCGCCGACCTACACGTTCTTCGGGGTGACCGAACCGGGCAAGGGGTCGGCGGCCACTGAGGTGCAGACCACGTTGACTCCCGCGGAAGACGGCGACGGTTGGCTGCTCAACGGGGAGAAATGCTACATCGGCAACGGCACCCGGGCAGAGCTCGGAGTCGTGTGCTGCCGGCGGACCGCGGGACCGTGGGGGGTCGAGGTGGTCCTGGTGGACACCGCCGCCGAGGGCTTCCACGCGACACCCCTTCCCATGATGGGCCTGCGCGGCGCGCGGATCAGCCGGCTGCGATTCGACAATGTCCGCATACCCCCGGAGCAACTGCTCGGGGCGCACCGGCCGCCGAGCCGCCGCGGCATGCATACCGTGACACGTACTCTGTACCGTGCTCGCCCGGGCGTGGGGGCATTCGCCCTCGGCTGCGCGCAGGCGGTGTGTGATTATCTCGATCGGGAGCGGCCCGTCTCGGCAGGCCACCGGTGGCGGCGCCGGGAAGCGTTGTTGGACCGGATCGCGGCGGTCCGGACGGCCACGTATCGGGTGGCCGCGGACATCGACCGCGACGCGGTCAACGGGCACCGGGTGGGTGCGGCAAAAATGGGCGCCGCGCAGGTGGCCCGGGAGGCTACCGTGCTCGCCGCGCAACTGCTCGGCCCCGCCTCGTTGATCGAGCATCCGTGGCTGGAGAAGGCCTACCGCGACGTGCGCGCGTTCGAAATCATGGAAGGCACAACGAACCTGCATCGGCTCTCGGTCTTTCAGGGGTTACTCAAGGACGCCTTCCTCTGAGCGCCGGCACCGCGCCGGGTCAGCACGCCGTTGCGGTGGTCACCGCGGTCGCGTCCAGCAGTCCTTCACGCAGGGCGATGGCCACGGCCAGCGTACGGTTGGAGCAGTTCAGCTTCGTCAGCACGCTGGCCACCAGCCGCTTCGCACCGTGCTCGGAGATCCGTAGGTTGCGGGCGATCTGCTTGTTGAGCAGGCCGTGGGCGAGCAGCGAGAGCACTTCCTGCTCACGCGGGGTCAGGGCGGTCGGGCGGGCCGGTCGGCCGCCATCGCGGGTCAGATAGGCGGCGCAGCCGAACAGTTCCTGTGCCAGTCGGGTGGGTAGGGCTACATGATCGTCGCCGAGCCGGACCAGCATGTCACCGAGCGCGGTAGCGGTCAGACCCTGCTGGCGCAGGAAACCGTGCGCCGGGATGCCGGCGGCCCGGGCTAGTCCCCGCCCGTCCGCATCGTCGAGCAGGACGATGACCTTCACCCCGTGCCGGCGGGCGTCCTCCGCCATGTCGTGGCCCGGTTCGTCCGCGCTGCTGCGCAACACGAGCACGTCCACTTTGTCGAAGGACGTCTCGGCGAGGTCGGCCGCATCGCGGCACTCGCTCACGTCGCGCACCGCATCGAGATTCCGCAGGATCGCGGCGACACCCGAGCGTACGATCTCGTCCGTCGTGACGATCGCGACATTCAAGCCGCTGACAATGGTCATGCGCCAAGGCTATCCATGGCGATGGATAGAGGGGCTAGAAACCCAGTAGGTGCGGTTTCCATCGAGGCTCTAGTAACGCCACAGTCCTGATTCGACTGGTCCTTCGAGCCAGATCCCAGTTCGTTGCGATCCGGCTGTGGCGCCACCCGGGTACGGTCAGGGAGTCCTCGATTCCGGAGGTCGACATGGACAGTATCCAGCGGGGTCGGGCCGGAACCCTGCGCGCCTTGCACAGCCGTACGTTGGTGCTGCCGAACGCCTGGGACGCTGCGAGTGCGGCCATCATCGCGCGCGCCGGCGCCGCGGCGATCGCCACGACCAGCGGCGGGGTCGCCTGGTCCGGGGGGCGGCCTGACGGGCACGGCCTGACCCGCGAGGAGATGGCCCAACTGGTTGGCCGGATCACGCGGACGGTCGACATCCCGGTGACCGCCGACATCGAGGGAGGCTACGGTCCGACGCCCGGCGACGTCGCGGCGACCGTTCGCGCGGTGGTGGCGGCCGGCGCGGTCGGAGTCAACCTGGAGGACTCGCGCGCTCCCGGCGGCCCGCTGTTCAACAACGAGGACCAGGTCGAACGTGTCCGCGCGGCCCGCACTGCTGCGACCGAGCTGGAGCTATCCGAGCTGTGGATCAACGTTCGGACGGACGTGTACCTGTTCGGCATCGGCGAGCCGGAAGGCCGCTTGGACGACGTCCTGTCCCGGGCCAACGCGTATGCGGGCGCGGGCGCGGACAGCCTGTTCGTGCCGGGCCTGATCGACCTGGACACGCTCGGCACCCTGGTGAAGAAGAGTCCGCTACCGATCAACGTCATGGTCGGGCCGGGCGCCCCGACGGTGGCGGAGCTGGAGGCGGTCGGCGTCCGCCGGATCAGCGTCGGGACCGCGATCGCGCAGGTCGCGTACGGCGTCGCCCACCGGGCCGCGACGGAGTTGCTGGAGCGCGGCACCTACGACGCCCTGGCGGGCGGGCTGGAATTCTGGGTGATCAACAGCGCGGTGAGTGGCTGAGTCTCGACCGGAAGGCCGCGACAAAGACCAGAAGTGCCTCGTCCCGGCCCTTCGGCGCCCAAGGCGCGAGAGCCAGCGGCGAATCCCCGCTGGACTCGACAGGAGGCTTGGCCTCGTGGGAGATGCTGACCTTTTGGCCGACTTCCAGAACCTGGCGTGTCGCCATATTATGACGCGGCGGACGGAGAGGATCTTATGTCGGGACACGTGTTCATCAGCTACTCGCACAAGGACCGGGACTACGTCGAGGAGTTGGCACGCGTTCTCGCCCGAGCTGAGATTCCTGTCTGGTTCGATTTCGAGATCGAGAGCGGAACTCGCTTCACCAGGGTCATCCAGCAGCAGATCGACGAATGTGCCGTGTTCGTTGTGATAATGACGCCAGCGGCGTCTGACTCCGAATGGGTCGAGCGGGAGGTGAAGTGGGCCCTGGACATCGGCAAGCCGGTCATGCCGGTGTTGCTCGATGCACGGCCCTTGTTCCTCGTCGGCCCTCTTGACTTTCTGGACAGCAGGACCGGCGCGATGCCCGATGAGAAGTGGCTCGCCACCGTGAGGAACCACATCGAAGCCTGCATCCCGCCAACGAATGAGGGTGAGCTACTCCACGAGATGAAGGCGCACGACGGGCATGTTCGGTCCGTCGCCTATCCGGCTGGAAACCCGTCGCTGGTCGGCAGCGCCGGTCCCGAGCCGGTCGTGCGCGTCTGGGATCCCACGACCGGGCAATTGCGGCTCGCTCTCCCCGACACCACGTGGCCTCTCGCCTTCTCCTACGACGGCTCGGTGATCGCCACCGGCGGACTCGACTACTCCGTACACCTGTGGGACACCACGACCGGCACATTCATGGGCCGGATCGGCCAGCACCAGAACATACTGATCTCGATCGCCATCTCCAAGGATGGGCGCCTCGTGGTGACCGGCAGCAAAGACGGGTCGGAGCGCGTCTGGGACGCACGGACCGGCGACCTGCTGCAAACGTTCGCTGGCAAGGTCGATCCCGGGTCTCCGCTGGTCTTCGCTCCGGACGGGACATGGGTGATCGCGCCAAACTCCGGCAACGCCGGTACAGCCAGCCAGTGGGATGTGCGCACCGGGACGCTTACCAAGATCTTCAAGGGCCATACGGGACCAGTGCACGACGTGACCGTGTCGTTCGACGGAAAGTACGTGGCCACCGGCGGCGACGACCGCAGCGCCCGCATCTGGGATGCCCAGACGGGACAGGAACTGTTCAAACTCAACCTGCATACGTTGCCTGTGCGGTCCGTCGCGTTTTCTCCCAACGGCCTGCGCCTCGCCACGGGTAGCACCGACAAGAGCATCCGGCTGTGGGACGCCACCAACGGCGCACCCGTCAAGAAGATCGCCAGAATCGCACGCAACGCCGGCGGGATCTATGACCTGGCGTATTCGCCTGACGGCGAGACGCTCGCCTCGGGCCATGGAGATGGTGCCATCCGTATCTGGCGAGGCTGACGACGCCGCTGGTGGCGGATGGCCAGGTCGTCGCTTCTGCTGGTGGGCCTTGACCTGTCCGCATTCTGCAGCCGGGGGAAGAATGGCGATCAGGAGAGTGACGTGAGCGCTTCGACGAATGTTGGCAAGCGGGTGCTGACTGGGACTCGGGTCCTGTTCGGGGCGACTTTCGTGGTTGCCCTTGTACTCGGCTACGTGGGAATCGCGCGGTTCGTCGACCAACTTCCGTCCGATTCCGTTGGTCGCGATTTTTGGGACGTCGTCTACTACGACATGCAGTTGTTCGTGCTTGGCTCGTCGCCGCTGGATAGGGCCGGACCGTATCCGCCGGCGTTAGCTGTGGCCAGGTTCTTGGCGCCGGCGGCCTCGCTGTATGCGATCTTCGAGGCTACCCGGGCGCTGTTTGCGGACCAGGCACGGCAGTGGTGGTGGCGCTCGGTTCGCCGTGGCCACGTCATTGTGACGGGTGACAGCAGTACCGCGGTCGCTCTCATCGATCGGTTTCAGCGTTCGGCGATGCGCCGCCGGGTCATCGGGTTGGATAGCGTGGATGCGGTGACGCTTCGCGACGCGGGGATCGGCGGCGCGAGCGCGCTCTATGCCTGCGCTGACGACACCGGTGACAGCTCGGTCAATGTCGTGGCGGCTTTTGCGGCAGTCGACGCGAAACGACGTCGTTGGCGGCGACGGCGTCTGTCGGTCTACGCCCAAGTCAGCGATCCAACCTTGGCGCTGGCGCTGCGGGCACGCCGGTTGGGTGTGCCTCGCTCGGAGAGTAAGGACGTCGATTTCTTCAACGTCGATGAGCTTGCCGCGCGCGCGTTGATGGATGTGGCGTCGGTGAGCGTTCCGGCGGGCCATACCCCACACATCGTGGTGGCGGGTGGGAGCACGTTTGGCCGGGCCGTGGTCGTGGAGTACGCCTATTTCTGGTTGTTGCATTCGCCGCGCCGGCGTGAACGGGTGCTCGTTACTCTTGTCGATCCGGACGCGGAGACGATCGTGGCGGACCTGACGGCGCGCTGGGACGTTGTCAACGAGGTACTCGAGCTCAAGGCAGTTCCAGGCGACATCGCAGCGGCGTTCCGAGCAGCACACGCGATGGCCCCGCACCGCACGTACGTGTGTTACGACGACGAGGACCTGGCGCTGCGGGAGGCACTTACGGTCGCGTCTCTGTGGCGGGGTGGGCCGGATAGCCTCGTGGTTCGGTTGAGCCGGTTGCATCGCCATAGCGAGGTGTTCCGCGGTTCCTCCAGTTTTTTGCTCGATGACTTCGGGGGGCGGTTACGGATTGAGGGGACTACGAAGCTCGCCACCGAGGCAGGCGTGATCGAGCGGAGCCTGGTGGAAAGGCTTGCGCAAGCCATCCACGAGCAGTACGTAGTCGAACAGCTCCATGACGGGATCACCAGCGGGGCCGTATTGACGCCATGGCATGAGCTATCCGATGACCTCCGTGCCGCCAACCGGGCGCAGGCACGTGACATAGGCGTGAAACTCACAATGATTGACTGCACGGTCGCCCCGCGGGTCGGGGCGGCGGTGCCCGTGCACCTGAAGGACAGCGAGGTCGAGAGCCTCGCTATCCATGAACACGATCGGTGGTGTGCCGAGCGGAAGGCACACGGATGGACGTACGCGCCGGTGCGCGACAGCAAAGCCCGTAAACACCCGTCGTTGGTCGCGTGGAGCGAGTTGTCCGAGGCCGAGCGGGACAAGGACCGCGACGCTGTGCGCAACCTGCCTGCTGTCCTCGCCCACGTTGGCCTTCGAATCCTGCGGCTGAGCCAGACGGCAGTGCCGATCCAGACGTCCCACGGAATTGAGCGTGTCGACTAACGTGCATTCTGCGCACATCGACGAAGGTCGCGACAATCGAGTGGAGGATGCGCCACGTGGTGGGCGACTGTCGGCGGGATCTCGATCGGCCCGCATCCAGGGCGGCCGAGACGCCGGCGGCGGCGGCGACCAACGTTGGTGGCGGTGGATGCTGCGAGACTTTCATGGGTGACGTGATGAGGACCTTCAGGTAGCGGAACGCGGCTTAGCTCATCCGCCGGTACCGCCATACGGATAGCGGTATGAACGCGGCCAGCAAGCCGCCGATCCAGGCCGCTGCTGCTCCGAGTGACACCGGGGGGCCAAGGAGCGTGAGCGAACGGGCGGCGTCGGCGGTGACCGTGACGGGGCTGATTTTCGCGAACGCCTGCAGCCAGTGCGGCATGGTGGAGACGGGCACGAACACTGAGCTGGCGAAGACGAGCGGGAAGATCACGACGAACCCGGCCGTCTGTGCCGACTCGGCGCCTCGGACAGTGAGCCCCACGAAGGCGAAGATCCAGCTGAGGGCGAAGCCGAAGGCGGCGACGACGGCGATGCAGCCGACCGCCCGGGCTACTCCTCCGTGGAAGCGGAACCCGACCGCGTAGCCGACGGCGATCATCAGGCCGATGACGAGGATGTTACGGACGAGGTCCGCCAGGGTGCGCCCGGCCAGCACGGCTGAGCGGGCTATCGGCATCGACCGGAAGCGATCAACCACCCCGCGTTGCAGGTCCTCCGACAGGCCGACCGCCGTCTGCGAGGCGCGGAAGGTCACCGACTGGACAAAGATCCCGGGCAGCAGGAAGTCGACGTAGGCGACCCCGTGTGGCAGCGAGCGCCCGACCGCGCCGCCGAACACGTAGACGAACAACAGCACGAACATGACCGGCTGGATGGTGGAAAAGGTCAACAGGTCGCGCTGGCGGACGAAATGACGCAGGTTGCGGCTGGTGACCACGGCGGTGTCGGTGATTGCCGAGCGCACGGCCTGCGGCGGCGGGCGCCGCAGCCGCAGGACCGGCCTGCGGGGCGCTGATACGTTCGGCGCCGGCTGCCGGGGCTGGGGGCGGCGCTGAGTCCGGGGGCTAGGTCCGCCGCCGTCCTCGCTGGGCGGGGCACCGGTCAGCTGCAGGAAGACATCGTCCAGCGTGGGTCTGCGCAGCCCGATGTCGCTGACGCCGATCTGTGCCCGGCGCAGCTCCGCGGCCGCCTCCTCCACCAGCTGGAGCCCGTTGCGCGGGGCCGGAAGAGTGAGCCGGTCTAGGCGCTCGTCTGGCTGAGGATCGCCACAGCCCACCTCGGCGAGCACCGCCTGCGCCCGGTCACGCTGCTCCACGCTTGAGAGTTGCACCTCCAGGATCTGGCCGCCGACGCGGTCCTTGAGCTCGTTCCCGGTTCCCTCCGCGATCACCTTCCCGCGGTCGATGACGGCGATGCGGTCGGCCAGCTGATCGGCTTCCTCCAGGTACTGGGTGGTCAGCAGGAGCGTTGTCCCCTCGCGCCGCAACTCGCGCACGATTGCCCAGATCTCGTTGCGGCTGCGCGGATCCAGGCCGCTGGTGGGCTCGTCGAGGAACAGGACCCTCGGCCGGGTCAGCAGGCTCGAGGCGATGTCGAGCCTGCGGCGCATACCGCCTGAGTAGGTCCGCGCTGGCCGGTCAGCTGCCTGCGCCAGATCGAACCGCTCGAGCAACTCGCAGGCGCGGCGGCGGGCCTCCTCACGGGACAGCTTGAACAAGCGCCCGAACATCTCCAGGTTCTCCCGCCCCGTGAGGATCTCGTCGACCGCCGCGAATTGCCCCGTCAGGCCGAGCAGTTCGCGGACTGCGGCAGGCTCGGCCACGACGTCGTGGCCGAAGACGACCGCCCGCCCCGCATCGGGCCGCAGCAGCGTGGCCAGAATGCGGATCAGCGTGGTCTTGCCCGCTCCGTTCGGGCCTAGCAGGCCAAACACCGTTGCACTCGGGACCTCGAGCCCGGCGCGATCCAGCGCCACGGTCGTTCCGAAGCGCTTGACCAAACCCTCGATCCGTACCGCGGGCGCGGAGGAAGCAAGCCCGTTCATTCATCGACCAAAGAGAAGGAGGAAGCGCCTGCGATTGGGGCCTCCAGACAGGTGATCACGGCGACCGGGAGTTCCGGTCGGTGTTCCTTTCGTACGTGACGGCGTCCAACCAATACGCGCGCCACGCCGTACAGCCTCCGGCCTTCCGTTGCGACAGACGGGCTCACGCGCTTTCCTTGCCGTGGGCGGTGGGTCGGCCCCTCGCGCTGCTACTGTTCTTCGGCATGACCCACTCGCGGCTGCGGTCGTCCTGGTGACGTTGAGCCGCTCAGTTACGTCTTCGAGTGATGCGATCCTTGAACGAGATGACATTTCGCTCACGTGCCTGCTGGGCGAGTTCCTTGTAGGTCAGACCGAGTTCATCCAGGGCCATCTGGACACAATCTGTCCATTCAGCCTCTGTTGGCGTCCAAACCTCTACGTCACTCGGTTCTGTCCGTACTGCGTGTGTCATCGGGGGTGGCGCCTTCCAGGTTGAAGGGGGTTCCTGGTTGGTCGCCCCGATCCTAGGGGGTTCCTCTGACATTTGCCACCTCCATGCAAGCTCCGCACCCGACATACAAACTTGCATCTTTCATTTTCGGCAATGGCACGTTGGGGTGACGACTCCTGTCGATCTGACATGTCCGCTCAGACGCCCATCTGGAGCCAGTTCATACGTGGCCGAATCGGGCAGGCTCCTGCCCTCTGTGTCAAGATCAAGCGAGGCAAGATCTAGATTAGTAATGTTGATCCGTGAGGGCGAGCTGGGAGTCACCCCGAAGTGGATTCGATAAAACGAGGTGCCTGATCCGGAGGTTCCGGCGAGGGCGCGGACCTGGCCCGGACCCAAGCCGCGCTCGAGATCATGGGAAAAGCACACGCGCTCTTGGAACTACTCTCCGAGAGCGCGGAGCCGACGCGCGAACCGGGGCCGAGGAAGTGACCGCGGCGGCGCTCGACGATCTCGTCGGCGTGGGTGTCGACGTGCGCCGCGCGTGTCGGTTGGTGGGCCGGCCACGGTCTACGCACTACTGGCGGGCCCGGGCCACGGACCCTGTCGACGCAGCGGCGTCCGCGGCCGGCGCCGGCCAACGCGCTGTCCGACGGCGAACGTGACCGGGTGCGGGAGTTGCTGCACGATCCGGCGTTCGTGGACAAGGCGCCGGCGCAGGTGTGGGCCCGCCTCCTCGACGACGGGGTCTACCTGTGCAGCCAGTCCACCATGTATCGGATCCTGCGCGCCACAGGCGAGTCGCGGGAACGACGCCGGCAGGCCACCCACCCGGCCAAGGTCAAGCCCGAGCTCGTCGCCCACAAGCCGGGCGAGATGTACAGCTGGGACATCACCAAGCTCAGCGGCCCGCTGCGTGGCGTCTAGTACGACCTGTACGTCGTGCTCGACATCTTCAGCCGCTACGTCGTCGGCTGGCGGGTCGAGGAAACCGAGACCGCCGAACTGGCAACCGAGTTCATCGACGACGTCATCCGAACCTACGGCAAACCGCGAGCAGTCCACGCCGACCGAGGCACCTCGATGACCTGCAAGTCGGTCGCCGAGCTGCTCGCCGTCCTGGGCATCGCCCGCAGCCACTCCCGACCGCATGTGAGTAACGACAACCCGTACAGCGAGGCGCAGTTCAAGACCCTCAAGTACTGCCCCGCTTCCCCGACCGCTTCGACGACATCGACGACGCCCGCGCTTTCTGCGAGGAGTTCTTCGACTACTACAACCACGAGCACCGCCACTCGGGACTCGGGTACCACACGCCGGCGTCCGTCCACTTCGGATCCGCCGAAACCATCCGCGTCGACCGCGGCCACGTCCTCGCCGCCGCCTACACCCGCAACCCCGAACGGTTCACCGGCTCCCCGAACCACCAAAGCTCCCACCGTCGCTGGATCAAGACGCGGCGGTACTCCGCGGCGTACAAGGCGAAGATCCTCGACGAGTACGAGTCGTTGGACAAGGCGGGTAAGGGCTCGTTGCTACGTCGTGAGGGCCTGTACACGTCGTTGATCGCAGCGTGGAAGACGCAGCGGGACCAGGCGGTGAAGGAGGCGTTGGCTCGCCCTGCGGGGCGTGCGCCTGCGGACACGCGGGATAAGGAGATCGTTGGGCTGCGGCGGGAGAACGAGCGACTGACCGCGGAGTTGGGCAAGGCCCGGAAAGTCATTGATATTCAGGGAAAACTCTCCTTGCTGTTGGGCGAACTCGCGACCGACAGCCAGAGCAAAGGGAGCGAGCCCACGCCATGACCGACGACGCGATCGCCGAGCTGACCCCGGTGCTGGGATCTGTGCGGGCGGCGTGCAAGGCGGCCGGTCGGCCGCAGGCCAGCCACTACCGCCGACATCGCCAGTCCCCGAAACCGGACAAGCCAGTTTGGGAGCGAAAGCCACAGCCGCGGGCGCTCACCCAGGACGAGCGTGACAGTGTGCGGGCGGTGCTCAACAGCCCGGCGTTCGCGGACAGGGCACCGGCGAGTATCGCACCGCCAGTGGGCGCAGCGTCGTCGGACCGGACTCGTCGGAATGACTCACCCACGGTAGGTGCATTCATGATCTACGCCCAGATGTATTCCTCAGTAATCGCGCCGTCGAGCCATTTGGCCACAGTTACCATTCGGCCGCCGCCTTCGAACTCACCAATCACACAGGTCCATTCCCCGGATCCAAACGCGATCGGATGAGATGTGATCTGAGGTGGGGTCCCGCCCGCTGATTCGACGTAGGCCTTCATCGCGTCAATGTGCTGCCCAAGCCCGTGAGTTGGTGCTTGACCTTTCCAGTCCACCAGTACGTCTTTGGTGTGGTGGTGGGCAAACACGCCGTTCCAGTCGGCGTTGTTCCATCCGACGAAGTCAAGATCATCCATGCTCTTGAGGTGGCCTTTGACCTGGTCTTCTTTCATGAGTCACTTCTTCCGTAGACGTACGAACCGATCTTCGCCCAGCAGCGATCGGAAAGCTCAAAAAGGTCGGACCGCCTTCGCGTCGATGTCGAGACGTCCCAACCAGGAGCAACCCGCCGAGTCCGGTCTGACCATAGTGGGCTGGACAACGAGTTACGATACGCCCGCAACGCGATCATAGAGGTGCGAGTGCAGAAAGTACCTCCACACGATCGCCGTCAGCGAGCCAGCCCCGATCGCCAGTGGCCAGCCTTCTCCCGATGTTCATGAAGGTCGGCTAACAGCAGGTCGATGTCCCGTTCCTCGTACTGAACCACGCCCAAACAAAGATCGCAACGCTCAGAACGTCACGGCGATTCCGATTACCGGTGGCCGGCGCACATGCAGGGTCTTGACCAGCCAGTAGCCCATGCGGGCGGTCAGATACTTGCGGGCAACGAGGGTGCGTCCCGCCTGTGTGTCGGCGTCGTTGAGCAGTCGAGCTGTGCCTTCGGCGCTCGCGGCGCCGGGCGCGATTGTGCCCCGTAGGCTGCAGACTGTAACCACGACGTGACTGTTGTTGCGAATTCGCTTCACTTTCCAGGCGTTGGCGTCGGAAACGATGAACAACTCATCCCCGTTGCGCGCATGCCATACCGGCGTGGCGACGGCGGTTCCATCCTTGCGGTAGGTGGTCAGGCTGACGTACTTGCTGCGGCCGATCTGGTCGAGGATGGTCATGAGCTCATACCATCACATCGCCTCACACCAACCGGGGCCGCCCAGGTTCGGATCGATTCTTCGTCGCCGAGTTTCTTCATGATGTGGAACCGGTCGAAGGTGATGTCGGCGTTGGCCAGATGCGCGGTGATGCCGGAGATGAACGCCGGGCTCATGTCACGGTGACATTGCCGACGGCTTCGGGGTAGCCGCCGTGCGCCGTGAGATCGGCAGCGAACGCTTTGACCGTGTCGCCGTCGCGGCCCGGGGTGGCGAACAGCACGCGGTGGGCGTCGGCGTCCATGAACACGCTGATGTAGTCCTGCCCGCGGGCGGCGGCGGTCTCGTCCACACCGACCCGCTCCACGGTGCTGAAGTCGAGCTTGGCCCGCTCCGTCGTGACGTAGTGCTTGAGGACCCGCCAGATCCGGGTGTTGTCCTCGCCGGTGAACGCGGCGACCCGGGCGACCGGCATCGAACTGGCGAACGTGATCAGCAGCGCCTCGAACAGCAACGTGAACCCCGAACCCGGTCGGGCCCAACTCACCGCGACTTGCCGCACACCGTGCTCGGGACACCGAAGACCACCCCAACCGGTGAGCTCGAGTGGCCGTTGGAGGCGACGGTGGTACACGCCGATTCCGGTCCCGATCGCATCGCGGCCTACCACCCGCCCGTGGAATGGATGGCCGTCGGGAACCAGCGGCCCGTCGTACACGCCGTCCTCGGTGAACATCGCGGCGATCGCATCCGGGTTCCGGGTGAAGTTCGTGCGAATGGCAAAGAAAAGGGCAAGGAGATCTCTCCCTGCCACTCTTAATGTATAGCGCACTGGGGGGCTTGCGGCAAGACCGGGGTCGTGGCGCAGAATCGTCGGCCGAGGCCACAACCTGCGGAAATGAGGGCACGACGTGCCCCGGAGGTATCGCAATGATCGAGCAGTACGTATTGGATCTTCAAGAGGTTGACGAGACGCAGATCGCGGTCGTTGGCGGCAAGGGCGCGCACCTGGGGGAGCTGTCGCGGATCGAAGGCATCCGGGTGCCGGCAGGCTTTTGCGTGACGACGGATGGCTTCCGGCGGATCATGACAGAAACGCCGTCGATCGACGGTCAGCTATATCAACTGTCGCGCCTGAGCCCGGATGACCGGGAGGCGATCCGCACGCTCAGCGCGGAAATCCGCCGAACCATCGAAGGGATCGCACTCCCAGACGATCTCGCGGCGGCGATCATCCGCGCGCTCGCACGACTCGGCGAGCACGCAGCCTACGCGGTGCGATCCAGTGCGACGGCAGAGGACCTGCCGACGGCATCCTTCGCCGGCCAGCAGGATACCTACCTGAACGTCGTTGGGCCGACGGCGATCCTCCAGCACGTCAGTCGGTGCTGGGCGTCGCTGTTCACCGAGCGGGCGGTGACCTACCGCCAGCGCAACGGCATCGACCACCGTACGGTCCAGATGGCCGTGGTCGTGCAGCGGATGGTCTTCCCCGATGCGGCCGGCATCCTGTTCACGGCCGACCCCGTCACGAGCAACCGGAAGGTCGCCACCGTGGACGCCAGCTTCGGCCTCGGCGAGGCCCTGGTCTCAGGCATCGTGAACCCGGACGTCTACCAGGTGCGAGACGGCGAGATCGTCAGCAAAACGATTGCCGTCAAACAGCGTGCCACCCACGCCCTGTCGGCTGGCGGTACGCAGGAAGTGGCGATCGACCCGGAGCGGCAGGAGCAGCCGGCGCTGACGGATGCGCAGGTCGTGCGGCTCGTCCAGCTCGGGCGGCGGATCGAAGCGCATTTCGGCCGCCCGCAGGACATCGAATGGTGCCTGCTCGACGATGACTGCGTCCACATTGTTCAGAGTCGGCCGATCACCACGCTGTTTCCCATTCCCGAGACCGGCGACGAGGACAATCACGTCTACGTCTCTGTCGGTCATGGGCAGATGATGACCGACGCCATGAAACCGTTGGGGCTCTCCGTGTGGCAGCTGACGGCCATGGTGCCGATGCACGAGGCCGGCGGGAGGCTGTTCGTCGACGTCACCCGGGGCCTGGCCTCGCCCGCGAGTCGCGCCGGCCTCCTGGAAGTCATGGGCCGAGGCGATCCGCTGATCAGGGACGCACTGGAGACCGTCCTCGACCGCGGCGACTTCGTTGCGTTGCTCCCGGACGCGGGTCCCGCCGGGCCGCCGGCCGGCCCCCCGCCCGCCCCGATCGAGACGGATCCGGCCATCGTCACCGAGCTAATCGAGCGCAGCCAGGCATCGATCGCCGCCCTGCGCCGCGACATCGCGACGTTGACCGGGCCGGCGCTGTTCGATTTCCTGCTGGAGGCGGTCGAGGAACAGAAGCGGATCCTCAAAGATCCACTGAACCTTCAGGCGATCATGGCGGGGATCGAGGCCACATGGTGGCTCAACGACACGCTGTACGAGTGGCTGGGGGAGAAGAACGCCGCCGACACGCTCACGCTGTCCGCCCCGGGCAACGTCACGTCGGAGATGGGACTGGCGCTGCTCGACGTGGCGGATGCGATCCGGCCGTATCCAGAGGTGGTGGCGTTCCTTCAGGGCGTCGAGAACAAGGGTTTCCGCGAAGCTTGCGAGCGCAACGGCGGGCAATTCTTGGACGAGTTGCCGAAGCGGGCCGGCGGAACCGAAGCGCACGACGCCATCGAGGCCTACCTCGACCGCTATGGCATGCGCTGCGTCGGCGAGATCGACATCACGAGGCCGCGTTGGCGCGAGCAGCCCACCACGCTCGTGCCCGTGATCCTCGACAACGTCAAGCTCTTCGAGCCGGGCGCCGCCGAGCGGCGCTTCGAGCAAGGGCGGCAGGAGGCGGAGAAGAAGGAACGGGACGTGCTGTCACGCTTGCGGATCCTGCCGGATGGGGAGCAGAAAGCTGAGCAGGCCAAGCGGATGATCGACCGGGTACGGACTTTCATCGGCTACCGGGAGTACCCGAAGTACGGCATCGTCAGTCGCCTGTTCGTCTACAAGCAGGCCATGCTGGAAGAGGCCGAGCGCCTCGTCCAGGCCGGCGTGCTGGCCGAGAAGGAAGACATCTTCTACCTCACATTCCAGGAGCTCCACGACGTCGTGCGCACCAACCAGGTAGATGACCAGCTCATCCAGCAGCGCAAGGACGCGTACCGGTCGTACCACGCGCTCACGCCGCCACGAGTGCTCACCTCGGACGGCGAGGCCATCACCGGGGCGTACCGACGCGACGACGTGCCGGCCGGCGCCCTGATCGGGCTACCGGTCTCCGCCGGGACCATCGAGGGCAGGGCCCGCGTCATCCTGGACATGGCGGAGGCCGATCTCGAAGCGGGCGACATCCTGGTCACGGCCCATACGGACCCCAGCTGGACGCCCCTGTTCGTCGCCGTCTCAGGCCTGGTGACGGAGGTCGGAGGCTTGATGACTCACGGTGCAGTGATCGCACGGGAGTACGGCTTGCCGGCGGTAGTCGGCGTGGTAGACGCCACCCGGCTGATCCGCGACGGGCAGCGGATCCGCGTGCACGGAACCGACGGGTACGTCGAGATCCTGCCTTGACTGAGCCAAGCACCGAGAAGCCCCGTGCGTCGCGTCCGGCCCATGACAACCCCGGTTGAGCGCCAGGTGCGCCGGTGCTTTCGCTACCAGACCACGTACAGGTCGATGCTGCCCCGGGCAACGCAGCCGTGGTAGTACCTGATTTCGTGGTCGAACTTCTCGATGATGCGATCGGCGAGTTCGGGGTAGGCGCCGAGGACGCGTTCGATCTTCGCTTCTTCCCAATCGTCGCTGTTGCTGAGCACGCCCGTCAGATCGATCCGTTGTGGGGTGTCGGCCGCAAAGAGGAAGTGGCCAAACCAGTCCGGATCCGGGTACTTGCCGAGGTCGTACCAGCCGAGCCGGTCGCAGTGTCCGAGTCCGGATCAAGGGCCTCGAAAGGAGTCCGTCGACCCACTTCTCGTCATCGGGGTGTTCGAGCAGCCGGGCCAGCAAGGTCGCCGGAATCTCTTTGTACATCGGTACATTCCCATCGCGCTACGGTAAAGGCGGCCCGCAACAGAGAATCGGCGGGCCTTCCGCGGCATAGCTAAGCCCTGACTGCGGACGGGGCTGGCCCGCCGCGTTCCGGCCGGCCTTCATGACTTGTCTATGTCCTGGCCAGGCGTTCGGATAGGCGGGCCTTCGCTGCTGGCCATTCGGCCTGGCTGATCGTGTAGAGGAGAAGGCTCGGCTGGGTGGCTTCCGGTTCGGGGCCGGTGAGGGTGGCTCCGATGCGTGTGATGGCTTCTCGTGAGCGGAGGTTTTCCGAACGGATGCGCCAGACGATGGTTGTGTAGCCGAGCGTGTCGAAGGCGTAGGTCATCGTGAGGAGCTTGGCTTCGGTGTTTGCTGCGGTACGCCACCATTTCCTGCCGAACCATGTGCCGCCGATTTCGATGCGGCCGTCGGCGTGATGCCAGCTGTGCAGATTTGTGGTGCCGACCGCCGTACCCTCTTCGTGGCTCAGTACGGCGTACGCGACTCGCTTGCGGTCGTTGACGTCTTTGAGGCGCTTGGAAACGATCTCGTGCAGGTCCGATTCGGTATGGGGTGTTGGTGCGGTCAGCCAGCGCCAGACCTCGTCGTCTCGGCCGCCGGCTGCGAACAGGGCGGGGACATGGGACTGGGCGAGGGGCTCGAGACGTACGAAGCGGCCTTCAAGGACCGTCAATTCAGGAGTCAACGGCATGGCGGGGACGCTACCTGCCTGTCGTCACAGATCGACGACGACGACAAGCTCGGGCAGCAGCCTTGTGCTCACCGGTAAGACGGCTAGGACGCCGGAGGACCTTGAGGGTCTTCGCTATTGCCTACCTCACGACCGATCCGCCTCGCGAGGCTGGCATCGCGAGCGAGGCCAAGAGCGACGGCCACGATCGCAAGGAGTACTACAGCACCGATAACCCATCCCATGGCCTCACTTTAAGTTAAGAGTGGTCAGCAAGCACAGCACCAACCTGCCGCCGTCCGTGACCCACTCCGGCGGGCCCGGGCATCATTCCCGCGAGCCGTAGCTCGTGATGGCGGCCAACAGATCGTCGACGCGGGCCGAGGTCCACTCGATGCCGGGATCGGGTTCGATGTAGCTGAGGACGGTCGCGGCGATCATGTAGATGGCGGGCGTCCACTCCGCGGACTCGGTGCTGCCGAAGGCCCGCCCGGCCCGCGGCGCCTGGCCGTCGAGATCGTCGAGATCGTCGAGATCGAGCTTTGTCAACAGGCCCGTCATGGTCGCCCCCGCCGCGCGGCTCATCAGCTCGAAGCCGTCGGGTCCAGCCAGAGGCGGGACGAGGCGGTACCCGAGCAGCGCGGTGAACTGCGCGTAGGCGCGGGCCCGGGTTTCGATGGAGCGGCGCTCCGCGGCACTCAGCGCGGCAGCAACCGCCGCACGGACGCCTTCGTCGATGATGCCCCGGTAGCTTGCCAGGAGGCTGGTGAAGGTGCGCCACTCGGGAGCCGTGCTGACCACCCTGTAGTCCTCGCCGATGGACACCCGGAGCAGTTCGACGACGAAGGTGCGGCGTTGCTGCGGGGACTCCAGGCGGTGGGCATAGTCCATCACGACACCGGCCGCCGGTCCGGTGACGCTGCCCTCCGGCGCCGGCAGGGTGGTGCCGCTCGCGAGCGTGAGGAGCACCTCGCCGTAAAAGTGGTCGCGCTTGGGCCACCTGCGGTACGCGGAGGTCCGCGAGACCTCTGCCCGCCGGACGACCGCTTCGAAGGCGATTCCCTCCAGGCCTGTGGAGATGCCCTGCTCGTGCACGAGCGCAACGGCGGCGTCGAGGATCCGTCGCTCCGTCTCTCGATCGCTCAACCGGTGCCGTGACATGCCCCACTCTAGCAAGCCAGTACCGAGGACGGTATGGTCGGTACCATATTTGGTATAGCAGGTTCCGATTTGAGGTGCGTCGTGATAGTCCTGCTGGTCGTCGAGTCATGGTTTGGCAACATTCGGGCCATCGCGGCGAGGCGCACAGGCGTTCGCGAGCGGCCGGCCGGCCTCGATCTGTGTGGCGGCCGACGCGTCGCGGCCTTCGACACAACCACCAGTGGGGGTCGGCCCAGCGGATCCGGTGCTCATCGCATCAAACGGATGCTTGCGCAGCACCGCTCCGGTATATCCACCGAGGCTAGGTCGTTCGACGTGCATGGGCTCAAGGGTCCGCTGCGTGCGGCGCAGACGGCGGCGGCTCAGGCATGGGGGCGGCGCCTTGTCCGTGCCTGAGTCACGACTTGACGGCTCGAGCCTGGCCGCCGTGCCGGTGGCCGGCATGCTCCGCCTGTCCGGATCCACGCTGCTCCTCGCAGGGCTCCTCACCGGGGTAGCCGCCGCGCTCCAAGCCACGGCCTGGCCGCCTTCGACCTCCGAGGCGTTGCCGCGGTGGGTCGAGTCCCATTACCTGACGCTCGCGTTGATCGACGAATGTCTGGGCATCGGTGCGGCGCTGCTCGCTGTCGGTGTGGTCGGGTTGTGGCAGGCGCTGCACGCCGGCCGCCGACCGGCAATCGCCACGGGAGTCGCGCTGATCGCGCTGTCCACGCCGGTGAGCCTGTTCCTTGTCGTCATACACGGTCGGCTGATCTATCCCGCCTACGGCATCGATGTCGCCGGCGATCCACAGAACCTGGCGCTCGTCGTCACCGTCTGGGCCGGGGGAGCCCACATGGTCAACCTCGCGCTGCTGGTCGCCGGCCTCACCATCGGCGTTGCGATGCTCCGTGACCGCGGGAAGCAGACTGCCCTCGGTGCGCTGGGCGTCGCCGCCGGCGGCACCCAACTGCTGGTCGCCTACCCGTGGCTGTTCCCTGTCGCGGTGGTGACCAGTTGCCAGATCACCCTTGCTGTTTGGTTCGCGGCGCTGGGCTTGAGCCTGTTCGTTCAGGCCTCATCGGACCGCCGACGGTCTGTCCAGTCAACGGCTGATCTTGGTTGTTGACCGGGTCAGTTGGTGCTCGGGATCAGCGAACTTCCTGGGCCCGTTGACTTTCGGGGCGCAGCCGAGCCGAGCATCCGCTCATCGGCACGTCCGGACGCCAGGGCCCGGCACCGACGTCACCTTCGGTGACGAGCCTTCGCAGCAGATCCGTGCGTACGCGACTCCGCCAAAGGTCAGTCCCAGTAGTTGAAGAGGGCTTCACCCAATGAGCAGGGCTTCCAACGCCGGAGATCGTCCGAGCTCATGCCGGGCCACCGTGCCCGATCGATCGGGCCGTCCAGCTCGAACGCCGTGAGCACTGTGAAGCCCTCAACATCTGCCCCGGCGTCCGTCAACGCAGCGGCCAGGTCGGGTATGTCGATGAAGCTTAGCGGCCCAGACTCGCGTGCCGGTGTGAAGTCGAGGTCGCGCGGCACGGCGATGGCCAGCAGCGCCGCGCCGCGGACGCAGGCCACAGCGACGGTTTGGTTTTGGAAGGCGATGACCCCCTGATGGAAGCTGGGCGCCGGGCCACCAGAGATCCGGAACTCAATCACCTTGCCGCCGGCGCGACATGCTGCCTCGTAGCACACACGACGAAACATAGGCACGTCCAACACTGACCCACCATACGTGAGGCTCGGAAGGCGTCGGCCGACAACAGCGATCATCCCCACGTACCAACCGCTCCGGCCTCCAAGCTCCCATCCTGGCTGCCTGGCTTTGATCGGCGGCACTGTTCCGACAGGTGCGATATCCGCCGCGGGCTCGTCGCGACGCTGTGTCGCGATCGGATCGCGGCAGATCCGGATACCCAACACCCCGATCAGCCTCGTCGGGTCGGGACGATACTGTCTGGGAACTGCGGCGGCTCAGACGTCCGTGGGGGGAGAGGACGGGTTGGATGAGCTACGGGCTGATCTTCGCCCAACCGCAGCGTCCACGGTCGCGACCGCCCACACCGACCTGAGGTTACGCGCGAGCCAAAAGATCTTGACCTGAACGCGCGAGTATCAGCAGGTCAAAGAAGTGCGATGCCCGGAGGCCTGCCGAAAGACCACTTCCGAGCACGGCCTAAGTCGGGCATGCTCTGCCAATTGAGCTAGCGACCCATGTCGACCTTCGCACGGTTCGGGCCGATGCGGCCACCGAGTTTCGGGCAGGGCGCTGCCGAGAAGTGCGCGATCCGGCGATGCCTCGGCGCTCTGATTTCGGTCACAAGCGCGATTGGGCCGTGCGGAGCACCCCGTTCGCGGTATGCCGACCAGCGGTTTCCTGCTCAAGGACCTCAGCCCGTAGGAACTGCGCCATGCGGTCCGGGTGGTCGCCGCCGGAGACGCACTTACTGGACCTGCGGCCCACTCTTTCCCCTGGTGCTCGTGGCGCTCGGGTAATGCTGCTCCGCTTGCGAGCGGATCCTCGCGCCGGGCATCGGGCCGACCACCGCAGGCGGAGGCCGCCAGGTAAGACGACGAGGGACGTACCATGGCCGGCATGTTGGGCGTGCATTTCGCTGGAGGCGATCAACGGAAAATTCCTGGCAGGGTGTCGACCAGGCTGACCGCCGTTCGACGCACAGGTAAGAAGGCACCCTGACATGAGGAGACAACGATGCGGTTCATGGTGATCACCAAGGCCACCGTGGAGAGCGAAGCCGGCGTGCTGCCCGCTACCGAGGATTTTGACACGATGGGCGCGTTCATCCAGGAAATGGTCGACGCCGGCGTGCTGCTGGACGCCGGCGGCCTCCAGTCCAGCGCCAACGGCGCCCGGATCTATTTCGACGGCGACAAGAAGACCGTGGTGGACGGGCCGTTCACCGAGACCAAGGAGCTCATCGCCGGTTACTACCTGGTCGAGATGAAGTCGCTCGAGGAGTGCGTCGAGTGGTTCAAGCGCTGCCCGGTCAAGCAGCCGGGTGCGGGGGCGCCGACCAACATCGAGATCCGGCGGGTATTCCACGCCGAGGACTTCGGCGAGACCTTCACCGCGCAGCAGCAGGAGGCCGTGGAGAAGCGGCGCGCGACGGTGGCCGGGAACAACTGATCAGCACAGCCTGGGAGATGCGGGTTCGGCTCAAGAGCGAGCCGGCCCGCGCGGCATGACCAGTGTTGCGTCCGATCGCATGGTGGGGTAGACGGGGCCATGGCTACTGACACCCACCGTGCGATCGAGGCTGTCTGGCGGATCGAGGCGCCCCGGCTCATCGCCGGACTGACCAGGCTCGTCCGCGACGTCGGCGTGGCCGAGGAGTTGGCGCAGGACGCGCTGGTCGCCGCGCTGGAGCAGTGGCCGGCGGACGGCGTGCCGCGCAATCCGGGCGCGTGGCTGATGACCACCGCCAAGCGCCGGGCCATCGACCAGATCCGCCGCACCGAGACCCTCAAGCGCAAGGTCGAGGAGTTCGGCCGGGAACTCGAGGATTCCACCCCGGACATCGGCGCGATGGTCGCCGAGGACGACGGCATCGGCGACGACCTGCTGCGGCTGGTGTTCGTGGCCTGCCACCCGGTGCTGTCCACGCAGGCCCGCGCCGCGCTGACCCTGCGGCTGCTCGGTGGTTTGACCACCGACGAGATCGCCCGGGCCTTCCTGGTGCCGGAACCGACCGTGGCGCAACGGATCGTGCGGGCCAAGAAGACCCTGGCCAACGCCCGGGTGCCGTTCGAGGTACCACAGGGCGACGAGCTGGCGGCCCGGCTCTCCTCGGTGCTCGAGGTCGTCTACCTCATCTTCAACGAGGGCTACTCGGCCACCGCCGGCGACGACTGGATGCGGCCGGCGCTCTGCGAGGACGCCCTGCGGCTGGGCCGGATCCTGGCCCGGCTGGCCCCGCGCGAGCCCGAGGTGCACGGCCTGGTGGCGCTGATGGAGATCCAGGCCTCCCGGGCGGCCGCCCGCACCGGCCCGGGCGGCGAGCCGATCCTGCTGGCCGACCAGAACCGGACCCGCTGGGACCAGTTGCTGATCCGCCGCGGCTTGGCCGCGCTGGAGCGGGCCGAGGCCCTGATCGATGGCAAGCCCGGCCCGTACGTGCTGCAGGCAGCCATCACCGCCTGCCACGCCCGGGCCCGCCGCTTCGAGGACACCGACTGGGACCGCATCGCCTGGTTCTACGAGCAACTGGCCGAGGCGATGCCGTCCCCGGTGGTCGAGCTGAACCGCGCGGTGGCGCTGTCCATGGCGTTCGGGCCGGAGACCGGGTTGGCGCTGCTCGACCAGCTGATCGCCTTTCCGGCCATGCAGAACTACCACCTGCTGCCCAGCGTGCGCGGCGACTTCCTGGCCAAGCTGGGCAGGCACGCCGAGGCGCGGGTGGAGTTCGAGCGGGCGGCGTCGCTGACCCGCAACGAGCGGGAGCGTACCCTGCTGCTGGACCGCGCCGCCGCCTGTGATCAGCCGGTGCGAACGCACCATTCCTAAACTCCGCGCTTGCGCCGCGCGCTCCGAGGCGTGGCATATGCCGCCGCCCGGCCGCCGCTCATGACGGGGCAAGATGGCGCGTATGTCCTTGCCCACGCCCACGCTGCAGACCGCTCGCCTGCTACTGCGCCCCGTGACCGGCGCAGACGCGGACGCCCTGTTCGCGATGCACAGCAGCGCCTACGTGCTGCGCTACTGGGACTCGCCGCCCTGGCGCGAACGAGCGCGCGCCGATCGCTTCATCACGGCCTGCCAGCACATGGCGGACGAAGGCAGCGGGGCGCGGCTGGCCATCGACCGTGTTTCCGACAGGGCATTCATCGGCTGGTGCAGTCTGACCCGATGGAACCCCGACTATCGCAGCGCGTCGATGGGCTACTGTCTCGACGACGCGGCATCGGGGCCACGGCTACGCGACGGAGGCCGCGCGCCTTGCTGCAGTGGGCATTCGACACGCTGAACCTGAACAGAGTCCAGGCCGAGACCGATACGCGCAATACGGCATCTGCACGCGTGCTGGAGAAGCTCGGATTCGTGCGTGAAGGGACGTTGCGGGAAGACTGCGTGGTCAACGGCGAGGTATCGGACTCGTGGGTGTACGGGCTGATCAGGCGTCAGTGGCGCCCGTCGTCCGAGTCGCGGCGGTCGGCGGGTCTCGGCGGCGACGACCGTCGCGAGGAGAAGCGTCGGGCCACGCCGGCTGACACCAGCACGAGTGGAACACGGACCTCCAAGGCCAGGATCTGAGCACATGCCCGTACGACTCCGCGACGATCAACGTTGAATTGTCCGGCGTTACCGCCATTCCGTTGGGGAAGGCCAACCCATCCGCTACTTGACGGACCGCCCTGCCGGGAGTGACCACGGCGGCCAACCCGGGCCGGAACTCTCCGCCCCGGGAAGTCGAACGCGATGTTGTTGAGGTAAGCGTTGCCGCGGCCGTCGACCGCGATCTCGTTCCACTGCGCGACGTCGAACGCATCGCTGAGGTCGGCGAGGGTGACGAGCGGGCCGTCGCGCTCCTGGCGAAGAACACGCGCCCAACGCACTGATGTCGACGATGTGCCTATGTCAGACGGTGATGACCACTTTCGCCCGCGCGTGCTCACCCTCGAGGTACCGCATGGCTTGGGGCACCTCGTGGAGCGGATAGGTCCGGTCAATGACCGGGGTAAGCCGCCCGGCCTCGGCGTGAGCGCGCAGCGTGTCCAGGTGGTGCCGGCTGGGTGCTGTTGTGAGCGTGACGATGCGCTGTCGAACGAAGGGTGCCAGCAGCCGCCCGCGTGCTAGGAGCCAGACCGGTCCGAGGAGACTCCCGCCGCGGTACACGCCGCCGCCCGAGAGCACCAGCGTCCCGGTCGGGGTCAGCGCCCGCCGGAGCGCGGTGAGCGAGCGGTTGCCGACCAGGTCGAACACAACGTCCTGGCCGCGGGTGTTGTGGGTGAAGTCGTCGCGGGTGTAGTCAACGACGTGGTCGGCGCCGAGGGAGCGGACCAGGTCGACGTTGCGGGTGCTGCACACCCCGGTCACGGTCGCGCCGAGCGCCTTGGCCAGTTGGACGGCTATGGTGCCGACGCCGCCCGAGGCGCCGTTGATGAGGACGCGGTGGCCGGCCTCGACCTGCCCGACGTCGCACAGTCCCATGAGCGCGGTGATGCCAGCCAGCGGCAGGGCGGCCGCCTGCTGCGCCGTCAGGTTCGCCGGCCTCGGCGCGACCATCGCTTCGGGCACGCATACGTACTCCGCGAACGCGCCGTTGGCGTCGCCGAGGTCGCCGAAGACCGCGTCGCCCGGGCGTACCTGTCTAACGTGGGCGCCAACGGACTCAACCCGGCCCGCGAAGTCGCGGCCACGGATGGGCGCTCGGGGGGCTGATCGACCCATCGACAACCGTGCCATCCGTGGATCGCCACGCATGGCATGCCAGTCGTACGCGTTGAGCGCGGCGGCCTCGACCCGCACGAGCACCTCGTCGGCGGCAGGCACCGGCATGTCGACATCCGCGAGCGTGAGCGTCTCCGGCGAACCGTATCGATTTTGGACGATCGCTTTCATCTTTCCTCCCTCAGGTGTACGGCGTACACCGCATGGGAGCAGCGTAAGTGTACGGCGTACACTCGTCAAGGCGGTTATGGTTTCAACCGTTGCCAGAAGACGAGGACCGAGATGGCTGAGCAGGCTGAGGTGCTGCGCCGGACGCCGCTGAGCCGGGACCGGATCCTGCGCGCCGCCGTCGCTCTCGCCGACGAGGCCGGGATCGATTCCCTCAGCATGCGCAACCTCGCCCAGGATCTTGGCGTCGTGCCGATGGCCCTCTACAAGCACGTGGCCAACAAAGACGAACTGCTCGACGGCATGATCGACGTGGTCGTCGGCGAAATCGATCCGCCGGTGCCAGGCGATGACTGGAAGCAGGTGGTCCGCGGGCGCATCCTCTCGGCGCGGCAGGTGCTGCGGCGCCACCCCTGGGTGCCGCTCGCGATCGAGTCGCGGAACATGGCGACGCCAGCCATCCTCGCCTACCTCAACTCGGTGGTCGGGGCGTTGCGGGCCGGTGGGTTCTCCGTTGATCTCGCCCACCACGTGATGCACGCGATGGGCAGCCGGATCCTGGGCTTCAGCCAGGAACTGTTCGACGACTCCCGGCGCGCCGGCCGGTCCGGCCCGACCAATCCAGACCCGCCTGCCGCCCTACCACCAGAGGTCGCGGCCCGATTCCCGCACCTCGCCGAGATGGCGACGGCGGCGTCCCACGACGACGATTCGGTTGTGGGGCAGGGCTGCGATGACCAGTTCGAGTTCGAGTTCGCGCTGGACCTTCTGCTGGACGGCATCGAGCGGCTGCAACAGCAAGGCTGGACGTCCTCGCGCCGCTAACGGTGGGATGGTCAGGCATCGCGGATAGCCCGTCACGATCCCCGCTGGCCTCGATGTAAAAAATTCTGGACATCCCGTCAAACATTCGTTACGTTCGTGATGTCAAGGATGTTTTACACCGAGGGGCAGGGTCATGACGCACAGAGAGAAGCGCGCGTGGATCATGTTGGTCGTCGCCGTGGCGGCGTACGCCGTCTACGTGATCACTTTGGTGGGCCGCGCGGGTGAGCGGCCGTTGTCGGAGGTTCCGTACGCGCCGGTGTTGCTGTGGATCGTCGGTGCCTCGATCGTGGCCGAACATCGTGGCCGAGATCGCGATCGGTGTCGTGAGCCCAAAGGGTCGCGCGCCGCGGACGTGCGGGACCGGCAGATTGGCCAGCTCGGTGACCACGTCGGTCAGTCGTTCCTGGTGCATCGGCGGCCCTCGCGGCGATGCTCATGGCGATGGCCGGATGGGACCGGATTCTGGATCGCCAACGTGATCTACCTGAGCTTCACGCTCTCGGCGGTCCTCGGCATCGGTCGCGAAGATTGGCATGTACCGCGGGAGGCTCCCGCAATGGTGAAGCCCACCCACGTGACGAACTCGCATCCGCGCGCTGCGCTTCACACACGGCGAGATGACCCAGGCCGACCTGGCCGAACGCATCGGCGTGACCCGGCAGACCGTCATCGCCATCGAGCAGGGCCGGTACTCGCCCTCCCTTGAAGTGGCTTTCCTTATCGCCGACGTCTTCGGCGTACGGCTCGACGACGGTGTTCCAGTACCCGCAACTCTGGCAAGGAGACATCATGAAGGCGATCGTTCAGGACTTCTATGGCCCGGCGGACGTGCTGGCACTGCGCGACATCGACCGACCTCCGGTTGGTGACGACGAGGTGCTCGTACGGGTGCATGCCGCAGGCGTGGACCCGGGCGTCTGGCACCTCATGACGGGCCAGCCGTACCTGGTGCGGGCCTTCGGTTTCGGGCTGCGTAGGCCCAAGGTGCCGGTACGCGGCCGCGACTTGGCCGGGGTCGTGGAGGAAGTCGGTGCGCGGGTTACCCGGCTGCGACCCGGGCGACGAGGTGTACGGCACGTGCGAGACCGGCTCGTTCGCTGAGTACGCGACCGCCCGGCAGGATCGGCTGGCGGTCGAAGCCGGCGCAACTCTCGTTCGAGCAGGCCGCGGTCACGCCCATCTCCGGGCACGACCGCGCTGCAGGGCCTGCGCGACTGCGCGGGCCTGCAGCCGGGCCAACGAGTCATGGTGATCGGCGCGGCGGGCGGCGTCGGGTAGCTTCGCCGTGCAGATCGCCCAGGCATTCGGCGCCACGGTCACCGGCGTGTGCAGCACCGCGAAGGTCGACCTCGTCCGTTCCCTCGGCGCCGCCGAGGTCATCGATTACACCCGCAGCCAGATCGATGGCAACGGGGCACGTTACGACGTCATCATCGACACGGCGGGCAACCGCCCGCTGACCGTGCTCCGGCGTGCCCTGACGGCGCGCGGAACTCTGGTCCTGGTCGGCGGCGACCACGGTGGCGGCCCGCTTCTCGGCGGCTTCGACCGACAGATGTTCCGCGCACCGCTCATGTCCATCTTCGTCGGTCAGCGCCTGCGCAACCTGATGGCCAAGGAAAACGCCGCCGACCTCGAGCAACTACGACCGCTCATCGACTCCGGCGCCGTCACACCCGTCATCGACCGCGTCTACCCCCTCGCCGACGCCGCCGACGCGATCCGCCACGTCGCCCAAGGCCACGCCGCCGGAAAGACCGTCCTCACAGTATAGATGCTGGTCGATCGATGGAGCGCACGGCCGCGAGCGTAGCCGAAGCGAGCAGCGCCATCAGCCTGTTCGGTGTCAGCCTGCTCGCCAGACAACACCTGACGTCATACCGCATCCGTCCACATTGTCCAGTGCGGTGGCCCGGTCGCGATCGGCCGACTCTCGCCGCGCTGCGCCTGACACTGGCCGCCTTGGGCGCCCGCCCTCGCCAGCACCGCGGACTATGACGGTTGGCGCCTCGTGGCGTAGACTCACCTCCAGCGGCCTCCGCGATTCGTCAATGGATCCCGTCTGACCGGTTTCGCCGCCCAGACCACGCGGTCACGTTGAGCAATTCTCGGCCCTTCACTGGAAGTGCCCTCCCTCCGCCGGCACAGCCGCGGCATGTTCCCCGTCAGGGGCATCGACAATGGTTACTGCAATGCGCACTTCAGTCCACTCGGTCCGCATCCGGCTCGATACGCGGCCCGTACCGATTCTCGTTGAATCCATCGACGCGCACAGTACGGAGCAGCTGCTGCGTCGGCGGGCTGCCCTAGCTCCTGGTAACGCGGACCGCGCTGTTCTGCGCACGCGGGTCATCGAAGAGCACCTGCCGATGGCCCGCCGCCTCGCACAGCGCTACGCCGGGCGGGGCGAACCCGTCGACGACCTCGCGCAGGTCGCGGCTCTGGCTCTGGTCAAGGCCGTGGACGGGTACGACTCACGGCGGGACTCCTTGTTCGTCAGCTACGCGATTCCCAGCATCATGGGAGCTCTGAAGCGACATTTCCGAGACACCACCTGGAGTTTGCACGTGCCCCGCGGCACCCAGGAGCTCGTCCTGCTCGCACGTGCGACGTCGGAAGAGCTCACGCATCGGCTTGGCCGGCAACCGACTTCGGCGGAGCTGGCCGGGCGCCTCGACGTCAGCACCGACAGCTTCGCTGACGCCCAATCGGCCGTCCACGCGTACCGGCCGGCGTCGCTGGACGTGTCGCTGTCCCGCGTCGACGCCGGCGCAGCCGCCGACCTCGCCCGAGTTCTGGGTGGCACGGACCCGGGCTACGCCGCTGTCGACAACCGCCTGATGATCCGGGCACTGATAGCAGCCCTGCCGGCGCGGGACCGGCAGATCGTGGCCATGCGCTACTACGACGAGATGACCCAGTCGCAGATCGCCGCCGCGGTCGGGGTCTCCCAGATGCACGTGTCCCGGCTACTGCGCCGGTGCCTCAGCCGCCTCAAGGTGGGCATGTCCACACCCGACATGTGCGTCCGTGCCGTACGAGCGGACGCGTTCATGCACGCGTTGCCGCGCGGCGCAGCCGGGACGGTCGGGTCAGGCGAGAGTGAGGAATAGAGCGCTCAGGTCACGGCGGGGGAACATGTTCAGTGCCGTCAACGATGGCCTGTGCGAGTTCGGAGAGCCGGCGGTTACGTGACCGGGCGGCCCCGCGCAGGGCGGCGAACGCGTCGTCAACGCCCATCCGCAGGCGTTCGGCGAGCACGCCTTTGGCCTGCTCGATCAGGATGCGGCTGTTGAGTGCACTCTGCAGTTGCTCGGTCAGGGTGTCGCGGCGGTGGATGGCCCGTTGCTGCAACAGGCCAATCGTGGCAACGTCGGCCAGCGCCTGGCCAAGACGGAGCTTGTCCCGGTCGACCGGCCCGGGTTGGGCGCTGAAGAAGTTGAGTGCGCCGATAGTTTCGGCTCGCAGCCGCATGGGCACCGCATGGACGGCGACGAAGCCCGCCTCCGCTGCCGCGGTGGTGAACCGCGGCCAGCGGCCGGCGACGGACAGGTCGGTCACCGAAACAGGCTGACCGGAGCGGAAGCAGTCGACGCATGGCCCTTGGTCGGCTTGCAGCTGGAATAGTTCCAGCAAGCGGGTGCGTTCCGAGGAAGCCGCGACCACCTGCAGTGCGTCGCGTTCGTCGGTCAGCAACAGTCCGGCCGCGGACACCCCCAGAAGCAGTACGCTGCGCTCGGTCAGTACATGCAGGAAGTCCATGACGTCAAAGTCGTCGACGAGGGTATCGGCCAGCTCGACCAAAACTTCCACTACCTGAATCTCTGCCATCTCACCTCGCCTCTGGCATGCCGCAAACGTCGCGTCTGCGACGTCGTCCGCCAGACCGGGCGGACGCGGAACTCACCGCACGTCATCGTGCTCGTCGGGCTGAATCGCAGTCGACGGGCGACCGCCTCGCGCGCGACGTCACGCGGCCGTCGGTCGTTGGCGTAGGCGTACGCGCGCAGCCGCGCGAGTGCCACCGCGGCGGACGCGTCTGAGCTGCACCGTCACCATACCGGTCGCCTGACGAGCCTCGGGGTGGGCAGGGCACGACGAGGCGCGGCCGTTGGCCGGTGCGGGCCCGCCGCGGTGTACACTTCGGATATTCGGTTGCTCCAGACCCCGGCGCCTTAGCGATCTGTGTTCGCCGGGAGGGCGTCATGAGCAGCACCGACGTGATCATTGGCCGTGTCCAGACGCAAACGGCTCCTCGCGGTAGCGACTATGCCGAGCTCATGAGGTTGGTGCGCCGAACCGGCTTGCTGGAACGCCGACCTGGCTTCAATGCGGCATACCTCGCCATTGGTCTGCTGACGCTCATCGCTGGATGGACCCTCTTCGTTGTAGTCGGCGACTCGTGGTGGCAGTTGTTCACCGCCGCATTCCTGGCCGTGGTGTTCGCGCACAATGGATTTCTCACCCATGACGCCGGGCATCGGCAGATCTTCCGTTCCCGGCGGGCCAATCGCGTGGTCGGGCTGATGTACGGCAACCTGGCGATCGGTCTGGTGTTCGGCTGGTGGGTGGACAAGCACCGTCGCCATCACACGTACCCCAACCAGGAAGGACTCGATCCGGACATCGGCGGGGAGAGCCTGGCCTACACCAACGCCCAAGCCGTTGGCCGGCACGGGCTGTGGCGGGTCCTCACGCGCCACCAGGCGGTCATGTTCTTCCCGATGTTGCTCCTGTTGGCGCTCGATCTCCGCCTGTCCGGTGTAAAGGCGTTGGCCAGCCGTGGCTACCGCGATCGATGGGTGGAGACATCGCTGTTCGCTGTCCACGTCGCGGCGTACCTCACCGCGGTGCTGCTGGTGCTGTCACCGGCCAAGGCACTGGTCTTCCTGGCTGTCCACCAGGGACTGTTGGGTCTCTATCTCGGGTCGGTGTTCGCCCCGAATCACAAAGGCATGCCGATCCTGTCCGAGGATGACAACACCGACTTCCTCCGCCGCCAGGTCCTGACCTCCCGCAACGTCCACGGTGGACGGATCACCGACCTGTTGCTCGGCGGCCCCAACTACCAAATCGAACACCACCTGTTCCCGCAGATGCCCCGACCGTCATTACGCCGGGCGCAACCCATCGTCCACGCCTACTGCCTGGACCATGGCCTGCCCTACGTCGAGACCAGTCTCATCGACTCATACCGGCAGGCGCTGCATCACCTGGACCAGGTCGGGTCGTCGCCCTGGTCGAAGTGATGGCCCCCGCCGTGGACGACAATGCACAACGACCGGTCAGACCCGTTGGCCTGGTGGCCGACGATGGCCGTCTGCTGCGCCTTGTCTGCCGCATCGCCGTGAAGGATCGCGTCGCATTCGCCGAACTGTACGACGTGGCATCGGCTCAATTGCTTGATGAGATTCGATTAATCGTGTCGGGTCCCGACCGGGCCGCCTCAATTGTCTCAGCTGCCTTCGTCGAAGTGTGGTCACTCGCACGCTTCCACACCGACCCCGGGTTCGACATTTACGCCTGGCTGTGGCGAGCATCGCCGTATCGGCGCGCTGCGGAGCGCTTCCTCGGCGACGACTCCACCGTACGAACGTGACACGAGCGAACACAATCCCGGCCTACGCCGGCAGTTGTGGTGGCCGGCCGTCGCCACCAGTTACGACCGTCAGACAGAACCTCGCGCTGGCCGCGCTGCTCGATCGACGAGGCCACGCGCCGTCGTCCTAGGCGAAACCACAGGAGAAGATCGGCCGTCAGCTGTAGTGCGCGGTCAGTGCTCGCGGTCGCGGGTTCTCCAGGCAGAAGTTGGACCGCCGACCGTCGGTACGCTCTTCCTGATAGAGATGAAGTTCAGTCGGCGCGAATCGAAAGTGTCGAACCACTCCTGCCAACTCACGTGCCGCAGGTTCTCATTGTGACCGCCGAAGTCGAACCTCAGGACGCCGAGGTGGTCGGCATGCCTCGGTCCCGGCCACCGTCGCTGGCTCGGCGCCGCGCTCCTCGGCCCATTGCTTGATGACCGTGTGATGGGTGGTGACAAGCGATCGGCCGGGACGTTGCGCGTCCTATCCGGCGACGTGATCTCCTGCGAGTACTTCAGCGTCCGCGAACGGTACTTTCCCGCTCCGCACGTGTCCCTCGTCCGGCCCGGCACCAACGTCGGCTTCCTCGGGCCGATTGGGATTGGCCGACGCCTGGGCTGATCGGGCTCGGGCCTGGTTGCGCTTGCCTTGGCCCAAGCTCGGCCTGCCCGCCTTCGCGTAGTGCTCCGCTGGCCTCGTTGAGCCGGTTGGCCAATCGCTCAGCCGGCTTGGACAGCGCCGTGCGGGCTGCCGCGATGCTGGCGTGGCCAGTTGCCGAACGCCCGCCGGACGCCGGCCGCCCGCACCCTTGGCGAGCTTCCTGGGCGGCGGCCCCCACCAGCACCAACGCGGTGCGTAGCTTGCGCTGCGAGGCGATCAGGTATCCGACCGCTACCGCCATCGCGATGCCCTTGGGCAGGCTTCTACGACCGCCACCCCCTATCCGTCCGCCGGCTTGCCGATTATCGCCGCCGGCCGGAAGGTACGCATGTCGAAGAACGCCAGGGAAGGCAGGTTGTCGATCATGCCCCGATGCGCGGCTGCGGTTCTCCCGGTGCGCGAGGAACGTGGCCGGGCCTTCCTCGTCCTGGTTGGCGATGAAGGCGTTGGACGCCGATCAGCTGAACGGAGGATTTCGAGGGTTACCGTCAAATGCCGGCGTGTGCTGCCGAAATGTTCCGCTCGTGAAGGACGGCGGCGGTCGCGCACCATGAGGGGACGTGATGACCCGCACCCAGTTCGGATTCGTGGTCGGGTTCGCGATAGCCACGCTCTGGGCGGTGGCCAGCTTTTCCGGTCATGATCGGGGGCCGTGGCCGCGGGCCTGTGTTTTGTTTCGGGAATCGCGCGTGGTCATGGATGGTCTGGGGTGGACGTCGCCGCGAGTGGTGAACCGACTGTCGCAGGATCGTCGCTGACGGCTTGGATCCCTTCGGGTCCGAGAGCGCCGACATTCGGCGCGAGGTTGAATTCCTTCCGGACGAGCAATCTACAACTCACACAGGGGAGTCCGTATGGGTAACGCGAGCAGTTCCAGCACGGCGCGTGACACGCGACACACAGAACTCGCAGGGTGGGGCAGGGCTCGAGTTCGGGTCATCCGGGATGCCGTGGCCGGCCTGGGCCTGCCGCTGGCCCGGCTGGAGCAGCGCCGCCACCGGCTCGAGGAGATCTTCCGCGATGAGCCGGTCCCGGCCGGCCAGCACGCACGTACCCAGACCGGGCCGGAGGTGTCCCATGCCGGCTGATGCCACCGGGGTCATCCATGACCTCGGCTACCAGCGCTACGACGGCGGCCGGCTGGGCCGGGCCCAGATTGTCCGGACCCTGACCGCCTACAGCCTCCGCGCCGCCTTCGGCCTGGGCCGCGGGGCCAGGGCCAAGATCCTCCCGGTCAGCGCCTTCGTCCTGATGTGCGCCCCCGCGATCGTCAACGCGGCCATCGTGGCCCGGGGTGGCACCCGCGCCTTCCCCTACGACACCTATTCGCCGCCCGTCCGTACCATCGTCATGATCATCTTCGTGGCGGCGCAGGCACCCGAACTGGTCTCCCGGGATCTGCGCAGCCGCGTCCTGCCGCTCTACTTCGCCCGGCCGCTGCGCCGGGCCGACTACCCGGTGGCTAAGTTCACGGCGCTCGCCACCGCCTGCCTGATCATGATCGAGGTCCCGCTGCTCCTGCTGTACGCGGGCACGATCGCCTCCGCGCACGGGGGCGCTGCCGTCTGGGCGCAGACCAGGGCCCTGCTGCCGGGCCTGGGTGTCGGGCTGATCTGGGCGGTCGCGCTGGCCGTCCTCGGCCTGGCCATCGCCTCGTTCAGCGGCCGCCGCGCGTACGCGACGGGCGCGGTCGCCATCTACTTCTTCCTCAGCTTCGCGCTGGCCGAAGTCCTCATCGGCGTTTCCGGGCCCGGAACGGCCGGGGCACGCCTGGGCGGCCTGGTCAGCCCGCTCACGGTGCTGGACGGTGTACGCCAATGGCTGGGCGGCACCAGCCCCGGTCCCGTTCCCCCCGTCGGCAGTTACGGCGCGGCGTACGGCGTGATGCTGCTCGCCCTGATCGGGGCCGGCGCGGCCGTCCTCGCCGCGCGCTACCGGAAGGCAGGCCTGTCATGACATCCGTCGAACTGGACGGCATCTCCCACTGGTACGGGAACGTCGTCGCGGTCAACGACATCACGATGACCATCGGGCCCGGCGTGACCGGCCTGCTCGGCCCCAACGGGGCCGGCAAGTCCACCCTGCTGCACCTGATCGCCGGCCTGCTGGAGCCGTCACGCGGGCGGCTCACCGTGGGGGAGGCGCCGAGCTGGCACAACCCGGATATCTACCGCCGGATCGGCATCATCACCGAGCGGGATTCCGCGTACGGGTTCCTGTCCGGCGAGGAGTTCGTCCGGGCCACCGCACGCCTGCACGGATGCCCCGATCCGGCCGCCGCGGCGCGGCGCGCCATCGGCCTGGTGGACATGGCCGGCCCGATGAGCCGCCGCATCTCCACCTACTCCAAGGGCATGCGCCAGCGGATCAGGGTCGCCGCCGCCCTGGTGCACGACCCGGAGATCCTGCTCCTGGACGAGCCGTTCAACGGGATGGATCCGCGGCAGCGCCTGCACATGATGGACCTGCTCGGACGGCTCGGCGCGCAGGGGCGCACGATCGTGTTCAGCTCACACATCCTCGAAGAGGTCGAGCAGCTTTCCGGGACCATCCAGGTCATGGTGGCCGGCCGGCTCGCCGCCTCCGGCGATTTCCGCGCCATCCGGCGGCTGATGACCTCCCGGCCGCATGTGTTCGTGGTCCGCAGCGGGGACGACCGCCGGCTCGGCGCGGCGCTCATCGGCCAGCCCGCGGTCCGCGGGGTGGAGCTCACCCCGAGGGGCCTGCAGGTGCAGGCGTCCGATTACGGCGCGTTCAGCGCGGACATCGCCCGGCTCACCCGGGACGAGGGTATCCGGCTGCGCGAACTGGTGCCCACCGACGAATCGCTCGAGAGCGTCTTCGCCTACCTGGTCACGTCATGACCGGCCTCGCCCTTCCCGGAAGGAGACCAGGGATCATCATGCCCGTCTACAACCGAACGGTCGCCATGATCACGCTGCGGGCCACGCTCGGCCGCAGGCGCGTGCTGCTGTTCGCGCTGCCGCCCCTCATCCTCATCGGCGTCTCGGCCCTGCTCCGGCTCAGCCATCCCGCCGACCCGGCCTGGCCCGCCCGGATCCTCGGCGACTTCGGCTTCTCGGTGGTCCTGCCGCTCACCGCGCTGGTCATCGGCACGAGCGTCCTCGGTGCGGAGATCGACGACGGGACCATCGTCCACCTGCTCGCGACCCCGGTGCCGCGCCGGACGATCATCATGACCAAGTTCGTGATCGCCACCGTGGCCACGATGATCTTCGCCGCCGTCCCCGTCCTCATCGCCGGGCTGATCGCCACCGGGGGCGCCACCCGGCTCGCCGTCGGCCTGTTCGCCGGCGCGCTGGCCGGCGCGGTCATCTACAACGCGCTGTTCATCTGCCTGTCCGTGGCGACGACGCGGGCGCTCGCGCTGGGCCTGTTCTACGTCCTGCTATGGGAGGGCGCGCTGGCCAACTTCGTCGGCGGCGCGCGGATTCTCTCGGCCGGCCACTATGCGCTGGCGCTGGCTAACGCCGTCGCCAGGGACCGCGCGCTGAACCCGGGGGTGAACCTGACCACGGCCGTCGTGATGGGCTCAATCGTGACCGTGCTGGCCCTGGCGGTCGCGGTCAGGAAGCTGGCGTCCTTCTCCCTGCGCGGCGACGCGGCGTGATTCGGGGGGCGCCCCCCGATCCCCCCGCATGCGCTTCGCCCCCCGCGGTGATACTTCGCCGGCACACCGGCCGCTCGCCGGGCCGGAGGCCCGGACTCGCTAGCCGGTACGAGCGCCTCGCCGTAACCCGCGGTGGCCGGCGTTCAAGACCGCCGTCCCCGCAGGGCAAGGACCGCCCGCAGGAACGCCGGGAGGCGGTCACCCTGGCCGGGTGACCGCCTCCCGCGGTTCAGTGCCTCCTACGCCCTCATCGCCGGGCTATCGGCAGGGCTATTCGTCTCCCTCACCGGTCCGGCCCTCCTCGGCCTCGGCCTCGGCTGGCTGAGCCGGGCCGCCACCGACGGTCGCGCGCTCGCCCTCGCCTTCGGTGACCGCGTGCCCGTTACCGCCGCCGGTGACCGCGTGGCCATTCCCGTGCCCGTCGGCGGGCGGGGCCAGCGAGATGCCCTCGGCGAAGATCTCGTGCACCCTGGCCTGGACCTTGCCCCGGACGCCCCGCATGGCCGGCTCCGGCACGCCGTTCTCGTCCACCGCCGCGGGGAGGGCGGCGAGCGGGGCCGGCGGCTTGGCCGCGATGACCGCGATCTCCTCCTCGTCCAGCGGGCGTTCCAGCTCGACGAAGGCGCCGTTCGGCTGCTGCACGATGATGCCGGTCTCTAGACCGTGAACGAGCATCTGAGCGTCCCGGCGCTGCAGTCCCAGGCAGATGCGCCGGGTGACCCAGAAGGCGATCACCGGCCCGATGAAGATCGCCCAGCGGGCGATTTCGGTGGTCAGGTACAGCGGGATCTGGAGTTTCACGGCGATGATGTCGTTGGCGCCTTCCAGCCAGAGAATGCCGTAGAAGGTGACCCCTCCCATGCCCAACGCGGTCCGGGTCGGGGCGTTCCGCGGCCGGTCGTTGACGTGGTGATAGCCCTTGTCCCCGGTCGCCCACCGTTCCATCATCGGCCATAGGGCGAGCGCGGTGACGAGCAGCCCCAAAACGACCAGAGCCGGGATAAATACGTTCCACGCGATCGTATGGCCGCCGATATCCCAGGTCCAGCTGGGGAACATGCGCAATGCGCCCTCGAGCCAGCCCATGTAGAAGTCGGGCTGCGATCCGGCGGAGATCGCCACCGGCGTGTAGGGACCGACCTGCCAGATCGGGTTGATCTGCGCGAACGTGGCCAGCAGAGCGAGCACGCCGAAGACGAAGAAGAAGAACGCGCCGGTCTTGACCGCGAAGTAGGGATAGGCGGGCTGGCCGACGACGTTACCCTCGGTGCGGCCCTTACCCGGCATCTGGGTGTGCTTCTGGTGCACCATCAGGAACAGGTGCGCGCTGATCAGCGCCAGCAGCAGGCCGGGGATCAGCAGCACGTGGATGATGTAGAACCGGACGACGAATTCGGTGCCGGGGAACTGCCCGCCGAACAGGAAGAACGACAGGTATGTGCCGACCACCGGGATGCCCATCAGGACACCCTCGGCGATCCGCACGCCGGTGCCGGACAGCAGGTCGTCGGGCATGGAATAGCCCAGGAAACCCTCGAAGATGGCGAGGGTGAACATAACGATGCCGATCAGCCAGTTGGTGTCGCGGGGCTTGCGGTAGGCGCCGGTGAAGAAGATCCGCAGCAGGTGGCAGAAGATCGCGGCCAGGAACAGGTCCGCCGCCCAGTGGTGGATCTGCCGTATGAGCAGGCCGCCGCGCACGTCGAAGCTGATGTTCAGCGTGGACTGGTACGCCTCGCTCATCCGGACGCCGTTCAGCTTCGTGTACGACCCGTGGTAGACCACCTGGCTCATGCTCGGGTTGAAGAACAGCGTCAGGAAGATGCCGGTCAGGATGAGGATGATGAACGAGTACAGCGCGATCTCGCCCAGCAGGAACGTCCAGTGGTCCGGGAAGACCTTCCGCAGCAGCGTCCGGACGCCCTTGGCCGCGTGCAACCGGTCGTCGAGCTCGGCCCCCTGCTTGGCCAGTGGCTTCGGTATGGACAGTCGCCCGTTGTTAGTCGTCATCCCCGCTCCCAGAAGCTTGGCCCGACGGGTTCGTGGAAGTCGCTCTGGGCCACCAGATAGCCCTGCGCGTCGGTCGTGATCGGAAGCTGTGGCAGCGGGCGCGGCGCGGGCCCGAAGGTGACCAGCGCCCCGCGGGTGGCGTCAAACGTGGACTGGTGGCAGGGACAGAGAATCCGGCGCGAGGTCTCGTCGTACAGCGCTGCGGGACAGCCGACGTGAGTACAGATTTTAGAGTAGGCGACGATATTGTCGACCGTCCAGTTCAGGTTGGTCGGCGCCTGGAGCTGGCCCGGCTCCATCTTGATGATGATCGAGGTGGCCTTGGCCAGCTCCTCGTCGTTGTCCTGGTAGCCCTCCGGCACCACGGTGATCATGCCGCCATTGGAGTCGAAGTCAGCGGGCGTGATGGGCTGATTCGAGCCATAGACGAGCAGACGGGTGCCCTTCCTCCACACGGTGTGCCGCAGGCTGGTGCCGGGCAGCGGCCCCAGGTCACGCAGGAGCACCAGCGGGGCGAGCGCGACCGGCACGGTCGCCGCGATCAGCGTCCGGCGCAGCAGCGGGCGCTTGGTGATCTGGCTGGCCTCCGCGCCTTCGATGAACGTCTCCTCGAACGCCGCCCGGTCCTCCGGCGGGGAGGCCATGGGGTGGCGCTCCTCGGTCAGTTCCACCGGCGGCATGATGTACCGGACCCAGATCACCATGCCGACGCCGATGGCGAGGAAGGCCAGGGACATCGCTGATCCGAGCGCGAGGTTGGACCGGAGCGTCGCGTCCACGACGTTCCCATTGGTATCGCCGCCGACCTCGAGGCTGACGTAGGCGGCGACGAAACCGACGCTGGCCAGCAGCGAGATCATGAAGAGGACGGCGGCGACCCGCTCCCAGTTCCTGGCCGACTTGAGGTCGGGGGGATCGGACGGCAGCTCCCGCGGCTCGGCCTCACCCGGGCCGTACGGCTCGGTGCCAACCCGGCCCTCGGCCTCCTCAGGCCCGGGATCGGTCAGCAATCCACGCGCGGGCGGGGGAGTGCCGATCACGCGGTGCGGTGCCGGCCGCTCCTCCGGCGCGTTGTCTAGGACCCTGTCGTTGTCGCTCATCGGTTATCCGTGTTCTCCCGTGCGCTCTTCCCGGCGCTTCGCGGTGATCCACATGGCGGCGAGGACGAGCGCGGTGATGCCCCCGAGCCACGCGACCAGGCCCTCCGTGGTCGGGCCGACGCGGCCCAGGCTGAATCCGCCCGGGTTGGGCTCGGCGCGCGTCTGCGTCACGTAGGCGATGATGTCGCGCTTGTCGGCAGGGGTCAGCGTGGTGTCGTTGAACACCGGCATGGCTTCCGGGCCGGTCAGCATGGCCTCGTAAATCTGCTGGTTGGTGGCCTGGGTCAGCGGCGGGGCGTACTTCCCGTCGGTCAGCGCGCCGCCCGCCCCAGCGTAGTTGTGGCACTGGGCACAGTTCGCGTTGAACAGGCTCTGGCCGAGGCCGGTGTCCGCGCCGGCGGTGCTGTACTGGTCCGGAGTCGGAATCGCGGGGCCGCCGCCGAGCGAGGCGACGTAGGCGGCGATGGCGTAGATCTGCTGCTGGCTGAAGGTCACCGGCTTGCGCGCCGCCTCCGCGTCGGTTTCCTTCAGGGGCATGCGCCCCGTGCTCATCTGGAAGGAAACGGCGGCGGCGCCGGCCCCGATCAGGCTCGGGGCCACCTGGCTGCGACCCTGAGCGTACTGGCCGTGGCAGGTCGCGCAGGAGACCGCGAACAGGTCCTTGCCGAGCGAGACCTGGTCGAGTGACGGGTTAGGTGACGACGCTGACGCGTTGCCGCTGCCCAGGCCCGTGACCGCCGCGTACAGGCTGCCGACCGCGACCAGCGCCAGCAGGACGGCTGCGTAGCCAAGGAGCGGGCGACGTCGCCGCGCGGTGATCCACCTCACTGCTGCCCTCGGTTTTCCGGATAGTTGTTCATTGGTGTGTTCGTGGCTTCGTGTGCTCTTGGATGCATGGTGCGGGCGTGAACTGCGTCACCGGGACGCGCCCGGCGCGTCAGTGGATCAGGTAGATCGTGGTGAACAGGCCGATCCAAACCACGTCGACGAAGTGCCAGTAGTAGGAGACGACGATCGCGCTGATCTGCTGTTCCCGGGTGAACCGTTTAGCCGCGTACGTTCGGCCCAGCAGGAGCAGGAACGCCACGAGGCCGCCGGCCACGTGCAGCCCGTGGAACCCGGTGGGGATGTAGAACACCGACCCGTACGCGCTGGAGGAGACGGTCAAGTGCTCCTTGGAGACCAGGTCGTGGTACTCGTAGGCCTGACCTAGGTCGAAGTACAGCCCCATCAGGAACGTGAGCACGTACCACTCGCGCAGGCCCCACTTGGACACGTTGAAGACGCTGCCCGCCCGGCCGACCTGGCCCCGCTCAACCGCGAACACGCCCATCTGGCAGGTGACGCTGGACAGGAGCAGCACGGTCGTGTTGACAGACCCCAGGGCGACGTTCAGGTGGGCTCCGGGCCACGGAATGCCCTCGCCTTTCTGCACGGAACGGACCGTGAAGTACATCGCGAACAGGGCCGCGAAGAACATCAGCTCTGAGGACAGCCAGATGATCGTGCCCACGCTGACCAGGTTCGGCCGGTTGGCCGGCGTGCGGGGCCCGGCCTGGGTTACGGATGCTGTCGCCACGACGTCATTATTACGACAACCCGTAGGCGTGCGGCAGCCGCCCCCCCAACTCAGCAGCATTTATTTTTGTGACGCTGCTCCCGCAGCCGCCATGGTCACCTGGGCAAACGAGCCCTGGAGGGGGCCTGGGAGCGCTTTGAACTGCGGGAAATGTCCCGTGAGCGCTCGCCGCTGACCATGCGCAACAGTCGCTGCGAGGTGATGGCACTCGCCAGGCACGTGACGGTCCAGGGCATTGCGGGCCCCGCTCGGCCTGACCAAGCCGCTTCTGAATCGTTATCTGCTCGCCCAGTACAAGGATGGGCAGCAGGGCCAGCTCCAGGACGCTTCGCAGGTCGCGAGCCCCTGTTGGCTATCCAGTCAGCGGTGCGCCGCGCCGGTCTTGACGGCGCGGGTGAACTCCTGCCAGCGGCCGGGCGTAAACGCGAGCTTTGGTCCCTCGGGATCCTTCGAGTCGCGGACGGCGACGGCGGGGGGGGGGGGGGGCGACCTCGACGCAACTAAAACCGCGGCGCGGCTCGCGTCGCCGGGCCCGTTTTTAGCGCGCCTGGGGTGTCGTCGCGGAGGATCGGCGACCGCAAAGGTCCCTTCGTGGTCCTCTAACGACCGCGATGATCCCTTCGTGGCACCTGGAACGTGCTCAACGGCGCCAACGAGCACGTTCTGGCCGCTATCGAGGGGGCTGCCTCGCTGCCTGCGCGGGCCAGCGCAGGTGCCGGGCACCGAGGCTCATGACAGCCCGTCCTGCCAGTGCTGCCCGGCACCTGCCAATGTCGATGCTTTACACCTGGAAGGTGTCGCCCAGCCGACGGCGAGCTTCGCGCTCGGCCCGGAGCCTTTGTTCCGCCCGCTGTACAAGGGGAACCAGCGATCGAACTGCCAACAGAGTTTTACCGCTGATCGATAGACTTGACCCGAGGCAAGCATCGTCCCAGCTCAGGGTCCTGTGGCCACCAGCGAGAAAGCAACCATTTTTGTGAAGGTCGTTGTTTACAGTCATGATGCCGACGTTCGGGCCCAGATCCGGCTGGCCATCGGCCGCCGCCCGGAGCCGGACGCGCCCGATGCCGAGGTCATCGAGTGCGCCACCGAGCCAGCGCTGTTCCGGTTGCTGGACGACAAGGGCGCCGAGGTAATGGTGCTGGACGGTGAGGCGCAGCCCGCGGGCGGGATGGGCGTCTGCCGTCAGGCCAAGGACGAGATCTACGACTGCCCGCCGGTGCTGCTCATCACCGGGCGGGTCGATGACGGCTGGCTGGCAACCTGGTCCCGGGCGGATGCCGTGATCAGCCATCCGATCGACCAGCGTCAGCTGGCCCGGGAGCTGGCGCAGCTGATGCGCCGCCGGGCCGGGCGCTCCGAGATCACCCCGGCCTGAGGCTTCCCATGGAAGCCCGAACCGGCTGGCCGGCTCTGATCGGCGCGCTCGTCAGAGGGGAGTCACTCACCTCCGACGAGGCGGCCTGGGCGATGAACGAGATCATGGAGGGCGCCGCCACCGACGCCCAGATCTCGGGTTTCGCCGTTGCTCTGCGCATCAAGGGCGAGACGCCCACCGAGGTGACCGGCCTGGCCCGGGCCATGCTGGATCACGCCACCCCGATCCAGGTGCCGGGGCGCCTTGTCGACCTGGTGGGCACCGGTGCGGACGGGGCCCATACCGTCAACATCTCCACGATGGCGACGGTCGTTGCGGCCGCCGCGGGCTCCCGCATGGTCAAGCACGGCAACCGGGCCGCGTCCTCGAAGTGCGGCGCCGCGGACATCCTGGAAGCCCTCGGCGTGGCGATCAGCCTCCCGCCGGAGGCCAGCGTGGATCTCGCGCAGGAGGTTGGCGTGGCCTTCCTGTTCGCGCCGCTCTACCACCCGGCCCTGCGTTACGCCGGCCCGACCCGGAGCCAGCTCGGGGTGCCGACCGTCTTCAACTTCCTCGGGCCGGTTGCGAACCCGGCCCGGCCCCAGGCCCAGGCGGTGGGGGTGGCTGACGCCCGGATGGGCGGCGTCATCGCCGGTGTGCTGGCCGCCCGGGGAGCTAGCGCCCTGGTGTTCCACGGCGGGGACGGGCTGGACGAGCTGACCACCACCACCACCTCGTCGGTCTGGGTGGTGCACAATTCGGCGGTCGCCGCGGCGGAGTTGGACCCCGCGGAGCTGGGCGTGCCCCGGTCGAAGCCGGAAGATCTGCGCGGCGGCGACGCCGCGCACAATGCGGCGGTGATGCGGTCGGTGCTAGCCGGTGAGACGGGCCCCGTGCGCGACATCGTGCTGCTGAACGCGTCAGCGGCCCTCGCCGCCGACGAGGGCGTGCGCCGCCCGGAGGATCTGTACCTGGCGCTGTCCGCCGGCCTGGCCCGCGCCGCCCGGGCCGTCGATTCGGGCGCCGCCGCCGCCCTGCTGGAGCGGTGGATAAAGGCCAGCCAGCGTCTGGCCGCCCCATCATCCTCCTGACGGCCCGTGTCCTCCTGACGGCCCGTGTCCTCCTGACGGCGGCTCCTACGGCCCGGCCGCGCCGAGGGAAAAGGCTGCCTCGAGGTCGTGCCGGGAGTAGGCGCGGAACGCGATGTGCGTCTCGGTGTGCGTGACGCCTGCCACCTTGTTGCAGCCGGCCAGGAATCACGTCGGCGAGTTCGTCGTGCCCGCGAACCCGGATCATCGCCACCAGGTCGAACTCGCCGGTCACCGAGTACACCTCGCTGACCTCGGGGATCTGGGCGATCATCTCCGCGACCTCGGGGATGCGCTGGATGTCAGCCTTTACCAGAACGATCGCCGTGACCACTCACTGCCTCCCTGGCTGATATCTCGCGCCCGCGCGGCCCGCGCCCCTGTACCATGCGCCGGGCCCGGCTCAGGGTATCGCCAGCCGCTCCCCGAGGTCATCGAGGGTGCGGATCCCCAGCAGGGCCAGCCGGGTGATGAGGACGTCGAGGACCGCCGCCGTGGCCCGGGCGTCGGCCAGCGCGCGATGACACGGCATCGCCGGTGCCCCGAAGAAAGAGGCCAGCGTCGCGAGCTTGCAATCGGGCGTCTCGCCCTCGACGAGGACCTGCCGGGCCACCGCCACCGTGTCCAGCACGGCGAACCCGGGCCAGGCCAGCCCGCACGCGTCGCAGGCCGCCGTCAGGAAGCCGAGGTCGAACGGCGCGTTGTGCGCGGCCAGCACGCATCCGCGCATGAAGGTCAGCAACGCCGGCAGCACGGCGGCGGGCCCCGGCGCGGCGGAAACCATCTGGCTGCTGATCCCGGTCAGCGCCTCGATGTCGGCGGGCACCGGCATGGCCGGATCGACAAGGCTGGAGAATTCGGCGGTGACCCGGCCGGCCCGGATCTTGACCGCGGCGATCTCGGTGATCCGCGCCTCGGCCGGCGACCAGCCGGTCGTCTCCACGTCCACCACGGCGAACTCCACCTGCGTCAGCGCCCTTCCGTTCAGGGGGAGACTGCTGCTGAGCGGGAGGGCGCTGTCCATGGCGGCCCAGGTGGGCTCGCTGGTGCGCAGATCGGTCACGGTTTCCACGGTAGGGCGGCCCACCGACACTTTGCCGGACCGCCTCGCCGCCGGGACCGCCCGCCGAACGAAGCCACCAGGGCCCGCCACCGGGGCCCGCCACCAGGGGCCCGCCACCGGGCCGGCCACCAGGGCCAGGCCAGAAATGTCAGTGGCTTCTCCTAGCGTGTGCGGCGTCCATTGATGCGATGAACGGAGAGTCATGCTTATTGACTGCGGGCAATGTGAGTTCCGTGCCGTGGCATGTGGTGACTGCCTGGTCACGGCTCTTGTCGAAAACGGGCCCGGCGCAGCCGCCGAACGGAAAAGCGAGCACCGGCGTAATAAAGACGTAAGTAATAGCGGCGCGCGGCGCAAAGGGGCCGATATCACCGCCGGCCACCACCCGGGGCCCCGCGCCGCGGATCACGCCCGCCAGCCCGGGGATGTCCCCGCCGGTCATGCTTTCGGGGCCCTTGAGCTGCGCGGACTCAACGCGCTGGCGGCGGGGGGCCTGGTCCCCCCGCTGCGGTACCGTCCGGTCAATAAGCCAGCGCGCGTGATTGTAGCGTTATAGGGTCTTGCCTGAGCAGTGATTAGCGAAACCGGCGTGACACTGGCCGAAGCGGTTGAAACGGCCTATTGCTTTCACTAACGTCTCCTTCCGGTTACACCGCTCAATTACCTCCTTCAAGAGGGGCCGAGCGGTCACCGTCAGCAAAGTTCGCCGGGGGAGAAGGAGTGTCTGGCACGTGCACACGCCGCTACCGGGCATAAAGACCCGGCTTCGTATAGGTGTCGCCGCCGCGACGGCCATTGTGGCTGTCTTCGGCCTCAGTACCTACGCCGTCACGGCCGGGGCGGCGCCGCAGCCCACGCTGGCCGAGGCGCAGGCCAAGGTCAACCAGGACACCTCGCAGTACGACCAGGCCAGCCAGCAGTACGACCAGGCTGCGCAGCAGGCCCAGCAGGCCCAGCAGAAGCTGGCCGCCGTCAACAAGCAGGTGACCGCCGACGAGGCGCAGTTCACGAAGCTCCGGGGAGCCGTCGCGCAGATCGCGGCCGCCAGCTTCGAGAGCGGTGACACGACCTCGATCGCCGGCCTGCTCACCTCGAACAACCCGAACACCGTGCTCAACGGGGCCTCGTTGCTGCTGCAGATCTCCGGCAGCCGGAACCAGCAGGTGAAGCAGTTCCTGTCCGTCGTCCGCCAGCTCAAGGACTCCCAGCAGCAGGCGCAGCGGGCCAGGGACGGCCTGGCCGCGATCGAGCAGAAGAAACAGCAGAACCGGCAGCACGCCAGCAGCCTCCTGGCCAGCGCGAAAGCCACGCTCGCCAGCCTGACCCCGCAGCAGGCGCAGACGGTCTCGGCCAATGGCCTCGGCGGGGGCGCGACCACCGTGACGGCGTACACCGGGTCGACCGCCACCCAGGGCGGTCAGGCGGCGGCCTTTGCCGTCGCCGAGGCGCAGGCTGCCTGCCCGTACGTCTACGGCGCCACCGGGCCGTGCTCCGCCGGTTACGACTGCTCAGGACTCGCCTCGGCCGCGTGGGCGTCGGCCGGGATCTCGATCCCGCGGACGACCTACGAGGAATGGGCTCAGTTGCCGCATATCTCCCTCAGCTCCCTCCAGCCTGGCGACCTGATCCTCTACGACGGCGAGGGGCACGTCTCGATATACGTCGGGAACGGGATGATCGTCGATGCGCCTCATAGCGGGGCCAACGTCGAGGAGATCTCCATGAACGAAGGCTGGTACGCGCAGAACACGGATGGCGCCGTCCGGCCGTAACGCCCGGGACGGGCACGTGACGACGATGAGCCCGGCGGGGTCACCCCGCCGGGCTCGGTCGCGTCTGCGCCGCCGCGCCGTCCCTGGCGTCCGGGCCCCCTAGACTCGGGCGCTATGCGCGGCACGCTCATCGTCACCAACGACTTCCCGCCCCGTCAGGGCGGCATCCAGTCGTTCGTGCACGGCCTGGCCTGCCTGCTGCCCCCGGGCCAGGTCGCCGTGTACGCCCCGGCGTGGGACGGGGCCAAGAACTTCGACGCCCGGCAGCCCTTCCCGGTGGTCCGGCACCCGACGTCGCTGATGCTGCCCGTCCCGTCCGTGGGCCGCCGGGCGGCGGCCGTGCTCCGCGAGCACGACTTCGACACCGTGCTGTTCGGCGCGGCCGCCCCCCTGGGGCTGCTGGGACCCGTCCTGCGGCGTGCGGGGGCCACCCGCCTGGTGGCGCTCACCCACGGGCACGAAGCGGGCTGGGCGGCGCTCCCGGGCGCGCGGGGCCTGCTGCGCTGGATCGGCGACAGCGTCAACGTGGTCACCTACCTCGGTGAATACTTCCGGTCCCGGCTCGCGCGGGCGCTGTCGCCGCCGGCCGCCGCGCGGATGGTACGGCTCGCCCCCGGCGTGGACGTGGCCGCGTTCCGGCGCGCTCCGGGTGCGAACCCGGGCCCGGCCGGGAGCCCGCCGCCGGGCCAGAGCCCGGGGCCGGCCGGGCTCCGGGAACGGCTGGGCCTGGCCGGCGCCCCGGTCGTGGTCTGCGTGTCCCGGCTGGTCCGCCGCAAGGGCCAGGACACGCTGATCCGGGCCTGGCCCGGCGTCCGCTCCGCGATCCCCGGTGCGCGGCTGCTGCTCGTGGGCGACGGCCCGTACGGCCCCGACCTGCGGCGCCTCGCCGCCGGGCTGGGCGTGGCGGACGCCGTCACGTTCACCGGGAGCGTGCCCGCCGGCGAGCTACCGGGCTACTACGCGGCCGGTGACGTCTTCGCCATGCCGTGCCGGACCCGCCGGGGTGGCCTGGACGTCGAAGGGCTCGGCATCGTGTACCTGGAGGCGTCCGCCGCCGGGCTGCCGGTCATCGGCGGCGACTCCGGCGGCGCGCCGGACGCGATCCTGGACGGCGAGACCGGCTACGTGGTTCCCGGGCGCAGCGTCACGGCTCTCACGGAGCGCATCACCGGACTGCTCGCCGACCCGGCGCAGGCCCGGGCGATGGGCCGTCGCGGGCTCGCCTGGGCCGAGCAGGAATGGGATTGGTCCCGCGTGGCCGGCCGCCTCGACGCCATCCTGCGCGGCGAGGGCTAACAGCGCGCGGTCAGGCGTACAGGGCCTCGATGTCGGCGGCGCGGTCCTTGGCGACCACGTTCCTGCGTACCTTGAGCGACGGCGTGAGCTGGCCGTTCTCCTGGGTGAAGTCACCGTCCACGATGCGGAAGCGGCGGATCGACTCGGCCCGGGAGACGGTGGTGTTGGCGTCGTCCACCGCCGACTGGATCTCGGCCCTCAGATCCGGGTCGTCACGCAGGTCGGCCGCGGTTGCCTCGGCCGACTTGGTGTGCTTTTCCTTCCAGACCGGGAACGCTTCCTCGTCGATGGTCACCAGCGCCGCCACGTACGGCCTGCCGTCGCCGACGACCATGCTCTGGCTGACCAGGAAGTGCGCGCGGATCCGGTCCTCCAGCGGCGCCGGGGCGACGTTCTTGCCGCCCGCGGTGACGATGATCTCCTTCTTCCGCCCGGTGATCCGCAGGTAGCCCTCGTCGTCGAGTTCGCCGATGTCACCGGTGCGCATCCAGCCGTCGTCGGTCAGTGCCTCCGCGGTGCCCGCGCTGTTCCCCCAGTAGCGCCCGAACACGGTCGGTCCCTTGATGAGGACCTCGCCGTCCTCCGCGATCTTCAGCGCGTCACCGGGGACGGGCAGCCCGACGGTGCCGATCTTGTTGCCACTCGGCCGGTTCACGGTCGCCGCCGCGGTGGTCTCGGTGAGCCCGTAGCCCTCCAGGATCGTGATCCCCACACCGCGGAAGAAATGGCCCAGCCGCTCGCCCAGGGCGGAGCCGCCGGAGACCGCGTACTGCACCTGGCCACCGACCGCGGCCCGCAGTTTGGTGTAAACGAGGCGGTCGAAGAGCGCGTGGGACGCCCGCAGCCCGGCGCCGGGGCCGCGCTCACCCCGCGCCCGGCTGTCCAATGCCTGGCTGTAGGCGATGGCCGTGCGCGCCGCCCGCCGGAAGATCGCGCCCTTGCCCTCGGACTCCGCCTTCTGCTCGGCGCCGTTGTAGACCTTCTCGAACACCCGCGGGACGGCGAGCAGGAACGTCGGCTTGAACGAGCCAAGGTCGGGCAGCAGGTTGGTGACATCCGGGCTGTGCCCGAGGATGATGCCGTCCTCGATGCAGCCGACCTGGATGACCCGCGCCAGCACGTGGGCGAGCGGCAGGAACAGCAGGGTCGAACCGCCGGGCTGGGTGAAGATCTCCGGCGCGGCCGCGCTCGCGTTGCGGACCTCGGACAGCAGATTGCGGTGGGTCAGCTCGCAGCCCTTGGGCCGCCCGGTGGTCCCGGAGGTGTAGATGATCGTGGCCAGGTCGGCGGCGTTGGCCACCGCGGCCCGCTCGCGGGCCACGTCGTCGGCGACGGACGCGCCGTCGGCGGTCAGCATCTCCAGCCCGGGGGCCTTGTCCCCCGCCTCCCCGGAGGCCTGGCCGGCCGCCTGGCCGGCTGCCTGGTCGGAGACGGCGCCGCCCTCGATCCGCCAGACGTGCTCCAGGGCGCTCAGCCGGTCGCGCAGCCCGGAGACGATCGCCTCGTGCGCCGCGGTCTCCACGAAGATGGCCTTGGCACCCGAGTCGCTCATGATCCACTCGACCTGCTCGGCCGAGGAGGTCTCGTAGACCGGCACGCAGACCGCGCCCGCCGTCCAGATCGCATAGTCCACGATCGTCCACTCGTACCGCGTGCGGGACATCAGGCCCACCCGGTCACCGGCGGCGATCCCGGCCGCGATCAGCCCCTTGGCCAAGGCCGTCACCTCATCGCGGAATTGGCTGGCCGTAACGTCCTGCCAGATCCCGGCGCCGTTGCTACGGCGCAGCACGACCTGATGCGGCTGCCCGGCCGCCCGCCTGGACACGACCTCGGCGAGGTTTGCTGAATCAGGGATCTGCACGAGAGCCGGGATGCTGTGCTGGCGCACGACGCTGTCTCCTTATCGGGTGCCCTTGCCGCCGCGCTCACGGTATCGCGTAAAGCTACTGGCCGGTAGTGCAAACGCCCGGTCGCGGTCAGGTCCCGGCACGGCGCGAAACCCGCATGATCAGGCTATCCAGGTCCGGCTTAGCGTTGTCTCATGCGGATTCACGTGGTGAGCGACGTACACGGCCGGGCCGACGCGCTGCCCGCGGCGGCCCGGGACGCGGACGCGCTCGTCTGTCTCGGTGACCTGCTGTTGTTCATGGACTACGCCGATCATCGGCGCGGAATCTTCGCGGACCTGTTCGGCGCGGAGGAGACCCGGACGTTCATGGAACTCCGGCGCGTTCAGCGGTTCGACGAGGCGCGGGCGATGTCCGCGCGGCTGGCGGAGCGCCTGCCGGACGGCTCCGTCCGCGCGGCCATCGAGGAAGCGGCCGCCCGTCAGTACGCGGAGCTGTTCGCGGCGATGCCCGAGCCCGCGTACCTCACCTACGGCAACGTCGACATCCCGCGCATGTGGGCCGGGAAGCTGAAGCCCGGCCACCAGGTCATCGACGGCGGGCGCGCGGAGCTGGACGGCTGGACGTTCGGATTCGTCGGCGGCGGCCTGATTTCCCGGTACCGGACGCCGAACGAGATCGACGAGGACGCCTACGCTGCCAAGATCGAGGAGGTCGGGGCGGTCGACGTGCTCTGCACCCACATCCCGCCCGCGGTGCCCGAACTGCTGTACGACACCGTCGCGCGGCGGATGGAACGCGGCAGTGACGCGTTGCTGGCTGCGATCCGGCGCACCCAGCCCCGGTTCGCGCTCTTCGGCCACGTGCATCAGCCGCTGGCCCGCCGGGTGCGGATCGGCCTCACCGAGTGCATCAACGTCGGGCACTTCAACGCCACCGGACTGCCCTATGTCCTCCAGTGGTAGAGGTACGCTCCAAGGAAAGAGCATTGAGAGCGGGAGGCGCCACGTGACTGAGCGGGACAGCCAGCGAGGCGGGGACCCCATTGGTGACCTCCAGCGGTGGCTGATGCGCTCCGGTGCGCGCAGCCTCACCAAGGACCTCACCGCCCCGGTCCGCCGGGCCCTGGGCCAGGAGCCTTCCGGCAAGCGGGCCGACGTGTGGGAGACCGCCACGACGCGCCCCCTGCGCGATGAGGAGGCACCCGAGTGCGCCTGGTGCCCGGTCTGCCGGGCGGCGCGCAGGCTGCGCGAGTCCCGCCAGCACAGCCAGGGCTCACCGCTGGCCGGAGCCGGCGACGCGCTGGCGTCCGTGGTCCAGGAGGCCTACTCGGCCTTTGAGTCGATCGTGCGGGCGCCGCAGTACCCCCACCCGCAGGACCGGCCCTCTGCTCCCTCCGGGCCCTCCGCATCCGCGCGGCGTCCCAGGTCCACCGCCAGCTCCTGGTCAGACGCGACCGATCCATCCGGAGAGGCTGGTCGTGTGCCTGACGATCGGCATTGACGTCGGGGGCACCAAAGCCGCGGCCGGCGTCGTCGACGCCAATGGCCAGATCATTGAGAAGCTGAAGCGCTCCACGCCGGCGGCCAGCCCGCCCGAGACGGAGCAGGTCATCGCGGATGTGGTGACCGAGCTGTCGTCCCGGCACGACATAGCCGCGGTCGGCATCGGGGCGGCCGGCTTTATCGACGAGACACGTTCTTCCGTCCTGTTCGCGCCCAACCTTGCCTGGCGCGGCGAGCCGCTCCTCAAGTCGGTGCAGCAAAAGATCGGCCTGCCCGTCTTCGTGGAGAACGATGCCAACGCGAGCCTCTGGGCCGAGGCCCGGTTCGGCGCCGCCCGCGGCTACCAGGAGGTGTTCTTCATCGCCGTGGGCACCGGTATCGGCGCGAGCATGCTGATCGGCGGCGACATCTACCGTGGCCGCTTCGGCATCGCCGGTGAGCCCGGCCACTACCGGGTCGTGCCCGACGGGCGGCTCTGCGGCTGCGGCAACCGCGGCTGCTGGGAGCAGTACTGCAGCGGCGGTGCGCTGGTGGCCGAGGCGCGTGACTTCGCCCGGCGCAGCCCCGAGGGAGCTATGCGGCTCCTGCAACTGGGCGGTGGAATGCCCGAGGGTATCTCCGGGCCTCAGGTGACCCGGGCGGCGCAGGAAGGCGATCCCGCCGCCCTGCGCTGCTTCCAGATCGTGGGCAGCTGGCTCGGCCAGGGCATGGCCGATCTGGCCGCGATCATGGACCCGGGCTGCTTCATCATCGGCGGCGGGGTGTCCGAGGCGGGCAACCTGCTCATCGATCCGGCCCGGTGGGCGTATGAGAGGTCGCTGCCCGGCCGCGGCTACCGCGATTTTGCCGACATCCGGCTCGCGGAGCTCGGCGCGGACGCGGGCGTCGTGGGCGCCGCGGACCTCGCCCGGCGTTACGCCACCGCTCAGGCGTAGGCGTTACCTCACCGCTCCGGCCTGAGCGTTGCGCCTCAGCTCAGCCCGGAGTGTTCGCCCTCGGCTCAGCCCTAGACGACCGCGCCGTCGTCGGGACCCGAACCATTCCGCGGTTCGTCGCCCATCCGCAGCACGAGCACGGCGAAGCCGCCCACGAATGCGCCGATGGCCAGGAACGCCGCCACGGCGGGCACGGTCCAGCCCACCGCCGTCGCGATCAGCAGGTACGCGGGGCCGCCGAAGAGCGCGACCCACGCGCCCTTACTGAGCGGGTCCAGCTTGGGCAGCGGCGGCGGCGGGGGCGGGAAGTAGTGCTCTTCCTGCGAGTCCGGTCCGGCTGCGGCTCGCTGGGGCCCCCGGGCTTGCGGCTCCTGCGCCGGGCCGTGCCGCTCGCCGGGGACGTCCAGCTCGCCCGCGCCGTTCCGGGGGGGAGGGCCGCTCAGCCGTCCCGGGCCGCCGCGCTCGCCGGGGCGCAGCTGCCCGGGGTCACGCGCCGGGTCGGCCGGGGCCGCGGGGCGGATACCCGGAGGTGCTTCGCTCACCGGGAAGGGACCCGTTGCCTGCGGGGATTCGGGGGCCTGGGGGGATCGTGTGACTTGAGAGGCGCCAGGGATGGGCGCGCTGTCCGGTGCCGAGAGGTTCTCCCGCTCGGGCCAGGGGATGCCGCCCTCGATGTCCGCGGGTGCGTCGTAGTTTGCGACCAGGTTGAGCCAGGCCACCTCGTCGTCATTCTCGCCGCTGGTCACGTCCTGCCTCGCACCTCCCTCCCCGGCTACATGGTCTCCGGCACGGTGCCGCCGGCGGACCAGGTTCTCGTCTCGGCAGTGGTCCCGGACAAACTGCAGGCTTCCGGTAAAAATAGCCTGCGCGTCATTGTCCATTGTCGCAACGTGATAACTGTCGCTGCAGGTCCGGATGGTCAGCAGGCCAGGATCCAGGCCGGCCTCCAGCGCGCGCATGCTGGGCGGCCCGACCACATGGTCCTCGCTGCTCCGGTACACCAGCACGGGCTGGGTAACGCCGGGCAGATCGCGGGTGGTCTGCCGCCAGATCTGCGGCAGCGATGCCGCGGCGCGAACCGGAACCCGGTCGTAGGACAGCTCCGTCGTGCCCGGCTTCTTGATGTCGCTGCCGACCCCGGGCAGCGACGGCAGCACGTATTTCAGCACCGGCGCCAGCAGGAAAAGCCTCGTATCCGGGGCCAATGACGGGTTGACCAGGACCAGGCCGCTGACATCCGGCCCGTGGCGCTCGGCGAGCCGGAGCGCGAGGCAGCCGCCCAGCGAAAGGCCCATCACGAACACTTCGGAGCACTGCGCGCGCAGCACGGCCAGCGCCTGTTCCACCGTGGCGTACCAGTCCGCGGCGGTCGTCCGGGCCATGTCCTGCCAGCTGGTCCCGTGCCCGGGCAGCAGCGGCACGGACACGGCCAGCCCGTGGCCGGCCAGGAACTCGGCCCAGGCGCGCAGCGATTGCGGGCTGCCGGTGAACCCGTGGCAGAGCAGCGCGCCGACCGCCCCGCCCGCGTGGGAAAACGGCTCCGCGCCCGGCAACAACTCGGCCATGAGGTACCGCGCTCTCCCTCTCCCCGCGATCGGCGGGCCGGTGCCAGCAGGCAGCGTCCTCCCGTGGTCAACCGGCCGGTGCCAAGCATCGTCGCACGCCGGATAGCTAGATCGCATCCCGCGTGGCGTTAAAAACCCCGCCGAACGTGCGAATATTTGGACGTGTACTACAAACTGGCGCAGCTCACCCTTGGCGTGATGCTCAAGATCGTTTTTCGTCCGTGGGCGGCAGGCGCGCGGAACGTGCCGCAGCGTGGCCCGGCCATCCTCGCCAGCAATCACCTGTCGTTCGCCGATCATTTTTTCGGCCCGCTTCCGCTGCGGCGGCAGGTGATCTTCCTGGCCAAGGCGGAGTACTTCACCGGGCGCGGGCTTAAGGGCCTGATCAGCCGGACCTTCTTCAGCGCCCTCGGCCAGATCCCGGTGGATCGGGGCGGCGGCGCGGCGAGCGAGCGTGCGATCCAGACCGGCCTGCGCGTGCTCGAAGAGGGCAAGCTGCTCGGCATCTATCCCGAGGGCACCCGCAGCCCGGACGGCCGGCTCTACCGGGGTAAGACCGGCATCGCGCGGCTGGCCCTGGAGGGGCAGGTCCCGGTGATCCCGGTCGCCATGGTCGGCACGTTCGAGTTCATGCCCTCGGGCCAGACCCGGCCGAACTTCCGGATCCGCCCCGGCGTGCGGTTCGGCGAGCCGCTGGACTTCTCCCGGTTCTACGGGAAGGCATCGGACCGGCGCGTGCAGCGCGAGGTCACCAACGAGGTCATGCGGGCCATCGAGAAGCTCTCCGGCCAGGAATACGTGGATATGTACGCCCAGCAGGCCAAGGAGAAACTGGCTGCGGCGGCCGGGCAACTGCCAACCCCGCCCCGGCCTCAGGCCGAGTCGCCCGAAACACCGTCGGAAACCGAGTCTTAGGCCGGGCCGGCGGCCCCGGCAGGGCTAAGGTGAGCCTCATGAGAGTGGGTGTCCTCACCGGTGGCGGCGACTGCCCCGGCCTTAATGCTGTGATCCGCGCTGTCGTCCGCAAGGGCGTGCAGGAGTACGGATACGAGTTTGTCGGCTTCCGCGACGGCTGGCGCGGCCCGCTGGAAGGGGACACCGTTCCCCTGGACGTGCAGGCCGTCCGGGGCATCCTGCCCCGCGGCGGGACGATCCTGGGCACGTCGCGGACCAACCCCTTCGCCGACCAGGGCGGCGAGCGCTCGGGCGTGGAGCGGATCCAGGACAACCTCGCCGGCCTCGGGGTGGATGCCCTGATCGCGATCGGCGGTGAAGACACGCTCGGCGCGGCGACCAAGCTGTACGCCGAGGGCGTCAACGTCGTCGGCGTGCCCAAGACGATCGACAACGACCTGGGTGCCACCGACTACACGTTCGGCTTCGACACCGCGGTGAACATCGCGATGGAGGCCATCGACCGCCTGCACACGACGGCGGAGAGCCACCACCGCGCGCTGATCGTCGAGGTGATGGGGCGGCACGCCGGCTGGATCGCGCTGCACGCCGGGCTCGCCGGCGGCGCCAACGTCATCCTGATCCCCGAGAAGCCGTTCGAGATCAAGCAGGTCTGTGACTACGTCGAGCACCGCTTCCAGACCCGCTACGCGCCGATTGTCGTGGTCGCTGAGGGCGCGCATCCGGTGGAGGCGGACATCGCCGTCGCCGAGCAGGGCGTCGACGCCTTCGGCCACACGCGGCTGGGCGGCGTCGGGCAGATGCTGGCCGCGGAGATCGAGAAGCGGACCGGCAAGGAGGCCCGCGTCGCCGTGCTCGGGCACATCCAGCGCGGCGGCACCCCCACCGCGTTCGACCGCGTGCTCGCCACCCGGTTCGGCGTGCACGCGATCGAGGCGGTCCACGACGGCGCGTTCGGCAACATGGTGGCCCTGCGCGCCACCGACATCATCCGGGTGCCGCTGAACGAGGCGACCGCCGAGCTGAAGACCGTGCCCCCGGAGCGGTACGCGGAGGCCGAGGTCTTCTTCGGCTGACCGCGTCGCTGCGCACCCTAACGGACGTAGTGCCCCGGGTCAGGCGGCCCGGACGGTTCCGGCGTCCCGGGCTGCACCCAGGGCGGGCCCATCCGCCAGGACCGGCCCGGTGCCCGGGCCCGGCTCCCCCGCCGGGAGTGCGTCCGCGCTCATCTGCGCGGTGGTCCGGCGGATGTCACGCGGGACGAGGGCCAGGGCGGACACTCCCGCGATGAGCGCCGCGGCGCCGTACTGCGCCTTCCGGACGCCGATGGCGGTCGCGGCCGGCCCGGCGACCAGTGCGCCCGCCGGTGTCGCCATCATGGAGCCCAGGGCGTCGTAGCCGGAGACGCGGGCCAGGGCGTCCGGACGGATCTTCCGCGCCATCGTCACGGTCCACACCACCATCATGATCTCCGTCGCCATCCCCACGCCGAAGGACGTGAGGCAGATCAGCGGCAACGGCCACAGCATGGCCAGCGAGAGCGGCGTGAGCGCCGTGATCCCGCCGATCGCGACGACCAGGAGCATCGGCCGGCGTGGTGACCAGTACAGCGAGAACAGGCCGCCTGCCACCAGCCCGACCGATTCGGCCGCCATGATCGCGCCCCACGCGACGGGGCCGCCGAGATGCTGCTTGGCCACGACCGGGCCCAGCACCTCGAAGCCGCCGAACCAGGCCATCATGACCACGCAGAACTGCGCCACGATGACCCACAGCCAGGTGTGCGAGATGAACTCCGACCATCCGTCGCGCAGGTCGCGGAGCATCCCGGTCGATGTCTCCGGGCGGGATGGCTGCGCGCGGATCCGGAGCAGCAGCGGCACGGTGAGCGTCATGCCCGCCCCGCAGATCGTCAGCGCCCAGCCCGGCTTGATCGCGGCCACCACCACGCCGGCCACGGCCGCGCCGCTCATCTGCGCCGCGTTCATGACCAGCCGGCTCAGCGCGCTGGCCTGCTGGAGCAGGGCACCCGGGGCCAGCACCGGCAGCAGCGCCTGCGAGGCGGGATAGAAGATCGCCGCCCCCGTCCCCGACACCGTTTCCAGCACGATCATTTCCCACAGCGCCGGCCGTGAGGTAAGCACGAGCACGCCGAAGGTTCCCTCACCCACGGCGATCAGCAGGTTCGCCGCGACGATCACGCGCTGCGGTGCGATCCGGTCCGCAACGACGCCGCCGAGCAGGCAGAACAGCAGGCACGGCGCGATCTGCGCGGCCAGCACGTAGGACAGGTCGGCGGGCGAGCCGCCCGCGTCCAGGACCGCGAACGACACCCCCACCATGGAGAACGCCATCGCCCCCGGTGCAATCAGCCGGTCCGCGAGCAGCAGCCGGAAGTCACGACTTGCGAGCACGGGAAAGCGCCGGGTAACCGACCGCCGCGACATGACACGTCCGATCCGAGAAGAGTGTGAGCTGGACGAGGGTAACCACCGGCCGGAAACGGCGGCAAACCGTTTTCGCCCCGGCCCCCCTCGCGGAGGGCCGTCAGCCCGCGCCCTGCTCAGAAGCCGGCGTAGAGGGTGATCGAGCTGCCCTTGGGCGCCTGGCCCTTGGGGTTGTAGTCGAAGACCTTGTTGAACGGCCCGAACCGGTTCACCGTCACGTCGAACCCGAGCTTCGTCAGCGTGTCCTTGGCGTCAGCGATCTTCATGCCGTCGACGTTGGGGATGGCGATCTGCGGCGGCCCGGCCGACACCCCGATCGTCACCGTCTCGTTGACGGTGATCGGTGTCCCCGGTGCCGGGGACTGCCGGGTGATGGTGCCCTGCGGCTGCGAGCTGCCCGTGTCCTGCTGGACGTTGAGCGTGATGCCGTTCTGCGCCGCCCACTGCTGGATGCTCTGCTGGTCCTGGCCGCGGAAGTCGGGCAGCGGGGGACCCGCGCTCACATTGATGACGATGGGGGTGTTCTGCGCGGAGCTCGCGCCGGCGGCCGGCTGGGTGCTGACCACGATGCCCGCGTCCACCGAGCCGGACGCGACCTTGCGGACCTGACCGGGGGTCAGCCCGTCGTTGCGCAGCGCCTGCTGCGCGTCGGCGAGCTGCTGGCCGGATACGTCGGGGACCTTGATCAGCCGTGGCCCGGCGGACGGGATCAGGGTGATGACCGATCCCTTGTGGATACGGCCGCCCGCGGCCGGCACGGTACGCGCGACCGTCCCCGCCTTGGCGTTGTTGTCCATGACGGCCGTCCCCATCCGGACGGTGAACCCGTCGGCGCGCAGCGCGGTGACCGCGGCGCCGTCCGTCATGCCCGCGACCGCGGGGACCGTCGTGTACCCGGCCTGGGTGAACCACCACCCGGCCCCGCCGGCCGCAGCGAAGATCAGCGCCGCCACCAGAACGATCAGCAGGACGGGCCGTCGCTTGCGCCGGTAACCGCCGGTGCCATCGCCGCCCAGGTCGTCACGCCCGCCAATGACCGTCCGGCCGTCGCCCGGGGCCCCGAGGATCTGCGTGTGGTTCTCGCCGTTATACCCCGCAGTGCCGTTATACCCCGCAGTGCCGTTATAGCCGGGAGCGCCATGACCAGCCATGCCGTATCCGGGGGCGGCCAGCGCGACGGCGCCGTTCCCGGGCCACGCGGCCGCCGGCGAGCCCCACCGGCCGTCGTCCGGCAGTCCCCGCATGACGTCGTTGACCGCCCGCAGGAATGCGGCCGCATTCGCCGGGCGGCCCCGCGGATCCCGGCTCGTGGCCTGCATGACGAGCTGGTCGATCTCCGGCGGGATGCCCTGGACGAACCGCGAGGGAGCCGGGACCGTCTCGTTGACGTGCTTGTAGGCCACCGCGAGCGGGCTCTCGCCGGTATGCGGCTTGGTTCCAGTGAGCAGCTCGAACAAGACGATGCCGGCGGCGTAGATGTCGGTGCGGGCGTCCGCGCTGGTCCCGGTGACCTGTTCAGGGGCCAGATACGCCACGGTGCCGATGATCACGCCGGTCCGCGTCTGGCTGCCGATGCCGGACAGTGCCCGGGCCAGGCCGAAGTCGACCACCTTCAGGTGGCCGTCCGGGGCGATCAGCACGTTCTCCGGCTTGACGTCACGGTGCACGATCCCGGCCGTGTGCGCGGCCGCGAGGCTGGACAGCAGCGGCACCATGATGGACAGCGCCTCGCGCGGCGGGAACAGGCGCCGTTCGCTGAGCAGGTCCCGCAGGGTCCGGCCGGGCAGGTACTCCATGGCCAGGTACGGATACGGCCCGTCCCGGCCCTGGTCGTAGACGGACACGACGTTCGGGTGCGAGAGCTGGGCGACGGACTTGGCCTCGCCGATGAAGCGGCCGACGAAATCCTCGTCGCGCGCCAGGTCCGCATGCATCACCTTGAGCGCGACCCGGCGGTCCAGGCGGATGTCGATGGCGCGGTACACCGTCGCCATCCCGCCGACCGCAATCAGCGCTTCCACCTGGTAACGGCCGTCCAGCAGCCGTCCGACCAGGGGGTCCGCCAGGGTGGTGTCCATCGGGGCTAATTGTACGAGCAGGTCAGCCGGGCTGGGCTGGATTAGCCGCTTTGCGGTCCGTCGCTCGCCGGAGGTGACGAGGCGCGGGCGTAGCGCCGGGGCGGGACACGCCCGGCAAGCCGGGCCATCCGGCCCGCGATGACGGCGTGCCGCATCGCCCCGGCCATCCGTTCCGGGTCGCGGGCCCGTGTCACCGAGGTCGCCAGCAGAACCGCGTCGCAGCCCAGCTCCATCGCGATCGCGGCGTCGCTCGCGGTCCCGATGCCGGCGTCGAGGATCACCGGGACACCGGCCTCCTCCACGATCAGCTCGATATTGTGCGGATTCCGGACGCCGAGCCCGGACCCGATCGGCGCGCCGAGCGGCATGACCGCGGCGCAGCCGGCCTGCTCCAGGCGCCGCGCCAGCACCGGGTCGTCGCTTGTGTACGGCAGCACGGTGAAACCGCGGGCCACGAGCATCTCGGCCGCGTCCAGGAGTTCCACCGGGTCCGGCAGCAAGGTGCGCTCGTCCGCGATCACTTCGAGCTTCACCCAGCCGGTACCGATCGCCTCGCGGGCCAGTTCGGCGGTGCGCACCGCCTCGGCCGCCGTGTAGCACCCCGCGGTGTTCGGCAGCACGCGGACGCTGCGCTCAGCGAGCAGGCCCAGCACCGAATGACCGGCACCCGGCGCCACCCGGCGCATCGCGACGGTCGTGATCTCGGTGCCTGAGGCCGCGAGCGCCCGGCCGAGGACGTCCAGGCTCGGGGCCCCGCCGGTGCCCATGATGAGCCGCGAGCTGAACTCTTCTCCGGCGATGACGAGCGGATCGTCCATTCAGCCTCCCTGGACCGCGGTGAGCACCTCGACCTGGTCCCCGTCCGCCAGCACCGTGGAATCCCACGCCGAACGCCGCACCACCTCACCGTTGACCGCCACGGCGACGCCGCTCGCCGCGCTCGTCAGCAACCGCACCGCGGCCGCCGCCGTCGCGCCGTCGGCCACCTCGAAGGGGTCCCCATTCACGATGACCTTCATCCGGCCCCTCCGCTCAGATCAGGCCGTCCCCCCGTCCCGGGCCGGCGGCCGGCTCCAGCACGGTCCCCGGAGAAGCGGCCGATCGTGAAGTGCGCCGCCAGTTCGGGCAGCCGCCCCGTCTGCAGGTAGTCCACGATGACGTCCGCGGTCACCGGCGTGAGCAGCACCCCGCTGCGGAAGTGACCGGTCGCCAGCACCAGCCCGGCCGCCGGGCACGGGCCGAGGATCGGCGCGTTGTCGGGCGTTCCGGGCCGCAGCCGCGCGACCGCCTCGGTGAATTCAAGCTCCGTGATGCCCGGCACCAGCGTCCGCGCGTCCCGCAGCAGCTCCCATAGGCCGCCCGCGGTCACCCGGGTGTCCGGCCCGAGCTCCTCCTGGGTCGCGCCCACCACCAGCTCGCCGTCGTCCCGTGGCACGAGGTAGACCGACGAGCCCCTGACGATGCCGCGCACGGTCCGGCGCAGGAAGCCGTCGGGGGCGCGCAGCCGGACCACCTGCCCCTTGACCGGCCGGACCGGCGGCACGCAGTCCTCCGGGAGCCCGTCGATGGCGGCCGAATTCCAGCCGGCCGCGAGCACGGTCCAGTCCGCGGTGATCGTCGTCCCATCAGCGAGACGGACACCGCTGACCCGTCCGCCGCCATGAAGAATCTGCGCGACCGGCTGCGTGATCAGCCGGACCCCGGCCCGCTCGGCCGCGATCAGCAGTCCGCGGGTGAGCAGCCGCGGATCGACCGACCCGTCCGCCTCGGCGAGCAGACCACCGCGCACCGACGGATCCAGCATCGGCTCCAGGCCGCGGCACTCCCGCGCGGTCAGCCGGCGCCCCGGGACGCCGAGGCTGTCCTGCAGCGCGTGCAGCTCGTCGATGACCGCGAGGTCGTCGGCGTCGTAGCCGACCTGGAGGGTCCCGGTCCGCTGGTAACCGGCCGGCTCGCCCGTGGCTGAGGTCAGCTCGGCCACGAAGCCGGGGTAGCGCTCGAGCGACGCCGCACCCAGCCCGAACAGCTCTTTCTCCGTGTAGCTGGCCTCGGAGACCGGGGTGAGCATGCCCGCCGCGGCGTGGCTGGCGCCCTGGCCGGGGGAGGGGTCGGCGACGGTCACGCCGAACCCCCGCTGCGCCGCGCGCCAGGCGATGCTCAGGCCGATCACTCCGCCGCCCGCCACGATCACTGTCGCCAATCGCGTTCGCTCCCTTCGCCGGCATGACCCGGATCAGGTTCTGCGGTCGGAAACTCGCCAGTTTCCCTCTCAGTCCGGTCTCCACCGGACTCCCGCGCGTTTGGGCCTAGCCTATGTCGTCATGCAGGTCGTCATCGCTGGCGGGGGGCTGGCCGGGCTCCGCACCGTCGAGGAGCTCAGGGCGCGGGACTTCGGCGGCCCGATCACGATGATCGCGGCCGAGAGCAGGCCCCCGTACGACCGGCCGCCCCTGTCGAAGAAGGCACTGTCTGAGCAGGCACCCTCTGAGCAGGCACAGTCTGAGCAGGCACCCTCTGAGCAGGCACAGTCTGAGCAGGCACAGTCTGAGCAGGCACCCTCTGAGCAGGCACAGTCTGAACGGACGTTGCGCGAGCCGTCCGCGCCGGCGCCGCCTTCGCCCGGGGAGCTGCTGTCCGGCGACGTCCTGCTGGGAGAGGTTCTGGCCGGGGAGCCGGACGCCGCCGAGATCAGTGCCGAGCTGGACACCACGCTGGACGCCGACTTCACCGCGCTCGGCGTCGACCTGCGGCTGGGCGAGCCCGCGACCGCCCTGGAACTGGCCCGGCCAGCTGGCCCGGACCCCGGCGTTCCGGCCGGTCCCGCTGGCCTGGTGCGCACGGCGCGCGGCGAGTACCCGTTCGATCGCCTGGTCGTGGCCACCGGAGCCGAACCGGTCGCCCTGCCCGGGCCCGGCCGCCAGCGCTTCCTCCGCACCCACGAGGACGCTCAGGAACTGCGCGCCCGGCTGCAGCCGGGGGTGCGCCTGGTCATCGTCGGGGCCGGCTGGATCGGGGCCGAGCTCGCCACCGCCGCCGCCGCCCGCGGCTGCCACGTCGTCGTCGTGGAGGCCGGCCCGGCTCCGCTGGCGGCCGCGATCGGCGCGGAAGTCGGCGCGCAGACCGTCCCCTGGTACGCGGCCGCGGGCGTCGAGCTGCGGACGTCGCAGGCCGTCGAGTCGGTGCAGGACGGCGGCCTCGCCCTGACCGGGGGCGGCTGGCTTCCCGCGGACGAGATCGTCACCGCGGTCGGGGTCCGCCCGGCGGTGGGGTGGCTGGCCGGTTCGGGTATCCGGCTGGACAACGGGGTCGCCGCCGACGAGCATCTGCGCACGTCCGCGCCGGGCGTCTACGCGGTCGGTGACTGCGCGTCCTTCCTGTCGCGACGGTGGGGACGGCGGTTCCGTTTCGAGCACTGGGACATCGCGCTGCAGGCGCCGCGCGTCGCCGCGGCCAACGTCCTCGGCGCGGACGAGGTTTACGACCCGGTGCCGTACTCCTGGTCCGAGCAGTTCGGCCGGATGATGCAGTACGCCGGATACCACGGGGACGCCGACCGGCTGGTCTGGCGCGGTCCCGGCCCGGGCTCGCCCGGCCCGTGGACGGCTGGCTGGCTGTCAGGATCCCGGCTGGTGGCGTTGCTCGCCGTCGACCGGCCCCGCGACCTGATCCAGGGCCGCCGTGTCATCGCGTCGGGCGCGCCGGTCGATCCCGGCCTCCTCGCTGATCCGGCCGTGCCGCTGAAGAACGTCACCGTGCACTAGGACGTCCGCCCGCGCCCGGTCTCGGCGTGGCGCTGAAGAACACCTCGGTGCACTAGGACGTCCGCCCGCGCGCCGACCCCGGTGCGCTGCCGGCGAACCTCACAGTGACGAGAACGTCCGCCCGCCTCCCGGTCCGGTGTGCGGCTGAAGAACACCACGGTGAACGAGGTGAACTAGGCTGTGCATCCGTGCTTTTGCTTGCGTTCGATACCGCCACCCCCGCCGTCACCGTGGCCCTGCATGACGGTCAGCGTGTGCTGGCCGAGGCCGTCACGGTGGACGCGCGCAGGCACGGTGAACTGCTCGCCCCGTCCATCGCCAAGGTCATCGCCGACGCGGGGGCCCAGCCCGGTGACCTGACCGCGATCGTGACCGGCGCCGGCCCCGGTCCCTACACCGGGCTGCGCGTGGGCGTGGTCACCGCGCGGGTGTTCGGCCGGACGCTCGGCCTGCCCGTCTACGGCGTCTGCACGCTGGACGTCCTGGCGCGCGCCGCGGTGCCGGCCGCGCGCGGGCCGGGAGTTCCTGGCCGTGACCGACGCGCGCCGTAAGGAGCTCTACTGGGCCCGCTACGACGGGTCGGGAGCGCGGGTCTCCGGCAGGCCGTCAGCCGCCCGGACAGCATCCTGGATGGCGCGGCGCTGCCCGTCGCGGGACAGGCGGCGGCACTCTACCCGGATCAGCTCGGCGAGCCGATCTGGCCCGAGCACCCCTCGGCGGCGGTCCTGGCCGACCTGGCCGCTGAGCACCTCGGCGCCCCCGGCCGGGACGGGATCCTGCTGCCGCCCGAGCCGCTGTACCTGCGCCGGCCGGACGCCCGCGTCCCGGGTCCGCCCAAGCGGGTGACGTCGCCGTGAGCGTCCCGCTGCGCCTGCTGCGCTACGAGGATCTGGCGGCGGTGCTCGACCTGGAGCGCTCGCTCTTCCCCGACGACGCCTGGTCGCCGGGCATGTTCGCCGAGGAAATCGCCATGCAAGGACGCGGGCGCCACTACGTGGCGGCCGAGGAAGGAAACGAGCTCGTGGGATACGCCGGGATGATGCTGCCCGGTGGCCATCAGGCCGAGGTGGTGACGCTGGCCGTCAGCGCGGCGCACTGGGGCCACGGGATCGGTTCCGCGCTGCTGACCGACCTCCTGGACGAGGCCGCCCGTCACGATTGCACGGAGGTCTTCCTCGAGGTGCGCGCCGACAACACGCGGGCACAGGATCTCTACCACCGGTTCGGCTTCTCCAGCGTCGGAATCCGTCGCGGCTACTACCAGCCCTCCGGCATGGACGCGATCGTGATGCGCCGCAGCCTGGACGAGCGCACGCCAGCCACCCCGGGCGTCCCCTCCACCCCGTCTGGCGGTACGCGATGACCGGCCCGCTCGTTCTCGGCATCGAGACCTCCTGCGACGAGACGGGAGCCGGGCTGGTCCGCGGCCACGAGCTGCTGGCCGACGCGGTGGCCTCCAGCGTCGATGAGCACGCCCGGTTCGGCGGCGTCGTGCCGGAAGTCGCCAGCCGGGCCCACCTGGAGGCGATGACCCCGTCGGTCGACCGGGCCCTGGCCCAGGCTGGAGTCACGCTGGCCGACGTGGACGCGATCGCGGTCACGGCGGGTCCCGGTCTGGCGGGCGCCCTCCTGGTCGGGGTGGCTGCGGCCAAGGCGTACGCCCTCACGCTCGGCAAGCCGCTGTACGGCGTCAATCACCTGGCCGCGCACGTGGCCGTCGATCAGCTGGAGCACGGCCCGTTGCCGGCACCGGTGATCGCCCTGCTCGTGTCCGGCGGCCACTCGTCGCTGCTGCTCGTCCCGGACGTCGCGGGCGAGGTCATCTCCCTCGGCTCGACTGTCGACGACGCTGCCGGTGAGGCGTACGACAAGGTCGCCCGGGTACTCGGCCTCCCATTCCCGGGCGGGCCGCCCATCGACAAGGCGGCCCGGTACGGTGATCCGGCCGCGATCGCGTTCCCGCGGGGCAAGTACCACGACGGGTCGCTCGACTTCTCCTTCGCCGGCCTCAAGACGGCCGTCGCCCGCTGGGTCGAGGAGCGCGCTGCCCGGGGCGAACCGGTCCCGGTCGCCGACGTCGCCGCGTCCTTCCAGGAGGCCGTGGCCGACGTGCTGACCCGCAAGGCCGTCGCGGCCTGCCGCCAGCATGGCGTCGATCACCTCGTCATCGGCGGCGGCGTGGCCGCCAACTCCCGCCTGCGGGCCCTGGCCGAGGAGCGCTGCACCGCGGCCGGCATCCGGCTGCGCGTCCCGCGGCCCGGCCTGTGCACCGACAACGGCGCCATGGTGGCCGCCCTGGGATCCGAACTCGCCTCGCGGGGTCTCCCGGCGTCGCCGCTCGACCTGCCCGCCGACTCCTCGCTCCCGGTCACCGAGGTGGTCGTCCGCTAAACCGGCGGCGAGGTATGCGTAGCCGCACCTGAGGTCCCGGCGGACGCAGCCGTCACAGCGGTCCCTGACCGAAGCCCCCGGTTCCATGATCGGCGCCGGCTTTCCGCACATACTGCGGAAAACCGGCGCCTAACTCCGCACTCTGCCGCGCGGGGCGGCTAAGACGCCTTGCGGCGCCGGAGCACCCGGCGGACGCCCCAGGTGAGCACGCCGACGGCCGCCACGGCGCCGACCACCGGGGCCAGGCGCTTGATGATCACGGGGCCAACGAGGCTCAGCAGGTTCAGCGAGTCTTCCTGGTCCGGCTCTTGCGCCGATGCGGACGTTACCGGCCCACGCGCCGCCACCGGGGCGCTCGCCACCGGGGCGCTCGCGGTCGCGACCGCTATCGGGCTCCCCGCCGAGGAAGCAAGCGCAGGCGCGGCCTCGCTCGCCGGCGCGGCCGTGGGGGCGCTCAAAGGTTCGCCGGCGCTGCCCGCTCCGCCCACCGCCTCCGGCGCAGGCGCGGACTCCTCTGCCGTGGCCGGCGCTGAGCCCGAGGCCGGCGCTGAGCCCGAGGCCGGCGAATCCGGGGAAGCTTCCGTGGCGGGAGCACGGGCCGCACCGTCCGGGGCCGTGGCCGTCGCGGCCCCGCCGTTAGCCAACTCCTGCGCGAGGTTGTTCGCGAACTTGTCGATCAGCCGCGAGCCCACCTCGGCGATCACCCCGCGGCCGAACTGCGCGGGCCGGCCGGTCACGTTCAGGGTGGTGTGCAGCGTGACCAGGGTCGCGGAATCGGAGCCGTCCTCAGGGCGAAGCGCCGCCCGGACGGTGGCGGACGCGGTCCCGGCGCCGCGCAGTTCCTTCCCGGACGCCTCCACCAGGACCGAACGGTCCGCGGTGTCCCGGTCTTTGAACGTGGCCGTGCCCTTATAGGTGAGCGACACCGGGCCCACCTTGACCTTCAGGCGGCCGGCCACGTCGTCGCCGTCAACGGCGTCGACCTGGGCGCCGGGCATGCAGGGCGCGACCTTTTCCACGTCGAGCAGGACGTTCCACGCCTGGTCCGGCGGGACGGGGACGGTGAACGAGTGATCAAGTTCCATGCTCATGGTGGTTCGCTTTCTCCGGCCAGCAACGGTGTCGGGGGATGGGGCGGAACACTTACTTTAGTGCCCAGATAGCCGGGTTCGATGAGTCCCAGGGCGTCAGCGTTTCCCCGGCGGCCGGACCGGGCAGCAGGTCAGGCGGTCTCGAGGACCTGGAACGCCTCGGCGAGCCGGCCCTCGTCCAGGCCCGCGCGCCCGGCCGAGGCGGCGAGCCACTCGCGCAGCCGCGTGTCCAGGTCGGGCAGGTGGCCGGTCTGGCTTTCGTGCGCCCGCAGCGCGGCCAGCTTGCGCGGGAACGTGCCGGTGACGTCCACGTAGTGATTCGGTGCCGGGCTGCCGGCGATCCAGACTTCCCCGACCGTCCAGGCGGGGAGGCCCTCCTCGGCGGCCAGTTCGGGGAAGGCGAACGGGTTACGTGCGTCCGGGTAAACGGCGTCCAGGGCCGCGGATCCCACCGCACGGTGGTCGGGGTGGCTCGCCCCCACCCGCGCGTAGTTGCGCTCCGGGCTGGGGGCCACGACGCGATCGGGCCTGACCTGCCTGATCACCCGGGCCAGGTCGCGGCGCAGGCCGATGGTCGCCTCTACCCGGCCGTCCGGGTAGCCGAGGAACCGGATGTCGTCCACACCGACGCATTTGGCCGCCGCGGTCTGCTCCGCCCGGCGCAGCGGCGCGATCTCGGCGCGCGGGAACGTCTCGTCGAAGCCGCCCGCGTCGCCGTCGGTCACAATGCAGTAGACGACGTCGATGCCCCGGCCCGTCCAGACCGCGATTGTCCCTGCCGCGCCGAAGTCCAGATCATCGGGGTGCGCCGCGATAGCGAGCACCCGGCTGATCTCAGTGTCGTCTCGCACATCGGTGATCCTACGGAACGGCTCCGGCGGCCAAGCCCACGGAACCGCTCCCGGGGCTCACACGCCGGCCAGGCCCGGCAACCTGCCGCCTACGGATGCCGTAGATCAACGCCATTTTGCCCGCGCATCCAGCAGCGAAATGTACACGTTACGACTGAAACCCTCGTAGTTAGCGGTTTCATGTGCTAGAACCGTCGTCAGTAGCAGATGACGCCAGAGGGGGGTGACGAGATGACCGCCGCTGAGGAAATCGCCGGGCCGACCGAAGAGCAGATCGGGAAGGGCCTCAAGCCGGGAGCTCTCGGGCTCGTATCCAGCATCGTGATGGGCGTGGCGTCGACCGCGCCCGCCTACAGCCTGGCCGCCACCCTCGGCCTCATCGTCGTCGCCGTCGGCCTGCAGTCGCCGGTCGTGGCGATCCTGGCCTTCGTGCCGATGCTGCTCACCTCGATCGGCTACAGCGAGCTGAACAAGGCCGACCCTGACTGCGGCACCACGTTCACCTGGGCCACCCGCGCCTTCGGCCCGCGCACGGGCTGGGCCGGGGGCTGGGGGATCATCGCGGCCGACATTCTGGTCATGGCCAGCCTGGCGCAGGTCGCGGGGCAGTACCTCTTCCTGCTTTTCGGGGCCAACGGCATCGGCTCGAATCCGACCAGCGGCTGGGTCCTGCTCGTCGGTGTGCTCTGGATCGTCGCGATGACCTACATCTGTTACCGGGGTATCGAAGTCTCCGCGCGGCTGCAGCGGGTCCTGCTGGCCATCGAGATCGTCATGCTGCTGGTGCTGTCCGTGGTGGCCCTGGTCCGGGTCGGGAGCGGTCACCATCCGCCCGTGTCGATCCATCCGTCCTGGTCCTGGCTCAACCCGTTCAGCATCACCAGCTTCCAGGCGTTCGTCAGCGGCCTGATCCTGATGCTGTTCATCTACTGGGGCTGGGATACGGCCGTCGCCGTCAACGAAGAGACCAAGGACCGGGACAAGACGCCCGGGCGGGCCGCGATCATCTCCACCGTCCTGCTGCTCATCACCTACGTGCTGGTCATCTTCGCCTCCCAGGCGTTCGCCGGCATCGGGACCAAGGGCATCGGCCTGGCCAACGCGAACAACTCCGGCGACGTGCTCTCGGTGCTCGGCACCGCGGTCTTCGGCGGCTCCGGCTTCGGGACCTTCCTGAGCCGGCTGCTGCTGCTGATGGTGCTCAGCTCGGCGGCCGCCTCCACCCAGACGACGATCCTGCCCACCGCGCGGACCACCTTGTCGATGGCCGTCTACAAGGCGCTGCCGCGCGCGTTCGCCCGCATGCATGGGAAATACCTCACGCCCACCGTCTCCACCCTCGTCATGGGCGGGGTCTCGATCGTGCTGTACGTCGCGCTGAACTACCTGTCTGGTGGGAACGTCATCGCGGACGCAGTCACGGCCATCGGCCTCTACATCGCCTTCTACTACGGGCTCACCGCATTCACCTGCGTCTGGTACTACCGCCGCACGCTGCTGAGCAGCCCGCGCAACCTGCTCATGCGCGGCATCCTGCCCCTCCTGGGCGGCCTGATCATGTACGCCGCTGGCGGCTGGAGCCTGTGGGCCGACTGGGACGTCGCGACCGGCAACAGCTACACCACGTGGCTGATGCCGTTCCCGCCGCACTGGCAGATTGGCGGCGTGTTCGTGATCGCGTTCCTGTCCGCCCTCGCCGGGGTCGTCGTGTTCATCTACTGCCGGGTGACCGGGCCTGCCTTCTTCCGGAAGGAAACCCTCACCCGCGCCACGCCGACGCTGGTGCCCGAGACCGACGCGGGCCTGCCCGGCTCCCCGAACTAACCGGCGAGGCGCTCATACCGGCCTAACGAACCGGGCCTTGTGCCCGGTGAGCGGCCGGTGTATCGGCGAAGTACCCCAGCGGGGCGCGAAGCGCAGCGGGGGGTTCCGGGGGGTCGTCCCCCCGGGGCTAATACAGCCCCCCGGGCTAACACTGCTCGTCGCGGATCTTCTGGAGCAGCGTGATGGTGTCCGCGGCCGTCTCGGCCTGCACACAGAGCCGCTCCATGACTTCCAGGTAGCGGTCCACCTCGGTGGGCTTGTCGATGTAGAGCGCGCTGGTCAGCTGCTCCAGATAGACGACGTCGGACAGTTCCGGCTCGGCGAAGCGCAGGATCGAGAACGGGCCGCCCGCGGCCGAGTGACCGCCCACGCGGAACGGCACGATCTGCAGCGTCACGGACGGGTTCGCGGCCATCGTGATGAGGTGCTCGACCTGCTCGCGCATGACCCCGGGCCCGCCGATCGGGCGGCGCAGGACCGCCTCGTCGAGCACCGCCCAGAATCGCGGCGCGCCTGGCTTGGACAGCAGCCGCTGCCGCCCCAGCCGGAGGTCAACCCGCCGGTTCAGCTCTTCCTCGCTGATGGCGGCGTATCCCAGGCGGATGACCTCGCGGGCGTAGGACGGGGACTGCAGCAGTCCCGGCACGAACTGCACCTCGTAGTTGCGGATGACCGAGGCGGCGGCCTCGAGGCTGATATACGGCTCGAACCAGTGCGGCAGCAGATCACCGAAGTCGTGCCACCAGCCGGGGTTGCCGGCCTCCCGGGCCAGGGCGAGCAGGCTGGCCCGCTCGTCGGGGTCGGTCACTCCGTATAGCGTCAGCAGGTCGCTCACGTCACGGTCCTTGAAGCCGACCCGGCCGTGCTCCATCCGGCTGATCTTGGAATGCGAGCCGCGAATGGCCTCCGCTGCCTGCTCGGTGGTGATGTCCCGGGCTTCACGCAGCCGCCTCAATTGTGCACCCAGCACGATCCGCTGAACGGTCGGTCCACTAGCGCGCCGACCGAAACTCCGGACCGGGCCCTCCCAGGCGACGCCTTCAGACGCGTTCATCGCCACCCCTCGGTCGTTGTCATATTGCAGCGCGTGGCCAAGTCTCGCACGTGATCTTGGGAATGCAAAGAGTGCATATCATAATTTGACGTGGCTTTTTGTTACTAGGGAGTTAAGCAGATGGTTAGCGGATCAGCCATCTGCGGCGCTCCCGATGGGCCCAATCCCCCCCGAACTGGGCAAAAAAGCACGTGCGCCGGGCTCGCCTTTACGGTCGCGGCCCGCCCGGTCCAGATGCCGTCCGGCCAAGCCGGCCTGCGCGCTCGCTCAGGACACCACGCAGTCGAACTCGCCGTCCTTGGCCCCCTGCAGGAACGCGGCGATCTCGGCCTGGGTGTAGACCAGCACCGGACCCGCGGGATGATGTGAGTTGCGCACCGCGATCTCGCCGCCTGGCAGGCAGGCAACCTCCACGCAGTTACCGCTGGGATTGCTGTGCGTGGCCTTCAGCCAGGTGAGCTGGCCTAGCGCCGTGGCTGGCATCCCGTTGTACGGCTCGTCCATGACGTGTCTCCCGTAATGAGGTCACTAACTAAGCGTGGGCCCCTGCTCACGCATTCAGGCCGCCGGATTCGGCCGAAGCGCCGTCGGCAGGCCTGAGAGGCTGAAACGCCCGGGCCGTCGGCCTGGCGGAATCCTCCGCGCCATGAAACCCCGCGCAATGAAGCCCGCACAGTGCGGCCCGGCTACGCCACCCTCATAAGGGCCTAACCGGCCTTGCTTCTGGTCCGGCGGGCGACGTTGCTCGTGACTACCCCGAACCCCCGATTTGCATGAGCCATGTACATATAGAATCGCACTGTGCACATTCGGATGAACGTGCATTTGGCCTTGCACTTGCACAATGTATCAGGCAGCATAGGGATGACGGGTACCAATTCACTGCGCCGGACAGGCCTCCGCACCTGCGATAACCTCGCATGGATCGCCAGCAGGTCCCCGGGCGCGGGCCGTCTCCGGAACCAGGGGTGACAACTTGGCTGTGAGCGGCTCCGCCGGGTCTGAGCCTGGTCTGTCTGCACCCCGGCTCTTTCCCGTGCCTTCGGCCTGGTGGGAAACACCCGCCGTTACCTCGTGTGTGCTGGCCGCACAGCCCGAGTCCGCCGGTCCTGCCCGTCATTTCACCCGGGAAGTCCTCGTCTCCTGGGGTTTCAACCGACTTGCCGACGAAGCAGAAACGATCATCGGTGAGCTCGTCGTCAACGCGGTTCAGCACGGGACACGCGACACTGCGGGCCAGTGCTGGCGGGGGAGCGCGCCGCATTCGCGGGGGACGAACGGGTATCCGCGCGCCCGGGCCCGGTCCGCCTGGGCCAGCCACCGCACCGACGCCGGGAACCTCAGCGCCGTGACCCCGCTGCCCGCCGGGCCGTCCGCCGCCGGGCCGTCCGCCGCCGGGCCGTCCGGCGCCGCGGACAGCGGCGTGTTGCGGCTGTGCCTGCTGCCGCGGACGGGTGAGGTCATGCTGGCCGTCATCGACGCCAGCGACGACGCCCCGGCCCCCCGGCAGCCCGACTGGGTCAAGGAGAGCGGCCGCGGGCTGCAGATCGTGCACGCGCTCAGCAGCGTGTGGGGGTGGAGCCCCATCGAGGGCCACGGCAAGGCCGTCTGGGCCGTCCTGCCCTGCGATTAACCGGCGCCGCGCGCGGAGTCAGCCGTGTGCGGCCGCCTCCGGCTGGCCGGGAGCTTCCTCGACCGTCATGAGCACGTACTCCACCAGCGCGATCAGCACTTCCTTGGCCGAGTCCTTGCTCCGCGCGTCGCACAGCACGACCGGGAACCCGGGGTCCAGGTCCAGCGCGACCCGGATGTCGTCGGGGTCGTGGCTGACCGACCCGTCGAAGCAGTTCACCGCCACGATGAACGGGATCTGCCGCCGCTCGAAGTAGTCCACGGCCGGGAAGCAGTCCGCCAGCCGCCGCGTGTCGGTCAGCACCACCGCGCCGAGCGCGCCGACGGCCAGCTCGTCCCACATGAACCAGAACCGCTGCTGGCCGGGCGTGCCGAACAGGTACAGGACCAGGTCCTCGCGCAGGCTGATCCGGCCGAAGTCCATGGCCACCGTGGTCGTGGTCTTGCCCTCGACCCCGGACGTGTTGTCGGTGCGCAGGCCCCGCTCGGTCAGCGGCTCCTCGGTCCGGAGCGGCTTGATCTCGCTGACCGCCCCCACCATCGTGGTCTTGCCCACGCCGAAGCCGCCGGCGAGCAGGATCTTGATCGCTGTGTGGCCTGGCCCGGCGGTGACCGCCGGCTCAAAGTGCCCGTAGGCCATTGAGCACCTCTCTCAGAATGTGGCTGTCGCGGTGACTCTGCCCGGTCTGCGGGGCGCGGATGATGACGAACCCGGCGTCGCGAAGGTCAGCGAGCAGGATCCGGACGACACCGAGGGGCAGGTTCAGCTCGGACGCCAGGTCGGCTACGGTGGTCGGCCGCCGGGCCAGGTTCAGGGCCCACATCTGCTCGGGGCTGAGGGCCGCTGGGTCAGAGACCTCCTGGCGCGTCGCTCTGACCGTCGCGACCAGATCGAACTTCTCACCGGCATGCCGCGTCCTGCCGCCGATCAGCGCGTAGGGGCGCACGACCGGGCCGGCCTCAGAATCCAGCCATCGTTCCTCAGGGCTCGGCATCAGAGGGCTACTCCGCGTACGGAGCCGGCCCGGGCTGACCCGCCGGCATCGGATAAGGGCTGTACCCGGAGGCGTCCGAGGGCACATTGCGGGACTGCGGGCTCAGCGGCGTGAGCGGCACCGACGACGGGCCCATCGCGTTCGTCGGGGCCCGGCCCGCCGTCCCGCTCATCGAGGCGGTTCCGCTCATCGACGGCGGCACCATCCGGCCGCCAGGGCGATAGGAGGAGCTGCCGTCGGGGCCCGGCGGCATCGCTCGCGGTGTGCCCGGCACGATGCCGTCAGCCATGGACGGCGGGCGCTGCCCGGAGGGGCCCTGCGGGTACCCGGTGGGCCGTGGGCCGACGCCCAGATGCTCGTTGGAGCGGCGGACGAGGACGGCCATCTCGTAGGCGACCAGGCCCACGTCTGCCTCACCCGTGGTGAGGACGGCCAGGCAGGTGCCGTGGCCGGCCGCGCTCACGAACAGGAACGCCGCTTCCATCTCGATGATGGTCTGGCGGACCCGCCCGCCGCCGAAGTGCTGCCCGGCGCCCCGGGCCATGCTCTGGAATCCGGAGGCCAGCGCGGCGAGGTGCTCGGCGTCCTCGCGGCTCAGTCCCGCCGACGCGCCAATGGCCAGGCCATCCTGGGTGAGCATGACGGCCTTGCTGACCTGAGGTACTCGGTTCACCAGATCGTCAAGAAGCCAGTTCAGCTCGCCGCCCTGGTTGACGTAGTGCGGTGTCATCGTGTTCCCCCGGGTTTTCGCATCCGATCAGATGTCATCGTTTCCCCCGCGATAGTCCTGTTCGTCGTGGCTTCTGTCAGCTTCTGCTTCCGCGTCGTGCGCGGTGCCGCCTCCCTTGTCTGCCGCGTGCTCCGTCTCGGCCGTCCGGTACGCCGGGATGGAACCGGAATCCCGGCCGGGGCCCGTTCCGTCCTGGCTGGCGCCGGACCCAGAGTATTCCGGTTCCGCGGCGTAGTCCGGGTACCCGACGTTGCCGACGCCGTAGCGGTCGGCGGTCCCATAGCCGCTGCCGTAACCGTCGCTGTAGCCATGGCCGTCCGTGCCGCCGCCGCTCATTCCCGACGCGGACGCCCGCTCCTCGTCGGTCACGAGCCGTTCGTCCCCGGGTACCGTTCCCTCGTCCGGGCCGGCCGGGAAGCTGCCGTTGGCGGCGTGCGCCCCGTTGCCGGGCGGGCCCTCCTGTCCCGGACCGCCCTGGTCCGCGCGTGCCTGCTGCCAGCCGCGCTGCATCGCCGACAGTGCGTTGCGGATGTCGTCCGGCGAGCGGTTGGCGACGTTGTCCCCGGAGGCCGCCAACGGTGTGCTGCTGGTCGCGGCCCGGTCGCGCAGCTGGGGAGCCAGGCTGGCCTGCCGCACCCGCTTCGGCAGGCCCTTATACGTCTCATCCGGCTGTTCCTGCGACCCGTCCGCGCCGGCGAACGATCCCGCGGCCGGGAACGACGGCTCGGCCGGCGAGTAGGTCGTCTCGGCACTGGGGTACGGGGCGCTGGCGGCCGGGAAGGCGGGCTCAGCGTCGGAGTAAGACGGCTCTGCCTGCGGGTAGGGCGGCTCCGCCGGCGGCAGCGGTGCCTGCGGCACCGGGAAGGCCGCCGCCGCGGGCGGGAAGGGCGCTTCGTCCTGCGCGTACGGCCGGTAGCTGCCTCCGGGCGGGTAGCCCGGATCGCTGGCCGGGAACGGGGTCGTCGGCTGATGCGGGATACCGTTACCGGCCGGCGCCGGGCGATCGTACGGCCAGGGCAGGCCCGTTTCGCTCGGGGCCGCGCCGGGCTCCGCAGGGTGCCCGAACGACGAGCCGTCCGGCTGTGACATCCAGCCGTACGCCTGGCCGGTGTTGGGGTCGGTGCCGTACGGCTGCTCGCCGTAGGGCCCGCCGGCGCTGTTGGCCGCGCCGCCGTTCACCGGGCCGCCATTGAGGGCCGCATTAGGGCCGCCATTGACCGGGCCGCCATTGATGGCGCCGCCGTTCGCCGGGCTGGAGTAGGAGGAGCCGGGGTAGGACTGGCCGGCGTAGGGTTCGGAGCCGTTGCCCTGCGGCAAGGCGCTCCACGGCTGGCCGGTGAGCTGTGCGCGCGACGGCGCCTGCCCCGAATGGTCCTCGCCGGGCATCTCGCCGCGCCCCGCGGCCCAGGCCGAGGAGATGGCGGTCATCCCGGTGGGCAGTCCCTCGACGAAGCCATCTTCCACGCCGACCAGCGTGGTGGGGATGAGCGCGATCGCACTGGTGCCGCCGTAGGGGGACGGCCGCAGCGTGACCCGGATACCGTGCCGCTTGGCCAGCTGCCCGACGACGAACAGGCCGAGCTGCTCGCTGTGGAAGACGTCGAACTCCGGCGGCTCGGCGAGCCGGCCGTTCAGTTCCGCGTAACGCTGATCGCTCATGCCGAGCCCGCGGTCCTCGATCTCGACCGCGAAGCCGCTCGCCACCATGTCACCGGATACGCGCACGGGCGTATACGGCGGGGACAGCGTGGTGGCGTTCTCGATGAGCTCGGCGAGCAGGTGGATGACGTCCGCCACGGCCGGCCCGGTGAGCGCCGCCTGCGACGGGGTGGTCACCGTCACCCGCGAGTAATCCTCGACCTCGGCGGCGGCGGCCCGCAGCACGTCGATCATCCGGACCGGGTGCACCCAGCCGCGGCCCGGCGCGGCCCCGGACAAGATGATCAGGCCCTCGGAGTGGCGGCGCATACGAGTCGTCAGGTGGTCGAGGCGGAAGAGGTCTTCCAGCGTCTCCGGGTCCGTCGTGCGGCGCTCCATGCCGTCCAGCACGGTGAGCTCGCGGTGCAGCAGCGACTGGTTACGCCGGGCCAGGTTGCGGAACACGTCATTGATCCCGCGCCGCATCCGCGCCTCGCCGATCGCGGCCTCGATCGCCGTGCGCCGGGCCGCGTCGAACGCCTGGCCGACCCGCCCGATCTCGTCCCGGCCGAAGTCCGCCTGCGGCCCGGTCAGTTCCTCGACGGGAACGTCCTCGCCACGGCGCAGCCGGGCAACGAGGCCGGGCAGTTCCACGCCGGCCAGCGTGACCGCGGACTCCTCCAGGCGGCCGAGCCGGCGGATGATCCACCGGCTGATCAGCACGGACAGGCCGATGGACAGCAGCAGGCCGAGCAGGCCGAGGCCGCCGGCCAGCGCCACCCGCCGCCAGGCGGCGTTGGTGATCGTGCTGTCGTGGCTGACCTGCTGCCTGACGCTGCCGACCCCCGCGAAGAAGACGCCGGTCGTCATCTTCTTTACGACCGGATCCCAGATTGCGGCGGTGAACGGCGGGAAGGGACTGGCGTCGGCCGCGACCGCATTCTCCAGCTGCGTCATGCCGGCCTGCGTGGCGGCCGGTGCGTAGTTGTTCATCTGCGAGTTGAACACCGTCAGGTCGGGACCGTCCAGCCGGGACACCGCCGCCTGGTACATGGCCTGGCGGGCTCCCGCGAGATGGGTGACCTGGATACGGGTGGTCGCGAACAGCTGATGCGCAGCGAGCGACGCCGAGACCAGCGCGTCCTCCTGGCTGAGGAATTCGCCCGACTCGGTGCTGTTGATGATCGCCAGCGACTGGGTGGCCGCGGTGGCGTTGGTCAGGCTGGCGTTTTCCTCGGTGAAAAGGTGCATTTCCTGGAGCAGGATGTTGCTGAAGGCGCCGAACACCTGATCCGGAGCGATGGCTCGCTGGATCACCGCCTGGCGGATGCCGCTCAGGCTCTCGATGCTCGCGAGCATCTGCTTGATGACGGTCTCTTCGGCCGTGGTGGCGGCCTCGGTTGTGGCCGGGGCCGCCATCTTGGCCTGGAACGACGGGAAGGCCTGAGTCGTGGCGGCCTGGGCCGCCTGCAGCACGGCCCGGTTCGCGGCGGTCGGCGCCGCGAGGTAGACCATCGACGCCTTGCGCTCGTTCTGGATGTTGATATCGAACTCGGCCGCCGGTACGGAGGTCGCGTTGATCAGGTTCGGTGCGCGGTCCAGGTTCACCGCGTCCCCGACCGTGGTGTACAGCACGAAGGCGTACAAGCCGATGACGGTCAGCAGCGGGATGGCAACGAGGAAGTAGAGGAGGCGGCGTATCGAGGGGCCGCGCCGTCCCCCGGCGCGCTGGCCGTTGGTGTCAGGCATCCTTACCCTTGGCGAGAGGCGTGCGATCAGATCTTCCGGTGCCGCCCTCCCGCGGGCAGGACCGCGTCACCGGTAGGCCCGCTTAAAGTATCGAAATGGGCGTTAAGCCGTACACACATTCATAAATAATTACGGCATTCACCTCAAAAGGAACTAAGGGTATCGGACTGGCTCGGGCCAGTAATCACCGGCCCCGGAATTGGCCCGTTCCAGCGCTCCCGGTGCGGTCCCGCCCTTCCCTTAAGCATCGTTCCTTCTCTGGGCCCTTTGGGCCGGTCCGGCTCCTGGCTGTCAGCGGGAGCGCCTAGGCTGTTCCGGTGACCGCTACCGCTGCTGATTCCCTCCTCGAAGGGCTGAACCCGCAGCAGCGGGCCGCGGTGGTCCACGCGGGCGGCCCGCTGCTGATCGTGGCGGGCGCGGGTTCCGGGAAGACCCGGGTCCTGACCCACCGGATCGCCTACCTGCTCGCTGCGCGGGACGTCCTGCCGAGCGAGATCCTGGCCATCACCTTCACCAACAAGGCCGCCGCCGAGATGGCGTCGCGGGTGGCGGTGCTGGTCGGCCCGCGGGCCCGGGCCATGTGGGTCATGACGTTCCATTCCGCGTGCGTCCGGATCCTGCGCCGGGAGGCGAGGCGCTTCGGCTACCCGTCGTCGTTCTCGATCTACGACCAGGCCGACTCCCAGCGCCTGATGGCCCTGGTCTGCCGCGAGCTGGAGCTCGACGCCCGGCAGTATCCGCCCAAGGCCATGCACGCCCAGGTCTCGAACCTCAAGAACGAGCTCATCGACCACGAGACGTTCGCCTCCCGGGCCCGGACGCACCGGGAGAAGGCGCTCGCCGAGGCCTACGGCGAGTACCAGCGCCGCCTCCTGGACGCCGGCGCGATGGACTTCGACGACCTGATCATGGTGACGGTCTGCCTCTTCCAGGCATTCCCCGAGGTCGCGGCCGCCTACCGGCACCGCTTCCGGCACGTGCTGGTGGACGAGTACCAGGACACCAACCACGCGCAGTATGTCCTGATCCGGGAGCTGGTCGGCGCGCAGGGCAGTCCCGGCACGGACAGCGCCCGGCCGGACAGCGCCGGGCCGGACAGCGAGCCTCCCTCCGAGCTGTGCGTGGTCGGTGACGCCGACCAGTCGATCTACGCCTTCCGCGGCGCGACGATCCGGAACATCGTGGAGTTCGAGCAGGACTTCCCCGACGCCCGGGTGATCGTCCTGGAGCAGAACTACCGCTCCACCCAGAACATCCTGTCCGCGGCCAACGCCGTGGTCTCCCGCAACGCGAGCCGCAAGCCGAAGAACCTGTGGTCGGACCAGGGCGCTGGCCCGCTGATCACCGGTTACGTCGCGGACAGCGAGCACGACGAGGCCGCGTTCGTGGCCGAGGAGGTGGACCGCCTCACCGACGCGGGCGAGGCCACACCGGGCGACGTGGCCGTCTTCTACCGGACCAACGCCCAGTCGCGTGTGTTCGAGGAAGTCTTCATCCGGGTCGGCCTGCCCTACAAGGTGATCGGCGGGGTCCGCTTCTACGAGCGCCGTGAGGTCCGGGACCTGCTGGCCTACCTCCGGCTGATCGCCAACCCGGCCGACGAGGTGTCGCTGCGCCGGATTCTGAACGTGCCCAAGCGGGGCATCGGCGAACGGGCCGAGGAGTACGTGGCCGCCTTCGCGGCGCGCGAGCGGATCAGCTTCGCCGCCGCGCTGGCCCGGCCCGGTGACGTGCCCGGCCTGGCCGCGCGGTCCGTGCAGGCCATCGAGCGATTCAACGCGCTGATCAAGAGCCTGCGGGAGATGGCCGCCGAGCTGCCGGTGGCCGATCTGGCCGAGGCCGTCCTCGACCGGACCGGCTACCAGACCGCCCTGGAGGAGTCGAACGACCTGCAGGACGCGAGCCGGGTGGAGAACCTCCAGGAACTGGTCTCGGTCGCCCGCGAGTTCGACGGCCAGAACGAGGGCGGGTCGCTGCCGGACTTCCTCGAGCAGGTGTCGCTGGTGGCCGACGCGGACCAGATCCCCGACGGCGCCCAGCACGGCGGCCTGGTCACCCTGATGACCCTGCACACCGCCAAGGGCCTGGAGTTCCCGGTGGTGTTCCTCACCGGCATGGAGGAGGACGTCTTCCCGCACCAGCGGTCCGCCACCGACGAGAAGGAGCTGGAAGAGGAGCGGCGGCTGGCGTACGTGGGGATCACCCGGGCCATGCGCCGCCTCTACCTGACCCGCGCGGTGGGCCGCATGTGGTGGGGGCGCCCGTCCTTCCACCGTCAGTCGAGGTTCCTCGGCGAGATCCCCGGCTCGCTGATCGAGTGGCGGCGGGACGAGGGGGCGGCCACCGCGCCGGCGATGGAGCGCGCCGCGCAGCGGCCGGGGGTGGACTCACCCGGCAACCGGCAGGTGCCTGCGCTGGGGCCCGGGGATATGGTCACCCACGACAAGTTCGGGCTCGGCACCGTGGTTTCCGTGGACGGAGCCGGCGACCGGGCCGAGGCCAAAATTGATTTCGGCTCCGAGTACGGGGTCAAGCACCTGGTGCTCCGATACGCTCCACTGGAAAAGCTGTAGCGTTAAAGCCGAAGGTAATGCGGCCGGCAACTGACAAAAAGCCTTCGGCCGCGGCTGGGCAGGATGCGTATATGGGCACCACGCGTGTCGTCATCGCCAAGCCGGGCCTCGATGGGCATGACCGCGGCGCCAAGGTCGTGGCGCGGGCCCTGCGGGACGCGGGCGTCGAAGTGATCTACACCGGGCTGCACCAGACCCCGGAACAGATCGTGGCGGCCGCCATCCAGGAGGACGCGGACGCGATCGGTCTGTCCGTGCTCTCCGGTGCGCATATGACCCTGTTCGCCCGCGTGCTGGAGATCCTCCGCGAGCGCGGCGCCGCGGACATCACGGTCTTCGGCGGCGGCATCATCCCCGAGGGTGACATCGCCGAGCTCACCCGGATGGGGGTCGCGCGCATCTTCACCCCCGGCGCGCCCACTCACGCGATCGTCGAATGGGTCCAGTCCGGCCTGGCCGCCTCGTAGCGGCGGCCTGAGAGCGACCTCACAAAGCCGCAAGGGAACCTGCCGGCGCGCGGGATGGCGATCACGGCTAGGCTGCGGGCAGGGCGGGCTCGCCACTGGTGGCGGCCGCAAGCGATACCAGAGGACGGGCATAGGTGGACCTGTTCGAGCATCAGGCGAAGGAGCTCTTCGCCGAGTATGGCGTTCCCGTGCCGGGCGGGAAGGTCGCGCACACGGCCGCCGACGCGCGTGACATCGCGGCGGAGTTCGCCGCGGCCGGCCAGCCGAAGGTCGTCATCAAGGCGCAGGTGAAGGTCGGCGGGCGCGGCAAGGCCGGCGGGGTGAAGCTGGCCGACGGCCCCGAGGCCGCCTACGAGATCGCCCAGCAGATCCTCGGCATGGACATCAAGGGCCACATCGTGCACAAGGTCCTGGTCGAGGAGGCCAGCGACATCGCGCAGGAGTACTACCTGTCCTTCCTGCTCGACCGGGCCAACCGGACCTTCCTGTCGATCTGCTCGGTGCAGGGCGGCATGGAGATCGAAGAGGTGGCGCACACCAGCCCGGACGCGGTGGCGCGTATCCCCATCTCCCCGCTGACCGGCGTCGACCACGACCAGGCGCGGGAGATCATCAGCGCGGGCCAGCTCCCCGCCGAGGCGATCACCGGCGCCGCCCAGCTCGCTGAGCGGCTCTGGGCGGTGTTCACCGACGAGGACGCGACCCTGGTCGAGGTCAACCCGATGATCCTGTCCGCGGACGGCCGCGTGCTCGCGCTCGACGGCAAGGTGACCCTCGACGACAACGCCGCGTTCCGCCAGGCCGAGAACTATGAGAAGTTCGCCGACACCAGCGCGACCGATCCGATCGAGGCCCGGGCCCAGGCCAAGCACCTGAACTACGTCAAGCTGGAGGGCCAGGTCGGCATCATCGGCAACGGTGCGGGCCTGGTGATGTCCACCCTCGATGTGGTGGCCTACGCCGGCGAGCAGTACGGGGGCATCCGCCCGGCCAATTTCCTCGACATCGGCGGGGGCGCCTCGGCCGAGGTGATGGCGAACGGCCTGGAGATCGTGCTGTCCGACCCGTCGGTGCGCAGCGTCTTCGTCAACGTCTTCGGCGGCATCACGTCGTGCGACGCGGTGGCCAACGGGATCGTCTCGGCCATCGGCATGCTCGGCGACCGCGGTGAGAAGGTCAGCCACCCGATTGTGGTGCGCCTGGACGGCAACAACGCGGCCGAGGGGCGGCGGATACTCGACGAAGCCGGGATCGGCGTGGTCGAGCAGGTAGGGACCATGGACGATGCCGCCCGGCGCGCCGCTGAGCTGGCGTCCGCGGCCGGATGAGGAGCAGGTAGATGGCCATCTTTCTCACCGCCCAGAGCCGGGTGCTGATCCAGGGAATCACTGGGTCGGAGGGCCGTAAGCACGGCACCCGGATGCTGGCCGCCGGCACCAAGGTCGTCGGTGGCACCAACCCGCGGAAGGCCGGGCAGACGGTCAGCCTGAACGGCAGCGACATCCCGGTCTTCGGCACCGTCGCCGACACGATGGCCGAGACCGGGGCCGACGTCTCGGTGATCTTCGTGCCAGCCAGCGGGACCAAGGATGCGGTCATCGAGGCGATCGACGCGCGCATACCGCTGGCCGTCGTCATCACCGAGGGCATCCCGGTGCACGACTCGGCCCAGTTCTGGGCCTACGCCAGCGCGGCCGGCGCCGCGACCCGGATCGTCGGGCCGAACTGCCCCGGCATCGCCTCACCCGGCAAGTCGAACGCGGGCATCATCCCGGCCGACATCAGCTCCGAGGGCCGCATCGGGCTGGTGTCGAAGTCCGGCACGCTGACCTACCAGATGATGTACGAGCTCCGCGACATCGGCTTCTCGACGGCCGTGGGCATCGGCGGTGACCCCATCATCGGCACCACGCACATCGACTGCCTCCAGGCCTTCCAGGAGGACCCGGAGACCGACGCGGTCGTGATGATCGGGGAGATCGGGGGTGACGCCGAGGAGCGGGCCGCCGGCTACATCGAGCAGCACGTCACCAAGCCAGTCGTGGGCTACGTCGCCGGTTTCACCGCGCCCGAGGGCAAGACGATGGGCCACGCGGGGGCCATCATCTCCGGCTCGTCCGGCACCGCCCAGGCCAAGAAGGAAGCCCTGGAGAAGGCCGGCGTCCGCGTCGGCCGGACCCCGAGCGAGACCGCCCGGCTGGCCCGCGAGGCCATCCGCCGCGCCTGACGCCCCGGCGCGCCTCCAGGCCATCCGCAGCCGGCGTTGCCAGGATTGGGCCTTGTGAGTGCTTCCGCGCAGGCTCCCGGCCGGGCCCGACCGCCGAACCGGGGTACGCCCGGCCCCGCCGGGATGAGTTCCGGTGCGGAGGGCGGCGGCGCGCCGCCCGCACCGGCCGGTGCGTACCGCCGTCCGCTGGTGGTGACCGGTGCGATCGCGGCGGGCGCGGTCGCCGGCACCGGGGTGGCGCTGCTCACCACGCTGACCGCGATCGGCTGGATCACCGCCCCGCACGCCGGCCTCGGCAATGGCCTGCCCGGGGTGCTGCGGACCGCGATCACGCTCTGGCTCGCCGCCCATCACGTCGCCTTCACTCTGCACGGTGCCGGCCAGTTCGGCATGCTCCCGCTGGGCCTGCTGCTCATTCCCGGCGCGCTGCTGTGGCGCGCGGGGCGCTGGGTGGTCCGCACCGGTGAGGTGGCCCGGCTGCGGCACGTGGGCTACGCGGCGCTGGCCCTCGCGCTGCCGTACGCGCTGCTGTCCGGGGCACTGGCCCTGGCCGCCCGCAGTTCGCTGGCCGCCCCGTCGCTGACGCAGGCCGTCATCGGGCCATTCCTGGCCGCCCTGGTCGCGGGCGGCCTGGGCGGCGCGCATGCGCTCGCGCCGTGGCGCCGGCTGGCGGCCCTGCTCCCGGACCGGTCCCGTTCGGTGACCATGGGCTCGCTGCTGACGCTCGCCCTGCTCACCGCGGCGGGAGCGGTGCTGGCCGGCGGCTCCCTGGCCGTGCATCTGGGGCAGGTCCGGGCGCTCACCGGCAGCCTTTCGCCCGGTCCGGCCGGGTCGGCGCTGCTGCTGCTGGCCGAGCTCGCCTATCTGCCCAACGCGATCATCTGGGCGATCGCGTTCGCGCTCGGCCCCGGTTTCGCGTTCGGGGCCGGCACGTTCGTGGCGCCGACCGGTGCGGCGCTCGGGGCGATGCCGGCCTTCCCGATGCTGGCCGCGCTGCCTTCCGGGGGCGCCGTCCCCGCGTGGCTGTCGCTGATCATGCTGGCCATCCCGTACCTGGCGGCGGCGGCCGGCGGTGTGCTGACCGTCCGGATCATGCCGACGCCGATGCTGGAGGCCGCGCCGCTATGGGGCTTCGTGTCCGGCGCCGCGTCCGGATGCGCTGTCGGCGTGCTGGCCGCGTTCGCGGGCGGCCCGCTCGGCAGCGGCCGGCTGGCCGCGGTCGGCCCGTCCGGCTGGCAGGTCAGCCTGGTCGCGGTCCTGGAGATGGGCGTGACCGCCGCCGTGGCTGCCGGCGCGGTCAACTGGCTCCTGCTGCGGCACACCGCCGGCGGATGGCGATCCCGTCAGGCCGGCGAGGCCGCGCCGGACCCGGCCGGAGAGGACCGCCCGGAGGGCTACCACGGGCCGGTGCTGGTCGATGAGACCGACGACGCCGGCGGTCACCGGATCTACCTGGATCCCTGGGCCGCGGACCGCGAGCACGACGGCCCCTGACCCCCGTGCTGGCCCGGGCCGGCTGGTCTGACAGCGGGGCCGAGTGCGGGCTGTCACGGCGAGGCGATCGTTACCGGCTTAGCGACCCCGGGCCAGCGGCCCGGGTGAGCGGCCGGTGCTAACGGCGAGAACCGCAGAAGGTTACGGCGAGGCGATCGCTACCGGCCCAGCGAGCCGGGCCCTGTGCCCGGCGAGTGGCCGGTGTGTCGGCGATGTACCACCGCGCGGGCGCGGAGCGCATGCGGGGGGTCCGGGGGGTCGTCCCCCCGGGCTGATACATTCAGCCGCCCGGTTGCAGGGACCGGATCTCGTTGGTGATGGTCTGGCTGAACTGGTGCTGGCAGGCCTGCTGCGCGGTCAGCGTGTTGGCCCCGCTGAGGCAGCTCGAGTAGGCCGCCAGCTCGTTCCAGAACATCGCGAAGACGACCAGCGTGATCGCGCTGAACGCGAGACCCAGGATGCCCAGGATCGTCCCGGCGATGGCGCCGCGCGGCCGGGCCGACCCCGCGCGCCGGGCCCGCGACATCGCCGTGCCGCCCAGCCACGCCGACAATGTCCCCAGCACAAGCGTCCCGACGACGATGTAGACCGCGCGGCGCAGCCCGCCGGCCAGCGAGAGCCCGAGCAGGCTGAGCATGCCCAGGATCAGCGCGGCCCACGCGCGCTGCTGCAGCGCGGGATCCGGCGGCGGCGAGGGCCGCCCGGTCGGCGCCGGCCGCGGCGTTCTCGGCGGGCGGGTCGGCGGGCGGTCGGTCGGTGTGGGCATAGGTTCTCATTGTGCCGTCTCCGGCCGCGTGGTCGGGAATGACGGTGGTCCGGCGCGGCTAAGGTAGCCGCATGCGGGCACGTCTGGTCGTCTTGGTCTCGGGTGCGGGCACCAATCTTCAGGCTCTGATCGACGCGTGCGCGGACGAGCGGTACGGCGCGGAGGTGGTGGCCGTGGGCGCCGACCGGGAGGGCATCGCCGGCCTGGCCCGTGCCACCCGGGCCGGGATCCCCACCTTCGTGCACCGCGTCAAGGACTACTCCTCCCGCGCGGACTGGGACACGGCACTCGCCGACTCGTGTCGCGCGTATCGCGCTGACCTGGTCATCCTGGCCGGGTTCATGAAGCTCGTCGGCCCGCGGTTCCTTGATCGCTTCGGCGGCCGGTGCCTCAACACCCACCCCGCGCTGCTACCGTCGTTTCCCGGTATGCACGGGGTCCGGGACGCCCTCCGCTACGGGGTGAAGGTGACGGGGTGCACCGTGCTCATCGTCGATCCCGGCATCGACGCGGGACCGGTCGTCGCGCAGCGTCCCGTCCTGGTCCAGGACGGCGATGACGAGGCCGCCCTGCACGAGCGGATCAAGGTGGCGGAGCGGGCGCTGCTCGTGGAAACCGTGGGCCGGATGGTTCGCGAGGGGTGGTCTGTGCACGGCAGGAAGGTGAGGATCGGCAGTTGAGCACGATCAAGATCAGGCGCGCGCTGGTCAGCGTCTACGACAAGACCGGCCTGGACGAACTGGCCCGGGGGCTGCACGACGCGGGTGTCGAGATCGTCTCCACCGGCAGCACCGCGGCCGTCATCGCGGGGGCGGGCGTGCCGGTGGTGAAGGTCGAGGAGCTCACCGGCTTCCCCGAGTGCCTGGACGGGCGGGTCAAGACGCTGCACCCCCGGGTGCACGCCGGCCTGCTCGCCGACACGCGGCGGCCCGAGCACCGGGCCCAGCTGGGTGACCTCGGTATCGCGCCGTTCGAGCTGCTGGTGTCAAACCTGTACCCGTTCGAGGCCACGGTGGCGAGCGGCGCACCCGCCGAGCAGTGCGTGGAGGAGATCGACATCGGCGGCCCGGCCATGGTCCGCGCCGCGGCCAAGAACCACGGCAGCGTCGCGGTGGTGACCGACCCGTCCCAGTACGGCGACGTGCTGGCGGCGGTGCACACCGGCGGCTTCACGCTGGAGCAGCGCCAGCGGCTGGCAGCCCGCGCGTTTGCGCTCACCGCCCGCTACGACGTGGCCGTGGCGTCCTGGTTCGCGTCCGCGTACGCGCCCGACGAGACCGCTCGCGAGGCGGGCTGGCCGGACGTGGCCGGCGCGTTCTGGTCCCGCGCCGAGGTCCTGCGGTACGGCGAGAACCCGCACCAGCGCGCCGCGCTCTACGTGCGGGCCGGGTCGCCGGGTCCCGATAGTGCCGGACGGACGGCGGCGGGAGCTTCCCCGGCCCGGACGGGCGCGGCCGCGGACGGCGGGATCGCCGCGGCCCGCAAGCTGCACGGCAAGGCCATGTCCTACAACAACTACGTGGACGCCGATGCGGCGCGCCGGGCCGCCTACGATTTCGCCCCGCCCTGCGTGGCGATCATCAAGCACTCCAACCCGTGCGGCATCGCGATCGGCGCCGACCTGGCCGAGGCGCACCGGAGGGCGCATGCGTGCGACCCGGTGTCGGCCTTCGGCGGTGTGATCGCCGCCAACGGCGTGGTCACCCCGGAGCTGGCCGGGCAGATCGCTGAGATCTTCACCGAGGTGGTCGTCGCGCCCGGCTTTGACGACGAGGCGGCGGAGATCCTGGCCAAGGCCAAGAACATCCGGCTGCTGGCCTGCCCGCCGCCGGACCGCGGTCCCGGCACCGAATGGCGGCCGATCAGCGGCGGCCTGCTCATGCAATCGGTGGACCGGGTGGACGCACCGGGCGACGACCCGGCGAACTGGGAGCTCAAGGCGGGGGCCCCGCTCAGCGACGTGACCCTCGGCGACCTGGCCTTCGCCTGGCGGGCCTGCCGATCGGTCAAGTCGAACGCGATCCTGCTGGCCTCTGGCGGCGCGTCGGTGGGCATCGGCATGGGCCAGGTCAACCGGGTCGACTCGTGCCGGCTCGCGGTGGCCCGGGCCGGCGAGCGCGCGGTCGGCTCGGTCTGCGCCAGCGACGCGTACTTCCCGTTCCCGGACAACATCGAGGTGCTGGCCGAGGCCGGTGTCGCCGCGATCGCCGAGCCGGGCGGCTCGATCCGCGACCACCTGGTCGTCGAGGCCTGCGAAAGCGCGGGCATCACCCTCTACTTCACTGGAGTCCGCCACTTCTACCACTGACGCGGGGTAGCCGTAGACTCGCGCGCGGGGCCAGCGAGCACTGCCAGCGAGCACTGGATGAACCGGAAGGCTGATACACGATGACCGCGCAAATCCTGGACGGAAAGGCCGCGGCCGCGGAGATCCGCAGCGCGCTCAAGGAGCGGGTCGCGGTCCTGGCGGAACGCGGGATCGTGCCCGGGCTCGGCACCGTCCTGGTCGGCGACGACCCGGGCAGCCGGGCGTACGTGAACGGCAAGCACCGGGACTGCGCCGAGGTCGGGATCGCGAGCATCCGCCGTGAGCTGCCCGCCGACGCCACGCAGGAGCAGGTGGAGGCGGTCGTCGACGAGCTGAACGCCGACCCCGCCTGCACCGGGTACATCGTCCAGCTCCCGCTCCCGGCGGGCCTGGACGCGTACCAGGTGCTGCGCCGGATGGACCCGGCCAAGGACGCGGACGGCCTGCACCCGGTCAACCTCGGGAACCTGGTGCTCGGCGAGCGAGGCCCGCTGCCGTGCACCCCGCGCGGGCATCATGGAACTGCTGCGGATCTACGGGGTCGAGATCGCGGGCGCGGACGTCACGGTCATCGGCCGGGGGATTACGGTCGGCCGGTCGCTGGGCCTGCTGCTCACCCGGCGCAGTGAGAACGCGACCGTGACGCAGTGCCATACCGGCACCAAGGACCTGGCCGCGCACACCCAGGGCGCGGACATCGTGGTCGTGGCCGCGGGCGTGCCGGGCCTGCTTACCCCGGAATGGTCAAGCCCGGCGCGGCCGTGCTCGACGTGGGCATCACCCGGACGGACGCGGGCCTGGTCGGCGACGTGGCCCCGCCGGTGGTGGAAGTGGCCGGCTGGCTCGCACCGATGCCTGGCGGCGTGGGCCCGATGACCCGCGCGATGCTGCTCGCCAACGTCGTCGAAGCCGCCGAGCGCGCCGCCTAGCAGCCAGCGCCCCGGTTCCCGGTAAGTTACCCTTCAGTAATACGATGTGATGAAGCAGGCAGGGCCCGCCATGGCGCTTTCTCTGCGCTTTTTGGCAGGCTGTAGGTAGATGTGATGACCCAACGCAGGGAGGTAGGCGTCGCCGATGAATATCGTCGTCTGCGTCAAGCAGGTTCCGGATACCTGGGCCGAACGCAAGCTGAGGCAAGGTGACGCCACACTCGACCGTGAGTCCGTTGACGGGCTGATCAACGAGCTCGATGAGTACGCCATCGAGGAGGCACTCCAGATCAAGGAGGCCCACGAGGGCGAGGTCACGGTTCTGACCATGGGCCCGGAGAAGGCGTCCGAGTCGGTCCGTAAGGCGCTGTCGATGGGCGCGGACAAGGCCGTGCACCTGATCGACGACGCCCTCGCTGGGTCCGACGTGCTGCAGACCTCCTATGCGCTCGCGCAGGTGCTGCAGAGCATCGGATTCGACCTGGTGGTGCTGGGCGCCGAGTCGACCGATGCCCGGATGGGGGCGATGGCGGCGATGCTGGCCGAGCGGCTGGCGGTGCCGCAGCTGTCGCTGGCGTCCAAGGTGGAGATCGACGGGACCGCGATCAAGGTGCACCGCCAGTCCGAGGACGGGTACTGGCAGGTGGAGGCCCAGCTCCCGGCCGTGATCAGCGTGGTGGAGAAGATCAACGAGCCCAGGTACCCGTCGTTCAAGGGCATCATGGCCGCGAAGAAGAAGCCCATGCAGGTGCTCAGCTGCGCGGATGCGGGGATCGACACCTCCCTGGTGGGCCTGGGCAACGCCGCCACCGAGGTCGTCGACTTCGCCGAACGGCCGCCGCGGCAGGCCGGGACCATCGTCAAGGACGAGGGGGACGGCGGGGCCAAGGCCGCCGAGTTCCTCGCCACCAGCAAGTTCATCTGAGAAAGGAGGACTGGAGATGGCTGAGGTCCTGGTCCTGGCCGAGCACTCCGGCGGCGATGTCAAGAAGGTCACCCTGGAGCTGCTCACGCTGGCCCGCCAGTTCGGTGAGCCCGCCGCGGTCTGGGCGGGCGAGGGTGCCGCCGAAGGCCAGGCGCGGCTGGCCGAATACGGCGCCACGAAGGTCTACGTGGCCGACGGCAGCGACATCACCGACTACGTGACCGCGCCCGAGGCGGAACTGCTGGCCGCGCTGGTGGCGGACACGTCCCCCGCGGCGGTGCTCTTGGCGTCCACCGGGCAGAACAAGGAGGTCGCCGGGCGGCTGGCGGTCAAGACGAATTCCGGCATGCTGTGTGACGCGGTCGGGCTGGTAGCCCAGGACGGCAAGATCGTCGCCGAGCAGTCGGTGTTCGGCGGCGCCACGATCGTCCACTCCGCGGTGAAAACCGGCACCCCGATCATCACCGTGCGGCCGAACTCGCTCGCCGCTGAGCCCGCCTCCGCCGCCGCTGAGCTGCAGAATGTCGAGCTGAGTCTCAGTGACGCGGCGAAGGGCGCGAAGGTCACCGAGAAGGTGGTCCAGGAGACCGGGGAACGCCCGGAGCTGGCCGAGGCCGCGATCGTCGTCTCCGGCGGCCGCGGTGTCGGCTCCGCGGACGGGTTCGAGCTGATCGAGAAGCTGGCCGACTCCCTGGGAGCGGCCGTCGGCGCGTCCCGCGCGGTGACGGACGCGGGCTGGTACCCGCACAAGTTCCAGGTCGGCCAGACGGGCACGACCGTGTCTCCGCAGCTGTATATGGCGATCGGCATCTCCGGCGCCATCCAGCACCGGGCCGGCATGCAGACGTCCAAGACGATCATGGCGGTGAACAAGGACCCCGAGGCGCCCATCTTCGAGCTCGCCGACTTCGGCGTGGTCGGCGACCTCTTCCAGGTCGTCCCCCAGCTGATGGAAGACATCCAGAAGCGATCAGAGTCCTGATCGCCATCTCTCCGGGCCGTGGCCGCTGTGCTGCCACGGCCCGGCTAGGCTGACTCCGTGATTTACCTCGATCATGCGGCCACGACGCCAATGCTTCCCGAGGCCATCGAGGTGATGACGGAGGAGCTGGCCCAGCTCGGCAACCCCTCCTCCCTGCACAACGCGGGCCGCCGCGCGCGCCGCGTCGTGGAGGAGTCCCGCGAGCAGATCGCCGAGGTCCTGAACGCCCGCCCGAGCGAGGTGGTGTTCACCAGCGGCGGCACCGAGGCGGACAACCTCGCCGTGAAGGGCCTGTACTGGGCGCGGCGTGACGCCGATCCGGCCCGGCGGCGGATCCTGGCCACCTCGGTCGAGCATCACGCGGTCCTGGATTCGGTGGGCTGGCTCAGCCGCCACGAGGGCGCCGAGCCCGCCTGGCTCGACGTGGACGCTCGCGGCATGCTCCGGCCCGAGGTCCTCCGCGCCGCCATCGAGCTGGATCCCGGACCGGGTGGCCCTGGTCAGCGTCATGTGGGTGAACAACGAGGTCGGCGCCGTGCTGCCGATCGCCGAGCTCGCCGAGGTCGCGCACACCTACGGGATCGTCTTCCACAGCGACGCCGTGCAGGCGGCGGCGCAGCTTCCGGTCGACTTCGCCGGCTCCGGGGTGGACGCGCTCACCGTCACCGGGCATAAGCTCGGCGGCCCGATCGGCGTGGGCGCCCTGCTGCTGCGGCGCGGCGCCGAGCCCGTGCCGGTCCTGCACGGCGGCGGCCAGGAGCGCGACGTGCGCTCCGGGACCCTCGACGCCCCCGCCATCCGCGCCTTCGCCGCCGCCGTCGTCCTCTCGGCCGAGCGCCGCGAGGCCGAGGCCAAGCGCCTGTCGGTGCTGCGGGACGATCTGATCCGGCAGATCACCGAGGCCGTGCCCGGCGCCGTGCTCAACGGGCCGCCGCCCGGCCCGGACCGGCTGCCGGGCAACGCGCACTTTTCCTTCCCCGGCTGTGAGGGCGACGCCCTGCTCATGCTGCTGGACGCGAAGGGCATCGCCTGCTCGACCGGATCGGCGTGCACCGCGGGCGTGGCCCAGCCCAGCCACGTCCTGCTCGCGATGGGGGCAGACGAGGACCGGGCCCGCGGCTCGCTGCGCTTCTCCCTCGGCCACACCTCCACCCAGGAGGACGTCGACGCCCTCGCCGCGTCGATCAGCGAGGCCGTCGAGCGCGCCCGCCGCGCCGCCTCCCGCTGACGCGGCCGCTCGGTTGGCAGAGCCGGTCGGGCCAACGCGTAGGCTCGGTAGGCGATGACTTCTCTACGGGTGCTGGCCGCCCTGTCCGGCGGCGTTGATTCGGCGACGGCCGCCGCACGGGCCGTGGACGCCGGGCACGAGGTAACGGCGGTTCATCTCGCGCTGTCCGCCAACCCGAGCTCTTACCGCACCGGCGCGCGCGGCTGCTGCACGCTGGAGGACGCCCGCGACGCCCGCCGCGCCGCCGACGTGATCGGCATCCCCTTCTACGTCTGGGACATGGCCGAGCGGTTCCATAACGACGTCGTCGAGGACTTCGTGGCCGAGTACGCGGCCGGGCGCACGCCGAACCCGTGCGTCCGCTGCAACGAGAAGATCAAGTTCGCCGCCGTCCTGGACCGGGCGATCGCGCTCGGCTTCGACGCCGTCTGCACCGGCCACCACGCCCGGCTGGAGAACGGCCTGCTGCGCCGCAGCGTCGACAACGGCAAGGACCAGTCGTACGTGCTGGCCGTGCTCACCCGTGACCAGCTGGCGCACGCCATGTTCCCGCTCGGCGATACCACCAAGGACCAGGTCCGCGTCGAGGCGGCGCAGCGTGGCCTCGGCGTCGCCGGCAAGCCCGACAGCCATGACGTCTGCTTCATCGCCGACGGCGACACCCGGGGCTTCCTGACCAAGCACCTGGGGGAGGCTCCCGGCCCCATCGTCGACACCTCCGGCGCCACCATCGGCACCCACGACGGTGCCTACGCCTTCACCGTCGGCCAGCGCCGTGGCCTGCGCCTGGACCACCCCGCCGCCGACGGCCGCCCCCGCTACGTCCTCGGCATCGAGCCCGTCTCCCGCACGGTCACCGTCGGCACCGCCGAGGAGCTGGAAGTCCGCGACATCACCGCCCAGCGCCCGGTCTGGACCGGCTGCGACCCGCTCACCGAGCCCCTCGACTGCGCGGTCCAGCTCCGCGCGCACGGCGAGGTCTACCCCTGCGAAGCCCGCCTCGACGGCGACGCCCTCCAGATCACCCTCCGCGAACCCCGGCCCGCGGCGTAGCCACCGGCCAGACCGCCGTCCTCTACGACGGCGACACGGTCCTAGGCAGCGCCACCATCACCGCCACCCGCGTCCCGGTCAGCTCCTAGGCCTAGGGCCGCGCGGCGCGGGGGGCGGGACCTTACCGGCTTCCATCTCGAACTGATTGCGGTCGCCCGGGTAAACGGTGACGGTTGCCCGGATCGGATTTCCCTCCTCGTCGTATCCGATCCGCTGCACGGTGAGCATGGCCACCTGCACCCGGTCAGACAAATTGAAGAAGGTCCGCTCGTTCCCGTCGGGTGGCCGCAGAATGAATTGGTCACGCCATCCGACCTGATCGATGCCGAGACCACGGAGATAGTCGACCACTCCGCCTTCGATGTCCCGGGCCTCTAGTAGCCGGATGGCGCCGTTTTCCGTGACGAACCTCATCGGGTAGTACGTGGTCTGCATCGAATACGGGGTGCCATCGATAGACCGCTGCTGATGCCGGCTGATGACCTGGGCGTCTCCCTCGAGGCCGAGTGACTGCGCGATCTCAGGGGAAGGCGGCTGTACCTCCACACGCGGCCGGGTCTCGTCGGGTACGCGACCTTGCCGTTCAACTTCGGATCTGTAGATCGCGTCCTCCAGACCGCCCGCCGCCGGGTCCGCGGTCAGCTTGGACACGAACGGGTTGTTGCGTCCCACGACGAACGTGCCCTGGCCGGGACGAGTCTCGACCAGGCCGCGGGCGACGAGCAGTTTGATCGCATCGCGGACCGTGGTCCGGGAGATCGGCGCGTCCGCCCGCCCATATTCCTCTCGGAGCTCTACCTCCGTTTTGAGCTGACTTCCCGCAGCAAGCTCGCCTGACTCGATCTGCCGCCGTAGGTCCTCAGCGATGACGCGGTACATCGGCTCAGCCACTGCCACCCCTGCGATTCTGCATGTATCCAAAGGCGTAATCAACAACACCGCAACGAACAGTAAGACAGCCTTGCTTGTATGAAATGTCCGTACAAGAGATACTTTGCCAAATTTTTTCCTTCTCCTCTGAGGCAGTTATTGCTGCAACTGGCGGGCAAGTTTCTTATGCACGATTGGTGTCACGCTGGGGGGCGGATAACTCGATGCTGGACATGTTCGGGTGGGCGACGTTCGACGTGACCTGGATACTTCCCGACGGCTGGCAGCAGGATGCCAGGCGCTCAGCGGACGAGGCGGAGGTGCGGCCCTTCGGCCGGACACCCGTGATCTCACGGGAGGCGGATGACGTCCAGCAAGTGGTCCGTGGCCGGGTGCACGCCGATAAGGTGGCGAGCGAACTGCCATGGCTGCGCGAGCTCTACCGAACGACCTTCAGGGAACTGGGCGAGCAGGCGACCGGCCTTATGGTGTACGCGGCCGCGGACGAACGGTATGGGACAGTGCTGAACGTGCAACGTGGCCGTGAGATGCGATTCGAGTGCCACGTGGATTCCAACCCGCTGACGGGTCTGCTGTTTTGCACGGACCACGGGCTTGGCGCCGGAGGCGAGCTAGTCTTCGGTCACGATAAGACGGCCCGCAGCGTGGCCGGCATCGAGCAATCGTGCTCGGTCCTGCGGCCGCAGGCTGGTCATCTGATCTTCTTCGCCGGGCGCGAGCGTCCGCACTACGTGCGCGCTCTCCGGGCCGACAGCGACATCCGGGTAGCAGCGGTGATGAACTACTACACCCACGAGTGCCCGGAGTCGACCCGACCCCCCGAACTCAACCCTTTCCTCTACGGCGACCGCTAGAAGTAACGGCCGTTTCGCTGTCGGCGCTGCTTCACTCCCGGAAGCATGCAGCGCCGACAGCGCGACACTTCCCCCGTCAGAAGCGGGGGTCGTAGTGCTCGTACCGGTAGTGCAGAGAGGGGCGCCCATAACGCTTGGCCATGACGTGATACCTCCTTTCCGTACTGATTGCGGCCGGTTTGTGGCTAACCGCCGCCCCGCCGGGTAGGTGACCCGTCCGGGTTGGCTCGCAGCTGCCAGCTACCGCATGCGGGACTGGATGTTCACCGGGCGGATCCGCGCACCCATGCGTAGCGCTCTGTGCCCGTCGGGCGGGCGAGGTTTGCGTAGCTGCATCTGGGCCCCGTGTCCTTCACATGCGACGACCGCTTCGGGCGAATTATTACACGATGGGTACGGTTGGATCACTCTTCGATCTTGTGATTCCGGGCCCCGGCCACCCACCATCGACGTGCCGTGATCATGACGCCTACTCGTCACAGCGCTGTGAACAGCCTTTTTACCGAGCCGTCCGCTCGATCGGCGATCAGCGTCGCGGTAAGGGCATAGTGGCCTGGCCGGCTAGTTGACAGGTTCCAACCGCGGGCATGAGGCGACCCGGCGCCACAGCCGAATTTCGGCTTGTGCACCCTGGGCCGCGTCCGCGATGGCAGGCCGCTTTAGCCGACCGCGGGATATGCAGTTTTCAAGCTCGTCATCCCGGCCCGGGAGCTAAAATTTCGGCTTATCAAATGAGCCAACGATACGTGGTGCACGCCTGGTTTTTTTACCGGTGAGCCGCTGAAAGCGTGCACGAGAAGTATAGGAGGTGTCTTGGCAATATCCTTGCCGCCGGAAGCCTTGCGCCCGATAGTATTTGTGCAACGCAAAATTTCGGGTCCAGACATCAATGCGGACCAGCTCAGCCTGATATCGGCGCCGAGCATGATCGCATGCCCAGTTGAGCAGAGAAGTGCCAATTCTTAGCCCGGCGAACCTTCTCGCTACAACGAGGCGGCTGAGATATGCAGCCGAATCGTCAAGGTCGCCCGGGCGATCCCATACTAGGGGGTTCCCATTGGGCTCAATTGTCATCGTGGCCACGGCGTATGGCTGCTTTTCATGCGTTACGGTGACAATCCAGGTCGTTCCCTGCGCCAGCGAATCCTGGACGCGGTCGCTGCGCTTCCGGCCCTTCTGGTCCGCCCAGTCTTTCGACCACTGGTCGGTGTACTTGCTGGGCAGCCAAAGCTTCGCCTCGTCGATGAGCTCCAAGACGGCGGGCAGGTCAACCAGACTGGCGCACCTGATGTTGAGGTCCAGCTTCCCCCGGCGGACCAGGCTGACGACCTCTTGAGGCATGTCGTCGGTAGCCGGCTTAGGGCACTGCGTTTCAGATCCCACTTGTATGGTGCAATTGTCTGCATCGGTGGCAGCACCGTTGTCCCGCACGGGCTTTATCGTCGAATTCGGCATCGCTGGGTGGCTCCGGTGGTGGGCCCTGCGGTTGCAGGCTGCTTTGGCAGCTGGTGTGAAAGCAGTGTAGTGGTGATCGGTATCCGCGGTTAGACGGACTAATAGGGGCGCTGTCATTGTGGCCGCTTCGCGGGCTCGAACTGTGGGGCGGGGACCTCGCCGACGTCAATGATGAACTGCTGCCTGTCCACCGGGAATATGGTGACAGTAACCCGCATGGGCTTGCCGTTTTGATCAAACGCTGTACGAAAGATCTCGAACACGGGGACCCGGCCGTCAGGCGGTAGCCCGAAAAAGCCGACTTCATCATCTTTCGGCGAGCGTACTGTGATCCAGTCACGATAGCCGACCTGGGCCAGCTTCAACGTCCTTTTCAGGTATTCGACCGTGCCCTCTTTGATGTCTTCCTTGTCGAGCAGGCGCTCCGCTCCCTGCAGCGCGAAACTGCGAGGGTAGAACGAGGTCTGCATCGACCATGGGGTCTCATCGCTGTCCAGCGCTGTCGGGTGACTGGCGCGCTTGGCCCGGATGAAACGCCGCTCGTGACGGCTCACCACGGGTGTGCCTTCCGGGACCCCGAGCCGGAACGCAATCTCGCCCAGTGCGGTCTGAAGTTCCACGGTGGGGACGTCGCTGCGAGGGTGACGTTCGTTGGCTTCGTTCAGATATGCTGCCCCCTCGCCGCCACCCAGGCCGGGCTCTTTGGTAGTCAGCGTGGTCACAAGCGGATCCGGCGGGTCCACGACGAACGTGCCCTGGCCGGCCCTGCTTTCGACGAGGCCCAGGCTGATCAAGAACTTGATCGCGTCCCGGATCGTGTTGCGCGATGCCTTGAACAGCTCGCCGAGCTTCTCCTCGGGTGGCAGCTGCGAACCCGGCTCGAGCTGACCGGTCTCGATCTGTGCGCGGAGGTCCTCGGCGATGCGCCGGTACAGGGGGTCAGCCACAACACCTCCTCTGGATTGACCACGGTTGTTTTGGGAGGAACCGTGCCGCTCTCGCTGCTGTCCTAGCCGCCCGGGGGCATGCTTGTCCCGGGCTAGAGCAACCTATTATCTGTGTACCATACATCCCAACCTCTGGTATGGCTAGGATATTTCGGATAATCCAAGTCACGTGGATGAACCAACTAGATAGTACCGGCGTCGAGCCAAATGCTGCTGTTAAGACGGTAAGCGGGCGTGTCTGAAGTGACAGAGCTTACAGCCGCGTTAGTGCCTTAAGGGCTCTGACCTGCTAGTTAATAAGACTTGCCGCTCGTTCTAGCCGGTCAGTCGGCGGTGTTGCGGACCGCTGCGTAGTTACTCCGGGCGACGATCGTTTCGCTTTCTGGTGCTCACTGAAGTGCTCTGGGGGAGGCCTCCAAGGATGATTCGGCAGAAATTTTGGAGTAACCGACGCGTCCCGGTTTCATCTCGAAACGGTCAGGGAAGACCTAGGCCTGATACCAACAAGTGGTATTACACCTGATAGACCTAACAGACCAGATAGCCAGCTCAGACCACATAAGGGGCTGAACAGGCTAGCCGGGCTAGGGCTAACAGGTTACGACAGCACCAGATGGCCTGAGGCATGATCTGCCGACTGAAGATCACGCGACCGAAGGCGAACGAGCGCCGCTGACCGCTCACTCGGCGGCCACGCTCAGCGAGTTGCCGGACGGCGAAGTAAGCCGCTGGATCTCAGGAGGCAGGCCATGTTCGGACTGCTGATAGCTGTCATCGTGTTCGTTTTTTTCGCCGCAGGGTTCCTTGTTGGAGCACTGCTGGTCATCGCCGTCCGCATCAACCTTGAGGACCGGGCCGCCACAAAGCGGATGCTCACTACGCAGCGCTTGGACGGGGCGATCTTGTTGCACGAGGAACCTCAAGGATCTGTGGCTCGCGGCGTGCGCTCGCTCCTCGTCGGGCAGCGTAACGGCCCGAGGCGGCTTCCCCGTTAGGAAGCGGCGCCAGGACGTATGGGCGCCAGCCTCGGTAGGTGGTAATGGAAGCCGTCGGCGGCGCGGACCGCCGGCGGCGAGACCGCGGGAGGCCAGATGGCCGATGTGGTTGTTATCGGAATCATTGTCCTCACCTTCTTCGCCGTGGGTTTCACAGTCGGCGTCCTGATTGTCGGGGTCATCGGACGCTGGAGGAACGGTCAGCGACGTCGGAACGCCGACCGTAAGCTGGGCCGCCGACCGTAACTAAATATCAGGGCCTTCGAGGTTTCAGATGATCAAGACCCGGAGATAAAATATTCAAACGCCTATCACAGCGTGTCCATCTGTACCTGCCCGGCGAAACGATGCCCGTCGGCCGACACAGGAGGCCTCATGGCCCGTGACATTGCAGTGGCGGCGTTGGTCGCCTTTTCAACCGGTGTCGTGTCCGGAGTGGTTGTTACCACGGCGCTGGCGATCAGGTCGAAGGGCCGGCGTAATTCTGTGGTCGGCTTGTCGCTGGACCTTCTCGAGCTCAAGGTCCGCAGGGTGATCGGCTCCCCCGTGGATGGCTCCAGCGCCCGCCTCAACCGGTGACAGGCTGAGTGCTTTTTCTGTCCCCGCAAAATCCCGTCTCTTGGGCGAACAACCCTGTTCACGACTCACGTCTACTGGCCGGTAACGGCCAAGGTCCTGCTGAGGCCGACGCTTCGATCTCGGCCAGACTCCCTGGCCAGGCAGTCCCTGGATGTCCTCGAGCGCAAGGTCTGGCGTGTGATCGGCGTCGGTCACCGCGGCTCGGGCGCTAATCCCGACAGCTGGTAATCGCGGCCGACTGCTCTGCACTAGTTGTTCACTGAGCGGATAGGGCAGGTGGGGACGGGTTTGGCGCGCCGCTGACCTGCGCAGTTGCGCGGCCGAGCGCCGGTCAGGGAAAAGGATCTAAGCTCAGCAGCGTGCAAGATGACACGCTCGGTGACGCGCGCGGCCCGCGGCGGAAGTACCCGTGGCTGGCCGGCAGCGCGACCGGCATCGGCTCCATGCCCGGAACCGACCCGTTGGAAGCGGCCCGCATCGTCGCGGGCGAGCTGCCCGACTTCCCCTACCTCCCCGAGCTGCCCGCCCGCGGGCCCGGCGCCGACCTGATCGGGCGCACCGCGGCGCTGCTGATCGACATGCCGGTGGAGACGACGACGGGCGGATGGCGGATCGCGGAGCGGCCGGGCCGGTACATGCGCGCCGCCGCCAGCATGATGTCGGCCGACCTCGACGCGATCGAGGAGGTCTTCTCCGGCTACGAGGGCCCGCTCAAGCTCGGCCTGTGCGGCCCGTGGACGCTGGCCGCCACCATAGAGCTGCCCCGCACGCTGAACCCGGTCCTGTCCGATTACGGCGCGGTCGCCGATCTCACCGCGTCGCTGGCCGAGGCGACGGCGGCGCAGGTCGCCGAGATGGCCAGGCGCGTGCCCGGGGCCGACCTGGTGGTCCAGTTCGACGAGCCCGCGCTGGCCGCGGTGGCGTACGGGGAGGTGCCCACCGCCAGCGGGCTGTCCCGGCTGCCCGCCGTCGACTCGGCGGTGATGACCGACCGGCTGGGCACGGTGCTGGCCGCGGCCGGGCGGTACTCCGTCATTCATTGCTGCGCGCACCAGGTTCCGTTCGGCATCATCTGGGCGGCGAGGCCGGATGCGATCGCCTTCGACCTGAGCCTGCTGCGGCGGGAAGAAGGAGACAGCGTCGCCGAGATGGCCGACGCCGGCATCGGCATCCTGGCCGGCGCGGTGCCCGCCATACCGCCGGTGGCCCAGCGGGAGGAGCCGGTCAAGACCGCGCAGCGCGTGCTGCGCTTCTGGCGGCGGCTCGGGATGGCACCGGAGGACTGCGCGCAGCAGGTCGTCGTCACCCCGTCCTGCGGCCTGGCCGGCGTGCCGCCGACACGGGTGACCGAGGTGCTGGGGCACTGCCGGGAAGCGGCGAGAATAGTCGCTGAGCTGGCCGAAGAGAGCGAGGACACGGAGGGCGGGGCATGAGCCGACCCGGGGGTAGCGAGCCGGAGGATCCGAACCAGACGCCTGTGGGCGCGCGGCAGCGGCACGCCGAGCTGAGCGCGGAGATTAACGAGGCCCGGCACCGGTACTACGTGCTGGACGCGCCAACGATCTCGGACGCCGAGTTCGACACGCTGATGCGCGAGCTGGAGGGCCTCGAGGAGAACTTCCCCGAGCTGCGTACCCCCGATTCGCCGACGCAGCAGGTCGGCGGGGCGGTCTCCACGCTGTTCACGCCGGTGGAGCACCTGCAGCGGCTGCTCAGCCTGGACAACTCGTTCTCCGCCGAGGAGCTTGACGGCTGGGCCGACCGCGCCGCGCGCGGGGGCGGCACCGGGCCGTACCTGTGCGAGCTCAAGATAGACGGCCTGGCGATCGCTCTCGTCTACCGGAACGGCCGGCTGATCCGCGGGGCCACCCGCGGTGACGGGCGCACCGGTGAGGACGTCACACCGAACATCCGCACCATCGCTTCGGTCCCGGCCCAGCTGGAGGGCACTGGCTACCCGGAGACGCTGGAGGTGCGGGGCGAGGTGTTCCTGCCCGTGGCGGCGTTCGAGGAGCTGAACGTCCGCCTCACCGAGGCGGGCAAGGCGGCCTTCGCCAACCCGCGCAACTCAGGGGCTGGCTCACTGCGGCAGAAGGACCCACGGGTCACCGCGAGCCGCGCGCTCGACGTGATCGTGCACGGCGTCGGCCGGGTGGAGGGCTTCCCGGACGGCGAAAACCCGCCGGAGACCCAGTCCGGCTGGTACGAGCGGCTGCGCGAGTGGGGCCTGCCGGTCAGCGACCGGGCCCGGGTCGTACCGGACCTGGCCGGCGTGCACTCCTATATCGGCTACTACGCCGAGCACCGGCACGACCCGGCGTACGAGATCAACGGGGTCGTGGTCAAGATCGACCGGCTGGACCAGCAACGGGCGCTCGGCGCCACGTCACGCGCGCCGCGGTGGGCGATGGCCTTCAAGTACCCGCCGGAGGAGGTCACCACCAAGCTGCTCGATATCCGGGTCAACGTGGGCCGCACCGGGCGGGTGACGCCGTTCGCGGTGATGGAGCCGGCCAAGGTGAGCGGCTCGACCGTGGAGCTGGCCACGCTGCACAACGCGGACGAGCTCAAGCGTAAGGGCGTCCTGATCGGCGACACGGTGGTGCTCCGCAAGGCGGGCGACGTCATCCCCGAGGTCGTCGCGCCCGTGGCGGACCTGCGGACCGGGGACGAGCGGGAGTTCCAGTTCCCCACACACTGCCCCGAGTGCGGGACCCGGCTGACCCGCGAGGAGGGCGGCGTCGACTGGCGCTGCCCGAACGCGCGGTCGTGTCCCGCCCAGCTCCGTGAGCGGCTCTTCCACCTGGCCGGCCGGGGCGCGTTCGACATCGAGGTGCTCGGCTACGAGGCAGTGACCGCGCTGCTCGACGATCACCTGGTCAGCGACGAGGGCGACCTGTTCGGGCTCACCGGGGAATCCCTCGCGACCTCGCCCTTCTTCGTCAACAAGCAGGGCACGCTTAAGATCAACGCGAACCGGCTGCTCGCCAACCTGGAGGTGGCCCGGCAGCGCCCGCTCTGGCGCATCCTCGTCGCGCTGTCCATCCGGCACGTCGGGCCGACCGCGGCGCGCGCGCTGGCCACCGAGTTCGGCTCGCTGGATGTGATCGCCTCGGCCAGCGCCGGGCAGCTCGCGGTGGTGGACGGGGTGGGCCCGACCATCGCGGCGTCCGTCGTCGACTGGTTCGGGGTCGACTGGCACGTCGCCATCGTGGACAAGTGGCGGGCGGCCGGGGTGCGGATGGCCGAGGAAGGCTTCGACGGCAGCGGCGCCGTGCCCCGGCTGCTGGCCGGGGTCACCGTGGTGATCACCGGTTCGCTGGCGGAGTTCAGCCGGGACGAGGCCGCGGAGGCGGTGCGCGCCGCGGGCGGCAAGGTTACCGGGTCGGTGTCGAAGAAGACCGACTTCGTGGTGGCGGGGGAGAACCCCGGCTCCAAGTACGACAAGGCCGTCGAGGTCGGCGTCTCCGTTCTCGATGAGCCCGCCTTCCGCCGCCTGCTCACCGAGGGCCCGGCCGCCGTCCGCCCCGGGGCCGCCCCGGAGGAGCCTGCCCCCGCCCCGGAGCCCGTCCCGCCCCGGAGAGCCTGCTCCCGCCCCGGAGCCCGTCCCTGCTGAGGACTAGCCCGCGCCGGGCCGCCATGGCGCCGCGATGGGATCATTGCGGTCGCTGGAGGACCACGATGGGATCATTGCGGTCGCTGGAGGACCACGATGGGATCATTGCGGTCGCTGGAGCGCGGGACCGGAGCCGTGGATGCGGCGGGATAGCCGACCGTAATTGGGTCGGGGCGGGGTGCGGGGGCTTCTAGGATGGCGTGCATGTCCATTACCCGCGACGAGGTTGCCCATCTGGCCCGGCTGTCGAGGCTCGCCCTCACCGAGGAGGAACTGGACCACCTCGCGCCCCAGCTGAACCAGATCATCTCGGCGGTCGCCCGGGTCCAGGAGGTCGCCGCCGAGGGGATCCCGCCGACCTCGCACGCCCTGCCGCTCACCAACGTGTTCCGCGAGGACGAGATCCGCCCCTGCCTGCCCGCCGACGTCGTGCTCAGCCAGGCGCCGGCCGTGGAGCAGCAGCGGTTCAAGGTGCCCCGGATTCTGGCGGAGGACTGACGCATGAGGACTGACGCATGAGCGAGCTCACCACGATGACCGCGGCGGACCTGTCCGCCGCGCTGCGCCGCAGGGATGTCTCCGCGGCCGAAGTCACCCAGGCGCATCTGGACCGCATCGCCGAGGTCGACGACCGCGTGCACGCGTTCGTGCACGTGGCCGCGGAGGAGGCCCTGGCCGCGGCCGAGGACGTGGACACCCAGCGCGCGGCCGGCGCGGAGCTGGGTCCGCTGGCCGGCGTCCCGGTCGCACTGAAGGACGTCTTCACCACCATCGACATGCCGACCACGGCCGGGTCCCGCATCCTCAACGGGTGGCGGCCGCCGTACGACGCGACGATCACCGCCCGGCTGCGCCGGGCCGGGGCCATCATCCTCGGCAAGACCAACATGGACGAGTTCGCGATGGGCTCCTCCACCGAGAACTCCGCGTTCGGCCCGTCCCGCAACCCCTGGGACCTGTCCCGGGTGCCGGGTGGCTCGTCCGGCGGCTCGGCCGCGTCGGTGGCCGCGTACGAGGCCCCGCTGGCCATCGGCACGGACACCGGCGGGTCGATCCGCCAGCCCGCGGCGGTCTGCGGCATCACCGGGATGAAGCCCACCTACGGCGGCAACTCCCGGTACGGGCTGATCGCGTTCGCGTCCTCGCTGGACACACCGGGTCCGCTGGCCCGGACCGTGCTGGACGCGGCGCTGCTCCAGGAGGCCATCTCCGGGCATGACCCGATGGACGCCACCTCCATCGACGAGGCGGCGCCCCCGGTCGTGGCCGCGGCCCGCCAGGCGGACGTGGCCGGCCTGCGGATCGGCGTGGTCACCGAGCTGTCCGGCGAGGGCTACCAGCCGGGTGTCCTGTCCCGCTTCAGCCAGGCGATCGAGCTGCTCGAATCGCTGGGTGCCAAGGTCACCGAGGTGTCCTGCCCGCACTTCCGCTACGCGCTGCCCGCGTACTACCTGATCGCGCCCAGCGAGTGCTCCTCCAACCTGGCCCGCTTCGACGCGATGCGGTACGGCCTGCGGGTCGGCGACGACGGCACCCGCAGCGCCGAGGAGGTCATGTCGCTGACCCGCGAGGCGGGCTTCGGCGCCGAGGTGAAGCGCCGCATCATGCTGGGTACGTACGCGCTGTCCAGCGGGTACTACGACGCCTACTACGGCAAGGCGCAGCAGGTGCGGACGCTGATCGCGCGCGACTTCGAGGCGGCGTTCGGCCAGGTCGACGTGCTGGTCTCGCCGACCACGCCGACGACCGCGTTCCCGCTCGGGGAGCGGGCCGACGACCCGATGGCCATGTACCTGGCCGACCTGTGCACGATCCCGTCCAACCTGGCCGGGAACGCGGCGATCTCGGTGCCGTGCGGGCTGGCGCCCGAGGACGGCCTGCCGGTCGGGCTCCAGGTCATGGCGCCGGTGCTGGCCGATGACCGCGCCTACCGCGTCGCGGCCGCCGCGGAGGCCGCGTTCACCGAGCGCTGGGGTCACCCGCTGCTGGCCGCGGCCAAGGGGCTGGACGAGAGCAAGGGGACGGACGCCGGCCACCCGAAGGCCGGCGGCACGAAGGGAGCCGGCCGATGACCACGGCCCCACCGCTGGTGCCATACGCCGAGGCGCTGGAGCGTTACGAGCCGACGATCGGCCTGGAGACGCACGTCGAGCTGGGCACGGTGACCAAGCTGTTCTGCGGCTGCCCGGCCCAGTTCGGCGGGGAGCCGAACACGCACGTCTGCCCGGTCTGCCTCGGCCTGCCCGGCTCGCTGCCGGTGCCGTCCCGGGCCGCGATCGAGTTCACGATCCGGATCGGCCTGGCCCTGAACTGCTCGATCGCGGAGTGGTGCCGGTTCGCGCGGAAGAACTACTTCTACCCGGACATGCCGAAGGACTTCCAGATCTCCCAGTACGACGAGCCGCTGTGCACCGACGGCTGGCTGGACGTGACGGTGGACGAGGGCGACGCCGAACCGCAGCACGTGCGGGTCGGCATCGAGCGCGTCCACCTGGAGGAGGACACCGGTAAGTCGCTGCACGTGGGCGGGGCCACCGGCCGGATCCACGGCGCCGACTATTCGCTCGTCGACTACAACCGGGCCGGCATCCCGCTGGTGGAGATCGTGACCAGGCCGATCACCGGCACGGGCGCGGCCGCCCCCGCGGTGGCGCGCGCCTACGTCGCGGAGCTCCGGGAGGTCGTCCGGTCCCTCGGCGTGTCCGACGTCCGGATGGAGGAGGGCTCGCTGCGCTGCGACGTGAACACGTCGCTGGCCCCGCGCGGCTCGGGGGTGCTGGGCACGCGGACCGAGACCAAGAACGTCAACTCGCTGCGCTCGGTGGAGCGCGCCGTCCGGTTCGAGATCGAGCGGCAGGCCGCCGTGCTGGACGCGGGCGGCACGGTGGCGCTGGAGACCCGCCACTTCCACGAGGACACCGGTATCACCACGCCCGGCCGCAGCAAGGAAGAGGCCGAAGACTACCGCTACTTCCCCGAGCCGGACCTGGTGCCGCTGGCGCCGCCGCGCGAATGGGTGGAGCGGATCAGGCGGTCGCTGCCTGAGCTTCCGTCGGTGCGCCGGGAGCGCCTCCAGGCCGAATGGCAGCTGTCCGACGCTGACATGGCCGCGCTGCGCAACGCGGACGCGTTCGACCTGGTGGCTGGCACGGTGGCCGCGGGCGCGTCCCCCGCCGACGCGCGCAAGTGGTGGCTGGGGGAGCTGTCCCGCCGCGCCAACGAGACCGGCACCGAGCTGTCCGCCCTCCCGATCACCCCCGATCAGGTGGCCCGGGTTGCGGAGCTGGTGTCCTCCGGCGCGCTGAACGACCGGCTCGCCCGCCAGGTGATCGACGGCGTGCTGGCCGGCGAGGGCACCCCGGACGAGGTGGTCACGGCGCACGGCCTGGCCGTAGTCAGCGACGACAGCGCGCTGACGGCCGCGGTCGACGAGGCCATCGCCGCCCACCCCGACGTCGCGGAAAGGATCCGCGCCGGCAAGGTAGCCGCGGCCGGCGTCCTCGTCGGCGCCGTCATGAAAGCCACCCGCGGCCAAGCCGACGCCGCCAAAGTCCGCCAGCTAATCCTGGACCGGCTCACCTAGAAGCCCCACTGCCGCCGGGCACCGCAGCAGGGTACGGCGGGGCGTCCATACCGGCCCAGCGAACCGGGCCTTGTGCCCGGTGAGTGGCCGGTGTATCGGCGAGGTACCCCAGCGGGGCGCGGAGCGCAGCGGGGGGTCCGGGGGGTCGTCCCCCGGGCTAACGCAGCGGGGGGTCCGGGGGTCGTCCCCCCGGGCCAGCACAGTCCCCCCGGGCTAACACCGCCCTGAGCGCCGCCAGCCGCCTGGGCTGGGTGAGACAGGCGCGCGCATCAGCCGGTTTCTGTCTGACCATTCGGAACGGACGTGGCGAGGAGTTCTGCTGGCCGCTGCCGCGGCGGCGGCCGCATCCCGCTGAACGGTGAGGACGGCCAGGATCGCGGCGATCTCCTCGGGACTCGCGTCGCCCCGGATGACGCGCAAAAAGGACTGGCCGGGCTCGGCGGGCTGGTCTGGCACGGGGCCAGTCTACGGGGGCGATCTGAGGGCGGCCCAGCGCCCGGGCGGGCCACGAAGCGGCCAGCCCGGCGCGCCTAGTCGCGGGAGCGGCCCACGCCGATGCCGAACTCGCGGTGGACCCGGACCCAGAACGCGTCCCGCAGCCATTCGCGTGCCTCCTGGTAGGAGCGCAGCGACAGGCCGAGCTCCTTCTCCGCCTCGACCAGCAGCTCCTTGTCGATGACCGGCGGCAGGATCGGGCCGGGGAGCAGGTCGCGGATGTTGTCGGTGCCGCGGGTCAGGATCCACTTCTGCGCTACGTGCTCGCCGGCCTCCTCGACCCGGGACCGGTCCGGACCGAGCCGGGCCGCGGCCGAGGCGGGGTGGCCCGCGGCAAAGCCGCCGGCTCCCGGCGCCTGCGGCCCGGCGGACGCCAGCACGCCACCGCCGGGTACGGCCCCGTGAGCGGCCGCGACCGGGTAGGGGGGATGAGCCAGTCTCGCCGCCGGCCGGCCCGGCACGCGCTCGCCGAAGAGCTGCGCCGGGGACGGTACGGCGCTGGCGGGCGGTTCGTCCGGGCGGGCGCTCTCGACCACCGCGGGCGGCTGCCGGGTGAAGTAGGGCTTCACGAACGCGCTGTCCAGGATCTCTACGGTGTCGGACTCCCAGACCAGCCGTTCGGCCTGGTTCGTGCCGTAGGGCGGCTCGATGCCCCACAGGTGGACGCGCACGCCGTACGCCTGCGCGGCCTCCACCGCGGGCACCATGTCCTCGTCGCCGGCGACCAGGACGGCGTCGGTAATCGCGTGGTGCCGGGCCAGCGCCTCCATGTCCGCGCGGATCTGCGCGTCCACCCCCTTCTGCTGGCCGCGCGCGTTGAGGTTGCCGAGCCGCAGTTTGACCAGCGGCATCTGGGCGATGACGCGCTGATCGATGGTGGGTACCCGGTCCCGGGCCGCGTCGTACCAGTAGACCCGCAGCAGCTCGCCGCGGACGAGCTCGTCGGCGTGCTTGCTGACGGCGTGGATGAGGGGGACGGCGTCGACCCGGAAGTCGCGGCGCGAGCTGGTGCCGAGCAGCAGCTCTCCGGCGGCAGCGAAAATGTAGCCCACGTCGACCATGACGGCGTAGCGGGCCAGCAGCGGCAGAGGGGCTCCGTATTCGCTCATCGTGTTCAAGACTCTAGGGCAGACCGCCGGGTGGCCATGCCGCTGACACCCAACGGGAGCATCAAAAGAATACCTGATCAGCGGAAATGCTGGAAAAACCGGAACGGTTCCATCCGGGCGGCGCCGCGGCCGTAGTCGTTACTGTGGGTGAGGAAGGCGCACGTCGTAGCTGGCCGCGTCGAAACGGCGGGTCTGCCAGGCGAAGGCCCAGGTGAAGTCCGGCCACAGCGTCACGTTGCGCCCCGCCTCATCCAGGTACCAGCTGTTGCAGCCGCCGGTAATCCACACGGTGCGCTTCATCTTCTTCTGCAGGGCCCGGTCGTAGGCGGCCTGGGCGCCGGGCCGCACCTCGACCTGGACCGCGTCCTGGCTGCGGGCGTGCGCCACCGCACCGGTGATGTACCGGATCTGCGCTTCGATCATGAAGACCTGCGAGCTGTGCCCCAGCCCGGTGTTCGGCCCGGTGAGCACGAACAGGTTCGGGAAGCCCGCCGTCGTGGTGCCGCGGAAGGCGCCCGGGCTATCCGCCGAGGACCAGAGGCTGGCGAGCGAGCGGCCGCTGGCGTCGTAGATCCGCTGGGCCACCGGGAAATCGGTGACGTGAAAGCCGGTACCCAGGATGATCGTGTCGACCTCACGCTCGGTGCCGTCGCGGGTGACGATCGACTTGTCCCGGATCTCCGCGATCCCGTCGGTCACGACCGACACATTCGGCTGGCTGAGCGCGGGGTAGAAGTCGTTCGAGATCAGGATCCGCTTGCAGCCCATCCGGTAGGCGGGGGTCAGGGCCGTCCGCAGCGCCGGGTCACTGACCTGGCGGTACAGGTGGTGCCGGGCGATGCGCTGGATAGCCGTCATGATGTCCGGCCGCTTGACGAAGCCCAGGGCGTAGCCCTCCCGGAACCAGTAGATGCCCGCGCGGGCGACCTTCTGCGTCACCGGCACGTGGCGGAACAGCCAGCGCTCGAGCGGCGTGATGGCGCGGTCCCGGCGCGGGATGATCCACGGCGGCGTGCGCTGGAATAGGTGCAGTCGGCCCACCTTCGGCTGGATCTGCGGGACGAACTGGATCGCGGAGGCGCCGGTGCCGATCACCGCGACCTTCCGGCCGGTCAGGTCGTAGCTGTGGTCCCAGGTGGCGGAGTGGAACATCGTGCCCGCGAAGCTGTCCAGTCCGGGGATCGCCGGGATCATCGGGTTGCTCAGCGGCCCCGCCGCACTGACCAGGAACCTTGCGGTCAGCGAGCCGGTCTCGCCGCCGGGTCCCTGGGTCTCGATGTGCCAGAGGCTTCCGCCGGCGTCCCAGCCTGCCGCGGTGACGTCCCGGCCGAACCTAATGTGCTCCGTGACGTGCTCGTCGTCGGCCACCCGCTGCAGGTAGTCCCAGATCTCGGGCTGCGGGGAGAAACTGCGCGACCACCCCGGGTTGGGCGCGAAGGAGAAGCAGTACAGATGCGAGGGGACGTCGCACGCCGCGCCCGGGTAGGAGTTGTCCCGCCAGGTGCCGCCCAGCGCCTCGCTGCGTTCCAGCAGCACCAGGTCACCGATGCCGGCCCGCTTGAGCTGGGCGGCCATGCCGATCCCGCCGAAGCCCGCGCCGATGATGGCCACACTGAAGTCAGGCATCACGTGCGGCCTCCGGGCGCGAGAGGCCGGTCCCGGCCGTGACCGCCGGCCCGGTGGACGCGGATCCTGCGGGACCTGTGGGCTCAGTGGGCCCGATCAGGCCGGCCTTGCGCCAGATGTACCGGGCCGGGCCGGACATCATCCCGGCGGCGGTGAAGGTCTCGACGGCCTGCCGGGCGAACCAGGTCTTCGAGGCCCGCCAGTGCGGGTTGCGGCGCGCGGCGCGGCGGGCCTGCTTCGGGTCGAGGCCGACGCGTGCGTAGCATTCCGGGCTGACCAGCGCGTCGGCCGCGCGCGCGGCCACCAGGGCCAGGGCTAGCCGGCTGTAGGCGCGGGTCAGCGCGCCGCGCCGCGGCCAGTCCCGGATCAGCTCCTCGCGCGCGTAGCGCATGTGCCGGGCTTCCTCGGTGACGTGCAGCCGGGCCACGGCTCGGGTCAGCGGCTCGATCTGGTCGTCGGCCATCATCTCGCGCTGCATCTGGTCGAGCAGTTCCTCGACGAACAGCGCCGCGCTGAACGTGAGCGGCCCGTTCGAGGTGGTCTTGAAGATCCGGCCCATGAACCGGCTGACCGGGTCCAGCCGGTAGTGCGGGGCGCCCATGGCGCCGATGAACCGCGCGAACATGACCGAGTGGCGGCATTCGTCGCCGATCTCGGTGTAGGAGTACTGGACGTGGCTGGTGGTCGGGTCGCGGTCGTACGCGTGCCGGATCAGCATCTGCATGAGGATGGTCTCGAACCAGATGCCGACGCTGGCCGTGCTGGCCACCTCCTGCCGGCTGAGTTCCTTGCGCTGAGCCTCGCTGAGCCGGTCCCACAGCGGCGTGCCGTACAGCGAGGTGCGATGCGGCGGGAGGGCGTAGAGATCCGCGTTGACCGGCATGTCCCAGTCGATCTCGGTCAGCGGGTCGTAGGACGCCTTGGACGACGAGCGCAGCAGCCGCTGCGCGATGTCTTCGCGGTCGGTCGGGCGGAGCGGGCGGGTCCTGGTGGTCATGGCCGGTGTTCCTTTGCCGTCCTGTTTCTGGCGTTCTGTCGTCACGCGGATGGCGAGAGTGCCGTTCGCGCAGCCCGGCGGCGAGTGCGGCCCCGGCGAACGTGCCGCTGCGGGCCAGCCGGCCGGCCGGGCAGCAACGGCCCGGTCCACCAGGCCGGGCGCGTGCCGGGCCAGCCGCAGCGCGGCGGTGCCCGCGGCGGTGCAGGCCACGTCGCGGGGAGCCCGGGCCGCCGCTGCGGCGGCGATCACGGTCAGCACCGTGTCCCGGACCTGCTCGGCGGGCACGAGGCCGTCCAGCGCCACTCCGGCCGCGCGGGACTGGTCATGGATTGCCGTGTCGACGTAGCCGGGGTAGACGGTGGTCACGGTGAGGTGTGTGCCGTACTCCAGGCGCAGGACATCCGCGTAGCCGCCCGCGCCGCGCTTGGAGACGGTGTAGGCCGCGGTGAACGGCATTGTGACCACGGCCAGCAGGGAGGCGGTGACAATGACGCGCCCCCGCGCGCGCAGCAGGGCGGGCATGGCCGAGGCGGTCACCCGCCAGGTGCCGAGCAGGTTGACGTCGAGGGCTTCCCGGGTGTCGGCGTCCGGCGGCCGCCCCGCATCGACCGCGGGCCCGATCCCTGCGTAGTGGATTAGCAGGTCCAGCCGGCCGCCGAGCTCGTGGGTGGCCTCGCCGATGGCCGCGGCCACCTTATCGTCGTCGGTGACATCGCAGGCCAGGACGCCATCGCCGGGCTTGCGGTCGATACCGATCGCGTTCGCTCCCAGGTACCGGAGGACCTGGAGGGTCGCCGAGCCGAACGCGCCCGACGCCCCCGTTACGAGGGCGGTGCGGCCCGTCAGCGCCGATCGCCTGATCAGGCTGACCAGAGTCTCACGAGCCACGGTGCTCCCTTCCCGGCGTCCGGGCGATCCCGCCGGACCCGGAGGGCGCGCGTAGCCAAACGTTACAATGGATATTGTCTCAATACAACAGAGAAATATCTCCGGGCGGGACCGGCCGCCTGCGTAAGGTTGATGCCATGGGCGAGTACCGGATTGACGAGCTGGCGCGGCTGGCGGGGGCTACCGTGCGCAACATCCGCGTCTACCAGGACCGCGGCCTGCTCGCCCCGCCGCGCCGGGACGGGCGCGTCGGCATCTACACCGACGCTCACCTGACCCGGCTGCGCCTGATCGGGCAGCTGCTCAAGCGCGGGTACACCTTTGCCAACATCGGCGAGCTGCTGGCTGTCTGGGAGCGCGGTGGCGACATCACCGAGATCCTCGATCTCGAGTCCGCCGTGGGCCTGCCGTGGTCCGACGAGATCCCCGCCTACGTCACCGCGACCCGGCTGGCCGAGGTGTTCGGCGGCGAGGTAGGCCCGGAGGAGGTGGCCCGGGCCGTAGCGCTCGGCCTGATCGAGCCCGACGGCGCGCGATACCGGGTGCCGAGCCCGCGGCTGCTCAGTGCGGGCGCTCAGCTGGTATCCGCGGGCATGCCGCTCCGGGAGGTGCTGGACATGGCCGGGCGGCTCCGCGCGCACGTGGACGCGGCCGCCAGTGAGCTGGCCGGCACGGTGACCCGGCACGTGCTCGCCGCCCACCTGAGGGACGGCATGCTGCAGGGCGAGGACATCGCGGAGGTGGCTGCCATCACCCGGCGCCTCCGGCCGCTGGCCCAGGCCGCAGTCGACGCGATGCTGGCCCAGTCCATGTCCCAGCGTGTCCCCGAGGCCCTTGGCGATCACTTCGCCCAGGTCCTGGACCACCTTCAGCAGGACAAGGCCGCTACCTCCGCCTGAGCCCGCCGGCCGCCATGGCCCCATCGCCGCCGGCGCGTCATCGAGCTGACCGAGACTGGCCACGAGCTACGCCGCCACGCCGCTCGCTCCGCCTGCTCCGCCCGCGAAGTAGACGCCGAGCTCCTCGCCGGCTTGTCCCCCTCGGCCCGCGATGCCCTCCACTCCACCCTCGCCCGGGTAGCCGCCGCCCACGGCCTCGACTATTCGTTACAGCGGCTCGGTGGTCCATTCCCAGCCGCGCGCCTCGTCGCGGACCGGCCGCACCAGGAACGCTCCGGACGCGTCGGACAGCTGGGCGATGATCCGCATCAGCTGGCGGTGAAAATCGGCGGGCGGGTGCACTCCACCATGCCTGCCCTGATCGGCAAGGGTGACGGTCGCGCCCTCGCCGTGGCCCAGTCGTGCGGTGATGTTGCCGTTGTAGTCGATGCCTACTCCGACGATCGCGTGAGCGCGGACGATATCGCTCCCGTCGTCCTTGGCTACCCAAATATCGGGCGTATTCATACGCCCACCTCGGCTTTCGGGCTAGAGAGGGATGTTGCCGTGCTTCTTCGGGGGCAGCGTCTGGCGCTTGGTGCGAAGGGCGCGGAGGGCGCGGGTTATTTCCGAGCGGGTCTCGGCCGGCCGGATGACGGCATCGAGATAGCCTCGTTCGGCCGCGATATAGGGATTGGCCAGCGTGTCCTCGTACTCGGCGACCCGCTGGACCCGGAGCGCGTCCGGGTCCTCGGCGGCGGCCAGTTCGCGCCGGTACAGGATGTTCACCGCGCCCTGCGCGCCCATGACGGCGATCTGCGCCGTCGGCCACGCCAGGTTCACGTCGCCGCCGAGGTGCTTGGAGCCCATGACGTCGTAGGCGCCGCCGTAGGCCTTGCGCGTGATGACCGTGACCTTGGGCACGGTGGCCTCGGCGTAGGCGTAGATCAGCTTGGCGCCGCGCCGGATGATCCCGTTCCATTCCTGGTCGGCGCCGGGCAGGAAGCCGGGGACGTCGACGAATGTCAGGATCGGGATGCTGAAGGCGTCGCAGGTGCGGACGAACCGGGCCGCCTTCTCCGACGCGTTGATGTCCAGGCAGCCGGCGAAGTGCATCGGCTGGTTGGCGACCACGCCGACCGGGGCGCCGGCCACCCGGCCGAAGCCGCAGATCATGTTGGGCGCGAACCCCGTGTGGATCTCGAGGAAGTCGCCATCGTCGAGCACGCCCGCGATGATCGTGTGCATGTCGTAGGGCTGGTTCGGTGAGTCCGGGATGAGCGTGTCGAGAGCCTCGTCCTCGCTGGTGACCTCGTCCGCCGGGACGGGATCGTCCGGCTCGATCACGGGCGGCTCTTCGAGATTGTTGGACGGCAGGTAGGAGAGCAGGTCGCGGGCGAACTCGATGCAGTCGTCCTCGTCCTTGGCCTGGTAGTGGGCCACGCCGGACCGGACGGCGTGCGCGTGCGCCCCGCCGAGCTCCTCGAAGGTGACCTCCTCGCCGGTCACCGTCTTGATCACGTCGGGACCGGTGATGAACATGTGCGACGTGCCCTCCACCATGAGGGTGAAGTCGGTGATCGCCGGGGAGTAGACCGCCCCGCCCGCCGCGGGCCCCATGATCAGCGAGATCTGCGGGATCACGCCGGAGGCCATCACGTTCCGGTAGAAGATGTCCGCGAACAGGCCGAGCGCGACGACGCCCTCCTGGATCCGCGCGCCGCCGCCGTCGTTGATCCCGATGACCGGGCAGCCGACCTTCAGCGCGTGGTCCATCACCTTGACGATCTTGGTGCCGTAGACCTCGCCCAGCGAGCCGCCGAAGACGGTGAAGTCCTGGCTGAACACGCACACCGGCCGTCCGTCAATCGTGCCGTGCCCGGTGACCACGCCGTCACCGTACGGGCGGTTCTCGGCGATGCCGAAGTCGGTGGCCCGGTGCCGGGCGAACTCGTCGAACTCGTCGAATGAGCCCGGGTCCAGCAGCCGTTCGATCCGCTCCCGAGCGGTCAGCTTGCCCCTCGCGTGCTGCTTCTCCACCGCCTGCTCGGAACCGGCGTGCACGGCCTCTTGCCGGCGTCGCTCCAGGTCGGCTATCTTTCCCGCGGTGGTGTGCAGGTCTGGGCCGTTGCTGGGCCCCGCGTCCGGCTCCGGGGAGGGGTGCGTCGTCATGAGGCTAAGGGTAGCGAGGCCGACGGTGGGCGTTTCGCTACGCTTGCGGCGTGAAGCGGGAGATGATCAGCCGGGACGATGACCGGTACCGGATGCCGGAGCCGATGCGGCACGACGTCCGGTTGCTGGGCAGCTTGCTCGGGGGCGTGCTGAGTGAGGCCGGCGGCCAGGATCTGCTGGACGACGTGGAGCAGCTCCGGCACGCGGTGATCGAGTCGCGGCGCGCGAACGCCCCGTACCTGGACGGTGAGCAGGCGGAGCCGGGCAGCTCGCTCGACGAGATCGCCGCTCTCGTCGCCTCGTGGCCGCTGGACCGCGCGGAGCAGGTCGCCAGCGCCTTCACCGTGTACTTCCACCTCGCCAACCTGGCCGAGGAGCATCAGCGTATCCGGGCCCTGCGCGAGCGGGACGTGACCGGGCACCCGCTGCCGGAGTCCCTGGAGGCCACGGTGCGGGAGATCCGCCGCACCTACGGCGGTGACCGGCTGGAGGAACTGCTGGCCGGGCTGCGCGTGCACCCGGTGTTCACCGCTCACCCCACCGAGGCGCGGCGCCGCGCGGTGGTCGCCTCGCTGCGGCGGATTTCCGCCCTGCTGGACGCGCTCGATGATCCCCGGCTCGCCGCGACCGACCGCACCGAGACCCTCCGCGAGCTGCGCGAGGAGATCGACCTGCTGTGGCGGACGTCGCAGCTTCGGGCCAGCGCCATGGACCCGATCGATGAGGTCCGCTCGGTGATGACCGCGTTCGACGAGACGCTGTTCCGGGCGGTGCCCGCGCTCTACCGCTCGATGGACCACGCCGTCGCGGGCGCGGACAGCGGCAGCGTCCCGACCGAGGTGCCCGCGTTCCTCCGGTTCGGCAGCTGGGTGGGCGCCGACCGGGACGGCAACCCGTTCGTGACCGCGCGGGTCACCCGGGAGGCCGCCACCATCCAGGCCGATCACGTCCTGCGCGCCTTCGAGCGGGCCGTCTCCCGGGTTGGCCGGGCCCTGACCCTGCATGAGGCCGCGACGCCGCCGTCGCCGGGCCTGCGGCGCGCACTGGACGTGGCCAAGGCGGCGCATCCTGAGCTGCTGGCGGAGATCACGGCCCGTTCGCCGCAGGAGCCGTACCGCACCTACCTGCTGTACGTCGCGGCCCGGCTGGAGGCGACCCGCAATCGCCACGCCGACCTGGCCTACTCCCGCCCGGAGGAGTTCACCGCCGACCTGCGCCTGATCCAGGAATCCCTGGCTGCCGCCGGGGCCCGTCAGCAGGCGTACGGCGAGGTCCAGCACCTCATCTGGCAGGCGGAGACCTTCGGCTTCCACCTCGCCGAGCTGGAGATCCGGCAGCACAGCGCGGTCCACGCCCGGGTCCTGGCCGAGGTGCGGGCCGCTCCCCCCGGTGCGCCCCTGTCGGCGGAGGCCGAGGAGGTGCTCGCGACCCTGCGCGTGGCCGCCTGGATCCAGCGGCGGTTCGGCCCGGAGGCGTGCCGGCGGTACGTGGTCAGCTTCACCCGGTCGGCCGGGGACATCGCCGCCGTGTACGAGCTGGCCCAGCTGGCCATGCCGGACGGCAACGCCCCGGTGCTGGACGTGGTGCCACTGTTCGAGAGCGGGGAGGACCTGGCCAACTCACCCCGGGTGCTGACCGAGATGCTGGAGCTGGCTCCGGTCGCCGAGCGGCTCGCCGCCAGCGGCCGGCAGCTGGAGGCGATGCTCGGCTATTCCGACTCAGCCAAGGAGCTCGGGCCCGCCAGCGCGACGCTGCGGCTGTTCGACGCGCAGGCCGAGCTGGCGTCGTGGGCCAAAGCCCACGACGTCCGGCTGACGCTGTTCCACGGCCGGGGCGGCGCGCTCGGCCGTGGTGGTGGCCCCACCGGGCAGGCCGTGCTCGCCCAGGCACCCGGCTCGGTTGCCGACCGGTTCAAGGTCACCGAGCAGGGTGAGGTGATCTTCGCCCGCTACGGCCGGACCGCGATCGCGAAGCGGCACCTGGAGCAGGTGACGTCGGCGGTGCTGCTGGCCTCCTCGCCCGCCCGCACCGGCAGCAGCAGTGGGATCTCCCTGCGCTTCCGCGGGGTTGCGGACGTGATCGACGAGGCGGCGCGGCGGGCCTTCCGCACCCTGGTGGAAAGTGACGGCTTCGCGGAGTGGTTCGCCCGGATCAGCCCGCTGGAGGAGATTGGCGGCCTGCGGATCGGTTCCCGCCCGTCGCGGCGCGGCCTGTCCCGGTCCGCCGTTAGCCTGGATGACCTGCGCGCCATCCCCTGGGTGTTCGCCTGGTCGCAGACGCGGGTGAACCTGCCTGGCTGGTTCGGCCTGGGCAGCGGGCTGGCCGCCGTCGTGCAGTCCGGCGCGGACGGTGACGGGGCGGGCCTGGCGGAGCTCCAGCGGGCCTACGCGGAGTGGCCGCTATTCAACGTGCTCATCGACAACGCCGAGATGAGCCTGGCCAAGACCGACCGCCGGATCGCCGAGCGCTATCTGGCCCTCGGCCGCCGGGACGACCTATCCGCCCGGGTCCTGGCCGAATATGACCTGACCATGCGGCTGGTCCTGGCCGTCACCCAGCACGACCGGCTGCTCGCGGACCGGCCGGTCCTGGCGCGCGCCGTCGCGCTGCGCGACCCGTACGTGGACGCGCTGTCGCACCTGCAGTTGCGGGCCCTGTCGGCGCTGCGCGGGCCGGCCGCGGACGATCCCGCCGAACGGGAAAGGCTGGAGCGCCTGCTCCTGCTCACCGTGAACGGCGTCGCCGCCGGCCTCCAGAACACCGGCTGATCCGGCCTGCCGGGCCGGGAGCCCGGGTGGCGGCGAGGGCTCACGGCGCCTACCAGACGCCAGGCCCGGCGAGTGACAGTGCTCTCTCGGCGAGCCGAACGATGTCCGGCACGACGGCCGTCAGGTCCTGATCCGGCCCGGCCAGTGCGTCGAACGTCTCGAAGCTGGTGAGCATGAAGAGCACCCGGACCGCATGGCCGGGCTCGGCCGCGAGCACCGATGTCCCGGCGAGCCGGCCGGCCAGCACCGTCAGTCCCTCCTGTCGTCGCTGATCCCGGGCCGAGATGACCGCGCCGACGTCGGGGTCGAGCGCGGCCAGCGCGCGCAGCCGGCGCATGGCGGCCCGGTCCGCGGACCAGAACTGGCCGAAGCAGCCGATGAAGCGGCGCAGCCCCTCGCGCGGGTCCGGCTCGGTGAACGCCGCAGCCAGCTCCGGCATCTGGCCGGTCTCGGCCAGCGCGTCGCAGACCGCCTCCAGCAGCCCGGCCTTCGAGCCGAACTGGTAGTAGACGGTGGCCCGGGCCACGTCGGCCCGCCGCGCCACGGCGTCGACGGTGAAGGCGGTGTAGCTCTCGCTCCCGGCCAGCAGCTGGCGCGCCGCGTCCAGAATCTGCTGGCGTCCCCGGTCGATCGGGCCGCGGCGCTGGCCGAGGTTATAGGCGCGAGGGCTCACGCAATCCCCTCCCCGGCCGCAGTTTTGTCAGACATACTGTACAGCTAATTATGCACGGCACCCCGCGCGATGTCACTCCGACAGTGTGGGCACGCGTCCCGCGCTTGCCCGCCGCATGACGTGCCGGCGGAACAGGTCGGCGGCCGGCAGCAGGCGCCGTTCGGCCGACCACGTGAGGGTGATCTCCCGGACCGCGCCGGGGTCGGCGATCTCGCGGTAGAGCACCGGCCCGCTCGCCGCCTCCGGCGAGCCCGCGCGCGGCGCCGGGACGATGGCGACCCCCAGGCCCGCCGCGACGAAGCCGCGCACGGTGGACAGGTCGTCACCCTCGAACACCACATCCGGCACGAAACCAGCCTGATCACACAGACTGTCGGTCAGCCGCCGCAGCGCGGACGTCGGGCGCAGGCTGACGAAGGGCTCATCGGACACCTCCGCGAGCCGGAGGCGCGGCTGCCCGGCGAGCTCATGGTCGCGCGGCAGCGCCAGCCGCAACGGTTCCAGGGCGAGCCGCCGCGTCCGCACGGCCGGGTCGTGCGGACGGCGCGTTCCGATCTCCAGGTCCGCATGACCGCCGGCCAGCGGCGCCGAATGGAGCTCGTCCCGGACCTGGGTGAGCTGGAAACGGACGTGCGGATGGCCTGCCCGGAAGCTCCGCACCAGGTCCGGTACCAGCCAGGTGCCCAGGGAATGCTGGAAGGCGAGGGCCACCGTCCCGGTGTCCGGCTCGATGAGCTGGTTGACGGCGGCGATCCCGTCGTCCAGCTGGTGCATCATCGCGTCGACGTGCCGCTTGAACACCGCCCCGGCGTGCGTCATCCGCAGGATGCGGCCGGACCGCTGCAGCAGCGGTGTGCCGATCTCCGCCTCCAGCCGGGCCAGGGCGCGGGACACACCCGACTGCGTCACCCCCTCGAGCTCGCTGACCTCGGTCACGGTCGTACCGTCGGCGACCTGCTGGAACCAGCGCAGAGAATCCGTCTCCATAACATGACGCTAGCTCATCGTTCACATGATCATTTTTCATTGGACGCATAGGTCGATAGCACCGAGACTGGTGAGCGAAGGATCTCCGATGCTGAGGACAGGAAATTATGGAAAGCAGCACCCGCACTCTCGGCCGGCGGCTGATGGCGATCCGGGACGACATCCGCGAAAGCCGTGACGCGCGCGCCGCGCGCAAGTCACTCGCCGACGACCTCGCGACCTACCGGTCGCAGAGCGACCTGAACGACCTGGACGCCATCCTCGACCGTTACAGCGATGAGGAGACCGCGGACATCCGGCGCATCCTGGCCACCCGCCGCGTCGCCTGACGGACAGGCCCCAGCGCGGCGCGTCGCCCGGGGGCGCGTCACCCAAGGACAGTCCAGCCGCTCATGTCGCCCGCGGAACGGTGCCGTTCCGCGGGCATTACTCTGTCCGGCCCGGGTTCCCGCTCCGATGCGGGCGGGAACCTGGACCCAATCATGAGCCGGAGCACCGCAGTAGGCTGCTCGGGTGGCTGAGACTCAATGGCGAACGCATCGGCTCGAACTAGATGATCAGACGCTGCGCGAGTGGGACGCGACCGTGCTCGCCACCGGGCCCGAGGGGATCGTGCTCGATCGCTCCGCGTTCTACCCGGGCGGCGGCGGTCAGCCACCGGACCAGGGCGTTCTGCTCTGGGGTGGCGTACAGACCCGCATCGAAGGTGCGCGCAAGGGTGACGATCTGTACCTGATCCCCGCGGAAGGGGATCCGGTGCCGCTGCCCGGCACGGCGGTCCGCGGCGCGGTCCAGGACGCGCGGCGCACGGCGCTGATGCGCACCCACTCCGGGCTGCACGTCCTGTGCGGCGTCGTCTTCCGTGACTTCGGCGCGCTCGTCACCGGCGGCAATATGGAACCCATGACCGCGCGCATGGATTTCAACCTGCCTGCGGTCCCGGATGGATTCCGTCAGGCCGTCGAGGACGCCTGCAACGCCGAGATCACCGCGGACCGGCGTATTGACGTCCGGGTGCTCCCGCGCGACGAGGCGTTCGCGCTGCCGGACATCATCCGCACCGCCACCAACCTGGTACCGCCCGAGGTCAAGGACGTCCGGATCGTCGATATCGTCGGGCTGGATCAGCAGGCCGACGGCGGTACGCACGTCGCGTCCACCCGGCAGGTGGGCCGGATCGAGGTCATCAAGATCGAGAACAAGGGCAAGGGCTTCCGGCGGCTCCGTATCCGCATCGGCGGTTAACTCTTCCTGATCATTTCGTGGCCAGGCAGTGGCCGGGGGGCCGATCCGGGCAGGTCAGATCCGGTCAGCGGCCATGCGGGCGCACCCGGCATGGTTTATCGATCAACGGTCGGGGGAAGCGGGTTCCCGTACGAGCACGGGCGATCCAGCCAACGACGGAAGAGGGGGCACCCATGCCTGATTTCAGCGAGTATGGCGACGACGCGAAGAAGTTCGCCAGCGAGCATTCCGAGCAGTCCGACAGCGCCTTCGACAAGGCGGCCGAGTTCGCCGACGAAAAGACCGGCAACCGCTTCGACAGCCAGGTCCAGCAGGGCGAGCGGGCGGGCGAGAACTACCTCGGCGTCCAGGACCAGGACCAGCAGGGCCAGCAGCAGGGCCAGGGCCAGGGCCAGTACGGCGACCAAGGCCAGGGTGACCAGGGCGGTTACGGCAACCAGGACCAGGGCCAGGGCGGCGGCCAGTACGGCGGCGACCAGAACCAGGGTGACCAGGGTGGCTACGACCAGAACCAGGGTGACCAGGGTGGCTACGACCAGAACCAGGGTGACCAGGGTGGCTACGACCAGAACCAGGGTGGCCAGGGTGGCCAGGGTGGCCAGTACTGATCATTCATTAACGAACGGCCCCGGGCTATCCGGAGCCGTCCGGCCGGAAGGGCCCCACCTCCGTGGGGCCCTTTTCGTTTCCCCGGCCCCGCGTCCCGGACCGCGTGCCGTGTGGCCGCCGCGCCGGGCGCCGGGGACAATGGGCGCCGAGATGACAGACCACCAGCCTCCGTCCCGGCCCCCGCTCAGCGAGGCGGCGCTGCGGCGGCAGATCGTGCGGCCAGGCGGCCTGTGGCGCGATATTTCCGTCGCGGAACAGACCGGCTCCACTAACGCCGACCTGATGGCGCGGGCTGCCGGCGGGGCGCCCGAGGGCCTCGTGCTGGTGGCGGAGGAACAGACCGCGGGCCGCGGCCGGATGGGCCGCAGCTGGCTGAGCCCGCCCCGGGCGGCGCTGACGTTCTCCTTGCTGGTCCGCCCGCAAGGGGTGCCCCCGGCCCGGCGTGGCTGGCTCCCGCTGCTCGCCGGGGTCGCCACGGCCACGGCCGTCCGGCAGGCTTCCGGCCTCGGCGCCCAGCTGAAGTGGCCCAACGACGTGCTCCTGGGACCCGGCAAACTGGCCGGCATCCTGGCCGAACAATCTGGGGACGCGGTTGTCATCGGCGTCGGCGTCAACGTGTCCACGGCCGGGGACGAGCTGCCCCCGGCCGCCACCGGCTCGCTGCGGGCGACATCCCTGCGGCTGGAGGGTTCGGCCAGCCTGGACCGCGCCCGGCTGCTGGGCCGGATCCTGGGCGAGTTCGAGCGCTGGTACCTGGCCTGGCGCGGCACGAGCCCTCCCGGTGATCCGGAAGCCTCCGGTCTGCGGGCCGCCTATCTGAGCCTGTGCGCGACCGTCGGGCGCGGGGTGCGGGTCGAGCTTCCGGCGGGAACGGCGCGGCACGGCATGGCCACCGGGATCGACGCGGACGGCCGGCGTCGTCAGCACCCCGGAGGGGCGGCTGTCCGTCGGCGCGGGCGATGTCCGGCATGTGCGCTGAGATCGGCGATATGTGCAGAGGCCGGTTACTTGTCCCGGCAGCCGCGTACCGTGATCCCGGCGCCGTGCCACGATGAGGCCCATGGTCCTTGACGCGTCGTCGGGCGGGCAGGAACGCAGCATTCTGATCCTTCATCCGCACTGGAAGGTGCTGCTGTGGCCGGTGATTTTCGGGGTGCTGGTGGTAGTGGCCGCGATCGTGGTGCTGACGGCGATCCCGGCGGGATCGGCGGCCGGCACGGAACGCCTGGTTACCGCGGCCGTCGCCGTGGTCCTGCTGCTGGCCTGGGTGCTGCGGCCGGTGCTGCGCTGGAAGACGACGACGTATGAGCTCACCTCGGGCCGCCTGCGGCTGCGCGAGGGCATCCTGACCCGCAGCGGCCGGGACATCCCGCTGGCCCGGATCAGCGACGTGTCGTTCACCCGTAGCCTCCTCGACCGGCTGCTCGGCGCCGGCCGCCTCGTGGTGGAGTCACCGGGCGAGCACGGGCAGATCGTGCTGACCGACATCCCGAGCGTCGAGCGCGTCCAGGCCATCTTGTTCGAGCTGGTCGAGGAGGAGCAGCGCCGCCTCGCGGGCGAAGATCGCTGAGCGGTGCCCCATCCTGGGCCGCCCCGTCCCGGCCCCCGTCTGGCCTCGCCCGAGGAGGGCTCCGCGCCCGGGGCCAGCCCCTCGTAGGTCCGTTCAGGCCCTCGATATGGTCGTAAAGGAGTCCTGATCCGTCGCATTCCGGGGGAGTGCCATGCGTTTCACCAAGCTCACGCACGCCTGTGTCCGGCTGGAGAAGGACGGCGCGGTCCTCGTCGTCGACCCCGGTGTCTGGAGTGAGCCGGACGCCCTGGACGGGGCGACCGCGGTCCTGGTCACCCACGAGCACTTCGACCACCTCGACGCGGACCGCCTGCTCGCCGCGCTGACCGGCCACCCGGAGCTGACCCTGTGGACGAACGGGCCGGTCGCCGGGCAGTTCGCGCAGTTCGGCGCGCGGGTGCACGCCCTGGACGAGGGCGACGCGGTGGAGGTGGCCGGCTTCAGCGTGCACGTTTACGGGGCGCGGCACGCGCTGATCCACCAGGAGATCCCGGTCGTGGCCAACACCGGTTTCCTCATCGACGGGACCGTTTTCCACCCCGGCGACGCGCTCACCGTGCCCGATCAGGAGGTCCCGGTCTTGCTGGTGCCGGCCAGCGCTCCCTGGCTGAAGACCGGGGAGATGATCGACTACGTGCGTGAGGTCAGGCCGCGGCAGGGCTTCGCGATCCACGACGCGATGCTCAGCGACAAGGGCCTGGCCGGCCTCACCAACTGGCTGGCACTGGCCGGGGATCCGGTCGGTGCGCGGCTCGAGCGGCTCGAGCCGGGCCGCACCGTGGAGCTATAACCGCCGGGCGGCCGGGGTACGCTCGCCAAGCGTGAACGCGCATCCGGCCGGACCGGCCACCGGCTCCACGCCCCCGGCGGATCCCGCCGCGGCCCCTTCCGCCGCGGCCTCTCCCGCTCCCGCCGCCTCGTCCGCCGCCACCTCCTCGGCCGCCCCGGACGCCCCCTCCACCGCGGACTCCGTCGCGGCGGCGCGGGCCCGCATCGAGCGCGGTGGTGCCCCCGCTACCACGAGGCCGCGGCCGCCAGGGGCAAGCTCTTCGCGCGCGAGCGCATCGGCACCTCGTCGACGCGGGCAGCTTCGTCGAGGACGGCCGGCTCGCCAACGCGATGGCCGAGGCCTCCCCGCCGACGGCGTCGTCACCGGGACCGGCCACGTCGCCGGCCGCCCCGTCGCCATCATGGCCAACGACTCGACCGTGAAGGCCGGCTCGTGGGGCGAGCGCACCGTCGAGAAGATCCTCCGCATCAAGGAGACGGCGTCTCGCTCGGCGTGCCGATGCTCTACCTGGTCGACTCGGCGGGCGCGCGCATCACCGACCAGATCGAGATGTTCCCCGGCCGCCGCGGCGCGGGGCGCATCTTCTACAACCAGGTGCAGATGAGCGGGCACGATGCCGCAGGTGTGCCTCCTCTTCGGGCCGAGCGCGGCCGGCGGCGCGTACATCCCGGCGTTCTGCGACGTCGTCGTGATGGTCGAGGGCAACGCGAGCATGTACCTCGGCTCGCCCGCGCATGGCCGAGATGGTCATCGGCGAGAAGGTGACGCTCGAGGAGATGGGCGGGGCGCGAGATGCACTGCTCGCGTGTCGGGCTGCGGCGACGTCCTGCTGCAAGACCGAGGACGAGGCGATCGCCTTCTGCAAGCGCTACCTCGCGTACATGCCGGAGAACTGGCGGCAGGCCGCCGCCGCGCGAGCGCCGCGCGCCGCGACCCGGAGGCAGGCCGACCTGCGCGCGAGGTCGTCCCGGCCGACGAGAACAAGGCGTTCGACATGATGGCGGTACGTCACGCGGTCGGTCGACGAGGGCTCGTTGCTCGAGATCAAGGCGCTCTTCGCGCGGGAGATCCTCGACGGGCTTCGCGCGCATCGAGGGGCGCGCCGTGGGCATCGTCGCCAACCAGCCGATGCTCAAGGGCGGCGTGCTCTTCGTCGACTCCGCCGACAAGGCGGCGCGCTTCATCTGGCTCTGCGACGCGTTCAACATCCCGCTCCTCTACCTCGCCGACGTGCCCGGCTTCATGATCGGCACCAAGGTCGAGCGGCAGGGCATCATCCGCGCCGGCGCGAAGATGATCGCCGCCGTGAGCGAGGCGACGGTGCCGAAGATCTGCGTCATCGTGCGCAAGGCGTACGGCGCCGGGCTCTACGCGATGGGCGGCCCGGCTTCGAGCCGGACGCGTGCATCGCGCTGCCGACGGCGTCGATCGCCGTGATGGGCGCCGCAGGCCGCGGTCAACGCGGTCTACTTCAACAAGATCGCGGAGATCGCCGCCGGGCCGAGCGCGACGCGTTCGTGCCGCGAGGCTGCGCGACGAGTACGAGCCGACATCGACCTCATGAAGCTCGCCAGCGAGCTCGTGGTCGACGACGTCGTCGAGCCCGAGGACTGCGGGGCGAGCTGATCCGCCGGTTCGCCGCCGCGCGGGGCAAGGACCGCGGCGTGCCGCGGCGACGGCACGGCATCGCCCCGGTATGAGCCGCCCGGAGCCCTGAACACCCAGCTGAAATGGGTTCCGTGATGAGTGACAGCGGCGCGAGCAAACGGCATGCCGGCGCACGCTCTACGATCAAGGTATGACCAGCGTTTTGCTCGCTGAGGACGACGAGTCCATCTCCGAGCCCCTCTCCCGCGCGCTCCGGCGTGAGGGATACCACGTCGACGTGACCGCCGACGGCCCCAGCACGCTCGAGCGTGCGCTCAAGACGACACAGGAAG
>CAVUNW010000015.1:0-237446 GCA_963742865.1 uncultured Actinomycetes bacterium
TATGTGGCGCCTTTGGTTCGTTCTGCGTGCTTGCTGCAGACCGTACGCGGGGGGCCCCGACGCGCCCCCCTACGGGCCCGGCTCTTATGACGCGCCTCCCTACGGGCCCGGCTCGTATGACGCGGCCAGCTACGGGCCTGCCCCCTACGACGCCGCCGCTTACGGGCCGCCGCAGCAGTATGGCCCGGGCCCCGGGTACGCCTATCCTCCGCCCTACGATCCGCGGGCGGCGTACGGGCCGCCCGCGGCCCACGGTCCCGGCGGCAACCACGTCCCCGCGCACGCCCCGGGCTATCAAACGGGCGCCGCCTACCCACCGGGACCCGATTCCGACGTGGACCCGGACGAGGAACCGCCGGCCGGGTATGGCAACCCGCCCTACGCGCCTCCCGGCTACGGGCCACGGGCCGCTTACGCGCCCGGGCCCAGGTCTGGCGGCCGATCCGGTTACCCGCCCGGTTACGGGTCCGCGTCCCCGCCGGGGCAGCCGTACGGGTACGCGCCAGGACCGGCTCCGGGCCCGCGGCCGTACCCGGCGCCTCCCGGAGCCCCCTACAGGCCGCCGCAGAATGGCTACCCCGGCCCGCCTGGCCGGTTACTACCCGCCGCCCGGGACCGCGCCGGGCCCGGCGGGCGCGCCGTATCCCGGCGCGGCCTACCCGGGTCCGTACGGGCCCCCGTACGACCATGGTTACGCCGACGGTGGCTACGCCTACGCCGTCAACGAGGGCGAGGAGTTCCATTCCGGGTCGGGCGGCGGCGACACCCCTGGTCCGGACGCGCCCTGGGGCGGCCTGCTCGCGACCGGCCCGATGCCCGCGGTCGACCACAACGGCGCCCCCGGCCAGGCCGGGTATGACCGCGCACCCGAGCCGGCGTACGACGGCACCGACGGGACGTACCGTTACGCCGCTCCCGCCGACGAGCCGGGCTACGGCGCCGCGGCGCCCCCGTCCGGCTACCGCGCGCCCGCCGGTTACTCCCGTCCGCCCGGCCCCGGCGCCCCGCCCGGTTACGGGCGCCCGCCCGGTTACCGTCCTCCGCCGGGGCGCGGGGCGGCCCCCGGAAATGGCCCGCCTCCTGGGTACCGGCCCGGCGCAGACGACGGCGCCCGGCCCGAGTACGGGCGTGCCCCGGGCCACGGAACACGTCCCGGTTACGAGCGCACGGCGGGAAACGGGGGACGGCCCGATTACGGGCAGGCGCGCGGCTACGGGTACCCGGCCCGCCCCGATGACGCTCCCGGTATGACGATGACTCCGGCGAGGGGCCGTTCGGCTATGACGACGGGGACGCGCCGGTCAGCTACGACGAGCGCCCCGGCCGTTACCAATCCGGCCGTCACCAGCCGGACCGCGGCCGTCGCGAGGAGCCCGGCCGCTACGACGGCCGCGACGATCCGATCCGGTACGACGGCGCGGGGACTCTGGCTACGGCGGTGATGAGCCGGACCAGGCATTCGGCTACGACGCGCCGGACGAGCGCCGCTACGGGCCGGGCGAGCCACCTGGCTACCGTGACCGGCGCAGTGCCGGCTACCCGGGCGAACCGGCCGCCTACCGCGACGCGTACGCCGATCCACGCCACGCGAGCGCCTACGGGGAGCCGGGTGATGCCGCCGCCTACGGCGGTCCTGAGCCCGGCTACACACGCTCAGACGACTATGCCCGCAGGCCAGCCGGAGAAGCCGGCCCACGCCGAGGCCGCCTACCGGGAACCGGACGGCCCGGCCTATGTCGACCCGGGCGACGGCGGTCCGGCGGTCTACCGCGATTCGAGCCCTCCGGAGCCGGTCTACTCCTACGCTGAGCCGCAGGACCCACCCGGCTACGGCGCGCCCGAGGAGTCACCTTCGCATGCCCCCGGCCCCGAACGGGCGGTCTCTGGCTCCGGCGGCAGCCCCGAAGATCCGGCCGTCCACTTCTCCGATCCAGCGGAGCCAGACGATGAGCCCGTCAGCTACCGCGACGAGCGCGCGGAGTACGCGGAAGAGCCCGCTAGCTACGGCGACGAGCCCGCCACGGTGCCGGGTGAGACGGCCGGCTACGGCGACGGCGCTCCCCGCGGCAGGGAGGCCGCCGATCCCGGGACGGCACCGGCGTACGGCGACGCGACCGACCCGGAACCATACGTGGCCCCTGACGATCCGAACACGGGCGCCGAGACCCAGCCGTTCCGCGGGCCCTTCGAGCCGCATCCGGCCCAGCCCAAGCTCAGTGACTTCACCACCACCGACCCGCTCCCGGCCGAGATGACGTCCCCGGCCAGGGACCCAGCAGAAGCGGACCCGAGCAGTGCCGGCCTGGCTGGGCCGGACCTGGCGGGCCCGGACCTTGGGCGCTCCGAACCTGGTCGCGGGCGGCCCGGACCGGGAGCCGGGGCGCGACGGGTCCGAGGAGAAGCTCGAGCGGATCAAGGACCTGTACCTCACCGTCGAGGCCATCGGCGACAACAACGTTGGTAAGCACTTCGACGAGCTCATGCAGCGCCAGCGCGAGCTGATCAGCGACTATTTCAAGGAGACGGGGATCGGCAGCGGCAGGGGCCGGCTGGCGCCGGACCCACCCAGCCAGAACTGACGGCCCCTCCCGGTGCGGCCCTTTTGCCGAGGCCGCCCTTCCCGGCACGGCCCCCCCGGCCGCGAGCACGGGGGCTGCTGCCGGGTGGCTCAGGCCAGCGGCGCCAGCGCGTCCGCGAGCGGCGCGAGGAAGTCCGGCTTGACCCCGTGCGGCAGGTTCATGATGGCGAGATCCACGCCAGCGTCACGGTAGGCCGTGGCGAGCGATACGGCGGGCTCGATGCCGGTGTCCGGGTCGATCCGGACGTTCACCGAGCACGTGATCGCGCTGGGATCACGCCCGATGCGGTCACAGTGACCGACCAGGGTCTGCTTCAGGTCACGCCACTGTTCGATGTTGTCCGGGAGGGAGTTCCACTGCTGCGCCCACCGCGCCGCGGTGCGCAGCGTCCGGGTCCGGCCACGTCCCCCGATGGTGATCGGCGGATAGGGGCGCTGGACCGGCTTCGGGTCGCAGCGGGCGTCGGTGAGGTGGACGTACCGCCCGGCCAGCGTGGTCGTCTCCAGTTCGAGCAGGCAGGCGATGGCCGCAACGCCCTCGTCGAACCGGTCGAAACGTTCCCGGAGCGGGGGCAATTCGATCCCGTAGGCGTCGCACTCCATCTGGTTCCAGCCCGCACCCAGCCCCAGTTCGAGACGGCCGTCGGAGATGATGTCGACGGTCGCGGCCATGTTCGCGAGCACCGCCGGATGACGGTAGATCATGCCCGTCACCTGGCAGCCGATCCGGATCCGCTTCGTCGCCTGAGCGAGCGCGGCGAGCATCGTCCAGCCCTCGAGGTTCGGGCCGTTGAGGTCACCGGACAGCGGGTAGAAGTGGTCCCAGTTCCACGCCGATTCGAACAGGGGGATCGTGTCGGCCGCTATCCAGACGTCGCGGATCTGCGCCCAGGTGGTGTGCTCAGGTCGTGTCTTGATGGCGAAACGCATGCGCTCGACGCCTCCTCGGCCGTGTGGCCCGCAGGCCCCGGACCGGCCGCCGGCGCCGAGACCCGACCTTAATGGGGCGGCACCGTCCGGCGCATGATGGGGGAGTGGAAAAGGCCATCTCGCGCCTGGGTGGGCAGACCCATCACTGCCGTCACTGCTGGGGAGGCTGCATGGGCGGCTGTCTTCTCCCTGACGGCACGGGCTGCATCCACAGTATGCCGCCGCTGGGGTTGCCGTTCTCGGCCCGGGTGCGGCTCCTGGGCAGCCGGGCGTTTCTGGCGCCGTGTGCTGCACGGAAACGGCTGACAGCCGAGGCAAGCCCCCTGTCACCGTTGTCAGTATTTCCGCCGGTCAGCGCGTTTGCTGGTTTTGGTTTACCCGAGAGCGCATAAATCTATCCGAATCAGCTTCGCGCCAACATCGGTTGGTCACACTGCTGAACTACAAATGGGCGGCCGGCGGCCGTGGGCGCTCGACTTCGTGCGCGTAGGCGCGCAAAAGGCCACCGCGCCTGCGGCGACACCCGTGGGAGCCGCCGCGACGCGCATGGCCTTCTTTGCCGCCGGCGAACCGCAAGGAGCGTGCTAGCTAGCTAGACCAGGCAAGTATTGCTGCCGTACCATCCACCAATTGTGAGGGACATCAGTGTGGCTGAGCCGGGCTGCCAAGTAATACGCGTTCCGGGTGAGAAGGAGTACCATGTAACGTACCCCTGCCATCTGACTTCTATGTTGCCCCAGTTATTCCCGGCGCAGAAGTATGTGGCCTGGTCTAGCCCGTTCGATGGAAAATACCAGGTGCCCGTGTAGCCGAAGCACCAGTGGCTGACAGCACGAGAGGGGAGATAGAACTCGAAGATCAAGACCCAGGTCGTTCTGCTGCCGACCGCGCAGAGCGGGTTCCACTTAATGAGTGGTCTAGCTCCGCCAGTGAGACTGCTGGCGTGGCTGCCAGCCTGAGCCTGAGTTGTAGTGGCGGCTGCGGTGACGCTTGTGAGGCTGGTGTTGTGCGCAGGACCCGCCAGCGCCTTTGGCCCCGCCGTTGCCGCGCTCGCGGGCAGGGCGAAGCCGATCGCCAGGGCCGCGGTGGCGAGCGCCACGGCGGCTCCTCGTCGGAATGAGATCATGCCGTTCCCTTCTTTGGCGGCTAGGTGCGTGAGTTGCTGAGCTATTCGGATGTGAATTCGGCCCGCCCATTAGAATGTGCCCTGCGAACCGTAAATCTCGATAAGGTGCGCCATATACCCAGTGCATTCGCTCGCTGGGTGGATTCGTGGCTGTGGCGATCGGCTTTTCCCGCGGCCGGTTAGCCGGGACAAGTCTTACGCTTGCGGTTAGCGTCCGGTGGCATGGTTAAAACCGTTAACGACGGTTCGTTTCACCTGCCAGGCAAGCAAAGACGGAGTCCAGTGACTCACACCCTCTCTGGTTGGAAGCGCGAGCGGTGTGGCCGGACATCAAAACTCCGGCCCACCCTGCCATACCTGTCAGCCGGGGTCCGGAGCAACATTTGCAGGTTACACCTTATTTGCCTTTGTGAACAAGCTTTTCTCGGCTAAATTCCGTGACAATTTTCCGGTGAAAGTCTGCCGATCTTGGCCTGCTCACTGTCCTAAGCTTGCCGTTTACCTTCCCGCTGATGCCCGGGAGGTTTGCTGACTTTGCGCCCGTTGCCCGGCGTGTCGCTGCGCATGAGTGCGGCCTCCGCCTGATCATTTGTTCCCGCCAAAGGACACATGATCACTAGCGAAGGCCGTGATGGACAGCTTGCCAGAAGATGCCAGTGAGCCAGTTGCCGTGCTGTCGCACGCCACCTACCCATCAGTAACATTAGCCACGCTCGCTCTTGAAGAAGCAGGTACGGTACGGCCCAGCGAGTTCGACGAGGCCGCTGCACCAGGTGGCCATCCCGCACATCGGCCTGTTCATCGCCCCCGGGGCATGGGCGGCCGGACGGGGAGGCGGACTTGCAGGACCGTTTTGCCTGGTCGGGAGTCGATAGTTATAGCACCACCGTGACGCTCCACGACGATGCGCCGTGCGACGTCGAGGCCCAGGCCGGTGCCTTTGCCCACGTCCTTGGTGGTGTAAAAGGGCTCGAACGCGCGGGCCGCCACGTGCGGCGGCATACCTACGCCGGTGTCGCCGACCTCGACAACGACGTCGTTCCCTTCGGCCCGGGTCGACAGCCGGAGCGTGCCTGCGCCGGCCATAGCGTCGATGGCGTTGTCGATCAGGTTGGTCCACACCTGGTTCAGCTCGCCGGGGTACGCCTCAATCCGTGGGACGTCCGCGCTGTAGTCACGCACGATCGTGACACCGTCGCGGAGTTTATACCCGAGCATCAGCAGGGTGCTCTCGATGCCGTCCGTCACGTTAATGTGCTGCATCGACGCGCGGTCCATCTGCGAGTACGACTTGACGGCGCCGACAAGCTCGGAGATGCGCCGGCTCGTATCCTTCAGCTGGGACAGCAGCGTAGCGACGGATAGGGTGCTCGCTATCCACTCCAGGCCTGGTCCCAGGGCCGGTCCCGCCAGCACCAGAGCTACCCGCTCGCACCAGGCGGTTGTGGCCCCCGCAGCGGCGAGCGGCGGGGCGATCGTCCACTCACAGACGATGCCGTGGCGGCTGAGCCACGACGCCAGGGCTTCCTCGTGATCGGCCAGGGCTAGCGGGTCCTGGACCGCCGCCTGCGGCTCGATCTCCCGGCGCAGCGCATCGAGCGCGGTGAACTGCCGGGCCGAGATCTCGCCCTGGGCGAGCCGGCCGAGGGACGAGAGCAGCGTGTGGCATGCGGTCTCGAGGGCGTCGACCGCCCGGGTCGCGGCGGCGGCCGGGTTATTGATCTCATGCGTGAGGCCGGCGGCGAGGGTGCCGAGGGTGACAAGGGAGTCGCGCTGCCGTGCCGTCGACTCGATGGAGCGCGCGGTGTGGTACAGCCCCTCGATCAGGTGCCTGCCGAACGGGAACCAGGCGCTGAACCGGTCACGCAGCACTTGGGCAGGCACCCGGAGCACTCGCCCGTCGGTCACCCCCCGGCCGGTCGCGAGATAGACCCGTTTTCGTCCCAGGCGCGGAACCCGCCGGCCCACCTACCCGGTACGTCCATTTTCCTGACCACGATGTCCTCACGGCCGATGTGGCGCACGAGGTCGATGTCGCCATCGAGGAGCACCCACCAGAAGTCGGCGTGCTCGCCCTCACAGAACAGAACGGCTCCAGGCTCGACGCGAACCTCGGTACTGCCCTCGATCAGTTCCCCCAGCTGATCGTCGGTCAGGCCGTCGAACAGGCTGAGCGCGCGAAGCTCGTCGGCGCGCATCAGATGGTGGCCAGGTAGCGGTGCACCTGGTAAATCGACATGGCGCCCTCCCCGACGGCCGACGCGACCCGCTTCATCGAGTCGAGCCGGACATCGCCGGCGGCGAACACACCGGGCACGCTGGTTTCGAGGGCGAAGGGCGAACGAGGCAGGGGCCAGCGCCCGGCATAGGCGGGGCCTAGGAGATCTTGCCCCGTGACGACGAACCCTTTGTCGTCACGGGCGACAGCGGGGCCGAGCCACTCGGTGCGGGGCGAGGCGCCGATGAACACGAACAGCCAGCACGATGGCACCTCCTCCGCCGCGCCGGAGTCCTTGTCGGCGAGCGTGAGCCTCTCGAGGTGGCCCTCGCCCCGGGCCCCCACGATCTCGCTGCGGTACCGGACCTCGATGTTGGGCGCGGACGCGATCCTGTCGATCAGGTACCGCGACATTGTGCCCCTGAGCGTCGCCGCCCGGACCACCAGCACCACCCGCTTGGCATAGCGGGACAGGTTCAGCGCGGCCTGGCCCGCCGAGTTGGCCGCCCCGGCGATGTAGACGTTGTCGCCCTGGGTCTGGCTCGCATCGCTGGCGTTCGCACCGTAGTAGACGCCGCGGCCGGTCAGCTCGTAGAGCCCGGCTGCTTCGAGGCGCCGGTAGGACACGCCCGTCGCCGCGACGAGCGAGCGCGCCTCGATCTCTCCCGAACCGGCCAGGAGCACAGCGCGCACGGGCCCGCGGACCTCAAAGCCCTCGGCGTCGCGCGCGAGGACCATTTCGGCGCCGAAACGGGAAACCTGAGCGATGGCGCGCTGGGCGAGGTCGGAGCCGGTCAGCCCCTTGGGGAAGCCGAGGTAGTTCTCGATCGCCGCGCTTTGACCGGCCTGGCCCCCGGGCGCCTGGCGCTCCACGACGACGGTGCTCAGGCCCTCCGACGCCGCGTACACGGCGGCGGCCAGACCGGCCGGGCCGCCACCCACGATGCACACGTCGTACAGCGGCTGCCGGGCGGTGGTGCGCAGCCCGAGCGCGTCGGCGAGCTCGAGTATTGACGGCGACCGAAGCGTCTCACCGTCGGGGACTAGCACCAGCGGGAGGTCGGCCGGCATCGCATGCGCGAGGTCGCGCAACCGCTGGGCCTCAGCGTCGCGCTCGACGTCGTACCACCGGTACGGCACGTAGTTGCGGGCCAGGAACATCTTGATGTCATGACTGCGGTCGGACCACCGGTCCCCGACCACCCGCACGTCGGAGGTGTGGTCTGGGTTCGCCTGCCGCCAGTCGGCAAGCAGGTCGTCGATGACGGGGTACAGCCGTTCCTGTGGAGGGTCCCACGGCTTGAGCAGGTAGTAGTCCAGGCCGATGTCGTTGATCGCCTGGATGGCGACGTCTGTGTCGGCGTAGGCCGTGAGCAGCAGGTATTTCGCCCCCGGCGCATGAGTGCGGGCCTGTTCGAGCATCTCGATGCCGGTCATCTGCGGCATCCGCTGGTCGGCGACGATCAGCGCCACTGGCTGGTCGCGCAGGGCCAGCGTGGCCAGCACGTTCAGCGCCTCGGGTCCCGACGTCGCGCGGACGACGCGGTAGTCGGTGGCGTAGCGGGCGCTCAGGTCGCGAGTGATCGCGGCGGAGACCTCTAGATCGTCGTCGACCGCGAGGATGGTCGGTTTGGTCATGAGATCAGCCTCACCTCGCGGCCCTGCCGCCTGTCCGGGGGAGAGGCCGCCGAGAGGGAAAACCGAACTATACCCGCGCGGTCCACGACCAAGGGGGGCGGCCAGCGCTGCGGCGCTGCTTTGGCTAGCGGGCCAGCCCCGCCACCAGCAGCAATGCCGTGGCGAGATTTACCGCTTTCCATTAGATTTACCGCTTTCCATTTAGGGGGAGCAAACCCGGAAACTCGGTGTCACTGCTGTTCCCCTTCGTTGCGGGCTCGGGTGACAATTCGGTGGTCCAATCGATCACCAGGCGTCGGCTTGGGTTGGCTGTTTGCCATTTGGAGTGGCACGACCCCCCGGATCCCCCTGCTGCGCTGTGCTGGCCCAGGGGGACGCGCCCGCGCCTCGCTGTAACCCGCGCCCGCGGCTCGCCGTAGCTCGCGCCGTCGGCTCGCCGTAACCTGCGCCTCGGCGGCGGCTCGCCGTAGGTGGGCTCCCGCCCATGTCCGTTAGAGATTATTGATCTGCGTTGCATGTGATCTACTCGTCGGTAACATAGCGCCTTGCTGGATAGCTTGATATCGAGATACTGTAGGTTGAGACGCAGCGGGAACAGGTAAAGACGCAGCCGGAGCGGGTACCGAACGTCACGCGGACGCCCTCCGGGGATGGGCGAGGAGGCTCACGACGATGACCGGGAACAGCTTCGACAGCCGCGCGACGATCGACGTAGCGGGCACGTCGTACGAGATCTACCGGCTCGACGCCGTACCGGGCGCCGAGCGCCTTCCGTTCAGCCTGAAGATCCTGCTGGAGAACCTGCTGCGCACCGAGGACGGCCTGAACGTCACCGCCGACCACGTGCGCGCGCTGGCCGGCTGGGACCCCAAGGCCGAGCCGGACACCGAGATCCAGTTCTCCCCGGCGCGGGTCATCATGCAGGACCTGACCGGGGTGCCGGCCGTCGTGGACCTGGCCGCCATGCGCGAGGCAATGGAGGCCCTGGGCGGGGACGCGTCGAAGATCAACCCGCTGGTCCCGGCCGAGCTTGTGATCGATCACTCGGTCATCGCCGACGTCTTCGGCCGGCCGGACGCCTTCGAGCGCAACGTGGACTTCGAATACGAGCGGAACAAGGAGCGCTTCCAGTTCCTGCGCTGGGGCCAGTCCGCGTTTGACGGCTTCAAGGTCGTCCCGCCGGGGACCGGGATCGTGCACCAGGTCAACATCGAGCACCTCGCCCGCGTGGTCATGACCCGCGACAGCGACGGCACCGTGCGCGCCTACCCTGACACCTGCGTCGGCACCGACTCGCACACCACGATGCAGAACGGGCTCGGCGTCCTCGGCTGGGGCGTCGGCGGGATCGAGGCCGAGGCGGCCATGCTCGGCCAGCCCATCAGCATGCTGATCCCCAAGGTGGTCGGGTTCCGGCTGTCCGGTGAGCTGCCCGCCGGGGCCACCGCCACCGACCTGGTGCTCACCATCACCGAACTGCTGCGCAAGCACGGCGTGGTCGGCAAGTTCGTCGAGTTCTACGGTGACGGCGTGGCCGCCGTCCCGGTCGCCAACCGGGCCACGATCGGCAACATGAGCCCCGAGTTCGGCTCTACCTGCGCGATCTTCCCGATCGACGACGAGACCCTGGCCTACCTGCGGCTCACCGGCCGCGCCGAGGAGCACGTCGCGCTGGTCGAGGCGTACGCCAGGGAGCAGGGCCTGTGGCACGACCCGGGCCGCGGGCCAGTTCTCCGAGGAGCTCGGGCTCGACCTGGCCACCATCGTGCCGTCGATCGCCGGGCCGAAGCGACCGCAGGACCGGGTGGCCCTCTCCGACGCCAAGAACGCCTTCCGCGAGGCGGTGACCGCGTACGTGCCGGGCTCCAGCAGGACGACGGCGTGGCCGACACCTTCCCCGCCTCCGACCCGATGCGCCGCCGAGCCCGCCGGCAGGCCGTCCAAGCCGACGCAGGCCACGCTGGACGGACGGCACCAAGGTCACCATCGACCACGGCTCGGTCGTGATCGCGGCCATCACCTCGTGCACCAACACCTCCAACCCGTCGGTCATGGTCGGCGCGGCCCTGCTGGCCAAGAAGGCCGTGGAGGCCGGCCTGAGCCGCAAGCCCTGGGTGAAGACCACGCTGGCGCCCGGTTCCAAGGTGGTCATGGACTACTACGAGCGGGCCGGCCTGCTGCCCTACCTGGACAAGCTCGGCTTCAACCTGGTCGGGTTCGGCTGCACGACCTGCATCGGCAACTCCGGGCCGCTGCCGGAGGAGATCAGCGCCGCGGTCAACGACAGCGACCTGGCCGTCGTCGCGGTGCTGTCCGGCAACCGGAACTTCGAGGGCCGCATCAACCCCGACGTCAAGATGAACTACCTGGCATCGCCGCCGCTGGTGGTGGCGTACGCGCTGACCGGGTCGATGGACGTCGATATGGCCAGCGAGCCGATCGGGACCGGAACCGACGGGCAGCCGGTCTACCTGCGGGACATCTGGCCGTCGCCCGCCGAGATCGCCGAGGTCGTGCAGGACGCGGTCGCCGCCGAGATGTTCACGCGCGACTACGCCGACGTGTTCGAAGGCGACGACCGGTGGCGCGCGCTTGGATCCCGTCCGGTGACACGTTCGCCTGGGACGATTACTCGACCTACGTGCGGCGGCCGCCGTACTTCGACGAGATGCCGGACGAACCCAGCCGGTCACCGACATCCACGGGGCCCGGGTGCTCGCCCTGCTCGGCGACTCGGTGACCACCGACCACATCTCGCCGGCCGGCGCGATCAAGACCGACAGCCCGGCCGGGCAGTACCTCACCGATCACGACATCCCGCGCCGCGACTTCAACTCCTATGGCTCGCGCCGCGGCAACCACGAGGTGATGATCCGCGGCACGTTCGCCAACATCCGGCTGCGGAACCAGCTGGCGCCGGGTACCGAGGGCGGGGTCACCACCAAGCTGCCCGACGGCGAGCAGATGAGCATCTACGACGCCTCGCGGAAGTACATCGAGCGAGGGCACGCCGCTGATCGTGCTCGGCGGCAAGGAGTACGGCTCCGGGTCCTCCCGCGACTGGGCCGCCAAGGGCACGGCGCTGCTCGGCGTCCGCGCGGTGCTGGTGGAGTCGTTCGAGCGGATCCACCGGTCCAACCTGATCGGCATGGGCGTGCTGCCGCTGCAGTTCAAGCCGGGCGAGTCGGTCGCGTCGCTCGGGCTCACCGGGCGGGAGACGTTCGAGATCACCGGCATCGAGGACATCAATTCCGGCCAGGTGCCGAAGGAGGTCGTGGTGACCGCGGACGGCCGCGAATTCCGTGCCATCGTCCGGATCGACACCCCCGGCGAGGCCCAGTACTACCGGCACGGCGGCATCATGCAGTACGTCCTGCGCATGCTCCGCGACCAGGGCACAAAGTAGGCCGCAAAGATAGCCGTAACCGGTGGCAAACACTCGGTGATTCAGCCGCCGGCGCTTACCAAGAGGTACAGGATGTAAGCGCTGACTGGCTATCCGAGGAGGGTTTGATGGCGAACGGGAACGGGCTGGCCTCAATTGAGCAGGCCGGGAGTGTTCCGCTGGACCACACCTCGATCCTCAAGACCGTTGAGCAGCGGTGGAACCTGCCCGCGCTGACCGCGCGGGATGCGGCCGCTCCCGGCTTCGGTGACGTGCTGACGCTCCCGGCCGCGCGCACCGATGACGTCCTGTCCGGCGTGACCGTGCCGGTGCCGGGACGGTCACCCCGGCGGCGGGCCAGCTCTCGCACCTGGAGGCGATCCGCGAGGAGCTCGTCTCCCGCCGCCTGCCGGCCGGTGCCCACGACATCCCGCCCGAGGGCGCCGTCGCCGGGTAGCGGGCGGCGGGCGCCTGGCGGGGGACCCCTCGGGCGTGGCTGGGTGGCCGTTGGCGTTCTATCGTTGTCCGGGCGGGTCAGCCGGGAAGTCTCCAACGAGGGAGTGGTACGCATGCGCGCGGTAGTGGTCGAGAAGCTGGGCGGGACCGAGGTCCTGAACGTCGTTGAGCACCCCGATCCCGAACCACAGGCCGGACCAGGTGCTCGTCCAGGTCGCCGCCGCGGGCGTCAACTTCATGGACATCTACACGCGCCAGGGCGTTGGCGGGTACAAGCCGGCCCAGTTTCCCGTGGTCCTGGGGGCGGAGGGCGCGGGCACGGTCACCGCGGTCGGCCCCGGCGTCGCCGGGGTGTCGGTGGGCGACCGGGTGGCCTGGGCGGGCGCGCCGGGATGCTACGCCACCCACGCGGTCATCCCCGCCGGCCCGCACCGTGCCCGTGCCTCAAGAGGTGGACCTGCAGGTCGCGGCGGCGGTGATGCTCCAGGGCATGACCGCGCACTACCTGTGCTTCAGCACCTACCCGGTGCGCGAGGGGGACGTCGCCGTGGTGCATGCCGCGGCCGGCGGCGTCGGGCTGCTGCTGACGCAGATGATCAAGCGGCGCGGCGGCGTCGTGGTGGCGACGACCTCGGGCGGGGCAGCCGGGGAGAAGGCCGCGCTGGCCAGGCAGGCGGGCGCCGACCACGTGGTGGGTTACGAGGAGTTCCGCGCCACCGTCGCGGACGTTACCGGCGGCCGCGGCTGCGATGTCGTCTACGACGGCGTTGGCCAGGCGACCTTCGACGACGGTCTGGCGGCGCTGCACCCGCGCGGCATGATGGTGCTGTACGGCGCGGCCAGCGGCCAGGTGCCACCGCTTGACCCGCAGGTTCTGAACTACGGTGGCTCGCTGTTCCTGACCCGGCCCACCCTGCTGCACTACATCGCGGACCGGGACGAGCTGCTGTGGCGGGCGGGCGACCTCTTCGGCTGGATGGCCGAGGGCGTGCTCGACGTCCGTATCGGCGGCACGTACCCGCTGGATGACGCGGCCCGGGCGCACGAGGACCTGGCCGCGCGGCGCACGACCGGCAAACTGCTCCTGCTGCCGTAGTTCTGGCCGGAGAATTCGGAGTCCGGACGAGGCAATTCCGGCGGCGGGCGAGCCGGGCCGGCGGTCGCTGGAAGCGGCTCTGCTCGTCGTGTCGATCATCGCGCTCGGGTTCAACCTCCGCGCCGCCATCACCAGCCTCCCCCCGGTCTTCCCCGAGCTGCAGAGCCAGTTGCATCTGTCGTCCGCGACGGTGACGATCCTGGCCGCGACCCCGGTGCTGTGCTTCGGCGCGGTCTCCGGCCTGGCCGCCGGGCTGAGCCGGCGGCTGGGGGAGGAGCAGGTCCTGTTCGGCGCGCTGGCCCTGCTGTCGCGGCCTGCTGCTGCGCGGGGCGCTGCCGGGCACGATGCTGTTCCCCGGCACCATCGTGGCCTGCGGCGCCATCGCCGTGATGAACGTCCTGCTCTCGAGCATGATCAAGCGGCGCGCGCCCGCCCGGGCAGGGCTGTTCATCGGTGTGTACCTGACCAGCCTGGCGGTCGGTGCGGTGATCGCCTCCCTGGTCAGTGTGCCGCTCTACAACGCCACCGGCGGGTCGGTGCCCGTGATCGTCGGCCTGTGGGGCCTGCCCGCCGGCGCCGCCACGCTGATATGGATCACCCAGCTCCGCTACCACCGGGCCACCCGGCCCGCGCCCGCGGAGGGACCGGCCGTGCGGCACCGGGCCAGCGTGCACCGGCACGCGCTGGCGTGGCAGGTCACCGCCTTCATGGGCCTGCAGAGCCTGCTTTACTACGGGGCCGTGTCCTGGCTGCCGGAACTGTTCCGGGACCGGGGCGATAGCGCTGCCGCCGCCGGGACGCTGCTGGCCGTGATGGGCCTGGGCAACCTGCTCACCTCGCTGAGCATCCCGGTGCTGGCCCAGCGCGTGACCGACCAGCGCTTCCTGGTCGTGCCCGTCGTCGGCGTCACCGCGGGCGGCCTCGCGGGCGCGCTGTGGGCCCCCCTGGGGTCGGCGGCGGTGTGGATGCTGGTGCTCGGGGCCGCCCAGGGCGCGGCGCTCGGCCTGGCCATTTACTTCACCATGGCGCGGGCGCCCGACCCGGGCACCGCGGCGTCGCTGTCCTCGCTGGCGCAGTCCGTCGGCTACCTGGTGGCGGCGGCGGGCCCGCTGGCCGTAGGCTTCCTGCGCGCGGCCACCGGCAGCTGGACGGTCCCGGTCACGGTCCTGCTGCTGATCTGCGGGATCGAGCTCGCCGTCGGCCTGTTCGCCGGACGCCCGAAGATGCTGCCCGCCGGAGGCGTGACTCCACGCCCCGCCGCGCCCCCGGAAGCCGACAGCACGCCCGCCGATAACTACTCAAAGTTATGAAATCGGCGCCCGTTCCGCGGCGCGTCAGCCATGGCGCCGGACGCTGAGTGACATCGATGGAATTTATGGGTTGTTTCTGTGCGGACTCCCAATCCATTTCCGCCCCAGCAGAGTACAAATATTCACAAGCCAAACACCGAGCCGGTAAACGGGCGACGGGGCCATCCGGTACGGGCCGTGGGAGGAAACGTGCAGTTGCTCAGCGTGCGCCAGCCGTGGGCGTGGGCCATCGCGCGCGGACGCAAGCCGGTGGAGAACCGGGACTGGGCGCCGGCCTACCGCGGGCAACTGGCGATCTACGCCTCGATGCGCGTTGATCTCCTGGCCGCCGAGGAGCCGTTGCTGTGGTTCGCCGGGTGGGATCCCGACGACCCGGTGGCCGCCATCGGCGGCATCGTCGCGGTGGTCACGCTGGCCGATGTCTGCTCCGCAGCGATGTCCGGCGACACCTGCGACTGCGGCGAGTGGGCCAGGCCGAACGCCTACCACTGGCGCCTCACGGACGCGCGGCCCCTGGCCCGGCCGGTGGTCAGCATCGGGCATGACGGCCACATGGCGGACGTCATTCCGGTTCGCACCATCGGGCAGCCCGCCGACCACGCTGACCAGGCCACCCTGTGGGAGCCGGGCCCCGCGGTGATCGCGGAAGTGACCGCCGCCGCCCACCTCGCCTGAGCCCGCCGGTAAGCTCCTCGCGCCCGGGCGGCTAAGCTGCACCCGCCAGCGCGGCCCACCGCCGAACGACATCACGCTGGGCTAACAGCGCGTTAGGCGACACCCACGTCAGTCTTTGCCCGGGTGTCGCGTGTGTCCCGGAGACCATCGCAAATAGACTCTGGGAATTGCCGTCCCACCCGACGAGGAGAGCCCACCGTGACCCTGTTGGAGTCCATCGGAGGCCCGGACGACCTGAAGGGCCTCAGCCAGGACCAGCTGGCCGTCCTGGCGGGTGAGATCCGCGACACCCTCATCGAGACCGTCATCCGCACCAGCGGCCACCTGGGCCCGAACCTTGGTGTCGTCGAGCTGACGATCGCGCTGCACCGGGTCTTCAGCTCGCCCAGGGACCGCATCATCTTCGACACCGGTCACCAGTCCTACGTGCACAAGCTCCTCACCGGGCGCCAGGCGGAGTTCGGGACGCTGCGGCAGCGGGACGGCATGTCCGGCTACCCGAGCCAGGCCGAGTCCGATCATGACATCGTGGAGAACTCGCACGCGTCCACCAGCCTGTCCTATGCCGACGGGCTGGCCAAGGCGTACAAGCTGCGCGGCGAGACCGACCGGGCCGTGGTCGCGATCATCGGGGACGGCGCGCTGACCGGCGGGATGGCCTGGGAGGCGCTGAACAACATCTCCGTGGCCGAGGACTCCCGGCTGGTGGTCGTGGTCAACGACAACGGCCGGTCCTACCAGCCGACAATCGGCGGGCTGGCCAACAACCTCGCGTCGGTCCGGATCAGCCAGCGGTACGAGAACGTGCTCGACTACATCAAGACCACGCTGTCCCGCACGCCCGTGGTCGGCCCGCCGGTGTACGGGACGCTGCACGGCATCAAGAAGGGCCTCAAGGACGTCCTGCAGCCTCAGATGCTGTTCGAGGACCTCGGCCTGAAGTACCTCGGCCCGATCGACGGCCACGACGAGGCCATGGTCGAGCAGGCGCTGCGCCGGGCCAAGGACTATAACGCCCCCGTGCTGGTACACGTGATCACCCAGAAGGGCTTCGGCTACGGCCCCGCGGTGGAAAACGAGGACGACTGCCTGCACCAGGTGCCCGGCGCGCCGCGGATCGCGGCCGTGCCCGGTGCGCCGACCAAGACCTGGTCCCAGGTCTTCGGCGACGAACTCCTGGAGATCGGCAGGCGCCGCCCGGATGTGGTGGCGATCACCGCGGCCATGCTGCACCCGACCGGCCTGGCGGCGTTCGCGCGGGCCTTCCCGGACCGCGTGTACGACGTGGGCATCGCCGAGCAGCACGCCGTGACCAGCGCGGCCGGGCTGGCCATGGGCGGCCTGCACCCCGTGGTCGCGATCTACGCGACATTCCTGAACCGCGCGTTCGACCAGGTGCTGATGGACGTGGCCCTGCACAAGCTGCCGGTCACCCTGGTGCTGGACCGGGCCGGCGTCACCGGGCCCGACGGCGCCAGCCACAACGGCATGTGGGACGGATCGATCCTGCAGGTCGTGCCCGGCCTGAGGATTGCCGCCCCCCGCGATGCGGCCCGCGTGACCGAGCTTCTCGACGAGGCGGTCGCGGTCGCCGACGGCCCCACGGTCGTGCGCTTCCCCAAGGGCACGGTCGGTGGCGAGGTCGAGGCGGTGGCCAGGCTCGGCGGCATGGACGTGCTGCGCGAGCCGGGCCCGGACGCGGGCGCCGATGTCCTGCTGCTCGGCGCCGGCCCGATGGCCCTGATGTGCCTGGCGGTCGCGGAACGCCTCGCGGACCATGGCATCGGTGTCACGGTGGCCGACCCTCGCTGGATCAAGCCCGTGGACGAGGCCGTGGTGGGCGCGGCCCGCCGGCACCGGCTGGTGGCCGTGGTCGAGGATAACGGCCGCGTCGGCGGCTTCGGCGACGCGGTGTCCCGCCTGCTGCGCGACCACGATGTCGACGTGCCGGTCAAGACATTCGGGCTGCCGCAGCAGTTCCTCACGCACGGCGACCGCAGTGAGGTTCTGGCCGCGGTCGGCCTGACGCCGCAGCACCTGGCCCGCCAGATCACCGAGGCGGTGGCGCGCCGCGCGAACGCTGACGTCGCCGCTCCGGATAATTCAGCCGAACGGGCGGCCGCGGGAGTCGACCCCGCGAGGGACCAGTCCGAAGCCGAGTAAGACCCCAGTGATGGCGCCTGAGCCTAATCTAGAGAGCATGAAAGTGCTCGAGGTCGCGGTCGTGGGTTCTGGGCCGGCTGGGCTCTACACGGCGGAGGCGCTGGTCAAGCACTCGGCCGCGCTGGCGGACGCCACCGGCACGTCGCCCGTCCGGGTCCGGGTCGATGTCTTCGACCGGCTGCCCACCCCCTACGGGCTGGTTCGTTACGGGGTCGCCCCGGACCACAAGTCGATCAAGTCGATCGCCGAGTACCTGCGCAAGGTGCTGGAAAGCCCCGACGTCCGGTTTCTCGGCGGGGTACACCTCGGGGAGGACGTGACCCGCGAGGACCTCTTGTCCGCCTACGACGCGGTGGTCTACGCGACCGGCGCGATGCGCGACCGCCGCCTCGGCATCCCCGGGGAGGACCTGCCCGGCAGCTACGCGGCCACCGACTTCGTCAACTGGTACTGCGGCCACCCGGACGTCGGCCCGGCGACCTTTACCCTCGACGCCGAGTCGGTCGCGGTCATCGGCGTGGGCAACGTCGCGGTGGACGTGGCCCGCATCCTGGCCCGCGATCCGGCCGAACTGCACACCACGGACATCCCGCATCCCGTGCTGGAGGCCCTGCAGGCCAGCAAGGTCCGCGAGGTGCACATGATCGGGCGGCGTGGCCCCGCGCACGCCAAGTTCACCACCAAGGAACTGCGCGAGCTGGGTGAGCTGCCCGGCGTCGAGGTGATCGTCCCGCCCGCGGAGGCGGACCTGGACGCGTTCGACAGCGCGGGGGAGGGCGCGGCGGCCGCGGAGTCCGACCGCCGGGTCCGCGGCAACATGGTCGCGATCAAGAAGTGGGCGGCGGGCCGTGCTGACCCCGCTCCCGCCACATCGGCTGCCCCAGAAGCCCCAGCCACACCAGAAGCTCCAGACGCCGCACTGGCCCCAGACGCCACATCCGCCTCGCAAGTCACTCCAGTCCCGGAGGACGGCCACGCGCGCACGCTCACCATCCGCTTCTGGCTCCGGCCGGTGGAGATCACCGGGGACGAACGGGTGACCGGGCTCGTCCTCGAGCGGACCCGCCTCGACGAGCACGGCGCCTTCCAGGGCACGGGGGAGCTGGAGACACTGGAGGCGCAGATGGTGCTGCGCTCGGTCGGGTACCAGAGCATCCCGCTCGACGGCGTCCCGTTCGACGAGCGCGCCGCCGTGGTGCCGAACGCCGCCGGGCGTGTCCTCGGCCCCGATGGCATCCCGCTTCCCGGGGAGTACGTCTCGGGCTGGCTCAAGCGCGGCCCCACCGGGGTGATCGGCACCAACAAGTCCGACGCCGCCGAGACGGTCCGGAGCCTGCTCGCCGACCTGGCCAGCGGGAGCGCGGTCGAGGAGACGGCGCTGCCCCGGCCCGGCATGCTCCGGTACCCCGACGGGGAGCCCGCGCCTGCCGGCGCCCGCGTCCAGGCCCTGGAGGAGGCGCTGGCACGCCGCGGGATTCCGTCCCGTGAGCTACGCGGAATGGCTGCGCGTCGAGAACGCCGAGGCGGAACTGGCGCGCTCGCTGGGCCGCGGCGACCGGGTCAAGCTGCACGGCAAGGAGGCCCTGTTCGCCGCCTGCTGGCCCGCGGCCGACCCAGAGTAGTACCGTCCGGACTGCGGGTCGCTCTCACTGGCGAGCTCGTCGGCGATGGCGTACAGGTCGTCGCGGGTTAGCTGCGTGCCCAGCAGCGCGAACAAGGGGATGTAGTCGGCGGGCGGAAGTCCTTCTTCATGTTCCGCGGCGTTGCTCGCGCAGCGGGCTCTTACCGCCCCGCGCACTCCGCGCAGCGTGCGTCAGCCCCGCCGATACCACCATGATCACTGTGCGTGGCCAATCAAAAAGTTCCATGATCTTTAATGACCGGCCGGCGCTGCGTGACGCGCGCCTCAACTGGCGAAACGGCGAAGACGATCTCCGCTGCGGACAACGCTGTCAACAGGGCGACCGATTTTGTGCCATCTGGTGTGTTTGGTGGTGGCCGTACAGGTTACATGACACCCGTCCAATTACCGCCGAAATGAGAGTGGACCATGAAAGTAGCGCCGAAGCGGATCGCCGCTCTATCTGCCAGTTCAATTGCACTGGTCGGCCTCTCCGCAACCGCGGCTGGTGCCGCTGTGACCGCGCCGGCAATGACTGACGCAGCGGCCAAAACCCAGGCCGCGTCCCCCGGCAGCCTTACCTCTGTCGTGACCGGGCAGCCTGACGTCGCTTTCGGCACTGCTCAACCAGCTGCTCGCCGCGCTCGGTCTCTGACCACCGCAGGTCCATGCACAAATGGCGTTTGGCTGCGGTCCCGGGAGCGGGACCGCAGCCAAGCAAGTCCTGCTATTAAGCGTAAGCGAAAATGCGCTGAACGCGGCTCGGCTCCAGTAATAAATTATCCGTCGGCCGCATTACCCGTGCATCAATTCCGGGACATTTCCCACCTGGTAGTGTTCGCTGGCCGCCGGACGCTGGCCTCTGATCGCCGGGCGCTGCCCGGCGAAAGTACGCGTGATCGATCATGTTCACGCGTCGGTATGTTGATCATTGTTTGGTCGGCAACGCCCTAACGTACTGTCACATCCGGCGCCAGGAGGGGGCGCGATGCATTTTGTCAGGGGGCCGTGGGACGCTGGCAGTATCAGATCGCAGGCACCCTGCCTGCGCGGATATGTCTCATTACTCCCGGGGGAAGCAGTCGTGACCGAAGCTCACGAAGACGTGCCCGGCGTCGGGGAGCACCCGCACCACCACGCTCGCGGTGGGCATCACGGCCAACATGAGGGCGGGACCCGCGAGCAGGCCCGTGACGGTGACCATCAGCCGCAGCACGAGAACACGCAGGGCCGCAACACGCAGGGCCGCAACACGCAGGGCCGCGACGAGCAGGGCAACAGGCAGCGCGGCAACAAGTGGTGGACACTGGTGGCGGTGTGCCTGGGCACGTTCATGCTGCTGCTGGACATCACGATCGTGAACGTCGCCCTGCCGGACATCCAGCGAGCCCTGCACTCCAGTTTCTCCGACCTGCAGTGGGTCGTCGACGCGTACGCGCTGACCCTGGCCGCTTTCCTGCTCACCGCGGGCAGCCTGGCCGACATGTACGGCCGCCGCCTGATGTACCTGGTCGGCCTGGTCATCTTTACCGCGGCGTCCGCCCTGTGCGGCTTCGCCCAGACCACGCTCATGCTCCAGTTGTCCCGGGCCCTGCAGGGCGTCGGCGGCGCGGTCATGTTCGCGGTCTCGCTGGCCCTGCTCGCCGACGCCTTCCGCGGCAAGGAGCGGGGCACGGCGTTCGGCATCTGGGGCGGAGTCACCGGGCTGGCCGTGGCGATCGGCCCGCTGGCGGGCGGCGTGCTGACCACCGGCCTGTCCTGGCGCTGGATCTTCTTCGTGAACGTACCGTTCGGCATCGCGGCCGTTGTCATCGCGGCGCTACGGGTGTCCGAGTCGAAGGCGCCCCAGGCCAGCCGGCCCGACTGGCTCGGCTTCGCGCTGTTCACCGTGGCGCTGGCCAGCCTGGTGTATGGGCTGATCGAGTCGAACCAGCGCTCGTTCACCGACCAGCTGGTCCTCAGCTGCTTCGCGGTGGCGGCGGTCCTGCTCGTCGCGTTCGTCATCACCGAGATGCGTACGTCGCACCCGATGTTCGACCTCAGCCTGTTCCGGCTCCCGACGTTTACCGGCGGCTCGGTGGCGGCGTTCGGCGTCAGCGCGTCGATCTTCTCGGTGCTGCTCTACCTCGTGCTGTACTTCCAGGACATCCTCGGGTTCTCGGCCCTGGGAACCGGTGTGCGGGTCATGGTGCTGTCCGGCGCGATCCTGGTGACCGCGACCCTGGCGGGGCGGCTGTCCTCGAAGGTGCCGGTCCGGCTGCTCATCGGACCCGGCCTCATCCTCATCGGTGTGGGGCTGCTGCTCATGCGTGGGCTCGACGCCGGCTCGGGCTGGACCCATCTCATCCCGGGCATGATCGTGGGCGGCCTGGGCGTCGGCCTGGTGAACCCGCCGCTCGCTTCCACCGCCGTCGGCGTCGTGCCCCCGCAGCGCGCCGGGATGGCGTCAGGCATCAACTCCACCTTCCGCCAGGTGGGCATCGCGACCGGGATCGCCCTGCTCGGGACGCTCTTCTCCGGCCAGGTCAAGGACGTGGTGCAATCCCGGGTAGCGGCCACGCCCGGGCTGGCGCACGAGGGACCGCAGATCGCCACGGCCGTTCAGTCCGGGCGGGTCGGGACGCTGATCCAGACGCTTCCCCCGCAGGCACGCCAGCAGGTGGCCACGATCACGCGGACCGCGTTCACCACCGGCCTCGACCACATCCTGCTCGTGGCCGCGATTATCGCGTTCGTCTCGGGAGTGGTTTCCCTGCTCACCATCCGCAGCAAGGACTTCGCGGCGAATACTGGGGGCGACCGGGCGGCCGGCGTGGACGTCGCGGCGCAGCGCTGAGGGCGACCAGCGCGGACGTCGCGGCGCAGCGCTGAGGGTGACCGGGTGACCGGCGCGGACGTCGCAGCGCAGCACGGATCTACCGCACGCACCATCCCCGGCCAGCATCGTTGTGCCGAACGCGGCTGGTTCGTAGCGTGAGGTGCGGGCCGGCGCGTCTGCGCCCCCGCAGCAGGGAGATCCGATGCCCGATAGCCCGCACCTCGCGTCCCGTCGCAGGCCGATCAGCCTCCTGCTCGCTGGGTTCCTTCTGCCCGGCGCCCTGCTGACCGCGTGCACGTCGGCCGGCGCGGGAAAGCCGGCGACCACCCCATCCGCCGCACCCACGACGGGCGCTCACGGCGGCGCGGCCGGCCCCCCGGCGGCCAGATTGAGCGGAACGTACGTAGCACTCGGTGATTCCTTCACCGCGGCGCCGCTCCCACACGCCCAGGGCGGATCGTCCCGGGCGTGCCTGCGCTCGGTTCAGGACTACCCGGCCCTGGTGGCGGCGGCCCTGCGCCCGGCGTCTTTTGTCAACGTCAGCTGCTTCGGTGCGTCGACGACGGACATGTACCAGGCCCAGCGGGCCGATACGCCGCCACAGCTGAACGCCCTCTCGGCCGCCGACACGCTGGTCACGGTGCAGGTCGGCGGGGACGACATAGGCGTTGGCCGCATCGCCACCACCTGCGCCACGCTGAGCCTGACCAACCCGTTCGGCCATCCGTGCCAGCAGCACTACACCAGCGGTGGCACCGACCAGCTGGCTCAGGCGGTGGCCCAGACCGCCCCCAAGGTAGCGGCGGTCCTGGCGGGCATCCGGCAGCGCGCGCCGCACGCCCGGATCCTGCTCGTCGGCTACCCCGGCATCCTGCCGGTCAACGGGAACGGCTGCTGGCCCGAGGTGGCGGTCGCGCGCGGCGACGTGCCCTACCTGCGCGGCATCGAAAGCCAGCTCAACGGGATGCTGGCCGCGACCGCCGCCGCCCACGGCGTCACGTTCGTCAACACCTACGCGGCCAGCGTCGGGCACGACGCCTGCCAGCACCCGGGGACCAAGTGGGTGGAGGGCCTGATCCCCACGTCGGTCGCCGTCCCCTTCCACCCGAATGCGCTGGGGGAGCAGGCCATGGCCCAGGAGGTGGAACGCGCGGTCCAGTGACCGCCGTCTGCGCCATTGAGGGCCCCGCACCCCCAGCGCCGCGGGCCGTGCACGCACGACCGACCCCGCCGACGTCCGTTAAGAAGCATTCAAACCATGCGCGGCGCTGGCGGCGGTCCGGACGGCGGCGGTCCGGACGCCGGTCAGCTAGGCTGACGAGGCTGCAGAGACGGTGACCAGGCGGGGAGCGTCGTGGCTGAGGTTCGGATTCCGGGATCCAAGTCGATCACCGCGCGCGCCCTGTTTCTCGGCGCCTGCGCGCCCGGCCTGAGCTATCTGCGGCGTCCGCTGCGGTCCGATGACACGAAGGCGTTCGCCGAGGGGCTGGTCGCGCTCGGTTACACCGTGCAGGACTCGGGCGACGACTGGGTCGTCATGGGCAGCCTGTCCGGCCCGCCCGCGACGTCGGCCGACGTCTACTGCCGTGACGCGGGCACGGCCGCCCGGTTCCTGCCCGCGCTGGCGGCCGCAGGCCAGGGCACGTTCCGCTTCGACGCGTCCCCGCAGATGCGCCGGCGCCCCGTCGGCCCCATGGTGGAGGCCCTGCGCGCGCTCGGCGTCACCGTCACGCACAAGGGGGCCGACGGGCACCTGCCACTGACCGTGGAGACCCGGGGGATGACCGGTGCCCAGGTCACGCTGGACGCGGGCGTCTCGTCGCAGTTCCTGACCGCGCTCCTGATGGCCGCGCCACTGGTCAACGACGCGACTCGGGAGGGCCTGACGATCTCGGTGACCGACCTGGTGTCGGCTCCGTACGTGGATATGACCGTGCGGATGATGAAGCAGTTCGGGGCGAAGGTCACCCGTGACGGCGCCGACTTCACCGTCCACCCCGGCGGCTACGCGGCCCGCAGCTTCGAGATCGAGCCGGACGCGTCGGCGGCCAGTTATTTCCTCGCGGCGGCCGCGGTGACCGGGAAGACCGTGTTCGTGCCCGGGCTGTACCCGGACTCCCTGCAGGGGGACGTCAAGTTCGCGCTCGTGCTGAAGCGGATGGGGGCGCGGGTCAGTTTCGAGCCGGACGGGGTCATGGTCGCCGGGACCGGCGCGCTGCGCGGCACCGAGGTCAACATGCGCGACATCTCCGACACGATGCCGACCCTGGCCGCGATCGCCCCGTTCGCGGACAGCCCGGTGCGGATCGTCGACGTGGGCAACACCCGGGTCAAGGAATCGGACCGGCTGGACGCGTGCGCGGTCAACCTGCGGCGGCTCGGCGTGCAGGTCGCGACCGGGCCCGACTGGATCGAGATCTGGCCTGGTACGCCGAAGGCCGCCGAGATCGAATGCCACGGTGACCACCGCATCGCGATGAGTTTCAGCATCACCGGCCTCCGCACGCCGGGCCTGATCCTCGATGACCCCCGATGCGTCCGCAAGACGTTCCCCGAGTTCCACACCGTGCTGGCCGATCTGCGCCGGGAGTGGGAGCTCGGGGAGTGATCCTGCGCCTCCCGCGCCTCCCGCGCCTTCCTGCGCCGAAGTCCTAGATCGCCGTCGCGCTTAGCTGCCGGTGAGCGGTGAACCGGTCTCGAGCAGCGTCTTCAGGCCGCTGAGCACGAACATCCAGCCGGGGCCGGAGACGCTGGCCGCGGTCTTCGGCGCTCCGTCGAGCCGGTCGTGCGTGAGGGTCAGCTTGCAGTAGCCGCCCTCCTGCGGCTCGATCTCCCAGGTGACCCGGCTCGGCTGCTCCTGGGCCATCTCGGGGTCATACAGCGAGCGCCACTCGTGCACCAGCCGACGGGGCGGGTCGAACTCCAGGACCGGGCCGTCTCCCCAGGTCTCACCGTCCGGCCCGTGCGAGATGTGGCGGCCCGCGGTGTTCTCGATCCGGGCGCCGTGGAAGTAGCGGGCGGTGTACTCGGGCTTGGTGATGGCCTCCCACACCTGTTCGGGGGTGGCCTTGATGAACACCTGGTAGATCTGCGTGGTCAGGTCGGTCGTCGCCATCATGAGTCATCCTCCAGCGCGTGCTTGATGTTCGCGAGCAACGAGGCGGGGCCCTCGGTGTACTTGTCGATCCAGCGGTCGTAGATGAGCCGGATCGGGACGGGGTTGAGAAAGTGCAGCTTCTCCCGGCCTGACCGGCGCGTGACGATCAGGCCGGCTTCCTCCAGGATCCGCAGGTGCTTCATCACCCCGAAGCGCGTCATCTCGGTGCCGGACTCCAGTTCGGTCAGCGGGCGGCCGTCACGTTCGAAGAGCCGGTCCAGGAGGAGGCGGCGGGTCCGGTCCGCGAGCGCCTTGAAGACCCGGTCATCGTCATCCATCACCGTCGCCCGTCGTCATCCCTCACGCCGCTCGTCGTCCATCACTGTCGTCCATGACGTCAGCCATCATTGACAAAATAGGTGACTAAATGGTCACGTGTCAAGGCTGCCGTGGCGGTCGTGATCGTGACGTGCCATGCGAAAATAGATTCGAATAAGCTACCTAAAGCTCTTGCCAGCAATGACAGCAACTCGATATTATGTTCGTAACAGCTATCACTGAGCGAGGGATTGGCATGGCTTCCGATGCGGCTTCGGGTGCGGGACGTGAGGGTCCTGTAGTGGATGAGCCGTGGCGTGACAACGTGCCGCCCGATCAGCGGGACTACGACGAGGAGCTCTGGCGTGACGAGGCCGGGCCCGGCATCGGCGATGACGATGAGCTCGATGCGGGGCCGCCGGACTGGTGCCGGGAGGCAAGCGGGACCACTGGGTTTGAGGCGGGCGGTGTTCTGGATGGACTGCAGCCAAATGGGGCGCTGGCGGCGCTCGTCGGCGACCTGACGAGGGCCGACGATCAGAACGACCCCGGATACCGCGGTCTGAGCCAGCTCGGCGATGATGCCCTGACCGGCGTGCTGAAGGCGTGGCGGCGGCTGGAATCGTGGTGCGCGGCCGGCGGCCTGGCGGCGGTCGCTGAGCTCGCCCGGCGGCGTCCCGCGGACGGAACCGTGCCGGAATTGGACCGCAAACTGGTACCCCCGGGGGGAGTGCTGGCTTCCCCGGACCGGATTCCGCCCGGCCAGCCGCTCCCAAGCCGCCAATCCTCAGACCGGCGATCCCCGGGCCCGGTGTCTCCCGGCCAGCGACCCCCGGGCCCCGCATCCCCAGGCCAGCGACCCCCGCCGGCCCCGCATCCCCAGGCCAGCGACCCCCAGGCCCCGCATCCCCGGACGAAGCCAGCGCGGCGCTGATATCTGGCGACTTCCCCGCGGAGATCAGTCAGTTCACCTCCGACGAGGTAGCGGCGGCGCTGGTGCTGTCGGGCCCGTCGGCCGAGCGCCACCTGAACCTGGCGCTGGAGCTGGCCATCCGGCTGCCGGGCACCAACCAGGCGCTGCATGCCGGCGAAATCGATGTTCTGCGGGCGAGGATCATCGCGGACGCCACCGAGGCGCTCGACGCAGACGCGGCGGCAGGCGCGGAGGCCCTGGTCCTGCCCATGGCGGGAAACATGACGCCGGGTCAGCTTCGCGCCGCGACCGCCCGTGCCGTGCTCAAGGTCGATCCAGAAGCGGCCCGGCGCCGGCGGGAAGCGGCGGCCAAAGACGCCCGCGTGACGCGGTGGCGGGAGGATGCGGGTACGGCGGCGCTGTCCGGCCGGGACCTGCCCCCGGCCGACGTCCTGGCCGCCGACCAGCGGATCACCGATCGGGCCCACGAACTGCGCGCGGCCGGGCTGACCGGCACGATGGACGAGCTACGGGCCCGCGCATACCTAGACTTCCTCCTCGACCGCCCCCTGCCAGCCCTCGAGCCAGAATCGGGCGAGGATGCCGCCGGCGCACCGTCCGGCGCACCGTCCGGTGCGGTGGGCGCGCCCTCGCCCGCGGTTCCGGATGGCCTGGCGGCGCGGATCAACCTCACCGTGCCACTGACCACTGTTCTGCACCTCAGCGACCATGCGGGGGAGGCGGACGGGGTTCGGGCCGCTGGACGCGGACCTCGTGCGCGCCATCGTCGCCACCGCCTCCGGCAATCCCTTCACGTCCTGGTGCCTGACGATCACGGACCCGGATGGACGGGCTCTCGGGCACGGCTGTGGCCAGCGCCGCCGCAAATCCTCCGGCGGCAGCGACCCACCGGGAGATCCTCGCTGCCCAGGAGCCGTTGTCCTGCCGGCGCCCCCGGGAATCGCGGACACCCTGTCGTTCACGATCGCCCCCATCGCGGCCGGGGATTGCAGCCATCGCCACGAAAGCCCCGGCTACCAGCTGAGTCCCCGGCTGCGTCATCTCATCGAGACGCGCAGCACGCGCTGCACCTTCCCCGGGTGCCGGCGCCCGGCTCGGCGCTGCGACCAGGACCACACCCAGCCCTACGACCAGGGCGGCCGGACCTGCGAATGCAATCTGGGCCCGCTCTGCCGCCATCACCATCGCGCCAAGCAGACCCACGGCTGGCGCCTGGACCAGCGAGAACCCGGCGTCATGGGCTGGACCGTCCCCTCCGGCCGCCGTTACATCACCCTGCCCACCAGCCACCCCATCTGACCCAGGCCGGGGAGAAAGCCATTCCCAGCTGGTGCTCCAGGCGCTGGCTGCCCCGAGCCCGGGGACCAAGACCGACTGGCAGTGCTCGCGGCAGATTTCGCTGGCATGGCCCGCGCCAGATTTCGGGGATCGCGCCGATCTATATCAGCGGACCGCTAAACAACGGCGCTGGCCGCCAAGACCCAGGGGGTGCCCTCTGAACAGGGACGATGGGAGTTGCTGAGGCTTCCATCACCTGGTTCGAGAGGAGCACCTGGCAAGTGCGATTGTTACATGAGCCTGGCGAAGACCCACGCGACGTTTGATGACCCGAATCTTGTGTCGCGGGCGGGCCTGGTCCCGGTGATGGCCCTGGCGCAGCGGGCGGGGCTGGCGGGCCTGGTGGCTGAGCATGTCCGGATCGGCCGGCCGGTGCGGGGTGAACGCGCAGCTGAAGGTCCCGTGCCTGGTCGCTGGGATGATCGCCGGGCGCGGACAGCATCGATGACATGGATCTGCTGCGGCACGGCGCGATGCCGGCTCTGTTCGGCGGGGTCCGGGCGCCGTCCACGCTGGGCTCGTTCCTGCGGGCTTTCACCTGGGGGAACGTGCTGCAGCTGGAGAAGGTCGAGCCGGCTGCTGCTGGCGGAGCTGGCCCGCCGGGCGCCGCTGCTGCCCGGCAAGGGCACGCTGGCGTTCGTGGATATCGACTCGATGCAGAAGCGGGTCTACGGGCACAAGAAGCAGGGCGCGGCGTTCGGGCACACCAAGATCCAGGGCAAGAGCCTGCTGGTGCGCGGGCTGAACGCGCTGGCCGCGACTATCAGCACGCCGCTGGCCGCGCCGGTGATCGCCGCCACCCGGCTGCGCGGCGGCAACGCGGCCTCCGCCCGGGGCGCCGCCTCGTTCGCCGCCGCGGCCGTCGGCGACCGCCCGCGGCGCCGGGTGCAGCGGGACGCTCGTGGTCCGGGCGGACTCGGCGTTCTACTCCGCGGCGTTCAGCGGCGCGGTGCGGCGGGGCCGGGGCGTTCTTCTCGGTCACCGTCCGGATGGACCGCCAAGGTCAGGGCCGCGATCGCCGCCATCGCCGAGGACGCCTGGACGCCGATCCGCTACCCGCAGCGCGGTCTGGGATGACCAGCTGCGGCTGCTGGGTCTCCGACGCCGAGGTCGCCGAGACCGAATACACCGCGTTCACCTCGAAGAAAGGGCAGGCCATCACCGCCCGGCTGATCGTCCGCCGGGTCCGAGACCTCAACCGCAACGCCGCCGCCGGGCAGGGCGAGCTGTTCCCCGCCTGGCGCTACCACGCCGTGTTCACCGACTCCCCGTTCGAGACTGCTCCAGGCCGAGGAACACCACCGCGACCACGCCGAGGTCGAGCAGGTCTTCGCCGATCTGGCCGACGGGCCGCTGGCCCACCTGCCCTCGGGCTCGTTCCCCGCGAACGCCGCCTGGCTGGCCTGCGCCGCCATCAGCGCACAACCTGCTGCGCGCCGCCGGGTCCCTGGCCAGCCTCGCCTGCGCCAAGGCCCGCGGCGCCACCATCCGCCGCGACCTCATCGGCGTCGCCGCCCGGATCGCGCGTCACGGCCGCGGCCAGATCACTGTGCACCTGCCGGAAGCCTGGCACCGCGAGACCGAGTGGCATGAATCTGTTCGAGGCAGTCTGCGGGCCGCCCGCCGCAGCGGCCTGACCAGCCCGGACCCGGTCACCGCGCATCCCGCGGCCCCAGCGGCCACCCGGCGCAACGCCACCCAGATCCCGATCAAGCTCACGGACAAGCCGCACAAAGGCGAGCGGCACATAAACCACGCCCGCTGCCGCCCTCAAGATCAGATGAGCGAGGTCCGCCGTCAAAACGGGATCACTTGAATTCGGACGGTGGATCGAGGCTTAGCTGATCTGGCCAGTTCTCAGGAATGTGGCCAACGGGGTGGCCAGTCTCATCTGGTATGGCCTGGATTTGCGGCAGTTGAGAGACGAGGCTGCGGCGCGGCCTGGCCCGGCGCGCGGGCGGCAGCCGCGGGCGCCGGGGGCGCCGGGCAGTGATCGGTTTGAGGGAGGCGGTCGCCAGCCGCCGGGACGGCGTTGGCCTGCGGGAGGGCCGCCGGGGTTCTTACCAGTACACGGGCTCGGGGAGCGGCTGGCCGCAGGGGCAGGTGGCGTTCTCGGTGCGGTTGACCACCTTGGCGCACGCGGTGCAGCGCATCCAGAGCGCGTTGACATGGTCCACGCTGAAGACCGCGGTGCCGATCGCGGCGGCAAAGTCGTCGGCGAAGAACCGCTTGACCGCGCCGTCGTGCAGGCTGCTGCGCCAGACCTGCTGTACGGCGTCCACGCTCTCCCACGCGGTGATCGTGTAGAGGCGGTTGCCGATCCCGCATCCGAGCCAGCTGACGCACCCCGGCCCCTTGGTCAGCTCGGCCGCCAGCGGCCGGGAAATGCCGCGGATCTCGTCGGCCTCCTCGGGTGACCGGGCCTCGATCCAGGTCAGGCTCACCGCGCCGGGCTTCGCCGGGCGGCAGGCGGCCCGCAGCCCGTAACCGAACTCGAACGGGCCGGCCGCGTGCGGCTGCACGATCACCTGGAGCCCGAGCTGCTGGGCCATCGTCTGCCGGTCGAAGTACCCCTCCACGGCGGCGATCTTGCCGTCCGCGACGGTGATGATGTCCACCCCGGGCAGCGCCACCGAGCGCCCCGAGGGCGGGCTCCCGCGCAGCGGCCCGGTGTTCGTGCCGCGCATCAGCCACCGCGCCACCGCGGCGCCGCCGCCCGCGGCGCCGCCCAGGGGCTGGGCGCTGAGGATCTCGAAGCTCAGGTCGGGGAACCCGGCGAGCAGGCCGCGCACGTGCCCGGCCAGGTCAGGGGCGGGCAGCGGGGGCCCGGTGATGGTCGGGTCGGTGTAGGTGCCGCCCTCGGCGAACACCCCGGGCACGGCGTCGGGGTCGCGTGAGTTCCATGCCTGAAAGTAGGACTCCACGAGCGTCATCAGGCCTGCTGCCATCTCCGTCACCTCTCTGCGGAAGGATACCGTAGCGTACGATCGTTCGTACGCTAGCATACGATCGTTCGTGTGTATAGACTGCGGGGATGGAAACCGGAGCGACCAAGCGGCGCATCCTGGATCGCGCGTTCCAGCTGGCGAGCTCGGACGGCCTCGGGGCTTTGACGATCGGGCGGCTGGCCAGCGAGCTGGGGATGAGCAAGGCGGGGATCTACGGGCACTTCGGCTCGAAGGAGGCGCTGCAGCTGGAGACGATCGGGCTGGCCCGGGAGCTCTTCCAGCGCGACGTGACCGGGCCGTCGCAGGCCGAGCCGGACGGGCTGCCCCGCTTGCGGGCGCTGTGCGCCACCTACCTGGCCTACATCATGGAGGGCGACCAGCCCGCCGGGGAATTCTGGGTCACCGTCGCCAACGAGTACGACTCCCGCAGCGGCCCGGTGCGCGAAGCGGTCGAGGCCGCGATGAGCCGCTGGATGCGGGCACTCGAGGACCTGGTCGCGGCCGGCGTCCAGCTGGGGCAGCTCACGCCTTGCGACCCGGCTCAGGTCGCGTTCGAGATCGAGGCCCTGCTCGTCGCGGGCGGCCACCAATACCGGCTCTACCACGACCCGAAGGCGCCCGCCCGGGCCAAGACCGCGATCTTCCACCGCCTGGAGGAGCTGCGCACCGCGGATCCTGCCAGGCTGGCCGAGTCAGACGGACCCTGCCCGGCACGGCCGTTACGGCAGGTGCGCGCCTGGGGCTTCCCCGGTACTGTCCCGAAAAGGGCCAGTTCAAATGAGACGACCACGACGGTGTCCTCTCAGGAGAACTGGCCACCCGCAGGTCATGATCAGTGGCCACGTCAAATGAGAAGCGACAGTGCGCGTGGCAATCTGCCTGATCCCGCCCGTGCACCGAGCCCAGGACGTCCGCTAGCATCGGCTCGTGCGTGGCCGGTCGAAGGGAATGTGGTGGGGTACCGCCATCGAGGCGCCGGACCCAGGGACGCTGGCCGCCTTCTACTCCAGGTTGCCCGGCTGGCCGGTGGTGCACCAGGAGCCGGGCACGGCCATCATCAAGCCACCTCAGGACTCCGTTCTACATGGTCTTCCAGCTCGCCGCGGGCTACGTGCCGCCGACCTGGCCTCCTGCGCCGGGCGAGCAGCGCACGATGATGCACCTCGACATCCAGGTGGACGATCTCGACGCTGCCACCGTCGACGCCGTGGATTTGGGCGCGCGGGCCGCCGAGTTCCAGCCGCAGGCCAACGTCCGGGATCTGCTGGATCCGGCCGGGCGTCCGTTCTGCCTGTGCCGGGACGACGAGGACTGACCCGTGCCGTATCAGGCTACGTTTGCCCGTTTGACGATCCGGCGTAGCCGGGGGTCAGCGGTGTGGCGGTTCCGCCAGGCGATGTAGCGGCGGATCATGCTGCCTTGTTCGCGGTGGGTGGCGTGGTCGGTGCCGTTGAGGGTGAACTCGCGCAGCGCTGTGAACTGGCATTCCAGGCGGTTCATCCACGAGGAGTTCGTGGGCGTGTAGGCGATCTCGGCGTTGCTGGCCGCGGCCCACTGCCCGACGCGCTTGTCTTTCCTGGTGGTCAGGTGCGGGCTGAAGTTGTCGCAGACGATCGCGATCCGCACCTGCGGCGGGTGCAGGCTGCGCAGGTAGCGGCAGAACTGCAGGAACTCGCCGCGCCGCTTGCGCTTCTTGATGTGCCCGTACATCGTGTCGGTGCCCAGCTCCAAGGCGGCGAACAGGTGCCGCACCCCGCTGGTGCGGTGATAGGTGGCGCGCAGCCGCCGCCGCGGCGGCTCGCCCGGCTCGCGGGTGGTGCCGCCGCGCCGCGCCCAGGCCCGGCCCGGCCGCGGCTGCAGGTTCAGCGGCCCGAATTCGTCCACGCAGAAGACCACGTCCGGGTCGCCGGGCCCGGCGGCCGCCTCGCCGTCAGCGATGGCGTACAGGTGGTCCACCCGGGCCTTCTTGGCCGCGTAGTCCGGGTCGGCGGAGGCCTTCCAGGTCTTCACGGCCTGAAACGAGACGTTCTCCGCGCGCAGCAGCTCCCGCAGGCCCTCGTGTGAGATGTCCTCGACCACCCCCTCGGCGACCAGGAAGTCCGCCAGCTTGGCCAGGCTCCACCGGGAGAACGGCAGCCCGTGCTCGGCCGGCTTGGACTTGGCGATCTTCTTGATCTCCCGCCGCTGGGCCAGCGTGAACACCGGCGGCCGCCCGCCCGCATACCTCGGATACAGCGAGTCGAAGCCGTCGGCGTTGAAGTTGTGCAGCACGTCCCGGACCCGGTCCTCGCTGGTAAAAGCCAGCCCGGCGATCTGCGCCACGCTCATGCCCTGCGCCGACCACAACACCACCTGCGCCCGTCGCCACGTCACCACCGACCCGCTGCCGCGGCGCACGATCCGTTTCAGGCGATTGCCCTCGTCATCGCCGATCTCACGCACTCGCACCCGGCCAGCCATACCCGCCAATATGACCCACTCAACCAGGACAGGGAATCCCGCGACACCCGGCCTGGCCCGCCGGAAACAGGGCAAACGTAGGTAGCTACGGCACTAGCAGGCGTGACGGCGCTGGTTACCGGGGCCAGCCGGGGCTTTGGGCGGGGCATCGCCACCGCCTTGAGCAGGGCGGGCGCCGCGCAGGTCGTCGGGGTCGCCCGCGATCGCGCTTCGCTGGAAGACCTGCGCACGGAACTCGGCGATTCCTTCACGCCGGTGCCCGCTGACGCCGCCGACCCCGTGGTCGCCGGTGAACTGATCGACAAGTACCATCCCGGCGTGCTGGTGCTCAACGCTGGCGCCACCCCGCTGCCGCGGCCGATCCAGCAGCACACATGGCAGACGTTCAGCCGGAACTGGGACGTCGATGTTGCGCACGCGTTCCACTGGACGCGCGAGGCGCTGCTGGCCCCGCTGGCCCCGGGGAGCACCGTGGTCACGCTGTCCAGCGGGGCGGCGCTGCGCGGCTCGCCGCTGTCTGGCGGCTACGCCGGGGCTAAGGCCGCCATCAGGTGGCTCACCGCCTACGCCGCCGAAGAATCGCTGCTGGGCGGCCTGGGCATCAGGTTCGTCACGGTGCTTCCCCAACTGACCCGCGCGACCACGCTGGGCGCGGTGTACGCCGCCGCCTACGCCGCGCGGCAGGGAGCGAGCGCCGCGCTCCCACCGGCGGCCCGGCGCTCACTCCGGAGCAGGTCGGCCAGGCGATCACGGACCTGGCTACCGGCTCCGGCCCTGACCAGAATGCCTTCCTGCTCACCGCCGCAGGCCTTAGCCGGCTGACCTGACCCCTTCGACGTCCGGGGACCGCCAGCGGCCTCAGCTCCGTGCGGCTCCGCGGCCGGCCGGGACCAGCAACGGCGTCTCGGAAAGGTCGGCCCGGCGCCGGTCGGGCAGGAGGGCGACCGCGATCAGGGTGATCACTGCGCACGCGATGAGGTAGACGGAGATCGCCTGCCAGCCGAAGTTCGGCAGCATCCAGGTCGCGAGCAGCGGCGCGGGTCCGCCCGCGATCAGGGAGGCCGCCTGATAGCCGAGGCCGCTGCCGGCGTAGGCGAGCCCGGTCGGGAATTGTTCCGCGATGTAGGACGCCTGTGGGCCGTACTGCATGGCATGCGGAACGGCTACCAGGGCCACGCCCAGGATGATAAGGCCGGCGGCTCCTGTGTTAAGCAGGAGGAACAGGGGGAACGCGACGATCGCTATCAAGATCGCCCCGGTAGCGTAGACACGCTTGCGGCCCAGCCGGTCGCTGAGCTGGCCGAAGTACGGAATCAGGAGAAGCTCGAGCGCGCCGCCCACCGTCACCGCCGCCAGGCCGAGGCCCTCGGTCTTGTGCAGATGCTCCTTGATGTAGGCCAGCGCGAACGCCGTATAGATGTAGAAGGGCGCCTGTTCCGACATCCGGAGCAGCGCGCTGAGCAGGACCTGCTTCGGGTATCGCCGTAGCACTTCCATCGTCGGGACCTTGGACACGGTCCGCTTCTTGATCAGCTGGGCGAACATCGGTGTCTCCAGCACCTTCAGCCGCACCCATAGGCCGATGGCGACGAGCAGCAAGCTCGCCAGGAACGGAATACGCCATGCCCACGCCTTGAACGCGGCCTCGTTGGACAACGCGATCGCGGTCATCGCCCCGGTGCCCAGCAGCAGGCCGATCGGTACACCGATCTGCGGCCAGCTCGCCATCAGCCCGCGACGATTCTGCTTGCCCCACTCCATGGACAGCAGTACCGAGCCACTCCACTCGCCGCCCACCGCGAGGCCCTGCAGAACCCGCAGGACGACGAGCAGGATGGGCGCCGCGATGCCGATGGTCGCCGCTCCCGGGAGGACCCCCACCAGGGCGCTGGCGATCCCCATCATCAGCAGCGTGATGATCAGCGTGGCCTTCCGGCCGATCCGGTCTCCCCAGTGACCGAAGATCGCCGCGCCGACCGGCCGGGCCGCGAACCCGACGGCGTATGTGGCGAAGGACTCGAGCGTGCCCGCGTAGGCGCTCGACTTGGGAAAAAAGACCGCGGGGAAGACGATGGCCGCGGCGGTCCCGTAGAGGAAGAAGTCGTACCACTCGATCGAGGTCCCGACCACGCTGGCCACCGCGGCCAGGCGTGTCTGCCGCCTTCGGCCGGGTTCGTCGACAGACGTTGCGCGAGCGGCATCGTCCGGTTCCAGCACCATGGGGCTTCCTTTCCGACCGCCCCCGCCGGTCTACGCTGACCGTCTCTCTGCCGGTTCGCGACGATGGCGCCTCTCGCCGCACAACCGTTTCGGTCTCTGCTACCCATGAGGCCGACGAGTAACCACTTAGCCCGAGAGCAAGAGGCTGGAGGGTTCATCCGCTCCGAACGGGGGTAAAAGCACGCCTCCGGGAGCATCTCGGCGAGCATGAGCCGATCATCGCGGAGCGATCCCCATCTGGCCGCAAGTCCGCAGGTGATGGTAGGTTCACGCCGATAACCTAGTTACTAAGTCGACATAATTCACAATCGTGTCTTGATGGAGTCTTGCCTGGTGAGGGTGAGGAGGGCCCCGTGGCACTTCCGGACTTCCTGGTGATCGGCGCGCCCAAGGCGGGCACGACGGCGCTGCACGTGGCGCTGGCCGGTCATCCTGCTCTCTACATGTCGCCGATCAAGGAGCCGAAGTTCTTTCTCAGCGACGGGCCGCCGCCGACGCGGGGCGGGCCCGGGGACGTGCTGACCTATCGCGAGCACGTCTGGAAACGGGCCGACTACGAGGCCCTGTTCGACGCGGCGCCAGCCGGGCAGCTGCGCGGCGAGTCGACCCCCCTGTACATGTACGACCGCGACGCCATGCGGCGCATCCGTGACCTGATCCCGGGCGTCAAGCTCATCGCCATCATCCGGGATCCGGTGGAGCGCGCCCACTCGAACTGGACGCATCTGTGGTCGGCCGGCCTGGAGCCGGTCGGGGATTTCGTTCAGGCCTGCGCGGACGAGGAACGGCGTATCGCCGCGGGCTGGGCGTCGTTCTGGCACTACACCGGGCTGGGCCGGTACGGGGAGCAACTCGAGCACATCTTCACGCTGTTCCCGCGCGAGCAGGTCTACGTCATCCGCTACCGCCAGCTCGTGGACAACCCGGCCGCGACCCTCGACGGCATCTTCGGTTTCCTGGGCGTGGAGCAGGGCGTTGTCACCGAAGTCCCCCGGCAGAACGTCACCGCGCATCCCGAGGCGACGCTGGCGCACCGCGCGGTTGCCCAGGCCCTGCGGGCCAGCGCTCGGCCGTGAGCCGGTTCCTGCCCGGGGCCGCGCCGGGACGCCGTCACCGGCAGGCTCGAGCGGTTCCTGCAGCGCCACAACCGGGAACGGCAGCCGCTCAGCTGGCAGCAGCGCCAGGAGCTCATCCCGCGGTTTGAGGCCGACCTGGAACTGCTGGAACGCGTCCTGGGCGCGGACTTCAGCGACTGGCGGGCACCGCGCGACCGGTCCGGCGGGATGGTCGGCGCGCGCCCGGAGGGACAGTCGCAGGCGCGAAACGGCCGCTCGCTCCGCCTGGGCTAACCGCTGACCACCGACCTGCCCTGACCTGCCGAGGGCTTACTGAACCTCGGTGCGCAGTTCGTGCGCGCCGTCGGGCCGGGTCATCTCGTAGTAGAGCCGCTTGCGGCCGTCCGGCAGCGACAGCACGTCCAGGTAACGCAGGCCGCCCCCGTGGTACGGCGACCAGGCGAAGGGCTCACTGCCCAGCGCGGCGAGCACGGATGGCTCGGTGCCCGTCGCGATCCCGGTCCGTTCCTCGTAGTTCTCGGCGGCGGTCGCCCGGCCGTCGTAGTAGGCCACGATGGTGTCGCCGTCGAAGCACACCGAGGTGACCCGCGCGCCCCGCGCGTCCCAGTGGCCCGGCCGCCCGGTGAGTGCAACCCCGTCCCATGTCCAGGCCAGGCCGTCCGGGCTGGTGGCGTACTCGGTGGCCATCTGGTCCGCCTCGGCCGGGTCGTCCAGGGGGTGGCAGGTGACCCACATGTGCCATTCGCCGTCGTGGCGGACGATCACCGGGTCCTTGACGCCCTTCTTGGCGTCTCCCGGCAGCACCACCTGACTGTGGCGCGAGCTGAACTCGGCCGGGTGGGCGGCCTCGACGACCTCGACCCGCCAGTGCTTCGTGCCCGGCGTCGCGCAGCTCAGATACAGCCGCCAGGTCCCCTCGGGGGTCCGCACCAGGTACGGTCGCTCCAGGGAATCGGTGGCCATCTCCTCTTTGCGGATCATGGTCAGCGGCTCGAAGTGCTCCCCGTCGGCCGAACGGGCCACCGCGACCGCATACCCGCGGCCGTGGCCGAGCGGCCGCCGCAGCCGGTAGGCGAGGAAGATCTCCCCGTCGGCCAACACGGCGGACGGGCCGCCCGCCCAGTACCCGGCTCCCGGCCCGGGCGGCTCTACCGCGACCGCTCCGGCACCCGGCCGCGGCAGGACGAAGGCGCCGGTCCGCGTCGGCTGGTGAGGCCGGGCAGACGGCGCCTCCTGAATGTCATCTGAGCCATGTTCACCTGAAAGCACACCAGCATGATAGGCAATTGGCGTTACCGCCGGTGGTGCTCGTGACCGGATCGGAACGCATTGCTACTTCAGGTAATCAAGTCATCCGCCGGGGGCACGGCTCTGTCCGGGGGAGGATGACGCATCCGGCGACAGAACGGGCGTTTCGTGACCCGCAAGGTCCGGGCACAACATCCGGAGGACACGAAGCGTTACCAGGATGAGGGGTTCTCGGTGGATCACAAGACTGTGACAATGGGAGCATGAGCGACGGCGAGCCCCGTCTTTACGGGGGCGTTGACACGAGTTCGGCAGACCTCGATACCGGCCGAGCGGACGTTGACACCGGCAACGGCGCTAGCGGCGTCGACGCCGACGCCAGCCCGGAAGGCGCCGTCCCGGTCTCCCTGAACGGCATGCGACAGACGGCGCCCGAGGGCCTGTCCCCGCTGCCGCCGAACCGGTACCTCGACCGCGAGGAAAGCTGGCTCCGCTTCAACCAGCGCGTGCTGGAACTGGCCGAGGATGAGAGCGTTCCGCTGCTGGAGCGGGTCCGGTTCCTGGCCATCTTCGCCACCAACCTGGACGAATTCTTCATGGTCCGGGTGGCCGGCCTGATGCGGCGGATGGCCGCCGGGCTCCCGGTCGAAGGGGTCAGCATGCAGCTGCCCGGCCAGGTGCTGAACCGCACCCTGGACCTCGCGGGCCGGCTGACCGCCCGGCACGCGGCCTGCTTCACCGACCAGATCCTGCCCGCGCTCAGCGTCGAGGGCATCGAGATCCTCCGCTGGAAGGAGCTCTCCTCCGCCGAACGGGGCAACCTGCGCGAGCTGTTCCGGGAGCGGATCTACCCGGTGCTGACGCCGCTCGTGGTCGACCCGGCGCACCCGTTCCCGTTCATATCCGGCCTGTCGCTCAACCTGGCCGTCATGGTGGCCGACCCGCGCAACGGCGCGACGATGTTCGCGCGGGTGAAGGTGCCGCCGCTGCTGCCCCGCTTCCTCGCCGTCTCCCCGCACCGGTTCGTCCCCATCGAGGACGTGATCGCCGCGCACCTGACACAGCTGTTCGCCGGCCTGGAAATCATTGAGCATCACGCCTTCCGCGTCACCCGTGTCCGGGACGTGGAGGTGGACGAAGACGTCACCGAGGACCTGCTCCAGGCCTTGGAGCGCGAACTGCTCCGGCGGCGCTTCGACCCCGCCGTCCGGCTTGAGGTCGAGGACTCGATGTCCGGTGACGTGCTGGACCGGCTGATCACCGAGCTCGGCGTGGACCGGCGCGCGGTGTACCGGGTGCCGGGGCCGCTGGACCTGTCCGGCCTGTCCGCGATCGCGGACCTGGACATCGGCGAGCTGCGGTACCCGCCCTTCGTCCCGTCGGCGCCGATCCCGAAGGACACCGACATCTTCGCGGCCCTGCGCGAGCGCGACGTCCTGGTGCACCACCCGTACGAGTCGTTCACGGCCAGCGTCGAGCGCCTCATCGAGGTCGCGGCGGAAGACCCGAGCGTGCTGGCTATCAAGCAGACGCTCTACCGGACCAGCGGCGACTCCCCGATCGTGGACGCCCTGATCGACGCGGCCGAGCTCGGCAAGCAGGTGGTGGTGGTCGTCGAGATCAAGGCCCGGGGCGACGAGCGGGCCAACATCGCATGGGCCAGGAAGCTGGAGGAAGCGGGCTGTCACGTCGTCTACGGCTTCGTGGGCCTGAAGACGCACTGCAAGGTCCTGCTCATCGTCCGGGAGGAGGCCGACGGGACGCTGCTGCGCTACTGCCACATCGGCACCGGCAACTACAACCCGGCCACCGCCCGGCTGTATGAGGACTTCGGCCTGCTGACCGCGGACCTGACCGTCGCCGAGGACGTTACCGACCTGTTCAACCACCTCACCGGGTACAGCCGCCAGGACTCCTACCAGCAGCTCCTGGTCGCCCCCGAATCCCTCCGGGCGGGGCTGGTCGGCCGGATCGCGCACCAGGCCGAGCTCAAGCGGGCCGGGAAACCCGCGCGTATCCAGTTCAAGTGCAACGCGCTCATCGACGAGGTCATCGTCGACGCGCTGTACCGGGCATCGCAGGCCGGCGTGCCGATCGACCTGTGGGTCCGCGGGATCTGCACGCTCCGGCCCGGCATCCCCGGCCTGTCGGAGACCATCCGCGTGCGCAGCATCCTGGGCCGGTTCCTGGAGCACTCGCGGGTCTACTCGTTCGGCACCGGCCCGGACGGCACAGGCGATCCGGAGTCGGTGAGCCAGGTATGGCTCGGCAGCCCGGACCTCATGCACCGGAACCTGGACCGCCGGGTGGAGGTCATCGTCCGCGTCGCCGACCAGGGGCACACCCGGGGACTGCGGCGGCTGCTCGAGCTGGGCATGGACGACGGCACCGCGTCGTGGTGGCTGGACGCCGACGGGGTGTGGACCCGCCACAACCGCGGGCCCAGCGGAGAGCCGCTGCGCGACCTCCAGGCCACCCTGATCGCGGACCGCCGCGTGCGGCCCGCCGATGGCTGACGAGCGGCCGGCAAGCGGGCCGGCAGAGCCTGGCGAGCCCGCGGAGCTGGGCGAGATCGAGGCCGCGGGTGCCATCGTCTGGCGGCGCCGGCTGGACGGCCTGGAGAGCCTGGACAGCCCGGACGGCCCCGAGGTGCTGCTCATCCACCGCCCGCGGCGGGACGACTGGTCGCTGGCCAAGGGCAAGCGTGACCCCGGGGAACAGCTTCCGCAGACCGCCGTCCGCGAGGTCATCGAGGAGACCGGCGTGCGGGTCCGCCTCGGCCGCCGTCTCCGGTCATCGCATTACCTGGCGAGCGGCGTGCCCAAGCACGTGCACTACTGGGCGGCCGCGGACCCGGTGCCGAGGAGCTACCCGACCTCCTCGTTCGTCCCGAACGAGGAGGTCGACAGGATCGAATGGGTGCCGCTCGCGCACGTTTACGAGCGGCTTTCCTACGCCAACGATGTCATCGTGCTGAATGATTTCGCGCAGTGGCCGCACCGCACCGTGCCCTTCATCGTCCTGCGGCACGCCCCCGCAGGCCGCAAGCAGGACTGGGACGGCGACGACCTGCTCCGCCCGCTCGACGAACGGGGGGAAGCGGCTGCGCTGGCCCTCGTGCCCCTGCTGGCCTGCTTCGAGCCGATCCGGGTCGTCAGCTCACCCGCGCTGCGCTGCACCGCGACGGTCGCGCCCTACGCGGCGCACATCGGCGCGCCGGTTGAGGTTGACGCCATGTTCGGCCTGCCGGACCGCCACGGTCGCTCTTCATCTAGCCGAACGGACGTGGGCGACCCTGTCTCCGCGGTGACGCGCCTGCTGGCCGACGGGGTACCGACGGTGGTCTGCGCGCACCGGGAGAACATCCCGGAAATCCTCCGGGCCGCGTGCAAGTACCTGGGCGCCAAACCGCCGCCGGACCCGTCTGTGGGGAAGGCCGGCTTCTGGGTTCTCCAGGCCGGTGAGAGCGCGCTCGCCGGGAGCGAACGCTACGAGGTATCCGCCCGGGACTAAGCGTCCGGCCTGTCGCGCTCGCCCGCGGTCGCCTCACGAGGCCCAGGAGTCGCATGGCGCTCGCGGGACCCGGCCGTCCCATTGACTCCTTGCGCCTCCGCCTCCTCCGCCCCATCGACCACATGCGCCGCTGCCCTAGCATCCTCACTGGCCTCGGGGGTGGTGCTCGGCTGGCGAGTGGCCGCGGGCGGGGGGAGTGGTACCGGGCTCGGGGGTGGTACCGGGCTCCGGCGTGGCTGCGGGCTGTTGAGCGGCTGCAGGCTGCTGAGCGGCCGCGGGCTGTTGAGCGGCTGCGGGCGGGGGAGTGGTACTGGCCTCGGGACCTTCACTGGCTTCGGAGACCTCAGCTGCTTCAGAAGCCTCAGCTGCCTCGGGAGTCTTACTGGCCTCGGGACCCTCGCCGGCCCCGGGGCTCTCCTGCGCCGCCGGCTCCTCACCCGCCGGCTCCTCACCCGCCCGCGCCTGGCGGCGGGCGCGCCGGCGCAGCAGGTGCCGGGCGATGAACGCGACCACGACGACGGCCAGCGCGATCAGCACGTAGAGCGAGTAGCGGGTGATCTGTGTGTAGATGGTGGTGATGTGGTTACCCGCCAGGTACCCGAGGGTCACCCAGGTCCCGACCCAGAGCGCGGCGCCCAGCGCGTTGAACGCGAAGAAACGCCGCCAGTGCATGCCGCTGATGCCGGCCACGACGCCGTTGGCCTGGCGGAGTCCCTCGATGAACCGGGCCACCACGATGATCTTGCCGCCGTGACGCTGGAAGAAGACCTCCGCCTTATCCAGGCGTTCCTCAGTCAGGAACACGTACTTGCCCCAACGCAGCGCCAGCGCCCGCCCGCCGAAGTGCCCGATCGCGAAGCCGATGTTGTCGCCGGCGATCGCGGCGAGCGTGGCCACCACGCCGACCACGACGACGTTCAGCCGGCCCGCGCCGGCGAACAGCGCCGCCGCGATCAGGATGGTCTCGCCGGGCACCGGGATGCCGAAGTCCTCGATCGCAACGAAGAACGCGACGGCGAGATACCCGTAGTGATTGAGGAAGGGCTCCACCGTGCCGAAGAGTCCCGGCAGCGTGGGTGTGCTCATCGTTTCCTCGATCCCGGAACGATCATGCTTCCGTCTCGGGCTCGGTGTCCGCCTGCTGGATGACGTCCGGCTGCGTGACCGTGGCGCCGTGCGCTCCCGGGTCCTCGATGGCCGCCGCGATGGGCCCAGCGGCCAGCTGTCGCTGCCAGGGGCGCGCACCGTAACCGGCGAGTGCCGCCTCCACGGCGAGCGGGTCGGGCGGATCCGGTGGCTCCCAGCTGATGCGCCGGACCGCGTCCGGCGGCAGCATATTCTCCGCGGGCATGTTGTGCTCGGCGGCCAGGTCGGCCACCGTGGCGCGCACCGCCACCAGGCGCGCCGCGGCGGCCGGGTCGCGCTCGGCCCAGCGGTGGGTCGGCGGCGGCCCGCTGGCGACCGTGACGCCGCCGGTGTCCGGGAGCGCGCTGTCCGGCAGGCCCCGCGCGGTCCGGATCGCGCCGAGCCACTCCGGCAGGTGCTTGCGCGCCACCCGCCCGGTGAACCCCGGGATCTTGGTCAGCGTGGCGTTGCTGGTCGGCAGCGCCCGGGCCGCCTCGACGATGGCCGCGTCGGGCAGTACCCGCCCCGGCGAGAGGTTCATGCCCTGCGCGATCTTGTCGCGCTGCTCCCACAGCTCACGGACGACCGACAGACTGCGCCGGCTGCGCACCCGGTGGATACCGGAGGTGCGGCGCCACGGGTCGGGGCGCGGCGCGGGCGGGGCTGCGTTCAGCACGGCCGCGAACTCCTGCCGGGCCCAGTCCGCCTTGCCCTGCTCGGTGAGCATGTCCGCGAGCGCGTCCCGCAGCTCGATGAGCACCTCGACGTCCAGCGCGGCGTACCGCAGCCATTCCATCGGCAGCGGCCGCGTCGACCAGTCCGCGGCCGAGTGACCCTTTTCCAGGTGCAGTCCGAGCACGGTCTCCACCAGCGTGCCCAGGGCCACCCGCGGGAAGCCGAGCAACCGCCCGGCCAGCTCGGTGTCGAACAGCATGCGCGGGCGGTAATTGAGCTCGGCCAGGCACGGCAGGTCCTGGGACGCCGCATGCAGGACCGCCTCGGTCCCGGCCAGGGCGGCGTCGAGCCCGGACAGGTCCGGGCAGCTGATCGGGTCGATCAGCGCGGTCCCGGCGCCCGCCCGGCGGATCTGCACCAGATACGCCCGGTGCCCGTAACGATAGCCGGACGCGCGTTCGGCATCCACGGCGACCGGGCCGGTGCCGGCGGCCATGGCCCGGATGACCTGTTCCAGTTCCTCGTCGGTCTGTACCACCGGCGGCAGGCCGTCGCGCGGCTCGAGCAGGGGCACCACCTGCCTGGTGTCCCCGTCCTCCTGTCCTATGGCCCCGGCAGGCTGCTCTTCCGCGGTCACCGGCGCCGCCGCTGCCGTTGCTCAGCCCCTCGGCCCGGCGACGGCAGCGCGTGCGCGCCGAGGGCCAGCGGCGGCAGCCCGGCCGCGGCCGCCAGCGAGTCGCACCACGCGGTCACGTGGGTGGCCAGGTCCAGCCCGGCCGGATCGCCATCTCCCGGTCCCGGGCCCCGCCCCGGTTCCGGGTCCGGGACCGAAGGCGACCAGGAGGCGCGCTGCTCGTATCCGTGCGTCGGCGGCTCTTCCTCCTTACCGCCGAACCCCTCGGTCGTCACCCGGGTCACGGTGCCGCTCGGGGCGCCGTAACCGGGCGTGCGCGCGTCCAGCGCCTCGGTCAGCCACGTCCAGCCCACCTGGCCGAGCATCGGGTCGGCCGCGATCTCCGGGTCGATCTCCGCGCGCAGGTAGCTGATCAGCCGGTAGCAGCCGTGCCAGCCCTCGGGAGCCGCCGGGTCGTACAGCAGCACCAGGCGGCCCCAGGCGATATCCGCGCCGTCACGGTGCACCGTAGCCGAGGTCGCAGCGGCAAAGGGCGCGAGACGTTTGGGCGCGGGAATGTCCTCAAAGGTGAATTCGGCCCGAAGGGCACCCTGGTCTTCCAGCCCGGCCTGGAAGGCGGCGACTGCGGAATCGAACGCCGCCTCGGCCACCTCTTCGTCGCTACGCTGCGACGCCTCATGTGGTACCGGCTGCTTCCGCGCAGGCCGGTCGGCCGATCTCATGTACAGAGCGTATGCCGCGCCCGCTGTTTCCTCACGCAAGTTCCAGCGCGAATACGGCCGTTAACGGGCATAGTGCCAAGGCCGCCGAGCCTCATGCCGCGCGGCCGGGACGGCGCGTGGCGTGACTGCGCAACGGCTCCTCCTGCGGGAGGAAGCCGACAATCAGGGCCGTTCCGCAGGCACAGCACGCCCACTCGGGGCAGTGCCCGTCCGGTGAGTCAGGGCAGCGCCCGGGATCGTCGTGGAACTGCTCGAACAGCTGCTCCCCAGCGCATCCGGGACAGTACCAGGGCATCTGGCTCATGGCCTGTGACCTCCTACAGCGGCACTATGTGGGGCTGAGGAAAATATTGGCACGGGTGTACGACAAACCGAGGGAGGCTGGGCGGCGTGTCAGTTCTCCGTTCTGCCAGGCGATCCATGTCCGTGAGACGATCCATGTCCGTGGGACGATCCGCGTCTGTGAGACGATCCCTGCTGTGACGTCGCTTGCCGAGGACTCGCCGTTCCTGCGCGCCTGCCGCCGGGAACCGGTGCCCTACACCCCGGTCTGGTACATGCGCCAGGCGGGCCGCTCGCTGCCCGAATACCGGCAGGCCCGCGCGGGCGTCCCGATGCTCGAGTCGTGCACCAAGGCCGACCTGATCACCGAGATCACCCTTCAGCCGATGCGGCGTTACCACGTCGACGCGGCCATCCTGTTCAGCGACATCGTGGTGCCGCTGAAGGCGATCGGCTTCGGCATCGACATCAAGGCCGGCGTGGGCCCGGTCATCGACGAGCCCATCCGGCAGCCTCGCGACCTGGAGCGGCTGCGCCCGCTCGAACCCGGCGACGTGCCGTACATCACTGAGGCGGTGGGGGCGCTGGTCCGCGAGCTGGGGGACCGGCCGCTGATCGGCTTCGCCGGCGCACCGTTCACACTGGCCTCGTACCTGATCGAGGGCGGCCCGTCCCGTCACCATGACCGGACCCGGGCCCTGATGTACGCCGAGCCCGGGCTCTGGAACGCGCTGATGGAGCGGCTTACCGCCATCACGATCTCGTTCCTGGAGGTGCAGGTCGCCGCGGGGGCGTCAGCCGTCCAGCTGTTCGACTCCTGGGTGGGCGCCCTGAGCCCGGCCGACTACCGGACCTTTGTGCTCCCGCACAGCAGCGAGATCTTCGCCGCGATGGGGGAGCGTGACGTGCCCCGGATCCACTTCGGCGTCGGCACCGGCGAACTGCTCGGCCTGATGCGGCACGCCGGGGCGGATGTCGTGGGTGTGGACTGGCGGGTCCCGCTGGACGAGGCCGCGAGCCGGGTCGAGGCCGGAACGGCCCTGCAGGGCAATCTCGATCCAGCCGTGCTGCTGGCACCGTGGGAGGTGGTCGCCGCGCGCGCCCGCGAGGTCCTCGTGCAGGCGCGGATCGCCGAGAGCCACATCTTCAACCTGGGGCACGGGGTGCTGCCGGACACCGACCCGGACATCCTGGCCCGGCTCACCGACCTCGTACACGAGCAGTCCGCCCGCTAGCCGTCCGGTCCGCCCGCCTGGCCGTACCGGCTACTTCGCCATGGCCTGACCGAGAACCTCGGTGAACGTGGCCGTTGGCTGGGCGCCGGAGACGCCGAGCCGGCCGTCGAACACGAAGAACGGGACGCCGGTGATGCCGAGCTCGCGGGCCTGCCGCTCGTCCTCGCGGACCTCGCCGGCGAAGTCGTCGCCGGCCAGCGTCTGCTGCACGTCGTCTGGGTCCAGCCCGGCGGTGGCGGCCACCGTGGCCAGGGTGTCCGCCTCGAAAACCGGTGCCGCCTCGGCGAAGTAGGCGCGGTAGATGGCGCCCAGCAGGTGGCGCTGGAAGCCCTGGGCCCGGCCCAGATGCAGGACGCGGTGGATGTCGAAGGTGTTGCCCAGCACCCGGTCCGACCGGAAGCCGAGGCCCTCGTCCCGGGCCAGCCCGGCCACCCGGCCCTCCGCGGCCTCGGCTTCGGCCGCCGACAGCCGGTACTTGCTGGCCAGCATGTCCAGGATGGGCATGGTCTGGCCTGCGGGCCAGCTGGGGTCCAGCTCGAACGACCGGTAGACGACCTCGACGTCTTCGCTCCCGCCGAATCCGGCCAGCGCCTTGGTGAACCGCGCCGTGCCCACGTAACACCACGGGCAGACCACGTCACTCCAGATGTCGACACGCATGGGCCCAGCCTAGGCTGGACCGGTGAACACGTCACAGCAGGCGGACCCGCCAGGCCCGGGCCGGGGCTCACCCGGCAATTCGGCCGTCGGGTCGCCCGGCAGCTCGCCCGGTAGCTCGCCCGGTCAGCCGGAACGGCCGCACGTGGTCATCGTCGGCGGCGGCATCGCCGGGCTCGCGGCCGCCTTCTTCCTGCGCGGTGAGCCGGTCCGGGTCACGGTGCTGGAGGGATCCCCCCGGCTGGGCGGCAAGCTGGCGGTGTCCGAGGTGGCCGGGGTGGCCGTGGACGAGGGCGCGGAGGCGCTGCTCGTCCGGCGCCCGGAAGGCACGGACCTGATCGGCGACGCGGGCCTCAGCGACCAGCTGGTCACGCCCGGCACCACGTCCTCGGCCATCTGGACCCGGGACGCGATGCACCCGCTGCCGCGGCGCCAGTTCATGGGCGTGCCCGCGGACCTGTCCGGCGACGGGGACCTGGCCGGCTCCGGCGTGCTGTCGCCCGAGGGCCTGGCCCGGGCCCGGCAGGACCTGGACCTGCCGCCCACCCCTCGGGACGGTGATACGGCGGTGGCCGCGTACGTCGGGGCCCGCTTCGGCGACGAGCTGGTCGAGCGGCTGGTCGACCCGCTGCTGGGCGGGGTCTACGCGGGCCGGTCGGAGGAGCTGTCCTTCGAGGCCACGCTCGGGCCGCTGGCCGCCGCGGCGCCCGCGCACCGGTCGCTGTCCGGCGCCGTCGCGTCGCTGCTGCCCGCCCCGCCCCCGCAGGACCAGCAAGCCCCCGAGGTCGCCCCGGCTCCCCGGCCGCCGGTGTTCACCACGCTCACCGGCGGCCTGGGAACGCTGCCCGCGGTCGTGGCGGAGGCCTCCGGCGCGGTCATCCGGACCCGCGCGACCGTCCGTGAGCTGGCCCGGACCGCCACCGGGTGGCGCCTAACGGTCGGGTCCGCCGCGGCGCCGGAGGAGATCACGGCGGACGCCGTCGTGCTGGCCCTGCCCGCGCGCCCCGCGGCCCGGCTGCTGGGCGGCGTGCCCGGTGCGTCCACGGCCGCGGCCGCGCTGGGCGGTATCGAGTACGCGAGCATGGCCATCGTGACCCTCGCCTATCCGCGCTCGCGTGTCCCGGCCATCCGGGACGCGGTGGCCCAGGGTGACCCCCGGAGCGGCTACCTCGTGCCCGCCGTGGAAAAACGCGCGGTCAAGGCGGTCACGTTCTCGACCGTGAAGTGGCCGCACCTGGCCAGCGGCACGGAAGGCACGGAGCCGGTGGACCTCATCCGGTGCTCCATCGGGCGGATCGGCGAGGAGGGCGTGCTGCAGCGCGACGACTCCGAGCTCGCCGCGCTGGCCGCCGCCGACCTGGCCGAAGCAGCTGGTGCGCAAGGTGCTCCGCTGAACACCCGGGTCACCCGGTGGGGCGGCGGGCTGCCGCAGTACACGGTCGGGCACCTGGACCGGGTCGCGGCCATCCGCGCCGGCGTGGACGCCCAGCCGGGGCTGGCCGTCTGCGGGGCCGCCTACGACGGGCTCGGCATTCCGGCCTGCATCGCCACCGCGCGGACCGCGGCCGAGCGCACGCTCGGCTACCTGCGGACCCGGCCCCAGCCCGCTGGGTGACGTAGCGGCGGCCAGAGCCCGCCGTGGGCGGCCCCACGCGCATGGCCGACAATGGGACCATGGCTGCGAACGACGAAACGGGACGCCCTGGCGGCGAGACGGCCCGGCCCCGGGCCCGGGACCTGAACGAGCAGATCCGTTACACGATGTGGTCCGTGTTCCGCGTCGCGGACCCAGCGGCCCTCGACGGCCCGCCGGAGCTGCCCCCCGACCGCACCAGGACCGCCGACCAGGTGACCGCACTGCTGGAGGAGGCGGCGGGCAAGGGCACGGTCACCCGCGGCTGCTACGACGTGCAGGGCCTGCGCGCGGACGCCGACTACATGTTCTGGTGGCACGCGCCGGCCGCCGACGACCTGCAGGAGATGTACGCGCGCTTCCGCCGTACCCGGCTCGGCCGCGCCAGCGAGCCGGTGTGGTCGGTGATGGCGCTGCACCGCCCGGCCGAGTTCAACAAGGGGCACATCCCGGCGTTCCTGGCCGAGGAAGAGCCGAAGTCCTACGTGTGCGTCTACCCGTTCGTCCGGTCCTACGAGTGGTACCTGCTGGACCCAGCCGAACGCCGGAAGATGCTGGCCGAGCACGGCATGATGGCCCGCGAGTACCCCGATGTCCGCGCCAACACGGTGTCCAGCTTCGCGCTCGGCGACTACGAGTGGATCCTGGCCTTCGAGGCCGACGAGCTGCACCGGATCGTCGACCTGATGCGTCATCTGCGCGGCGCCGAGGCCCGGCGGCACACCCGCGAGGAGATCCCGTTCTATACCGGCCGCCGCAAGCCGGTCCGCGAACTGCTCGCCGCCCTGCCCTAGCGAGACCTGCCCTAGCGAGCGGACCCCTGACGAGTCGGGCATCCTGGTCGTATGGCGGACGATCTCCGGGTGAACGGATGGCTGGTGATACCGGCCGGTGAGCTGCGCGAGCGGTTTTCCCGTTCCTCGGGGCCAGGCGGCCAGTCCGTCAACACCGCCGACTCCCGGGTTGAGCTGTCCTACGACGTCGCGAGTTCGCCGGCGCTGCCCGCCTACGCCCGGGAACGGATCCTGACCCGGCTGGGCGGCCGGCTGACCGACGGCGTGCTCACCGTGACCGCCTCCGAGCAGCGCAGCCAGCTGCAGAACCGCCGCGCCGCGCGGGGCCGGATGGCGAACCTGCTCCGCGAGGCGCTGGCGCCGCCGGAGCCGCCCCGCATCCCCACCCGTCCCAGCCGCGGCGCCCGCGAACGCCGGCTGGCCGACAAGCGCCGCCGGAGCGCCGTCAAGCGCTCCCGGCGTCCAGATCCGGTGATACGGAATGACGGGGGTCGCGCTGCTGGTCACGGCGGCGTGCGTGCTGGCAGCCGCCGGCGTGCGCCGGCCGCCGCGCACGCTGGCGGCCGCCGGCTGGTTCCTGGTGCTGGCCCTGACGGTGATGTTCGCGCTGGCCCCCGCCACCCGCTGGGGCTACTTCGTGTACCCGCTCGGTATCGGGGCCTGGCTCGTGCTCAGCCGCGCAGGGCTCACCGTCCCGGGCCTTACAGCTCCGCGACAGGAACCACGATGGCTTCCTGCGTGGAACGGGCGATCACTACGACCGCGTCGGTATCGGGGGAGGGGTTCTCCTCGCGATGCGGCACGTGCGGCGGCACCCAAACGTAGTCACCCGGCTGGGCCTCCAGCCGGGTGATCCCGCCGGTGGCCGGGTCCCGGAACACGAACACGGGATGCCCGGACACCACGTAGATGCCTGTCTCGGACGCACCGTGATGGTGGTCGCCCGAGGACGCGCCCGGGAGCACGACGGTGCGGCCCATCCACAGGCCACTCGCCCCAACAATGTCGCCCGAGATGGCGGCCGACCGCTGCATCCCGGGCGTTTGCGCCGTACTGCCGGAAAGCTCGCCGGCGCGGATCACGCGCAGGCCGGTCGTCACTCCGCCGGCTCGAGCGTGAGCGACACCGAGTTGATGCACCACCGCTGGTCGGTGGGCACGTCGTAGCCCTCGCCCTCGAAAACGTGCCCCAGGTGCGAGTCGCAGCGTGCGCAGCGCGCCTCGGTCCGCACCATGCCCAGCGTCCGGTCCTGGATCAGCACCACGGCGTCGTCGCTGGACGGCTGGTAGAACGACGGCCAGCCACAGTGCGACTCGAACTTCTCCGCCGAGCGGAACAGTTCCGCCCCGCACGCCCGGCACCGGTACACCCCGACCGTCTTGGTGTCTGTGTATTCACCCGTCCAGGGAGCTTCGGTGCCCGCCTGGCGCAGCACCTTGTATTCCTCAGGCGCGAGCCGCTCGCGCCATTCCGCATCCGAAAGCACAACCTTTTCCATGCCTACAGAAACGATCTGGCCCGGCCGGTTAATCCTTCGGTAGTGCCCGGCCCGGATGGGATACTCGGGGCATGTTGCCGGAGGCGCCGTGGGGACGGCTGGTCGGGCGGAACGCCGAGTTCGCCCGCCTGCTCACGCTCCTGGACGACGCCGCGTCCGGCCACGCGGTCGTCGCCCTCATCGGCGGGGACGCCGGAGTGGGCAAGACCCGGCTCGTGACCGAGGTGACCCGCCTGGCCGCCGGGCAGGGGTTCACCGTGCTGTCCGGGCACTGCGCCGAGCTCGGTGAAAGCGTCCCGTACCTGCCGCTCGCGGACGCGCTGCACGGCGCCAGCCGGGCGCCGGGGGCCGCGCCGGGGCTGGCCGGTGCCCTCGCCAGCCGCCCGCTGCTCGGCCGCCTGCTGCCGGAGAGCGGGCAGGCCGCCGCCGCCGCCGGGGACGGCGTCGGCATGGCCCGTCAGCAGATGTTCGGCGCGGTCCTGGGGCTGCTGGCCGAGCTCGGGGCCGACGCCCCGGTGCTGGTCGTGTTCGAGGACCTGCACTGGGCGGACGCCTCCACGCGGGACCTGCTGACGTTCCTGTCCCGGGTGCTGCGCACCGAGCGGGTCGCGATCGTCGGCACCTACCGCACCGATGACCTGCACCGGCGCCATCCGCTCCGCCCGCTCCTGGCCGAGCTGCAGCGGCTGCCGACGGTGAGCGCCATCCCGCTGGGCCCCCTGGCCCCCGCCGCCCTGGCCGAGCATCTGACCGCGCTGGCCGCCGCGCCCGGCCCCGGTCCCGGCTCCGCCGATCCGGGCCGGAGCCTCGACGCGGCCGTCCTGAACGGCATCATCACCCGCGCGGAGGGCAACGCCTACTACGCGGAGGAGCTGCTCGCCGCGTCCGCGGACCGCCGCGGCGATGGGCAGGTGCTGCCCGCGGGCCTGGCGGCGCTGCTGCTGAACCGGGTCGAGCGGCTCTCCGACGCGGCCCAGCGTGTGCTGCGGGCGGCCGCGGTGGCGGGCCGGCGCGCCGACGATGAGCTGGTGCGGGCCGCGTCCGGACTGCCGGTGCCCGACTACGAGGACGCGGTGCGCGAGGCGGTCGCGCAGCAGTTGCTGGTCCCGGACGGCCCGGACGGGTACGCCTTCCGGCACGCGCTGCTGCGCGAGGCGGTCTACGGGGACCTGCTGCCCGGCGAGCGCACCCGGCTGCACGGTGTGCTGGCCGGGCTGCTGGCCGACGAGGAACGGCTGGCCGCCAACCCCGGCACCGCGGCCGAGCTGGCTCACCACTACCTGGCCAGCCACGACATCCCCGGCGCGTTCGCGGCATCCGTGCGCGCCGGGATGGAGGCGGAGCGGCTCGGCGCCCCCGCCGAGGCGCACGGCCACTTCGATCAGGCGCTGGCGCTGTGGGAACGGATCACCGATCCGGAGACGCTGGCCGGGATGGAGCGCGGGGACCTCGCCCTGTACTCGGCGAGCAACGCCGCCGCCAGCGGGGACGTGCCCCGGGCCGTGCAGCAGCTGCGACGGCTGCGGGCCGCGCTCGCCGCCCAGCCGGATCCGGATCCCGTGCTGGTCGCGAAGGCGGGTGAGCGGCTCGCGTACTTCCTGCTGCAGGTCGACCAGGAGGATGTCATCACCGAGGCGGTCGAGGTGGCCCGGGCCGCTATCGACGCGCTCCCGGCAGACCCGCCGACGTGGGAACGCGCGCGGGCCATCGCCACCTACGCCAATACCCTGCTGGCTGCGGAGGACCCCGCCGCCGCCGATTGGGCCGAGCGCGGGCGGGCCGCGGCCCGCGCCGCGGGCTCGCCGTCGGTCGAGGCGGACTCGCTGGTCACCCTGGGCCTGCTCAGTCACCGCCAGGGCCGGAACGACGAGGCGATCACGCTGTTCACCGCCGCGCACACGCAGGCGCGCGAAGCCGGCGTGCTCGGGGTCGAGCTGCGCGCCGCCACGCACCTGGCCCGCGCGCACCTTGAGCGCGGCGAGCTCAGCGCCGCCGGCGCGCGTCGCGCACGAGGGAGTGCGCCGGGCCGAGGAGACCGGGCTCAGCCTCGCGCCGTACGGCCTCGACGTGCAGCACCTGCATTTCCAGGCGCACTTCGCCGACGGGGAATGGGACCACGCGGAGCAGCTGGCCGACGGATTCGCGGTCCGGGTCGCCACCATCCCGGAGGCCCTGCTGTCGGCCATGGCGCTGTTCATCGACGTGGCCCGCGGCAGGCAGGTGGCCGCCGAGCGCCGTGTCTGGCTGGAGCCGCTGTGGTCCGCGGACCGGTTTTGCGCCTACATCGCGCGCGGCCTGCTGGCCGAGCAGGCCCTGTGGCACGGGGACACCGGCACGGCCGTGGCCGAGGCCGAGGCGGCCATCCGCGCCGACTCCGACGAGCATGGGGCGTACGGCTACGGTCCGTCGATCATCCGGCCTGCGGTCGTGGCCCTGAGCGCGCGCGCCGACCGGGCCCGCCAGGCGCGTGCGGCGGGCGACGAGCAGCGCGCCGAGGCCGAGGTCGAAGCGGCCCGGGCGCTGCTCGACGTGGCCCGCGCCGGCGCCGCGTTCGCGCTGCGGCCACAGTTTGTGCTCGGGCCGGAAGGGAGGGGCTGGCTGGCCCGCGGTGAGGCGGAGTTCCGCCGCGCCTGCGGCGACAATGACCCGGCCGCGTGGCACGCCGTGCTGCGGGAGTTCGGGTCGTACTTCCTCTACGAGGTCGCCCGTACCCGGTGGCGGCTCGCCGAGGCGCTCGCCGAGGCCGGTGACCGTCCCGCGGCCGAGGAGCAGTGGCGGCTGGCCGCGCGCACCGCCGGCCAGCTCCGCGCCGCGCCGCTGCGCGCGGCCCTCGACGACCTGGCCCGCCGGGCCCGGCTGGGCGGCGCCGGCGCCCCGGGCCAACCCCCGCCGGAGGGCACGTCCGCCGCGGGGACCGGTGCGGGCAGTCTGGCCGTCCTCACCGCGCGGGAGCGCGAGGTCCTGCGCCTGATCGCCGAGGGGCGGAGCAACCGGGAGATCGGTGCGGCGCTGTTCATCTCGGCCAAGACGGCCAGCGTGCACGTGTCCAACATCCTGGGCAAGCTCGGCGTCGCGAGCCGGACCGAGGCCGCCGCCGTGGCGCTGCGGGACGGTACGGCCCGCAGCGCGTGACGGCTCGTGGCCGGCCGGTCTGCGGTCAGCCGCCGGTCTGCGGTCAGCCGCGCGGCCGGTGAGCCCTGGCCGGGCGCCAGCGCGGCCATGATCTCGGCGGCCCGCGCGGTCGCCGCCACGTGGTCCACGTCCGGGGACCCGATCAGCGGATCCCAGTTCAGGTCGTAGAAGACCTCCGTTACCCCCTGCTCGCCGAGCCAGGCGGCGTCCGCGCGGATCTGCGCGTAGCTACCGGACAGCAGCAGCCGCTCACCGGTCCCGGGGGACCGCGCCTCTTCACCGGCGCGGACCACGCCGCGGCAGACGATGCGGATCTCGCCGGGGTCGCGCCCGGCATCCGCCGCGGCGGTCCTGACCACCTTGATGTCGTCCCGGATGCGCGACAGGTCGGCCCGGCTGGACGTCATCCAGCCGTCCGCCATCCGCCCGGCCCGCTCCATCGCGGCCCGCGACATGCCACCCAGAATGATCGGCGGCCCGGGCCGCTGCACCGGCTCCGGGTCCTGCCGCCCCGCCGGGACAGTGTAGAAGCTCGCCGTCATACCGGCTCAGGCGGCCGGACCCCGGGCCGCCCGGCCCCGGGTTCCACAGCGCTCGCAGCACCGCTATGAACTCCTCGGCCCGCGCCCCGCGCCGGGCCATGGACGCCCCGATCAGCTCGAACTCCTCGGGCATCCAGCCGATGCCCAGTCCCAGGTCGAGCCGGCCGCCGGATAGCACGTCGACCGTGGTCGCCTGCTTGGCCAGGTACGCGGGCGAAATGAACGGCATGTTGATCAGCGCCACGCCGAGCCGGATCCGGGACGTCTCCGCGGCCAGGAAGCCCAGGGCCACCATCGGGTCGAGCGTGCTGTGGTACACCGGCTCCATCGGGGAGCCTTCGGGATCAGCAGCCGCTGGAAGGTCCACAGCGACGCGTAGCCAGCCTCCTCGGCGCGGGCCCCGAAGCTGGCCAGGTCCGCGGGCGTGGCCCACGCGCCCGACACCGGGGCGCCAAAACCAATCTTCATGGCCTCAACCCTAGGCCCGCACGCCCGCCCACTCCTCGCTGTGGTCCCAGAGCAGCCCGGCCAGTTCCGCCGTGGCCACCGGGTTCGGTTCGCGCTCGCGGCTGTCGATGTAGAAGCGGCCGCTCGCGGCGGCCACGTCGGGGGAGGTGGCGCAGTACACGGGGGTCCGGGCGCCTTCCTCGGTGGTGGCCATCCGCCGGGTCAGCAGGGGCCGCACCGGCCATGGCACACGCCGCCAGATGTCCGAGGCGACGACCCCCGGGTGCAGTGCGTAGGTGGTGATCCCGCGGCCGGCGACCCGGCGCGCCAGTTCCTGGCTGAACAGCACGTTGCTCAGCTTGGAGACCGCGTACTCGGGCAGCCCGGTGATGCTCCGGGTCGCGCCGGCGCACGGCGCCGAAATCGATCCCCTTGGCCTGGTAATGCGCGTCGCTGGAGACCGTGACCACCCGGGCCGGGGCGTTCGCGGCCAGGCAGTCGAGCAGGGCGGTGGTCAGCGCGAAGTGGCCGAGATGGTTGACGCCGAAGGTCAGCTCGAACCCGTCCCGGGTCAGGCCCCGCCGGCCCGCCACGCCCGCGTTGTTGAGCAGGACGTGCAGGTCCTGGCCGAGGGCGAGGAATTCCGCGGCGCAGCGGCGGACCGAGGACAGGTCGGCCAGGTCGAGCTCGAGGAACCGGGCCGCGTTCCGGCCGGTCGCGGCCGCGATGCTCGCCGCAGCCGCCTCACCCTTCTCCCGGGACCGGCAGGCCAGGTAGACCTGGCCGCCGCGGCGGGCGAGGTCGCGCGCCGCGGCCAGGCCGATGCCGGTGTTGCCTCCGGTCACCAGGAACGTGCGCCCGGACAGGTCAGCCAACGCGCGCCTCCTGGCCGAGCACCGCCGCGGCGATCTCCAGAGCGCAGCCCCAGGACAGGGTGACGCCGCCACCGCCGTGACCGTAGTTGTGCCACAGCACGCGCCCATCGGCCAGCGGCTCGGCCTCCAGCCGGACCTCGGGCCGGTACGGGCGCAGGCCGACCCGGTGCTCCAGCACCGGCGCGCCGAGCACCCGCGGATCGACGGTGGCGCAGTCGCGCAGAATCCGTTCCGCCACCTCCGGCCGCGGCGTGGTATCCCAGTCATCCGGGGCGACGGTACCGCCGAGGACGACCGTGTTCCCGATGCGGGAACATGTAGATCACGTCCAGCGACGCGACCGTGTGGTCGATGTAGAACTCCTCGATCCCGGGGTTGGCGATGACCACGACCTGGCCGCGGATCGGCGTCACGGCCGGATCCGGGACCAGGTGCGCGCGGCCACGCCCGGGCAGTTGATGACCACCGGCGCCTCTTCACCCGGCCCATTGCTCCCATCGGCCCCACCGGTCACTTCCGCGAGCGATGTGACCGGATTCACGTCGATACGCCGCCGGCCGCTTCCAGGCGGGCCCGCAGGTATTCGAGGTGGACGGGCATGTTGACCAGCGGTGCGGTGTACCGCCAGCCGGACACGAAACCCGGCGGCAGTTCGTCGTCGCGGTAAAGCCGTGCGTTATCCAGGTAGGTCAAGCCAGTCCGGCGGCTCCGCCGGGACCCGTGAAACCTCCTGCCCGGTCACCGACCGGACGCCCGTGGCCGGGTCAGCCTCGAGTCTCCGCAGCACCTCCAGGCTGGTGCGGGCCCATTCCCGGCACCGCCCGGCAGGCCCGGTCATGACCGGGCCCCACACCGCCCCGGCCGCCGCGGACGTCGACGCTCCCGGCGGCGCCGCCGTGCGGATACCCACGCGCAGGCCAGACTCGGCCAGGCAGATGGCGGTGGTCAGGCCGACCACCCCCGCGCCGATGACCAGGACATCGAGTTCGCTGCGGTCCATGCCCCGACGTTAGCGCGGAACCGTGGCCGGAATTGCCCCCGAACCGGCGACGGACTCTCCGCGGAACCATCCGGGGAATTGCCCTCGAACCGGCGGCGAACTCTCCGCGGACCGTCGCGGGGATTTCGATCTGGGGGCGAGGATTTATAGGCTGGGTGTCGGCCGCGAGCCCGGATTGCCCTGCCTACCGCCGCGTAGCCGGGTAGACGGGGACCAGGCGACCAGCGGATCTCAGCGTCAGCGGACGCATGAAGGGGGATGATGAGCAACCGGCCTAGCATCGAACTCAACACCGTACAGGTCGTGGCGAGCATGGGCGCCGCCGTGACGGGTGCGATTCTCACGTCCTACCTCGGCAACGGCGGGACGATCGTGGGCACCGCCGTGGGCGCGGGGGCAAGCACCGCCGGCTTCGCCGTCTACAAGCACTACCTGGCGCGTACCAAGGAAGGCGAGAAGGTGGCCCCGGTCATCGTGGAGCACGCCCGCCATTGGAGCCCCACGGCACCGGTGATCAGGCTTCCCGACGCGGCCCGCCGACCGGACCGGGCTCGGCTGATCGCACCGTGACCAGCCCGTACCGCGCGGCCAACGGCAGCCATGGGACGGCTCCCGGCTATGGAGCCACCGCCGGCCGGTACGCCTCCGCGGCACCCACGGATCGAACTCAGCCCTGGCCCGCGGGGGACCGGCAGCCTCAGGGCCAGGGCGACGCACCCACCCGCGACCTCGGACGGAGCGACCTCGAGCGGCAGGACACCCAGACCGCGCAGTACGGCACGGTGCGGATGGGCAGCCCCGGGCACGAGGGCAACGGCGGCCCCGGCACGTCCCGCGACGTCGCCGCCGGCGGCGCCGGAAACGGCCACGACGGCGGTGGTCCCGGCAAGCATGGCCAGGCCAGCGGCGGCGGAATTGGCGCCGTCCTGCGGGACCGTCCCCGCTGGTTCGTCATGGCGGTCACCGGGGTGGCCGTGTTCCTCGTGGCGCTGGTCGTGATCACGCTGATCGAGTTCGGCACCGGAAAGCCGATCGACGCCAGCGTGTGGGGCCGCCAGGCGTCCGGTACCACGCTGGGCAACGTCACCGGCGGCGGTCAGAGCACCAGCAAGACCGTGACGCCGACGGTCAGCCCTACGCCCACGCAGAGCGCCACCCCCGGCGGCGTCGGCCAGACGGCCCCGCAGCCCAGCTCCAGCGGCAGCCCGGCCCCGAGCCCCAGTTCGGTGCCGTCGGTGGGCACGAACCCGTCGCAGAACGCTCCGGCGTCGGTCGTGCCCACCGTGCCCGGCGGCCGGAGCGCCGGCGCCGCCGGCGTGCCCGGGATCCCGCTCGGCACAACCGTCCCGGGCCGCCTGCACCGATCCACTCGCGCAGTAACCAGCGGCCTGGCCCGCCGGTACCCAGCTGACGGCCCTACTGCCCGCGGTTACCGCCGCGGGGCCACAATGGTCCCGATGGAACTGTCACCCGAGGCGTGGCGCAAGCTCCACGACGTCTCCACCGCCAGCCTGACCAGCGAGCTGCTCAAGCTCGGTTTCCGCAACACGTTCATGGCCGGGGTCCGGCCGCTGCGGCCGGACCGCGGATGGTGGGCTACGCCTTCACCCTCCGCTACGTCCCGGCCCGCGAGGACCTCGACTTCCAGGTCGAGTACGACAACTGGACCAACCCGCAGCGGGTCGCGGTCGAGACCATCGGCCCCGATCAGGTCCTGGTCATCGACGCCCGGGGCCAGACCGGCGCGGCGTCGCTGGGCCACATCCTGGCCACCCGGCTGATGGTGCGGGGCGCGGCGGGCCTGGTCACCGACGGCGCGCTGCGTGACTCCCCGGCCATCGCCACCCTCGACTTCCCGTCCTACGCGGGCGGCGCGCACGGCACCACCAGCTCGGTGCTGCACCATCCGGCCGACTTCGGCCTGCCCATCGGCTGCGGTGGGGTCCTGGTCGAACCAGGCGACGTCCTGGTCGGTGACGCCGAGGGCGTGGTCGTCATCCCCGCCTCGGTCGCCGAAGACGTCGCCACCCGCACCTGGGACCGCGACCAGCTCGAAACCTGGCTCCAGCACCGCGTCGCGGGTGGCGCCAGCATCCGCGGCACCTACCCGCCCGACGACGAGACCAAAGCGGAGTATCAGCGGGACACCGGCCCAGCTGAGCCCGGACGCGAGCGCCCGGCCGGGAACCGTGCTGGTCCCCGGCCGGGCGAAATGAGCGAGCAGGTGGTCAGCCGGCGACCTGACCCAGCCGCTCAGCTTGGGCGGATAGGTGGTCCAGTTCCCGGTGGCCCGGTAAACCCCGGTCCCGCTGCTGAGCCCGAAGGTGTAGGTCGTCGTGCCGAGCGCGGCCGCGGCCAGCCCGGAGCCGAACACGCCGCCCATCGCGTGCCAGCCCGGAGTCTGCTCGGAATTGTGGTAGTAAGCGACGTGTTGGTGCCGCGCACGAAGCCCACCGGGCCCCCGGCATGGTCAGCCCGGGCTTGAATTGGTCAGGCCACCCGAGGCGACGTGAAGTCGCTCACGGTGACGTACAGCTGGTGGTTGGCCCGACCAGAGGTACCGCGGATCGCCGTCGAACACCGCGATGCCCGTCCCGTGTGCCAGGGTCCCCATCGCCGACAGGTGGGGTCCCCCACCGCGCCGCTCGCCGCCGCGCGAACACCGGGCGTGCGCCGTCGGGATGGACCGCGCCCGGCTTGGAGCTGACGTTGCCGCCGATCGAGGCCCATTGGTCCACTTCCCGTTGGTCCGGGTCCGTCCACACCGCACCGCCGCTGCCGGTTCCGAACACGATCGTCGACGTGCCGGCCGTATGGCCGACACCGCGCCGGCCACCTTGCCGTTGCTGACCTGTGTCGCCGTGCCTGGTGTGCCGCCCGCGGACGCCGTCCACACGGTGCCGTCGGCCGCGGTGTGAACAGGCTCACCCCGGAGGTCGCCGCCGAGACCCCTGGATCGATGCCTTTGGCCGGAGGCGGCGGCGCCGCTGAGGCCGTGGTAGCCGGAATAATCGCCAAGCCCACGACGCCCAACGAGGCGACCAAGGCTGTGACCCCGGCCGCCAGCCGCCGGGCGCGCCTCGACGTCGATTCGGTCAGTCTGGTGGCAGGCCGTTGCCTGGCTTCTGTCGATCGCATGCGTGCGGGTCCCCTTCCCCATCCGGGGGCCGCACCTCGTGTACTGCCCCCCGTAACTACCGTCACACAGCGGCAACAAGAGTCAACGGTCTAAGGGCCCTAAATCATGCGAATCACGCACTGTTCACCGCCCAGGCGGGCCGGGGTCATGGCTGTTTTAAGCGGAGTAGTCGTCAGCTACAAATAGTTAAAGGTGCCGAGCGTGCCGCTCATCTCAGAGGCGCTGCCACGCCTCGGTCAGGACCTCGCGCAGGATGCGCTCGATCTCGTCGAAGTGCTCCTGGCCCGCAGATGAGCGGCGGCGCCAGCTGGATCACCGGGTCGCCGCGGTCGTCGGCCCGGCAGACCAGGCCGGCGTCGAACAGGGCCGTGGACAGGAAGCCGCGCAGCAGCCGCTCGGACTCCTCGTCGCTGAACGTCTCCCGGGTGTCCTTGTCCTTGACCATCTCGATGCCGTAGAAGTAGCCGTCACCGCGGATGTCGCCCACGATGGGCAGGTCGTTCAGCTTCTCCAGGGTGGCGCGGAACGCGGCCTCGTTGGCCCGGACGTTGCCGAGCAGGTCTTCCTTCTCGAAGACGTCCAGGTTGGCCAGGGCCACCGCGCACGACACCGGGTGGCCGGCGAACGTGACGCCGTGCAGGAACGTGGCCGTGCCGCGGTTGAACGGCTCCATCAGCGCGTCCCGCACGACCATGCCGCCCAGCGGCGAGTAACCGGAGGTCAGCGCCCTTGGCGAAGGTGATGATGTCGGGCTGGTAGCCGTACCGGGACGAACCGAAGTAGTGGCCGAGCCGCCCGAACGCGCAGATGACCTCGTCGGAGACCAGCAGCACGCCGTAGCGGTCACAGATCTCGCGTACCCGGGCGAAGTACCCGGGCGGCGGCGGGAAACAGCCGCCCGAGTTCTGCACCGGCTCCAGGAACACCGCGGCGACCGACTCCGGGCCCTCGCGCAGGATGGCCCGCTCGATCTCGTCGGCGGCCCAGCGGCCGAAGGCGTTGATGTCGTCGGCCACGAAGTCGGGCGCCCGGTAGAAGTTCGTGTTCGGCACCCGGACCCCGCCGGGCGGCAGCGGCTCGAACGGGTACTTGATGTCGGCGAGCCCGGTGATGGCCAGCGCGCCCATCGACGTGCCGTGGTAGGCGATGTCGCGGCTGAGCACCTTGTACCGCTCGGGCTGCCCGGTCAGCTTGAAGTACTGCTTGGCCAGCTTCCAGGCCGACTCGACCGCCTCGGAGCCGCTGGTGGTGAAGAACACCCGGTTCAGGTCGCCCGGGGCCAGGTCGGCCAGCCGCTCGGCCAGCTCGATGGCCTGCGGGTGCGCGTACGACCAGAGCGGGAAGTAGGCCAGCTCGGACGCCTGGCGCGCGCGCGGCCTCGGCCAGCTCGGTCCGCCCGTGCCCGACCTGGCTGACGAACAGCCCGGACAGCCCGTCCAGGTAGCGCCGGCCGTGGCTGTCGAACACGTACGGCCCGGAGCCGCGCACGATCACCGGGACGTCACTGTCGGCGTAGGTGGACATCCGGGTGAAGTGCATCCAGAGGTTCCGCCGGGCCGTCTGCTGCAGTTCGGCGTTGGATTCGGGCTGAGCTTCGTCATCTGGTTCCCCACGAATAGGTCTGCTTGCGCAACTTCAGGTACACGAACGTCTCGGTGCTGGTCACCGACGGCACGCGCGCGGACCCGGCTGAGGATCTCCAGCAGATGGTCATCGTCCTCGCAGACCACCTCGAGCAGGAGGTCGAAGGAACCGGCCGTGATCACCACGTAGTCGATCTCGTCGATGTCGGCCAGCTTGTCGGCGACCTCTTCCAGGTCGCCATCGCACTTGACCGCGATCATGGTCTGCCGCCGGAAGCCGAGCGTGAGGGGGTCGGTCACCGCCACGATCTGCATGACGCCGCGCGTCGATCAGCCGCTGCACGCGCTGCCGGACCGCCGCCTCGGAGAGCCCGACCGCCTTGCCGATGGCCGCGTACGAGCGCCGGCCATCCTGCTGCAGCTGCTCGATGATCCTCTTGGAGGTGCCGTCGAGCGCGACGGCAGGCGCCGGCAACACCCTCGGGCCGTGTGCCATGAGGTCGCCTCCTTGCTTGGCATCATGAGTGACATTCGCGGGCGGTGTCAACTAAATCCGCAGTTCAATGCAAACATAACCACTGAATCACTTGTGCCGGGCGCTGATTCTCTGCGAAGGTCGTGAGTTGGGCCGTACAGTAAACCCGTTCCGCGGCGCAGGAGGCTGACGATGACCGAGCTGAAGAACTTCGTCGGTGGCAAGTACGCCGACACCCGTGACGGACGTACCAGCGACGTCATCGATCCCAGCACCGGTGAGGCCTACGCGCAGGCCCCGGTCTCCACCGCGGACGACGTCGACACGGCGCTGCGCACGGCCGCCGACGCCTTCGCGACCTGGCGGGACACCACCCCGGCCGAGCGGAGCCTGGCCCTGCTCAAGATCGCCGACGCGGTCGAGGCCCGTGCCCAGGAGCTCGCCGACGCGGAGGGCCGGAACACCGGCAAGCCGATCGCGCTGACCATGAGCGAGGAGATCCCGCCGATCGTCGACCAGCTCCGGTTCTTCGCCGGCGCGGCCCGCGTCCTGGAGGGCAAGTCGGCCGGGGAGTACATGGCGGACCACACCTCCTTCGTCCGGCGCGAGCCGATCGGCGTGTGCGCCCAGGTCACGCCCTGGAACTACCCGCTGATGATGGCGATCTGGAAGATCGCGCCCGCCCTGGCGGCCGGCAACACGATCGTGCTCAAGCCGTCCGACACCACCCCGGCCAGCACGCTGCTGCTGGCCGAGATCGCGGCGGAGTTCCTGCCGCCGGGCGTGTTCAACGTGATCTGCGGCGACCGCGACACCGGACGGGCCCTGGTGGCCCACGACATCCCGCAGATGGTGTCGATCACCGGCTCGGTCCGCGCCGGCCGGGAGGTGGCCGTGGCGGCCGCCGCCGACCTCAAGCGCGTGCACCTCGAGCTGGGCGGCAAGGCCCCGGTCATCGTGTTCGACGACGCCGACATCGGCGCCGCCGCCGAGGGGATCGCCGGCGCCGGGTACTTCAACGCCGGGCAGGACTGCACGGCGGCGACCCGGGTGCTGGCCGGCCCCGGCATCGCGGACGACCTGACGGCCGCGCTGGCCGAGCAGGCCCGGGGCACGACGGTCGGCGGCCTGGACGTGGAAGACGCCTACTACGGCCCGCTGAACAACGCCGAACCAGCTGGCCCGCGTCCAGGGATTCGTCGAGCGCACCCCGGCCCACGCCGAGGTGGTGACCGGCGGCGAGCGGATCGGCGACCGCGGCTACTTCTTCGCCCCGACCGTCGTCTCCGGGCTGCAGCCAGGACGACGAGATGATCCAGGACGAGATCTTCGGCCCGGTGATCACCGTCCAGCGGTTCAGCGACGAGGACGAGGCCGCCACGTGGGCCAACGGCGTCCAGTACGGGCTGGCCTCCAGCGTGTGGACCAAGGACCACGGCCGCGCCATGCGGATGGCCAAGCGGCTCGACTTCGGCGCCGTCTGGATCAACACCCACATCCCCATCGTGGCCGAGATGCCGCACGGCGGCTTCAAGCACTCCGGCTACGGCAAGGACCTGTCCATGTACGGCCTCGAGGACTACACCCGCATCAAGCACGTCATGAGCTACATCGGCGAGTAACCCCGCCGGACCTTTGTGTCTATGAGGACGGGCCCGCGGGGGCCCGGCTACCAGGGCATCGGGGGATCGGGGGGCATGGGGGGATCGGGGCGCATGGGGGGAGCAGGCGGCGGGGCGGAGGGCATCCACGGCCGGGTGGCCTGCTCCCAGACGTGGCGCGGGTCGTCCGGCGGCTCGGCTGACCGCTCCCGCGTCTCGGGTATCCACTCCCGCATTTCGGCTGCCCGCTCCCGCATTTCGGCTGCCTGCTCTGCCATCTCGGCCGTCCATTCGGCCGCCTCACTGACCTGCTCTATCGCCTCGTCGGCGGCTTCTTCGGCCATCTCGGCCTGTTCCTCCGCCTCCTCGGCCGCCTCCTCGGCCTGGTCGGCCTGCTCCCGGGCCCGTTCGGATGCCTCCTGGAGCGCGTCGGCCCGGGCTCGCATGCGCCGCTGCTCGGCCGGGCTGGCCCACTCCTCCGCCTCGCCCGCCGCGTCCTCCGCTTATGCGGCTCGCTCTTCGGCCTGGCTGGCCGTCTCCTCGGCGCGGTCGGCTCGTTCCCGCGCCTGCTCCGCGGCGCGCTTCGCCCGGTCGGCAGCCTCCTGGATCCGGAAGGCGGCCGTACGGGCCTCGATCTCGGCCGCGCTGAGGCCGCCGCCGCCGCCTCGCGCGCGTACTGCTCCTCGGGTGACAGTGCCGCGGCCATGGTGCCGCTGGGCTGTATGGACTGCCGGGGCCCGTGGGGCTGCCGGGGCCTGTGGGGCTGGCCGTGGGGCTGGCGGGGCCTGTGGGGCTGGCCGTGGGCTGGCCGTGGCTGGCGGGCCGTGGGGCTGGCGGGGCCTGTGGGGCTGGCGGGTTGCATGGGGCTGGGCTCGCCGCTGCCAGCCGCGGTGGCCCGGCGGGCCACGCTGTACGGTTCGCCGGTCTGCGCCATCCGCTCGCGGGCGGCGGACTTGGGGGCCTTGTTCCGCGTCATGATCTTCTCTTCCCGGCGAGGCTGCCCGCGTCGGCTCGCCAAGATGAACGACCTGACAGAAATGCGCCAAGGCTCATGACCTGACGAAATGTGCCCGTGGGGGGCGTGCCCGCGAGCGCTGTGCCCGCGAGTCGGGGACCCTTGTCCTCGTCACCACCGCGGCGCGGGCCACGGCAGCTCGGAAGCGGGCAGGCGGTGCTCTGCCACTACCGAAAATTTACCATCACCGTGTGACCCGGGCCACAAATGCCCGCAGAGAACGAGGCGCGATGATCCCGAACGAACCGGATGCCCGGGCGGCGGGTACGACGCTCCGCCGCCGGGCCGTCGCCGCGCTGGCCGGGGCGCTGCCACAGCCGTTCTGGACGAGCCAGCCCGGCGCCCCGGCGCCCGCGCCCGCGCTGACCGGTCCGCTGACCGCCGATCTCGTGGTGGTGGGCGGCGGCTTTTCCGGCCTGTGGACCGCGCTGCTCGCGCGCGAGCGGGACCCGTCGGCTGACGTGGTCCTGATCGAGGCGGACACGACCGGCTGGGCGGCGTCCGGGCGGAACGGCGGCTTCTGCTCGGCCAGCCTGACCCACGGCATCGGCAACGGCCTGGCCCGGTTCCCCGGCGAGATGCCGCTGCTGGAGAAGCTGGGCGCGCAGAACCTGGCCGAGATCGGCGAGACGATCGCCGCCCGCGGCATCGACTGCGGCTTCTCCCCGGTGGGGGAGCTGACCATCGCCACGCAGCCGTGGCAGCTCGGCGACGTGCGCGAGGAGATCGAGGCCGCCCGCCGTCTCGGCCACGACGTGACCGAACTCGACGCCGCCGGGGTGCGCCGCGAGCTGGATTCCCCGGCGTTCCTGGGCGGGGCCTGGTACCGGGACACCTGCGCCATGGTCGACCCGGCGCGACTGGCCCGCGGGCTGCGCCAGGCATGCCTGGACGCCGGCGTGCGCCTGTTCGAGCACACCCGGGTCGGCGCGATCACGCCGACGGCGCCGGGCTGGCGCTGACCACCCCGTACGGCCGGGTGCGCGCCCGCCAGGCCGCGCTGGCCACCGGCGCCTACCAGCCGCTGCTGCGCCGGATCGGGAACTACTTCGTGCCCGTCTACGACTACGTGCTCGTCACCGAGCCGCTGTCCGCCGCCGAGCTGGCCAGCCTGGGGTGGCGGAACCGGCAGGGGGCCGCCGACGCGGGCAATCAGTTCCACTACTTCCGGCTCACCGACGACAACCGGGTCCTGTGGGGCGGCTACGACGCCGTCTACTTCAACGGCGGCCGCGTCAGCCCGGCGCACGACCAGCGGCCCGAGACGTTCGCCCGCCTGGCCGAGCACTTCTTCGCCACGTTCCCCCAGCTGGAGGACGTGGCGTTCGAGTACGCCTGGGGCGGCGCGATCGACACCTGCAGCCGCTTCTTCGCGTTCTACGGCACCGCCCGCCGCGGCCGTCTCGGCTACGCCTGCGGGCACACCGGGCTCGGGGTCGGGGCCAGCCGGTTCGCGGCCAACGTGGTGCTGGACCTGCTGTCCGGCCAGCCCACCGAGCGGACCGAACTGGAGTTGGTCCGGTCCCGCCCGGTGCCGTTCCCGCCGGAGCCGGCCCGGTCCGCGGTCGTCCAGCTCACCCGGGCTTCGCTGGCCCGGGCTGACCGGGACGCCGGGCGGCGGAACCTCTGGCTGCGCACCCTGGACCGGCTCGGCCTGGGGTTCGACTCCTAGCCAGGTCCGTTAAGCAGCAATATTTTTCTCCGCCAGCCGCGAGGCCGGAGCCCGCTCGTTCACCGGCGCATGAAATGATCACGTCGGAGCACATTGTTAACGGGGAGAGCGCAGCGTGGACGGCCCGGCTGGACGAAGGAGGAGACATGGCAGCGACGCCACTACGGGAGCGGAAGGCGTGGCAGGCGCTGGAGCGCCATTATGACGAGATCGCAGGGCGGCACCTGCGTGACCTGTTCGCCGAGGATCCCGGCCGCGGGGAACGGCTGGCCGCCGAGGCGGCCGGGATCTACCTCGACTACTCCAAGAACCGGATCACCGACGAGACCATGCGGCTGCTGGTCGAGCTGGCCGACGAATCCGGGTGTGGCCGGAGCGGCGGGACGCGATGTTCCGCGGCGAGCACATCAACGTCTCCGAGGACCGCGCCGTGCTGCACGTCGCGCTGCGCATGCCCGCGGACCAGAAACTGATCGTGGACGGCGCAGGATGTGGTCGCGCGAGGTGCACGAGGTGCTGGGCCGGATGCGCCACTTCTCCGACCGGATCCGGTCGGGGGAGTGGACCGGGTACACCGGCAAGCGCATCCGCAACATCGTCAACATCGGTATCGGCGGCTCCGACCTCGGCCCGGTCATGGCCTACGAGGCGCTGCGCACTACTCGCCAGCGGGACCTGACGTTCCGGTTCGTCTCCAACGTCGACTCCACCGACTTCGTCGAGGCCACCCGGGACCTGGGCCCCGAGGAGACGCTGTTCATCATCTCCTCCAAAACGTTCGTCACGCTGGAGACGCTCACCAACGCCGACCTCCGCGCGCGACTGGATGGTCGACCAGCTCGGCGACGAGGCCGCGGTGGCCAAGCACTTCGTGGCCGTGTCGACCAACGCCGAGAGGGTCCGCGAGTTCGGCATCGACACCGCGAACATGTTCGGGTTCTGGGACTGGGTCGGCGGCCGGTACTCGATGGACTCCGCGATCGGCCTGTCGATCATGGTGGCGATCGGGCCGGACCGGTTCGAGGAGATGCTGGCGGGCTTCCACGAGATGGACGAGCACTTCCGCACCGCGCCGCTGGCGGAGAACCTGCCGGTGCTGATGGGCCTGCTGGCCGTGTGGTACCGCGACTTCTTCGGCGCCCAGACCTACGGCGTCATGCCGTACGACGCAGTACCTGAAGCGGTTCCCCGCCTACCTGCAGCAGCTCACGATGGAGTCCAACGGCAAGCACGTCACGCTGACCGGGCGGCCGGTCGACTACGACACCGGCGCCGTGTTCTGGGGTGAGCCCGGGACCAACGGGCAGCACAGCTTCTACCAGCTCATCCACCAGGGCACGACGCTGATCCCGGTCGACTTGATCGGGTTCGCCAAGTCGCTGAACGCCGCTGCGCGACCACCAGGACAAGCTGAACTCCAACGTCTTCGCGCAGGCCCAGGCGCTGGCCTTCGGCAAGACCGAGGACGAGGTGCGGGCCGAGGGCACGCCGGAGAACGTCGTGCCGCACCGGGTGATGGAGGGGAACCGGCCGACCAACGTCATGCTGGCCGAGATCCTCACCCCGCGGCTGCTGGGCGCACTGGTCGCGCTGTACGAGCACAGCGTGTTCACGCAGGGGACGATCTGGGACATCGACTCGTTCGACCAGTGGGGCGTCGAGCTCGGCAAGGTGCTGGCCCAGCAAATCATCCCGGAACTGGAGAGCGAGCAGGAGCCCGAGCTTCACCACGACTCCTCCACCAACACCCTGATCCGCCGTTACCGCATGCTCAAGAAGCGCTGAAGAAACGGGGAGGCTGACTTTCCATGGCCACTGACAAGCCGATGCAGCTGGGAATGATCGGGCTCGGCCGGATGGGCGCGAACCTGGTCCGGCGGCTGATGCGCGGCGGCCACCACTGCGTCGTATACGACATCAACGCCGACGCGGTCAAGACGCTGGAGGCCGAGGGCGCCGAGGGGTCCACCGACCTCGCGGCCTTCGTCCGCATGCTGGAGGCGCCGCGCGCATCTGGCTGATGGTGCCGGCCGGGATCGTCGAGCCCACGCTGGACAAGCTCAAGCCGCTGGTCGAGGCGGACGACATCATCATCGACGGCGGCAACTCCTACTACCGCGACGACATCATCCGCGCCAAGGCGCTCAAGGCCGACGGCATCCACTACATCGACTGCGGGACCAGCGGCGGGGTGTGGGGGCTGGAGCGCGGCTTCTGCCTGATGATCGGCGGCGAGGACGAGCCGGTCGCGCGGCTGGATCCGATCTTCAAGACGATCGCCCCGGGCAAGGGCAACGTCGCGCCCACGCCCAGCCGGACGCAGGAGCGCAGCACCGCGGCCGAGGGGTACATGCACTGCGGGCCGAACGGCGCCGGGCACTTCGTCAAGATGGTCCACAACGGCATCGAGTACGGCATGATGGCCGCGATCTCCGAGGGGCTCAGCATCATCGAGCACGCCGACGCGGGCAAGCACATGGACGAGGTCGACGCCGAGACCACGCCGCTGCGCGACCCGTGGGCCTACAAGTACACGATCGACATCGGTGAGGTCGCCGAACTGTGGCGGCGCGGGTCGGTCATCAGCTCCTGGCTGATCGACCTGACCGCCGACGCCTTCGCCAAGTCCCCTGACCTCAGCGACTACACCGGCCGTGTGTCGGACTCCGGCGAGGGCCGCTGGACCGTTGAGGCGGCCATCGATACCGGTGTCCCGTCCGGTGCCATCACCGCCGCGCTGTACGAGCGCTTCGAGTCCCGCGGCGATGGCGTGTTCACCGGCAAGGTGCTGTCGGCCATGCGCTCCGGGTTCGGCGGCCACCAGGAGAAGAAGGCCGACTGAGCCGATGACCGCGCAGAGCCAGCCCGCGCCGCGCCGCGGGCGTGCGATTCGGTCCGGGCCGCGGCCCGACAACCACGTCATCGTGCTATTCGGAGCCACCGGCGACCTGGCCAAGCGCAAGCTGCTCCCGGGACTGTTCCACCTGGCGGTGGCGGCCTGATGCCGAAGCGATACCGGATCATCGGTTCAGCACGGTCCAGTTCGGCGATGAGCGACGATCAGTTCCGTGAGTACGCGCGGCTGGCCGTGGAGCAGTTCGGCAGCTCCAAGCCGGCCGGTGACGCATGGAATGCCTTCGCCGCCGCGCTGTCGTTCGGCCGCGCGGACAGCGACAACACCGAGCCGCTGGCTACCGCGATACGGGCGGCGGAGAAGGCGATCGGCGGGACGCCGCGGCGGCTGTTCCACCTCGCCATCCCGCCGGCCGCCTTCGCGTCCGTGGTCGCGATGATCGGCGCGATGGGCCTGGCGCCGGGCTCCCGCGTCATCATCGAGAAGCCGTTCGGCACCGATCTGGCCTCGGCCCGGGCTCTGAACCAGAATCTGCACGCGGTCTTCGACGAGTCGCAGATCTTCCGCATCGACCACTTCCTGGGCAAGGAATCGGTCGACAACATCCTCGCTTTCCGGTTCGCCAACGGGCTGTTCGAGCCGGTCTGGAACCGGCAGCACATCCGCTACGTCCAGATCGACGTCCCGGAGACCCTGTCGATCGAAGGGCGGGCCGACTTCTACGACCAGACCGGCGCCTACCGGGACATGGTCGTCACCCACCTGTTCCAGGTGCTGGGCTTCATCGCGATGGAGCCACCCTCTTCGCTCGAGGCCGAGACGCTGAGGGCCGAGAAGCGCAAGGTCTACCACGCCCTCCGGCCCATCGACGTGCGGCACGTGGTCCGCGGCCAGTACGAGGGCTACCGGCAGGAGCCGGGCGTGCCTCCGGATTCCCAGACCGAGACGATGGTCGCCCTCCGCGTCGACATCGACAACTGGCGCTGGGCCGGAGTCCCGTTCTTCCTGCGGTCCGGCAAGGCCATGGGCGCGAGCCGCCAGGTGGTGTCGCTCGGCTTCGACGAGCCGCCGCTGAGGGTGTTCCACATCGACCGGAAGGACGCGCCGCGCGGGTCCTACAACGAGCTGGTCATCGACTTCGCCGACCCCGGCTGGATCGCGCTGCGGTTCCTGGCCAAGGAGCCGGGCCCGGAGATCGAGCTGGGCACCGCGTCGATGGTGTTCCGCTACGAGGACTCCTTCCAGCAGGCGATGGCGCTGGAAGGGTACGAGCGCCTGATCCTGCTGGCCATGCTCGGCGACCAGTTGCTATTCACTAGCTCCGACAGCATTGAGCGGCTGTGGGAGGTCTCGGAGCCGCTGCTGCAGAACCCGCCGCCGGTCAAGCCGTACGCGCCGGGCACCTGGGGCCCGCAGCCCGACACGGACCGTCTCATGGCGCCGTTCCACTGGCACCTGCCCGACGACCACTGAGCGGCCGCGGCCGGCGCGGGTGAAGCCACCCGGCCCGGGGGGCGAACCGGGGAGCCACCAGGCGACGGCGAAATCGGGTTGAATTTCCGCTGCGGCCGCGGAACACTCAACCGGTTACGTTGCCGGACAGCGGGGGAGTGGGCGGGTGGCTCAGGGCAGCCGGCTGCTCGCCGACGTCCGGCCGCTGCGGGAATCGCCCGCGTTCCGGCGGCTGTGGGCTGGCGTCACGCTGTCCGCGTTCGGCAGCTCGCTGACCAGCTTCGCGGTCATCCTTCAGGTGTGGGAGCTGACTCACTCCTCATTCGCGGTCGGCGCCGTCGGCGTGGCGCAGATGGTCCCGACCCTGGCCGTCGGGCTGCTCGGCGGCTCGCTGACCGACACGGCCGACCGGCGCAAGGTCGTCCTCGTTACCAGCGTGGCGCTGGCCCTGGTGTCGTCGGCGCTCGCGGCGCAGGCGTTCGCCGGGCTGCGCCTGGTGTGGCCGCTGTACGCCCTGGTCGCCGTGCAGGCGGCCCTGAACGCGGTCAACTTCCCGGCCCGGCAGACGTTCCTGCCCCGGCTGCTGCCGCTGGCCCTGATCCCGGCCGGGCTGGCGCTGGACCGGCTGAGCTTCCAGATCGTGCTGACGGCCGGGCCCGCGCTGGCCGGCCTGATCACGGGCGTACCGCAGCTGGGCCTGCGCGCGTGTTACCTGATCGACGCGGCGACGTTCGCGGCCGCGCTCTACGGGGTGGCCCGGCTGCCCGCGATGCCGCCGCGGCCCGAGGCCGCCGGCCCGGGCCCTCGCCCCGGCCCGCGTGCGGTCGCCGAGGGCGTCCGGTTCATCCGGCGCAGCCAGCCGCTGGCCGGGGCGTTCCTGATCGACCTCAACGCCACCGTGTTCGGGCTGCCCGTCGCCCTTTTCCCGGCCATCAACGCGGAACGGTTCGGCGGCCATCCGGGCACGCTCGGCCTGTTCACCGCGGCCATCGGCGTGGGCGGCCTGGTCAGCGCGGCGCTGTCCGGCCCGATCCGGCACGTCGTCCGGCACGGCCGGGCCATGCTGGCCGCGGTCGTCGTGTGGGGCGCGGCCTTCGCCGGGTTCGCGGTCGCCCCGGGCCTGTGGCTGACGCTCACGCTGCTCGCGGTGGCGGGCGCCGTGGACACGTTCACCGTCGTGTTCCGGCAGTCGATCCTGCAGGCCGTCACGCCGGAGCACCTGCGCGGCCGGGTGCTGGCCGCCGACTACGTGGTCGCGGCGGGCGGCCCGCAGCTCGGCAACCTGGAGGCCGGTGCGCTGGCGTCGCTCACCACGCCCGTCATCAGCGCGGTAAGCGGCGGCCTGGTCACCGTGGCCGGTGCCCTCGTAATCGGCGTGGCGCTGCCCGGCTTCCGCCGTTACCGGTACGCGCCCGGCGAGGCCAAGGGGGAGAGCCGGCTCGCCGCGACCGCAGAACCATGAACGCCAGCCCTGGCCTGCCAAGCGCGGCGGCCTGCTCCAGCGGCCCTATCGCGGGGCCGCCCCACCATCGAGAGCCGTGTCCTGGTGCTGGCTGACTTCGGTGGCGCCCGCCTGCTGCTCCGCCGGCCCAGCTGAAAGGGGATCGCCAGGCCGGCGGCGGTGGAATCGATCCCACCGCAACGGTACGGGGTGCTGCCCCGCCGGACAGCGGCTGCCCGCTGACCGTACCGTTCGTCCCGGAACCGTGAGCCACCATCGCCGACGCGATGATCTCGTCCGGAATTTCGACGTTGATCTTCATGTCAGCTCCTCACGCCGCGATCGCGTAGCGCGCCTCGAACTGCACCGATGAGCTGGTCAGGTTCGTAACCGTGATCCAGTATGTGACGTGCGCCGCGTCGGCCCGTTCAATCGCCACGTCCCAGTCGACCTGTGCGGCGCCGGGCTTCGCGGTGTCGGGCACAACCTCCCACAGAACATGCTGGGGTGCCGACCAGTTGTAAGTGAACCAGCGCTGCGTCTGGTTCGGTGACAGAGTGCCGCGGAATTGGACTCCGGTAATCATCTGTGCGTCTCCTTCCTCATCGACAGTGCTTATTAATAGTGCTTATCGACAGTGCTTGCGGTCAGTTGCGGCCGAGAACGCAGTAGCGGCCCTCGAACGTCACAGCGGCCGGGGTCAAATTGGTGACGGTGATCCAGTAAGTGAGGTAGTTGCCAGAGGCTCGTTCGATGGCCACATCCCAGCGAAGCTCGGCCGCTCCCGGGCGTGGGTCTGTTGGCAGCATGCGCCACTCGACGCGCTCCCACTCCGGCCAGTTGAACGTGAACCATCGGCTGCTCGCGTTCGCGGGAACAGTTCCCGTCCACTGAACACCTGCGCGCGGATACGTTTCGTTCGGCCAGGCCGGGACGGTACAGGCGCCAGCCTGGTTGCTCCAGTAGGACTGGACGGTGACACCATCCAGCTGAGAAGTGCTCGAGCAGACGTCGCCGATCTCGCACCAGCCGCCCTGACTGCAGGTACCCGCGACGCCAAGCCACGCCGTGCCTTCCGGGTCGGTCGCGGATTCCACGAGTTCATGCGAAATGATGGTGGTCAGCGACGACAGGCTGCCGGAATTCGTGATCCATGCGAAATGGATTCGCTGGCCCGATCGCGTGTAGTAGGTGTGCTCACCGATGAAGGACGTATTGCTCGCGGCGACACCAGCCGGCATGACCACGCAGTAAAGCGTCTGGTTGTCGATATCCGGCCCGGGGATGGTACCGCTGTTCAGCTCGCCGTCGATGAAGCCGGCCACCTGCTGATCGGTGAAGCCGCTGGGCGGGTTCGAGGTCGTGATGACGGCGGAACCGCGCAGAAATCCGCGGCCGATGCCCCGGTATTGCGCCAGACCGGGAAAATAGGCGCTGGCCATCAGCGTCCCGCAGGCGGCGGTGATGTCGTCCGCGGCCGGGCTAGGCGGGGGCGATGAGGCCCAGCTGGCCCCCCAGTAAACGAGATACAGCTGCATCACCTGAAGCACGACGCCGCCGTTGTCGACGTACTTGTCCGCGCCCCCGCCGACGGCTGGCGCGGCCAGTTCGGCAGGCTGAACGACACAGGTTGCGTCCACGAGATCCGCTACGACCACACCACCGGCGGGGACCACCAGGCGGTCACCCGGCTCAGCGGATGCTCCATCGTGAGTGTCTCTCTGCTGCGTGCGAGTACGCGACGACGTCGCCATAATTCCCTCCTCCGTGGACCGGCTTCAGTCATGCAGAGGCAGCCGCGGGCGGCTTGATACAGGAATCTGGCCGCCGGTTCCGGAACGGGTATTCAGGGGTGACCTTCGCGGCCGCGCTCTACGGGGTGGCCCCGGCTGCCCGCGATGCCGCGTCAGCCGTCGTCCTAGCCGTGTTCACGGTCTGGACCGTCTCCGGGTACAGCGTCGCTCTACTCGCCGTTGCGCTCCTGCCGGAGGGCAACCCGGTGATTGCGCTCTATGCGGTCGGCGTCGGCGCATTCCTGGCAGGCGGGCACCAGGCCGGCCACGGCGCCACCGTCGATGGTCGTCACCGCGGGCACGTGCTGCGACTGATGGCGGGCGTCGTAACGGCAGGTCTCACTGTCCATGGCTGACGGGCTCCTGTCTCTGCCCCCCAGGCGCCTCCATGATGTCAGTAATCGGCGGTACCCCGGGCCACGTCGCCGGAAGGTCACCGATCCGGGCAGCGCTCCCCCCAGCACAGCCTCCCGGAGTATGAGCACATTGACATTGGCCGGGCAGGCGGCCTAGCGTCGGTCGTATATGAGATCTGATACGCGAACGTTGGCGGACGGGGCGGACGCGGCGCGGCCCTCGCTGGGCGCAGGGGCGGGGTTCCTGGCCAGCGTGACCGGCGCCGTGCCGTCCCGGACGGTCGTGGTGCTCGACGCGATCAAGCACGCGATCCTGACCGGGCAGTTGCGGCCGGGGCAGAGCCTGGTCGAAACGGATCTGGCCGGGATGCTCGGCGTGTCCAAGACCCCGGTCCGGGAGGCGCTGAAGACGCTGGCCGGCGCCGGGCTGGTGACGATGAGCCCGTACAAGGGCGCGACCGTGCGGACCGTCGACGATGACCTGGTGCGTTCCGTCTACGACCTGCGGCTGCTGCTGGAACCGGAGGCCGTCCGCCGCGCCGTGACCCAAGGCAGCGACCTCGGGGCCGCCCGGGAGGCTCTGCAACGATCCGCGCTCGCCGCCGACCGGGCCGACCGGAGCCTGGCCAACCGTGACTTCCACCGCGCCCTCTATCGTGGCTGCGGCAACGCCCTGCTGATCCGGGTCCTCGACGACCTGCGGGACCAGACCGCGCTGGTGTCGGCGGCGGCCTGGCAGCACGCGCCGACGTGGCAGGCGGAGGCGGCCGAGCACGACGCGATCCTGCGCGCGGCCACCACCGGCGATGCGGACGGCGCGTCTACCCTGCTCACCGCGCACATCCAGAATTTCCTGACCCGCAACTTCCCGTCCCTCGCGGACGCCCTTGCCCACGGCGGAGATACCCATGCCTCTTGATCCAGCCACGGCCGGCCAGCTGAAGGACGCGCTGGCCACGGTGGTCGTCATCCCGGTGGTGCCGATGCGCCCCGACGGCAGCCCCGAATGGGGCACCTACTCGCTGCTGATCCGGCGCGTCGTGGACGCCGGGATCACCGTCATTACGCCGAACGGCAACACCGGCGAGTTCTACGCGCTGACCGCCGCCGAGGCCCGGCAGGCTACCGAGACCGCGGTCCAGGCGGCGCACGGCGAAGCCGCGCTCGGGGCGCGCGCCTACGTGCTGGCCGGCGTCGGGTACGACACAGCCACTGCGGCCGAGGCGGCCCGCCACGCGCTGCAGGCCGGCGCCGAGATGATCATGATCCACCAGCCGGTGCACCCCTACCAGTCCGCCACGGGCTGGGTGGACTACCACCAGGCCATCGCCGGTGCGGTCCCGGACCTGGGCGTGGTGCTCTATATCCGGGACGAGCGCGTCACCGGGGCCCAGATCGCCGACCTCGGCCAGCGCTGCCCGAACGTGATCGGCGTCAAGTACGGGGTCAAGGACGCCAGCCAGTTCGCCGCGGTGGCCCGCGACGCCGGGGTGGACCGCTTCATCTGGCTGGCCGGGCTGGCCGAACCGTACGCCCCCGGGTACTGGGCCTACGGCGCCCGCGGGTTCACCTCGGGCCTGGCCAACGTCAACCCGGCCCTGTCGCTGTCCCTGCTGGGGGCGCTGCGGGCCGGCGACCTCACCGGGGCAATGGACGTGTGGGAGCAGATCCGGCCGTTCGAGGACCTGCGCGCGGCCGGCGGCGCCGCGGACAACGTGAGCGTGGTCAAGGAGGCCCTGGCCCAGCTGGGCCTGTGCGGCCGGGAGGTGCGTCCGCCGAGCCGGGTCTTGCCGGATCCCGAACGGACGGCGGTGGGAGAAATCCTCCGGTCCTGGAGCTTGTTCGCCGGCAGTGACAGCGCGCTCGGCGCCGGGGCCGGTACCGGAGCGGGAAGGGGGACGCGCCCGTGAGCAAGGCACCCGAGCAGCTCCGCAGCCACGGCTGGTTCGGCAGCGAGCGGATGGGCGGCCTGCGGTCGTTCGGCCACCGCTCGCGGATGCGCCAGCTCGGGATCTCGGCCGAGGAGCACCTCGGCAAGCCGATCATCGCGATCCTCAACACGTGGTCGGAGATGAACCCGTGCCACATGCACCTGCGGGAGCGTGCGTCGCAGGTCAAGCGGGGCGTGCTCGAGGCGGGCGGCTTCCCGGTGGAGTTCCCGGTGGCCACGCTGTCCGAGACGTTCCAGAAGCCGACCCCGATGATGTACCGGAACCTGCTGGCCATGGACACCGAGGAACTGCTGCGTTCCTACCCGGCCGACGGCGCGGTGCTGATGGGCGGGTGCGACAAGACCACCCCGGCGCTGCTGATGGGCGCGGCCAGCGCGGGGATCCCCGCGATCTACGTGCCGGCCGGGCCGATGCTGCGCGGCAATTTCCGCGGCCAGCCGGTCGGCAGCGGCACCGACGTGTGGAAGTTCTGGGACGACGCGCGGGCCGGGCTGATCGGCGACTGCGAGATGGCCGACCTGGAGGGCGGCATCGCCCGCTCACCCGGCCACTGCATGACGATGGGCACCGCGTCCACGATGACGTCCGCCGCGGAAGCGCTGGGCATGACGCTGCCCGGGGCCGCGTCGATCCCGGCCGTCGACTCGGCGCACTACCGGATGGCCGCGGCCAGCGGGCAGCGGATCGTGCAGATGGTGTGGGACGACCTCCGGCCCGCGGACATCCTGACCCGGGAGGCCTTCGAGGACGCGGCGGCCACGGTGCTGGCGCTCGGCGGCTCCACCAACGCGCTCATTCACCTGATCGCCATGGCCGGCCGGGCCGGCGTCGAGCTCACCCTGGACGACTTCGACGAGATCTCCCGACGCGTCCCGGTGCTGGCCAACATCCGGCCCAGCGGTACGTACCTGATGGAGGACTTCTACTTCGCCGGAGGCCTGCGCGCGATGCTCGGCCAGCTCGCCACCGTGCCCGGCGCGCTGCACCTGAGCCGGCGCACGGTCACCGGGGCCACGTTCGGCGAGCAGATCACCGACGTGCCGGTGTACGACGAGGACGTGATCCGCTCACCCGGCAACGCGCTGTCCGCCGAGGGCGGCCTGGCGGTGCTGCGCGGCAACCTGGCCCCCGACGGCGCGGTGATCAAGCACATCGCCGCCGAGCCGCGGCTGCTCAAGCACACCGGGCCGGCCGTCGTGTTCGACAGCTACACCGAGATGCAGCGGCGGATCAACGACCCGGCACGAGGCGTCACCGCCGACTCGGTGCTGGTGCTGCGGAACGCGGGCCCCAAGGGCGGCCCGGGAATGCCCGAGTACGGCATGCTGCCCATCCCGGACTACCTGCTGGCGCGCGGCGTCCGCGACATGGTGCGGATCTCCGACGCGCGGATGAGCGGCACCAGCTACGGGGCGTGCGTCCTGCACGTCGCGCCGGAAGCGTTCGTCGGCGGCCCGCTCGCGCTGGTCCGCACCGGCGACGCGATCACCCTGGACGCCGCCGCCCGGGAGCTCCGCCTGGAGGTAACCGACGCCGAACTGGCCGGGCGCCGGGCCCAATGGCGGGCGCCGGAGCCGAAGTTCGAGCGCGGCTACGGCGTGCTGTTCACCGAGCAGATCACCCAGGCCAACGAGGGCTGCGACTTCGCCTTCCTGGCCCGGCACGGTCACAACCCGAGCCCGGATCCGCGATGACCTAGGACCCTGACGGCCAGCGGCTCCGGGTGAGCAATCCGCCCGGGCGGCACACGCGACATCCCCATGTGCACCGTGCGGCGCCCGCGGTTGTTAGATGGTGGAAACCGACGACCGGGAGATGTGCAGATGATTCAGGGGTTCAACCCGCGGACCGGAGAACGGACCGGCAAGCCAGTGGCGGAGACGACCGACGCCGAGGTGGACGCGGCCGCCGGGGCGGCGGCCGCGGCGCTTCCGGAGTGGGCCGGGCTCGGCGCCGGGGAACGCGCGCGGGCCCTGGAGGCGGTGGCGGACGCGCTGGACGCGCGGGTAAGCGAACTGGTCGCGCTGGCCGATGAGGAGACGGCGCTGGGGGAGACCCGGCTGACCGGCGAGGTGGCCCGGACCACGGGGCAGCTGCGGCTGTTCGCCGGAGTGCTGCGGGACGGTGGCTACGCCAACCCGGTCACCAGCCCGCCCGGCGGCGGGATCGCCGAGATCCGCCGGATCAACCACCCGGCCGGGCCGGTCGCGGTCTTCGCGGCGTCCAACTTCCCGTTCGCGTTCTCGGTGGCCGGCGGGGACACCGCCTCCGCGCTCGCAGCCGGATGCCCGGTGGTGGTCAAGGCACACGAGGGGCACCCGGGGACCTCGGAGCTGACCGCCCAGATCGTCACCGGCGCCCTGGCCGGGGCGGGCGCCCCAGCCGGGACGTTCGGCCTGGTGCACGGGTTCGAGGCCGGGGTGCGGCTGCTCACCCACCCGGCGGTCAGCGCGGCCGGGTTCACCGGCTCGACCCGGGCCGGGGTCGAACTGGCCCGGATCTGCGCCGAGCGGGAGGTTCCGATCCCGTTTTACGGTGAGCTCGGCGCGGTCAACCCGGTCGTCGTGCTGCCCGCCGCGGCCGGCCGCCGCGGGACGGAGATCGCGTCGGGGTACGCGGGCTCGCTGACGCTCGGCGCGGGCCAGTTCTGCACCAACCCGGGCCTGCTGTTCGTGCCCGCCGACGATCGTGGCGCTGACCGCGGCGATCACCAACGCGGTCAGCGCGGCCAGCGGGGGCCCGATGCTGTCCGAACGGATCTACAAGGGGTACGAGGCATCGCTGGCCGAGATCGAGGCCCACCCCGCCGTGACGGCGGTGGCGGCCGGGAGGACCGGCGAAGGCCCATGGGGCGCGACCCCGCGGCTGTTCTCGACCAGCCTGGCCGACTTCGCCGCCGACATCCCGGTCCTGTCACGGGAGCGGTTCGGCAGGCCGGCCTGATGATCTCCTACCCGTCGGTCGGGGACCTGCTGCCGATACTGGCCCAGCTCGGCGGGAACCTCGTCGGCTCGGTGCACGGGGACGCCGGCTCAGCGGCCGATGTGTCCGCGGCGCGGCAGGTCGTGGCCGTGTTCGAGCGGACCGTCGGCCGGATCGTGTGGAACGGCTGGCCCACCGGCGTGGCCGTGAACGCCGCCCAGCACCACGGCGGCCCGTGGCCCGCCACCACCGTGCCCGCCTACACCTCGGTGGGATCCGCGGCCATCCGCCGCTGGCTGGTCCCGGTGGCCTACCAGAACTTCCCGGCCGAGCTGCTGCCCTCCGGCCTGGCCGGGCTGGCGGACTAAGTGGTGCCGGTATCGGCGTACCTCTACCCCTGGGACGTGGACGGCGACCCGGCGGCCGCGGACCGGATCGCCGGCCTGGGCGTCACCGAGGTATCCCTGGCCGCCGCGTACCACGCGGTCCGGGCGGTGACCCCGTTCCATCCAGGGCACCGCGTGGTCACGCGGGACGCAGCGGTCTATTACCGGCCGGATCCCGCCCGGTGGCGGGGCGCGGCACTGCGGCCGGCGGACCCGGGTGACGGGCACGCCGGCTCCTTCGAGCGCGCCGCCGGTGCGCTGCACGCGGCCGGCCTGCGGGTCAACGCCTGGGTGGTGGTGGCGCACAACGGGCGCCTCGGCGCGGCCCATCCCGAATACGCGGTCCGTAACGCCTACGGTGACGTGTACCCGTGGGCTCTGTGCATCGGTTCGCCGGAGGTGGCCGCGTACGCGGCCACTCTGTCCGCCGAAGTCGCCGCGCTCGGCTGCGTGGACGCCCTGGAACTGGAGGCGTGCGGCTGGTACGGCTACGACCACGGCAGCGCGCACGACAAGACCGGGGGCGTCCCGCCGGCGGGCACGGCCGCCCGGCTGCTGGACGCGTGCTTCTGCCCGGCGTGCGGCCGCGCATTGCGGGACGCCGGCGCGGACCACGGGGATCTGGCGCACCAGGTCCGGGACGCCCTGGACGCCGGCTACCAGCGCGAGGACGTCGCCCCGGCCGCGCCTGGCCCGGCCGGCGGCCCCGGCGATCCGGCCGGCGGCCCCGGCGATCTGGCCGGGGCGCTCACCGGGGCGTTTACGGCGGTGCGCGCCGCGACGGCGGAGAGCTTCCTGCGCGGGGTGCTGACCGCCGTGCGAAGCGCCGCGTCCGGGAAAGACGTGTTCCTGCACGCGCATCCGGACCCGCAGGAAGCCGGTTCCAACCCCGGTTACGACCCCGCGGTCCTGCTCGGCCCGGACGGCGCCGACGGCATCATCCTGGCCTGCCCCGGCTCGCCGGCCACGTCCGCCGCGCTGGTCGAACGCACCGCCCGGGCCGCATCGGCGACACCGGCCACATCCGCCGCACCGGCCATACCGGCCGCCCCGGCCGGGCCCCGGATCGCCGCGACGCTGCCCTCCGTCACCGCGCTCGGCGCGGACACCGGCCAGCTGACCGCGAAGGCGGCCGCGGTGGTCGCGGCCGGGGCGACGGACCTGCGCCTGTATCACGCCGGCCTCGCGTCCGCCGCCGACCACACCGCCATGCGCGAAGTGGCCAAAGCGACGTGATCGTCGGCTTGTAAGGTGGGCCGCGTGAGCCCCCAGATCGCGACCAACACCACCGTCAGCCGGGATGAACTGCTCGACTTCATCCGGCCGCGGCATCAGGCCATCGTGCTGACCGCCCGCGCCGGCGGCCGCCCGCAGGCGTCACCCGTGACGTGCGGGGTGGACGCCGAGGGCCGGATCATGGTGTCGACGTATCCCGAGCGCGCCAAGAGCCGCAATGCCCGGAGAAACTCGCAGGTCAGCGTGCTGGTGCTGTCCGAAGACTTCGGAGGGCCGTGGGTGCAGGTGGACGGGGACGCCGAGGTGATCGACATGCCGGAAGCCGCCGAGGCCCTGGTCGACTACTACCGCGCCATCGCCGGGGAGCACCCGGACTGGGACGAGTACCGGCAGGCCATGATTCGCCAGGACAAGTCCCTGCTGCGGATCACGCCGACCTCCTGGGGGCCCGTCGCGACCGGCGGATTCCCGCCCCGGCTGGCCGTGTTAGCCCCGGGGACGACTCCCCGGTGGGCTAGGCAGACAGCTGTCGTTCCAGGGCGGCCAGGGACCCGTCGATGTCACGCCGCATCTTGGGCGCGGCCAGCCGGAGCAGGGACCCGAATCCGCCCTGCACCTCAACCCTCTTGACCACCCGGACACGTCCCCCGGCGACCGGCTCGAGCAAATGGTCGAAGACGACCTTGCCCATGGGTATCGGGCATTCGCTCACCCAGCGTCGCCCGTCGTCCACCGCGGTTATCGTGAAGGAGCCGCCCAGGTGACCGCGCTGCTTGGCCCAGCCGGAAACGCCGGGCTCGAAGGGGCCGTCAAGCCCGGCGATGTCCTTGCTGACATCCCACTCAGGCCAGCGGGCCACGTCGGTCCACACCTTCCAGACCTCAGCCGGCTCGGCCTCGAACGTTGCCTCGCACTCGAATAGGAACATATTCCGCCTTAGCGAAGCCCGCTCACATCAGAAGCTATCCGCCCACGGCCTCGACAGCACATGCTCGCATACCCGATTCGCCCGCACCCCCTGTCCCGCGGAAGAACTCCCGCCGGGGTGGACGCGGAAGGCCGGATCGTGGTGCCGGCGTTTCCCGAGCGCGCCAAGGCCGCAACGCCCGGCGCAACCCGCAGGTCAGTGTCCTGTTCCTGTCCGACGATTTCGGCGGGGCCTGGGTCCAGGGGGACTGTCGGGGGTGCGGTATCGGGGGACGCGGGGGTCGGCGCGGGTGAACTAATTACTTTTCGCCCGGGCGGGGGACTGGCGCGGTGCCCGGAAAATGTCGGGGCCGTTTGCTAGTATCGAACTAGCGATCGAAAGACGCGATGGACGTGCCGCCGGGAGAGTGATCCGGCTGGCCAGGCTTTGACCGGCGGGTGACCGGTGGAGGCAGCCGAGATTGCGTGCGGCTGCACCGCCCCGGACCTCCTTGGGCCGGGCGCGGATTTGAGCCCAGGACGTGTCCTGTTTTGCGAGACAGGCCCGGGCTGCCGGTTTCCAATTTTGCCAGCCCCGTGCCGGGAGGTGATCTCGCTCATGTGTACCCAAAGCCAGCCTGCGCAGCCGTCTAGTACGGCGCAGGCGCTGGCCATGGTGTCGGCCGGGCTGGGATATCCTGGCCGGGTGTGACGCGGCTGATCTGGGGACCGCGGCGCAGGCGGAGGCGCTGGTGGGGCTGGAGCACGCCGAGGCGCAGCACACCGCGGCGCGGGCGAAGATCCTGGCCGCGTTCACCGCCCGGGACGGGTACCAGGCGGACGGGCACTACGGTGCCAGATCCTGGCTCCGGGCGGTCACCAAGGTCACGCCGGGGGCGGCGGCGGGGGCGACCGGGTGGGCGCGGCGCCTCCAAGCGCACCCGGTGATCGCGGCCGCGCTGGCCGGGGGGCGGCTGTCGGCGTCGTGGGCGCGGCAGATCTGCGACTGGACCGGCCAGCTGCCCGAAGACCTCCGCGGCCGACGCCGACCAGATCCTGCTCGCCGCGGCCCTGGGCGGTGCCGACCTGCATGACCTCAACGCGCTGGCGCGGGAGATGATCGAACGGGCCCGGACCACCCCCGACAGCGACGGTGGCGGCGGGTTCGCGGACCGGGCGGTGTGGCTGCAGACCACGATCGGCGGCGCGGGGCGGCTGCAGGGGGACCTGACGCCGGAGTGCGCGGCCAGCCTGGCCGTGATCCTGGACGCGCTGGCGGAACGAGGCGGCCCGGAGGATCTGCGCACCGCCGCGCAGCGGCGGCACGACGCGCTGCAGCAGGCGTGCGCACAGCTGATCGCCGCCGGCCTGGACCCCGGCCCGGACACCCAGCCCGCCCTGGCCCAGGTCCAGGTCCATATCGACCTGGCCGCCCTGCGTGGCCTGCCCGAAGGCGCGGGCCTGGAAGCCGGGTGGAGCCTGGCCCGCGCGGCCGCCACCGATCCCGGGTCGGTGTACCTGTCCGGCGCGGCGGCCGAGGCGGCCACCTGTGACGCGGTGCTCACCCCGATCGTGTCCGGGCAGATCGACGGGACCATCCTGGACCAGCTCACCGACCTATTCCTCACCGCCCACGGCCAGGAGGCGGCCAGGCGCGGGCCAGGATCGCGGCGGCCGGCTGGCCGCCCGGCCGGAACGGCAGCCGGCCAGAGGCTCTCCCCCGCCACCCGGCAGCGGCTCCGCGACACCCTGCTGACCATGAGCATCAGCCTGCTGTCCGGCCCCGGCGGCCTCGCGGCCTGCCTGCGCGCCACCACCCTGGGCGCGCCCTACACCAGCCGCAGCCAGCCCCTCGATGTCGGCCGCAGCACCCGCACCGTCCCCCCGCACCTCCGCAAGGCCGTCATCCACCGGGACCGGCACTGCCAATTCCCCGGCTGCGGCCAGCCACCATCCCGGTGCGACGCCCACCACCTGATCCACTGGTCCCAAGGCGGCCCCACCGCGCTGGGCAACCTGAAACTCCTGTGCAAATTCCACCATTTGGTTGTCATTCACCGCTGGGGCTGGACACTGGACTGCCACCCCGACGGCACCACCACCGCCACCAGCCCCGACGGACGCGTCCTGCACAGCCACGGACCACCAGGAAAGACGGCGTGACCAGGGCCACGCTGGCCAGGTGGACGGGGACGCGGAAGTGATCGACATGCCGGAGGCGGCCGACGCCCTGATCCGCTACTACCGTGCGATCGCCCGGGGAACATCCGAACTGGGGTGAGTACCGGCAGGCCATGACCGGCAGGCCGTGATCCGCCAGGACAAGTCCCTGCTGTGCATCACCCCGACGTCCTCGGGCCCGTCGCGACCGGAGGCTCCCCCGGGGCCGCCTGGCGTAGTAAACCGTGTACGCGAGGCATATCTTGGTGACGGTTCGGTCCCTCTTGGACGGTGATGATCAAGTTATTGCGCACAAGTTCGACTTCATCGGGATCGATACCTAGGCACGCAATACGTGACGCAGGAGCGAGAGTTCGTCAAAGGCGACCGCGTGGAAGCGATCAGGAGTTTTGGTCTTCTGCGGCGGGTCCCAAAGGGCAGCCGCGGCACTATAGTGAGCGCGGATGATGGCCAGCCGCTCAAGGTCCAGTTCGACGAGTTCAGCGTTGACATGATCAACCGTCAGACGGCGGCGGGTCCTGCGACCCGTGAGCTCTCCGTGCGCCCTGACCAGATCGCGCTGGTAGCTACAAACACGTCTAACTGAAAACCCCGTGCAGTAATCTGCGGCATCGCTGTCCGGAGTGATGATGGCTCCGGCCCTTCAGACGGGCGGTGCCACCGCCAGGCGACAGACCCTCCTTATTCTTTAACCAGGCTCTGGGTGAGCAGGGCGACGTGCAGGGACGTGCGTGATTCGGGGGAGCTGAGGTCGGCGCCGAGGATGCGCTCGATCTGCTGCAGGCGCTGGTAGAAGGTGGGGCGGGCCAGGTGCGCGCGCTGCGCCGCCTCCGCCTTGTTGCCACCCGCTTCCAGGTAGGCGGCCAGGCATTCCATCAGGCGCGTGCCGTGGGCGTCGTCGGCGGCCAGCAGCGGGCCGAGTTCCCGTTCGGCGAAGGTCTGCAGCCGGGCGTCGTCGCGGAGCAGGTGCAGCAGGCCGCGCAGGCGCAGATCGGGCAGCCGGTGGAACGGGCGGTCCCCGGGCCCCCCGGGACGGCTGATCGCCACGTCGCCGACCTGCCGGGCCTCCAGGAAGGACCGGCGGACCTCCCGCAAGCTCTCGGTGGCCGTTCCGACGCCGAGGACGAACGGCGCGCCGGGCTCCGCACGCGGGCCGGGGGAGCCGCCAGGCCCGGGCGCAAGCCGCGGGTTAAGCCGTTGACCCAGGCGCGCGGACAGTGCCGTCAGCGCCTCGTCGGCGTCGGCGCGCGGCGGCAGCGACAGCAGCGCCCCGGCCCGGACGTCGTCCAGCGACCCGACCAGCGCCGGGATGCGCCCGTCCCGGCAGGCGTCCGCGAGCGCCTCGGTGACCTCCGCGATCCGGGCGTGCGCGGAGATCCCCGGCCCGGTGTCGCGGATCCGGACGATGGCCGCGATCAGCTGACGGCCGCTGACCGGCACGCCCAGCGCCCGGGCCCGGGCGGCCGCCTCGCCCGGGTCGGCGTGCGCGCTTTCCACGATCGCGCTGATCAGCGTGCGGTGTGCCTGCCGCTCCAGGCTCTCCTGCTGCCGGGTTAGCAGCCGGCCGAGGGCCAGCGCGCTGGACGCCCGCTCGATCAGCACGATGTCGGCGCCGGCCGGGGGGCCGTCGGCGACCAGGATGACCCGGCCCCAGTCCTCACCCCGGGCCCCGACCGTCGTCACCAGCCAGCCGGCCGCCTCGTCGTAAAACGTTCGCCGGGGCGCAGTCGCCCTGGTGGGCCCGGCGGGCCCGGGCACGGCGCGGGCCCGCTGCTCGAAGCCGGCCAGCAGGCGGCGCGGGTCCGCCCCGGCGGGGGAGCAGGCCAGCACCCGGTGCGACAGGTCTTCCAGGATTACCGGACGCCCGGCCAGCAGCGCGGCCTGCCGGACGATCTCCTCCGGCGGCGCCCCGGCCACCGACAGGTCCGTGAACGTCTCGTGCACCCGCTCCGACGGCCCGCAGCTCCGCCAGCTGCGCGTCGATGATCATCGCGTGCACGGTCTCGGTGATCTCCACGAACGGGACCTCGCGGCGGAACGCGATCAGCGGCACGGCGTACGTGCCGGCCGCCTCGACCAGCGCGGACGGCAGCGCGCTCGTAGCGGCGGCCCAGCTCCACGGCCAGCCCGCTCACCCCCGCCGCGGCCAGGTCCGCCACGTACGCGGCCAGCAGGCCCGGATCGTCGGGCAGCGCGATGCCGGTGCTCAGCACCAGCTCACCGCCGTGCAGCAGGCGGGCCACGTCGGCCAGCTCCATCGCGTGCACCCAGCGCACCCGCACGCCGAGCCGGTGCCCGCCGGCCAGCACCTCCGGCCGCCCCCGGCGCACGGACATCCAGCTCCAGCACGTCGGCCAGCGTCGGCAGCACGCTGTCACCTCCGGACGAAGTGTCAATGATCTGCGGATTCTGCTTACATTATGTTCCCCGATGCTCCATGCGGCCGTGCCGGGCAGACTGGGACCATGCCAGATCTGTACGCACGCCATCGCGCGGTCATCCCCAACTGGGTCGCGACCTACTACGACGAGCCCCTCGAGCTGGTCAGCGGCAAAGGATGCCGGGTCACCGACGCGGCGGGCCGCAGCTACCTGGACTTCTTCGGCGGGATCCTCACCAACATGCTCGGCTACGACGTGCCCGAGGTCCGCGAGGCGGTCGAGCGGCAGATCGCCTCGGGCATCGTGCACACCTCGACGCTGTACCTGATCCGCAGCCAGGTCGAGCTCGCCGAGAAGATCGCCCGGCTGTCCGGAATCCCGGACGCCAAGGTGTTCTTCACCAACTCCGGCACCGAGGCCAACGAGACCGCGCTGCTGCTGGCGACCGCCGCCCGGCGCGCCGACCAGGTGCTGGCGCTGCGGAACAGCTACCACGGCCGCTCGTTCGGCGCGGTGGCGATCACCGGCAACGCCGGCTGGAAGCCCTCGTCGCTGGCCCCGTTCGGCGTGCATTACCTGCCCGGCACGGACCGGCATCTGCGCCGCCTACGAGGCATGCCCGACGCCGCCTACATCGAGGCCTGCGTGGCGGACCTGCGGAACGTGCTGGCCACCGCGGCGCACCCGGCCGACGTCGCCGTGCCTGATCGCCGAGCCGATCCAGGGCGTCGGCGGCTTCACCATGGCCCCGGACGGGCTGCTCGCCGCGTACAAGGAGGTGCTCGACGAGCACGGCATCCTGTTCATCTCCGATGAGGTGCAGACCGGCTGGGGCCGCACCGGCGAGCACTTCTGGGGCATCGGCGCGCACGGGGTGACCCCGGACGCGATGACGTTCGCCAAGGGCCTCGGCAACGGGTTCGCGATCGGCGGCGTGGTCGCCCGCGGCGACCTGCTGGACGGGCTGCGCGGCAACGGCGTCTCCACGTTCGGCGGCAACCCGGTCTCCACCACCGCGGCCAACGCCACCCTGGACTACCTGCTCTCCCACGACCTGCAGCGCAACGCCGCCGAGCTGGGCCGGATCATCATCCCGGGCCTGCGCGAGCGCCGCGGCCGGATGCGCCGCCGCCGGCGAGGTACGCGGCAAGGGCCTGATGTTCGCCGTCGACCTGGTCGACCCGGCCACCGGCGCAGCCCAGCCCGGCGCTCGCCGCGCGGATGCTGGAGGAGACCCGCGCGCGCGGCCTGCTCATCGGCAAGGGCGGCCTGTACGGCAACACGCTGCGGATGGCGCCGCCGCTGACCCTGAGCGAGGCCGAGGCCCGCGAGGGCCTGGCCATCCTGATCGACGCGCTGCATGCCGTCAGCGAGGGGGCGGCAGTGACCAGGCAGTCAGCCAGCACGCTGCCAGCGAGGAGGCCCCGAGTGAGCGCCGGGAGCGGCACCGACCTCAAGCACATCACGCACTGGATCGGCGGCAAGCCCTGGACCGGCAGCCCGTCCGCGCCGCGGGGACGTCTACGACCCGGCCACCGGCCAGGTCACCGGGCACGTCGACCTGGCCAGCCGCGGCCGAGGTGGACGCCGCGGTGGCGGCGGCCACGGCGGCCTCCGCCGACTGGCGGACAGGTCTCGCTGTCCCGCCGCGCGGCGATCCTGTTCACCTTCCGTGAGCTGGTGCAAGGCGCACACCGGCGAACTGGCCGCGCTGATCACCGCCGAGCACGGCAAGGTGGCCTCCGACGCGGCCGGCGAGGTGGCGCGCGGCCTGGAAGTCGTCGAGTTCGCCTGCGGCATCCCGCACCTGCTCAAGGGCGGGTTCTCGGAGAACGTGTCCACCGGCGTCGACTCGTACTCGCTCCGGCAGCCGCTCGGCGTGGTCGCGGGCATCACCCCGTTCAACTTCCCGGCCATGGTGCCGATGTGGATGTTCCCCATGGCCATCGCCTGCGGCAACACGTTCGTGCTCAAGCCGTCGGAGAAGGACCCGTCCGCCTCGCTGCTGCTGGCGTCGCTGTGGGCCGAGGCCGGCCTGCCCGACGGCGTGTTCAACGTGCGTGCAGGGGGACAAGGACGCGGTCGACGCGCTCCTCGACCACCCGGATGTCGCCGCGGTCAGCTTCGTCGGCTCCACCCCGGTGGCCCGGTACGTCTACGAGCACGGGCACGCAGGCCGGCAAGCGGGTGCAGGCCCTCGGCGGGGCCAAGAACCACATGGTGGTGCTGCCCGACGCCGACCTGGACCTGGCCGCCGACGCGGCGGTGTCGGCCGGGTTCGGCTCGGCGGGGGAGCGGTGCATGGCCATCTCCGCCGCTGGTCGCGGTGGAGCCGGTCGGCGACGAGCTGATCGAGCGGATCCGCGCCCGGATCAGCCGGCTGCGGGTCGGCCCGGGCACCGACGAGCGGTCCGAGATGGGGCCGCTGGTCACCGGGGCGCACCGGGACCGGGTGGCCTCCTACCTGGACTCCGGGGTCCGCCGAGGGCGCCACGCTGGCGGTCGACGGCCGGGCCCACCCGGTGATCGGCGGCGCAGGCCGGGGGATTCTGGCTCGGCCCGAGCGTGCTGGACCACGTCGCCCCGGGGATGAGCTGCTACGACCGACGAGATCTTCGGCCCGGTGCTCAGCGTGGCCCGGGTCGGACTCCTACGAGGAGGCGGTGGAGCTGGTCAACAGCGAGCCCGTACGGCAACGGCACCGCGGTCTTCACCAACGACGGGGGCGCGGCCCGCCGGTTCGTGTCCGAGATCGAGGTGGGCATGGTCGGCGTCAACGTGCCGATCCCGGTGCCGATGGCGTACTACTCGTTCGGCGGCTGGAAGTCCTCGCTGTTCGGCGACACCCACATGCACGGCACCGAGGGGGTGCACTTCTACACCCGCGGCAAGGTGGTCACGTCCCGCTGGCTGGACCCGAGCCACGGCGGCGTCAACCTCGGTTTCCCGGTCAACGCCTAGGATTATTAATGGGGTCGTTCCTAGGGATTCGGCCCGGGGCTCCGGCCCCGATCGGCCTGGGCCCCGGCGTCGAGCCGCTGCGGCGGGCGCCGCCGGGGCGGCCGGAGTCGCGGGAGCGGCGGGTGCCGTGGCGGCGGCCGGGCGGCCGTGGCGGCGGGCGCGGCCAGCTGCATCGAGGCCAGGATCACGCCGACGTTGGCGGTGCCCAGGTTGTTCGGCACCGTGACGTACAGCACGGCCGGGGGCTGCCCGGTGCCCCGGTCCACGACCACGACCGCGCCGAGCTGGGTCTGCCACGCCAGGCCCTGGCTCGCCGCGGTCGGGTAGGTCATCTGGAACTCCACGATCCACGCCGGGTGCCCGCTGACCTGGAGCGGGTTGTTCTGCTGGGTGGCGCGGACGTGCGGCAGCGTGCTGAAGTAGGCCGAGTCGAACGCGCCGACCAGGTTCATCGCCGTCTGGGGCAGGTCGGCGACGCCGGTGTAGGGGTACTGCTGGCGGAGCAGGCCGGAACAGGCGCTGGCGTACCAGGGGGCGCCGCCCGCCGAGGGACCGTGTCCCGGCCACCGCGTTCTCCCCGGCCGTCCAGGCTGAACACCGCGTTGTTCATCGGCGCCCGGGCAGCCCGCCTGCCAGGGCGCGGCCAGCGAGCGCGTAGGACAGGCCGGAGGCCGGGTCGGCTTACCGGGGTACCGGTGGTCGGCGGCGGTCGAGGGGGCGTGCTCGGCGGTGACGGTGACGCCTTCGGGCTCAGCGTGCGCACGGCGGACGGGTGACCCGCGGCGGCCTTCCCGGCGTGCGGGGCCGGGTGGACGCCGAACACCGCGACCAGGACCCCGGTGATCAGCATGGCCAGGGCCGTGCCCAGGGCCAGCGCCCACATCAGCCGGGTCCGGTTGCGCCGGAGCATGCCGGCCGCTTCGCCGCGTTCCAGCAGCGGCGTGTCGTCCTCGGTGACCGGCGCGCCGTGCGGCCAGCCGAACCCGGCCAGCGCCCCCGGCCCCCCGCGTTCCAGCACGCGGGTCGAGTTCGCCGTGGCCGGATTGTCGCGGCCCACCACCGGAAAAGGGATGCTCTGGAACCAGTCGGTCAGCGAAGGGTCGTCGCTGTTGGACGGAACGGCCGGAACCGATGAGGCCTCCGGGACGGCAGGGAGTGACGTGCCCATCGGGCCAGTACCTATCGGGCCAGCGGCTGGCGGTACACCAGCGCCGGGTGCTGGCGTGACGTACGGGGCGACCGGTGCGGACAGCGGCGCCGCCGGGGAATCCTGCGGCGCACGTTCCATGGCCGGGTATTCACGTCCGCTGATCTCGGGCGTCCGCTCGATGGCGGCCTGCGGGATCTGTCCCGCGGGGGCGGTGTGCTCCGTCCACTGCGTCCCGTCCCACCAGCGCAGCGGGCCCCCGTGTCCACGGGGTCCTCGTACCAGCCGGGGGGCGGCATCTCCATGCAAGCTCCTACGCCGATGTCACACTGCGGTCCCGCTGGCCAATCTCCACCTCCACCACCAGCCGACGGCCGGTGTCGCCCCGAGACAGTCCCAAGGTCAAGCAGCGTATCGGATGACCTGGGCCGGACGCTGGCAGAGCGGACAAATACGCGCATTCGGCTCGTCACGGCGGAGGGATCGAACGCCTCCAGTGGCGGCAGCGGCGAGGGCCGCGCGGTGGCATCCGTGACGGGCGGCGCCCCGGCCGCGAAACGCACCAGATCCGGGCCCGACACCAGCCGCGCGGGGAACGGGTCCGCCGCCACCCGGCGGCGCAGCTCGTCCTCGGGGAACGCGCGGCCGCTTCCGGCCAGCACCAGGTTGCCGAACCGGCGCCGGCGCAGCACCGCGGGCTCAGCCATCATGCAGGAGTACGGGAACACCGAAGCGATGGTGGAGACCTGGGCCTTCGCGTGCCCGAGCGGCGGCCCGTCGGCCACGTTCACCGCGTAGATTCCGCCGGGCCGCAGCGCCCGCGCCGCGGCGGCGTAGCACTCCACCGTGGTCAGGTGCGGCGGAGTCCGCGGCCCGGCGAACACGTCGCTGATCACGACGTCGAAGCTGGCCGCGCGCACGGATTCGAGGATCTCCCGGGCGTCACCGATCCGGATCCGGAGCCGGCGCCGGGCCGGTTTCGGCCGGTTCAGCGGCAGATGCTCGCGGACCAGGTCCATCAGCTCCGCGTCGGACTCCGCGACCAGCTGGCTCGAGCCGGGGCGGGTGGCCGTCACGTAGCGCGGCAGCGTCAGCGCGCCGCCGCCCAGGTGCAGCACGCGCAGCGGCTCACCGGCGGGCGCGGCCACGTCCAGCAGGTGCGCGATCCGGCGGATGTACTCGAACTCCAGGGATGTCGGGTCGGCCAGGTCCACCTCGGACTGCGGCGCACCAGCGAGGTAGAGAATCCACGACGTCCGTTCGGCTGATGTCGGGCACGAGCTCGGCCAGGCCGGAACTCCAGCTCCTGATGAACGGCGAGCCGGCGGTCACCCGGCCGCTGCGACCTGCTGCCCGCCATTGAAGACGTTACTCCCGCCCTCGTTACCGGGCCGCCGTTACCGGGCCACCTTACCGGGCCGCGAAGGCGTCCTCCAGGATCGACAGGCCCTCTTCCAGCAGCGCGTCGCCGATGACCAGCGGCGGCAGGAAGCGCAGCACGTTCCCGAACGTCCCGCACGTCAGCACGACCAGGCCGGCCTGGTGGCACGCCTTGGCGACCGTGCCCGCGGCCGCCGGGTCAGGCTCGATGCCGCCGGGCTGGACGATCTCGACGGCGATCATCGCGCCGCGGCCCCGGACGTCCCGATGCTGGGCGTGGCCTCGGCCAGCTTGTTCAGCCGCGGCAGCATGATGTCGCCGATGTGGCGGGCCCGGCCGGGCAGGTCCTCGGCGGCCATCGTCTCGATCGCGCCGAGTGCGGCCGCGCACGCCACCGGGTTGCCGCCGTAGGTGCCGCCCAGCCCGCCGACGTGCACCGAGTCCATCAGCTCGGCCCGCCCGGTGACCGCCGCCAGCGGCAGCCCGTCGGCGATCCCCTTGGCCGTCGTGATCAGGTCCGGGACGACGCCCTCGTGCTCGCACGCGAACCAGTCGCCGGTGCGGCAGAAACCGGTCTGGATCTCGTCCGCGATCAGCACGATCCCGTGGGCGCGGCAGAATTCGGCCAGCCCGGCCAGGAATCCCGGGCGGCGGCACGATGAACCCGCCCTCGCCCTGGATCGGCTCGATGATGACGGCGGCCACGTTCTCCTCGCCCACCTGGGTGTGGATCAGCCCCGTGATGACGTCCAGCGCCTCGGCGCGGCAGGCCTCCGGGCCGCCCGGCCAGCGCAGCGGGTAGGCCATCGGCGCCCGGTAGATCTCGCCCGGCGAACGGGCCGAACCCCTGCTTGTACGGCATGTTCTTCGCGGTCAGCGCCATGGTCAGGTTGGTGCGGCCGTGGTAGGCGTGGTCGAACGCGACGACCGCCTGGCGCCCGGTCGCGTGCCGGGCGATCTTGACGGCGTTCTCGACCGCCTCCGCGCCCGAGTTGAGCAGCGCGGACCGCTTCTCGTGGTCGCCGGGCGTGCGCGCGCGCGAGTTCCTCGCAGACCGCGACGTACTCCTCGTACGGGGTGACCATGAAGCAGGTGTGGGTGAACCGGGCGACCTGCTCGCTGACCCGGTCCACCACGCGCGGCGCGGCATTGCCCGCCGACACCACCGCGATGCCGGAGCCGAAGTCGATGAGCGAGTTGCCGTCGGCGTCGACCAGGACGCCGCCGCCGGCGGCCGTGATGAACACCGGGAGCACATGGCTGACGCCCCGCGCGACGCTGCGCTGGCGGCGCCCGAGCAGCTCGCGTGAGGCCGGCCCGGGGATTTCGGTCACGACGCGGCGTTCCTGGGGGAGCCCCGGGCCGCCGGGAGAGAATGCGCGTTCATGGTCCTGACCATACGTCTATCGTGGTCCGCGAGCGAGACGTGGTACGGGACCAGTGCCCGGCCGAGAAGGAGTGGTCGAAACCATGTCTGAGCAGGACGCGAGCCGCGGGGTGATGTTCGGCGGCGTGTTCCGCCGCGGCGGCGTCGATGCTGGTGACCAGGCGTGGCTGCGGGCCATGCTGGAGGTGGAGGCTGCGCTCGCCCGCGCGCTGGAGCGGGCCGGGCTCGCGCCCGCCGGCTCCGGCGCCGCGGTGACCGAGGCGGCCGTGCCGGAGAACTTCGACGTAGCCGAGCTGGGGCCCTGGCCGCGCTCACCGGCAACCCCGTCCCCGGCGCTGAGCCGCGCCCTGGCCTGAAGCAGGTGCCCCGCACCGCGGCGAGCGCCGTGCATCGCGGCGCGACCAGCCAGGACATCGTGGACACCGCCGCCATGCTGCTGGCCCGCCGGGCGCTGGACGTGATCGTGGCCGATCTCGGCGCCGCGGCCCGGGCCGCCGCTGGGCTCGCGGTCAAGCACCGGTCCACGATCATGATCGGCCGGACGCTGCTCCAGCAGGCCGTTCCCGTCACGTTCGGCCTGGTCGCGGCGGGCTGGCTGGACGCGCTGGACGACGCGCGCGGCCGGGCCTGGCGCGGGTCGCGCGCGGACAGGCTCGCCGTTCAGTTCGGCGGCGCGGCCGGTACGCTGGCCTCGCTCGGCGACGCGGGCCCCCGGGTCGCGGCGCTGCTGGCGGAGGAACTGGGGCTGCCGCTGCCCGCCGCTGCCGTGGCACACCGACCGGCTGCGGATTCTGGAACTGGCGGCGGCGCTGGCCGGCGCGGCCGCCGTGCTGGGCAAGATCGCCCGGGACGTCACGCTGCTGGCGCAGACCGAGGTCGGCCGAGGTGCACGAGGGCACCGGCGAGCGGCGACCCGCCGGCGAGGGCGGCAGCTCACCCCGGCGCGGTGGCTCCTCGGCGATGCCGAAGAAGCAGAACCCGGTCGCCGCCGTGGCCATCCTCGGCTGTACCAAGCGGGTGCCCGGCCTGCTCGCCACCCTGGCGGCCGCCGCCGAGCAGGAGTACCAGCGGGCCGCGGGGGCCTGGCACGCCGAATGGGAGCCGCTGGCCGACCTGCTCAGCCTGACCGGCTCGGCCGCGTCCTGGGCGGCCGAATGCTGGGCGGCCTGACCGTGGACACGGCGCGGATGAGCGCCAACCTGGCCGCGGCCAGGGGCTGCCGCTCGCCGAGCACGTCACGTCGCTGCTGGCGGGCACGCTGGGCCGGGCGGCCGCGCACGACCTGGTGGCCGAGGCCGGGGCGCGCGCGGTCTCGGCTCGGCCTTCCGCTGCGCGACGTCCTGCTCGGGCTGCCCCAGTCGGCCGAGCAGCTGGAGGCGGCCGGGATCACGGCCGAGCAGATCGAATCGGCCCTCGATCCGGCCGGCTACCTGGGCGCCGCCGGGGAGTTCGTGGACGCCGCGCTCGCCGCCCACGCAGCCTGGCCGCCCACGAGAGGAACCGACCACCATGGATGACTCGACGAGCGGCAGCCGCAGGGCATGGCCGTCCGGCGCGAGGTGCTCGGCGATGAGCACGTGGACCGGGCCATCGCGGACACGACCGCGTTCACCGAGCCGTTCCAGGACTTCATCACCCGCTACGCCTGGGGCGACATCTGGTCCCGGCCCGGCCTGTCCCGGGCCGAGCGCAGCCTGGTCACGCTGGCGGTGCTGGCCGCCCTGCAGCACGAGGGCGAACTGGCCATGCACGTCAAGGCGGCGCTGCGCAACGGGCTCACCCCGGAGCAGATCCAGGAGGTGCTGCTGCAGGTCGCGGTGTACGCGGGCGTCCCGGCCGGCAACCGCGCCTTCGCCGTGGCCCAGCAGGCGCTCCAGGAAGCCCAGGACGGGCCGCCCGCGCCCGGGTGACTCTCCCGACATCGACGTCGGCCCGGGTGGGCCGCTATTGTACGGATGTCGAACGAGTGTGCACCATGCGCCCGTCCCCCTCGTCCGGCTGACCGAACAAGCGGCGGGCGCAGGGAGCGATATGGCCGAGATCGTGTCACTGGCCGAGGCGGTCGCGACGGCCGTACGCGACGGCGACACCGTGGCGATGGAGGGTTTCACCCACCTGATCCCGTTCGCCGCCGGGCACGAGGTGATCCGGCAGCGCCGTCGCGATCTCACCCTCGTCCGGATGACGCCCGATCTCGTCTACGACCAGCTCATCGGGGCCGGCTGCGCGAAGCAAGCTGGTGTTCTCCTGGGGCGGCAATCCGGGCGTCGGATCGCTGCACCGGTTCCGGGACGCCGTCGAGCACTCCTGGCCTGGCCCGCTCGAACTGGAGGAGCACAGCCACGCGGGGATGGCGAACCGTTACGTGGCCGGCGCCTCGGGGCTGCCGTTCGCCGTGCTGCGCGGCTACAACGGGACCGGCCTCATGAACGCCGAGGGGATGGACAGCGTCCGCCCCATCACCTGCCCGTTCACCGGCGAGGTCCTCACCGCCGTGTCCGCGCTCAACCCGGATGTGACGATCATCCACGCCCAGCGCGCCGATACCAGCGGGAACGTCCAGTTCTGGGGCATCACCGGGGTGCAGAAGGAGGCCGTGCTGGCCGCGAAACGCTCGATCGTGACGGTCGAGGAGGTCGTGCCGCACCTTGACCCGCGGCCTGACGGCGTGGTGCTGCCGTCGTGGACGGTCAGTTACGTGGCCGAGGTGCCGGGCGGCTCGCAGCCGTCCTACGCGCTCGGCTACTACGACCGGGACAACGACTACTACGTGGCGTGGGACCCGATCGCGCGCGACCGGGACGCGTTCCAGCGGTGGCTGGACACCGAGCATCTTCGGCGGTCGGCCGAAACGGTGGAGGGAAGGTAGCTGCCGGTGAGCGGATTACAGTTCCGACGAGATGATGACGATCTCGGCCTCGCGGGCGCTGGGGGACGGCATCACCTGCTTCGTCGGGATCGGGCTGCCCAGCGCGGCGGCGAACCTGGCCCGCGCCACGCACGCTCCCGGACTGGTCCTGATCTACGAGTCCGGCACGATCGGGGCCAAGCCGGACCGGCTGCCGCTGTCCATCGGCGATGGCATCCTGGCCGAGACCGCGGACGCCGTGGTCAGCGTGCCGGAGATCTTCAACTACTGGCTCCAGCCCGGCCGCATCGACGTCGGTTTCCTCGGGGCCGCCCAGATCGACAAGTTCGGCAACATCAACACCACGGTCATCGGCGGCGACTACGCGGCCCCGAAGGCGCGGCTGCCCGGCGCCGGCGGGGCGCCTGAGATCGCCGCGTCCTGCCGTGAGGTGATTGTCGTCGTCCGGCAGACGCTCCGATCGTTCGTGGAGCGGGTGGACTTCGTGACGTCGGTGGGCTACGGGACCGGCCCCGGAACCCGCCAGCGTCTCGGCCTCACCGGCGCCGGCCCTCGCAAGATCATCACCGACCTCGGCGTACTCGAACCGGACCCGGCCACCCAGGAATTCGTGCTGACCGGTCTGTATCCCGGCATCAGCGTCGAGGACGCCCAGGCGCGAACCGGCTGGGACCTGGGCGCCGCGGCGGAACTGCATACGGTGGACCCGCCGTCGCCGGCCGAGCTGAGCCGCCCTGCGCGGCCTCACCGGCAAAGCGAACGCGAAGGAGTAGCGAATGACCGCCGACGTGCCCGTGACCTCCGCCGAAGCGCCTGGTGACTTCCCCGAAGCGCCTGTGCGCCCGTCCCGCCTGGTCCTCCCCTCGTATGGCCGTCCCCGTGGCGTCCACCCGCCGCTGGACTTCTCCGGGTACCGCTCGACCGCCCTGCGCCACCCGAAGAAGCCGCTGGTCCTGCTGCCGCAGCGGCTGACCGAGGTCACCGGACCGCTGCTCGGCGAGGAGCTGATCACGCCCACCGACGGTGACCTGACCATGCAGCACGCGGGGAACCGCAGGGCCAGCGGATCATCGTGTGCGGCCGGGTGCTCGACTCCGGCGGGCGGCCGGTGCCGGACACGCTGATCGAGATCTGGCAGACGAACGCGGCGGGCCGTTACCGGCATTCGCGCGAGCACCACCCGGCGCCGCTCGACCCGAACTTCACCGGCGTGGGCCGGGCCATCACCGACTCCGGCGGCAACTACCGCTTCATCACCATCCAGCCGGGCGCCTACCCGTGGGGCAACCACTACAACGCCTGGCGGCCCGCGCACATCCACTTCTCGCTGTTCGGCCGGGCGTTCACGCAGCGGCTGGTGACCCAGATGTACTTCCCCGGCGATCCGCTCCAGCCGCTCGACCCGATCTTCAACTCGGTCCCCGACCCGAAGGCCAGGGAACGGATGATCGCCCAGTTCGACATCGGCCTGACCCAGCCGGAATGGGCGCTCGGCTACCGCTGGGACATCGTGCTGCGGGGCCGCGACGCCACCGTATTCGAAGGCGAGGACGACGAGTGAGCGAGCTGATCACCCCCTCACAGACCGTCGGCCCGTTCTTCGCCATGCGGCTGCCCTGGCCGGACGGCCCGTTCGTCGTACCGGAGGACACGCCGGGCGCGATCACCATCGTCGGGCGGGTCCTCGACGGTGCCGGGAACCCCATCCCCGACGCGCTCGTCGAGACCTGGCAGGCCGATCCGGCGGGCCGTTTCGCGCATCCCGATGACCCGCGCGGCGCGTCGGTGTCCGGCTACCGGTCGTTCCGCGGTTTCGGCCGCTGCCCCACATCGCCCGACGGCTCCTACCGCATCGTCACCCTCAAGCCGGGACCGCTGCCGTGCCCCCAGCCCGGCGGAGGTGCCGGGCAGGTGCTGGCGGAGGTACCGAGGCGCCGCACCTCGACGTGTCAGTGTTCGCGCGCGGGATGCTGGACCGCGTGGTGACCCGCATGTACTTCCCGGACGAGACCGAGGCGAACGCGGCGGACCCGGTGCTGTCGTCCCTGCCGGAACCGGACCGTCGCGGCACGCTCATCGCCGTGCCCATAAAAACAACCTCGGGTCCTGACGAGGCGGGCAGCGTGCTCCGGTTCGACGTCCGCATCCAGGGCGACAACGAGACGGTTTTCTTCGATGTCTGAACGGCTGGTGGCCACGCTGGAGGGCCCGGACGGCGCCCCGGTCGTGGCCCTCGGCACGTCGATCGGGACGACCCAGGGCATGTGGGACCGGCAGGCCCCGGTGCTCCGGCAGCGGTTCCGGCTGCTCCGGTTCGAGATGCGCGGTCATGGCGTGCCCGGCGCCCAGTCCCCGGCCCCGCCCGGCCCGTACACGATCGCGGAGCTGGGCACGGACGTGCTGGACCTGCTCAATGCGCACGACATCGACCGGGTCGCTTTCTGCGGCGTCTCGCTGGGCGGAATGGTCGGCATGTGGCTGGCCGCGAACGCGCCCGAGCGCATCTCCCGGCTCGGGCTGTGCTGCACGTCGGCGTACTTGCCGCCCGCCTCGATGTGGGCCCAGCGCGCCGCGACGGCACGGTCGGAAGGGACCGCGGCGCTCGTGAACGGGGTCATGGCCCGCTGGTTCACCGCCGCCTATATCCGGCAGTCCCCGGATTCCGTCGGAGGAGTCGCCGCCATGCTGAAAGCCACCGACCCGGAGGGGTACGCCGGCTGCGCCGAGGCGATCGGGGCCATGGACCTGCGGGCCGCGATCGCCGCCATCACGGCCCCGACCCTCATCATCGCGGCCACCGGAGATCCCACGTCGCCGCCCTGGCACGCGGCCCAGATCGCCAGCACCATTCCCGGCGCGCGCCTGATCGTGGTCCGCGGCGCCGCTCACCTGGCTATCTACGAGACTCCCGGCCGCATCACCGCCGCGCTTCAGGCTCACCTCGCGCCCCTGGAGTAGCCGACCTGCTGGCCCGCTCGGCGGCGGCCCACGGGATGCGGCATGCTGGGGGCGGGGGATCAGCCGGAAGGAGACGGAATGCTGCCCTGGTCTGCTGATCTGGCCGGCCGCATTGACGAGCACACGATCACCAGCGAACTGCTGCGCGACAACCCGCTGGGCGACCCGAACGAACGGCCACTGCTTGTCTACGTCCCGCCGGGGTACGACAGTGACCCGGAACGCCGCTACCCGGCGGTCTACGTCCTCCAGGGGTATACGGGGCACGTGGCCATGTGGCGCAACCGGTCGCCCTTCCGCCAGCCGTTCCCCGAGACGGCCGACGCCGTGTTCGCGCGCGGTGAGGCGCCGCCCGCGATCGTGGTGTACGTCGACGCCTGGACGTCCTACGGCGGCAGCCAGTTCGTGGATTCACCCGGCACCGGGCGGTACCACTCCTACCTGTGCGATGAGGTGGTGCCCTGGGTGGACGAGCATTACCGCACCAAGCCGGCCGCGGCCCACCGCGCGGTCATGGGAAAGTCCAGCGGGGGATTCGGGGCGATGATCACCCCGATGCTGCGCCCCGATCTGTTCGGCGCGCTGGCCACGCACTCCGGGGATTCGCTGTACGAGTACTCCTACATTCCGGAGTTCGCGAAGTCGGCGCGGCACCTGCGCAGCTGTGCGGGCGACATCTGGCGCTGGTGGGACGATTTCCGGTCGCGGGTCCCGTTCACCAAGCCCGAAGACCACGATCTGCTGATGCTGCTCGGAGTGTCGGCGTGCTTCTCGGCCAGCAAGGACGGCTCGGTCGAGCTGCCGTTCGACCCTGCGACCGCGGAGATCCGGTCCGACGTGTGGCAGCGCTGGCTCGACTGGGATCCGGTCCGGATGGCTCCCCGGTATGCGGACGCGCTTTCGACGGTGCGCGCCATCTGGATTGACGCCGGCACCCGGGACGAATGGTTCCTCGACCTGGGCGCCGAGGCGTTCTACGCCACCCTGCGGGATATCGGGATCACGGACGAGGTGATCCACTTCGAGCTCTTCGACGCCACCCACATGGGCGTCGACTACCGCTACCCGCTGTCGCTGGCGTGGCTCTGCCAGCGCATCAAGGAGTAGGGCTTACCTGCCCGGGGCGAGCGAACCGCGGCCGCGCCCCCTCCGCGCGCCGCGGTTCCCCGCCTCGTGGGGTGGTTGCCCAGGCTCGCTGTTCCTGGCCCGTTCCGCTGTTCCCGGCCCGTTCCGCTGTTCCGGCCCGTTCCGCGTTCCCGGCCCGTTCCCCGGCCCGTCCCGCTGTTCCCGGCCCGTTCCGCTGTTCCCGGCCCGTTCCGCTGTTCCCGGCCCGTCCCGCTGTTCCCGGCCCGTCCCGCCGTCCCCAGGTTCTTAAGGTTCCCTAACCGGAGGGAAAGTCCTTACTGATCGATGAACCGCGCCCATTCCTGTCGCGTGAACCGCTTGTGTAGAGACGGACGGTCTACGTGATTGGAGCGATATTTGATGCGCATACGCGGATGGGCGGTTGCCGGGCTTGGATTGCTTGTCCCGGTGCTGGCGGCGTGTGGTCCTTCCTCGACCACGCCCGGCTCCGCTTACGGAAGCAGCTCGGCAAATCCCACAACCAGCGCTTCTTCCGGCTCGGCCTCCGGTATGGGTACGTCTGGGACGTCTTCCACCGGCATGACCAAGACGGTGACGCTGACGATAAAGACCACCAAGATCGGCAAGGTTCTCGCCGACGCCAAGGGCGACACGCTCTACTGGTATGCCAAGGATATGAAGGGCGGTCCCTCGACCTGCACGGGCGGATGCCTGTCGGCGTGGCCGGTCGTCGCGGGCAAGCCCGTGGCCGCCATGGGCGTGGCCTTCGCCGGCAAGCTTGGCTCGGTCACGGACGCGGGCGGCACGGTCCAGGCCACCTACAACGGATATCCGCTGTATACCTACGCCGAGGACATGACACCGGGTCAGACGTCAGGTAACGGCGCGGGCGGCGTGTGGCACGTGATCACCGGCCAGTACCTCGTGTCGTCCATGTCGGGCTCGGGCTCGTCCGGCTCGGGCTCCAGCGGTTCCGGCTACGGCTCGGGCTACGGTTCGGGATCGAAGCTTTCCGGTTCCACGGGTTCCGCCCCCTCCACCGGCTCCGGTTCGGCCGGCATGGGCTCCACGTCGAGCGGCAGTTCCGGCTCCAAGGGCAGCTCAGGCTCCAGTGGCAGCACGGGCTCCACCGGAAGCTCCGGTTCCAAGAGCAGTAACCCTGCCCCCGCTCCCGTTCCGACGTCGTCGATCAACGGCGGTGGCTGCGGTTCGGGTTCCTGCTGGTAGTGGCGGTCCCGGTCATGCGACCGAGGTAGCCCCGTGCGGACGGGCCGGAGGGGTGTCTGACACCTCGCTCGGCCCGTTCGGCTGCCCGGGCGGCGGGATTGGCGGCGATGGGCCCGGCGGTGGCATCGGCGGCGATGGGCCCGGCGGTGGCATCGGCGGCGGGTCTATGATCGACGGGCAGCCCAGACCCAACCAATTGGCCCGAGGAGATCAGCCACGTGAGGCTGGCCACGATCAATACGACCGCCGGACCGCGCCTGCACGTCCGGGCGCGCAGCGGCTATGTGGACCTGGCCGAGGCGACCGGGAACCCGCGCTTCGCGTCGGTCCAGTCGTTCCTCGAAGACGGCCCGGCCGCATGGGACGCGGCCCGCCAGGCAGCGGCCGCCGACGGCCGGGAGTATGAGCAGGCGGACTTCGGCCCCTCGGTCCCGTCACCGGGTCAGATCCTGTGCCTGGGCCTGAACTACAGCGAGCACGTCCTGGAGGGCGGCCGCGAGATACCGACGTTCCCCGACGCGTTCATGCGCAGCCGGGAGACCGTGCTGGCGCCGTACGCCAACCTGGTGCGGCCCTCGCTCACCGAACGATTCGACTTCGAGGGTGAGCTCGGCATCGTGATCGGCGCGGGTGGCCGGTACATTCCCGCGGACGAGGCCATGGACGCCATCGCCGGGTTCACCGTGCTGAACGACGCGTCCGCGCGTGACTGGCAGCGAGCCGCGTCGCAGTGGACCGCGGGCAAGAACTTCGACGGCACCATGCCGATCGGCCCGGAGATCGTCACCCCGGATGAGGTCAACATCCTCGACGTGGCGCTCACGACGGTACTCAACGGCCAGGTCATGCAGTCGGCGCGGACATCGCAGATGATCGTCGACATCCCCAGCGCCGTGGAGTTCTTCTCCTCGTTCACCAGCCTGCGCCCAGGTGACGTGATCGCCACCGGAACCCCGGGCGGTGTCGGCTATGCCCGCACGCCGCCGGTCTGGCTCGAACCCGGCGGCGTCATCGAGGTCACCGTTGAGGGCGTCGGGACGATCCGGAACCGCGTCGTCGACGAAGAAGGCGACCGGAGTACCTGGCGCTGGCGGCCAAACCGTTAGCGGCGGGAAGTAGCGCCCCAACGGCGGATCAGCCCCCTGGCAGACCTCAGGCGGCGGCGTAGCTTTCCCGGCCGGCGACCTGTGCCAGCGCGATGCCGCGCGGGTCAAGGCAGCGGAAGCGAAACCACGTCGCCGTACGGTCACCGTTCATGAGATGCGGCCGATGTTAATGATGTAGACGGTTGAGGCCTCGTCGTCGATCTCGTACAGGATCCGGGCGTTGCCTGCGTGCAGCCGGAAGATGCCGGTGGCACCCCAGGCAACCGCGCCGTCAGGATGGGGCTGGTCAGCGAGGGCGGCAAGGGTTTGACGTATCTGGGTGAACGTTTCTTTGTCGTCGCTGCGGGTGTGGGCCAGAGTACGGAGCGCCGTCTCGCGGAAGACGACGGTCAGGCTCACTCGATGGTCTCTGCGTCGATCCGGTCAAGCGCGGCGTCCAGCGCGTCGAGACTGACCCCGCTGTGACCAGCGGCCTTCTCGGCGAAGTGCGCGGCCAGCGCCGCACGATCCTCCAGATCCGCAAGGTCATCGATATTAATGAGCGCGACGACGGGCTTACCGTGCTCGGTGATCGTGACCGGACGGTGGGTATACCTGGCCTGGGCGACAAGCTCCCCCAGGTGCGTGCGAGCCGCAGTCAGCGCATAGCTAGCCATACCTCAAAGTTAACACTTTGAGGTATGGCTACGGATTGATTCGGCACGGTCATCCCGGGACCGGTGACATCTCCGCGGCCAGTCACTACGCGGCCTATCCGTGCGCCCGCAGGGGCCCGGTAGCGTGGCGGCCATGGCAGACGGTGACGAACCCGGCGGTTCCCCGGCAGGCCCGGGCTTTCCGGAAGATGTAATGCGTCAGTTCACGGCGGCCATGTCCGGCATGAGCCCCGGTGAACTTCGGGGTGTCCTGCGGGAGCTGAGGGCCTTCGCGGCGCCTGAGCAGGACCCATCGGTATGCGCAGCGCCGCCGTCACGTCGGCGCCCGCGGCAGGCGGATGTCGTCACGTACCGCGTCCGGATCGACCTGAAGGGAACCAGGCCTCCGCTCTGGCGCCGGCTGGAGCTGTCATCAGATCTGCTCCTCGACGAGCTGCACCTGGTTATCCAGGAGGCGTTCGGCTGGACCGACAGTCACTTGCACCAATTTAGTTCCGGCCCGATTCCGCACAGCCCGGAGGCCGAGCTGTACCTGTGCCCGTTCCAGGTGGACGAGGGAGACATCGGCATCCCGGAGGAACAGGTGCGCCTCGACGAAGTGCTGGCCGATCCGGGTGACAGGCTGTACTACGACTATGACTTCGGCGATGGCTGGGAGCATGTCATCAAGCTCGAAACCGTCAGGGCAAGGACGGCTCCGGCGCCGCGAGCGGTCTGCACCGACGGGCGGCGCGACGGCCCGGCCGAGGACTGCGGCGGCGTATACGCCTACGAGCTGATGGCAGCGGCCGCCGACCCAGGCAGCCCTGACCATGCGGAAGCGGTGGCCGAGCTGGAGCATTTCTTCGGCGGCGATGTCAATCCCGAAGCCATCGGTACGACCCGTTTTGACATCAGCGAGATCAACACGGTGCTCGCCGCCGCGTTCCCGGCCATCACGTTACCCGCAGCCGGACACGGCGAGGCGGCATCGGCAGGCGGTCTTCCCGGGCCGCCCTGTGCACCTGGCCAAGCATATGCTCAGCCCGGTTCCGATGAGGCAGCCGTCGATGAGCAGGGGATGGTACTGGATCTTCTTCAGGCCGTGCCGGATGACCTGGATCAGCTGGGCGAAGCTGGCCACGGCGAGGTTGGCCAGGACGCCGCGCTTGAGCACGGACCAGATCCCTTCCACCGGGTTCAGGTCCGGGGCGTAGGAAGGGAGCTGGAACACGTGCAGCCATGGCTGGGCGCTGGTGAAGGCGCGCAGCTCGGTGCGCAGATGCACGTTGAGGTTGTCCCAGATCAGCACCATGACTCCGCCGGGCAGCTGGCGGTGCGCGGCGATCAGCAGGTCCCGGTACTCATTCCAGGTGAACGCCTTGGTCTCGCCCTTGCGGCCCCGGTACAGGTGCAGCCGGTAGATCAGCCGGCTGCGGTGGCCGGGGCGGTAGCAGGCCAGCCCGGCGACCGAGACGTGCCCGGTGCCGCCGCCGCGCACACGGATGACCGGGGTGATCCCGCGCCGTGCCCAGGTCCTGGACCGCGGCGGCCTCAGCGACTGGCCGGACTCGTCTTCGAAGACGATCCAGCCGCCGAGAGCCGCCGCCGTCCTTTTATCTGGCCCCAGGTCTGGGTCTTCCAGACCTCGATAGCGCCGTCGTCGCGCTCGATGGCGCGGCGCGCGCCGGCCTGGCAGGTCCAGCCGCGGCGGCGCAGCAGATACCAGATCCCGGGGATGGTGTACTGCACCCTGAACTTGCGGGCAACCAGGTCGCGGATGCGGGCCAGCGTCCACCGCTGGTCCTGGTACCCCGCGGCCAGCGGCCCGGCATCCAGCACCGCATCCAGCGCCGCCAGCTGCTGCTCATCCAGCCGGCGCCGTGTCGCCTGGCCCCTGGACGCCAGCCGGCCGTGCCCCCAGCCAGCCAGGCCTGCCGCCACCGCCGCACCGACCGCACACTGACCCGCAGCTCAGCAGCGACCACCGCAGACGACGCCCGCTGCTCGAATCTCTTCACGGCCTCCAGCCGGACCTGCTCCCGGCGCCTTCGGCCCTCGGCGGTTAACCCGCCACCTTGCCCGTACCGCATGCACCCTGCATATCGCCAGAAGCAGCACCTGTCACTACACCGGACATCACTAATTAAAGATCTGTGAGTGCGCCTGCAAGCTGACCCTCGGTTGGTGATTGCTGTGATGTCTTGCCGTTATAGGCCGTCGGCAGGAATCAGGCGGCGTAGCTTTCCCGTCCGGTGATGTAGATCCGCCCGGACAGCGTCACCCAGACGAAGATCCCGGGGGCCGGTTGCTCCAGCCGCCAGCCTTGGGATTGTTTGACCCGGTGGTGGTAACGGCATAGCGGGCCGAGGTTGCACTCGCAGGTGCGGCCGCCCTGGTCGTACGGCTGGGTGTGGTCATCGTCGCACCGGTCCGCGGCGTTCCGGCAGCCGGGCGCGGTGCAGCGCTGGTTGCGGATCTGCAGGAGGTGCCGGAGCAATGGAGGCGGCCGGTAATGGCCGCTCTCGCGCGTATGGGCGCAATCGTCCCCCGCGAGGGCGCTGACGCTGATCGTGAAGGCCCAGCCAGGGTCCTGTCGTGATCGGCGTTTTCGGGTAGCGCACCCGTGAGCAAAGGGCTGGCCGGTCTCATTCGTAACGGTGACACACCAGCGGACGGCCGAAGCGTCGAGAGCCCGCACGGCGAGATCGCGCGCGGTGAAGGCGGTAATGGGCCCGAACCCGCCAAGGCCGCCGGGACTCTCGGCAAGCCCGAGCAACGTCACCAGCGGAACGGTTAGGTTCACCGAGCCGGTGAGGCTACCTGGGCTGCTCGTGCCGGTGGCGGGAGATCTCGCCGGAGTCTGGGCATCATCGGTCGTGCCGGACGCCGGGCCAGGCGGCACCGACGGCTCGGCTGGGTCCGCATCTGGAGTTTCGGTGCGGACCTCGGGCGGGGCGTCGTCACCCGCGCGATTCCCGCCGGTCCCGTCACCCGCGCGATTCGCGCCAGTCCCGTCTCCGGAATCGTCCGCGCCGCGGTCCTGCCCACCGAGATTGCTGCCCTTGGCGGGATCGTTGCTATCGGCAGTTAGGCCGCTCACGGCCTGGCCGGAGAGCAGGGCGAGGTAGACCTGTACCCGCAGCTCATCCAGCGTGCCCGAGGCGCCTGATCGCCGAAGCTCGCGCGCGACTGCGGTGATGTTGTTCCATGCCGCCACTGTCGCCGGCACGGGCAGGTACCGTCCGGCCAGGCTGGCGGTCGTCCCGCCGCCCTCGGGCTCACGCTCGATCCGCCCCTGTTTCTCCTCGGCCTCACGGCGGCGTTCAGCGGCTTCGGGGTCGGCGGCGATCAGGGCACGATTCACCGCGGCGCGAAGCTGCCCGGTGGTCTGGGCTGGAGCGCGGTCAATCAGCTGAGATTCGATCGTGCGCGCCAGCTCGGGATCCTGGCCGTTCAGACCAGTGATAAAGACCAGGGCCTTCGGCATGTCGATCCGCCCCGCAGCCAGGGCTTCGGCGGTAGCGGGCAGCTCCTGCAACATGGTCGCCCGCTCAATGAGCAGATGAGTGGAACGCGACGTCAAGGTGAGGGCGGCGCCGATCTCAGTGTCGGCAGCGCCGACCGCGCTGCTATCCCATTCCCCGGCGCTCTTAGCCTCGGCCTGGCGGCGGGCGGTGAACTCCGCCACGGCGGCAAGCTCCGCGGCAGCGGCCTGGGACGCTATCCGGCGCCAGCCCCGGATGAGTCCGAGCAGCGCATTGTCCCCGCACCGCGCCAGCCCGGGCATCCCGCCTGTTCCGGCGGACGGTTCTGTGCCGTCCGCGGCCGGGCCTGCTCCCGGGCGAGGTTCTGCGCTTTCCGAGGGGGCGTCGGCCGCCGGGCGGGGATCACTGCTTTCCGAGCCAGGACCGGCCATGGGACGAGGTTCTGCGCTGTCCGCGGCGGTGCCAGCGGCCGGGTCAGGATCGGAGTTCTCTACGGCGGCACCGGCCGCAGCGCGAGAGTCCGCGCTCTCCGCAACAGCACCGGCCGCGGGGCGAGGATCTGAGGCCGCCGTGAGAGCCGCCGCGAGAAAAGCAGCCAGCGCGGGGCCAGGCGGCAACTCATCTAGTGTCGTGAGTCGAAAATATCTTTGCAGATAGTAGGCTTGGTGGGTGCCGAGCCCGAAGCTTGTCCCGCTGTTGCTGACCGACGCGCGAGCGTGATGCGCTGGAGTCGCTGGCCCGCAAGCGGACGGCGTCTCAGTCGCTGGCGCTTGCGGGCGCGGATCGTGCTGGCCTGCGCGGAGGACGGCGGGACCGCGCCGCTGACGGCGGTCGCCGAGCGGACCGGGGTGTCACGGGAGATCGGTCCGTAAGTGGCGCGTCCGGTTCATGGAAGGCCGGATGAAGGGCCTGACGGACGCGCCGAGGCCCGGCGCGCCCCGCAAGATCACCGACGAGCAGGTCGAGGTCGTGGTCACCCGGGTCCTGACGGAGAAGGGCCGCGGGCAGGACACGCACTGGTCAACCAGGTCGATGGCCGGCGAGACCGGGCTGTCGCAGTCGTCGGTCTCGCGGATCTGGCGGGCCTTCGGCCTCAAGCCGCACGTCGTGGAGACGTGGAAGCTGCGGCACGGACCCGGAGTTCATCGCCAAGGTCCGCGATGTCGTCGGCCTCTACATGAACCCGCCCGAGCACGCCCTGGTCCTGGCCGTCGACGAGAAGTCCCAGATCCAGGCCCTGGACCGCACCGCTCCGTGCCTGCCGATCCTGCCCACGACCCCGGCCCGGATGACCCACGACTACGTCCGGCACGGCACCACCAGCCTGTTCGCCGCCTACGACGTCGGCAGCGGCTCGGTGATCGCCCAGTCCTACCGCCGCCACCGGCACCAGGAGTTCCTCCGCTTCCTGAAGGTCATCGACGCCGCGGTCCCGAGGGACCTGGACTTGCACCTGGTCCTGGACAACTACGCGACGCACAAGACCCCGACGATCCACCAGTGGCTGCTGAAGCACCCCAGGTTCCACCTGCACTTCACGCCGACCAGCTCCAGCTGGCTCAACCTCGTCGAGCGGTGGTTCGCCGAGCTCACAAACCGCAAGCTCCGCCGGTCAGCGCACCGCAGCGTCACCGAGCTTGAGGGCGATATCCGCAAGTGGATCAACGAGTGGAACAAGAACCCCAAGCCATTCATCTGGACGAAGACCGCTGACGACATCATCGAGACCGTCGCCGAATACTGCCAACGAATTACCGACTCAGGACACTAGCGGGCCGCCTTGGCAGAATGCTTCGGCAATTACGTCACTATGGTCACCGGAGGCAGGCTCGCTTAATGCGTCGGCCAGATCTGCGGGAAGCCATGCGGGTGCCAATAGCGAGACAATCTGCGGAGCTGCTCCGTCGTTCAGGGCATTGTCCGCCTGGTTAACGTCACGCCGAGAATCCTCGGGGGCATCCCGTCCGGCTCTGCCCTCGGAGCTGTCGAGAGGCGAATCGCCGGATGAGTCTCTGGCTGACATCGCTCACCTCCGTTCCTACTGTTATCGAACACAATATCGTACGCCGTCGCTACTCGCAACTAAGTTCGAATTAAATCTCGGATGTGTCGCGGGATGCCGCCACGGCGAGGTGACGGCGCGATTGCATGGCCGCCTCCCGGCATCCGGCGGCACGGATTGTCAGACCCCGATGAGACGATTGCCGCGTCCCAGAAGCCGGATTCGGGATGGATCGGGATCATGGCACAGACGTCCAATCGCGACGACGGTGAACCGCTCCGGGAGAAAGCGGGGAGGCCCGAGGATCTTGCGCGGATGTTCCTCGAACGCGCCAATGCGGGTGATGTCAGCGCAGTGGTCGGGTTGTACGAACCGGGCGCTGTTCTGGCCTTCCCGCCCGGGAAGGTCACGGTTGGGACCGAAGCAATTCGGGAGGTGTATGAACGGTTTCTCGCCAGCCGTCCGGTACTGACCTCGGAAGGGCAGTCGCCGCCGCTGGTGAACGGAGATATTGCGCTAACTTCCACGCGCCTTCCCGGGGGAGGGGCGACGGTGGAGATCGCTCGTCGGCAACCCGATGGCACTTGGCTGTGGGCCATTGACCAGCCGCGGATTGCCGGACCCGCTTAGGCCTACCGATTTCCGCGCCCGGTTAGGCCCCCAGGACCTGCGTCCTCTAGGCCGCCCGGGACCTGCATTCCTAGGTCGCCCGGGACCTGCGTCCTCTCGGCCGCTCTGGTATCCCGCGTCCCTAGGCCGCGCCCGGGACCTGCGTCCCCAGGTCGCCCGGGTAGTCCGCGTGCCTGGGCAATCCCGCGACCGGGCGAGCCCGGTCGTCCGGGACCGCGCGGCGTAAAGTCCTGCCCCGGGACTGCCAGTGCTGCCCGGGACTGCCAGTGCTGCCCGGGACTGCCAGTGCTGCCCGGGACTGCCAGTGCTGCCCGGGACTGCCAGTGCTGCCCGGGACCGCCAGTGCTGCCCGGGACCGCCAGTGCTGCCCGGGACCGCCAGTGCTGCCCGGGACCGCCAGTGCTGCCCGGGACTACTAAGCCCTGCCTGTGGAACCTCTAAGTCCTGCCTGCCGGACCGCTAAGACCCTTACCGTGGTCTCCGCTCAGTCGCTCTTCCAGGGCAGGCCGGTGAGGCGTTCGTAGACGTCCACGTACCGGGCCCGCGTCGCCTCAACAATGTCCCCGGGAATCGCGGGCCCGGGCGCTGTCCGGTCCCAGTCGAGCGTGGCGGACCAGTCGCGCAGGAACTGCTTGTCCAGGGAATGCTGCGACCGCCCGGGTGCCCAGGAATCGGCCGGCCAGAAGCGGGAGGAATCCGGAGTCAGCACCTCGTCGGCCAGGACAATGGATCCGTCCGCAGCCCGGCCGAACTCCAATTTAGTATCGGCAATAATGACGCCGCGTTCGGCGGCCAGGCCGGTGCCCCGGCGATAGATCTCCAGCGTCATGCGCCTGAGTTCGCCAGCGGTTTCCTCACCAACCTCTTTGGCCGTTTCCGGATACGTAAGCGGCTCGTCGTGGCCGGTGGTGGCCTTTGTTGTCGGTGTGAATACCGGCTCGGGGAGCTTGGCTCCCTCCGCAAGGCCGGGCGGCAGTGGCACTCCCGAAATCGTGCCGGATTTCCGGTACGACGCCAGCCCGAGACCGGCCAGGTAGCCGCGCGCGATGCATTCCACCGGCAGCATTTCGAGGCGGCGGCAGCGGATCGCGCGCCCGGCCCATTCCGGCGGAACATCCGAGGCGGAGATGACATGGTTCGCCGTAACGTCGGCCAGCTGACCGAACCACCACAGCGAGAGTTGGGTCAGGATTTTGCCCTTGTCCGGAATGGGGGTCGGCAGCACGACGTCGTAGACGCTCACCCGGTCTGAGGCGACCAGGATGATGTCGTCACCGTCTGCGTACAAATCGCGGACCTTGCCCGAATGCACGAGCTCCACTAGCGCTCCCGATGACGGCGGATGGCGGTGAAAGGTCCGCTGGTCACGTCCCGCGAGGAAGTTTATCGATCTCCGGCGTAGCATCGTGGCCATGGCGGCGGAGGGCGGCACGATGACCGGCTCTGAAGCGAAATACCTGCAGGTGCAGACCACAACCGATTCGCGGGCCGAGGCGATGGATCTGGCCCGCGTGGCCGTCGAGTCCCGGCTGGCCGCCTGTGCCCAGGTCGCGGGGCCCATGACCAGCACGTACTGGTGGGACGATGGTGTCGAGCGGGCCGAAGAATGGCTGATCATGCTCAAGCTGCCGGTCGACCGTTACGATGCGCTAGCCGCGCTTCTGACCGAACGGCATAGCTACGACGAGCCCGAAATCGTCGCCACCCCCATCATCCGGGGTTCTGAGAGCTACCTGACCTGGATAACGGAGGAAACCCGCCCCGAGGCCACTGAGCCCACCGCTGCCGAGCCCAGCCCAGCCCAGCGCACCGCAGCCGGGCACACCACCGCCGAGCACCCCGCGGGGTGACCTAGATCGCACTGACCTAGATTGCATTGGATGGAACGTTCCAGGTCAGGATGACCGGGCTGGCATGCTCGGTCCCCAGCGTGCAGATCGTCCCGGTGTCCAGCCGGAATAGCCGCCCTCCCGACGGATCCAGCTCCAGCCACCGCGCAGTGAGCACCCGCAGGATGTGCCCGTGCGCGATCAGGGCGACGTTCCCCTCGGATAGCAGCGGCCGGACCTTGGCCAGCACCCGGTCCGCGCGCGCCCCGACGTGCTCGATGGTCTCGCCCGGGTGGTCGGCGTCTCCCGGGATCACGCCGTCGCGCCACAGGTACCACCCGGGCCGTTCGGCCTGGATCTCCTTCGTGGTCCGGCCCTCGTACCCGCCGTAATCCCACTCCCACAGGTCCGGGTCGGGCGTCGCACTGGACAGGCCGGCGAGTTCCGCGGTGCGCAGCGCCCGCTCCGCCGGGCTGGTGAACGCGGCGATGATGTCCAGTTTCGCCACCGCGGGGGCGAGGGCCGCTGCCGAAGCCACGCCCGCGGACGTCAGCGGGATGTCCGTACGACCGGTGTGCTGGCCGTCGCGGCTCCATTCCGTCTCACCGTGCCGGAGCAGGATCAAGTTTCCCATAGCCGCCATTGTGACGAGAAACCGCCGGGATGTCGTGACTCGGCCCGGCCGCCTGCGGCCTTGCACCCCAGCCACGATGTGCCTCCGTCCTGTCCGGCCTCCGTCCTGTCCGGCCTCCGTCCTGTCCGGCCTCCGTCCTGTCCGGCCTCCGTCCTGTCCGGCCTCCGTCCTGTCCGGCCTCCTCCGCCTTGCTGGCCCCCGCGCCCTCGGTCCGGCTGCTGCCCCGCCGCCCGCTCGTGTCCGGCCCGCGCGCCGCAGGCCCTGTGCGAATCTGTCGGCACATGCATCGTTCTGATCACAACACTTGACCGCACTACCATCCGGTATTTATGTAAGGAAAGTTTCTTAATAATTAATTTGCCTGCTCGACTGGCCCGCTCGATCGGCCATTCCTTACTGCCCCAACCCCGCCCCCAGCCCCGCCCCCAGCCCCGCCCCCAACTCAGCCCCAACCCCGCCCTTATTGGCCCCGCCTGAACCGCCGGGAGGTCCGGTGTTCCCCCGATCTCGCACCCGATGGATAGTCACCGCCGCTGCCCTCCTGGCCACCACGGCCGCCGGAGCCAGCCAGATCGCCGCCCAGGCCGCGACCGGAGCCCCCGCCGCTGCGACCGGCGCCGCCGCGACCGGGGCGCCCGCCGCGACCGGAGCCCCCGCCGCTGGAGCAGCCGGAGGACGTGCCGCCGCCAGCCACTGGCCATCGGAACGCGGCTGGCCGGAGCACGTCTACGCGCCCTACTACGAGTCATGGGAGCCCGGCGGCATCGCCCAGAGCGCCGCCCAGTCCGGTTCCCCGTACGAGACCATCGCGTTCGTCCAGGCGCCCTCGGCGGGATCCTGCAGCCTGACCTGGAACGGGGACAGCACCGAACCAATCCCTGGCAGCACGTTCGCCGCCGACATCGCCAGCCTGCAGGGCCGGGGCGGTGACGTCATCCCCTCGTTCGGCGGGTACGGCGCGGACTCCACCGGGACCGAGATCGCGGACTCGTGCACCGACGTCAACGCGATCGCGGCCGACTACGAGTCGGTGATCTCCACGTACCACGTGACCAGGCTGGACATGGACGTGGAGGCCAACTCCCTGACCAACACGGCCGGCATCAGCCGCCGCAACCAGGCCATCAAGCTGACCGAACAGTGGGCCGCGCGGCACCACCTGCCGCTGCAGGTCCAGTACACGATCCCGGTGCTGCCGACCGGCCTGACCGCGAGCGGTATCGCGGTCCTGCGCAGCGCCATCGACACCGGTACCCGCGTCGACGTCGTCAACATCATGACCTTCGACTACTACCTGGCCAGCGAGCCGGCCCGCTCAACATGGCCGCCGAGGCGATCAGCGCGGCCCAGAACACGCACACCCAGCTGGCCGCCCTCTACCCGCACGCCAGCCCCGAGCGGCTGTGGGCGCTGGAGGGCATCACGCTGATGCCGGGCATCGATGATTACCCCGGCAAGACCGAGATCACCAGCCTGGCGGACGCCCCGCAGGTCCTCGGCTTCGCCCGGCAGCACGGCCTGGCCCTGCTGTCGATCTGGGCCATCCAGCGTGACAATGGCGGTTGCCCCGGCACCATCGGCGCGAGCACGTGCTCCGGAATCACGCAGAACACCTGGGACTTCAGCCACCTGCTGGAGCGGTTCACCCGCTAGCGCCCATTTGATTCTTCTTAACGGGCCGGACGCCCACGGCGAAGCCCATGCCGTGGGCGTCCGGCGATGCAGACGGTCATTAGGCTCCGGGGCCGTCCGCCTCGTGAAGTTTGCATTCCGGCGCCCGGCCGGGGGTAGTCAGCTGGTTATGGTGGATGACAGCGAAGACTCCGGGGCACGTGCCACGGACCTTGAGGCCCGGCGCGTGCTTATCACCGGCGGGCACCAGCGGGCTGGGCCTGGCGATGGCGACGGCCCTGGCCGAGGCCGGCGCGTCCGTCGCGCTGACCGGCCGGTCCGGCGAGCGTGCCCGGGAGGTCGCCGCGCGGCTGCCGGACGCGAGTGGCCTCGAACTCGACGTGCGTGACGAAGCATCGGTCCGCCGGGCCGTGGAGGAAGCGGAGGCGCGCCTGGGCGGGATCGACATGCTGATCAACAACGCCGGAATCGGCATGCGGACGGTCAACCCGGGATTCCTGTCCGAACCGCAGGGCTTCTGGAACGTCTCCCCGGACGGCTTCCGGGCCGTCGTCGACACCAACCTGACCGGCTATTTCCTGGTCGCGCGGGAGGTCACGCCGCGGATGCTGGCGGCTGGCCACGGCCGCATTGTCAACATATCGATGAACCACTCGACCATGAACCGGGCCGGGTTCGTGCCCTACGGGCCCTCCCGGGCGGGCGCCGAGGCCCTGTCCCGGATCATGGCCGCCGACCTGCGCGGCACCGGCGTGACCGTGAACATGCTGCTGCCCGGCGGGGCCACCCGTACCGGCATGGTCCCGCCCGGGGCACCGGACCGGGCGCTGCTCGAGCCCGCCATCATGGGACCGCCGATCGTGTGGCTGGCCTCGGCCGAGGCCAGCGGCGTGCACGGCGAGCGCCTGGTCGCCACCGAGTTCGGCGACTGGCTCCGGCGCCGGACGGTATCGGTCTTATCCGGCATCGGGGTCAACCTCTACGATCAAGGCATGCCGGTACCTCCGGGGGACGGCCCCGACTCTGCCCCGGACGGCGATCCGTGGCCGTCGGCTGAAGTGGACCCGGGGGCGCCCACCCCGCCCACGGGAAACCAGTTCGCCCCCTTCTCCCGGGCGCCGGTCACCGAGAACCCAGCTCCCGCCCCCGGCGCGCCCGGCGCGCCCGGCACGCTGGGCCAGCCCATCCCAGCCGCTCCACCCAGACGCCGGCGCCACTGGCCCCTGACGCTGGCCATCGGCGTCGCCGCGGTTCTTCTCGTGGTCGCCGCGGTCGGCGCGGTCGGCGGGGCGCGCGCCGAAATGACCAGGAAGCCGACGCCCGCCGAACTGTCCGCTGCCGCCGCCCTCGGCGAAGCGAGCCGCTGGCAGCGCTGGCCCGCCGGGCAGATCTTCCCGCCGACCCTGCCCTACACGACCGACGTGCTGAACGACGAGACGGCCCGGCGGGCGGGGATAGCGCCCAGCGACGCCTGCGTCGCCGCGGTTGATACCTCGCTGGCCGCGCTCACCCGGCGTTACGGCTGCCGAGCGGCGCTGCGGGCCAGCTATCTCGATCAGCTCGGCGGGGTGGTTTACACCGTGGGGGTGCTCGCGTTTCCCGGCCCGCGCGGGGCGGCCGGGTTCTTCAGTCACTATTCCCCCAGCCGGGCCCCGGTCCGCGGCCTGCGCGCGCTGACGCTGCCGGGCACCCCGGCGGCCGCCTTCACGGACGCGGCGCGGCAGGCGGCGACGGCCAGCCTGGACGGTCCCTACGTGGTGCTCACGGTAGCGGGCTACGCGGACGGCCGGCCAGCCGCCGCGACCGGGGAACGGCGGCCGTCCGCTTTCGACGATGCCACCGACCTCGCCACCGACGTCGGCACACCGCTGGCCCAGCCGGTCACCGTCCGGTGCGGCACGCCGGAGTGGTCATGCTGACGTCCCGGGACGGCGCGGCTCGTGGAGCCCCACGCACCTCCCCAGCCCTACGGACCTCCCGGGCCTTCCGCGCCGTGGCTATTCCCATGGCCGCGCTTCCGGTCCTGGCGGCCGGTGTGCCCGTCCACGCAGCGGCCGCTGCCCGATCCGTCCGGACGGTGTCCGCCGTCCTCGGCTCCGCCGGCGTGGCGCCAGGCGTTCGTTCCGCTGAGCAGGCTCAGCTGCGGGCGGTCGGCGTGACCGCGGCGTGGCGGGTAACGCGGGGGAGCGGCGTGACCGTCGGGGTGCTCGATTCGGGCGCCGACGCCACCGTCCCGGACCTCACCGGATCGGTGACCGTCGGCCCCGATTACACGGCCGGCGCCGACCCGGCCGGTTACCAGCCGCCGCACCTGCACGGCACGTACATCGCGTCCCTCATCGCCGGGCACGGGAGCGGGCCCGGCGACGCGGACGGCGTGATCGGTGTCGCGCCCGCCGCCGCCATCTTGTCGGTCCGGGTCATCCTCGACGACCAGGAGCCGGGATTCTCCTCGTTCCACAACGACACCGCGTACAACGACTCGGTGGGCAACGGGGTCCGGTACGCGGTCCGCCACGGGGTCGGGGTCATCAACATGTCGCTCGGCGGCGACACGCCCACGCGGGACCTGCGCGCCGCCATCGCTGAGGCCATCGCCCACGGAGTGGTCGTCGTCGCGGCCGCCGGCAACGACGGCATGTCAGGCAGCCGTTTCACGCCCTACAGCTACCCGGCCTCCTTCCCGGGCGTGATCTCGGTCGCGGCGGCCGGAGCCGGCGGCCAGCGCGCGCTCTTTTCCGACCGGAATGCCTCCGTGGTCCTGTCGGCCCCGGGCGTCAACGTCGTCGGCGCCGGACCCGGCGGAAGCTACCTGGAGGGCAGCGGGACGAGCCCGGCGTCAGCCATCGTGGCCGGGGTGGCCGCGCTGATCCGCTCGCGTTACCCACGGCTCGGCCCGGTTCAGGTCGAGCAGGCCATGGTCTCGTCCGCCAGCCATCGCCCAGCCGGTGGCTACAGCCCGGACGTGGGCTTCGGGGAGGTGGACGCGCCCGCCGCGCTGACCGCCGCGGCGCGGCTGGCGGCGGCGCAGGCGGACACGGGGCTCGCCGCCGCGCGTCACTTCGGCGGCGCTCGCGGTCCGATCCAGGTGGTTCACCGGGACACGGCCCGGATCGGCGGTTACGTCGCCGCGGCCGCGGTCCTGGCCGTTGCGGCGTTGGTCCTGCTGACGTGGCTAATTGTCCGGATCAGGCGGTCTCGGTCGGGTCGAGGTGAACTTAGCGCTACCCCGTTATCGAAAAGCCACACCCTCGCCCTATAGTCCCCTCCATGCCAGAGTTCGATGCGTGGTCCCCGCATGCCCCGGCACCACGCGGCACGCCGCCGGGTTTCCTGCCCCCGCTCCTGACTGGCAGTGGCTACCGGCCGGCCAGATCTTTCCCGCCCAGCTCAGCTTCATGGACAGAACGGGCCTGACGGTGCGGATTGACCGAATCGGAATCGCGTCGGCGGCCGCCGCTCCCTGTCATCGAGGCCGTCCATCACTCGATCGTCAAACTGGCAGGCTACGGGGCCGCCGCCGTCATCGGGCTGATCTGCCTGGTGGGCGCGTTCCTGCTCCGCCGCTCCCGGGCGCGTGGCGCAACCGGGACCGTGCGCCCGGCTCCCGGCGGCACGTCAGAGCAGTTTGCGGAGCCTTAGCAGGTCACGCATGCTCGCCTGGACCTTGATCCGGCCGCTCAGCCACGCCCGGGGGAAGGCCCCGAGGTCATCGGACAGTTCGAGGACGACGTTGCTGGGCGCGGTGATCCGGACATCGGCGGGGGGATCGCCCGGCGCGGCCTCCTGCACGGGGTCCGCGCCGTGGGAGGTGAACCGGGCCACGAAGGTGACGTTCAGGTCCGTCACGTGGCAAGAGAACGAGCGCCCGCTGAAGAAGGCGTCGCGGTCTTTGGGGTCCATCTCGGAAAGCCGGGCCGTCAGCTTCTCAAATGCCCCACGGCATTCCTCGGCCGTCGCCATCGCGGCCTCACTCTCAGGATCGTCGAAACGGTAGCGTTCAACGCGGAGGGTAGCGCAGGCGGGGCGGACAATGAGGCAAGGGGCAAAGGCAAATGACCGAGGACGATCTGGCGGCGAGCACACCGGACGGCCCGCACGGCATCGGAGAGACCCTCGGGATGCCTGAGACCAGCGGTGTCCCCGAGGCCCCCGCGGCTGACGGTGTTTTCGCGGCCCCCGAGGCTGGCGATGTTTCCGTCGCCCCCGAGGCTAGCGGTGCCCCCGAGACTGAAAATGTCTCTGGGACCGGGGGTGACTTTGGGACTAGAAGGATGTATGAAACTGGAGATGCCCGTGTTGATGCGGCCGTGGCCCGGCTCGGCGAGCTAGCGGACGCGCCGCTGGACGAGCACCCCGTCATCCTCGGTCAGATCCACGACCGGCTGCGCGAAGTCCTCGGCGAGCTCGGCTCCAGTACGCCCGCCCAGGAAACGCCGGCTACTCCGGGCTCGCCCGCCGGACCGTACGGCCCCGGCTCGCCGGGCACGCCATGACCGGACGGACAGCGCGCAAGAGCCCGCGCGCGCGGCTCGACGCCGAACTCGTCCGGCGCGGCCTGGCCCGCTCCCGCGAGCAGGCAGCCGACCTGATCGCGGCGGGCCGGGTCACAGTGAACGGCGAAGCCGCCGCCAAGCCCGCCACCCAGGTCACCCGCGACGCGCCGATTACCGTCACCGAGCACGACGAGGACCCCGGGTACGTCTCCCGCGGCGGTCACAAGCTGGCCGGAGCGCTCGCCGCCTTCCCGGACCTGCCCGTGGCCGGGCGCTACGCCCTCGACGCGGGCGCGTCCACCGGCGGCTTCACCGACGTGCTGCTGCGCGCAGGCGCCGCGCACGTGGTCGCGGCCGACGTCGGTTACGGCCAGCTGGCCTGGCCGCTGCAGACCGATCCGCGGGTCACGGTAATGGACCGGGTCAACGTGCGCGCACTGCAGCCGGAACAGGTCACCGCGCCCGACGGCCGCCGCCCGGATCTGGTGGTCGCGGACCTGTCGTTCATTTCCCTGGCCCTCGTGCTGCCCGCGCTGGCCGGCAGCGCCGACGAGAACGCGGATTTCGTCCTGCTGGTCAAGCCGCAGTTCGAGGTGGGCAAGGGCCGTGTCGGCGCGGGCGGCGTCGTGCGCGATCCTGGACTAAGGGCCGAAGCGGTCAGTTCCGTCGGCGAGGCCGCCGCCGGGCTGGGCCTCGGAGTGCGCGGGGTAACGGCCAGCCCGCTGCCGGGACCGGCCGGCAACGTCGAGTACTTCGTCTGGCTGCGCCGCGGAGCCCCGCCACTGGACGATGAGGATCTGCGGCGCGCTATCGCCGAGGGCCCGCAATGAAGGCGCCCACATGAAGCCTCAGTGGAACGCACGGACGGATGACGGAAGCGAAGGACACCACTAAGACAATGGGCGCAGTGAACGTCAGCGGCAGCAGGCGGACGGCTCTGGTCGTGGCGCACACCGGGCGGAAGGAATCGCTGCGGAGCGCCCGCCTCGTCGTCGAGCGGCTCATCCAGGCCGGCCTGAACGTGCGCGTCCTCGAGCCCGAGGCGGCCGATATTGCCTGCACCGGTGTGGAGGAGGTGCCGCCGGGCCCGCACGCCGCGGAGGGAGCCGAGATCGTCATCGTGGTCGGCGGGGACGGCACGCTCCTGCGCGCCGCCGAACTGGCCGCCCGGCCGGAGCGCCGCTGCTCGGCGTGAACCTCGGCCACGTCGGGTTTCTCGCCGAGGCCGAACCGGATGGCCTGGCCGAGACCGTCGACCGGGTGGTCGCGCGCCAGTTCGTGGTCGAGGAGCGGATGACGGTGGACGTCACCGTCCAGCAGGACGGCGCCCAGGTCGCGCAGGGACTGGGCCCTCAACGAGGCCACGGTGGAGAAGGCGGCCCGCGAGCGGATGCTCGAGGTCGTGACCGAGGTCGACGGGCGGCCGCTGTCGCGCTGGGGCTGCGACGGCGTGGTGTGCGCGACCCCGACCGGATCGACCGCGTACGCGTTCTCCGCGGGCGGCCCGGTGGTCTGGCCCGAGGTCGAGGCCCTGCTCATGGTGCCGATCAGCGCGCACGCGCTGTTCTCCCGGCCGATGGTCGTCTCACCCCGGTCGGTGCTCGCCATCGAGGTCATCGGCGGTACCGGGCGCGGGCCCGAACCGACCTCGCCGGACATCCTGGCCGAACCGGCCGGCGCGGCGCCGCCGGGTGGCGTGATGTGGTGCGATGGGCGCCGTAGGGTCGACCTAGACCCCGGCGCACGGGTTGAAGTCCGGCGCGGGGCGCTCCCGGTTCTGCTGGCCCGGCTGCACGGCGCGGCGGACGGCGACGACGGTGGTGCCCCGTTCACGGACCGGCTCGTCGCCAAGTTCGGCCTGCCGGTGGCGGGCTGGCGAGGCGGACGGCTCAGCGGCAGGCCGGACGCGGCCGGGGACGGCATGGCGGCGAAGACAGCGGACGGCACAGCGGCGAAAGCCGGGGACGGCTCAGAGGAACGGCCTAAATGAGATAGCCCAGATGCGACAGCCCAGATGAGACGGTACAGAGGAGACGGCTGACGGTCATGCTTGAGGAAGTCCGGATCACCGGTCTCGGGGTCATCGACGACGCGGTGCTCGAGCTCTCCCCGGGTTTCACCGTGGTCACCGGAGAGACCGGGGCCGGGAAGACCATGGTCGTGACGGGCCTGGGCCTGCTGTTCGGCGGGCGTGCGGACCCGGCGCGGGTCCGGCCGGGCGCGCAGCGTGCCGTCGTCGAGGGCCGGCTGCAGATCGAGCCGGGCGGCGGGGTGGCGCGCCAGGTGGACGAGGCCGGCGGCGAGCTGGACGACGACGGCGCGACGCTGGTCATCAGCCGTTCGGTTTCGGCCGAGGGGCGGTCGCGGGCGCACGCCGGGGGCCGTTCGGTCCCGGTTTCGCTGCTGACCTACCTCGCCGACGACCTGGTCGCGGTGCACGGCCAGGCCGATCAGCAGCAGTTGCTGCGGGCCGGCCGGCAGCGGGAGGCCCTGGACGCCTACGCCGGGCCCGAGCTGGCGCACGTCCGCACCGACTACCAGCGGGCCTACGCACGGCACCGGGAGGCCAGCGCGGAGCTCGCCGAGCTGACCCAGATGGCCCGCGAGCGGATCGCCGAGGCCGAGGATCTGCGCCGGGCCCTGGAAGAGATCGAGGCGCTCGACCCGGCGCCGGGCGAGGACGCGCAGCTGCTCGCGGAGGAGGAACGGCTGGGGAACGCTGAAGCGCTCCGGGCCGCGGCCACCGCCGCGCACGAGGCGCTGCTGGGCGACCCGTCCGCCGCGGCCTACGACCGTCCCGACGCGATCACGCTGGTCGGCGGCGCGCGGCAGGAGCTGGAAGGGGTGCGCCAGCACGACCCGGCACTGGCCGGCCTGGCCGACCGGCTGAACGAGGCCTCGTACCTGCTGTCCGACGTCGCGGGGGAGCTGGCCTCCTACACCGAGGCGCTGGACGCCGACCCGGCCCGGCTCGCGGCCGTGCAGGAGCGCCGCGCCGCGCTGAACCGGCTCGTCCGCGCCTACGGCACCCGCGCGGCTATCGAGACCGCCGCTGCCGGGAACGCGGCCCCTCAGCCGGCGCCGCCCGACGACGCCGGTGACGCCGGGGAACCCGGCGAACCCGGTCAGTCCGATGGGCCCGGCGAGTCCGGGGGGTTCGCCGTCGCGGCCCGTGACGGGATCGGCGACCTGACCGCGGTGCTCGCCTGGACCAAGGTCGCCGCGGCCCGGCTGAACGAACTGGAGGGTGACGACGACCGGATCGCCGCGCTGGCCCAGGAGGAAGCCGAGCTGGCCGGGCGGGTGGCCGAGCTGGCCGGGACCCTGACCGCGCTGCGGACCGAGACCGCGATGAGCTTCTCCCGTGACGTCACCGCCGAGCTCACGGCGCTGGCCATGCCGCACGCCCGGCTCACGGTCGCGCTGAGGCCGCTGGACGCACCGGGCCCGTACGGTGCCGATGACGTGGAGATCAGGCTGGCCGCGCACCCGGGCGCCCCGCCGCTGCCGCTGAACAAGGGCGCCTCGGGTGGTGAGCTGTCCCGGGTGATGCTGGCCATCGAGGTGGTCTTCGCCGGGGCCGACCCCGTGCCGACGTTCGTGTTCGACGAGGTGGACGCGGGCGTGGGCGGCAAGGCCGCGGTGGAGATCGGCCGGCGCCTGGCCCGGCTCGCGCGGCTGGCCCAGGTGATCGTGGTGACGCACCTGCCGCAGGTCGCGGCGTTCGCCGACAACCACCTGGTGGTGACCAAGGCGGGCGATGGCCTGGTCACGGCCAGCGGCGTGGTCCGGCTGGACCAGACCGGCCGGGTTCGCGAACTGTCCCGCATGCTGGCCGGCCTGGAGGATTCAGAGTTCGGCCGCGCGCACGCGGAGGAGCTTCTGGCCATGGCGGCCAAGGAACGGGAGTCCTGAAACACGCGTCTCCGGAAACCACTGCAAGAAATTGACGAGCTTTGCAGTAAGCTTGCAGCATGGCACATCGGCTAGGTGACGTAGCGCGCAAGGCAGGGGTGAGCGAGGCGACGGTGTCTCCGCGTGCTGAACGGCCGCCCCGGAGTGTCGGAATCAACCCGGGCCGCGGTGCTCACCGCCCTTGACGTGCTCGGATACGAGCGGCCGACGCAGCTGCGGGGGGAGCGGGCCCGGCTGGTCGGCCTCGTGCTGCCCGAACTGGAGAACCCGATCTTCCCCGCGCTCGCCGAGGTGGTGGGCGGCGGCCTGGCCCAGCAGGGCTTCACCCCGGTGCTGTGCACCCGGACCGCCGGCGGCCTGTCCGAGGCCGCCTACGTCAACATGCTCATCCAGCAGCAGGTGTCCGGCGTGGTCTTCGCGGGCGGCCACTACGCGGAGGACGACTCGCCGCACGACCACTACCGCCTGCTCCGCGACCGCGGCGTCCCGGTCATGGTGGTCAACGCGGCCATCGATCAGCTCGGCTTCCCCCGGGTATCCACCGACGACGTGGTCGCCGTCGAGCAGGCGTTCGGCCACCTCTGGTCGCTCGGCCACACCCGGATCGGCGCGATCGTGGGACCGGCGGACCACATGCCCAGCCGCCGCAAGATGGCCGCCCTGGAGGTCGAGGCGGGCCGGGCCGGGGTCAAGGCGCCGGTCGAGCACGCGCTGTTCTCCATCGAGGGCGGCCACGCCGCCGGCGCCCGGCTCATCGATGCCGGGATAACCGGGATCATCTGCGGGTCGGACCAGCTCGCCCTGGGCGCGGTGCGCGCGGCCCGGCGCGCGGGCCTGGGCGTGCCGGACGATCTGTCCGTGGTCGGGTTCGACGACTCCGCCCTGATGACCTGCACCGCGCCGCCGCTGACCACGGTCCGGCAGCCGATCGAGGCCATGGGCCGGACCGTCGTGGCCATGCTGGTCAACCAGATCGAGGGCGTTCCGGTGGCCCCCGAGGAGCTCCTCTTCGAGCCCGAGCTGGTCGTCCGCGGCTCCACCGCTCGCGTCGCCCCCGAGCGCTAACCGCCGCCCACGCCCCCGGGCCGCAGCTCCCGCCGCCCGCGTCCCTTCCCAAGACCGCAATGGTCCCTTCGTGGTCCTCTAGTGACCGCAATGGTCCCTTCGCGGCCCCTTCCCGCGGCGCCCGTGCTCGCGCCCCTGGCTCCCGCGCCCCTTGGCTGGCGCGTGCCCTGGCTGGCGCGCCGCGGTTTCCCTCGCCCGCGGCGCAATGCGGACATATCACCGCCCGGCCGGCGCCGCCTGGTCCCGCCGTCCTCACCTGGCGTTACATTCTTCGTTTAACTTAGTTACTATTTTGCAGTTTCTTATCCAGATATTGCATCCATATGCTGTCGCAGGTACCGTCAGCGTCACCTCCGCACGCTGTGGTCGGTGGTCCTGCCGATATCGCGCCCGATCATCGGCGTCATTTCCATCTTCGCGGCGGTCAACGTCTGGAAGGACTTTCTCTGGCCGCTGCTCGTGCTCAACCAGCCGTCCGCCCAGACCATCAACATCGGTCTTACCATCTCAGCAACGGCATCCCGGAGGACGTCTTCATCGCGGCGCTGGCGATCGCGTGCGTCCCCACGATCGTCTTCTTCCTCATTTTCCAGCGGAACATCATGGCGGGGCTGACGGCCGGAGGTGTGAAGGGCTAGCCGGCGACACGGAAGCTGGACACCGCAGTTGCATTGGAGGAGCGAAATCACCGTGAGCGACCACACCCTCGCTTCGGCTCGGTCGGACACTGCGGCGCCGCCGCGGCGCGAGCCATGGTGGCGCAGCGCTGTCATCTACCAGGTTTATGTCCGTAGCTTCGCCGCCGGTCCCGCGCCGGCCGCGGCCGGTATCGATTTTGAACGGAACGGGGCCGCGATCGGGGTGGGCAATCTGGCCGGGGTGCGATCCCGGCTGGAGTATCTGGCCGACCTTGGCATCGACGCGATCTGGTTCAACCCGTGGTACCCGTCGCCGATGGCGGACGCCGGCTACGACGTGTCCGACTACCGCGCGATCGACCCCCTCTTCGGCACCCTGGACGAGGCGGAGAAACTGATCGCGGAGGCGCACGACCTGGGCATCCGCATCATCCTGGACGTCGTGCCCAACCACGGCTCGGACCAGCAGCAGTGGTTCATCGACGCGCTCGCGGCGCCGCCGGGTTCCCCGGAACGCGCCCGGTACATCTTCCGCCCGGGCCGGGGCGCCCACGGTGAGCAGCCCCCGAACAACTGGGTCTCGGAGTTCGGCGGCCCGGCCTGGTCCCGCACGGCCTGCCCGGACGGCGAGCCGGGGGAGTGGTACCTGCACCTGTTCACCCCCGAGCAGCCCGACTTCAACTGGGACAGCCCCGACGTGCGCGCCGAGTTCGAGGACGTGCTGCGGTTCTGGTTCGACCGCGGCGTGGACGGGTTCCGCATCGACTCGGCCGCGCTGCTGGTCAAGGACCCCACGCTGGCCGACCATGGCGGGCCGGACGACGGGACCGCTCCTGTCGGCACTCATCCGTTCGTCGACCGGGACGGGGTGCACGACATCTACCGGGCCTGGCGCCGCATCGCCGACTCCTACCCCGGTGACCGGGTGCTGATCGGCGAGGTATGGCTGCCCGACGTGGAGCGGATGAGCCGGTACCTGCGCCCGGGCGAGCTGAATTCGGTGTTCAACTTCGACTTCCTGCGCTGCCCGTGGGACGGGACCGTGCTGCGGTCGGTGATCGACGCCACGCTCGAGTCGCACGCCCGGGTCGGCGCCGCCGCGACCTGGGTGCTCAGCAACCACGACGTGATCCGGGACGTCACCCGGTACGGCCGGGCCGATACGTCGTTCGACCGGCCCGGCTGGCGGATCGGCGAGCACACCGACCTGGCCCTCGGCACCCGCCGGGCCCGCGCCGCGGCGCTGCTGTCGCTGTCCCTGCCCGGCGGGGCCTACATCTACCAGGGTGAGGAACTCGGCCTCTGGGAGGTCGAGGACATCCCCGCCGAACTGCGGCAGGACCCGATGTGGCCGCGTTCCGGTCACGCTCACCTGGGCCGGGACGGGTGCCGCGTGCCGCTGCCGTGGTCCGGTGACCGGCCGCCGTTCGGCTTCCTGGCCGGCCCCGGCGGCTCGGGCGCCCCCGATGGCACGGGGATCCCCGGCGACGCGGGCGTCCCCCGCACGTGGCTGCCGCAGCCGGACGGCTGGAAGGACCTGACGGTCACCATCCAGCGAAACGATCCCGGCTCGATGCTGTCCCTGTACCGGCACGTGCTGCAGCTCCGGCACCGTGAGGACGCCTTCGCCGGAGAGGATTTCCGCTGGCTGGAGGCCCCCGACGGCGTGCTCTGCTACCGTCGCGGATCCGACGTCACGGTCGTCATCAACACCTCCGCGAGCCCGTTCGGCCTGCCGCCGCACGACAGCATCCTGGCCGCCAGCGCCGAGGTGACCGGCGGGGTCCTGCCGCCGGATACCGGCGTCTGGCTGCGGACCCGCTAGCGATCCCGGCCATCTGGGACCCGCTAGCGATCCCGGCCATCTGGGATCCGCACGGTAACCAGCACCGGGAGGTGGTCCGAACCGGCGGTCGGCAGCACGCGGGCCGACGCGTGCACGCCGGCCGAGGCGACACCGTAGTCGATCGCGCGGATCGGCCGCCGCGCCGGGTGCGTCGGCTCGGGCGGGTCCGGGCAGAACGTGGCCCCCGGAAGCACATCCGCCCACGTGGCGGCGGCCGCGTTGAAGTCCCCGCACGCCAGCCAGGGAGGGTCCAGACGCCCCATCAGCGCGGCGAACCGGCTCAGCGCCCGCGCCCGGTCGCCGGAGTCGCTGGCCGGCAGGTGCGTGCTGACCACCCAGACCCGGGTGCCGCCGAGGCTCACCCGGGCGCAGGCCGCCGTCCGCGGCTCGGACGGCTCGGTGCCCTCGTACCGCCCCGGCGAGTGAACCTCCCACTGCTGGACGGCGGCGATAGGCAGTCTCGTCAGCAGGGCGTTTCCATAACCCAGGTCCGGGGGAGTGCCGCCGAACTCCAGCGCCGGGACGAACACCCAGTGGTAACCCAGCCGTTCGCTCATCTCGGCGAGCTGGACCGGGTGGCCCCACGATTCACGCCCCTCGACCAGCGACACCACGTCCGGCACGGTCTCGCGAATGAGTCCCTCTACCGCCGCGTGGTTCGGCGCGCCGGAGTCGTCCCGCCACGAATGAATGTTCCAGTGCAGCATCCGCAACTGCCCCGCGTCCCCCGGCTGTCCCACCCCGGCAGCCTAGCGGGCACCTGCCAGCGGATCTCGGGCGCGTTTCAGTCGTATCGGGGTCTATGCAGTACGCACAGTACATGCAGTAAATTCGGCTCATGCCCTATGGCCCACCTCCCTGGCAGGGCAGCCCTAAGCCCGCCCGGGAGCCCCGCACCAAGCGCGTCCAGATCACCGTCGACCTGGCCCCGGACGACTATCAGGTTCTGAACCTCTGGCTAGCCAGGGCCAGCGTGGAACTCGATCAGCCGATCAGGACGATGACCCTGGCCCGCGGGATCAGGGCCATGATCCGGGCGACTGCGGCCGATGACGCGGTTAGCGACGTCGTGCTCGACCTCCTGCGCAAAGACCAGACCTGAAAAACGCCCCCGCTCCGGGCCCGTGAATGGCGGGTCCGCAGGCTCGGGACTGGTCACGAGCACCCCCAGGCCGGGGACGGCACCGCCCGCACTCGTCCCCGCCGCGCACCGGCCACGGCAGCGACCACAAGGAATGGCCGCCCGCCCGGCCCACTCGCGCGCTCGGCCACCTCTGCGCGTCCGGGCGCCGGCGTGCAGATGCCTGTAACCATTCCGTCACACGTGGCGCTCAACGGCCACAAATTACTACGCAGAGTACCCAAATCCGGTCAATTCTGTCATATTGTGACGTAGCTAACGTCCCGCGGAGCGTGGCCCGCTCCGCGCAGCAAACATGCACGTAGAAGGCGAAATTCGAGCCGGCGATCACATCGGCATTGATCCGGTCATAGCGTCATTTTCTGCGCTTTTGGCTGCATCCTGGGCTGAATCTCGGCATAGTGGCGGTTTCCAGCACCCAGCGTGCACAAACCCGTCGCCCTGACCCCGCGACACGTTTGCACGCCGATGCCCTGGCCGCCACTGTCGCTGGCGGCGGGCATGTGCCCATGGGTGGAAGCCGAGCACATCCTGTGCACGACCGAAGGGTCCATCTTGGCGAGCAAGAGGACACCCAACCGCAAGTCCTCCACACTCACCATCGCCGTAGCCGCCATCGCCTCAGGCGCCGCGGCCACCGTGGCCGGCGCAACCGGGCCAGCCCCCGCTGCCGCCCCCGCCCATGTGACCAGCGCCGACTCCAGCCCACCGGCAGTCGCCGTGCTGGCCGCTGCCACTAAGCCCGCCGCGCTCTACAGCTTCGGCGCGCTCGAACACCTCTGGATGGCCGCAGGCGGCAGCGCCCGCCGCGCCGCGCACGCCGCCTGCATCGCCGAGCACGAATCAGGCGGCAACGCCCGCGCCATCAGCCGGACCAATGACTGGGGCCTGTGGCAGATCCATAACGGCGGCCCCCGCATGCTCAACCCGGCCGCCAACGCGGCGACCGCCGTCCGCATGTCACACAACGGCACCAACTGGTCAGCGTGGACGACCCGGAGAATGTGCTAACACAACGGCTTTCTTGCCATTCGGCTGTCCAGAACAGAAGGAAACCACCGCCACGGCGGCCCCGGGGATCTATCCCCGGGGCCGCCCCCTCACGCTCTGCACCTGTGGGCATTCTTCACGCCCTCGATGCCACGCCACTTTGTACAGCAGCACCGTGTCAGGGTTTACGCGTCTCCCTATACTGCGGAAACCGACGCCGTAGACGGCCATCCTGCCCGCCAACCCGCGAAGATCCGTGCTCAGGTGCCGCAGACGCCTTAATCGTCGCCAGGGCCACGAAAGGTGCGGCGGACAGGCGGGCGCAGGGGAGTGGCCGGCTAGCGTTTGGGCTCGATGACGTAGGTGCCGCGGCCCTGGACACTGACGATCAGGCCGCGCTCGCGCAGTTCCTTCATGGCCCGGCGGATGGTCAGGTAGGCCACGCCCCAGTTGTCCGCCATGGCGCGTTCGGCCGGCAGGCGGTGACCCGGTTGCCACGACCCGTCTTCGATGTGGGCCGCCACCCAGTCGGCGATCTGCATATAGATCGGCACCGGGCCCTCGTGCACGACGTCGGGGCCATGATCATCCACGAGAACTAACCGTAAGGCACCGTTGACCTGCGACTACGCATGTAAGGCTTCACACGCGCATGTATTGCTATATAGGATGGAAGCCGTCACCCAGCGTGTAATCGGAACCCGTCCCCGTGTTAACGCGATTGGTCGTCCGCCATGACTTTAGAAACGTCCCGGGGAAGGCCGGGAAGGGCCGTCCACCTCGCCCTCACCACGGCCCGCACAAGGCCCGTCCATCTAGCCCTTTCCCTCACCCCGGCCCGCACGCGGAGGCAGCGCCCGTGATGGAACCGCACCTGCGCGTATTCGGCAACATCGAAACGCTCCAGGCCGACTTTCCCGGCTTCGTGATCTGGGGCGAGACCATCCGGGGCCGGTTCACCTACGTCGCCCAGGCGCTCGACGGGCAAACCAACCCGCACGTGGTCACCTCCACCAGCCTGGACCGGCTGCGCTCACGTCTGGAGGAGCCGGTCGCGGCGTCCGACCCCGCCAAGCCGAACGTCGCGCGCATCTACGACTACCTCCTCGGGGGCACGGTCAACTTCCCCGCCGACCGCGACGAGGCGGCCCGGCTGCTGGCCGAGGACCCGCGGCTGCCCGAGCTCGCGCGGGACAACCGCGCCTTCCTCACCCGGGCGGTCAGGTACGTGGCAGACCGCGGCGTCTGCCAGTTCATCGATGTCGGCGCGGGCCTGCCGACCAGCCCGAGTACGCATGAGACGGCCGAGACCGTGCTGCCGGGCGCCCGCGTCGCCTACGTGGACAACGATCCCGTCGTGGTCTCGCACGCCCGTGGCCTGGTCCCGCGCAGCGCGCGGATCGTCGCGGTGCCGGGCGACCTGCGGGACCCGGCGGAGATCCTCGCCGATCCGGCCCTGACCAGCCTCATTGACCTGGCCCAGCCGGTCTGTGTCCTGCTGGTGGCCGTGCTGCACTTCCTGGACGCCGCGACGGCCCGCCGCGCGACCGCGACGTTCACCGGGGCCATGGCGCCGGGCAGCTACCTGGTGGTGTCCGCGGGGCAGGCAGCGGCCGGAAGGGTCACCCGGCTGCGCCGCGCCTATACGGCCGCCCGGTTGCATCACCACGGCCGGTCCGAGATTGAAGGCTTCTTTGCCGAGCTGGACTTGCTGCCGCCCGGACTCACCGACGCCCGCTCCTGGCCCGGCCCAGGCGGGCCTTCCGCGTCCGCCGGGCCTTCCGCGTCCGCCGGGCCTTCCGCGTCCGCCGGGCCTTCCGCGTCCATAGCGCCGGCCGACCCGGACGGTGCGTCCCGCGACGCTACCGTCCTCTGCGGGGTCGGCCGCAAACCGGCCCCGTAACCCGCGCGGGAAACTGCCGCAAACCGCACGGGAAACTGCCGCGCGAGCTTGACGGCGGCACCATCCGCTGTAATCTTGTCTTATGGTAATAGATAAAGGGAACAGCGCACCGGGTGGCGGTCCGGCGGCGGGGGCGCGCGGACCAGCGTCACCGATCGAGTTCCGGCTGGACGCGGCCTCCGGCGTGCCGACCTACCTGCAGCTTGTCCAGCAGGTGGAGCACGCCCTGCGGCTGGGGTACCTCAAGCCCGGCGATCAGCTGCCCAAGGTCCGGGACGTGGTCGCCTCGCTGGCCATCAACCCGAACACGGTGCTAAAGGCCTATCGCGAGCTGGAGACCAAGGGCCTGGCGGCCGGCCGGCCCGGCCAGGGCACGTTCATCCAGGCCACCTTGAGCCAGGTCGCGCTGCCCGAGCTGACCGCGCTGCGCCGGCCCCTGCTCGGCTGGCTTGCGTCCGCTGACGCGGCCGGGCTGGACGAGGACGGGATTGTCGCCCTGTTCACCAGCGTGCTGCGGGATTTCTTTGAACGCCAGGGCGGCTCGGCCGACCGCCACGGCGCAGCAAACGGCGAAACGGAGGGCGTCGCATGAACGTCATCGAAACCAGCGGCCTGGGCAAGCGCTACGGCCATACCTGGGCACTGCGCGATTGCACGCTGGCGGTCCCCGCTGGGCAGCTGGCCGCGCTCGTCGGCCCCAACGGCGCAGGCAAGACCACCCTCATGCACATGTCGGTTGGCCTGACCATCCCCACCACCGGTACCGCCATCGTGCTCGGCGATCAGGCCGCCGGCTCGCCGCCGGCGCTGGACGGCATCGCGTTCGTCGCACAGGACGCGCCGGTGTACAAGAACATGTCTGCCGGGGACATGCTGCACCTGACCCGGAACCTGAACCGGCGTTTTGACCAGCGTTATGCGGGGGCCCGGCTGGCTGACGACCTGCGCGCCAGCCACCGCGTGCTGACCGGCCCCGCCGCCGAGGCGGACTCCTGCGCCGGGCAGTTCCGCGTCGTTCAGGACCGGCGCGCCGGGGCACAGGCCCACCTGCTGGTCAGGACCAGGACCGGGGCTAACGGGACGGCCGATCCGGTGCCGCCCGGCTGGGAGGCGCACCCGGTCAGCCTGGAGGAACTCGTGCTGGCGTACCTGCGCGCACCGGGTGCCGGGGTGCTGCCTGGTCTTTCACTCGCCCAGAACACCGAGCCAACGAAGGTGACGAGATGACCGTGCTGACCATGCCCGCGCAGCCGGGCCAGGACATCACCCTGCGGCCGGTGCCGTGGCGCCGGATGGCGTGGGTCACCTGGCGACAGCACCGGCCCACGCTGATCAGCGTGCCCGCGATTCTCGGCGCAGTGGCCGTGTTCCTGCTGATCGCGGGGCTGAAGATTCACCACGACTACGCGATCCTGACCGCCTGCCACCCGGCGAGCTCGAGCGCCTGCCAGCACCTGAACAGCGGCTTCAACAGCACCGACTGGCCGATGGCGAATACCGTTCTCATCCTGCTGAACCTTGCGCCGGTGCTGATCGGGGCGTTCGCAGGCGCCCCGGTGCTGGCCCGGGAGCTGGAGACCGGCACCTACCGGTACGCCTGGACCCAGGGCTTCGGCCGGGAGCGGTGGACCATCGCCAAGCTCGTGCTGATCGGGGTTACGGTCTCCGCCGCGGCCGGGGCGTTCAGCCAGGTGTTCGCCTGGTTCTTCCAGCCGTTCCTGCGGCAAGAGGACCTGACGGTACTGGCCGCGACCGTGTTCGGCACGCGCGGGATCGCGTTCGCCGCCTGGACCCTGGTTGCCTTCGCCGTCGGCGCGTTCGCCGGCATGCTCATCCGCCGGATCGTCCCGGCCATGGCCGCCACCCTGGCTGTCTACTTCGGGCTCGCCTTGGCGACCTGGCTGTTCCTGCGCAAGCACTACCCGCTGGCGCTGGTCACCAGCAATCCCAACATCAACTCGAGCGGTCCCCTCAACGTCAATACCCCGTGGGTCCTGAGCACGTGGGTCCACCGGGCACGGCCACACCATATGGACGAGGTACATTCCGGTCAGCCGGTTCTGGCCCATGCAGTTCGTCGAGGCCCTGGCTGCTGGCGCTGTCGGTGCTCCTGGGCGCCGCGACCGTCTGGCTGGTCCGCCGGCGCGCCGCCTGAAGCGCCCCCAACTGCCCGGCCACCGTCCGCCGCGGGCTGGGCCGCGACCCGATTACATCGGCACCGAGAGTGACAGGCCGAATCGCCCTTCGCTGTCGGTCCACCACTCCCGGAGCGCGAAGCCCGCGGCGGCCAGCTCGGCGGCGACCCCCTCCCGGCGGAACTTGGCCGACACCTCGGTGCGCATCTCCTCACCGTCACCGAAGTCCACGGTCAGGCCGATCCCGGGGACGTGCACCGTCTGCGCGGCCGCCGAGCGCAGCCGCATCTCGATCCACTCCCGCTCCGCGTCCCAGGCGGCCACGTGCTCGAACGCGTCCAGGTCGAAGTCGGCGCCCAGCTCGGTGTTCAGCACGGCCAGCACGTTCTTGTTGAAGTCCGCGGTCACCCCGGCCGCGTCGTCGTACGCGGCGAGCAGCACCGCGGGGTCCTTGACCAGGTCGGTGCCGAGCAGCAGGCTGTCACCCTCGTCCAGGCTGGCGTGGACCCGGGCCAGGAACGCGGCCCGCTCGGACGGCAGCATGTTGCCGATCGTGCTGCCCAGGAAAGCGACCAGGCGGGGCGCGCCGCCGGCCTCGCGGGCCGGCAGGCCGAGCTGCTGCTCGAAGTCGGATACCACGGCGCGGACCTCCAGGCCCGGGTACTCACCGAGCAGCGCGTGCCCCGCGGTCACCAGCGCCGGCTCGCTCACGTCGACCGGAACGTACGTCTGCAGCGTGCCGGCGGACCGGAGCGCGTCGATCAGCAGCCGCGTCTTCTCCGAATATCCCGATCCCAGCTCGACCAGGGTCCCGGCCCGGCTGGCCGCGGCGATCTGGCCGGCCGCGCCGTGCAGGATCTCCCGCTCGGCCCGGGTCGGGTAGTACTCGGGCAGGCCGGTGATCTTCTCGAACAGCTCGCTGCCGGCCGCGTCGTAGAACCATTTCGGGGGCAGGGACTTCGGGACCGCGGTCAGCCCCGCCCGCGCGTCCGCCCGCAGGGATTCGGCCAGGAAGCCGTCGGGCAGCCGCCGTTCGACGTGCAGCGGTGTCGGTGTCGTCATCGACCGGGGTTCCTTCCGTTGGGGGAGTCGCTGGTGGCCATGCGCTGGGGAAAGGCCGCCGCCATGCCGTCGGGGAAACTCGCGCGCCGCACTCGCTCGGCGGTGTCCGCCGTGACCTCGGCGGGCACCTCCAGCGGCCGGATCGCGACGTTGGCGGTGGTCGCGGCGAGCAGGGAGCGGTCCGGCACCTCGGTCCAGCCCGGGTCGTCGTCGGCGGGCTCGGACGCCACCGTGACGCTGTCGCCGGCGGCCCCGCGGGTGTGCCGGTACCAGAGCGTGTGGCCAGAGGTGGTCGCGGCGATCATCTGCCCGTCGGTCAGCAGGAAGTTGAACCGCCCGGTCAGCTCGGCCACGTCCAGCAGGCCGATCACCGCGGCCAGCGCCTCGTCCGGCGTAGCGCCCGCCCTCAGCTGGTTCAGCGTCAGCGCCCACAGCAGCGCGGAGTCGACCCGCGCGTCCAGTTCCAGCAGTTCCAGCGGGCTCAGCGTCGCGGCCAGGCCCACGGCGGAGCCGGGCCAGCCCACCAGTGCTCCGTTGTGGCTGAACAGCCAGTGGTCCGCGCCGAACGGGGAGCAGGCCGACGCGGACGGCTCGGTCCCGGCGCTGGCGTCGCGGACCGCGGCGAGCAGTGCGCCGCTGCGCGTGACCCGGGTCAGGTCGGCGAACGAGGGGTCGGCCCAGATCGGGCCCGCGTGCCGGTAGCGCGCCGGGGTGGGGTCACCCTCGGCGTACCAGCCGGCGCCGAACCCGTCGACGTTCATCGTCCCGCTGTTGCGCATCATCCGCGGTCCCCCACGCCTGCCGGTACAGGCCGTATGGCGGGTCGATGATCGCTTCCCGCAGGGTGACGGAGGGGCCCAGGTAGGCCAGGTGCCGGCACATCAGGCGGTCTCCGGGGTGGCCGAACGCGCCGTGCGGAAGCCTGCGAAGATCTGCCGCCGGATGGGGTAGTCCCAGTTCCGGAACGTTCCGCGGCAGGCGTCCGGGCTGGCCGCGAACGATCCGCCGCGCAGCACCTTATACTCCGGGCCGAAGAACACCTCCGAGTACTCGCGGTAGGGCCAGGCGCGGAAGCCGGGGTAGGGCAGGAAGTCGCTGGCCGTCCACTCCCACACGTCGCCGATGAGCTGGCGCGCTCCGGACGGCGCGGCCCCGGCCGGGAACGATCCGGCGGGCGCGGGCCGCAGGTGCCGCTGGCCCAGGTTGGCGCGCTCCGGTGACGGCGGGTCGTCGCCCCACGGGAACCGGCGGGAGCGCCCCGTCCCGGGGTCGAACCGCGCGGCCTTCTCCCATTCGGCCTCGGTGGGCAGCCGCCGGCCGGCCCAGCGAGCGTAGGCGTCCGCCTCGTACCAGCACACGTGCACGACCGGCTCGGCCGGCGAGACCGGCTCGGTGACGCCGAACACGGTACGGACCCATTCGCCGCCGTCGCGTTTCCAGCTCATCGGCGCGGACAGACCGGCCCGCTGCCGGTGGTCCCAGCCGTCCGCGGTCCACCACCGCGGATCGTCATACCCCCCATCGGCGATGAACGCGGTGTACGCGGCGTTGGTGACCGGCGTCGTGTCGACGAAGAACGACGGCACCGGCACGGTGTGCGCGGGCCGTTCGTTGTCCAGGGCCCATGGCTCGCTGGAGGTGCCCATCGTGAACGGGCCGCCGGGCACGCGGACCTCGGACGGGAGGCTGATCGCGTCGGCGGGCGGAGCCGCGGGCGGCGGCGCGGTCAGGACCGGGGCGCCCTTCCGCAGCTGATGGGTGATCAGCATGGTCTCGTCGTGCTGCTGCTCGTGCTGGACGATCATCCCGAATGCGAAGCCGCCGGTGACCAGGCGCGGCCCGCTGAAGCGCGCCCCTTCCAGCAGGTCGAGGACCCGGCCGCGGACGTCGGCCGCGTAGCTGCGCGCCTCGCCCGGCGGGAGCAGCGGCAGCGCGGGGCGCTCGGAGCGCGGGTGCTCGAACGCGTCGTAGAGCGGGTCGATCTCCGGGTGGATCGCCTCCTGGCCGCCGACCGCCCGCAGCAGCCACATCTCCTCCTGGTTGGCGATGTGCGCCAGGTCCCAGACCAGCGGCGACATGAGCGGCGAATGCTGCCGGGTCAGGTCGGCCTCGTCCACGCAGTCGGTCAGCCCGGTGGTGCGGGCCCGCGCGGCGGTCAGGGCGGTGGCGATTTCCGAACGCAGGGCCTCGGTTCCTACGGCGGTCTCGGTTCCTTCGGCGGTCAAGGCATCCCCTCGAGTTGGTCGTCGGCTGGGCATCGGCGTCTGGTCACGTATCGTTCGGCGAAGTCGGCTACCGGGTCGCGGATCTCCGCGGGGGCCCCGGCGCGGCTGAGGGCCGCGTCCGCCGCCTCGAAGCACCGCTGGGTGGCGCGGGCGAGTACCGCATCGGCCGGCCCGTCCCGCGCCGCCCGCAGCCACGGGTTCCCATGAGGCGTGCCGTTATTCACGTGATGGCCATTGTGGCTGCTGCTGGCCGTGCGGCTGCGGCTCCCGTTCGGCGAACTCTGAGAGCCGAACCGGCGTCGGCGCGAGACTGCGGCACCCGCGCCGTTTGCCTGGCCAGCCCACAGTGGCTCGGCCGCCGCCATCGCGTCGTCGGCGGCGCGCGGGTCCTCGAACAGCGCCCAGGCGACCGCGGCCGGGACGACCCAGCCGTCGCCGGGCTGCGCGTCGATCATCCGGAACTCCAGGTGGCCTTGCGGGCGCACCGGGGGGAACAGCGTGGACAGGTGGTAGGTGAGGTCCTCCAGGGTCGGCGGGCGCTCACCGTTCCCGTCGCCGCGCAGCCAGCCGCGGAAGGTCAGCCCCCGTGGCGCCACCCAGGACGGCGATCCGGGCCGGCGGACCAGCATCAGCTCGGCGTCCAGGGAGTAATCGGTGTACACGTCGCGCGGATCGCCGTCGGTGGCGGGCGGCCGGGTGCGGCCCGGGTCGAGGTGGGCCCAGACCTCCTGGCGGGTGGACCGCCAGCCGGACGGCTTGCCCTGGCGCAGTGCGGAGTTGGCGAACGCGGCCACCAGCACGGGGCCGATCTGGTGCGCGAGCCGCCAGCGCCAGCGGTACCCGCCGGTGGCCGCGGTGTCCAGCCCGGCGTCCAGGCAGACCTGCACCGACGCCGTGCTGCACATCATCTCGCGGCCCCAGGGGCCGCTGCGGTCGAAGAACTCCTCCATCGCCGTGTATCGGGGGAGTTCCAGCACCCGGTGGGGAGGGCGGAGCGGATCGAAGCCGTAGCCCTGCAGGGCCAGGCCCGCGCGCCGGACGGTCTCGCGGAGCGTGGTCATCTCGCGGCGGACGGCCGTCACGCACTCGCCGAGGCTGTCGGCGGGCGCGGAGCTTAGTTCCAGTTGGCCACCGGGCTCTGTGGTGAGCATGCTCCCGGTGGGCAGCGCGGCTGGGGAGGGGAGGACGGCCGGGGCGGTGAGATCGGCAACAGCCGGGAAGATGCGCTCCGCGGGGACGGGGAGCGCGGGATCCCGGGCGTCACGGACCAGCCACTCGAGTTCGACGCCGACCCGCCTCGGCGGCCCGGTCTTGAAACAGATGCCGTGGACGTGCGCCTCGGCTTCGTCCTCGGTCAGCGCGTCGCCGCGCGTTTCGTTACCTGGCCAGGTCACGGCCACCCCGTCCCTCGTGTCGAGCAAAGATGTCGAGCAGAGCTACTGCGCCGGACCGTAGCAAGGGGGTCTGACAAAACGGGCCCGGGCGACGGAACGAGAACTGCGCGGGCGGGAGCCGGGCCAAAAGAGCCATCCCCGGCGCCAGCGCTGGCGAGCCGGGTGTTGCCGTTCCTGTTCCCGATCAGGGCGCGGGGGCTCCGTTCTGGTGGCCGCGTGCTGGTCTCACCTAACAACGATGACACAGATACGCCAATTCCCTGCCAATGGGGTCGCGGGGACGCTAGGAGAGGCCGCCGGTGGCCCGGACGGCGATCCGGCCCGCACCGGCCGCGGTGCCCATCGGGCCGTCTGGATCGTCCGCGCCTTCGGGGCCTGCCTGCACGGTGCCGACGACCGCGGCCTCGGCGCGGTGCGCCCGCAGGTCCTCGCGCAGGCCGCCGAGCGCGTCCGGTGCGACCGCGATCAGCAGGCCGCCGGAGGTCTGCGCGTCGTGCAGCAGCACGGCCGTCACCGGGTCGGTGTCCGGCTCGATGTCCACGAAGCCATCCAGATACGACACGTTGGCGCGGGTGCCGCCGGAGATGAATCCCGCCGCGGCCAGGCCGCCGCACCGGGCAGCAGGGGTACCTGATCGGCCCAGATTTCGGCGTTCATCCCGCTCGCGCGCAGCATCCGGTGCAGGTGGCCGAGCAGGCCGAACCCGGTGACGTCGGTGGCCGCCACCGCCCCCGCGCGCAGGGCCGCCGTACTGGCCGCCGCGTTCAGAGTGGTCATGGCGGTCACGGCCGCCGCCAGCACCTCGGGCGGCGCCGCGCCCCGCTTGTGGGCCGTCGCCACCACTCCGGTGCCGATGGCCTTGGTCAGCACGAGGATGTCGCCGTCCCGCGCGCGGTCCACGGTCATCAGCGCCCGCGGGTCGGCCATCCCGACCACGGCCAGGCCGTACTTGGGCTCGGGGTCGTCGATGGTGTGACCGCCGACGACCAGGCAGCCCGCGGCGGCGGCCGCCTCCGCGCCGCCGCGCAGCACGTCGGCGAGCATCTCGATCGGCAGCGTCTCGCCGGGCCACGCCGTCAGGTTGAGGGCGATCACCGGCTGGCCGCCCATGGCGTAGACGTCCGACATGGCGTTGGTGGCGGCGACCCGGCCCCAGTCGCGCGGGTCGTCGACGATCGGCGTGAAGAAGTCGGTGGTGAGCACCAGGGCACGATCCTCATCCAGGCGCAGGACCGCGGCGTCGTCCCCTTCGGCCGCGCCGACCAGCAGATCGCCCGCCGCGGGGACCAGGCCGCCGGGCTGGCCCGGGGCGGTGCCGAGCGTCGCCATCAGCGCGTCCAGGGCCGACAGCGGCAGTTTGCACGCGCAGCCCGCGCCGTGCGACAGCGACGTGAGCCGGACCCGCTCATCGCCCTTCGTGATCTCGTCGTTGACCACTGTGCTCCTATCGTCCGTATGGCCGGCGGCCCGCGGGGCGCGGGCTCCTCCTGATGGACAGCATCCGCTACGTCCGTTATGGAAAATCAGCGGCCCCCGGCCTTTCTGCGGCCGTCTGCCCGGCGCGGTGCTGACGGAGCACGGGCCATCGTGCCGCATTATTGATGCAGCACCACGTCCCGTCACCCGCGCGATCTGTACCTGTTCGATAACACGCCGTAATCGTCAAGATGACAGCGAGTGGCCGGGGGCTCTGGCAGGATGGAGCAACGATGAAGGTGCCGACCGTAAGGAATCCCAAGTATCCGCCGTGGCAAGTCCGACGAGCTGCCCGGGGTGGTCGCGACCGCGCGCCTGGACCGCCGGACGAAGAACCTGACCAAGCGGCTGTGCCCGGGCGACATCGCCATCATCGACCACACCGACCTGGACCGGGTGGCGGCCGACGCCCTGATCAGCCGGAAGGTGGTCGCCGTGGTGAACGCAGCGGTCAGCATGAGCGGCCGCTACCCGAACCTCGGACCGCAGCTGCTGGTGGACGCCGGCATCCCGCTCGTCGACGACGCGGGGCAGGACGTATTCAGCCGGGTGCACGAGGGCGCGACCGTCCGGCTCGACGGCGACACCCTCTATCTCGGCGAGCAGGTCGTGGCCAAGGGGACGCCCCAGACCACCGAATCGGTCGACGCGATGATGGCCGAAGCGCGGGCCGGGATCGTCACCCAGATCGAGGCGTTCGCCGCCAACACCATGGAGTTCCTCAAGCGCGAGCACGAGCTCCTGGTCGACGGCGTCGCGCTGCCGGACCTGCGCACGGCCATGGACGGCCGCCACGTGCTCGTCGTGGTCCGCGGCTATCACTACCGGGAGGACCTGGCGGCGCTGCGGCCCTACATCCGTGAGTACCGGCCGGTCATGCTCGGCGTCGATGGCGGCGCGGACGCGCTGCTGGAGGCCGGTTACATCCCCGACGCCATCGTCGGTGACATGGATTCGGTCACCGACGAGACCCTGCGCTGCGGCGCCGAGCTCATCGTGCATGCCTACGCGGACGGGAACGCGCCCGGCTTGAGCCGCATCAAGGAGCTCGGCCTGACCGCCGCCGTCTGCCCGGCCGCCGGCACGAGCGAGGACGTGGCCCTGCTCCTGGCCGACGGGAAGGGCGCGAGCCTGATCGTGGCCGTCGGCACGCACTGGACCCTGGAGGAGTTCCTCGACAAGGGCCGGTCAGGAATGGCGAGCACGTTCCTGACCCAGCTCCGGGTGGGAACCAAGATCGTCAACGCCAAGGGCGTCAGCCGGCTGTACCGCAGTAGGATCTCCGGCTGGGCTCTGCTCGTGCTGGCGCTCGCCGCCGCCGTGACCGTGTTCGTCGCGGTGGCCGCCTCACCCGCCGAGCCCATACTCATCAGATACCTCGACGCAACGTGGCATTCGTTCGTCTCCTGGCTGACCGGACTATTTAAGTGATTGATTTTCGGTATCACCTCGTCTCCATCGTCGCGGTCTTCCTGGCTCTCGCCGTGGGCATCGTGCTGGGCTCGACCGAGCTGCGCGGGGCCGCGCTCACCGCGCTGGACCGCACGTCCAGTGCGCTGAGCCAGAAGCTGAACGCGGCCAACAACGAGAACAGCACGCTCCAGCAGGAGATCGGCGGGGACCGCGCGTTCGCGCAGGCCGCCGAGCCGGTGCTGCTGGCGCACCTGCTCGATGGCAAGCGCGTCGTGGTCATTACCGCCCCGGGCGCGCCGGCCAGCGTCGTCAACGGCATCACGACCGCCCTCGGCGACGCGGGCGCGACCGTGAGCGGGCAGGTCGCGCTGTCAGCCAAGTTCGCCGACACCAGCGCCAGCAACCTGAGCCTGCTTGACCAGCTCACCCAGCGCGTGGTGCCGTCGGATCTGACCCTGGCCAACGGGACCCCGCAGCAGCAGGCGGCGCAGGTGCTGGCCAGCGCGCTGGTGTCGACGGGCTCGTCGTCCGGCAGTGGTTCCGGGTCCGGCGGGGCGGGCGGCTCCAGCGGGTCCGGCATTTCCGGCAGCCCCGCGGGGAGCAGCCAGTCGGCCCAGACGATCCTGTCGAGTTACTCGGCCGGCCAGTTCATCACGGTCAGCGGGCAGCCCGCCCAGGGCGCGACGCTCGCGGTCATCGTGACCTCCGGCAGCGCTCCCGCCGGCGGTAACTCCGATCCGGCCAATCAGGCGATCGTGTCGCTGGCGCAGGAATTCGGGTCGGGCAGCCAGGCCACCGTGGTGGCGGGCTCGTCGGCCGCATCGGGCCAGGGCAGCGCCATCTCGGCCGTCCGGTCCAGCGGGGCCGCCAACAGCGTGTCGACGGTGGACAACGCTGATCAGGTCACCGGGCAGATTGTCGCGGTTCAGGCGCTCCATCAGCAACTTACCGGGCACAAGCCGGGCAGTTATGGTACTCAGTCGGATGCGAACTCGGCCGGGCCCAGCCCGGCGCCCATCCCCAGTGGGTCGGCGTCCGCAAGCACCAAGACCCCGACCTCGGCGAAGGGAAAGAAGTAATGGCCAACGCCCGGCGAGCCGTGGCCCCAGCGGTCACGGCGGCGGTGACGTCCGTTATGGCGGCGGCCGCCGCGCGCGCCGCGTACGCGGCGCTCACGCGCAACCCGCCGGGCGGCGCAGAACGGTGGACACGGACGAACCACCGGGGTGAGCCGGTCACCCTGCTGGAAGGCCCGGCAGCCGCACTGGCCGGCGCGGTCGCAGCCTCGGCCGCCCCTGGCGTTCCGGCCCGGTCCCGCGCCGCGCTGATGGCCGCCGCGGCCGGGGCGGCCGCGTTCGGCGGTTACGACGACCTCGCCGGATCAGGGGACCGGCGCGGGTTCCGCGGGCACCTCGGCGCCCTGGCCCACGGCCAGGTGACCACCGGCGCGGTGAAGCTCGGCGGCATTGGGGCGACCGGCGTTGCCGCGGCGGCCTTGAACGGGGGACCGGCCACGGACGTCGCGATCAACGCGGCCCTGGTCGCCGGTTCGGCCAACCTGCTCAACCTGTTCGACCTGCGGCCGGGCCGGGCTCTCAAGGTGGTGCTGGTCGCCGGTGTCCCGCTTGGCGTCAGCCACTTCGTTCGGCGCACCGGACGTGCTGGGCGCACCGGCGGTGCTGCCGTCGCGGCGCCGCTCGGGGCGGCGGTCGGGCTGCTCCCGGAGGACCTGGACGAACGGGCCATGCTCGGCGACGCCGGCGCCAACGCCCTGGGGGCCATGCTCGGCGTGGCCGCGGCCGGCAGCCTGTCCCGCCGGAGCCGGCTGGCGATCCTGGCCGGGATCACCGGCCTGACCGCGGTCAGTGAGGTCGTGAGCTTCACCAGGGTGATTCGGCGGACGCCGCCGCTGCACTGGCTGGACATGCTCGGCCGGCGCCCGGCCCACGCGAAGCCGGCCACCCCCGTCCGTTCCACCACGCCGCAAGTCACTGAGCCGCAAGTCACTGAGCCGCAGGTCACCGTGCCCGCGCAGCGTGACGCGTCCGTCACGTCCCACGAGGCTCCTGAGCACAACGCCATGGCTGTGCCGCCCTCCCCGTGACCGCGCCGGTGGCCGAGCGGGGGTCAGCTCGGCAGTCTGGCAGGGGGATCGGCCGGGCCGCCGCGATCATCGGCGTGCTCACCGTGGTGTCCGGCGTCGTCGGTTTCGGGCGCCAGCTCGTCTTCGCGCACACCGTCGGGGCCAGCTGCGTCGGCACGGCTTACACAACGGCCAACCAGGTGCCGAACATCATTTACGACATCGTTCTCGGCGGCGCACTGACCAGCGCCGTCGTGCCCGTCCTGGCCGGCCCGGCGGCACGGGCCGCGGACGGGACGAACGGCGGCGCGGCGGACGCGCAGCGGATCGCATCCGCCCTGCTGACCTGGGCGATGCTGCTGCTGGTGCCGGCCGCGGCCGTGATCGCACTGGTCGCCGGCCCGCTGACCGCGCTGCTCATCCCGGCCGCCCGCGGCTGCGGGCACGCGGCCACGCTGGCGGCCAGCGCGCAGATGCTGGTCGCATTCGCGCCGCAGATCCCGCTGTACGGCCTGGCGGTTGTGCTCTACGGAATCCTCCAGTCCCATCGCCGTTTCACCGCCCCGGCGCTCGCGCCCATCCTGTCCAGCGTCGTGGTGACGGGCGCCTATCTGGGCTTCCAGGCCCTCGGGAACGGCTACCAGAACCGGCCCGGGGCGCTCCCGGCCAGCGCGGAACTAACCCTGGCGCTGGGCACCACCGCCGGTGTGGCCGCGCTCGCCCTGACCGCGGGCGTTCCGGTCGGCCGGCTCCGGCTGGGACTCCGGCCCGCGCTGCGTTTCCCGGACGGCGTCGCGGCCCGGGTGCGCGCGCTGGCCCTGGTGGGCATGATCACGCTGATCGCCCAGGACCTGTCGACGGTGGCGGCCATCGTGCTCGCCAATGGCCGCGGCGCGAGCGGCGCGCTCGTCCTGTACAGCTACGGCTGGCAGGTCTTCTTCCTCGTGTACGCGGGCCTCGCCGTGCCCGTGGCCATCAGCGCGTTCCCGGTGCTGTCCGCGCGCGCCGACGACAAAGCCCCAGCCGCGCAGGCGGAATTCGGCGCCACCAGTGCCACCGCCAGCCGCGCGGTCATGCTCATGTCCTGCCTGGGAACCGCGGTGCTGGTCGGCGCGTGCGTGCCGCTGGCACGCGTGTTCGCCACCCACGACGTCGCGCAAGCCAGGCAGCTCGCCGTCGCACTGGCCCTGTTCGCGCCGGGCCTGGTCGGCTACGGGCTGACCGCGAACCTGTCCCGGGTCATGTTCGCTGCCGGGCACAGCCGGATGACGGCCGTCGCGGTGGCCGGGGGCTGGCTGCTGGTCATCGCGGCCGACGTCGCCATCGTCCCGTTCGTCCCGCGGTCCTGGGTCGTTCCGGCGCTCGGCCTGGGCACGACGATCGGGCTGACCGTGGCCGGGCTCGCGCTCACCGCCACCGTGGGCCGCGCGCTCGGCCGGCCCGCTCTCCGGGGAGTTCCGCGGGCCACACTCGCGGGCCTGGGCGGCGCCCTGGCCGGGGCGGCCGCTGGTGCCGGGGTGTCCGCGGCCCTGCCGGTGCACGGCTTCCTGCCGAATGCCGCGGTGACGGTGCTGGCGAGTGCCGTGGCCACGCTGGTGTTCCTCGGCGTGACGCTGCTCGCCGACGGCGGGGACCTCCGCGCCGGGGCCGGCCGCCTGCTCGGCCGGTTCCGGGCCCCGCGCCCGCAGGCTGGAGCATGAGGAGCCTGGGCGTAAGGGGGCCGGGGTGTGAGGGGCCTGGGCGTGACGGGACCGGGGCAGCGGGTGGCCGGAGGGCGGCACGGGTGAAGGTGGCGTTTGTGCTCGGCACGACGGCCGGGGGCACCGGACGTCACGTGCAGATGCTGGCCGCCGGGTGCGCGGCCCGCGGCATCGAGGCCGAGATCTTCGCGCCGGGGAAGACACAGCGCACATTCTCGTTCGGCCCGGGGGTGACGGTACGGGCCGTCGAGTTCACCGACCGGCCCCGGTCCCGCGACGGGTGGGCGGTGCTGCGGCTGCGCCAGCTGATCACCCGTTCCAGCGCGGATACGGTGCACGCGCACGGGCTGCGCGCCGGTGCGCTGACCGCGATCGCGCTGGCGTTCATCCCGCCCGCCCGGCGGCCGCCGCTGGTGGTGACCGTGCACAACGCGCCGCCCGCGGCCGGTGCCACCGGCGCGATCTACCGGGGGCTGGAACAGGTGGTCGCGCGGGGCGCCGCCACGGTGCTATGCGTCTCCGCCGATCTGGAGGAGCGGATGCGCCGGGCCGGGGCGCGTGATGTGGGTCGTGCGCTGGTCCCGTCCCCGCCGGCGGACGGGACCCCCGGCCAGGATGCGGTCCAGGCCGTGCGGAAGGAACTGGCCGGCGGTACCGGCCGTTCCATCGTCCTGGCCGTGGGGCGGCTGGCCGAGCAGAAGGACTTCGCCAGCCTGATCGACGCCTCGCGGCAGTGGCCGGACCTCGACCCGGCGCCGGTGCTCGCCATCGCCGGGGAAGGCCCGCTGGCCGAATCCCTGGCCGCGCGCGCCGCATCGCGCGCCGTATCTCCAGGCGCGGCGGTCCGCTTCCTCGGCTCCCGCGCCGACGTGCCCACCCTGCTCGCCGCGGCCAGCGTGTTCGTGCTGCCCAGCCGGTGGGAGGGCCAGCCGCTGATCCTGCAGGAGGCGCTGGCCGCCGGGTGCCCGATCGTGGCCAGCCGGGCCGGCGGCATCCCCGATCTGACCGGGGAGGACGCGGCGCTGCTCGTCCCGCCCGGGGACGTGGACGCGCTGGCCGCTGCGGTCCGGCGGGTCCTGACCGACGAGGTGCTCGCGCAGCGCCTGGCGGCCGCCGCGCGAGAGCGCGCCCGGGGGCTTCCCACCGCAGACGACGCCGTCGAGGCGGCATTGGCCACCTACCGCCGGCTCACGTCCGGCCGTGAGCCGGCCTAAGCTGGCGGCGTTCGCGGCGTATGCTGGATCTGGCAGCCACGCCTGCCGGATCCGAGCTATGCCAGCCCGGCGCTGGGGACAGCGTTCGAGGACAAGAGCGGCACAGCCCTCGCGTGCATTTCCTCCTTCCATCGTGATGCCTCTGCGGTGGCCAGGCGCCGGGACGGCCGACTGGGACGAGGGCACGATGTCGCACGACAAGATCAGCGCTGCCGCGCGCAGGCGCATGGCCGAGACGGGTGAGACGTACGCCGCTGCCCGGCGTGAGGTCATCAGGGAACACCAGGCGGCCGGAGGTGGTGCGTCCGGTAGTGCTGCGGCCGGGGCTGCTGCGGCCGGGGGCGAGGTCCCGCCGGAGCCGCGGTGGTTCGCGATCAGCTACCGCGAGCGCGGACTGGACCGGATGACCGCCTGGCTGGACACATTCCTGTTCCGGGCCGGCCCGGGGGTATCAGGGGTGGAGGTCGGCCCGGCCGAGGTCCGGGTGCGGATGGGATCCTTCCGGCTCGACATGCCCCGCGATTCGGTTCGTTCGGTCAGGCGATCCCAGGCCCGGGTCCGGGGGACGACCGGCGTGCACGGCGGCCGGGGGCGGTGGCTGGTGAATGGTTCCCCTGACGGCCTGGTGGAGCTGGCCCTCGACCCACCGGGCGAGCTCGCGCCCGGCATCGACACCCTCTTCCGCCGGGAGAAGGTGGACCTGCTGATCGTGAGCCTGGTCGACCCGGACGGGTTCATCGCGGCGTTCGGGCCTGACGGCGCTAGGCGCCGGTACGGGCTGCGAGCGGTTCAGGGCCGCGCCAGCCAGTCAGGGCCGCGCCAGCCAGTCAGGGCCGCGCCAGCCAGTCAGGGCCGCGCCAGCCAGTCGGCGGCGAGGATCGCGGCGAGCTTTTCCAGCAACGGGCCGGCATCAGCCATGCTGACGGCGACATCCGGTTCGAGATCGGCTAGCGCGTACGCCCCGGCGATCCCGGCCTCGGCCAGGGCCGCGGGGTCGAGGGCACAAGCGCCCGCTACGGCGACCACCGGCGTCCGTGCCGACACGGCCCGGGTGGCCCGGGCGACACCTACCGGGGCCTTGCCGCGGAGCGTCTGCGCGTCCAGCGATCCCTCGCCCGTGATCACCAGGTCCGCCTCCGCCGCCCGTTCGGCGAAGGACACCAGTTCCAGCACCACCTCGATGCCCGGCCGCATCCGCGCACCCAGGAAGGTCATCGCGGCGAAACCGAGACCACCCGCGGCGCCCGCCCCCGGCAGGCCGCGGAAACCGTCGCCCAGCGCCGCCTCCGCTAGGTCGGCCCACCGGGCCAGGCCGTCCTCCAGGACCGCGATATCGGCCGGGGACGCGCCCTTCTGCGGGCCGTAGATCGCCGCCGCCCCGTCGGGCCCGAGCAGGGGATTGTTCACGTCACTGGCCAGCAGCACGTCCACGCTGGACATGTCCCGCAGGCCGGTCAGGTCGAGCTCGCGCAACCCGGCCAGCGCGCCGCCGCCGGGCCCGACCACGCTGCCGTCCGCACCCACCAGCCGACCGCCCAGAGCCGCGATCAGGCCGGCACCGCCGTCGGTGGTGGCGCTACCGCCCAGGCCCAGCACGATGTGCCGGGCGCCCGCGCCGACGGCGGCCGCGATGAGCTGACCGACCCCGTAGCTCGTCGCGGTCAGCGGCTGGGGGCGGCCGCCGGGCAACCGGCTGAGCCCGCAGGCCTGCGCCGCCTCCACGACGGCCACGTCGCCGGAGATCGCGAACGCCGCCGTGACCGGTTCGCCGGTCGGCCCGCTCACCTGAAGCTCAGCGCGCCGGTAACCTGCGGCCACCGCCGCGTCCACCGTGCCGTCGCCGCCGTCGGCCACTGGCACCTGGTCGGTCCGCACACCCGGGACCGCCGCCGCCAGACCCCGCGCCACATGCGCGGCCACCTCGGGTGCGGACAGTGAGCCCTTGAACTTGTCCGGCGCGATCAGCACCCGGGACTGGCCTGCCACCTCGTGGCGCCGGTACCGGGCGCCCCTCACCTTCGCGGGCCGGGACGGGCCTTCCTGGCGCATCGCCCTAATCCGCCGGGATCGAATTCTTCCCGGCGACGTCGGCGAACCATCCGGCGCTGCGCTTCGGAATCCGGCGCTGCGTACCGTAGTCGACGAACACCAGGCCGAACCGCTTCGAGTACCCGTGCTGCCACTCGAAGTTGTCCATCAGCGTCCAGGCGAAGTACCCGCGCAGGTCGGCGCCCGCGGTCAGGGCGCGGTGCGCCGCCCGCAGATGACCGCGCAGGTAGTCGATCCGCTCGGTGTCCTCGATCGTGCCGTCCGGATTGACGTAGTCGTCGTAGGCGGCGCCGTTCTCGGTGATGTACAGCGGCAGGCCGGGTGCGTCGTCGCGGAGCCGGACCAGCAGCTCGTACAGGCCGTCGGGGTGGACGAGCCAGTCCATCGCGGTGACCGGGATGCCGTCAGGGTGGGTGAAGACGGCGTAACCCCGGCCCATCGGGGTGTCCCCGCGCCGGTAGATGCCGTCCTCGCGGACACCGACGATGTGCGGCGCGTAGTAGTTCACGCCCAGGAAGTCGATCGGCGACCGGATGATGCCGAAGTCCCCGTCCCGGACGATCTGCGGCCCGGGAACGTGCTCGGCCCCCAGCCGCGCGGGATACGCCCCGTCGACCAGGGGCCCGAGGAAGACCCCGTTCATTTCGGCGTCGATGTCGGCGGCCAGCTCGCGGTCCGCCGACTTCGCGGGGTCGGCGGGGTAGACGTGGGTCATGTTGAGCGTGATGCCGACCTCGGTGGGCACCCTGCCTGCCGGGGCGGCGGCCCGGACGGCGGCGGTGGCGCGGCCGTGCGCCAGCAGCAGATGGTGGGTGGTCGCCATGCCCTGCCGCGCGTCCCGGATCCCGGGCGCGTGCTCGCCCCACCGGTAGCCCATGTTCGCGATCACCCACGGCTCGTTGATCGTGATCCATCGTCGAACCCGGTCGCCCAGGGCCCCGGCCACGATGCCGGCGTAGTCAGCGAACAGCTCAGCGGTATCCCGGGTGGCCCAGCCGCCCTTGTCCTGCAGCGCCTGCGGCAGGTCCCAGTGGTAGAGCGTCACCAGCGGCGTGATCCCGTGCTCCAGCAGCGTGTCCACGACCCTGCTGTAGTGCGCCAGGCCCGCCGGGTTCGCGCTGCCCCGGCCGTCCGGCTGGATGCGCGGCCAGGAGATGGAGAACCGGTAGGCGCCGGCGTTCAGCCGGGACGCCAGGGCGATGTCGTCGGCGAACCGGTGGTAGTCGTCGCACGCGATGTCCCCGGTGTCGCCGTGCGTGATCCGCCCAGGCTGGTGGGTGAAGGTGTCCCAGATGGACCGGCCCTTCCCGTCTTCCGCCGGTGCGCCCTCGACCTGATACGCGGCGGTCGCCGCGCCCCACACGAAATCCGGGGGGAAGGCGTCGCGCCGCTGGCCGCCCGCTGGACTCATCCGATCCTCCTCGGCAACCCCGTCCCCGGGGCTAACGTTGACACCGCCTACATGCCCTTCTAGCATCACAACCCAAACAGGTGAATGTAACCGCTTACAAAGCCTGAGTGCGAGGACGTTCCATGCCCACCGTGTACGACGTCGCCCGCCTGGCCGGCGTCTCCACCGCGACGGTCTCCCGCGTCATGCGCGGTTCTGACCTGGTGCGGCCGGATACCCGCGAGCGGGTCCTGGCGGTGATCGACGAGGTGGGTTTCGTCCCCGACGCCTCCGCGCAGGGGCTGTCCCGACGGCGCAAGGAGATCATCGGGCTGATCGCACTGGAGCGCGGGGTCGACGAGACCGACATCGAGCGGGACGGGCTCCTGTTCGTGGACCAGATCGTGCATGCCGTGGAGGCGGTGCTCCGCGGCACCGGATGCTCGCTGCTGCTTTCGTTCGGCCGTAATGGCAGGGCGTTCGCCGAACGGGTCCGCGCCCTGTCCGGCAAGGTCGACGGGCTGCTGGTGATCGAGGACGCGCTGCCGGCCGACACAGTTGCGGGTCCTGTCGCGCCGGCTGCCCCTGGTGGCCATCGCGTCATCGCCGGGGGAGCGGGGCCTGGACGCGATCCGGGTCGACAACGCCGGCGGCATGGACCAGCTCGCGGCGCACCTGGTCACCGGCCACGGTTACCGGCGGCTGGGTTTCGCCTGCGGGCCGCCGGACGCGCCCGACGCGGTGGAGCGCCTGGCCGCGTTCTCTACGGCGGTCCGCGGCCACCCGGACTGCACCCTCGACGTGGTCCCGGGCGGGGACTTCTCGGAGGCCAGCGGGCGCACCGCGGCGCGCGTGCTGCTGGGCCGGGAGGCCGTGCCCGAGGCGGTCGCGTGCGCGAACGACCAGATGGCGATCGGCGTCGTGCGCGAACTGCAGCGGTCGGGCATCCGGGTGCCCGCCGACGTCGCGGTGACCGGATTCGACAACATCTTCCCCGGCGGCATTGTGGACCCCACGCTGACCACGGTCGGCCAGCCGTTCCGGGAGCTCGGGGCGCGCGCGGCGGCCCGCCTGCTGGAGCGGATCGCGGGCAGCGAGGCCGAGCCACATGCCGAAGTCCTGCCAACCGGCCTTGTCATCCGGCGCAGCTGTGGCTGCCCGGCCAACCCCTCGCCGGCCGCATGAAACCGGCGGGTCACGCCGGGTCCGCCGCGCCCCGCTTGCGCGGCGGACCCGTCCCGTGGCCGTCCCTGAGCAGGCCGGCCAGCGAGCCGGCCGTTCCCGGGCGGGACGGCTCTCGCCGGGACCGGTCGTAAGCGCCGGGCTGGGCGCCGTGCCCAGTCCGGCGAGGTGAGACACCCGACACGGTAATGCGTGGCGGTGCGCGGCCAGACCGGGTACCGCCACGCGCTCCCCGCTGCGCTGGCCGCTCCGCTACGCGCTCCCCGCTGCGCTGGCCGCTCCGCCACGCGCTCGCCCGCCCAGCCATGAAAGCCCCGGTAGGCGCTCATAACTCCCCACCGTGACCCCGATCGGACACCGGCCGTTCAGCGTCCGGCCACCCAAACCCACAGGCCCCGTCACAGGCCCTGGATAGAAGTAGATGTCCGCATGGTGACAACGAAGTTGTAGGGGGCAGCACATGCGCATTTCTCCGAAGGGCCTGGCCGCGGTGGCGGCGGCCGTTCCGCTCGGCTTGCTGGGCGCCGGGACCGCGCTCGCCGCACCGGCCCACTCGGCTTCCGGATATCAGGCCACGACGGTCCTGTCGGGCCAGAGCCTGAGCCACACGTTCACGACCGCCGCCGGCAAGTCCGGGCACGAGCACCTGACCCTGCCCGACGACATCACGGTCCTGCACGGCATTATCTACGTCGGCTTCCAGAACGGTGTGGGACCGCAGGGCCAGGGCAGCACCGACGGCAACCGCGACAGCACGGTCGTGGCCTTCACCAGCCAGGGCAAGCGCGTCGGCCAGTGGGATATCCGCGGCAAGTGCGACGGGCTGACCGCCGACCCCGGGACCGGCAAGGTCATCGCGACGGTGAACGAGGACGCCAACTCCAGCCTCTACACCATCGCCCCGGACGCATGGCGAGGCGGTCAGGTCGAGCACTACTCCTACAACGAGCCGCTCCCGCATAAGGGCGGCACCGATGCCATCTCGGTGTACCACGGCCAGCTGCTGATCAGCGCGTCCGCGCCGGGTACCACCGGAGCCGCGGCACCCAATGCGGCCTACCCCGCGGTTTACGACGTGTCCCTTGACGGGCGGACCCACGTCGCGACCGTCCACCCGCTCTTCTCCGACGAAGCCCAGGCCACGGTGGCCAACTCGGGGGCCGGGGCAGGAAAGGTCGTCCACCTCGCCCTGACCGACCCGGATTCCAGCGAAGTTGTGCCCCCGGTGGCGCCCCGCTTCCGCGGCGACTTCATGCTGACCAGTCAGGGTGACCAGCAGCAGATTTACGTGCGGCACGCCGGCGCGTCGCACCAGGCGCTGTCGGTGCTGAACCTGTCCCAGTCGGTCGACGACACCGCGTGGGCGGCCAGCTGGCACGGGCGGCTCTACGCCACCGACAACGGCGGGGACACGGTCGACGTGGTGACCGGCTCGTTCCGTCCGGGGACCGCGTTCGCCGCCGTCACGCCGTGCGGCTCCAACAGCGCGCCGGCGACCTGCCCGGCGCCCCCGAAGTACCCGGCGAACTACCTCGGCCTGCTGAACATGTCCACTGGCCAAATCAGCCCGGTGACGCTGCACGGGGCCGCGCTGCATCCACAGGGCCTGCTGTTCGTCTCGCCGTGAGCCGGTCTAACCTGGCGCCGTGGTCCAGATCCGGTTCGGCGCTAAGGCCGATGTGCCGGCGATCGCCCGGGTGCGGCACGAGTCCTGGCGTGCGGCCTACGCCGGCATCATTCCGGCCGAGACTATCGACCGGGTGACCGGCCGCTACGACGACAAGCAGGAAAAGGCGTGGTTCGAGGCCCGGCCGTGGCGCCTGACGCTGGTGGCGGAGCAGGACCCGCCGGCCGAGGTCGTCGGCTACGCCTCATATGGTCCCGAACGGTTCCTGGACAGAGTCCCGCGAACGCCGCCGGGCGCCCCGGATTCCGGGCCGGATCGGTGCGCGGAACTGTACGCGTTGTACGTCGCGCCCGGCTGGTGGTCAACCGGCACCGGCCGGGCGCTAATGCACCGGGTCCTGCACGAGGCCCGGGGCGAGGGCTATCCACGGATCACCGTGTGGGTCCTGGAGCGGAACGCCCGCGCCCGCCGGTTCTACGAGCGCGCGGGCTTCCGCCTGCAGGACCGGTCGCACGTCCTGCACGAACTCGGCGGGGTCACCGAAGTCAGCTACGAGCAGGATCTGATCCCCGCCGCAACCACCCCGCCGTAACCACCCGCCATAACGACCCGGCCGTAACTGGCCCAGGGCGTCACCAGCCGCGGGCGCGCCATTCCGCCAGGTGCGGGCGCTCCGTGCCGAGGGTGGTGTCGTTGCCGTGGCCCGGGTACACCCAGGTCGGGTCGGGCAGTACTCCGAACACCCGCGCCTCCAGGTCGTCCATCAGCGACGTGAAGTCCTTCGGGTTCATCGTCTTGCCCGGGCCGCCGGGGAACAGCGAATCGCCGGTGAACAGATGCGGCGACCCGGCGAGCCGGCCCTCGGCGTCGTAGCAAAGGGCGACGCTGCCCGGGGTGTGCCCGCGCAGGTTGATGACGGACACGGCCGCGTCACCGAACCGCAGGATGTCCCCGTCGGTGATGTCGTCGTCCACGGGGATCGGCAGTTCGCCGGCGTCCTCCGTGTGCGCGACGACCACCGCGCCGGTGGCCTGCTGGACCTCTTCCAGCGCCTGCCAGTGGTCGTAGTGCCGGTGCGTCGTCACGATCCAGGTGACGGGCGTACCGCCGATCATCTCGATCAGCCGGTCGGCCTCGTTGGCCGCATCGATGAGCAGGCCTTCCCCCGTGGCGGTGTCGCGCAGCAGGTAGGCGTTGTTGTCCATCGGGCCGACGGCCAGCTTCGTGATCTCGAGACCGTCGATCTCACGGATGTCCGGCGGCCCGCCGACTTTCACGTTCCCGGTGTAATTCACGAGGCCATGGTACGGGCCGCGGGCCCCGGCCGCTCGGCGTCAGTGAACACCGATCGCAACCACCTGATTACGATCGTGGACATTGCTGTCATACACCGATGATGTTCCCTCAGGAGGCTGGCTCCTGGTAGATGCCGAGCAGGTTGCCGGCGGATCCCGGAACACGGCGGTGATCTCGGGTGCCTGCCAGCCGATGGGCCGCACGATCTCGCCGCCGTGCGCGACGATCGCGGCCACGGTCTCCTCGGCGCTGTCGACCATGATGTCGACCTGCAGCCCTGGCTCGCCCGCCCACGGTTTCCGGTCCGTCACCCACATCCCGCTCACCCCGCCGGTCGTATCGTCAAAGGCCAGCGTGCCGTCGTCGTGGCGGCGCAGCCCCCAGCCGAAGATCTCGGCGTAGAAGCGGGCCGACGTATCGACGTCGGTGGCCGGGATCTGCAGGTAGCAGATCTTGCCGTGGTTGCTGGTCGGGGCCATCGGTGCCTCCTGGTCAGTGCCTTTGTGGATGCTGCCCGGCCATGCTGTCCTGCGGATAGCGTGTCCGCGTGGCTCACGTTCGGGTACGGTTGCCGTCGCCGCTGGACGAGCTGACCGACGACCGGCTGGCGCGCGCCGGCATCCGGCTCTACCTTAAGCGGGACGACCTGATCAACCCCGCGTTCCCGGGCAACAAATGGCGCAAGCTGTCCCTCAACCTGGACGCCGCGCGGCGAGCGGGCCACTCCGCATTGCTCACGTTCGGCGGAGCCTATTCCAACCACATCCGCGCGACCGCCGCGGCCGGCCAGGCGTTCGGGTTCGCCACGATCGGGGTCATCCGCGGCGAGGAGCACCGGCCGCTCAACCCGTCCCTGCGCGAGGCGGCGGCCACGGGCATGCGCCTGGCGTACCTGGACCGCGCCACCTACCGGCGGAAGACCGACCCGGACGTCATCGCCGCGCTGCAGGACCAGTTCGGCGACTTCTACCTGCTGCCGGAGGGTGGCAGCAACGGGCTCGCGGCGCGCGGCTGCGCGCGGATCCCCGCCGAGATCGGAGTGCCGTTCGACGTGATCTGCTGCCCGTGCGGCACCGGCGGCACGCTGGCCGGTATCGCCGGCGGCCTGCGTGACGGGCAACAGGCGATCGGCTTCTCCGCCCTGCGCGGCGGCGGCCGTTTCCTGCCCGCCGCGGTCGAGGCGCTGCAACGGGAGGCGTCCAGCGACCCATCAGCCGCAGCGGCCTCACCGTCACCGGCCTCTCCAACTCCATTGGCCCCACCAGCACCGGCACCACTAGCACCAGCCCCACCAGCCACCCTGACCACGGCGGCCACACAGGCCCCGCAAGGTAACTGGGAGATCGACGACCGTTTCCACTTCGGCGGCTTCGCCCGGCGTACCGCGGAACTCGATCGCTTCATCGCCGAATTCACGGCCCGCCACGGCCTCACCCTGGAATGGGTCTACGTCGCCAAGATGATGTACGGCATCTACGCCCATGCCGGGGACGGCTCGTTCGCCCCCGGCACTACCGTCGTTGCGGTCATCACCGGCTGACCGGGGACGTCAGCTGGGAACGGCCACCGCGTCGATGATGACCTTGACCGTGCGCCCGACCATGCCCTTCATCTTCGTCACCCCGAACTGGGTGCGGTCCAGCGTGGCGGTGGCGTGGAACCGGCCGGTGCCGTCCTCGGTGCGGACGTCGTTGATCGTCAGCTCGGTCGGCACGGACACACCGTGCGCGGTCACCGTGCCCCGCACGGCCCAGCTGTTTCCCTGTGCCCGGGCCCCCTCGCCGCTGAACGTGATCTCGGGGTAGGACTGCGCATCGAGCAGGTTGGCGGAGGTGACATCCGTATCGCGCTTGGCGTTCCCGGACGAATAGCTCCCCGCATCGATGACGGCTTGTACGCTGGACCGTTCGGGATCATCGGCGATCGTCACCTCGCCCGACACGAGCCGCATGGTGCCGTGCACGGGGACCAGCCCGAACATGCCCTTCGCGTCGACCCGGACGGTGTTGCGATCGGGATCGAGGCGGTACGTCCCCGGCGCCGGGGTGGCAGCCGGCCTGGTGGATGAGGACTCGGTCATGGAAAAGCCTCCTTAACTGTTTCCTCCGAGTATTTCCCCTTACTGGTAAGTGCACGGAGCCATTTTCAGCCAGCGCAGCTTGACGGAGTGCCCGGCGCCTCTCGATCAGGGCGAACGTGGCGCGGGCGGAACGGCCGGCCGCTGGTATCCAGCCGCTTGGGCGTCCTCGTAGCCTGAAGGGAAGAGGCCGGTAAGTACAGGGTGTTCCAGTAGGGCTGATGCGGTGCAGGAAGCGGCCCGGTTTTGTCGGACCCCCTAGCTAGCATGGTGTGGCGTCATCTCCACCCTGGACGAGCTGCGCAGATGTAGCACTGGCATCACCATTCGCACAGAACCCGCAAGGACCGTGGCGCCCAGCCACCGACGTAGATCCGCCCAACCGACGTAAGCCCCACCCGCCCAGCCAAGCAAGCACAGCCAAGCAAGCACAGCCAAGCAAGCACAGCCAAGCAAGCAGGGGAGCACAGAGCCCAGTGGCCGACCGACTTGTCGTTCGCGGCGCACGCGAGCACAACCTCAAGGACATCTCGATTGACCTGCCCCGGGATGCCTTGATCGTGTTCACCGGGCTGTCCGGGTCCGGGAAGTCGAGCCTCGCCTTCGACACGATCTTCGCCGAGGGCCAGCGCCGCTACGTGGAGTCGCTGTCGGCGTACGCGCGCCAGTTCCTGGGCCAGATGGACAAGCCCGACGTCGACTTCATCGACGGGCTGTCCCCGGCCGTGTCGATCGACCAGAAGGCGGCCAGCCGTAACCCGCGATCGACGGTCGGGACGATCACCGAGATCTACGACTACATGCGGCTGCTGTACGCGCGGGTGGGCAAGCCGCACTGCCCGATCTGCGGCCGCCCGATCGCGCGGCAGAGCCCGCAGCAGATCGTCGACCGGGTGCTGGAGCTGGAGGAGGGAACCCGGTTCCAGGTGCTGGCCCCGGTCGTCCGCGGCCGCAAGGGCGAGTACGCGGATCTGCTCCGGGAGCTGCAGACCAAGGGCTACTCGCGGGCCCGCGTCGACGGCCAGGTTGTCCGCCTCGACAGCGCGACCGGCTCCAGCTCGGACTTGCCGAAGCTGAAGAAGTACGAGAAGCACGACATCGAGGTCATCGTGGACCGGCTCGCGGTGAAGGACACGGCTCGGCGCCGGCTGACCGACTCGGTGGAGACCGCCCTCGGCCTGTCCGGCGGGGTGGTCGTGCTCGACTTCGTCGACCTGCCCGACAACGACCCGCACCGCGAGCGGATGTATTCGGAGCACCTGGCCTGCCTGTACGACGACCTGTCGTTCGATGAGCTGGAGCCGCGATCGTTCTCGTTCAACTCCCCGTGGGGCGCCTGCCCGGACTGCACCGGTCTCGGCACGCGGATGGAGGTCGACCCGGAACTGATCGTCCCGGACCCGGCGAAGACGCTGGCCGAGGGCGCGCTCGCGCCGTGGAGCGGCGGGCACGTCAGCGATTACTTCGCCCGGCTGGTCGAGGCGCTCGGTGACGCTCTGGGGTTCAACCTGGACACCCGCTGGGAGGGGCTGCCGTCGCGGGCGCGGGAGGCCCTGCTCAACGGGTTCGACCACCAGGTGCACGTGCGGTACAAGAACCGGTACGGCCGGGAGCGCTCGTACTACACGCAGTTCGAGGGCGTGATCCCATACGTCGAACGGCGGCATGCTGAGGCAGAGAGCGACTCCAGCCGGGAGAAGTTCGCCGGGTACATGCGCGAGGTACCGTGCCCGGCCTGCCGGGGCAGCCGGCTGAAGCCGATCGCGCTCGCGGTCACGATGGACGACCGGTCGATCGCGGACCTCTGCGCGCTGCCCATTGGCGAGCTGGCCAAGCTCATGCTGGACCTCAATCTTTCCGACCGGGACCGGCAGATCGCGGCCCAGATTCTGAAGGAGGTCAACGCGCGGCTCGGCTTCCTGCTCGATGTGGGCCTGGACTACCTGAGCCTGGACCGGGCCTCCGCGACGCTGGCCGGCGGCGAGGCGCAGCGGATCCGGCTCGCAACCCAGATCGGCTCCGGGCTCGTCGGCGTGCTGTACGTGCTGGACGAGCCGTCGATCGGCCTGCACCAGCGTGACAACAACCGGCTGCTGGAGACGCTGACGCGGCTGCGTGACCTGGGGAACACACTGATCGTCGTGGAGCACGACGAGGACACGATCCGTGCCGCCGACTGGGTGGTCGACATCGGCCCCGGGGCGGGCGAGCACGGCGGCTGGGTGGTCGTGTCCGGCCCCGTTCAGGAGCTGCTGGCCAGCGAGAAGTCGCTGACCGGCGCGTATCTGTCCGGGCGCGCGTCGATCCCGGTGCCGGAGACCCGCCGGTCGCCGTCGAAGAGCCGCCAGATCGTGGTCAAGGGCGCTACCGAGCACAACCTGCGGAGTGTCGACGTGGCGTTCCCGCTGGGCTGCCTGGTGGCCGTGACCGGGGTATCCGGTTCGGGCAAGTCCACCCTGGTCAACGAGATCATGTACCGCGCCCTGGCCAAGGAGCTGAACGGCGCGCGGACCGTGCCCGGCAAGCACACCCGGATCACCGGGATGAACCAGCTGGACAAGGTGGTGCACGTCGACCAGGGGCCGATCGGGCGCACCCCGCGATCGAACCCGGCCACGTACACGGGCGTCTTCGACCACGTTCCGGAAGCTGTTCGCGCAGACCACCGAGGCGAAGATCCGGGGATACCAGCCCGGCCGGTTCTCCTTCAACGTGAAGGGCGGCCGCTGCGAGGCGTGTTCCGGCGACGGCACGATCAAGATCGAGATGCAGTTCCTGCCGGACGTCTACGTGCCGTGCGAGGTCTGCCACGGCGCCCGGTACAACACCGACACCCTGCAGGTGCACTACAAGGGCAAGACCATCGCCGAGGTGCTGGACATGCCGATCGAGGAGGCGGCCGAGTTCTTCGAGCCGGTCCCGGCCATCCACCGGCACCTGAAGACCCTCGTCGACGTTGGCCTCGGCTACGTCCGCCTGGGCCAGCCCGCGCCCACGCTGTCCGGCGGCGAGGCCCAGCGCGTGAAGCTGGCCTCGGAACTGCAGCGGCGGGCCACCGGGCGGACCATCTACGTGCTGGACGAGCCCACCACCGGCCTGCACTTCGAGGACATCCGCAAGCTACTGGGCGTGCTCGGCTGCTGGTCGAGACCGGGAACACGGTCATCGTCATCGAGCACAACCTCGACGTGATCAAAACCGCGGACTGGATCATCGACCTGGGGCCAGAGGGAGGTTCGGGCGGCGGGACGGTCATCGCGACCGGAACGCCCGAGCAGGTCGCGATGGTCGAGGACAGCTACACGGGCGAGTTCCTGAAGAAGCTGCTGAACGTCTGACCGGCCACCACGGGCAGGGGGGAGCGCCGCCCCGGTGCTCGCTTGCGCGACGATGAGCCAATGACCGCCATCGAGATTGTGACCAGCCACGGCCCGGCGCGGGCCGACCTGGCCGGGCCCGGCGGCGGTGCGCCGCCGTCGTTCCTGCTGGTCCTCACGCATGGCGCCGGCGGCTCGGTCGATGCGCCCGATCTGCTGGCTGTACGGGACGCCGCCGTCCGGCTGGGGGGTGCGACCGCGCTCGTCACCCAGCCGTACCGGGTCCGGGGCGCCCGCGCTCCCGGTTCGCCCAGCCGCCAGGACGAGGCGTGGCGCGAGATCATCGCCGCCCTGCGCGGTGGCTCGTGGTTCACCACGGGGGAGGCGCTACCGGGCACAGGTCTTCCGCTGATCGTGGGCGGCCGGAGCAACGGCGCGCGAGTGGCGTGCCGCACGGCGGCGGCGGTGGGGGCGAGCGGGGTGGTCGCGCTGGCCTTCCCGCTCCGCCCGCCGGGGGGCCGGGCGGGCCCGGGAAGCGCCGGGACCTCTGGTCCGCCTGCCCGGGAGGCGGAACTTCACGCTGCCACCGAGGGCGGCGCTCAGGTTCTCGTCGTGAGCGGGGACAGGGATCCGTTCGGGATTCCCGCTCCGGGTGACGCCATCCGGGTAGTGACCCTGAAAGGCGAGTCACATTCACTTTCGCGCCATCCAGCGGCGGTGACGGACGCGGTCACCGGCTGGCTCGGTGGCGTTGTGCCGCTGGTGCGCTGAGAGCGGCGGCGGTTGTCATCCCGGTGGGCGCGGAGGGCCATCTTAGTGTGGCGGTAACCGGCTGGATCGGAAGCCGGTGCGCGGGATTCACCGCTTGATAACAATCTGACTGCTGACGCTTTAATCGGTGTTGCTGTTTTGTAATCATCCCCGGGAAACGGGTTCCCGTCCCGGTGCGGAATGCCCGCGATGGGACATTTCGCCGTCCGCTGAATAATTATCCAGCCGGGCCTTTAGGCGGCAGGGGCGTGTCCGGGCTGGGAGATCCTGGTGTTCGACTCGAACACCAGGTCAGTCGGCCGGTGCGGGGCGATCGTGGCCCCACCCGGGAGCAGTTCACCCGTGTCTTCAAAAATAACAATCCCGTTGCAGAGCAGGCTCCAGCCCTGATCGGGGTGACTTGCCAGTGTTCGGGCCGCCTCACGGTCCGATGCTGACGCCTCCGGACACTGTGGCGTGTGTTGGCACATCGCGTGCCTCCTCGCGAGCTTCTTATCGTGCGTGTTCTGGATCACATGTTAGTGTGCCGCAGCAAGTGCGGGCTGCAACATGGCTCATTCTGACCGTTTTTCCGGCAGCTTTTTGTAGCTTCCGGCGGGCTATCGCTATGGCATTTTCTGACTACACCCTGTGGCACACCTGGTAGGTGGTCAATAGGGCCTTCCGCCAGGCCCGGCGGGGCTGGCTGGAGGCCGTCTCGCCGTCTCAGTGGCCTAGACCAACTGCTCTAGACCAACTGTGCTCCTGGGCACCGTGCCCCGCAAGGGACACGCCCGAATTGGTCTGGTCCACTGGACCGCCCGGGGCCTCTGAACCGCTCCGGCACCGTCGTGGCCGGTCGGATCCCCGGGCTGAGCCGGCGCGACGTCTGCGACCGGCTCCTGGGCCGGAGTCAGCGAGCGGACGGGCGCCCAACTCTGGATTGCCCGCTGACACCTACTTAAACGTCCCCCGGGCCCTGCGGGTTCGAATAGTTAGACGCCTAGGGCGGACAGCCGGTTGGCGATTTCATCCCAATGGCTGGCAACCAGATAAGGCTTTGTTCAGTTAACGGGCGGCTGCCCAGGTCCTGCCGCGTACGACTGTAGAGCGGTATCGCGCCGTCCGGGCCTCGTTCGGCTTGATCGCAGGTCGGTTCGCGTGTCGCCGAGGAGTTGCCGTCCTGCTCTACAGAGCATCCTGGCGGCCCGTTGATACAGGGGCAGGACGCTGTTATACAGCGGGCTGCAGGGGCGCCGGGGGAATGCCGTTGAGCCGATGACTCTCCCGCAGCGTCAGCAGCCGCTCGGCCTCCGCCGTGAGGGCGTGCACGTCGGGCCTCGCCATCGCCTTGCGCCGGTAGATCCGGTCGTCGTAGCCGCGGGCGCCGATCGCGGCCCGCTGGGCGGCGAATGCCGAACGCATCACCGCGGTGAGCGCCACATCCAGGTTGACCGCCAGCCGTCTCCGTTCGGGCAGGGGAGTGGACGGGACATCAGCCCGGCGGAATTCCAGCTCGGCTTCACGCGCGGCCGCCAGCAACTCGTCGAACTTGGCGGCAAGCGCGACATCCGCCGCGTTGTTTTCCAGCGCCTCCTGGCTGACCTGCTGACGCTTTCTCACGCCATGCCCTTTCCCTGACGGCCGTTCCGGCAGTGGCCTGCTTGTTTGCCCCACGCTGCGATCAATTCATGCGCCGCGCCCAGGCCCGTGCATAGCGTACGCGCTCCGCGGCGGCGGACGGCGGCAAGGTAGGGGTGACGGGCCGTCGCCAGGGATGGCGGGGCTGTCGCGCGCTCCCGTATGCGCAGCCCGCTTGTCTGCGACGGGTAAGTCTGACAGCCTGGCTCCCCCGGAAGCTTCGCGTACCGGGCTGCTGCCGGCCCGCCTAGGAGGAACCGTGAAGCGCGCCCACCCCGCTGGCGACCGATGACGAGTTGGTCACCAGGCCCGGGCATGGCTGCTTACCGCGATGGCGTCACCGTCATCTGCGAGCTGGCCGCGCGATTCACCGCTGCCCAGTGGGCCGCACCCACACCGTGTCACGACTGGCGGGCCGCCGACGTCGCCGGTCATCTCCGGTGCATGGCCGATGACTACCACGAGTTCCTGGACGACGCCCCGGACAGCCGCCTGGCCCGGCTGATGGCGACGGGCTTTCCCGCGGCCACGCTGGCTCGCAAGCTCGAGCGGCAGAACGCGGCCGAACTCGCCGAGCTGCCCGACGTGCCGGGCCCCGAGCACATCGCCGCGTTCGCCGAATCGGCCCGGTCCTACGCGGCCCGGGTTCCGCCGCTGTGGGACCATCCGCACCACTGGTACCGGGACGCGGTCGTTACCGTCGGCGCGATGGCCGGCGTGGCCTGCGCCGAATGGCACATCCACGCCTGGGATCTGGCCCGGTCGCTCGGCATGGATTACCGTCCCGCCGATCCGGAGATCGTGTTCGAAGGGTGGTGGGAAGGAACGCCGCAGGTGCGCCCGGCCGAGGCCGCGGGCCTGCTGGTCGCGGCGCCGGTAGAGGGCGACGTGTGGGAGACCCTGCTGTGCATGTTCGGGCGGGATCCCGGCTGGCCTGGCCTGAGCGCGTTTGCCCGATGTGCCCGAGCGCCTCTCCGGCCCAGGTGCTTGAGCATGTTCCAGCCGGCGCCCGTCCGGCCGGCGCGCCAGGACCACGTTCTCGGCCCGTGCCCAGGAGCGCGTTCCCGCCCGGAGTGGCAGCATGGGCCGGGTGACCTTTGACGCAGAAACGGTGCGCGGCGCCTATCCGGCGCTCCGCGACGGGTACGCCTACCTGGACGGCGCGGCCGGAACGCAGGTGCCGGAGACCGTGATCGAGACCATCGCCGCCGCGGCCCGGGCGGGAATCGGCAACTCGGGCGGGGCGTTCCCGGCCAGCGAGCGGGCCAGCGCGATCATGGCCGGCTGCCGCCAGGCCGTCGCCGACCTCGTAGGTGGCCAGCCAGAAGGCGTCATCCTCGGCCCGAACATGACCACGCTCACCTACCGGCTGGCCGGCACCCTGGCGGATACCTGGCGGCCCGGCGACGAGATCGTGGTCTCCCGCCTGGACCACGACGCGAACGTCCGCCCGTGGGTCCAGGCCGCCGCCCGGGCCGGTGTCACGGTGCGCTGGGCCGACGTCGACATATCGACGGGTGAGCTGCCGGTCGCGCAGTACGGCACGCTGCTGTCGGAACGGACCCGGCTGGTCGCGGTCACGGCCGCGAGCAACATCCTCGGTACGCGGCCCGACGTGGCGGCGATCACCGCCCGCGCTCATGCCGTGGGCGCGCTGACCTACGTCGATGGCGTGCACGCCACACCGCACACCCCGGTCGATGTCGGCGCCCTCGGGGCCGACTTCTACGCGACCAGCGCCTACAAATGGTCCGGCCCGCATATCGGGATGGTCATCGCCGACCCGGACCTCCTGGAGACCCTCCGGCCGGACAAACTGGCCTCCTCCCCGGATACGGTGCCCGACCGTTTCGAGCGGGGGACCCCCGCCTACGCGGACCTCGCGGGTGTGACGGCTGCGGTGGACCACCTCGCCAGCCTCGGCGGGGACCAGCCGGGCCCGCGGCGCCAGCGGGTCCTCGCGTCGATGGCGGCTATCCAGGACTACGAGGGACGGCTTTTCGCCGACATGCTCGGCGCCCTGGATGCGATGGAGCACGTCACCACCTACGGGAAGGCTGCCAGCCGGACGGCGACCGCCTACTTCAACGTGGCGGGCCATACGCCCGCCGAGGTCGCGGCCCACCTGGCCCGCCGCCGGGTTAACGTCTGGAACGGCCACAACTACGCCTGGGAACTTACGGCGGCGCTGGGCATACGCGCTTCCGGCGGCGCCGTCCGCGCGGGTCTCGTGCATTACAACGACCGCTCCGACGTGGACCGCCTCCTCACCGGGGTCGCCGAGCTATCCGGGGGCTAATCGGGTACGGCGGGCTGAGCGCCGCGCCGTAGCCGGCGGTGCTGGCCGCCCGCGCGGTAGCCGGCGTGCTGGCCGCCCGCGCGGTAGCCGGCGTGCTGGTGACGGGCGTAACCTGGGGGCGATTGCCGCGTGCGAAGGCGCTGAGGAGCGGGAGGCGGCTGTGCCAGGTATCCGGGCGGGCGCGCTCGCGCTGGCCGCCGCCCTGTGGCACATCGGGCACCTGCTCACCGGGCCGGGAGCCCTCACGATCGTGAGCACCGCCGTGCTGGCCGCCGTCCTCATCGGGCTGGTCGCTGCGGTGGCCGCAGACGGGGCCCGGATCGCACGGGTGGCCGCGGCCGCCCCGCTGACCCGGCGTGCGGCCGGCCTCCGCGAGAAATCCTGGTCCGCGGCGTTCCTGCGCCAGTGCGACCCTGACGCGGCCGGGCGCCCTCGGCCCAGAGCACCCTCGGCGGGCCCGGCGGCCGCCTGATCTTCGCTGGCCCCGCGCGCCGAACGCCCGTGGGAAACGGGCCGAAACCGTGGGAACGCCGAACACCCGTGGGAACGGGCCGAAGGCTGGAACGGGCCGAAGGCCCACACCGGGCACGTCCTAACGACGTCGCGTACCGGGTCACTTCCCTGATCACGGCCGTCTCCAGCCGTCAATCGTCTGCTCTGACCCGCTGGAGGGTTGCCCGTCATGTTCAGTCTCTTCGGCGTCCCCGTCGACGCCGCGTACCACGTTGTCACCGCGATATCCGCCGCCCTCGCGCCGCTGGCCGGCGGCCTGGCCGCCGCCGCCGCGATCATCCTGTTCACCGTCGCGGTCCGCCTGATCGTCCTGCCGTTCAGCTATTACGCCATGCGCGGCCAGATCGCGCAGGCCAGGATCGCGCCCCGGGCCCAGGCGCTCCGGCAGCGCTACGCCCGGCAGCCCGAACGGCTGACCCGTGAGCTCACCGCGCTGTACCGGGAGAACGGCACGGGCGTGTTCGCCGGGTGTCTGCCGCTCCTGCTCCAGTGGCCATTCCTCAGCGTCATGTACCTGCTCTTCCGGTCTGCCTCGATCGGCGGCGGACCCAACGGTCTGCTCGCTCACCATCTGTTTGCCGCCCAGCTCGGCAGCCACTGGCTCGGCGGGGCTGGCCCGCTCAGCCCGCAGGGTGCCGTCTTCGCGGGGTTGTTCCTCTTGCTGATCGCGACCGGCTGGGTGGCCGCCCGCGCCTCCCGCCGGCTCATCCCGTCCCCGCCCACCGCGTCTCCGGTGCCCCCGTCCGCGGCCACAGCGCCGCGGCGGACCGTCCCGGCCGGAACCAAACCACGAGTTGCCGGCGCGCCCGCTGCACAGCCCGCCGGTGTTCCGCCCTGGGTCACGAGCCTGCTGCCCTACCTGACGGCGGCCTTCGCGGCGTTCCTGCCCCTGGCGGCCGGGCTGTACCTGCTGACCACGACCGCGTGGACGGTGCTCGAGCGCAGCCTGCTCCGGCGGATCCTCCTGCCCGCGTCCGTCCCTGCTGCGCCGGCGTCCGTCCCTGCTGCGCCGGCGTCCGTCCCTGCTGCGCCGGCGTCCGTCCCCTGCTGACCCGGGTACCGGGGATCCCTGAGTCAGATGACGGGTGCAGGCCGGTCATCCGGGGGCGCACTATTGTCCTGGCCCGCGCCGGAAGGGCGCGTCACATCAGGAGGATCAGCCATGACCGAAGACGGGACGGGGAACGAGGCGGATGTCGTCACCAAGCTCAGCCCCCGATCGGTGACCGACACCGTTGCGCGGTTCACCGGCATAGTCAGCGCGAAGGGCCTGAAGCTCTTCGATGTGATCGATCAGAGTGCTGAGGCTCGCGAGGCGGGGCTTTCCCTGCGGGAGACCACCCTGGTGATATTCGGCAGCCCGGCAGCCGGCACCCCCGTTATGGCGGCGTCGCCGCTGGCCGCACTCGACCTGCCGCTCAAGATCGTGGTGTGGGCGGACGACGGGCAGACCAAGGTCTCCTACTACGCGCCGGCCGCGATTGCCGCCCGCCATCATCTCAGCCCTGACCTGGCGGCGAACCTGGCCGGGATCAACGCGCTCACCGATGCTCTCGTCACCGCCTAGCCACCCGGCTGACCCGCCATCGGCCCAGCCACCGCAGCAGGTCCCCACCTGCTGCCGGAAGGCTGGCCGATCGGGGTAAACCCGCACCCGCGTGGGTAGTCGTCCCTGAATGGAGTGGTCAGCATACGGTTCGTTCCTGGTGTTTGCCGTGGTCCTGATCTTGATCCCGGGACCCGATTTCGCGGTCGTGACCAAGAACGCCCTGGTCGGAGGTCGCCACCGGGGGTATGGACGGCGCTCGGCGTGGCGTGCTCCAACGCCGTGCAGGGGAGTGCCGCCGCGGTCGGCCTGGGGGCGATGATCGTGCGGGCCCAGCCGCTCTTCCAGGCGATCAAGTGGGCCGGTGTCGCCTACCTCGTCTTTCTCGGCGCCCAGGCGCTCCGTTCCGCGGTACGAGGACGGTACGCGCCGCTGAACGGCGGCTGTGCGGAGCCCAGGGGCGTGGCCGTGGCTCTCGGTGGCTGGCGGCAAGGATTCCTGTCCAACATCACCAATCCCAAGGTGCTCGTGTTCTACCTGGCGGTGCTGCCCCAGTTCCTCGTCCGTGGGGCCGGGATTCCCGAATTGATGCTGTTCGCGCTCAGCCATGCCGTACTGGGCCTGCTCTACCTGCTCGTCCTGGTCGCGTCGCTGCACCGGGCCCGCCGCTTCCTCGCACGCCGCGCGGTCCGCCGCAGCCTGGATGGGGCGACCGGCCTGGCCCTCGTCGGCTTCAGTGCCCGACTGGCCGCCGAGCAGGCCCAGACATCGTGAGGCGGCCCGTCCTTCGTCAATTCGCGGGCAGAGCCTTGATCGGCAGCGGCGCACGCCCGCGTCCCGCCGCCAGCGCGGAGAGGATCTCGAGCACGATTGCGTCCGGGTCCGTCCTGATCCGCTGCGGAGTGAAATGCAGCAGCAGCACGCCTCGGGCCACGAGCTGATCGTGCCGCCGCATGGTGCGCTGCCAGTCATCCGCGGAATAGTGATACTCCCGGGAGTCCACCTCACCGGCCACTCCGGCGTCCGGCCACCAGCAATCAACGATCGCGATCAGCGTGTCACCGTCGTAAAGCCGTGCATTGAATACCGGCATCGGCACCCCGGCCCGCTTGAGCAGAAGCCGGAGATCCCCTTCCGGCACCGACCTGATCCCATCGCCAACCTCATCTAAAGCCCTCCGCAGCAAACCGGACCCCCTTCGTGGCCCCTCTTCGCACTCCGTTCTCAGGTCCGCGATTGTGCAGCGGCTTTTCTGAACCGCGTCGGAGACCACGGCGCGGACGTCCCGGATCGCCGTCAGGCCCCTACTGGCATCGGCGACGGCGCGGGCTGCCCCGGCGAACCTGATCTGTCCCGTGGTCGACGTCCGCGATGGCATCCGTCTGGTCCGCTGAATCCGGACGAACGCAACGCTCTGGCACCTGCTTTCGGCCGGGACTAGCACATCCACGTAATTTGAAGCGGGCGGCCGGATGCCGTTTCTGCGTACGGCCGCTGCGCCTGTAATAACGCTGCCCGGCCCGGCGTGCAGGAGTGCCGCCATCTCCCGGTGATCGGCTGTTACGACGCCAGTGATTCCGAGGTATACGCCCGGGACGAGTCTCTGCCAAGGACCACCCACCCGTATTCGGCTTTTCAATCCGGAGGCCGTCATCCCGCACGTCACCGCTTGGCTGCGGGCGATGACATTGTGCTGCCTCAGCAGGACGTCTTCCAGCAGATAGCGGTCTAGCCCACGCTCTCGTCGCATGATGCGCAGAATGACACCGACGTCCGACAAATTGACGCCCCGTTCCCGCCCGTATGGTCCACGAAGGGATCATTGCGGTCGCTAGAGGACCACGAAGGGATCATTGCGGTCATTGGCGGGGCGCCGGGGCGGGGGAGAGCCTGGCGCGGGGGAGCCGGGGGGCCGGGGAGCCGGGGAGGCGGGAGAGCCGGGGAGGGGGAGAGCCGGGGAGCCGGGGAGGGGGAGAGCCGGGGAGCGGGAGGGGAGCTAGGCGCGGACGGTGGTGGTGTTGGAGGGGTAGCCGGTGGCACCGTTGGGCTCGGTAGCGGCCAGGGCGGCGGTCTGGGTGTACCCGGAGGCGTCGATGGCGCGGGCCTCGATGACGTGGGGGCCAGGGGTCGCGTCCCAGTACCAGACCCACTGGCGCCAGGTGTCGATACCCGGAACCTTGGCCAGGGTCGCCTGGTTCCACGCGCCCTGGTCGACCCGGACCTCGACGGCGTCGATGCCGGTGTGCTGGGCCCACGCCACTCCGGCGACGGCGGTGCGGCCGGGCTTGATCGTCGAGCCGCCCACCGGAACGTCGATCCGGGACTCGGTCTTGATCGGCGCCTGCGGGGACCAGCCGCGCTGGGCCCAGTACGCGGTCTCCGCCTCGAACGTCGTGACCTTGATGTCGGTGACCCACTTGGTCGCCGACACGTACCCGTACAGGCCGGGAACGACCATGCGGGCCGGGAAGCCGTGCTCGACGGGCAGCGCCGAACCGTTCATGGCCACCGCCAGCAGCGCGTCCCGGCCATCGAGCACCACCTGGATCGGCGTCCCGGAGGTGAACCCGTCTACGGACGTGCACAGCAGCTGGGTGCCCCCGGCCTTGGGGCGCGCCGAGCGGATGAGGGCGGCCAGGCTGGCACCCAGCCATTTGGCGTTGCCGATGTACGGGCCCGATACCGGGTTCGACACGCACGTCAGCGTCACGTAGTGCTCGATCAGCGGCCTGCGGAGCAGCTCGGCGAAGCTGATCGTGACCTCGCGCTCCACCATGCCGTGGATACGCAGCTGCCAATTCTGCGGGTCTACCTCGGGCAGGACGATTGCGGTGTCCACGCGGTAGAAACTGGAGTTCGGCGTGACGAACGAGCTGATTCCGGGGATTCGCAGGTCTGAGCCGGCCGGGAGCGGCGGGGCGGGCTGCGAAGGCGCCGGGATGCGGATGGTGGCCCGGGCCTGGGTGACGCTCTGCCGCGCGTTCAGTTCGCGCCCGGCGAGGGCGGCGATGGCGGCGCCGCCGGCGGCGACACCGCTGACGATTAGGAAACGGCGGCGGCCGGGACCAGGCGTCGACGACGACTGGTAGGTCCAGGTCTCTCCCGGAGGCGGCGCGGATACCCATTCCTTCGGCTCCGCCGGGACGACCGGCGGTGTGGCCCCATTGCCCGCACGCTCAGTGCCCGAACCTCCAGTGCCCGCACCTCCAGCGCCCGTGGCTCCAGCGCCCGCACCCCCGGTATCCGTGGCCCCGGTGTCTGTGGCCCCGGTGTCTGCGGCCCCGGTGGAGGCGCGTGCCGCGGGCACGGATGGAGGCGGCGTTGCGGGCGGGGAAGGCGGCGGGGCGATGGGCGTCGTCGACACGGCGCCAGCTTCGGCGGACGCGGCGTCGAACCCCGCGTACCGGTCCGGCGGGACGCCAGCGCGCGCGGATGACGTGGCCCCGGGACGCACTGTGGGTGGCGTGGCCTCCCGCGCCGCGCGAGTGAGCTTGCTGAGCGCGAACGCGCCCACCGCGGCGCCCAGGATCGTCGGCACCGCGTAGCCGAACGTCGCGCCGGGACGGCTCAGCGCGGCGGCCAGGCCGATCGCGGCGAAGATCACCAGGCAGGCGTAGCCGTAGGCCAGCCGTCGCATCGCCGCCATCCCGATCAGCGCGGCAAGATAGCCAGCACGATCAGGATGCCAATAACCAGCGCCATCTTGTCGTTGGCGCCGAACACCGAGATCGCGAAGTTCTTCAGGGGCGGGGGAGCGAGGTCGATCGCGGCCTGCCCGACCGCCACCGCCGGAGCGCCTGGCGCGCGCTCAGGCCGGACACGAGCTGGCCGACGCCCAGCGCTACGGCCGCGGTAAGCAGGCCCGCGACTGCCCCGATCGCCGCCTGATACCGCCGGGAACCGCCCGGCTGGCCGGTGCTACCGGATCCGGTGTTGCCCCCGGTCCGTTCGTTCCCCCCGGGCCGCCGGGGCCAGTAAGCCTTCGCTGCCCCTCCCCATGCCGTCCACTCTCAAGACCACGGTACCTTCGTTCAATCCTCAAATATCCAACGAGTTGGTGACCCCGTGAAATCCGCGTCCCGCATGCCGAACACGCGCTGCGGCCGTACCCCGAACGTCGTGTTCAGGGCCGGGTCCAGGAAACTGACCTCGATGTGCGTGGCGTATTTCGCGTTCATCAGGTCGATCACCCGCTGCAGGGATGCGCGGCTCGGTGACCACGCGGGCCGTGCCCTCGATGATGACCGGGTCGGACGCTGATTCGGTGCTGATGACGCAGTGCGGGTCGGCGCGGAGGTTCTTGGCTTTACGGGATCCGGCAGCACTGGAGAACCAGAGCGTGCTGTCGTCCCACATGGCCCAGACGGGCATCAGGTGCGGCCGCCCGGTAGGCCGTACGGTCGCGACCCAGTAGTTGCGCGCCGCCGTCAGCCGCTCGGCCGCCCAGGACCATTGCAGCAGGCCGCTGCCCTCTTCCGGCGCGGAGATGCCGTACCCAGGCATGTAGGGCCGGCTAACCCGAGGGATCTCCATGCCGGCATGTTTATCACGCAGCCCCCTGCTCAGCCGCGCTTATTTAAACGACGCGCAGCCGCTGCTGTACCAGCCGCATCACCCCGCGCGACACTGGCCCTCGGTGGGGCTAACGTGGGGCCCGTGAAAGCATCACCCGAAGCACAGTTGCGCCTGCTCGAACTGGCCGACCTGGACGCCGAGCTGGGCCGGCTCGACCAGCGCCGCCGAACCCTTCCGGAAGCCGCTCAGCTCGAGCAGATCAGCGCCCGCATGGGTGAGCTTCGGGATGGCGTCGTCATGGCCGACACCGAGCTGAGCGACCTGGCCCGTGAGCAGACCCGGGCCGAGCACGACGTGGAGCAGGTCCGGTCACGCATCGACCGGGACCGGGCCCGGCTCGACGGCGGGCAGGTGAGCGCCGCCCGCGAGCTGGAGAACCTCCAGTCGGAGGTGCAGTCGCTGCTGCGCCGGCAGTCCGATCTGGAGGAGATCGTGCTGGACGCGATGGAGCGCCGCGAAGCCGCGGAAGGCCGCCGCGATGACCTCACCACCGAGCAGGCCAGCCTTACCGGGCAGGCCGCGGAACTGACCGTCAAGCGGGATGCCGCGCTGGACGAGATCGGCGAGCAGGCGGCCAAGGCCGAAGCGCGCCGCACTACGGTGGCCGCCGACGTCCCCGCGGACGTGCTCGCCCTCTACGACCGGCTCCGCGCACAGCAGGGGGTCGGCGCGGCGATGCTACGCCGCGGCCGGTGCGAGGGCTGCCACCTGACGCTGCATACGGTGGACCTGAATCAGATCCGCGCCGCCGCGCCCGATGAGGTGGTCCGCTGCGAGGAATGCCGGCGGATCCTCGTCCGTACCGCCGAATCGGGCCTGTGACGGACCCCGCGGTGCGCAAGCTCATCGTCGAGGCGGACGGCGGCTCCCGCGGCAATCCGGGCCCGGCCGGGTACGGCGCCCTGGTCCGGGATGCGGACACCGGCGAGATCCTGGCCGAGAAGTCCGAGTCCATCGGCGTCGCCACCAACAACGTCGCGGAGTACTCCGGCCTGATCGCGGGCCTGCGCGCGGCCAAGGAAATCGACCCGCGCGCCTCCGTCCAGGTACGGATGGATTCCAAGCTGGTCGTGGAGCAGATGTCCGGCCGCTGGAAGATCAAGCACCCGGACATGAAGCCGCTCGCGCGCACCGCCAGCGAGGCGGCCGACGGCTTTTCCGGGGTGACGTACGAGTGGGTGCCGCGGGAGCGCAACCAGGACGCGGACCGGCTCGCGAACGAGGCGATGGATAGTGCCGAACGGAACGGTGGTGGGTCTCGCCATCAGGTAAGACCCCGCCCGGCCGGGGCGGCCGCGCCGTCCTCGCCGGGCGGCTCATCCACATCCGGCTCTACCGCGCCGAAGGCGCAGGCTGCGGGCTCTACCGCGAACGCGCAGGCGGCCGGCGACCAGCGAGGCGGCGACCAGCGAGGCGGCGACCAGCGAGGCGGGGCATCTCCGGCTGGGGAGCCGCGCAGGGGCAGGCGACGGTCACGCTGCTACTGCGGCACGGGCAGACGGCGCTGTCGGCCGAGCGGCGGTTCGCGGGCATCGGCGACATCGAGCTGACCGAGATGGGGGTGCGCCAGGCGAAGCTGGCGGGGGAGCGGCTCGCCGCGCGCGGCGGCGTCGACGTGATCGTGACCTCACCGCTGCGGCGGACGCGGCAGACGGCCGAGGAGGTGGCGGCGGCCATCGGCGCGCCGGTCGAGGAGGACGCGGACTTCCGCGAGACCGACTTCGGCGCGTGGGAGGGCCTCACCTTCACCGAGGCCCAGCGGCGGTGGCCCGATGAGGTCGCGGCCTGGCTGGCCGACCCGGCGGCCGCGCCCCCGGGCGGGGAGAGCTTCGCGGCGGTCGCGGACCGGGTCCGGGCGGCGCGGGAACGGCTGATGGCGGCCCACCTCCGGCAGACCGTGCTGGTGGTCAGCCACGTGACGCCGATCAAGACGCTGCTCACCGAGGCCTTGCTCGCGCCGCCGGCCTCGATGTACCGGATGCACCTCGACGTGGGCTCGTTCAGCGAAATCGACTGGTACACGGACGGCCCGGCGGTCGTCAGGTCACTGAACGATACAGCTCACCTTCGATAGGGAACCTTTGCGGTAAGGTCGGCTGCGCCCGGCCGCGGCCAGGGTGCAAACAGGGTGGAAACGTGTGGGCTCAGGGTCAGGTAAGGATGCTGCTCGATGACGACGACGGATTTTCGCGCGCCCGGCGCGCGGCGCAGGCGGCCCCGCCCCCTGCGGTCGGCCGGCTCCCGTAAAATTCGCAGTCATGGCTGAACGCTCGCAGCTCAGCGCCCCGGGGAGCCTGCAGAACACCGCCGGCATCACGAGGTCCGCGACATCGCTGACGGGGCAGCCGCTCGCCGAGCTGGCCGCGCAGCACGATCTGAGGCCCAGCGCGCAGCGGCCCGGTCTCTTCGAATACATGGGCAAGCTGTGGCAGCGCCGCCACTTCATCATGGCGTACGCCACCGCGCGGAACGTCTCGATGTACACCGACGCCCGGCTGGGCCAGGTCTGGCAGGTCCTCACCCCGCTGCTCAACGTCGCCGTCTACTACCTGATCTTCGGCGTGCTGTTCAAGGCCAACCGGGGCGTCGAGCACTACATCGCCTTCCTGGTCATCGGCGTCTTCATCTTCACCTTCACCGAGCGGTCACTGCTGGTCGGCTCGCGGGTCATGCACAACAACCTGTCGCTGATGCGGGCGCTGCAGTTCCCGCGGGCGTCGCTTCCGCTCGCCTACGTCATCGTCGAGCTGCAGCAGCTGATGCTGTCGATGGTGGTCATGTTCGTGATCGTGCTGGTCCAGGGTGAGCCGCTGACCTGGTACTGGTTCCTGGCCGTCCCGGTGCTGCTGCTGCAGACGCTGTTCAACATCGGCGCGTCGCTGATCATCGCGCGGATCGGCGCCGAGCTGAACGACGTCAGCCAGCTCGTGCCGTTCCTGACCCGCGTGTGGCGGTACTTCTGCGGGGTCATGTACAGCATCGCCACGCTGCCCGCGACGCTGCCGCTGTGGTCGAAGGAGGTCCTGCAGCTCAACCCGGCCGCCGTGTATATCTCGCTGATGCGCTTGTCGATCATGGAGACGCAGCGAACGAACGCGCCCGGCGCGAAGCCGTACAGCGCCGTGGGGTGCGCTGCTTTTCATGCGCATCTGAGTGACTACAGCGCCCAGGCGTACTGTCACCCGGAGGTGACCGTGCCCCAGCTCTGGGTGGCGGCCGTCGGCTGGGCTCTCGTCGCGCTGCTGATCGGCATCGTCTATTTCTGGCGCGCCGAGGCGCGCTACGGCCGCGGCTGACCCGAAGTCCCGCGGAGGCCGGGCGCGCGCCGCGCCTAGGCCGGGACGGGAATGGCGAATGTCTGGCCCGCCCCGGCGCGGGCGTCGAGCCAGTCCTGCGATATCAGCGCGGCCAGGGTGGCCAGGGCCCACACGGTCACCGGATCGGTGTGCGGCGGCCGCAGCAGCCGTTCGGCCGCCGGCCGGCTGACGATGGCGAACAGGCCGCCGGCCGACCCGGTGCCGAGCACGTAGTCCCGCAGGAACTCGGCCACGTCGTCGCCGTAGCCGCGCCGCCAGTCGAACCGGGCCCGCTGGCCCGGGGGAGTGGCACCGGCCGCGATCGCGGGCGGCTGAGCCGGGGAAGCCGCGCCAACCGCGGTGGCCCTGGCTGCGTCGCCCTTCCAGTGGTCGGCGGCGAGCGGGATGTCCAGCAGCGCCGGGCTCAGCGCGCCGATGGCCCCGCGGACCAGCCGGTCGTCGAGGCGTTCGGCGAGCGGCGCGGACCGCGCCGCGCGGACCACCTGATCGTCGAAGAACGGCTGCGCCATGACCGAGCGGATCGCATAGGCCTGCCGGGCCGCGGCGGACCACCGCCCGGCCCGGTTGACCAGGTAGAAGTCGTCCAGCGCCGGCTGCGGGTGCGCGGCCACCGCGGCGGCCCATGGGGTCAGGCTGGCCAGGTACGCCGTCCGCCCGCGGGCCCGCAGCAACGGGACCCGGCGCATGGTCAGGCGGCGCAGCAGCTCGGCCGAGCCCGCCGCCCGCCGCGCGGCCGACCCCGGGATGATCTTGGCGTAGCCGCCGCGCAGCAGTTCGCCGCCGTGCCCGCCGATCGCGATCGCGGCGGCGGCGTCCGGATCGGGCCGGCCCACGTTCTCGAACGCGGACAGCATGCCGTCCGCGACCAGCACGGTGGCGCGGAGCCGCCCGAGCACGTCGACCTCCTGGACGGTGCGCCCCGGGTCCTTGCCGCCAGACCGGCCAGCAGGGCCGCCGGCCCGGGCCGGGCCGGTCGTGCGCGGCTCAGCGACCTCGTGTTCCAGGCCCAGTTCCCGGGCGACCTGCGCCGCGATGACCACGTTCCGGATGATCCGGGAAGCCGTAGGTACGCGCGCGGACCGGTACCCCGGCGCGAGCCAGCGCCGCGGCGATCAGGCGGCTGTCCTTGCCGCCGGTCAGGCTCAGCTCGACCGGCGCGGGCGCGTCCCGCAGCGGCGTGACGGCCTGCACGAGCGCGGCGGCGACCCGGGCTGCGGCCTCGGGCCCGCTCACGCCGGGCTCGGTCAGCGCACCGCGTTCGGTCTCGGTGAGCTCGCCGCCCGCCGCGCGGCAGGAAGTGGCCGGGCCGAGCGCGCGCACCCCGGTGAAGGGCGTGACCGCCCCCAGCGGGTACCCCGGGCCGAGCAGCCCGGCGTACAGCAGGGCATCGGCGTCCGCCAGGCGGCCGGTGACGGCCGCGGCCCACGTGGCCCGGTCGGAGAGAACCGTGGCCCGGCCGGCCCGGGCCACGAACACCGGGTCGACCCGGGTGATCCCGGTCCGCGCGTGCACAGTTCCGCCCGGGTCTTCCGGGCCGCCCGGTTCTCCGGTCCGCCCGGCTCCTCCGAGACCCAGATCGTCCCAGCGTAGGAGCGCGCCATCGCGGATCCCGATCCGGTGTATCCGGATACATCCCGGCGGGTGTGCTCCTGAGCCTGATAAGTGTATCCGGATACATTCGGGCGATCACTGTGAGGAGTCGAGTCAGCACTCCATGTAATCATGGTGGCGCGGCCGTTGGGGGCGCGCCAGATCACCTGGGGCGGGCCCGGGATGGGCATGACCCGGGGGTCGGTGCTGCAGGCACGCTCGGTCAGCGCCGCGCACGTGGCGGCGTCCGGGGCGCTGACGGCCAGGGTGAAGTACATGCCGCGGGCCGGTGCGGCCATCATGGACGGCGCCATTTACCGGGGCGCGTCCGGCAGCGAGAAGCGCTGCACCGACTTCGCCGGGGCCAGGTTCTCGGTCAGCAGCCGGTACCAGACCCCGAACACCTTCCGGGACTCGAACGTGTCGATGGCCTCCGCCCGGGCCTGGGCGCCGGCCTTGCGCCACTGCTCGTCGGTGCGGATCGCGGCGATCGCGGCCGCCATCTCCTGCGGGGTCTCGTGGATCCAGCGGGCGTCGTAGACGGTCTCCGCGCCGGGCCAGTGCCGGATGACCGGGACCGCCCCGGAGACCATGCCCTCGATGGGCGCGACGTGGGTGCTCTCGTCGTCGCTGGTGGACAGGACGAAGCCGACCCGCCGCAGCCACGCCGCGACGTCCCGGCCCGCCTCGTCGAACACGACCGCGCCGCGCAGCAGCGGGGATCGCTGGATGCGGTGCAGCGCCGCCGCGTAATGACCGCGCTCCTCCGGCTTCTGCCACACCCACCAGTGGTCCCAGGGCATCCCGGACTTGACGTAGAGCATGTACCGCTCGTCGTCCCGGCGCAGTTCCTCGAGCACGTCCAGGGCCAGGTCGATGCGCTTGCGGGACGGCACGATGCCGACGAACCCCAGATTGAACCGCGCGCCGTCCAGCTTGGGCCGGTCCAGCTGCCCGACCTCGACCGTGTTGGGCAGGGTGACGATCTTGCGCGCGGGCCAGCCGGTCATCTCGGCTACCAGTTCCCCGTAGCGCTTGTTGACCGTGACCACCTGGTCCACGGCCTTGATGCTGACCCGGTACGGGTACCGGGCGTACACCTCGAAGCGGTGCAGCCGGACGATGAGCCGGGACTTGGGCCGCTTGTTCTCGCTGTACCAGATGGCGTTCGGCCCGCACCATTCGCAGATCACGACGTCGGCCCACTGGGCGATCTCCTGGCTGGCCTTTTCGTCGTGCTCGGCCAGCGAGGCCCAGTGGTCGACGCGCAGCTCGAGCCCGGGCTGCTGGCGCAGGTAGTCCAGCAGCGGGGTGATGAACTTCAGGTCGTGCCCGGCCACCGCGACCTTGAGGACCGTGGTGCCCGGCGCTGACCTCGACGCGCGGGAGCGCGTCGCTGAGGTACCGGCGGATGCCGGCCGACCGCCTTGTCCAGGGTGTACTCCGCGGCGGCGGCCGAGGTGCGGCTGGCCGCGAGCTTCATGATGGCCGGGTCGGCGGCGGCCGCCTCGGCGATGGCGGTCACGTCGCGCAGGTCCCGCGCGAACATCGGGTAGTCCGCGCCCAGCAGCGCCTCGTGCATCGGCGTCCGGTTCAGGATGACCGGCAGCCCCAGCATGCCGAACTCCAGCACCTTGGTGGACAGCTCCAGGCTGGCGTCCATGCTGGGGTGACGCCAGCTCAGCCCGATGTCGCAGCTGGCCGCGATGCGCATGGCCCCTTCGCGGGAATGGCCGCCGCGCCACACCACCCCGCTGGCCGGTGACGGCCGGTGGTTCGCCGCCCGCGTCCGGCGCGGGCGGGTCGCCCAGCGCCACGCGCATCCGGCGCTGGTAGCCCGGGTCGTCGGGGTCGTTGTGGATCTTGTCGCCGACCATGTGCAGCTCGGCCCGGACCCCGCGCGCGGCCAGCAGCCCGGGCAGCTGGGTCATCTCGTAGGTGTTCCAGCGCGGGGCGAACTTGCCGGTGTAGACGAGGCGCAGCACCCCGTCGGGCTCGCGCGGCGTACCGGGCAGCTCCGGGGCGGGCGGCACGACCGGCGGGAACAGCACGCATTTGCCGCACGCCTCGGCCACGCTGCCCTCGAGGAAGCACCGGAGCTCCTCGGTCTGGCACAGCACGTACTGCGAGGCGGTGGCCACGCCGGCCAGCCAGGTCACGGCGTCCGGCGTCATCTCGGGGATCGACTGCGGAATGTCGGTCAGGTAAGTCCAGAGCCGGCCGCGGAACGCATCGTCCGTCACCACCTGGGATACCAGCCGGCGGCCGCGCAGCACCACGATGTCGTGCCGGTGCTCGGCGTCCACCGCGGTCAGCACCTGGGACGCCTGCGCCGGGCTGAGCCCGCGCGCGGTGATGCCCTCGGCGAGCTGCTCCTCGGCCGGGCGGCGGATGGTGACGCCCGGCTCGCCCTCCAGCGGGGCCAGCAGCCGGTCGGTCTGCACCGGGGCCTTCAGCACCAGCGTCACCGCGCACCCGGCGCGGGCCAGCGCCAGCACCATCGACTGCACCCAGACTGCGGACCCGTCGATCAGGTTCAGGTTGACGTCCCCGTACACCAGGGCCGAGCGGGACCTGGCCGCGCTCGCGGCGGCCCCGTCGTCACCGGGCGGCGGGAGCTCCGGCCCTGATTCGGCCAGCGGTCCGGACATGAACGATGCCTTCCTCGTCGATACGTCAGGTCACTCGGCGGCGGGGGAGCCGCCCGGGCCGCGTACTGGCCGCCGTACCGCCCGCGGGCGCCCGCGGGTGCGGCGGTGAGCGTGACCGCGAACAGCCGCAGCCCGCGGCGGGCCCAGGTGGACCGGGCGGCGCGCCCTCGCGGAGCAGGTCCGTCCGGGCCACGGCCGGATCCAGCACGTCGGTGAACACGTAGTCCGCCCCGGCGGCGGGACCGACCGCGTCGGCGCGGGAGCACTCCAGCGCGCACATCAGCTCCAGCAGGTATGAGGCCGGGTAGGCCGCCTGGGGATCCCATTCGGCCGACCACGGGGAGACGGCCGCGCGCGCGGCGGCGGCCAGGCCCGCGCCGGTCACCACGCCCGCGATGATGCCCTCGGCGATCAGCGGCGCCAGCGCCCCGCTGATCTGCTCGCGCGCGGCCTGGGTGGCCGCGCTGCGCGGGGTCGGCCAGCGCCATGTCGCCCTCGAGCCAGAGCTGCACCTCGTGCGGGCGCAGCCGCTGGTCCAGCACCCGGCTGGCCAGGCGGCTGGCGTCGGCGGCGTCCCGGACCCCGGCGAGCACGGCGACCCGGCGCCCGGGTACCGGCCGGGACGGCAGTTCTACCAGCCGGCCCAGCTCGGCCAGCCGGGCCGGGGTGGCGTGCGTCTCGAACAGCTCAATCAGGGTCGCCCTGATCTCGCTCAGCTCCCGGGGGCCTGCGTCGGCGGCGGCGGCGAGCTGCCGGGCGGTCTCCGCGCGCATCCCCGGCGGCGACGGCCCCGCTGACCTGCATGTCCTCGGTGACGGGACCGACCACGCGCGCTCCGCAGGCGAGCTGCTCCCGCGCTTCGGCCGCGGTCGCGGCCAGGAACACCGCGTGCTGCCGGTACACGCCCGGTGCCGTCCGCCACGGCGGCGCACCGATGACCTGGACCGGCCGGGCCGGATCCGGCGCCCGCCGGCAGCGCGGCCACGGGCCGTCCCGTTGACTGTGCCGTCACCCGGGCCGTCACCCGGGCCGCGCCGTGCAGTCACCGGGCCGTCGCCCGGCTCGCTGCCGGTGAGCTCGTCCAGCATGCGCTTGACGGCCGGCCCTTCGCGCGGGTCCCGGTGCCCGGCGTACACCGGCGCGGCCCGGCGCGCCGCGGGCAGGGCGATCGGGTTGAACCGGGCGAGCTGGACGCCCAGGCCGCCATCCACAACGGCGTCGCAGGACGTGCCCAGCCAGTCCAGGTACGGCATCAGGTACGACGGGGCGTTGCGCAGGAAGATAACCGGCTTGCCCAGCGCACGGGCCAGGTCGATCAGGTCGGCGAGCCGGCGGCCGCGGTCGGCCGCGGCCGGGTCGCCCGCGTGCGCCCAGGACCCGCCGGGCAGCAGCGCGGCCGCCTCGATGAGCACCAGGTCGGCGCCGGAGCCCTCCAGGACGAACGCCGCATCGTGCGGCAGCAGTTGCTCCACGGTGGCATCCGGGGCGAGGGCCGCGCAGCTCGCGTCGGTGAGGACGCCCGCGACCACAAGCCCGTCGGCCATGTCCTGGCCCTCGGCCCGTCCGGTGGCCGACCAGGCCAGACCGGGCACCGTGTAGGCGGCCAGGAACCGGTCACCGGCCGCCCCGGCGCCCGCGTCGAGGAGGATGCGGGCCCAGCGCTCCTCGTCGGCGGAGCGGAAACCGTCGGCCGGGCCGCTGGCGGCGCGCCCGGCCCGGCGCTCGCGCCACATCCGGTACAGGTGCTTGGGCAGCCGCGGACCGCCGATCCATGGGCGTTTCGCCGCCGCGACGATGGCCTGGCCCAATTCCATCGTGGCCGAGCGCTTCACCGACATGAGCTGCGACTCGGCCGCGGCGAGCTGCCGGTGCGTGTCGCGCAGCGCCCGGGCCAGCCGGTCCCGTTCGGCAGCCAGGGCGATCCCCTGTGCGGCTACGCCCGGATCGGCGGCGCCGCCACCGGCACCCACCTCGTCGATATCGGCCTCGGCCTCCGCCTCGGTCTCATCCGGTGCGTAGACGGTCAGCGCCAGGTCGGCGCTCTCGTTGTCGCTCATGATGCTGCGGTGGTCTCCTCAGCCGTCGCTGGCCAGCCAGTCGGTGATGATCCGCCCGATGCGCACACCAGCGTGACCGTCCCACAGCGGCGGCAGCTCACCGGTGTACGGCCCGTCGTCACACGCCTTCAGCACGGCCGAGGCCAGCTCGGCGGACGTAATGAGCCTATTGCTGCCGCTGGTGATTGTGATGGGCCGTTCGGTATTCGGGCGGACGGTCAGGCAGGGCACGCGCAGCAGCGTGGTTTCCTCCTGCACGCCGCCGGAGTCGGTCGCCACCGCGGCCGCCCCCCGGACCAGGCCCATGAACTCCAGGTAGCCCAGCGGCGGGCAGGCGTGCACGCCCGGATGCGCACTCAGCCCGGCCGCGTCGAGGACGGCCCGCCCGCGCGGGTGCACCGGGATCACCACGTCGATGACGGCGGCGATCTCGTGCAGCGCTTTCACCAGGCCGGCGGCGGTTTCCGGGTCGTCCACGTTGGACGGCCGGTGCAGCGTGGCGACCACGTACCGCTCCGGCAGGTCCAGCGCGGCGCGGGCCGCGGCGGTGTCGAACCGGGCGAGGTTGGCCATCAGCGTGTCGATCATGGGATTGCCGACCAGGTAGATCGACCCGACCGGGCGGCCCTCGTTGGCGAGGTAGCCGACCGCCTCCGGGGAGGTCGCGAACATCAGGCTGGAGATCTGGTCGGTGAGCCGGCCGGTTGATCTCCTCCGGCATCGTCTCGTCGAAGCTGCGCAGGCCCGCCTCGACGTGCGCGAGCGGAATGTGCAGCTTGGAGGCCACCAGGCCGGCGGCCACGGTGGAGTTCACGTCGCCGTAGACCACGACCAGGCCCGGCGGGTGCTCGGTGAAGTCCTGCTCCAGCCCGACCATCGCCGCGGCCGTCTGCTGGGCGTGACTGCCCGAGCCCACGCCCAGGTTGACGTCCGGCTCCGGCAGGCCGAGCTGGACGAAGAACACCTCGGACAGGCGCTCGTCGTAATGCTGGCCGGTGTGGACCACCCGCTGCCGGTGCCCGAGCGCCGCGAGCGCCCGGATTACCGGCGCCGCCTTGACGAAGTTCGGGCGGGCGCCGAGCACGTGGGTGATGGGTGCGAGCATCGCTGTCCTTTGCGCGTTCTGGGGGTCAGCCGGTCTGATCACGGCTCAGATCGTGGATCGGGCCGCCGTCGTTCCTGGTGTCCATACATTTTGCGTCACTCATTCTGGGTCACGGCCGAGTGCAGCGGTGCACCCACGCCGCCGGCCTGGTCGGGGCGACGCACTATCATTCGCCGACGTGACGTCGCGTTCCTCGCAGCAGCCCCCCGCTTCGCCCCGCCCGCCGAGTCCCTGGCTTCCCGCGGCCTGGCGGGTATCACCGCGGGTGCTCATCCTGGCGGCTTCCGTCATGTGGCGGCACGTCACCGCCGACCCGGTGCGCTCCCTCTTGCTCGGCTGGCGCGTGCTACCCCGCAGGCTACGCCCCTGGCTGAGGTTCGCGGGCCGCTACGGCCGAGCCGCCGTGCTCTGGGGATCGGGTGACCGGAAGGCGGCGCTGAGCCTGCTCGGCACGTCGCCCCGGCGGCTCGCGGCCTTCGCGCTGGCCGTCGACCGGCCGGACGTTGCCCGGTCCGCGCTGGACCGGATGCCCAGCACCGACCCGGACCGGGCCACCCTGCTCGCGCGCCTGGCCGCGCGCGAGGGCCGGCTGACCGAAGCCGTGGCGGCCCTGCAGGGCGTGCCCGGGCGCCGGGTGGCCAGGCTGCGGGCGTCGCTGGCCGGCGAGCTCTACGTGCTGACCGACGGCATCCCGCGCCCCGAGCGCGGGGCAGCGGTCCCGGCGAACCGGATGACTCCCGTGCCGGGGCGGGTGCTGCACCTGGTCACGGACGCGCTGCCGACGACCAACGCCGGTTACACGGTCCGGACCCAGCGGATCGCGGTGGCCCAGCGCGAGGCCGGCCTGGACCCGCACGTGGTCACCAAGGCCGGGTTCCCCGTGGCCCAGGGCCACCTGGACGGGCGCCGCGTCGCGCCACTGGAGGGGGTTTCCTACCACCGGCTGATCCCGTACCGGCTGCCGCCGAACGCCGACGCCGCGGCCACGCTCGGCCTGGACCTGGCGGCCCGGCTGACCGGGCGGCTCCGCCCGGCGGTCCTGCACGCCGCCAGCAACCACCTCAACGGCCAGCTGGCGCTCGCCCTCCGCGAGGACTTCGGCCTGCCGGTGATCTACGAGGCGCGCGGGTTCTGGGAGGAAACCTGGCTGTCCCGGCACGGCGTCGATCCCGGGACCACCCCCGGGGCCCCGGCGGCGCAGGGTCCGCAGGCGGGGGCGGCTCCCAGCCACGTCCGTTCAGCATCTTCGTCACCCACGGAAGCGGCGCGGGCGGCCAGGGTTCCGGTGGCGCCCGCCCGGCTACCCGGCGCGGATCTCGCCGTCAGCGACTTCTACCAGCTCAGCCGGGCGGCGGAGACCCGCTGCATGATGGAGGCCGACCTCGTTGTCACGCTCGGCGAGGTCATGCGGGAAGAGATCGTGGCCCGTGGCGTCGACCCCGGCAAGGTCATCGTCGTCCCCAACGCCGTGTCCGCGGAGTTCCTGGAGCCGCTGCCCGATGGCGGGCCGCTGCGCGAGTCGCTCGGCATCCGGCCCGGCGAGCTGGTCGTGGGGGTGGTCTCCAACCTGGTCGCCTACGAGGGCATCGGCACCCTGCTGGAAGCGGCCGCCGAACTTCGCCGCCGAAAGCTGCCGGTCCGCCCCTGATTGTCGGTGATGGAACTGAACGGGCGGCGCTGGAGCGTCTCGCCAGGCAACTGGGCCTTACCGGCGCTGCGATCTTCACCGGGCGCGTCCCGATGTCCGAGGTCCGCCGCTACCACGCCGCCCTCGACCTGTTCGCCGTGCCCCGGACCAGCGACCGGGTCTGCCAGCTGGTGACGCCGCTGAAGCCGGTGGAAGCCATGGCCAGCGGGCTGTGCGTGGTGGCCAGCGATGTGGGCGCGCTCCGCGAGATTATCCGGCCCGAGGCCACGGGGGCGCTGGCAACTTCCGGGGAAGCAGGCTCCTTTGCCGATATCATGGAACCCCTGCTCTATAGTTCGGATACTCGGCGCAAACTCGGGGCGAACGCGCGGGAATGGGTGGCCCGGGACCGTACCTGGGCCCACAACGCGGCGATCTACCGGGCGGCCTATGAACGTCTCGGCGCCGTCTGACACACATCCTCAGGTGAAGGGACGCCGTCGATGCAGGTCGATTTGATGGTGATCGGTCTCGGCTACGTGGGCCTGCCGCTGGTCCAGGAGGCGACGAAGGTCGGCCTCAGCGTCGCCGGGTACGACATCGGCCAGGGCGTCGTGGACGGCCTCAACGGCGGTCACTCGCATGTGGACGACATCTCCGATGACGACGTGGCCCGGATGGTCGCGGCCGGGTTCCGCGCCACCACCAGCGAGTCCGCGGTGGGCGAGCCGGACACCATCGTCATCTGCGTCCCCACCCCGCTGTCGGAGGCCGACGGCCCGGACCTGACCGCCGTGCGGGCCGCCTCGGAGACGGCCGGGCGGCTGCTGCACCGCGGCACGCTCGTGGTGCTGGAATCGACCACGTACCCGGGGACCACCGACGAGCTGGTCCGCCCGATCCTGGAGAAGACGTCCGGGCTCAGCGCCGGGGTCGACTTCCACCTGGCCTTTTCCCCGGAGCGGATCGACCCGGGCAACCCGGTCTATGGGCTGCGGAACACCCCCAAGGTCGTCGGCGGCCTCACCCCGGACTGCACCGCGGCGGCCGCGCGGTTCTACGGCAAGGTCTGCGACCAGGTGGTCGAGGCCAAGTCGCCGCGCGAGGCCGAGATGGCCAAGCTGCTGGAGAACACCTACCGGCACGTCAACATCGCGCTGGTCAACGAGATGGCCGTGTTCTGCCACGAGCTTGGCGTCGACCTGTGGGACGCGATCCGGTGCGCGTCCACCAAGCCGTTCGGCTTCCAGGCGTTCTACCCGGGCCCCGGTGTCGGCGGCCACTGCATCCCCATCGACCCGAACTACCTGTCCTACAAGGTCCGCACGCTGGGCTACCCGTTCCGGTTCGTGGAGCTCGCGCAGGAGATCAACAGCCGGATGCCCGGCTACGTCGTGGACCGCGCCGCGGAGCTGCTCAACCAGCACGCGAAGCCGATGAACGGCGCCAGCGTGCTCGTCCTCGGGGTGACGTACAAGCGGGACATCGCCGACCAGCGCGAATCGCCGGCGCGGCCGATCGCGCGCCGGCTGCTCGCCCGCGGCGCCGTGCTCGCCTACCACGACCCGCGCATCCCGGAGTGGGCGATCGATGGCCAGCCGGTGCGCCGGGCCACCGACCTGGACACCGAGGTCGTCACCGCGGACCTGGTCATCCTGCTGCAGGATCACAGCGAATACGACCTGGAGCAGATCGCGGGCGAGGCCAAGCTGTTCTTCGACACCCGGGGCAAGCTGGCCGGGCTCGGCCGGACCGGGCCGTCCGCCCCGAACATCGAGACGCTGTAACCGCCGATGCGCGTCGTCGTCTGCACCGTGGTGCACCACCCGGCCGACGCCCGGATCCTGCACCGCCAGATCCGCGCGCTGCTCGACGCCGGGCACCAGGTCACCTACATCGCGCCGTTCCGCGCGTGCGGCGTCACCCCGTGGCCGGAGCTGACCACCGCCGATGTGCCCCGGGCCGTCGGACGGCGCCGGCTGGGGGCGCTGCGCGCGGCCCGGCGCCAGCTCGCCCGGTACGTCCCGGGCGCCGACCTGCTGCTCATCCACGACCCCGAACTGCTGCTGGTGCTGCCGCTGGTCGGGCACCGGCCGCCGACGATCTGGGACGTGCACGAGGACACCGCTGCCGCCCTCGGGACCAAGGCGTGGCTGCCGGCCGGGCTGCGCCGGGCGGTCGCGTCGGCGGTGCTGCGGGCGGAGCGGATCGCCGAACGGCGGCTGCACCTGATCCTGGCCGAGACCGGCTATAACGAGCGGTTCTCGGGCACGCACCGGTCGTGCCGAACACCACCTACGTGCCCGAGCAGGCCGCTCCGTCCGACGGCCAGGGCCGGGTGGTCTACGTGGGGCACATCTCCCCGGACCGCGGGGTCGCCGAGATGGTCGAGCTGGCGCGGCTGGCCCGGCCGCACGGGATTACCGTCGAGCTGGTCGGTTCGGCCGACGCCGCGGCGCGAGCGGTGCTGGAGCCGGCCCAGGCCGAGGGGCTGGTCCGCTGGCACGGGTTCGTGCCCAACGACGACGCCATGCTGATCACCGACGGCGCGCTGGCCGGGCTGTCACTGCTGCAGGACGACCCGAACTTCCGGCACTCGATGCCGACCAAGGTCGCGGAGTACATGGCCCGCGGCGTGCCGGTCGTCACCACGCCGCTGCCGCTGGCCGTGGATCTGGTCGAGCGGCACGAGTGCGGGTTCGTGGTGCCGTTCGGCGACGCCGGGGCCGCCGCTGAGGCGGTGCTGTCCCTGCAGCGTGACCCGGCCCGGCGCGACGCGATGGGCGCCCGCGGGCACCAGGGGGCCAGCGAGTACCTGCGCTGGCCGGACGACGCCCGCGCGTTCGTGGCTCAGCTCGAGCAGTGGGCGGGTGTACTTTCTGCGACACCTTCCGGCGCGGCGGGCGCTTCGCCGGTTTCCGTCCGGGATGGCCGATAGGATCACGCTGTGCAGAACCAGGTGCCGGACCCCTCGCCGCCGGACCCTTCGCCCCCGGGCAGGCCGTCCCGGTCGGCCCGGCTGCGCGCGCTGGTCACGGACAATAAGCTGTTCACGCTGGTCCTGGCCGCGGGAGCGGTGCTGCGGCTCATCGCCGTGCTCGGCTACCCGGGCGCGCTCTGGTTCGCCGGCGACTCCTACGTCTACCTGGGCTCGGCACTGCGGCTGCGGCCCGACCTGTCCAAGACGACCGGCTACTCGCTGTTCCTCAAGGTGCTCGAGCCGTTCCACAGCCTGACCCTGGTCACGATTGTCCAGCACCTGATGGGCCTGGCCATCGGGGTCCTGCTGTACGTGCTGCTGCGGCGGGCCCGGGTGCCGAAGCTGTGGGCCGCCCTGGCCACCGTGCCGGTGCTGCTGAACGGTTTCCAGGTCGAGCTCGAGCACATGATCATGGCCGACCTGCTATTCATGTTCGTGCTCGTGGTGGCGGCCACGATCCTGCTCTGGCAGCGCCGCCCCTCCTGGCCGGCCGTCCTGGGGGCGGGCCTGCTCACCGGGTACGCCGTGACGATATGGAGCGGCGGCCTGATCCTGCCGTTCGTCTTCTTCATTTTCGTGATCGTGCGGAGGATGGGCTGGCGCGCGCTGGGCGCGATCGTGGTCGGCTCCGCCGTGCCCATCGTGGCCTACGCGGCGTGGTTCCACTCCCAGACCGGGACCTTCGCGCTCACCCAGTCCGAGGGCTTCTACCTGTACGGCCGGATGTCCTCGTTCGCCGATTGCGCCAAGATCAACCCGCCGGCCAACGAGCGGTATCTGTGCCTGACGACCCCGGCGACCAAGCGCCTGCCCCCGGGCACGCTCATCTGGCATATCAAGCAGGTGCACGAGGTGCCGGGCGGCCCGGTCAGCGTGGCCGGCAACAAGGTCCTGCGCGACTTCGCCATCCGGGCCGCCGAGGCCCAGCCGGTGAGCTACGCGCACGTCATCGTGGACGGGCTCGTCCTGTCGGTGGACTGGAAGCGGTACAACTACCCGAGCAAGGGCACCGTCTACGACTACTACTTCCACACCAAGCCGCAGGTCGTGCCCAACCACGTCTGGATCCCGCACAAGACCGCGCGGCAGGATATCCAGGCCTACGGTCACCAGGGCATCAGCCGCGTGGTCAAGCCGTTCGCGTACCTGATGTCCGGCTACGAGCGGGTGTTCTACCTCTACGGGCCGCTGTTCGGGCTGATCATGGTGCTGGGGCTGGGCTCGATCATCCGGGTGACCCGGCGTCCCGGCGGCGGGTTCCGGATAGGCCGCTGGCACGCCGGGCCGTCGGCGCTGCCCAGCGCGATGCCGTGGGCATGCGCCGTGGTGCTGCTGGTATTCCCGATCGCGGTGGCCGACTTCGACTACCGGTACGTTCTGCCGGTTGTCCCGTTCGCCTGCCTGGCCGCCGGCCTGGCCTTCGCGTCCCCGGTGTCCCGGACCGACCCGTCGGATCCCTCGCCGGCTGGCGCCGAAGCCGCCCTCCCCGCCTCGTCCGCGGATGAGGCCGCTCCTGATGCTGGGTCCGCGCCGGCCGACGGCGGCGTTCGGGAGGGTGCAGCGCCTGAGGGTGAACGCGAGGGGGAGCCCACCCGCTCCGGGAGCAGCCTCCCCACCTAGCGCTGCCCGCGCACGCCCAGGGCGGCCCACCTGGGCGGCGCGCCCTCCCTCCGGGGCCGGCCCGGCGCGGAGGTACCGCCGATCATGGTCAGCGTTTGTGGCCACCGGGGGAACGCGGGACAATATCCTGGCGGTGGCGAGCGAGTCGGCCGGGCGGCCGCGCCGCGCGACGCGCGGTGAGGAAGGTCCGGGCTCCGCAGGGCAGGGTGGTCGGTAACACCGACCCGGGGTGACCCGCGGGACAGTGCCACAGAAAACAGACCGCCCCCGTGACCGGCCCTCGGCCGGCCACGGAGGTAAGGGTGAAACGGTGGTGTAAGAGACCACCAGCGCCCGGGGTGACCCGGGCGGCTTGGTAAACCCCACCCGGAGCAAGGCCAAGAGGGAAGCGGTCAGTGTTTCCGCTTCCTGCGCGAGCGCTCGAGGACGGCCCGTCCGATGCTCGCGGGTAGGCCGCACGAGGCTGCCGGCAACGGCAGTCCCAGATGGATGGCCGCCGGCCCGCATCCGCGGGTGCACAGAACCCGGCCTACAGGTCGACTCGCCCGCCACCTACAGCTCTGACCTGCGGCACAGCAGTGCTCAGGAGATGACCGAGGCACTGGGCCGACGCCTGTCGGGACGTCGGCGGCCAAGCTAGCCGCCGGGGTGGCTGGGCAGGAGCTGGATCACCTGCTGACGCACGCGGTTCAGGTCGATACCCCGTCGTACAAGTATCTGGACGGCGACGCCATCGCCCTCGCGGAGGAGGCCCAGCAAGAGATGCTCGGTGCCGACGTAGTCGTGCCCGAGCAGCTTTGCCTCCCGTGAGGAAAGCTCCAGCACCTTCTTGGCCCGGGGTGTGAACGGGATGTGCCCCGAGGGTTGTTCTGTGCCCCGGCCGATGATCGCATCGATCTCCCGCCGCGCGTCATCCAGACGGATCCCCAGCGCGGTCAGGGCCTGGGCCGCAACGCCGTCGTCCTCGTGGATGAGACCGAGCAGGAGGTGCTCGGTGCCAACGTAGTTATGGTTGAGCTGCCTGGCCTCTTCTTGCGCCAGGACCACCACCCGCCGTGCCCGGTCGGTGAACCTCTCGAACATCTGACATCCCTGGTCGCGCCAAAACCGCTACGGCTAAGCCTTTTCTTCGAGTGTGCACCCGGCCGGCGGTGTGGCCAGGACCGGCGGGGCCTGCTGCCGTTGCTGGCCGCCAGGCACCGGGCTAGGGTCACCTTGTGAACGCGCTAGGTACTGGCGCCGGTTCCCCCGAGGGCGGGGTGGGCCGTGATCCACCCGATCGGGCGCGGCTGGGTCAGCTGGCCGCAGAGCAGGCGGCGCTGCGGCGGGTGGCGACGCTGGTGGCCCGGGCGACTCCGCCGGAGCAGGTGTTCGCCGCGGTCGCACGCTCGCCCGCCGGTCCGCGGTACCGGTAGACCTTGATGTCACCACCACTGCGCGGTGCCCCGAGCCGATTGAGGTCGCGGCGTACTACGTCGCGTCCGAGGCGCTGGCCAACGCGATGAAGCACGCGCAGGCCTCGCGCGTCGAGATTTCGCTCACCACGCACAACGGCAGCCTGCTGCTGTCGATCCGCGACGACGGCATCGGCGGGGCCGATCCCGCCCGCGGTTCCGGCCTGGCTGGCCTCACCGACCGCGTCGAGGCTCTGGGCGGCTCGATCCGCGTCCACAGCCCTGCCGGCGCCGGGACGCATATCGCAATGCACCTTCCACTCGAGTACGAGCTGGCTCCGGATCCCGGTTGACGTTTGCGGGCCGTCAACCACGTCGGGCAGCCTCCGTGGCGGCTAGCACATTGACGTAAATCTCTTCCCGGCCCGCTAATCGGCGCCGACGACCTTGAAGTCCTGGCTGACGAAGATATGGTGCGGCCAGTTGACGCCGATGTTGTGGACCTCGTACTCGCCGTTGCTCAGCTTGACCACACGGTCGACGACGCCGCCCGGGTAGGCGGCCAGCGCAGCTTCGGTCGCCTTGCTGGCGGCCGTTCCGCTGACGATCGTCCCCGATCCCTGACTGTAGTTCGCCGGGATCTGGCCAACCTGCTTGGACGTGCTCGGTGCACCGCGCTGGAAGGGGACCACCTTTGCCGCCGAGGAAGCCGCGGATCCGCTGCTAGCCGGTTGCACGATCACCTGCGTGGCCGTGATCGTCGTCCCGCTGGTCGTCCCGAGGACGAGAACGGGTTCGTTTGCGGTGATGGCAGTCGCCGAGGCCGGGCTCGTCCCCTTCTCGTACGTCGTGGCGGATGCCTCCTTGATGGTCACCTTCTGGCCCGCTGAGGTCGACAGCGTGAAGCCCGACGTGGACACGCTGCTGACGGTGCCGACGGCTCCTCCTGCGGCCGGTCCGGACCGGGCGTTGGATCCCCCGCCACCGGTTCGGGGACCGGCAGCGGAGCCACTGCCGGAAGGGGCGGAGGCGCTGCTGGAAGGAGCGGGCGCGGAACTGCTGCTGGCAGTGGGGGAGCCGCTGCTGGAGGTGGCGCTGACGATGCCGTAGGAACCGCCCGCGACCGCGATGGCCGCGACGCCGGCGGCGATGGACGTGGTGAGTTTGCGGGAAAGCATTGGCTGAGCTCTTTTCGTTGATGCCGTCGATCAGAGACTCGCAGCCGATGCCGGAAGGGCGGTCCAAGGAGCCCGGAAGGTTGCCGTGAGGTTGGCCGGCGCGGGCTGATCCCCAGGCATCAGCCGGCGGTTCTCGAGCGCGCAGTTATCTGACTCAGCAGGCGTCGAGAAGGTTGGCTAAGCAGGCGTTGAGGAACCTCAGCACGGCGAGCACGGGCCGGGATCTCGCGGCCACGGTCATTCGACTGATGCGGAGCCGCCGGGTCAGGTGCAGACTGATCTTGCCGTCACAAGGCCATGCGGGGGAGGACACGATGAGCATCGTCAGTACCGCCGGAACCGGCGGCCGTTCGAAGACCCTGATTCTGACCGCGATGATCTTCGCGGTGGCGATGACGTTCATCGACCAGACGATCGTCTCGATCGCCGCGCCCACGATCCAGCACGATCTGGGGCTGTCGAGCAGCGGTATGCAATGGGCGATCAACGCCTACCTGCTGACGCTGGCGGCCCTGTTCGCCTTCGGCGGCCGCCTGGCCGACATAGCCGGGCACCGCAAGATGGTGGTGCTCGGGGTGATCATCTTCGCGGGCGCGTCGGCGCTGTGCGGCGCCACGCCGCGCGGCGGCGCCGCCGAGGCGTGGCTGGTGGCTTTCCGCGCGCTGCAGGGCGCGGGCGGGGCGATCATGTTCCCGGCCGCGATCGCCATCGTGGTGGTGACGTTCGACCTGCGCTCCCGCGGCCGGGCCCTGGCGCTGTTCTTCGGCATCGCCGGCGGGCTGACCGCGATCGGCCCGATCGCGGGCGGCTACCTGATCCAGTGGACCTGGCGGGCGATCTTCTGGATCAACATCCCGGTCGCCCTGATCGCCCTGGCGCTGATCGCCATCTCCAAGCCGCCCAACGAAGCTCGCCCCGCACCGATGGATTACCGCGGCCTGGCCCTGATCGTCGCCGGGGTGGGGCTGAGCGTGTTCGGGTTCCAGCAGTCGGGACTGTGGGGCTGGGGCAACCCGGCCATCTGGGTGTGCATCGCGGTGGGTGTCGTCCTCCTCGTCGTGTTCTTCAACGTCGAGCGCCGGACCGAATCGCCGCTGATCAACGTGCGCATCTTCAGCAACAGGACGTTCACCGTGGAGAACGTCATCCTGGGGCTGGCGATGATGGCGTTCATCCCGGTGTTCTTCTTTGCCGCCATCTACGGGCAGATCGCCCTGGACGAGAAGGCAACGACGTCCAGCCTGCTGATCTTGTACTTCTTCCTCGGTTTCGTGGTCTTCGCGCAGATCGGCGGGCGGATGCTGGACCGGGCCGGGGCCAAACGGCCGGTGGTGCTCGGCTGCGCCCTGGCCGTGGTCGGGTTCGCGCTGTGGGCGGGCAAGGTGACCGACCTCCACCCCGGCGCCCAGGTCATCTACATCGTCATGGCCGGGGCGGGCATGGGGCTGATGCTCGGCCAGGCCAACACCGACGCGATCAACCGGGCCTCCCGGTTCTCCTACGGTGAGGCCACCGGCATCACCCAGACCGTCCGCAACTACGGCGCCAGCCTCGGCTTCGCCATCCTGGGCACGATCTTGATCTCCGCGTTCCGGTCCAGGATCACCTCCTCGCTCACCGCCCAGGGCCTGCCGGCCCCCGTGGCCTCAGCGCAGGCAGCCAAGATCGCCCAGCGGCAGGGCGGCAACGGCAACGGCAACGTCGGAGCCTCTCGCCGTTCATCCGCGCCGACTTCGCCGGCGCCACCCGCGACGTCCTCTACGTCATGGCCCTGTTCATGGCGGTGGCCGGCGTGGTGGCGCTGCTCGGGCTCCGGAGAGGGCTCCAGGAAGACACCACGGACGCCGCGGAAGGCCAGGAGCCTCAGCTGGCCAGCTACGAGTCCGAGCTTCCGCCGGGCTGACAACGCGGCGAGATCGGCTCCGGGGCTGGTCGTGTGCATCAGCGGCGCCCGCCGCCTAGCGTGGTGGTCTATGACGATTCGCGCGGTGGTCTTCGACATCGGTGGCGTCCTGGAGATCACGCCCGACCTCGGCGTCACCCGGCGCTGGGAAACCAGGCTCGGATTGCCTGCCGGGACGCTGAATGAGCGCATGCACGATGTCTGGGCGGCTGGCGGCGTCGGCACGATCACCGAAGACGGCATCCATCGGGCCATCACCGATCGTCTCGGCCTGGACGAACGGGACCGTATGGCGTTCATGACCGACGTCTGGCGCCAGTACCTGGGCACGGCCAACAAGGAGCTGATCGAGTACGCGCGTCGGCTGCGCCCGCGATACCGGACCGGAATCCTCAGTAACAGCTTCGTCGGCGCCCGGGAACGGGAACAGGCGGCGTACGGGTTCGAGGACCTGGTCGACGAGATTGTCTATTCGCACGAGGCCGGGATGAACAAGCCCGATCCGCGGATCTACGCCCTCCTGTGCTCGCGGCTCGGCGTTCAGCCCGAGGAGACCGTGTTCGCTGACGACACGGACGAGTGCGTCGTCGGCGCCCGGGCCGCGGGCCTTCACGCCCTCCGCTACCAGGAGAACGCCCAGGTCATCGGGGAGATCGAGGACCTGCTCACGACAGCGTAGGTACACACCCAGCGCGGGCCAGCAGTACGGCACAGCGCTGCCATGCACGGCTGAACTGCCTTCGCGAAGGCCGGGCGCTAGCCGTGGATGCGGTTCGGGTGACCGGACCATTCCGCGTCGCGGAGCAGGAACTTCTGGATCTTTCCCGTCGGGGTCTTCGGCAGCGTCACGGTGATGTCGATCTCGCGCGGAGCCTTATAGCGGGCGATCTTCTCCCGCACATGGGCCATCAGGGCCTCCGGGGTGACGCTGGTGCCGGGGCGCAGCACAACGAATGCCTTCGGGCGCTCGCCCCACTTCTCGTCAGGCACTCCTACGACTGCCGTTTCCAGGACACAGGGGTGGCTCATGAGCGCTTGCTCGACCTCGATCGTGGAGATGTTCTCCCCGCCGGAGATGACGATGTCCTTGGCCCGGTCGCGCAGTTCGATGTACCCGTCCGGATGCATGACACCGAGATCGCCGCTGTGGAACCAGCCGCCGCGGAACGCCTCGGCAGTGGCCTCCGCGTCCTGGTAGTAACCGGTCATTACGGTGTTGCCGCGCATGACGATCTCACCCATAGTGCTGCCGTCGGCCGGGACGTCAGCCATCGTGGCATCCACGATCCGCAGGTTCCCGGCCTGGATCATGCCGACTCCCTGCCGGGCCTGGAGCACGGCGCGCTGGTCAGCGGTCAGGGCCGCCCACTGGGGCTGGTACTGGCAGAGGGAGATCGGGCCGTAGGTCTCGGTCAGGCCGTAGACGTGGACGATCGCGAATCCCATGCGTTCCATGTGCGCGATCGTGGTGGGGCTCGGCGGCGCGCCCGCCGTGGTGATCAGGACCGGCTGCGGCAGCGGCCCGGCTTCCTCCGCGTTCAGGATGGAGGTCACGACGGTCGGCGCCGCATTGAGGTGCGTGACGCCATGCTCCCGTATTTGCGCCCAGATGGCGTCGCCGCGCACCTCGCGCAGGCATACGTGCGTGCCGCCGATCGCGGTCAGAGCCCACGGAGTGCACCAGCCGTTGCAGTGGAACATCGGCAGCGTCCACAGGTAGACACTGTTCTCGTCGTGCCGGGAATGGACGATCTGGGCGAACGAGTTCAGGTACGCGCCGCGGTGTGTGTAAACGACGCCCTTCGGCATGCCGGTGGTGCCGGACGTGTAGTTGATCGCCAGCGGAGTGAGCTCGTCGCCCACCGACCAGGGAAGCGGCTCCCCGGTCGCCCGGCAGCGAGAAAGTCGGATAGCTTACCAGCCGAGGGTCAGCCGCCAAGTCGGCGCTCGCCCCGGCAGAACCGGCCAAGGCCGCCTCGGTATCCTCGGCCACCACCAGCCGGACGATCGCGTCCAGGCCCTTCGCGGCGGCTACCGCCGTGGCCAGCATCGCCGCGTCGGCGACGAAGAGCTTCGCGCCCGAATGGCGCAGGATATAAGCCATCTCTTCAGCGGCCAGGCGGGTGTTCACCGCCACCAGGACCCCGCCCGCCAGCGGCACCGCGAAATGGGCGATGAGCATCTCGGGCAGGTTGGGCATCAGGTAGGCGACCCGGTCGCCGGGTTCGACGCCGGCGGCGCGGAGAGCACGTGCCACCTGGGTGGTCTCGGCCGCCAGCTCAGCGTAGGTGAGGCGGCGGCGGCCGTAGATCACGGCGGTCTTGTCTGGCCACACCCGAGCCGACCGGTCCAGGAACGACAGGGGCGTCAGGGGGATGTACGAAACCGAGTCCATACCAATCACCGCTCTTTTCACGTCATTGTGAGGCGGCGCGTCGTCCCCGGCGCCTGTAATTTTCCGCCAGGTACACCAGCCCATATTGCTTTCCTGTTTGCCGATAGGGGAGAAAGTCCCTGTCTGGGGCGGCCGTGCGACAGGCATGATGGTCCCCGCACCGGCGGGAGGGTAACCATGACGGAACGGATGCACGCGGCGTACCGGGCCACCTAACGGGCGGCGCTGGGAGTCGTCTGCGGGCAAGGTGATGTCGGCTGACGAGGCGGCCGCGTTCATCGCGCCGGGCCACCACGTCGGGATGAGCGGGTTCACCGGGTTCGGTCACCCCAAGGCCGTACCGGAGGCGCTGGTCCGCCGGGTCGCCGAAGCCGCCGCGCGCGGGGACCGCTTCACCGTCAGCGTGTGGACCGGCTCGTCGACCGCACCGGAACTGGACGGCGCGCTGGCGGCGGTCGACGGGATCGATCTGCGCATGCCCTATCAATCCGACCCGGTGACCCGCGCCAAGATCAACGCCGGCTCGCTCGGCTACCTGGACGTGCACCTGTCGCATGTCGCCCAGATGGTCAGGGAAGGCTTCTTCGGCCCGCTCGACGTCGCGGTCGTCGAGGTCGCGGGGATCACCGCCGACGGGGCGCTGATCCCGTCGTCGTCGGTCGGCAACAACAGCACATGGCTCGATGCGGCCGACCGGGTGATCCTGGAGGTGAATTCCTGGCAGCCCGCTGAACTGGAGGGCATGCACGACATCTATGACGCCACGGCGCTTCCGCCAGACCGCACGCCGATCCAGATTCTCCGGCCGTCGGACCGGATCGGCGAGCCGTACCTGCACTGCCCGCCGGAGAAGATCGTCGCTGTTGTCCCCACGAACGCCCCCGACTACGCCACGCCGTTGCGTCCGGTGGACAGCGCCGCACAGCTCATCGCCGGGCACGTCCGCGACTTTCTCACCCACGAGATCCGGCAGGGACGGCTGCCCGCCACGCTGCCGCCGCTTCAGTCCGGGGTCGGCAACGTCACCAATGCCGTGCTCGCCGCGCTGGGCCGCGGGTCGTTCCCGCCGCTGACCGCCTACACCGAGGTGGTCCAGGACGGCCTGCTGCAACTGCTCCACTCGGGCGCGATGACCGTCGCCTCCGCGACGGCTTTCTCCCTCAGCGCGGACGGCCTCGCTGACCTGCGCGCCAACATCGGGGCGTACCGCGGCAGATCATTCTCCGGCCGCAGGAGATCAGCAACCACCCGGAGGTGATTCGCCGGCTCGGCTGCCTGGCCATGAACGGAATGGTCGAGGCCGACATCTACGGCAACGTGAACTCCACACACGTCATGGGCGTCCAGCATGCTCAACGGCATCGGCGGGTCCGGCGATTTCGCGCGTAACGCGTACGTCGCGATGTTCCTGTCCCCGTCGACGGTCAAGGACGGGACGATCTCGTGCATTGTGCCCATGGTGAGCCACATGGACCACACCGAGCACGACGTGCACGTCGTCATCACCGAGCAGGGCGTAGCGGACCTGCGCGGCCTGCCGCCGCGACATCGCGCTCAGAAGGTCATCGACCGGTGCGCGCATCCCCGCTACCGGGCCGCCCTGCAGGACTACCTGGACCGTGCGACCGCGAACGGGCCCGGGAAGCACACCCCGCACCTGCTCGGCGAGGCGCTGTCATGGCACGTGCGCTACCTGGAGACAGGCACCATGCGGCCCGCCTGACGCTGGGCCGCGGCCGCTTAGGGCAGGCGGCGGAGGTGGGCGTCGGCGGGCTCTGCGGCCCGGACGCGGATCCGCGCGTCGACGGCCTGGACTCCGTCCGCGCGGGCTAGCACCGGGCTCAGTTCCAGCTCGGCGATCTGCGGCAGGTCATCGGCCATCCGGGAGACGCGCAACAGCAGGTCCTGCAGCGCGGCGAGGTCGGCCGCCGGAGCCCCCGGGCGCCCGAGCAGCAGGGGCGCGGCCCGTATCGAGCGGATCAGCTCGTGGGCATCAACGTCGGTGAGCGGAGCGAGCCGGGCCGCGCGGTCGGCCAGCACGTCGTCGGCCGCGCCGCCGTGCCCGAAGAGCACCAGGGTGCCGACGACCCGTTCCTGCAGCACGCTGATCATCACTTCGACCCCGCCAGTGATCATCGGCTGGACGATGACACCCGCCGCCAGCTGGCGACCGAAGGCCTCTTGCAGCGAGCGGAAGCCCCGCCGGACCTCATCCGCGCCGTGCAGATCGGTCAGGACGGCGCCGACGACCCGCTTGCGCACCGGCCCGGGGACAGCGGCCCGGAGCGCGACCGGGCCACCGAATTGCCCGGCCGCGGCGACGGCGGCGTCCTCAGTGGTCACGGCGGTACTTTCGGTGAGCGGTATGCCGTAGAAGCCGAGCAGTTTCTCGCGCGTCTCCAGCGGCAGCCAGCCGTCGGCCGGCTGGGCGGCGAGATAGCCGGCGACCAGATCCCGGGCCTCGTCCGGCCGCAGGCCATCCAGATCCGGGATGGTGCCCGGCGGGATCGCCCGCCACCTGCCGTAGCGGGCGGCGTGGCCGAGGGCGCGGGCGGCTGACTCCGAGTACGCGTAGGCCGGAACGGCAGGGGAGTCCTCGTCCGGGCCGCGGAGCAGCCGGACCACCTCCACCTGGTCCAGCACACCGGCGGCGATCGGCACCGGCAGCCGCGCGGCGGCCACCTCGGGCATCAGGTCGCGGCCCGCGGTGGTCACCGTGAGCGCCAGCACCGCGTCGACGCCCGGGTCGGCGCCGGCCAGCTCCAGGCACTGACGGAAGCGGCCGGGGGAGGCCAGAACGGTGGTGTCGACCGGCCCGGCCACGGTGGCCTCGGGCGGGAGAATGGCCCGCAGCATCTGCTGGGTGTCCCCGGCCAGGCGGGCGACCTGCAGGCCCGCGTCGGCGCACGCGTCGGCGGCCAGCACCGCGGCGCCGCGGGTGTTGGCCACCACCGCGACCCTGGGCCCGGCGGGTGCCGGCTGGGCGGCGAGCAGGGCCGCGGTGTCGAGCATTTCGCCGAGGTTGGCGGTGGCGATCACCCCGGCCTGCTCGAACAGGGCCTGCCGGGTGAGCAGCGGGGTAGCCGCGGTGGCCCGGGCCCCGGCCAGGCGCCGCCCCGTGGCGGACCGGCCCACGCTCACGGTCAGCACCGGCAGGCTGCGCCCGACACGGCGGGCCGTGCGGGCGAACTTGGGCGGGTTCCCGATGGACTCCACGTACAGCAGGGCCAGCTTGGTCGCCGGGTCAGACCCCCACCACAGCAGCATGTCCTCAGCGGCCACGTCGTCTTCGTCGCCCAGCGAGACCAGCGAGGTGATCCCGACACCGATCCGGGACAGGTGCTCGACCAGCACGAAGCCGAGGCCACCGGTCGACTGCAGGGCCAGGCCCGCGCTTCCCGGCTCGGGGTGGCGGGCCGCGAACGTCGCGTCGAGGCTGACGCTGGTGTCGGCCACCCCGAAGCTGGCCGGCCCGACCATGCGCATGCCGTGGCGGCGGCAGATGCCCAGCAGCTCCGCGCGGGCCGGGCCGCTGAGGCCCGCCGCCAGCACCACCAGCGCCCTGACCCCCCGTCTCCCGCATTCTTCGGCGATACCGGCCACGGAATCGGCCGGCGCGGCGACGACGGCCAGGTCGATGCCGTCGGGGAGGGCCGCCGCGGATGGCACGCAGACGGCACCGTCCAATTCGGTCGCGGCCGGATTGACCGCGTAGACCGGACCGGGAAAGCCGCCGCTGAGAATGCTGCGCAGGATGGTCCGGCCGACCGACCGGGGCCGCCGGCTCACGCCGATCACCGCGACCGAGGCCGGCGCCAGCACGTGCCGCAGGCTCGCCACCCCGGCGGACCGCTCCCGCGCGGCCACCGCGTCCCGGTAGGTACCGAGCGCGGCGTCGGCCTCGCCAGTGGGCAGCGGGAAGGTCAGCTCGTACACCCCGTCGGCCAGGGCGCGCTGCACCTCCAGCCCCGCGTCGGAGAACAGCTTCAGCATGAGCGCGTTCTCGCTCAGCGTCTCCGCGCTGAAGGCGCGCAGCCCGCGGCTGCGGGCCAGCGAGACCAGATGCTCCAGCAGGAGCATCCCGGCACCCCGGTGGTGCATGTCGTCGGCGACGGTGAAGGCCACCTCGGCCGTCCCGGGCCGGGCAGGATCACACTCGTAACTGCCACAGCCGATCAGCCTGCCGTCCAGCACGGCGAGCAGCGCACCGTGATCCGGCGCGGGCTCGCGGCAGACCCGGCGCGCCTCCCGTTCCGCCGCACGCGGGTTCAGGCTGAAGAAGCGCAGATAGTGACTGTTTGGGGACAGTTGCTCGTGCAGGTCCCGCACCGCGTCCCGGTCGCCGGGCCGGGCCGCCCGGATCTCGACCGTGGTGCCGTCGGTCAGCAGGGCGTAAACGCTGCGCTCGGTGTCCGCGCTCACGACGTCCTCCCGGATTCTGAGACGGCCGACGCCCGATGGCTGACGGCTGCCGAGGCCGAACTTACCCCGTACTAGGCCGACGGCGCAGCGCGGCAGATGGGGGCGTAGGTCGGCACGGGATCCTGGGTGAGGAATTCGGTGATGAGCAGGTGGCACAGGCCTGGCTTTTCCGCCAGGAGGCCATGTGACGTCCCGGGAACGACGGCGAGTTCCGCGTCGGCCAGGCTCCGGTACATCTCGACCGCGTGTTCCAGCCGGACCTCGTTGTCGTCGGCCACCAACACGAGCGTGCGGCACACGATCGCGCTCAGCTCACCGGGCGTATAGCGGGGCTCCTGGCCGTGCATGGCGGCCAGCTTGGCCACCACGGCGTCGTAGTGGACGGGGCCGTCAGGTGACAGCTCCGCGTAGCTCTCCTTGAGGAAGTCCGGTGGCTCGCCGCCCAGGACGCCCTCGGCCCATCCGTCACGGTGGAAGACGCCCGCGACGAGCACGAGCCGGCGCACCAGGTCGGGGCGGCGGAGCGCGACCGCCAGGGCGACCACGGCGCCGTCGCTGTAGCCGAGCAGATAAACCGGGGTCCCGATGACGGTCTCGATGAACGCGATCGTGTCCTGGGCCATGGCCTCGTAGCTGAGCGGGCCGCCCACGTCCGGGGTGCGCCCATGCGCGCGCCGTTCGGGTGTGTAGGCGTGAAAGACCTCCGACAGCGCGTCCATAGTGGCGGTCAGGGCCCGGGCGTCGACACCCGCCCCGCCCGGATGCAGGAGCACGCACGGCTCGCCGTCGCCGCGCTCCTCAAACCACGTACGGACCGCCGGAAGCTCAACCGTCGGCATAGCGCGCCACCTTTCCGTGACCGGGGTAAGGCCCGGTTCTCGGCCCCCGCCGGGCCGCCACCGGTACGACGTGCGGGGTCACGCCAACTCATCGCCCGCCCTTCGCTTTCCCTATCGCCCCGGCGCGCCGGCGCCGTGTCCTCACCGCGAAGCGGCCAGCAGTTCGCTCACGGTCACAAACGTGTAGCCCTGGTCGGTCATCGACCCCACGAGACGGTCGAGTTCCCGCATCAGGGTGGCGTTCGGCTGGGGGCCGCCGTCGTGGGCGAGGACGATGCTCCCGGGGGAGGCCCGCTTCAGGGTTTCGTCGACGTCGCCGCGCGCGTTGCCGCCGGTGACCGAGTTCGACCAGAGCATGACCTCGTAACCCAGGCTCGCGCACACGGCCAGTCCGACGCTGTCGATGCGGCCGTACGGTGGCCGGCACAACGCGGGCGGCCGCCCGGTCAGCTTGGCTAGCAGGTCGTGAGTGCGCGCCAGGCTGGCCCGGCCGAAGGCCTCGTCGTGGTGGGTGAGATCGCTATGCGCCCAGGTGTGATTCGCGACTTCGTGACCGGCGTCCGTGACCCGGGACACCATGCCGGGATGCGCCTGCGCGCGCATGCCCACCTCGAAGAACGTAGCCTTCGCGGTACGCCGCTGCAGGATCTGGAGCACCTGCGGCGTCCACTGCCCGGTCGGGCCGTCATCGATGGTGAGGGCGACGAGGCGGGCCGGCGGCGCGGTCCGGAACGTCACCGTCGCCCGGCATGCGGCCGCACCGGTCGGGCTTGCCGTTCGCGCGGTCGGGCTTTCGGCGGCAACCGCTGACCCGGCCCTCATTCCCACCGCGGTGCCCGCGGCATCCCCGGCGGCCAGCAGCCCGATCCCGGCGAGCAGCGTACGTCGCTTCACCAGCTAAGTTTCAGCCAGGTTCCAGGTAATTTCAAAGCAATTATGCGGCGTTCCCGGCGAAGCGTGCGTGAATCTTTCAGGCCTCGGAGTCGTAGCGGAAGCCCTCACGGAACCGGCGGAACAGGCCGCCCTCGCGCCGCAGTGGCGGGCCGGCCGGCGGCGCGGTCGGGAGTTCGTGCCCCTCGGGCGCCGCCGATTCCCGGTAACGGTGCAGGTAATCTGGCTGCTCCGCCCTTCGCCCGGAAGGCTCCCTTGACCACTTCGTTTTCTCCCGCCGATCTTCCGACGCTGATCGGCGTCCTCCGCGCCGCGGGCTGCGTGTTCGCCGAGGACGAGGCCCAGATGCTCATCTCCTCCGCGCAGACGCCGGCCGACCTCACCGCCATGGTGGAGCAGCGCGTCGCGGGCCTGCCCCTCGAGCACGTCCTGGGCTGGGCGGAGTTCTGCGGGGTGCGGATTCACCTGGACCGGGGGGTGTTCGTGCCCCGCCGGCGCACGGAGTTCCTGGCCCGCACCGCGATCACCCTGGGCTGGCAGGCGGCCCGGCCCGGAGAGCCGGTGGTTGTGCTCGACCTGTGCTGCGGTTCGGGTGCGGTGGGCGCCGCGGTGGCCGCGGCGCTGGATTCGGCCGAACTGCACGCCGCCGATGTGGATCCGGCCGCGGTGCGGTGTGCCCGGCGCAACCTGGCCGCCGCGGGCGGCCAGGTGTACGAGGGGGATCTATACGGGCCGCTCCCGCCCGGGCTGCGCGGCCGCGTCGGCGTCCTGACCGCCAACGTGCCCTACATCCCGACCCCGGAGATTGCGCTGCTGCCAGCCGAGGCCCGGCTGCACGAGGCGCAGGTCGCGCTGGACGGGGGCAGCGACGGCCTCGACGTGCTGCGCCGGGTGGCCGCCGGTGCCCGCGAATGGCTGGCACCGGGCGGCAGCCTCCTCAGCGAGGTCAGCGAGCGCCAGGCGCAGCCCGCGAGGGAGGCCTTCGCCGCGGGCGGTCTGGGATCACGCGTGACGGTCAGCGAGGACCTGAACGCCACCGTGGTCGTCGGCACCCGGCACCGGTGAACGCCTGGCACCGCTAACACCGATGCTAGGTGCGGGCTCCCGCGGATGCGCCCGCACGCCCCCCGGCCGGGCTGGCACCCGTTACGGGCAGCCCCGGCCGTACCGGAAGAGGTCGCAGAGGGGTAAAGAAACCGCGATCTTCATCCGGCGCCGCCGCCAGACCGGCATATTGGCCGTAAAAGCGGCGAAAGGCATCCGATGCTTGCGGCTCTGCTGCTAGCCGGGATGGTGGCGGCGCCCCTTAGCTCGATCGCGCTGTTCACCCCGGCCCACCAGCATGCGAGGACGGCCGGCGCGTGGCCGGCCACCCGCCGGTTCGCGCTGGCCGTGCTCGGCACCGCGGTGCTGGCGGCCGCGGTCGCCGGCGCCCTGCGGCTGCTGGGCGTATCGCAGCACAATCTGGTCGCCGGCCTGGCCGGGGTCGTGTTCGCGAGCGTGGTCTGGCTGCCGGTGACCCGGCAGTGGAACGCCCGCGCCCACCTGGCCTGGGCGTCGACGCTCTTCCTGTTCGTGGTGTACCTGACGTACGCGCTGGAGTGGACGTTCCAGAGCCACCTCGGCCCGGCCAGCACCGTCGGCGGCGTGCTGCTGTGGTTCTTCGAGGTGTTCGCCGCGATCTTGTCGTGCGCGTACCTGTGGGAGATCTGCGACGCGCTCGGCACCGAGCAATGGCGCCGGCGGATCACCCCGGACGTGACGTTCGGCGTCGACGAGCGCGACCTGCCCATGGTCAGCCTGCACGTCCCGGCGCACAACGAGCCGCCGGGCATGGTGATCGACACGCTCCGGTCGCTGCTGCGCAGCAACTACCCGCGCTTCGAGGTCATCCTGATCGATGACAACACCGACGACGAGTCACTGTGGCGCCCGGTCGAGGCCTGGTGCGCCCGGCACGGCGTGAAGTTCGCGCACCTGGCGGACTGGCCCGGCTACAAGTCCGGCGCGCTGAACTACGCGCTGCGCGAGCTGACCGATTCCCGTGCCGAGCTGATCGGCGTGGTGGACTCGGACTACCAGATCGAGCCGGGCTTCCTGCGGCGCTGCGCGCCGGCGTTCGCCGACCCGTGGACCGGGTTCGTCCAGGCCCCGCAGGACTACCGGGACTGGCAGTACGCGCGCTACTACCGGCGGCTCTACTACTCCTACAAGTACTTCTTCGCCGTGTCGCAGCCGTCCCGCAACGAGCACAACGGCGCCATCTTCGCCGGGACGATGGGGCTGATCCGCCGGGTCGCGCTGGACGAGCTGGGCGGCTGGGACGAATGGTGCATCACCGAGGACGCCGAGCTCTCGCTGCGCCTGCTGCGGGCGGGCTGGTCCGGCCTGCACCTAGACCAGTCCTGGGGCCACGGCATCATGCCGCTGACCTTCGAGGCGCTCAAGGGCCAGCGGTACCGGTGGTGCTTCGGCGGGATTCAGATCCTGCGCATGCACTGGCGCTCGCTGCTGCCCGCCCGCAAGACCCGGGAGAACCACCTGAGCCTCGCCCAGCGGTGGGCGTACCTGGCCGGCGGCCTGCAGTGGTACGGCGACCTGCTCGGGCTGGTCTTCCTGGTGTTCCTGCTCGCCGGGGCGGCCAACCTGGCCCTGGGCGGCGGCGAGCTGTTCCGCAAGCTGACCACGTTCCTGGTCGCGACGGTCCCAGTCCTGGTCATTCTCGGCCTGGTGCGGGCCGTCGCCCTGCTGCGCCGGGGGACCGGCGCCAGCTGGCGGGACGCCCTGGGCGCGTTCTTCATCTGGCAGTCCACCTCGCTGGTGGTGGCGCGCGCGTCGGTGCTGGGGCTGTTCGCGCGGAAGGCGGCCTTCCTGCGCACGCCCAAGACGAGCGAGCAGGCCAAGTGGTGGGAGGCGCTGCGGGCCAACTGGGCCGAGACGTCGCTGGCGGTGCTCGGTTTCGCCGGGATCGCGGCCGCGCTGTCCAAGGCGCCCCAGCTCAGCGGGATTTTGCTGGCGGCGCTGCTGCTGTTCCCCACGCTCGGCATGGCGGCCGCGCCGGTCAACAGCTGGGCCGCCCAGCGCGCCGCGCTGCCGCAATGGCTGCGGGACCGGCGCACCAGCGAATTCCGCCGCGACCGCTCGGCGTTCACCGCGGGCGTGGCCACCGGCGGCCTGGTGGCGGTGCTCGGCGTCGTGGTCGCGGCCGCGGTCCTGCTGCTGACGCCCAGCCATCATCCGGTCACCACCCCGAACCTGGTCGGCCCGGCGCAGGGCAGTACGGCCGCCACCCCGTCGGCCTCGCCCTCCGCCTCGCCCACGCAGTCCAGCCCGTCGCCGACACCCTCCACCGCGCCCGCCACGACACCCGCGCCGACGCCGACGACAGCCCCGCCGTCCCCGTCGCCGACGGTCTCGGTCAGCGCCCCGGGGTCGCCCACGGCCGCGTCCATACCGTTATGGTCGGTGCTCCCCATTTACCCGGACCTGCCCGGCCACCTCTGGTTAGGTAGGCGAATACGCACCCGGGGGGGAGCACCAGAGTTGTATGCCGCTGGAAGCTGGCGCCGGGTGGCGTTCGCGATGTTCGCCGTGGCCTGGGGGGCCAATCAGTTCTCCCCGCTGCTGGTCAGCTACCGGCATGAGCTGCGGCTGAGTGCCGGGGTAGAGGCCGCGCTCTTCGCCATCTACGCGGCGACTCTGATCCCGGGCCTGCTGGTCGGCGGCCCGGTGTCGGACCGCGTCGGCCGGCGTCCCGCGGTGATCCCCTTCCTGGTGGCCTCGCCGCTGGCCACCACCCTGCTCATGGACGGCGGCCACTCGCTGCCCCTGCTCGCGGCCGGGCGCGCGCTATCGGGCCTGTGCTCGGGCGTGGTCTTCGGCTCGGCGACCGCCTGGGTCCAGGAGCTGTCACCCAATCCCGCGGTCAGTGCCCGGCGCGCCGCGGTGGCGCTTTCGGCCGGCTTCGGGTCCGGTCCGGCGGTGGCGTCGGCGCTGGCCCAGTGGGCGCCGGACCCGCTGGTGCTCCCGTACCTGCCGCACGCGGTCATCGCGCTGCTCGCCATCGCCGTCATCTGGCGTGCCCCGGAGACCGTTACCGCCTCCCGGTCCGGTGCCTCCGCGGCACGGGCCGGTGCCCGGCGCTGGCCGCCGCGTGCGGTCCGTTCCGGCCGGTTCTGGCGGGCCGTGGCGCCGGCCGGCCCCTGGGTGTTCGGGTCGCTGGCGCTCGCGTTTGTCGTGCTGCCGCAGGAGGCCAGCGGCGCGGACGGCGTGTCGGTGGGCTTCGCCGGCCTGGTTACGTCGCTGACCGTGGCCAGCGGAATCGCGGTCCAGCCGCTGGCCCGGTGGATTGAGGCCCGGCTCAGCCTCGCCGGGTACGTCGCCGGTCTCGGCTTCGCGGTCGTGGCCGCGGCGGGGGCAGCGGTCGCGGCGACCTACGCCAGCCGGGCGGCCGCGATCGGCTGCGCCATCGGGTTCGGGCTGGCCTATGGCCTCTGCCTGGTGTCCGGGCTGCGCGAGTGCGAGCGGCTCGCGGACGAGGGTGAGCACGGCGCCGTGGTCGCCTGCTACTACGCGCTCAGCTACGCCGGGTTCGGTGCCCCCTATCTGGTCGCCGCGCTGAACGGCCCCCTGGGCCGGGTCGGTGCCCTCGGGGTCCTGGCCATCGCCGCCGCCCTCACCGCCATGTGGGCCACCACCTGTACGGACATAGCCCCCCGGACCGCCAGCGGCCTTTCCGCAGCATTCGCGGAAAGGCCGCCCCGGGTCCTCAGGTGAGGAGGTCAGGGATAACTGGTTACGGGTCAGGGATAACTGGTGACGTTCACGGGAGTGGTGTTGGAGGGAGTGGCCCCGCCCGTGGAGTTGATGACGTGCTCGATCACGCCGACCCCGCCCAGGGAGACCGTGAGCAGGTCGTGGAACTGCACGCCGGGAGTGTTCGGGGCCTCGAACGCATGGTCCGCGACCACCGCGGGGTTGACGTTGAAGTAGCAGTAGCTGCCGAGCCCATACGCCTGGTGGGTAGTGACGCCGGGCGCGACCCGGTAGGCGGCGTAGCCGTTGGTCGACCCGTTCATCCAGGCGGCCTGGTTGGGCGGATCGTACGGCATCTCGTTCTGGAAGAAGATCGTCTCACCGCCCTGGCCGCTCCAGGAGACGTCGTAGCCCTGGTAGTGCTCCACGAACAGCCCGGTGGCCAGGACGTTGTTGCCGTTGACGACCAGGCCGCTGGTGGCGGTGTTCGTCGTCCAGCCGACGGTGCCCGAGTTGCCATGGTCGGCGCGCCAGGCCCAGATGTCGTTGACGAGGGTGTTGTTGGCGTTCACGACCAGGCTGTTCGTGGCCTTGCCGGCAATGTCGCCGCCGATCCGGAAGAACGTGTCCTGAATCGAGATCGGGTTACTCGCGTGGCTTACCGACGAGCCTGCCGTGCCGACGCAGGGGCGAGTGGGCCCGGGGACGTGAGCGGCCGGGTGGGGAGGGGGGCCGTTCCGCGCTCGGGACGCGGGCGGACAGGCGGAAAGGAAGAGCGGGCATGGGCGCGGCTCCTGGAGATGGCCTGAACGGGGCAGGGTGACCTGAACGGACAGGGTGAACGGAAGGATGAGCCCGGAGGCGGTTTCGCGTGCGCACGCTCAGCGTGCGCCGGGGTATCCGGCGCACGCCTCACCTCCGCCCGTGGCTCGGTAGGGCCAGCCGGCGAGTTGATACAAGGCTTATTTAATGGTGTAACTTAACCTGGCCGTAAAGGGCCGTCAAGGGTTTCCCTGTTCGACTCTGTGCGGATGCGCCAACCCGGATGGCCGGGGATGGATGGCCCAGTGTGGATGGCCCAGTGTGGATGGCCCAGTGTGGATGGCGCTGTCAGTTCGTGTTGTGGTTCTCCTGCGCCGGTGCGGCGGCACGGTGATCGGCCGCGTGGTGCTCGGCGGGAACCAGGTGCGGCGCCACCGTGGGGGCGTCCTCGATGCGGTCGGGCGGGGTCAGGCCCAGCAGCCGGTAGACCTCCCCGCCGTCCACGGTTTCCTGGTCGATGAGCAGGTCAGCGAGCTGGTCGAGCTCGGTCACGTGGTCGCGCAGCAGGGTGGTCGCCTTCTGTTCGGCCTCGCGCAGCATCCGGGAGACCTCCCGGTCGATGACGGCCTGGGTGGACTCGGCGTACGGCCGGCTCGAGAAGCCGGGACTGCCGCCGTCCAGGTACATCGATCCGCCCTGCGGGTATCCGACCGGGCCGACGGCGGGGGACAGGCCGAACTCGCGGACCATCCGGGTGGCCAGGTCGGTGGCCGACGCCAGGTCGTTGACGGCGCCGGTAGAGCCCTGGTTGAACTTGACCAGCTCCGCCGCGCGGCCGCCAAGGCGCACCGCCAGCGACTGGTAGAGGTAGTCCTCGGGGTAAAGGTGCCGTTCGACCAGCGGAAGCTGCTCGGTGACCCCGAGCGCCTGTCCCGCGGGCAGGATCGTCACCTTGGCCACCGGATCCGCCTGCGGGGACAGCGCGGCGACCATGGCGTGGCCGGCCTCGTGCACCGCTACCGAGCGCTTCTCCGACGGCAGCAGCACGTTGGAGTCCTCGCGGCGGCCGAGGATGATCCGGTCCCGCGCGGCGGAGAAGTCCGCAGCGGTGATGATCTCGCGGCCGCTGCGTACCGCGAAGATCGCGGCCTCGTTGACCAGGTTGGCCAGGTCGGCGCCGGAGAATCCCGGGGTGCCGCGGGCCACTGCGTTCAGGTCGACATCCGGGGAGAGCTGCTTGCCGCGGCTGTGCACGGCGAGGATCGCGGCCCGCTCGGTGACGTTCGGCAGCGGGATCGTGACCTGCCGGTCGAACCGGCCGGGGCGCAGCAGCGCCGGGTCCAGCACCTCGGGGCGGTTCGTGGCGGCGAGCACGACGATGCCCGAGGCGGGGTCGAAGCCGTCCATCTCCGACAGCAGCTGGTTCAGTGTCTGCTCGCGCTCGTCGTTGGACGCGTAGACCTGGCCGCCGGAGCGGCGCTGCCCGATCGCGTCGATTTCGTCGATGAAAATGATGGCGGGAGCGCGCTTGCGCGCCTCGCTGAACAGGTCGCGGACGCGGGCTGCGCCGACGCCGACGAACAATTCCACGAAACTGGAGCCCGCGACGGAGAAGAACGGTACCTCCGCCTCGCCGGCCACAGCCCGGGCGATCAGCGTCTTGCCGGTACCGGGCGGCCCGACCATGAGCACGCCGCGCGGCGGGACCGCGCCCACCCGGGTGTAGCGGTCGGGCTCCTTGAGGAAGTCGACCACCTCGGAGATTTCCCGCTTGGCGCCGTCGTACCCGGCGACGTCGGAGAACCGGGTCGTGGGCCGCTCGGCGTCGAACACCTTGGCGCGTGACCGGCCGACGCCCATGACGCCCTGGAGCTGGCCGGCGGCGTTGCGGGAAAGCCGGAACCACAGGTAGCCGAGCAGTAGCAGCGGCAGCAGGATGATCAGCCAGGAAAGAACCTGCGAGCCGAACGACGCGCCGCTCGGGGCTGCGGTGATCTGGACCTTGGCCGACTGGAGCTGGTTCAGCAGCGCCTGGCCGGCCTGGGCCGGGATGACGGTGGTGAAGGTCTTCCCGTTGGTCAGCGTGCCCGTGCTCGTCTGCCCGCTCTGCGCCAGGTTGATGGTCTTGACCTGGTGCGCCGACACGTCCGACAGGAACTGGGAGTAGGTCAGCGTCACGGGGGAGGTGGTGTGCACCGCCGGCAGCGCGAACCACAGCGCCAGCACGATGACGATGGCGATCGGCCACAGCCAGTGCCGCCAGGCCGGCGGCGGAGGCGGAGCAGAGGGGGTCGGCTTGTCGCCTCGCGGCGGGGGCGTTACCTGCTTGCTCATGGCATGTCCACTGTCATGTTGTCAGTTTGCCCTACGCTGAATTGATCTTTGTCCGGACCGGGCACCCGGTTCGCTGATCGCGTAATGTCGCAACAGTACGCTCTGCCGCGGCCGAGGTCATCACTCATCGATGCGGGGCGCGCTCTCCGGTGCGGCCTGCCGGGCCGCGGTGGGCTCAATCGGGCTGGCATGACGGGCACCAGTAGGTGATCCGGTCGCCGAATTCCGCGTGCCGGATGCGGGTGCCGCAGCGCCGGCAAGGCCGGTCGCGCCGGCCGTATACCCAGGTCTCGTGGCCTCGGCGCTGGTCGCCGGTCGTTACCCGGTCGTACCGGTCCTTGTTGAAGTCCAGCATCCGGTGCGCCAGGCTGACCAGCGCGTCGAGGTCATTGATCTTGCCGACCGGCCGGGTGGGCCGGATGCCGCGCAGGAACAGCACCTCGGATTTGTACACGTTCCCGATCCCGGCCAGGTTCCGCTGGTCGAGCAGTGCCTCGCCGACGGGGCGGTCCGGGTCCTCACGCAGCCGCCGCACCGCCTCGTCCGGGTCCCAGTCGGGGCCGAGCAGGTCCGGGCCGAGGTGGCCGGTGATCCGGTCCTCCTGCGCGGTGGGGACGATCTCGACGATCCCGAGTTCGTACCCGATCGCGCGCCACCCGGCGTTCTCCAGGACGAGGCGGATCCGGTAGCTCTCCCGCAGCCGCTCGGACACGGGCGCGATCCGCCAGCGGCCTTCCATCTTGAGATGCGTGTGCACGGTCAGGCCGTTGTCCATCCGGATGAGCAGGTGCTTCCCCCGGGGCACGACCTCGGTGACGGTGTGGCCCGACAGGTCGGCCAGCGCGTAGCGGGGCACCCGGAAGTCGCTGCGCGTCAGCTCCCGGCCGGCCAGCGCGTCGTGCAGGAGCCGGGCCGCGTGCCAGAACGGTGTCCCCTTCAGGCATAAGACCTAGCATGCCTCAGGCGGCGCCGCGCGCTGACGGCGCCGCCCCGGTAACGGCATGCTTCAGTGCCGGGTGAGCATTCAGGAACCGGTACTCAGTAGCGGGTGCCGTCCGGCCTGCCGTAGGGGTCCTCGTACGGGTCGTCCGGCCGCCGGGGGTCCCGGTTGCTGGACCGGCGTCCCCGGTACCCGCCCGTGCCCCCGGGCCCTCCCGGCGGTGCCGGGTCCCCGTACGTCCCGGGATAGGGCCCGCTCCCGTTGCTGCCCGGGTAGGAGGAACTTCCGTTCGGGCCCGGGTAGGCCGACGTTCCGTTGCCGCCCGGGTAGGCGGGGGGCGCGCCGGTCCTGGGGGAGGACCGGTCCGGATACGCGGAGTCCGGGTAGGACGGTGTGCCGTGCGCCGGACCCGGAAGCGCGGGGCGCGAACGGCCCGGATTGCCTGGCCGCGGGCGGGCGGGCGCCGCCAGCGGGCGGGCGGGTACCCCCCGCGGGCGGGCGGGCGCCCCCGGGTGGGGCCGCGTGCCGGGAGCCGCGGGTGGGGGTCTCGTAGCCGCCGGTGCTCTCCGGGTAGGAACCGGCGGGGCGCGCACCGTTCCGGTACCCGCTGTCCCCGTACGGGTCGCGCCGCCCCGCCGGGCCGCCCACCGTGTTGGGACCGGTGGGCGTGCTAGGCCCACCTGGGCCGGGTGCCCCATAGCCGCGCGGGTCGGGCCGGAAGGTCTGCGTCTCGTCCGTCGACGCGTCCGGCCGGCCGTGCGAGGGCCGGTGCGTCTGGCGAGAGGCCCGGTAGGACCGGCTGTCGCTGGCCTCGCGGGCGTGCCGGGAGAACGACGCGCTGGTCAGCGGGTCCTCTTCGGCACCGCGCGCAGATCGTGTCGGCTCGCCCCGGCGCCGCGTGCCGCCCGGCGCACCGGGACCGCCGGGACCGCCGGGACCGCCGGGACCGCCGGGACCGCCGAACGCAGCCGGCCCGCGGTCGGGCTGCTGCCGCGGGCGCGGCTCCGTGCCGTCTTCCGGTTCTGCGGGCCGCCTGCGCGCCCGGCGCCCCCGCCCCATCGCCTGGGTGTCCGCCTCGACTGGCGCGGATACCATTCCGGGCGAATCCGGGCCCGCGGCCGCGCCGGGGCCCCCGGGCCGGCCGGGGCCGTCGGCCGGTGTCCAGGGCTGCCCGGCTTCGCCCGGGGCCTGCGCGGTCCGCGCGGTCGTGGCCAGCGGCTTGTCCGAGGACAGGTCGCTCCAGAATTGATCGTCGGAAACGCCGTCGATCTCGTCGGCCTCGGGCCACGGATCGTTGTCGTAGTCCTGCCGGGAGCGCCCGATCCGCAACTGCGGCTTCTGGATCCTGGCGATCCGCCGCCGCTCGCTACGGGAACCGCCGGTGCTGTCGTCAGCGTCCTCGGACGGCGAGTCCGGCCCGGCAGCGGATGCGAACGGCCTGTCGGTCAGCGCGGTCGGTGCGTCGTCGTAACCGGGTGACGGGGCCGGCCCGGGAGCGCGGCGGCGGCCGGCCGGCCGTCCTTGCCCGCGCGGGCTTCTGGCCGCGGGCTCGCCGAAATCGCCGGCCGCCCCACCCAAATCGCCGGCCGCGGGGAGATGCGCGGACGAGGAGCGGTCCGCCGGCGGGTAGCTGTCGTCCCGATCACGGTAACCGCGCGGCGGCTCGCTGCCGTACCCCGGCATCGGTCCCGTGCCCGGGTCATAGCCGCTCGCGTCGTACCCGCCGGTGGCGTACGGACCGGTATCGGGGTCGCCGCCCATCGGGCCGGACACGTGCGTGTCCGCCGCGGCGTCGTACCCGTCGTAGCCCGCGGCGTGGCCGTAGCCAGCACGCGCGGCAGGGTCGGTTTGGTCGAATCCGGCCGCCTCCCGGCCGCCAGACGCTCGCCGGCCCGTCCCCGCCGTGACCAGGCTGCTGCGGTCTCCGCCGCCCGCCCTGCGGGAGGACCGGCGCGCCGTGACGTAGTCCGGGACGTCGTACTCGTCGTTATCGTCGCCGCCGAAACGGCGCCGGGATGATCCGGCCGCCTGGCCGCGGTCAGCCATGGACCGCACCCGGCCCGCCAGCGACGCTGATCTGCCCGACCTGCTCTCGCCTCTGGCCTGCCGTTCACCGGCTCCGGCGTCGTCAAGATCGGGCTCATCGCCCCGTCCCGACTTCAGACTGAGGTAGAGGGCCGCGAGAATCGTGGCGATCACCACGACCCCGAGGACCACGAGCAGAGTCATTTCACCACCCAACAAACCATGGCCTCATGGGTGGCACTAGCGAGGCACACGCGGCCATCGACGCGGACCTGCCCCCGGTTTCGCTAGCGCCCTGGACCCGTCTAAGCCTGGTCGCCCCGACGTCCGATTCTTCCGGACCTTACTGGCCGGTGTATGTGGATTACCAAAGTTATGGCATCGCGGCGACGGCGATGCGGCCCCGCGCGACCGCCGCCTGGGCGATCGCCTTCCACGCGGTCAGCGTCGACGCGCCGTTCGGCAGGTTCAACGTGGACGACAGCGCGTACACCGTGAAGCGGTAACTGTGCCCGGGAGCGGTCGGGCACGGCGGGTCGTAACTGGCCCGGCCCAGGCTGTTGTCGGCCTGCTTGGCCCCCGGGGGCAGCTGGGGACCGGTCTGGATGTCGGTCGTCGTTTCCGGGATGTCGAACACGATCCAGTAGATGTACGGCGTGATCGGCGCGGCCGCGTCGTCCACCACGATGGCGTAGCTCTTCGTCCCGGACGGAGCCCCGGTCCAGTCCAGCGGCGGGCTGATCCTCGTCCCGTGGCAGGTGAAATGCTGCGGGAGCGCACCCTGGCTGAAGGCGGCGCTGCTCACGGTCATGGTGGACGGCGCGTCCGGAGTCAGGCTCGAGCCCTCGGAGGCGGCCCCGCACCCGGTGAGCAGGGCCGTCACCGCCGCAGCGGCAATGCCTGCGTGGGGGCGGCAGCCCACCCGCCGAAACCGGCTCACGCGCCCGTCACCGTTGCCCTCCGGTTGCCACAGGTAACCCGATCCGGAAGCCGGACCGCTTCCGGTGCCCGATCTTATGTGGGCGGAAGGCGGCCCGGGGCAATGACGGGCAGGCGTGTCCGCTCTGGCCGCGCCGGGCCGATGCTGCCGGCCTGCTGGTGCCGGCCTACTCCGGCTGGCGCGAGTTTCCCAGCATGATCTCGTCCCACGACGGGACCGACGACCGCCGGCCGCGCGGTCCCGCCGCCTTCTTGCCGCGCCCGCGGACCGGAGCCTCATCCGCACGCTTTTCGGCGGCTGGTTGCGGCGGCGCCTGGGGTGCGGTTCTGGCGGGGACGGTCCCGGAGCTGGCGGCTAGTTCCGTGCCGGCGTCTCCCGCAGCCGCCCGTTCGGCATCCGAATTTCCCGCCGTTGGCGCGGCCGCCGGTGCAGAGGCCGCCGGTGCAGGGGCGGCCGGTGTTCAGGGGCGGCTGGTTCAGGGGCGGCTGGTTCAGGGGCGGCTGGTTCAGGGGCAACGGGTGCGGCGGCAGCCGGAGTGGTCGCGTGGCCCGCGCTCGCGGCCGCCGGGCGGTCCTGTTCCCGCGCAGCGGAGCGGTCCCCGGCTCGGTCCGTAGCTGTGTCCCTGGTCCGGGCCGCCGCCTGACTGGACGCGGCCCGACCGGACGCCGCGTGCCCGGCTGGGGCCTGACCGGCCGCCGCCTGACCGGCTGGGGCCTGGGCGGCCGGGCTCCGGGTCTCTGGTGGCCGGCCGGCCGGCGGGCGCGGGGGCGCGAACGACGGTGATGACGCCGCGTGCGCGGCGGCCCGCGCGCTCGGCTCCTCGACCGGTTCCTCGACGGCGTGATGCTGCGGTGCGGCCTCCCGGCGGTCCGGGCGCCTGATCGGGGTCACGGTGGCCGCCCCGAGCGATCCGCCGGTCGGCGGGGGCAGCTCGGCTTCCGGCAGCGACAGCCGACCCGCGTTGTCGTCGGCGGGCGTCACGTGCCGGCGGCGCGGGTCGAACAGCCACTCGGCGATGTGCAGGCGACCGCCGGCCCGGAACGCCAGCTGAACCTGCCAGCTCCCGTCACCGTGTTTGCGCGAGTCCCACTGCGCGTCCTCCGGATCGGCCCCCAGCTCGGTGAGGCGCTCGGCCACCACCTCGCCCAGACGGGGACCGGGCGTGGAGTCCCCCTGGCGGCGCACGGACGCGTTCTGCGCCTGCTGGGCCACATAACCGCGCTCGGCGAGGACGGGGCCCTCGAACCAGCGGACTCTGTTCGACCGGGATTCCCGCCGCGTCCGCGATCTCCTCGACTGTCTCCCCGGCGCGGATTCGTGCCTGGATCTCCTTGGGTCGCAAGGGATTCTCCACTTCAATCTCATACTGGGCGAGCCGCGAGAACTGACCCCGTGCGACTGCGCGCAGCCGGTCGTCGACGGGCAGCATGAAGCGCCCGCTCCGCCCCGGAATGGCGAGGACGGCGTAGCTGCCGTCTTCGCTTACCGCGACGAAGCGCAGTTCCTGCATCGGCGTCCCTTCCGCTCGCACGCTGTCCGGGGGCGCTGGGCCCGGCCGCCAGCGTCGTGCCGAGCGTTAACGCTGTGTCCGCTCGTACCCTATGCCGGTACCTCGGGCTCCCGGCACGAGTCTGTCCGGTCAACGGTCATCTGGCCAGCACCACGGGCGGCATGTCCCGAGTTCACCTCAGCATTTGTGCGAGCGGGGGATGCCGGGCGGCTAGCGCGGGGGTGTGCTCACCGGCTTGCCGGGGGTCGCTTCGGGCTCTGCCGGGGCACTGGCCGACTGGGCCGGGGCGGCCTTGGGCTCTACCGGAGCGACCGCAGAGCGAGCCGGGGCCGCCTCGCGTCCGGCCGGGGCCGCTTCGCTCCGGCCGGCAGGCTGGGCCGGGGTATCCAGCGCCACGCCGTCCGGTCCGGGCGGCCCGGCGCCGGGACCGGCGCCACCGGGGCCGCCGCCCCCGCCGTGCCCGTCGTCCCGGGGGCGGTCGGCGGGCAGGCGGCTGAGCCGGGACGGCCACCAGTTCCACCGGCCGAGGAGCACGACCGTGGAGGGAACCAGCACCGTGCGGACCACGAAGGTGTCCATCAGCACGCCGAGGGCCAGGCCCACGCCGACGTCGCGGATCTGGCTGCCGCCCGAGCCGCGCCCGCCGACGAGCGCGAAGACCGCGAACGTCCCGGCCAGGACCATGCCCGCGGACGTGACCGTGGTCCCGGTGACCGCGATCGCACGGCTCACCGCCTCCCGGAGCGGGTAGTTGTAGGCTTCCTCCCGGATCCGGGACATCACCAGGATGTTGTAATCCTCCCCGAGCGCGAGCAGGAAGATGAACATCAGGAACGGGAGGATGAAGGTCAGCCCGCCGTCGCCGGCCAGCTTGACGAAGATCAGCACCGACAGGCCCAGGGCCGCCAGGTAGGACAGGCCCACCGAGGCGATCAGGTACAGCGGGGCCACCAGGCTCCGCATCACCAGGGCCAGCAGCACGCCGATGACCAGGATCGCGATCGGGATCACGTGCAGCAGGTCCCGGTCGGAGATCTGGCTGATGTCGTAGAACGCGGGCGCCTCGCCGCCGACGCCGTAATCGGCCGCGCCCATGGTCGGGACGGCCGCTGCCGCTGCCTGGCGGATAGCCGGCACCGCGTTCATCGCCGCCGTGGACGACGGATCCCCGGCCTTCAGGCCCGCCTCGAACTGGATCGTCCGGCCGTCGGCGCTCACGTACTGCGCGGTCGCGCGGTACACCTGGTAGGCCTGCACCGGGACGGGGAGGTGGCTGGGCGGGGTGGTCGGCAGCTTCGACGGCGGCCCGAGGTACGCCAGCGCGGCGTGCAGGCCGGCGAACTGGGCCGGGGTCAGGTTGACCGCCCCGACCGGGTTGAGCGGCCCGGTCACCCCGGTGAACAGGCCACTGCTGACGATCTTCTGCTCACCGGCCGCGATCGCCTGCGGCTCGTCCCAGGCCGGCTCCTTCAGCTTGTAGATCAGGTTGGTGGGGTTGGCGCTGCTGGCCGGGAAGTGCTTGGCCAGCAGCGCCTGGCCGGCCGCCGAATCCGTGCCGCTGGGGGCGTTCAGGGTGCCGCCGAATCCGGCCGGCTTGTACCCGGTGACCGCGAGAGCCAGGGCCCCGAGAACGATCACTCCGGTGAGCAGCGCGGGGGCGGGGTGCCGCACAATGCGCGTGGCGATCTGGCCCCAGACGCCTACCTTGCCCGTGCCGGAGAGGGTCTTGGACGGCCAGAACGCGGCCCGGCCGAAGATGGCCAGCAGCGCCGGCAGCAGCGTCAGCCCGCCTATCAGCATCACGCCGATGCCGATGGCCAGCGGGATCGCAAGCGCGGAGTAGATCTGGAACGTGGCCGCCAGCAGCGACAGCAGGGCCGCGACGACGGTGGCGGCGGAGAAGGTGATCGACTCCCCGACCCGGACCAGCGCGGTCCGCACCGCCTCCCTGCTCTCCACCCCGGCCCGGAGCTGCTCACGGACCCGGAACACGAGGAACAATCCGTAGTCGGTGCCGGCCCCCAGCACCAGCACGATCAGCATGAGCTGGGCGATCTGCGAGACCTTCAGGCCCGCGTGCGCCGCCTCGGCGACCAGCGGGCCGGAAATGGCCACCGCCATGAACGCGGGCAGCAGCGTGATCAGCGGCGCCAGCAGCGACCGGAAAATCAGCAGCAGCAGGATCAGGATGAAGATGACCGACAGGAGCTCTTCCTGGTTACCGGTGGAACCGCTCTTTTTCTGCTGGTCCACCTGAACGGCGATGGCCCCGGCCAGGTGCACCTGCAGGCCGGCCGGCGGCCCCGCCCGCGCGATGGCCGTGCGGAGGTTGTCGACCAGCTTGGTCACGCCGGCCTGGTCGCCCTGGCCGACGTTGGACAGCACCTGCAACTGCTCGGCCTGCCCGTCGCGCGATGTGCCCAGGTCGGTGGCGCGCACCACCGTCGGCACCGTGCGGAGGTCCTGCCGCAGGGTGTTCAGCCACGCGGTGTCGGTGGGGGTCAGCTGCCCCTGGCTGACCGCCGCCACCACCGGGACCGGCACCAGGTTGGTGGTGCCGAATGGCTGGGCCAGATCCACGGCGTGCTGGCTGGGCGCGCTGGCCGGCAGGAAGTTGGCGTTGTTGCCCTGCGTCACGCTGGCCAGCGACGGCAGGAAGCGGGGCACCGCGAACGTGGCCAGCACCCACACCACCACGATGACCCACCGAAATTTGACCGCGAACGCGCCGATCGCCCCGAAGATCCCATCAATTCGCACGCGCGCCAGCATACTGGCGGCTCGCTGTGAGCCGGCTGAGCCGGGCGTTACGCGCTCGCTACACCGGCGTGGCGAACGCATGGCGGCCACGCACCGTGGCGGGGACGCGGACGGGGATACGGACGGGCTGCCGGAACTTCACGTCGGCAAAGTTTCCGGCAGGCGGTTGGCCCCGGGCGCGGCCGCCCTGGTGGTTAGATGCGGATAATGAAATCGCAGGATAAACGGCGGAAAGCGATCGATGCCGCGGAGGTCTGATGCGCCACGCTTCCGTCCGCCGTGACGCGGGATGGCGCCCTGGCACCGGGGCCATACGGCGGTTCTGGCCGGCCGGAATGACATCGGCCGCGACCGCCGTCTGCTCGCTGGCCGCGGTCGGCGCGGCGGGCCTGATCGTGATGGCCACGTCCCTCGTCATCGTGGCCATGGGCCACGGGGGAGCAGGGCACGGGGGAGCACAGATCAGCGCATCCCTGGCCCAGGCCCTGGAGGCCTGCTCGGGCGAACTCGCCCTGCTCGCCCTGACCGTCGCGGTCGTGCTCGGGGTCGCCGCGACCGAGCGTTATTTCCTTTCCGCCGGGACGCGGGTGACCGCGCAGATCGCGCACCGTGCGGTGGCGCTGACCGCGGTCGGCTTCCTGCTCGTGCACATCCTGCTGGAGACGGTCTCGGCCCAGGCCGGGCTGCTCGCCGCGGTGCTGCCCTTCACCGACGCGCGCGACCGGCTCTACCTGGGGCTGGGCACGATCGCCTCCGACCTGGTGATCGCCATCATCGCGACCAGCCTGGCCCGGATGCGCTACGCGGGATCGCGGTACCCGCAACTGTGGCGGGTCATCCACCGGTCCATCTACGTGGCCTGGCCGCTGGCCATTCTGCACGGCATGCTCATGCGGGGCGGCCCCGCGTGGGCGGCCTGGACCTACGGGATCTGCGCCGGCCTGGTGGCCGTGGCCCTGACGGCCCGGATCCGGCTGCAGGACCCGCGGCCGCCCACGGAAAACAGCATGCGCGACCTTGCCGCCGGACCCGGGCTATCCCCACCGCAGCTAGCGCCCGGGCAACGGCGTGCGCCCCGGTCCCCGATGGCGCCCCCGTCCATTTCGCCCATTTCGCCGCCGCGGCTGGCCCGTCCGCTACCGCCGCAGGCCGAGCCGGTACGACCTCGGCAAACAGTCCCGCGGCTGCCCCGGTACCCGTCCTCGCACCCGTATGCGAACCCCGTTCCGCCGTCGTTCGAGACGGCGCGTGCCGATCCGTACCCGGCCGAACACGCCGAGCTTCCCCCGGCGCCGCCCTGGGCGCCGGCCCGCCGTCCGGGCGATCCGAATGAGCCCTAAGCGGACAGCCGCGCGCTAGCCTCGTACCAGTCATCCGGCCGCACGGGCGCCCGGCCACGAGGCACCCGCCGCGCCCTGCGGGACGGGTGGCGGAAGGGAATGCGGACATGCGGCATCTTGTCGGGATCGTTCTCGCCGTCGTCGCCGCGGTGGTCATCTTCTTCGCCGGCGGCTGGGGATACCTGAAACTCTTGCGGCCCCCGTCCTCGACCGGGGCGCTGGCAACGTTGCCAGGGGGTGGCGGCTCACTCCTGCACAACCACAACCTGCTGGTCGCGATGGCGGCCCTGCTCGCCGTCGGGCTGGTGGCCGGGCTGCTGATCGCCATCCCGTGGGTCTCACCGCTGGCGGCCGGGCTGCCGGGGCTGGCGCTGCTCGCCCTGACCGGGCTCTACCTGACCAACGTCCGGCATGCGGTCCAGCTGATCCCGCTGAAGACCCACATCTACGGGCAGGGATTCGAGGCCATGCTGTTCAACGGCATCCTCGCGCTGGTCGGCATGGCCATGGTGATCCCGCTGTTCGTGCCCTCGCGGTGGCGGCGGCGCACGGTGTACGGCGCCGTCCCGGTGGGCCCCTCGACTGGGCTGCTGACCGAGGATTCTGAGGCGCCCACCCAGCAGGGTGCGTTCTTCCCGCCCCGGGACCAGTACACATCCCCGACGATCATCCAGGACGCGTTCCCGCCTGCCGGGACCGGCGGCCGGGCGGCACGGGCGGCACGGGCGGCAGCGGCAACGACCCGTTCCCCCCGACACAGGAGAACCCGTTCCCGCGGTAACGGCGGGAACGGGTTCTCAGCCGCGCCAGGCAGCGCCATCAGGGCCGAGGCGGGAGCAGCTCACGCCCTTGTGAACTGCCCCGCGCAGGTGCAGTCACGCCTTTGTGAACTGCTCGCTCTCGGTGGAGCCGGCCAGGGCCACGGTGGAGGAGTCCGGGCGTGATGGCCGAGGCCACCAGGTCGAAGTAGCCGGTGCCGACCTCGCGCTGGTGCCGGGTGGCGGTGTAGCCGTCCGCCTCGGCGGCGAACTCCTGCTCCTGCAGCTCGACGTAGGCGGGCATGCCCTCGGCGGCGTACCCGCGTGGCGAGCTCGAACATCGAGTAGTTCAGCGCGTGGAAACCGGCCAGCGTGATGAACTGGAACTTGTAGCCCATCGCGCCCAGCTCGCGCTGGAACTTCGCGATGGTGGCGTCGTCCAGGTGGCGTGCGCCAGTTGAAGGACGGCGAGCAGTTGTAGGAAAGCATCTGGTCGGGGTAGACGGCCTTGATCGCCTCGGCGAACTGGCGCGCCTCCTCCAGGTCCGGGGTGGAGGTCTCCATCCACAGCAGGTCGGCGTAGGGGGCGTAGGCCAGCCCGCGGGCGATGCACGGCTCGATGCCGTTGCGGATGCGGTAGAAGCCCTCGGCGGTGCGCTCGCCGGTGACGAACTGCCTGGTCGCGCTCGTCCACGTCGCTGGTGATCAGCGTGGCGGCGTGCGCGTCGGTCCGCGCGATGACCAGGGACGGCACGCCGCATACGTCGGCGGCGAGCCGGGCCGCGTTCAGCGTCTTGATGTGCTGGCCGGTCGGGATGAGGACCTTGCCGCCCAGGTGGCCGCACTTCTTCTCGGAGGCGAGCTGGTCCTCCCAGTGCACGCCCGCCGCACCGGCCGCGATCATGGCCTTCATCAGCTCGTAGGCGTTGAGCACGCCGCCGAACCCGGCTTCCGCGTCGGCCACGATCGGCGCCATCCAGTACGGGGCGCTGCCCGTGTCGCCGTCCTTGGACTCGGCGAAGGTGATCTGGTCGGCGCGCATGCAGCGCGTTGTTGATCCGGCGGACGACCTGCGGGACCGAGTTGGCCGGGTACAGGCTCTGGTCCGGGTAGGTCTGCCCGGCCAGGTTGGCGTCGGCGGCGACCTGCCAGCCGGACAGGTAGATGGCCTGCAGCCCGGCCCGGACCTGCTGGACGGCCTGGTTGCCGGTCAGCGCGCCGAGCGCGTTGACGTAGTCCTCGTCGTGCAGCAGCGACCACAGCCGCTCGGCCCCGAGCCGGGCGAGCGTGTGCTCCTCCTGAACGGAGCCGCGCAGCCGGATCACGTCCTCGGCGGTGTAGGTCCGCTGTGTGCCCGCCCAGCGCGGGTTTTCCTGCCATTCGCCGTCCGGAGTCGGCTGGCCTGCTCGCTGATCCTGTCCATGTCCCCTTTGCCTCCTGCTTGCGCGCCACTCTTGTGGCCTTAACACCAGGATGCCTCGTCATCAAGCTACTGAACGGTAATCTAGGAAGTAAAAAACGTAGAAATTATTTCATTGAGAAGATAAGCTGAGCTTTCATGAATGAAGGATCGCCAAAGTTGACGTCTGAGCATGGTCTAGACCTTATGACCATGGGCCAGCGCCTCCGCCATTTGCGTCGTTCCCGGGGCCTGACCCTGGCCGAGCTGGGGACGAGGGTGGGCCGGGCGCCGTCCGCGCTCTCGCTGCTGGAAAACGGCCGCCGCGAGCCAAAGCTCTCGGTGATGGAAGACCTCGCCACCGCGCTGTCGGTACCAGTGGAGGAGCTGCTGCGGCGGCAGGCGCCCAGCCGCCGGGCGCAGCTGGAGATCACCCTGGAGGAATTGCAGCGCGATCCCGCCTACGCCGAGCTCGGGCTACCGCACCTCAAGGTCGGTACTCGGGTGCCCACGAAGTGCTGGAGCACCTGGTGAAGCTGGCCGGGGCGCTGCGCGAGCAGCGCGGCAAGCCGACGGCCACACCGGAGGAGGCGCGTGCCGCCAACGCCGAACTGCGCGCGGCCATGCGCGAGCGCGCCAACTACTTCGAGGACATCGAACGGGCCGCCGACGGCGCCCTGCAGTCGGCGGGCTACGCGGGCGGTGCGCTGTCGCAGGGCATGCTGCTGTCCGTGGTGAGCCAGCATGGATTCTCCGTCCGGTACGCGCAGGACCTGCCCAGTTCCGTTCGGTCCCTGACGGATCTCCGCAACCACCGGATCTACGTCAAGCAGGAACCGGTCGGGACGCACTCGCCGCGCACGGTGCTGCTGCAGGCGCTCGGGCACTTCCTGCTGGGGCACGAGGAGCCGCGCTGACTTCGCCGACTTCCTCCGCCAGCGGGTCGAGAGCAACTACTTCGCCGCGGCCGTGCTGATGCCGGAAAAGACCGCGGTCCGCTTCCTGGCCGACGCCAAGGAGGCACGTGACCTGGCCGTGGAGGACCTGGTGGACGTGTTCTCGGTGTCGTACGAGATGGCGGCGCACCGCTTCACCAACCTGGCCACCCGGCACCTCGGCATGCCGTGCCACTTCACCAAGAACGACTCCAGCGGCATCATCTTCAAGGCGTACGAGTCCGACGGGCTGGTCTTCCCGGCCGACCCGGACGGCGCGATCGAGGGCCAGCGGATGTGCCGCAAGTGGGCCGGGCGCCAGGTGTTCGGTGCGGCCGATCCCTTCTCCCCGTACTACCAGTACTCGGCCACGCCGTCCGGCACGTTCTTCTGCGTCTCGCATGTGGATCCGCGCGCCGACCGCGGATTCGCCATCACGCTGGGCGTCCCGTACGAGCACTCCCGCTGGTTCCGCGGCCGCGACACCTCCACCCGGATGCGTTCGTCCTGCCCCGACGGCGAGTGCTGCAAGCGGCCGCCAGCCGAGCTGGCGTCGCGCTGGGAGGGCATGGCGTGGCCCTCGGCGCGGGCGCACTCCCACATCCTGTCCGCGCTGCCTGCCGGCAGCTTCCCGGGGGTCGACGAGGCCGACGTCTACGAATTCCTCGACCGTCACTCCGGTTCGTAGCCCAGAAGATCTTCGTGCCCCTTAACGGACGTGTGCGGGAGGCTACCGCGCCCGGCGCGCCCCGCATGCGAGGCCGCGGACCGTTACCCGGCGGGACTGGTCCGCGGGCGCCGACGCTGTTACTCTTGAGTAACTTATCGGGGCCATAGCGCGCGAGGAGCAGCATGGGCAGCGAGCAGGACGCGGGGGGCGCAACCGGCGCACAGGGCTCAACCCGGTCACCGGGCGAGTTCTCCCTGGACCTCAGCCAGGACCTGCGCGAGATGCGCGACTGGGTGCACGACTTCGCGGCCACCGTGATCCGTCCCGCCGGGGCCGAATGGGACGAGCGCGAGGAAACCCCGTGGCCGATCCTCGAAGCGGCCTCCAAGATCGGCCTCTACTCGCTCGACTTCTTCGCCCAGCAGGCGTTCGAGCCGAGCGGGCTCGGCATCGTCATCGCGTTCGAGGAGCTGTTCTGGGGCGACGCCGGTATCGGGCTGTCCCTGGTCGGCAGCTCGCTCGCGGCGGTCTCGCTGGTCAGCAACGGAACGAACGAGCAGATCGGGGAGTGGGCCCCGCAGATGTTCGGGGAGCCCGGCGACGTGAAGGTGGCCGCCTTCTGTTCCTCCGAGCCGGACGCCGGCAGCGACGTCGGGGCGATCCGCACCCGGGCCGTCTACGACGAGGCGAACGACGAGTGGGTGCTGAACGGCACCAAGACCTGGGCCACCAACGGCGGCATCGCCAACGTGCACATCATCGTCGCGTCCGTCGACCCGGCGCTCGGCAGCCGCGGCCAGGCCAGCTTCATCATCCCGCCCGGCACCCGCGGGCTGTCCCAGGGCCAGAAGTTCCGCAAGCACGGCATCCGCGCCTCGCACACGGCCGAGGTCGTGCTGGACGACGTCCGGGTGCCGGGCCGCTGCCTGGTCGGCGGCAAGGACCGGCTGGACGAGCGGCTGGCGCGGGTCCGCGAGGGCGGCCGGGCGGGCGAGCAGGCCGCGATGAAGACGTTCGAGGCGTCCCGCCCCGGCGTGGCCGCGATGGCCGTCGGGGTCGGCCGGGCCGCGGTGGAGTACGCGGCCGAGTACTCCCGCGACCGCGTGCAGTTCGGCCACCCGATCGGCCAGAACCAGGGCGTGGCCTTCATGCTGGCCGACATGCAGGCGTCGGTCGACGCGGCGCGCCTGCTGACCTGGCGGGCCGCCTGGATGGCCCGGCAGAACAAGCCGTTCGGCCACGCCGAGGGCTCCATGTGCAAGCTGGTGGCGGGGGAGACCGCGGTCCGCGTCACCGAGCAGGCGATCCAGATCCTGGGCGGCAACGGATACACCCGCGAGTACCCGGTCGAGCGCTGGCACCGCGACGCCAAGATCTTCACCATCTTCGAGGGCACCTCCGAGATCCAGCGCATGATCATCGGCCGGGCCGTCACCGGGCTCCCCGTCCGGTAGCCTGACCTGCGGTTTTACGGGGTCGCAGCACGGAAGGCGGGCCGCCCCACTCAGGAGTAGGGTGGCCCGTTCTCGTGTCCGTATTGTCCGAATGGTGTCGGTTATTTCCCGTTGTTTCCGGACCGCGTGCTGAATCCGTGCTGATACCTGGACGGCATAGGTCTAGACCAATCCCATGAGGATGGGCGGGACCGGGACCGGCCCGAGGCCGGGCGGTGGACGTTGCGCGAGCCCTGTGCTGTGCCAAAACCCTGCGCATGTCTTGACCTGCTGCTTTACGCTCGGCGTTTGTGCTGATCCGTCTCATCTACCTGTTCATGGTCCGGGTGTTCGGCTGGCTGGTGCTGCTGGCACGGAGTGACGCCGCGAAGGACGCGGAGATCTTGGTCCTCCGTCACGAGATCGCGGTGCTGCGGCGTCAGGTCGCCCGTCCGCGGCCGGGCTGGGCTGACCGTGCCGTGATCGCTGCCCTGGCCAGGCTGCTGCCCAGGCAGCTGCGGTGGCACCGGATCGTGACCCCGGGAACCCTGCTGGCCTGGCACCGGCGCCTGGCCAGGAAGAAATGGACGTATCCGAACGCACCGGGTCGGCCGCCGGTCCCGGTCGAGGTCCGCGAGCTGGTGGAGCACCTGGCTCGGGAGAACCCGCGCTGGGGGTATCGGCGGATTCAGGGTGAGCTGCTCGGCCTGGGGTACCGGGTGGGGGAGGGGACGATCCGCCGGATCCTGGCCGCCGCCGGGCTTGGTCCCGCGCCGCAGCGGGCGTCGCCGACCTGGCGGCAGTTCCTGACAGCCCAGGCCTCCGGCATCCTGGCCTGCGATTTCCTGCACGTCGACACCGTGCTGCTCCATCGTCTGTATGTCTTGTTCGTGATGGAGATCCAGACCCGGCCGTGCACATCCTGGGCGTCACCGCCCATCCGACTGGTGCCTGGACTGCCCAGCAGGCCCGTAACCTCCTGATGGACCTCGGCGAGCGCGCCGGGCGGTTCCGGTTCCTGATTCGCGACCGGGACAGCAAGTTCGCCGCGGCATTCGACGATGTCTTCACCGGTAACGGCACGCGGGTGGTCAGGACGCCGGTCCGGTCGCCGCGGGCGAAACCTCGGGTTGCATACTGCACCTCGTCGGGTCTGATGCGGGCTGTTGTGTTGTTGTGCGTGGTGGAGACGGTAGCGGTGGGGTCCGACATTTCCGGCGGGTTCACGCGTGGTCTGCGGGAGCGGTGTGGTGGGCGATGCGTCGTTCGCTGAGTTTGCGTCCTTGTGCCCGGGCTGGCGGGTTCTCGCCGGGCGGCGGGTAGAGGCACTGGCCCTTGTCGTTGTAGGGGTGGCCGGTGATGAGCCCGGCGTGGTACCAGATCTTGACGGTTTTGGCGGGCACCCCCAGGCGGCCGGCCATCTGAGTCAGGGTGAGCATGCCGGCGTCACGGAGTCGCTGTTCGCGGCTGCGCAGCCCGTATTCGTCGCGGATGTTGCGGATGATGAGGCGGTGGAACGGGCGGCCTTCGCCGCTGGTCAGGCCGCGGTCGTTGAGGATGCCGGCGATCTGGGCGTGGGTGTGGTGGTCGAGGAGCTCATCGACGGCGGTGACGACGGCGGCGGGGGTCTTGCGGAGTTGCGCGGCGGTTGGCGGGATGGGCAGGGTGAGGGTGGTGTGCTGGCCTGCGGGCAGGCGGACGTGCGCGGTGATGGTGTCGCGGGTCCGGGTGACGGTGACGTCGGTGAGCAGCAGCCGGGCGATGCGCTTTCGTTCGCGGGCGGGGGTGGCGGGGTCGTTCCAGATCGCGGGCAGGTCGGTGACCAGCTGGCGGATCCGGGTTTTCTGCGCGTCGGTGAGCTGCCCGGTGTCGTGCTTGCGGGCCTGCTCGCAGGCGTCCTGGGCCTGGCTGAGCGCGCGCAGCGCGGTGTTCCAGTCGGCTTCGAGGGTGTCGGCGACGAGCCGGTTGGCGGGGTCGACGGCGAGGTAGCGGCGGCGGGCCAGGTCGGCGTGGTAGCGGGCGCGCTCGACGTGCGCGGCGCGCAGCGCGCCGGCTTCATCGGCGCGGTGCTGGAGCTCGGCCTGGACGGTGAGGGCGGCTTCGGCGGCCAGCGGGGTAAGGGTGTCGATAAGCAGCTGCCCGATCTGCTGGTCGAGCCCGGCGCCGGGGACGGCCTGGCAGATCCGGCGGGCATGTGCAGATGCCGTCGCGCTGGCACACATAGGTGGGGACCTGCTGGTCGCCGCGCTGGTGGTAGCGGACGGTCATGCGCAGCCCGCAGGTCCCGCAGATGATGATGCCCTGCAGCAGCGCGGGTCCTTCGCGGGGCGGGCCGGCGGTGCGATCCCGGCCGTGCGCGGCGGCATTGGCGGTCAGCTGTGCGCGGTTGGCGTCGTACTGGTCCAGGGTGATGTATCCGGGGTGGGCGCCGGGGATGAAGGAGATCCATTCCTCGCGGGGCAGGACGGTGCGGGACAGTTTCGGGCCGGGGAGCTTGATGTCGCGGTGCCGGCCGAAGGTGAACGCGCCGGCGTAGCGGGGGTTGTGCAGGATGCGCAGCACGACGTGGTGGGCCAGCGGCTTCCAGTCAAGCTCGCCCTTACGGGGTCCCGCCCGGTGCCGCCAGGGGAAAGACAGGCCCGCGGTATTGAACGCCTTCACGCACGCGGTCGCTGACCCGGTCGCGGCGAAGGTGGCGAACAGGTGCGCGACGGCGCCCCGGACGGCGGTGTCGGGGTCGAGGATGACGTGGCCGGCGGCGTCGTAGGCCAGCCCGACGGGCAGCGGGGTGATCAGCTCGCCGCGGCGGGCCTTGGACAAGATCCCGCCGCGCAGCCGGGCCCGGATGAAATGCAATTCTGCCTCCGAGATTTGCCCTTTCATGCCCAGAACCAGGCGATCGTTAAAATTCCTCGGGTCGTAGAGGCCGTCTTCGTCGCAGATCAGCGTGCCGGTCAGGCCGCAGAGCTCGAGGAGCTGGTGCCAGTCGGCGGAGTTGCGGGCCAGCCGGGAGCATTCCAGGCCGAGCACGATCCCGGCCTTGCCCAGCGACACCTCGGCGACCAGGTGCTGGAACCCTTCCCGGTCGGCGGCGCTGGCGCCGGAGTGGCCCTGGTCGATGTCGATGACGGTGATCTGGCCGGCGGGCCAGCCGAGCGCGATCGCCCGGCCGCGCAGGTCGTACTGGCGGAGCGCGGATCGGTGTTGTGCAGGACCTGCTTGAGGCTGGACTGGCGGACATAGAGCAGGGCGGTCCTGGCGAGATGGGCGGCGGTCACCTTCGAGGAGGCGGTGTCGGTGAGCACGGGTGCTCCTTCCCCGCCCCGGGCGGGGCGGGATCGGGGTGGAAGGACAGATCAGGTGCCGGCCAGCGCGACGGCGAGCCCGGCCAGGGCGTGGACGAGCTCGGTGGTCACCGGCCCCGGCAGTGGTGCCGCCGGTGATGATCTTCGGGTGGTACCGGTGGTGGCCGCGCAGGTCAGGTTGGCCAGGGCACGCCGCCAGGCGGTGACGCCCTTGCCGGTGAGCACGCCGAGCCCGAGCGGGAACGCGCTCGCGCGTGCGTGCAGGGCGGCATGACGCAGCTGCTCGTAGCGGGCATCCAGCCCGCCGCCGGGAACATGAGCCTGGCCGGCATCCGGGCCCGGGGGTGACGGGCCTGGTTCAGCAGCCGCGGGGCCAGGTGAAGGTCGCAGGGACAGGGACGGGTTCTCCTCCTTCCCGCGCTCGGGGGCGGGCAGGTCAGCGGCTTTTGGAATGCTCCCGCCGGCGGGCCAGCGCTCGCTCGACGGAGCGGGGGTGCACGCGCACCCCGAACTCCTCGGCGATCGGCCCGGCCAGGCCGGGCGGCTGTCAGGGCGGGATCGGCCGCCAGCTGCTGTTCGGCCCAGGCCAGGACCTGCCCGGTGAGCTTGTGACCGCCGCGGGGCCCGGGCCTGGCCGGCACCAGCCCCTCCAGCCCGGATTCCGCCAGGGCGGCAGCGGCCTGGTAGTACGACGGCCGGGAGTACCCGAACGCCGCCGCGGTCGCGGTGACCGGCGCGCCGTCCACCCGGACACGGCGCACCATCTCGTACTTGACCTGCACCGCATCGCGGGCGTCGAAGAAGTCCGCGGAAAGGAACGCCTCGTCGGTGACCTGCCCGGGATGCGGGTTCAGGCACCGCGACTCGCGCAGCGCGGTCACCTTCGGGTCCTCCGATGGTCCTCGCGGGGCCATGCCGCCTCCCAGTCCATACGGTCGTAAGGATAATTTTGCCCATTCTGAGAGAGACTGTCGTCACGACACGCCGCAGAAAGCGCATGAAGACCAGGAAAATAGCCAGATAACTACCGCGTCGACCGCACCGGCTGAACAGCACCGTCAGCAAAGCCCGGCGTAATCCCCTTGACGATCACGGCGTAATCCTCTTGACGGCCGCACCATCCGCCGCCAGGGCTCGCAGCCGGCCGACCAGATCAGCCAGCGCCAGCAGGCCATCGACAGTGAACGGGCACCGGCCGTCCGCGATGACCACGAAAGGGCCGGCGGGCACAACATCGGTCCACCCAGCAGGCAGCGAGAACAGCACACCATTCTCGTCATGCAGATGGACCCGGTCCTCACCCCAGTTCCGCCGGTGCGCGACGAACTCAAAGTCCCGGCCGAACAACGGGTGGAACCGATGCGTCACACGGACACGTCGGTACTGATCCTGCGGATCAGGCGTAGTTGACGATGGGGTCCAACTCATACGCGGAACGGTTCGTGGGGACGCTTCGCCGCGAGTGCTTGGACCAGGTGCTGATCCTCGGCGAGCAGCACCTGCGGGAGGTGCTGGCCGAGTATGCGCGGCACTATAACGGCCACCGGCCGCACCAGGGGCTGCAGCAGGAACCTCCGCTGCGCCAGCCCGTCCGCGTCGTCGATATCACCGCCCGGATCGAGCGCAGGAGCGTCGTCGGCGGGCTGATCAGCGAGTACCGCAGAGCAGCCTAGCGAGCGCGAAACACCAGGTCAGTGGCTATGAGCGAGTTTTGGCACGGCACACGGGATGTAGGTGGTGTCGCCGACCATTTTCTCACCCGGCGCGGCGGCGGTGAAATCCCGTTTCTCCAGATCGGGAATGTCATGCTCCTGGCCGTCGCCCTCGGTCAGGGTGAACCGCCACGGCCGCGGCTGGCAGGGCTCCAGGTCCCGCTCGCGCATGATGGACCGCACCAGCTCCGGCCCGGCGGGCACGCCCCGGGCCACCAGGTCCGCGTGTACCCGGCGGTACCCGTATGTCCCATCTGATTCATCGAATGACTTCTGCACGATCAAAGCGAGCATCCCGCGCCTTTTCGCCGTCGCCCATTCCGGCGCGGTCCGCCATTCATAAAACCCGGACCGCGATACCTCCATCCACCCGCACATCATCACGACCGACGGCACATACTCATCATCCGATTCCCGGTAAGCCGCATACTCCGCGTCGATGAACTCGAATTTCTCCGGCAGGGTCTAGGCTGTGGCACGCGGCCACTGCACGATCTTCGGTTGTCCTCACAAACCACTGATGATCAAGCAGTGACCGTCTGCGTGCTGCCCCGTCGGCGCCCGCTCAGCGAAGTGTCAAATGGAATATGAGAAGGGAGCCGTCGTGACGATAAATTCATCGGCGAGCAACACCCAGTCAACCGGACAACGCCGCTCGCGTGCGGGCCGGCTCGCCCGCGGGTGGATCCTTCCGATCAAGCCTTTTCGCCCGGTCAACCCGGCGCTCCTGAAACACGCACAGGAGCGCGCCGAGAATGGCCAGAACCGCCTCGCGGACCGGATCACCGCGTTCGCGGGCTCGATGGCGTTCGTCTACCTGCACCTCATCTGGTTTTCATGCTGGATCGGATTTGGGGTCGAGAAGTACCCGTTCGGACTTCTGACGATGATCGTCTCGCTGGAAGCGATCTTCCTCTCGACCTTCGTGCTGATCAGTCAGAACCGGGCCGATGCCAAGCGGCAGGTCATCGCCGACCAGCAATGGGAGACGGTGCAGGAGGAGGATCGCCAGAACAAGGAGCTGCTCAGGCTCTCCAACCAGCAGGATCACCAGAACGAGGAGCTGCTCGATCTCTCCAGCCAGATCCTGAGGCTGACCAAGGAAGTCCGCTCGCTGGCGGAGAAGGCGCGGGAAGACAACGAGCAGAACAAGGAACTGCTGGACATCACGCGGCGTACGTTGGCGTTGACGAAGGAGGTCCACGCCCACGCCGGAGCCGGGACTCCGGCCGACGCCAGTAACCCTCCAGAGTAACTCTTGCTCGCCGACGTCGAGGCCGGACGATCGGGCCGAGGCGTACGGGCCGCAGGCTGCTCAAGCGCGTAGCCGAGAGCTGGGCTCGTCTGGAGGCGCTCCGGCTGGGTGTGGCCCGGCGTGCGCCGGACGGCCGCTCAACGGCAGAGCCCGGCGCTGACGCCGGGCCAGCGGCGCCCCAGGCGCCGCCTTGATCTAGTACGGCATAATTCGGCAGTGCAGCGGAACACCAGCGGCTACAGCGAGGCCGGGCCGCGCACCAGCCATTCCACCATGTCCCGCCGGGTGGGATCGGCGAGCGCCTGGAACACCTGGTCCAGCGAATCCAAACGGTTAGACATTTTCTTAAGTATTAGGCTGACGCGTAGGAAGCGTTCTGCCAGCCCCAAACGAGGGTGATAGCGCTGGTCAGACCGAGAAGTTGTCGAAGACATCGGCGTGGCGCTGCTGGGCGTCAGTCGGCTGAGGACCCGAGCCGCAGCGTCTTGAGCACGGCGCTCACCGGCAGCCGCACGATGTGAGCCAGCCCGTCCGGCACCCGGATGAGCCGGCGGAGCAGGACGGGGATACCCACGATGTCGCCTCGGGCCGCCGCCGTCAGCAGATCCAAGAGCTCCTGCCCGGTCGGCGGGGGCGGCTCGGCGATCTTCACGCGGGCGGTGACCACGGGACCGAGCGATTCGGTCTCGACCCGGCCGAAGGCGGGCACGGGCATAAGCGCGAGCATGGAGCGGTTCTCGGCGAGGACTTCGGCAGTGAAGTACTCGATCCCGACCTCGAGGGCGCGCTTGCTCAGCCGGGCCAGCAGCGCGGAGTCGAGCCCGCGTCCCTGCCAGGCATCGACCACGGCCATCCCCAGATCGGCGGTGTCGGGCTGGTCGGCGAGGCGGGCGAACCGGCACTCCCCGACGATCTCCGTCGACAGCTGCGGCAGGGCGACCAGCGCCTCGTTGCCCTGGTGATCGACGTCGACCGCCGCCTGGACGGTGGCCTCGGGAAGTTCGGGCATGACGGTGAAGAACCGCCGGTAACGGGACTGCTCGCCCAGGTTCGCATACGCCCGGACCAGAGCCGGCACGTCGCCCGGCTGCACCTGCCGCACCACCACGACGTCCCCGGACCGGAGTGTGACAACCTCCGGCTGACTCGCTGCGGTCATGGCCAGTCCTCCCTTGACATCGCCATACTGCCGCCGGGACCGGCCGCCCTGCTCCGTCGCACGCCGCCGTCAGGCTCACCGTAAGCCAGGAGACAAGCAGGGCTGTAACCACTGGTGCCTGCTTGTGCCGGAGGACCATGCGGGGGACGATGCTTGACAAGGCGGACCATCGATCGCCCCGGCTCGGTCGCCGCAAAATGAAGTTCTCGTACCCCCGCGGGCTGGGTCCCTCCGACAAGGAGGAGCATCATGACGAACCTCGCATCGAATCTGGCGGACACCACGCGCGCCCACGCCGACCGGGTGGCCGTACGCGTGGGTGACGCCGCGATGACCTACCGGGAACTGGATGAGGCGAGCGCCCGGGTAGCCGGGCTGCTGCGCGAGCACGGTCTCAAGCCCGGCGACCGAGTGGGGATCATGCTGCCGAGCGTGGCCGAGTTCCCCGTTGTGTACTACGGCGTGCTCCGGGCTGGCGGCATCGCCGTCCCGATGAACCCGCTGCTCAAGCAGCGGGAGGTGGCCTATTACCTCGGCGACTCCGGGGCCGGGCTGATCTTCGCCTGGCATGCGTTCGCAGATGAGGCACGCGGCGGCGCCGAGCAGGTGAACGCGGAGCTCATCGTCGTGGATCTGGCCGGCTTCCCCGGCCTGCTGGGCTCCGCCGCCCCGGATTACGAGGTCGCGCACCAGGTTACCGACGATACCGCGATGATCCTCTACACCTCCGGGACGACCGGCCAGCCGAAGGGCGCCGAGCTCACCCACGGCAACCTCACCAGTAACACCGAGGTGGTACGTACCGACATCGTCCGCGCCCGCCCGGAGGACGTGATCTTCGGCGGGCTGCCGCTGTTCCACGCGTTCGGGCAGACCGCCGCGCTCAACGTTGCGATCGCGTCGGGGGCGTGCCTGACCCTGCTGCCGCGGTTCGACGCCGAGCATGCCCTGCGGATCATCGCCGGCCACCGGGTGACCGTCTTCGAGGGCGTGCCGACCATGTACCTGGCGCTGCTGTACCGGCCGGACCGCGCGGACTACGACGTGTCCGCGCTGCGGATGTGCTTCTCCGGCGGCGCGGCGCTGCCGGTCGAGGTGCTGCGCGGGTTCGAGGAGGCGTTCGGCTGCATGGTGCTGGAGGGTTATGGCCTGTCGGAGACCTCCCCGGTCGCCTCGTGCAACCACCCGGACCGGGAGCGCAAGCCCGGCTCGATCGGCACGCCCATCCGGGGCGTGCAGATGCGGGTGGTGGACAAGGAAGACCACGAGGTTCCGCAGGGCGAGGTAGGCGAGATCGTCATTCGCGGGCCGAACGTGATGAAGGGCTACTGGCACCGGCCTGAGGCGACCGCCGAAGCCCTGCGCGACGGCTGGTTCCACAGCGGTGACCTGGCCCGGGTCGATGAGGACGGCTACTCCTACATCGTGGACCGGAAGAAGGACCTGATCATCCGCGGCGGCTTCAACGTCTACCCGCGGGAGATCGAGGAAGTGCTGTACGAACACCCCGCGGTCGCCGCGGTCGCCGTGATCGGCCTGCCGCACCCAGAGTTGGGCGAGGAGGTCGGTGCCGCGGTGACCCTCAAGCCGGGTGCGGTCGTCAGCGCCGAGGAGCTGCGCGAGTACGTCAAGGCGCTGGTCGCGGCGTATAAGTACCCGCGCCACCTGTGGATCGCCGAGGAGATGCCCATGGGCCCGACCGGCAAGATCCTCAAGCGGGAGATCGTCATCCCGGTGCACCTCATCGTGCGGTGAGGCTGCTGCTGCTCGTTCCTCCTAGCGGCGGGAAGGGCACGCAGGGGTGATGATCCGCGAGATCGTGGACTGGTCCACGTCGAAGATATCCGCCCAGACTTCCTCGATGATGTTCTGCCGCATATAGCCGCATGTGACTACTAGACGTATTGCCAGGTGCAGCCCTCGCTATGCTCATGGTGATGGCTGCACGGTGCGAATCGGGTACCGGCTTTCACGGAGTCTTGGACCTCGTGGTGCCGCGCGCATTCCACGGTCCCGTCGCGAGGAACGACCTGGCCTGGCTTGTAGGTCTCGGCCGCCGCCGCGCTCTCGGCGCGGCCGGGCATCAGCGGCGCCGCCGCCTTCAGCAGGTCCTCGGCGAACGTCCGCTGGCTGGCAAGCAGCTGCTCGGCGAAGTCGTAGGTGCTCGCCACGGCGCCCTCTGGCTTCGCCTTCAGCAGGTCCTCGGCGAACTTCCGCTGGCTGGCAAGCAGCTGCTCGGCGAATTCGTAGGCGCTGGCCACGGCGCCCTCTGGCCCGGGCAGCTTGTCCCCGAAGGGCACACCGACGGACGGCAGTTTCGGGCTGGCTGTCCTGACGGTTTCGGCCAAGTTCCGGACCACGGCGATCACGGCCTCCTGGCTCTTACGGATAACGGCCAGGAACTCTTCCTGGCCGGAGGTGCTAGCCATTGGCTTGGCCTCCTTATCAGCTCCTATTGAGGATCTCCTCTATGGCGGCTCATGTTCTTTGCCGCAGACATACCCAACTCCATCTACCTGCTAGCCGGAACACCGGAAATACTTCAACCGCAGCCAGTCGCGTCAGCGGACAACAGCCACGTCACCGCGGCCCGCGGGCGCCTTCGCTCGGCGCGGTGCCGCGTGCCCGGCTCGCCCAGACCTGCCACCGCCGCGCCGTAACTGCAGACTAGGGCTTGCGTGTTCGTCTGTAGCGCAGGAGGGTGGGCGATAGGTACGTCCTTTCAGTTTCAGTAGGTACTTACGATGGTTTGAGAAGCTTGCCGGGTGAGTGGAGAACGGCCTAATGGAGAACCAGGATCAGCCGGCGGGTAACGGCGCTCACTGGATGGCGTTGGCGGGTGGCATCGACGGCTCCCCGCGAGGCGCGGGGTACGCGAGCCGGTTCGCCGGCATCGGCGCGTGTATCCCGGCCGGGCGGCTGACCACCGATGAGCTGATGGCGAGCACGAAGCACAAGACCGACATCGACCTCGAGCGGCTGACGGGTGTCCGCGAGCGTCCCGTCGCCGGCGCCGGCGAGGACTCGTACACGCTTGCGCTCGGCGCGGCGCGCGACGCGCTCGCGCACGCGGGCATCGACGCGGCCGACCTCGACATGCTGCTCGTGTCGAGCATCAGCCGCCACGTTGGTGGCATGCGACTGCAGATCGAGCCGCCGGTGAGCGTGTCATTGAAGGAAGCACTCGGGGCCCGGCGCGCCATCAGCACCGACATCTCGAACGCGTGCGCAGGGATGCTGACCGGCGTGTTCATCCTCACCAACCTCGTGCGGCAGGGCCGGATCCGGCGCGGGATGGTGGTCAGCGGCGAGTACATCTCCGAGCTAGGCCGCAACGCGGCGCAGGAGGTCCGCGATGTGCTGAGCGACCAGCTGCCGTCGCTGACGCTCGGCGACGCCGGCGCCGCGGCGATCCTGGAGCGGGCGCCGGAGGGCGCTCCGGGGATCGAGGAAGCGGGCTTCACCACGTTGGCCGAGCACAGCCGCCTGTGCGTCGCGTTCCCGGCGACGATCGGCCCCGGCGTGACGATGCACACCAAGGCCCGCGAGATCCATCAGGCCGGGACCGACGAGACCGTCCCGATGCTCCGGGAGATGCTCGATCAGGCCGGGCTCCAGTTCGGCGAGATCGACTACCTGATACCGCACCAGACCTCGGTCCGGGCGATCAGAAAAGCGATGGAGCAGTGGTCGCAGGATCTCGGCGCAGCGCCGAAGCACGTGGTCGTGACCGTGGACGAGCTGGGAAACACGTCGTCGACGACGCTGTTCGTGGCGCTGTGGAAGTACCTGAACGAAGGCCGCCTCGCGCCCGGCGACAAGGTGATGCTCGTGGCGATCGCATCCGGCCTCGAGGTCGGCATCGTAATCTTCAGAACCCGGTCAGCTGGTGGAACGCTATGGGCACGATCATTGAGGCAGCCGCGACGGCAACCGAATCGTCGCTCGGGGCGGTGCAGCTCGCCGGCGCCGCCGCCCGCTTCTGCCTAAAGCGGGCAAGCCGGACCCCCGACGAGGTGGAGCTGCTGATCAATGCCGGCGTCTACCTCGACAGCAACATCAGCGAGCCCGCGATCGCGGCCTTGATCCAGGAGGACATCCGCGCGAACCCCGATTGGCATCCCGGCGGGGGGCAGGGGACGTTCTCGTTCGACGTGCGCAACGTGGCCTGTGGCCTGCTGACCGGGATCTACCTGGCCGATGGCATGCTGGCGTCGGAAACGATCAAGCTCGGGATGGTGGTCGCGGCCGACGCCGATCCTGATCCGGGCATCTCGGAGGGATTCGGCTTTCCCGCGGTCGGCGGCGCGGTCCTGCTTAGCGCCGACAGCCAGCGCGCGGGCTTCACAGCGTTCCGGTTCGCGACGTTCCCCGAGTTCGCTGACCTGTTCCAGAGCGAGGTGAGCTGGCATCAGGGCGCCCCGGACGGGGCCGAACGTCCCGGCCGCAACGTCCTCACCGTCAAGGTCGCCGACTCATACGCCGCCCGGGCGGTAGAGTGCGCCGAATCGACCGCCCGTGAGCTGGCGGCGGCCAACGCGCTCGACCTCGGCGACGTCGGGCTGCTAGTCGCCACCGCGTCGGTCCCCGGCTTCGCCGGCGCGCTGGCGAAGCGACTCGGCATCTCCGCCGGGCGAGTCGCTTCGCTGCCCGGCAGCCTGGCCAGCGCGCACACGGCCGCCCCCGCTGTGGCACTCGAGGCTTCTGATCTCGCAGCCGCGCGCACGACCGTGTTCGTCTCAGCAGGCTCGGGGATCACGGTGGTCGCCGCGCTCTACTGCACATCAGCCAAAGGGTGACCAGCCGACACGCGCGAGACGCCAGCGCTTCCCGGCTGCAATCTCTGCTCGCCCAAACCGGAACGAGCGAGCCCCGCATCCCGCCTGCCCGCTCCGGTGACCTGCGGCCGCTGGCCCGGGTCGTGGCCGCGATCACGGGTCGCATCACCGGGACCGGGCCCCCCAACATCTTCACGACGCTCGGTCAGCACCCGCGCCTGTTCCGCGCCTGGCTGCGCTACTCGGCGCAACTGATGCCGTTCGGGTCGCTCCCGCGGCGCGACACCGAGCTCGTGATCCTGCGCGTCGCCTGGCAGTGCCGCTCAGCCTACGAGTGGAACCAGCACGTGGCGCTCGCGCTGCGCGTCGGGCTGACGCAGGCCGAGGTGGCGGGCGCGGCCGAAGGTCCTTCTGCGAGCGTCTTCACGGCGCGACAGCGGTCACTGCTCGCCGTCAGCGACGAGTTGCTCGCCGGGCGCGCGCTCTCGGACACCACCTGGAGCGCCGTGCAGGCGACCCTCAACGACCGTCAGGTGATCGAATTGTGTTTGCTGGTCGGTCACTACCAGGGCCTTGCGTCCGCGGTCGGTGGCCTCGGGATCCAGGTCGAAGAGCGTTCTAAGCCTGGCAGAGGCAATACAGGTACGGGCGGCGAATGAACCGCCCGATCACCTTGGCGACGTCATCACCACCTGCGCGCAGACCGGCTAGCGCTAACGCTAACAGCCACACCAGGGGACCCGGACAGTTCCCAGGAGGCGCTGGCCCGCTCAACGATGCTTGCGGGTCAGGCCACCCCGTCAGCCCGTGACAGCTGAACTCCCCTTGCCCTGGGTACAATTCCGGAAGGGGTCTCGGGCCGTCATCGGCTGACGTGCCCCCTCGCCTGCGGGTCAAGTCTGTCTATGCCGAACGAGCATGGGTGCGGGCCCCCGGCCGCGCCAGCCCAGCCGGGCCTGAGCGTCCGGACCGCGAGGGTGCAGGTGGCCAGGCCTGGCTGGTTCCCGGTCAGCCTTTGATCTCGATGCGGCGCGGCCGCGCCTGGGCCGTCTTGGGCACGCGCACGGTCAGAACGCCGTCGGCGAGCTGGGCGTCGACCTTCTCGGTGTCCGCGTCGTCGGGCAGGCTGGCCCGGTAGGAGAACCGGCCCTGCCGCTGGCGGAGCGTCTTGGTGCCGGATTCCTCCTCCTTCACCTCGCCGGTGATCCGCAGCTGGTTGCCGGTCACCTCGATGCCGACATCGTTGCGCTTCAGGCCGGGCAGCTCGGCGCGCACCAGGTAGGCATCGTCTGTCTCTTCGCTTTCCACCGGGGGTACCCAGCCCTCCCGGCCGCCTCCGCTGGCGGACTCGACGAGCTGGCCCATGCGATCCCATAGTTGCGAGAATTCTCCGAACGGGTCCAGGAAGAAGTCCCTGGGCCCCCCGGTAAGCCAGCGTTGTGGCGACCGGCGGTGTGGTGCGGGTACGGGCTGATTCATCGTGATCTCCTCCATTGCGCAGCCACCCTGGCTGCGCTAATCGACGTGCGGCTCGCTGCTTCCTTAGCCGTCTACCTGGCCAAGTACATCTCCGTCAACGGCGACATATCCGTCCCCGTGCTCTCCTTGCGCAGCACCGGGCTGACCGGTTCTCATCGCCGGTGGCTGCGCGGGGGCAGGGTGCCGGCGCGGCCGTGCCGCAGGGTGGTCAGGGTGGCGACCGCCTTGTCGGCGCGGGCGGTCCGGGCGAAGGTGGTCAGGCGGAGCGGGACGGTGAAGCGCTGCCGGGCGACGGCCTTGGCGGCGGTGAATTCGCGTAGCCCGTCGGGTCCGTGGATGCGCCCGAAGCCGGATTGGCCGACACCTCCCCAGGGCAGCGATGGCATGCCGGCGAGGGCGAGGGTGACCGAGTTGACCGCGACCAGTCCGGCGCGGATCCGGCGGGCCAGCTGGGTGCCGTGGGCGCGGGAGAACACGGCGGCGCCCAGGCCGTAGGACGAGGCGTTGGCGCGGCGTACCGCCTCGTCCATGTCGGGCACCTTGGCGATGGTCAGCGTCGGGCCGAAGGTTTCCTCGGTCACCGCCGGGCAGTCCTCGGGCACGTCGAGCAGCACCGTCGGCTGCACGTAACGCTGGCCGTCCGCGTCCGGGCCGCCGGCCAGGGCGGTGGCGCCGCGGGCCAGCGCGGCGGCGATGTGCGCGCGGACCACGCCGGGCTGCGCCGGGGTGGTCATCGGGCCGATCTTCTGCCCGGGGCCGGCCCGCAGGTCCCTGACCCGGGTGGTGACCTCGCCGAGGAACGCGTCGTAGACCTGGGCGTGGACGTAGACGCGCTCGACCCCGATGCAGGACTGCCCGGCGTTGGACATGCCGCCCCAGACCGCCGAGTCGGCCGCGGCGGGGATGTCGGCATCGGCGTCGACGAGCAGCGCGTCCTTGCCGCCGCCCTCGATGATGACCGGGACCAGCCCGTCGGCGCAGGCGTGCATCACCTGCTTGCCGGTGGCCGCCGAGCCGGTGAAGGCGATCTTGTCCACGCCGGCGCGGCACAATGCCTCGCCGGTCGCGCCGAAGCCAGTGACCAGCTGCAGCACCGGCTGTTCGGGCACTACTTGGGCGAACGTGCCCACGAGCCAGGCGCCGGTGCCGGGGGTGTACTCGCTGGGTTTGAAGACCACCGCGTTGCCGGCCGCCAGGGCGTAGGCGATGGAGCCGACCGGGGTGAACACCGGGTAGTTCCACGGGCCGATCACGCCGACGACGCCGAGGGGCTGGTACTCGACGCTGGCGGTGTAGTTGCGCATCAGCAGGCCGGCCGGCGCCCGCCGCGGGCCGAGCACCCTGGCGGCGTGCCTGGCCGCCCAGGTGATGTGCTCGACCGCCATCACGATCTCCAGCTGCGCGTCCGAATGCGGCTTGCCGGTCTCGGCGTGCACCAGCTCGGCCAGCTGGCCCATCCGGCGGGTGAGCACGGCCGCCCACCTGCTGAGCCGCCGGCCGCGGTCGGCGAAGGGCAGCGACGACCAGAACCCGGCCGCGGCGCGGGCCCGCGCCACTGCCGCGTCCACGGCTTCCGCGTCGTGCACCGGGTAGGTGCCGGCGACTTCGCCGGTCGCGGGGTCGAGCGAGTCGAAGGTGTCCAGGCCTGGGCGACCGGTGATCACCGGGCTGGGCGGTGTGCTGGTCACGGCACCGGCTCCTTGATGGTAGGCGCGGGCAGGCCGCGGATCAGGTCGGCCCCCTTCTCGGCGATCATGAGGACGGGCGCGTTGGTGTTGCCGCGGGGGATGGCCGGCATCACCGAGGCATCGACGACCCGCAGGTTCTCGATCCCGCGGACGCGCAGCTGCGGGTCCACCACGGCGGTTTCTGCCGTGCCCATCGCGCAGGTGCCGACCGGGTGGTAGAGCGTCTGGGCCCACTGGCGGATATGGCCGAGCAGCTGGTCGCCGGCGCTGCCGGCTCCGCTGGCGGGCAGGAACGGGCCGCCGCGCAGCCGGCGCAGCGGGGCCTGCTCGGCGATCTCCAGGACGGCCCGGCAGCCGGCCAGCAGGGCATCCAGGTCGGCGGGCTCGTCGCAGTAGCCCCCGTCTATCTCCGGGCGCCAGAACGGGTCGGCCGAGGCCAGCCGCAGCCGCCCGCGGCTGGCCACGCTGACCAGGGTGGGGCCGGCGGTCATCATCCGGCTGGCCGGTTCCCGCAGACCGTTGTCGTAAAACCCGGTCGGCGCCATGTGCACCTGGATGTCGGGGACGGGCAGGCCGTCCCGGCTGGCGAAAAACGCGCCGGCCTCCGCGACGTTGGAGCACAGCGGGCCGCGCCCGAGCAGCCGCCACTGGGCCAGGCGGCCCGGCGTGCCGAAGTCTTGCAGGTCGGTGGTGCCGCGGGTGTGCCACAGCAGCGGCACCACGGGGTGATCGTGCAGGTTCTCGCCAACCGGCAGGTCGGCAACCACATCGATGCCCAGCTCGCGCAGGTGCGCCGCCGGGCCGACACCGGACAGCATCAGCAACTGCGGCGAGTTGACCGCGCCCCCGGCCAGCAGCACCTCGGCGCGGGCACGCACGGTCTGCTCACCCCCCTGCCACCGGTACTGCACGCCGACCGCGCGGGCGCCCTCCAGCACGATCCGGGTGGCCTGCGCGCCGGTGCGCACCACCAGGCCGGGCCGGGCCATGGCCGGCTTCAGGTAGCCGTCGACGGTCGACCAGCGACGCCCCCGCTTGCATGTGACCTGATACAGCCCGGCGCCGTCCTGCGAAGCGCCGTTGAAGTCGCCGGCGGGTTTGAGCCCCCACGCGACCGCCGCCTCCACCCACGCCCGGCTCAGCTCGTGGGTGTACCGGCGGTCCTCGACGTGCACCGGCCCCGTCCGCCCGTGGTACGGCGCGCCGAGCCGGGTGTTGCCCTCCGAGCGGATGAAATACGGCAGTACATCCGCATATCCCCAGCCGGCCGCGCCGTACCGGTCGCGCCAGCCGTCATAATCGGCCCGGTTCCCCCGGATGTAGATCATCGCGTTCATCGCCGAGCAGCCGCCCAGGGCCTTCATCCGGGGCCAGTACAGGCCGCCGGCCAGATGCTTCTGCCCGGCCGTGGTGTAGTTCCAGTCCCAGCGGGTCTTGAACAAGCTGGGAAACGCGGCCGGGATGGCGACCTCGTCGGCGTCCGCGGGCGGGCCCGCCTCCAGCAGCAGCACCGACACCGCCGGGTCCTCGGTCAGCCGGGCCGCCAGCACGCACCCGGCGCTCCCGCCACCAACGACGACGTAATCAAAACCGTCCAGATCACTCACGCGAATCTCCCGGAACAATCCCGCAGCTGGCGGTACGACGAACGGCATGCCACCACCCGCGTGTTTACGAGCGGCAGGGCGCATCACGGCGAGCGCACCGATGCCCCGCGCCGCCCCCGGTGACCACCGCGAGCTGACCGGCCAGCTCCCTGGCTCGCCGTACCACGGCGCCCTCCTTGACACTGGATCTCTTGATTATGCCAGCAATTACTGGCATAATCTACCCCGGCCTGCGACCATAG
>CAVUNW010000016.1:0-449589 GCA_963742865.1 uncultured Actinomycetes bacterium
TGGGGTCGTCGGCGAACGTGCAGGTCAGGATGGGTGTGGTGTGTGGCCGACGTCGTTGACACACCGCAACCCTGAGTCAGGAGCGCGGTCTGCTTGCCTCGGCCCGGCCGGGGTCAGCCAGCGTGGCGGCCCGGCGGTTGACCTCATTCATGAGTTCCCGGTTCATCTCCCGGGCGGCGTCGAGGTTGTCCGCCAGCTCACTGGTGCGGCCTCGAGCTGGCCGACCTGCTGGCGTAGCCGCGTTGTCCGTCTCGAGCTCGGCTGCCCGTTCCTCCAGCATGTCGAGGGCAGGGTTGGCGGGCCGGCCGCGGAAGTGATCGGCGTCGGCACCGAGTTCGCGGGCCAGCCGGTCGCGCAGCACCACGAGTTCCTCGCTGAGATGACGGTTCTGTTCTTTCGCGTTGGCCAGGTCGGTGCGCAGGCTGGCCTCGGTGACCAGCGAGCGGGCGGGTAGCCGTGCGGCCCGTTCTGCCCCTCCTGGCGCTGGCGGTCGCGGGCGTCGGCGATGCGGGCGAGCAGGTCGCGGTCGGCGTAGAGCAGGGAGACCGAAACCCCGGCGCGGCGGGCGACGGCGGGGAACCCGATCGCCTCGCCGGCCTCGGTCATTGCCTGCAGGGCGGCAAGTGCCCGCCTGCGCTTGGTCTGGCCCTCGCGGCGCCTGGCCCGCTGCAGTGCGGCGGAGTTGCCGGTCACTGCTGGTCTCGTCTGCGGGTGGGCCCGAAGGCGACCGGGACTGCGCGGCGGACGTGGCGCACAGTGGCGGAGGCCTCCTCGATCATGGCTCGCTGTTCGCCGGGCAGCCGGTCGAGCGCCCCTTGGTGGGGGATGTGGCTGGTGATGACGTCGAGCTGGCGGGTGACGTTGGCCACGACCCAGTCGGCGGCGCCGGCGGCGAGCATCGCCTCCCGCTCGCGGCGCAGGTCGCCGGCGTAGCCGCGCAGTTCGGGCAGGAACGACGGATCGGACTCGGAAGTGGTCGCAAGCGGCGCACTGGTAGCGGATCGGGCAGGCGCCGCCGCCGGCGCGTACGTTGGCAGGCTCGGCGCACTTGCCCATCGGCACCGCCACCCAGGACAGTTCCTCGCGCAGTTGCCCGGCGCGAGACGCTGGCCCCTGCACAGGCCGGGCGGTGCCCCGATTGCCGGTGGTGTGGCGGGCCAGTAGCTCCATCGCCGCCCGCTTTCTCGCCTCGCCGACGCGGTAGTAGCCCAAAGTCGCGGTCAGCGAGCGATGGCCCATCAGGTCTCGCAGCACCGAGGGCGCCACCCCGGAGTCGGACTGGGATTGGGCATAGGTGTGGCGGAAGGCGTGCGGATGAACGGCCCGCCGGTCAAACGGTGCCGACTCACCGGCCTGGCCGGTTCCGCCGGCGTCGAGGCGGGGGATGCCGGCCACCCAGGACCGCATCCACATCAGGATCTGATGGGCAGGCAGGTGTGCCCGTCCGTCGGCGTTCTTGTTCGCCCGGGGCAACAGCCACAGCGCCTCGCGCGGGGTGCCGGGGAAGCGCCCGGTCACCCAGGCCTGCTGGGAGCGGATCGTCTCGACCAGCGCCGTGTCGGCCAGCGGCAGCCGCCTGCCCATCCGGGCCGCCTTGTGGTTGTCATAGACCAGCACCGGCTTGGCGTGCTCGTCAAGGCCGAGGCAGTCCAGGTGCAGGCTGGCGACCTCGCCGACCCGCCGCCCGGTGCCCTTGAGCAACAGGTAGGCGAGCACCGCCGTCTCCCCGGCGCGTTCGGTGAGAACCCCGAGGCCGTGATGGCTGGGTCCTCCGGCGGATCCCGGCACGGCCCGCAGCCGGTCTAGCTCGGCGTCGAGTGCGGCAACGACGTGAGGCGGCAACGCTTTGCCCAGCTCATCGCCGGCCACCCTGGGGCCCCCGTCGCGGCGGCGGAAGGCGAAGGCCGGACCCAGGTCCGCGAGTAGTCCAAGGTCGCGGGCCTCCCGGATGACGAACGCCAGATCCTCGACGATGCCGGCGGCCCGGCGAGGGCTGTAGGGCCGGCCGGTGCTGGCCTTGGCCGAGCGGACCCGCAACAGGAACCGCTCGGCGTCGGGAGCGCAGCCGGGTCCGCCCCGCCATCCGGCCCACTGGCCAGCACCCGGGAGAGCACGCCGACGGATCGCACGCGGTGCTGCAGCCCGGACTTCGAACGCACCCGCACCAGCGCGGCGCCGGCCCAGGCCCAGGCCACCTCCCGCAGCCAGTCCTGGCGAATCGGGGTGAAGTCGAGGTGGCCGGACTGGCCGAAGACCCGCAGGTCCCAGGTGTCCTTGCCCCGCTCGGCGCCGGCATCTCCGTAGGCGAGGTGAACGCGGTCGGCGGTGAAGCGGGCGAAGCGGCCGTAGTCATGGTTGCCGTCGGCGTCGAGGCAGCGCAGGTCGTAGTCCAGGACGGAGGTGACGCCCGCCGTGCGCAGCCGGCCGGCGTAGCCGCGCATGTTGCCCGTCCCGGTGCGAATCTGCGCCTGCACCCGGCAGCCAACGGCATAGAGCAGCTCAAGGCGCACCAGCTCGGGTAGCCCCCGCAGGCTGAGCACCCGGCCGTTGGCTGGCTGGCGGACACCGGCCGCCCACACGGGGAACCGCTGCCCGGCAGGCGACCCGTCATCGCGCCAGATGCGGTAATGGATCTCGCACAACCTGGTTTTCGCGTGCGCGGCCGCCAGGTAGCACGAGGCCGCCACGCACCCCCCGAAGCCCGGCAGCGGGGTGGCGGAGGCGAGGAAGCCGGCCAGGTCTTTCCCCGCCCGATGCTGAGCGGCCCAGGCCACATCGTGGGCGTGGCAGAGCTCACGGGCCCCGGCGCCCGGCCGGGGGCAGCCGCCGGCGTCGCCGCCGACGGTGCACTCCTGCTCCGAGACCCACCGTTGCCGGGCCGGCGTCCCCGGCCCGCTGGCCAGCCAGGTCTCGACGTCGGGTAGCCCGCAACGGTCGAACGCGCGCAGGTGGGTATGGCAGAGCAGCTTCGCCCCGTGACGGACGTTGCGGCAGCCGGCGACCTGACACGGCGGGACGCGGGTGAGTCGTCCTCCGGGGCGCGGGGTGAGCAGCTGCCGGCCGGCGTCCCACTCTTCGCCGAGCACGTCGAGTTCGGCCAGACATCGCATCTGCCCGGCCCGCGGGTCCACCGGTTCCAGCGGCGCCGTGGCCGGGACTGCGGCCAGCTCGCGACCGCGGCTCATCGCGCCGCCGCCCGGGCATGGGCGTCCACCGCTGCGCGCATTTCGCTCCAGCGGGCATGCAGATAAACTTCGGTCGAGGTCAGCGAGGCATGGCCCAGCAGCTCCTTGACCAGCGCCGGGTCCTTGGTCGCCAGCCCGAGCTCGGAGGCGAAGCTGTGGCGCAGCATGTGCGGCCGGGCGTAAAAGCCCGCCTTCCCCGAGAGCCGCGCAAACAGTTCATCGACGGCTGCCGGCCGAAGCCCCGGCCCAGCGGCGGCCGCCACAGGTTGACCAGCAGGTAGTCGCTGGCGGCCGCCTCGGCCAGGTTGTCGCGCTCCAGCCGGTAGGCGTCGTGGCACCACACCAGCGGCTGGCAGACCGGCACTACCCGCGGGTAGACCGACTTGGCCAACGCGCCATTCTCGTTGTCCTCCCGGCGCACCACGTGCAGGTGTGCCCCAGCCACCGGGCAACCCAGACGCACCGCCGAGGGCAGCAGGTGCAGATCCGACAGATGCAACCCGCACAGCTCGGCCGCCCGTCGAGCGGGGACACCGTGTGTTGCGCCCAGTACTCCATGGGTTCGTACCATAGATGGTAGGTGTGACAAAAACCCCAAGAGAACCATTCCACCACTGGGGTTTCGGGACTTTCTCTGGCTGTAGGCGATGCCTCTGGTCACCCCAAAAGAACGGCCGCTGTACGTCCGCCAGTCGACCAGGCAGCAGGTGCTTGATCATTCAGAGTCCACGCGGCTGCAGTACGCGCTGGCCGAGCGGGCGGTGGCGCTGGGCTGGGCGCGGTCGCAGGTGGTGGTGATCGACGACGACCTCGGGATGTCGGCGGCGACGGCAGATTCCCGCAAGGGCTTTGCCCGGCTCGTCACGGAGGTCACCATGGGACGTGCAGGCATCGTGCTGGGCATCGAGATGTCACGGCTGGCGCGGACCGGCCGGGACTGGCATCTGCTGCTGGAGCTGTGCTGCCTGTCCGGCGTGCTGCTCGCCGACCCGGACGGCGTTATGACCCTGTGGGGCTCGATTACTGGATCTGGCCTGGACGGACTTCCCGACTGGGATTATCGCTGAGTGATCATTTCGACTGTGTACCTGCTCGTACGCTGCCTGCTGGGCTGCCTGACGGTGCTGACGCGGCACCGGGCGTCCAAGGACGCCGAGCTCCTGGTGCTCCGGCACGAGAACGCGGTCTTGCGCCGCCAGATCGGCCGGGTCCGTTACAAGCCAGGCGACCGGCTGTGGCTCGCGGCACTGTCGCGATTGGTTCCCCGCCGCCGGTGGGGCGAGGTGTTCGCGGTGACACCGGCGATGCTGCTGGCCTGGCACCGGCGGCGGGCCATACGCAGGTGGGACTACACACATCGTCGCCGTCCCGGGCGGCCGTCCACGGCAGCCGCGATTCGCAAGCCGTGATCCGCATCGCGACGGAGAACCCCACATGGGGGCACCGGCGGGTGCAAGGCGAACTGGTCAGGCTCGGCCACCCGATCGCGGCATCCACGGTCTCGCAGATCCTGCACGACGCCGGGATTGATCCCGCGCCCCGCCGTGCCGGCCCGAGCTGGCAGCAGTTCCTGACAGCCCAGGCCCGCGGCATCCTTGCAGCCGACTTCGTCCACGTGGACACGGTGCTGCTCCGTCGTCTCTACGCGCTGATCGTCATCGAGCACGGTACCCGCCGTGTTCATCTGGCCGGCATCACCGGGCAGCCAGACGGCGCATGGACGACGCAGGCCGCCCGCAACTTCCTGGTGGACCTCGGCCACCGCGCGACCACGGTCAAGTTCCTGATCAGGGACCGGGCGGGCCAGTTCACCAGCTCTTTCGACGCCGTGTTCACCGCAGAGGGCATCAGGATCCTGGCCAGCCCGCCGCAGGCGCCCAGAGCGAACGCGATATGCGAAAAGATGCTCGGCACCCTGCGCCGGTAACTCCTCGACCGGCCGCTGATCGTCAACGAGCACCACCTGCGACAGGTGCTGACCGAATACCTTCAGCACTACAACACCGCCCGGCCACACCATTCCCTCGGCCAGCTCACCCCTGCCCAAGCCGGTACCCAGCCGCCCGATCCGGTCAACCTCGCCGAGCATTGGATCCACCGGAAGCAGGTACTCGGCGGGCTCACCCGCGAGTACTACATCGCCGCATTACCACCCAGCGTCGCTACAAGGGAGCGCAGGTCACCGCGCGAATCGTATTTCCGAGCCCCACGGTATGCCGGCGCGGGCGGCGCCGACCTCGGCGAGGTCCTCGTGACGTGCGGCAAGATCCCCGACGGCGACGAGGAAGCCTGGTGCCGGGAGTGGGGCGCCCTCGCTGACCGGGTCCGTGGCATCGGCCTGGCCGCCCTCGCGGCCGGCCACCGGGTCAGCGCGCGGGACGCGCTGCTGCGCGCCTCGAACTACTACCGCACGGCCGAGTTCTACCGGCGCAGCGACCCGGACAACGACGCCACATCGGCGCGCCTTGCCCGGTTGTCGCGAGAGACCTTCGCCGCAGCCGTCGAGCTGCTCGAAGTGCCCGCGCGCCCGGTCGCGATCCCTTATGAGGGCACGACGCTGCCCGGTTACCTGTTCCGCGCAGACGCCAGCGGGCCGGCGCTGCCGATTCTGGTCTACCACGGCGGCTTCGACTCCACGCTGGAGGAGAGCTATCTCGCGGTCGCGCCGGGCGCGCTTGAGCGCGGGTACAACGTGCTCGCGTTCGACGGTCCGGGGCAGGCCACCACCCGCCGCCTGCAGCACCTGGTGTTCCGCCCGGACTGGGAGAAGGTCGTGGGCCCGGTCATTGACTACGCGGCGGCCCGGTCCGAGGTCGACGAGCGGCGCATGGTCCTGATGGGGACCAGCTTCGGCGGCTTCCTTGCCGCGCGGGCGGCTGCCTTCGAGCACCGGATCGCGGCGCTCGTGCTGAATGACGGGCTGTTCGACTTCGGCGGTGCGGTGCGGCGCGGCCTGCCCCCGGCCCTGTCGGCGCTGATCGACGCGGGCCGCGACGCGGAGGCCAACGCCGTCATGGCGCAGGCTGCCGCCCACAGCACGTACCTGCGCTGGTCGGCGGGCAACTCGCGGTGGACGTTCGGCGTGACGAGCGCCGCAGAGGCGCTGCGCCAGATGCGCGCCTACACCATGGAGGGCATCGCCGACCGGATCACGTGCCCGACCCTGGTCCTTGACCCGGAGAACGACCAGTTCTTCCGCGGTGAGCCGCGCCGGATCTTCGACGCGCTGCGCTGCCCGAAGGAGCTGATCACGTTCACTGCCGCTGAAGGCGCCGGGGAACATTGCCAGGAAGGCGCCGGCCTGCTGACAGAGCAGCGCGTATTCGACCGCCTCGACGCGCTTCTCCACTAACTTAGCGGCCAAGGATCGCCAGTCAGCCGGGGAATACCGCACCCTCCGAATAACTGCCCTGCGCCAGTACGGCAGCAGGCTAGGTTTGCCCCTTGTTCAGGCGGCGCGGTCACCCGCTGCCTCGCGCGCGGCCGGATCATCCCGCGGGAGTGGTCGTACTGTCGACCGCGTTCTTCGCCAAGAACTGGACCCAATACGAACTTGACGGTCTCGTGACCCGAAGTGTCGATGGCTCCCAGGTCCCTACTCCCACTACTCCCTCCCGACATGAACAGGCTCGTCGAGGAGCTGGACCGGCCGAAAGCGAAGCGGATCGTCGTCGTCCGAGTGTGATGCGGCAGCTCCGCCAGATGAGCCAGAACCGGCTCGGCGACGGCTTCCGGTTGGGATCGCGCGCTACGTCGGCGAGCAGCAACTCTCCTTCGGAGGATCGACTGACCGCCCGCCCTGTGGGCGCTGGACGGATCAGCTCCCTGAGCGCTGCACCGCGGAGACTCGTAAGTGACGATCGTCCCCTTTGGAAGGGCCTAACGGCCGGTGCCGCCTCCCCGCGGCGGGCCTACCGTTCGGCTGGTGCCAGCCAGTTGCCGGGCACCAGCCGAACGGAATTAGGAGTCTGGATACATGGCCACATACGACGTAGGGGGACGTTCCGCGATCGTCACCGGAGCTGGCTCGGGGATCGGGCGCGCGATCGCGCGCCTGCTGGCCGCCAACGGTGCCGCCGTTCTTGTCACCGACATCAATGAAGTCAGCGTGAAGGCCGTGGTGGACGAGATCCACGCCGCGGGGGGCACGGTCGCGAGCCTGGTGGGCGACGTCACAGACCAGGAGTTCGCGGAGCGCTGCGTCGCCGCGGCCGGCGAGCTCGGGCCGCTGCGCATCGCCGTCAACAACGCGGGCGTCGGCGGCCCACTCGCACCGGTGGGAGAGTACCCGCTTGACTCGTGGCGGCGGGTCATCGAGACCAACCAGAACGCCGTCTTCTACGGCCTGCGTGCGCAGTTGCCGGCCATTGCCGCCGCGGAAGGCGGCGGCGCGATCGTCAACGTCGCCTCGATCCTCGGCTCGGTCGGCTTCGCCTATAACGCTGCCTACGTGACCGCCAAGCACGCGATCGTCGGCCTGACCAAGAACGCCGCGCTCGATTACGCCGCACAGGGCGTGCGGGTCAACGCGGTCGGACCCGGCTTCATCTCCACGCCGCTCATCGACGCGAACCTCGACGAGGAGACCCAGGCGTCCATCGCGAGCAAGCACGCCCTCGGACGGCTCGGCACACCGGACGAGGTTGCCGCGCTGGCGGTCTTCCTGGCCTCCGACGCCGCATCCTTCATCACCGGCAGCTACCACCTGGTCGACGGAGGCTACACCGCTATGTGAAGGGCCCGCGCCCGGGCCGGACCCGGAACGCGCGGCGGCCGAGCTGCCGATCTGCGCGGCACGCTGCTCGACGCTGCCCACCGGGCCGGCCTTGTAACATCGCGGGCTGCGGTTCGCCTGCCGCGAGGTCCGGCTCACCACCACCAACGACAACGTCGACGCGCTCCGCTTCTACCAGCGCCGCGGCTTCCGGCTGGCCGAGCTCCGGCCCGGCGCGGTCGACCAGGCCCGCGAGCAGAAACCCGAGACCGGGATATGCAGTTAAGCGGAGTGGGAACTGGAGCTGCATTTCAGCGGTTCGCCAGGGCCGGGCCGCGGCGGGGCGGTCCAGGCTGGGCGGATGGCCGGTGCCCCGGCGGAGCGGCGGCACGTTGCGTGGCTTCCTGACGGCGAGGATGTCGTGGTAGCGGACGGGGTCGTGCCCGGTTGCGAGATCCAGCACGCGGTAGAACACCAGGCCGCGGCTGCGTGAGTGGCGGCGGTTGAACCGGAAGGCGAACTCGTTCAGGTACGCCTGAAGGTGCGCCGGGTCCACCCTGCCCTGGTGGGTGCCCAGCAGGGGGCGGCAGGCGGGCAGCTCGATAGAGGGGAGGGGGGGGGGGGGCCACCGCTTGCACAGCGAGGCGACCCGGTGGACGGCGGGCAGCAGGTCACCGGGATCCTCGCCGCGGCGGGCCGCGGCCTTCTGGTTGCGCCGCTCGTGGGCACAGCCCCGGCTGGCCAGGCCGTTGTAGCCGACCCACCCGTCGGTAATGACGCGGCTGCCCGGCTCGACGTTGCCGGCCACGAACGGGCCGAGCGTGGCGGCGGACGCGTCGGCCAGCACGGCCATCCGGCACCGGCCGATGCCTTTCGGCTCGCTGATCTCGACCGCGATGCCGGTGAGCACCTTCTTGCCGGGCTGCCGCCCGCCGCGCAGGCCGTGCTCCTCCCCGCCGATGAACGTCTCGTCCACCTCCACGAGCCCGGCCAGCCGGTCCCGGCCCGGCCGCACCAGCGCCGACCGTCTCCGCGCGGCCCATAATCCCGAGAAATCCGGCCCCAGATGTGCGGAACGTCAGGCAATACCGGTGAGCAGTCAGCGTTTGCTTCCCCACTGCTCAGCCATCCACCGCAAGGCTCGGCACAAAGCGCCTGCACAACGACGCCGACCGGAGGTCCTCCGCGGGCGCCCTCCAGTCGGCTGGGGGCCGAATACCGGGCGCGAAATTCGGCGCTAATATCGGGGCTCGCCGACGCGCCCCAGAACCAAGACTTGAGCGCCTGATGCGGTACTTCCCTCTCACGTCCGTCTCACAGACTTGTCGGACAGGGCTGGATTCCCGCGTACCCACTGGACATGTGCGAGGATCTGACGTGCAGGAATAGCACGAGGAAGCACTCAGCGGACGTTCCCGCTTGATTCCCAAGCTGATAGTGCGGGTTGGATTCCGTCACCCGCTCCCCGGCAGACCCGCGGGTCCAGTGCCTGTCCCTTTTGGCGGCAGCCGGTTCGGGGGAGGGGTCTAGACATAAAGGGATGCGGTTGCGGCAACGAGGGCCAAGGACGCCGGGGCCGCGGGCGGCCTAGTGCCGGGAGGGGACGGCAGCCGTCGCAGCCGTCAGCCCTGGCCGCTCGCTGGGAACTTTGATGACCAGATTGCATGGATCGTTGCCTCGCGCCGGGCTGCGACTGTAGCGCGAGGCCGCCAGCCTACGTGACGGACTTGCGGAACTCGACGCCCTCGGCCAGGAGGCCGACTGCCTCTCCGATGTCGAGGACCGGGTAGACCGCGCACTCAATGAATGGGAAGAACTTGTAAAAGATACTCTGGGCCTGGCTGGCCGGCTTGTCGCCTTCCACGACCACGAAGCCTCCCTCCCCGTCGACCCGTGCAACAAACTGGTGAATGGTGAAATCACTGGGCGGAGTCCACTTTCTGTACACCTCAAGGACCCGGGCGACACTCGCTTCGTTCTCGGCGGCTGACTCGCCGAATCGCGGCTTCCAGGTCACAACGAACTTCATGGTCGCCTCCTTGGTGGGGCTCCCCGTGGCCGATGGCGCGAATTCTCCCGGCGCTCGCTGAAGTTGTCAACAGCCTTTAGCTGAGACTCTGTCGGGAATCTTGGTATTTGGCTGACTGCAGTGACGCCCGGGGCCAGTCTTGCGGGGATATGAGTCCCGCGAGATCCCTGAGGAGTGCGAGATGTCGATCCGTCCCCGCCTGGGGGTCGAGGTCCCGGAGCTGACCGCGCGGGTGGCGCGGGCCAGCAACCCGGCCGGGACGACGGCGATGTGGGTGCGGGACCGGCTCGACGGCCTGTGGGACGACGAGGACTTCGCCGGCTGGTATCCCCGGGACGGGCGGCCCGGGATCTCGCCTGCCCAGCTGGCCACGGTGAGCGTGCTGCAGTTCCTGCTCGATCTCTCTGACCGCGAGGCCGCTGAGGCGGTGCGATGCCGGATCGACTTCAAGTACGCGCTCGGCCTCGACCTGGACGATCCGGGCTTCCACCACAGCGTGCTGGGCGATTTCCGCGACCGGCTGCTAGAGGACGGGCGGGCGGACCGGCTCCTTGACCTGGCCCTGGCCCGGTTGAAGGAGGCCGGGCTGGTCCGCGAGCGGACCGCCCAGCGCACCGACTCCACCCACGTCCTGGCGGCGGTGCGGGACCTGACCCGCCTGGAGCTGGTCACCGAGGCGGTGCGCGCCGCCTTGGAGGAACTCGCCCGCACCGCCGGCCACGCGCTGGAAGGCCTGGCCGGTGACGACTGGGGCCGCCGCTACGGCCGCCCGGTCCGCCTCGGCAAGAACCCCACCCGGCCCAAGACCCGGATCAACGAGGCCGGGGCGGATGCCCGCCGGCTGATCGAGCACCTGGCCGCCCGCCACCCGGACCTGCTGCTCGGCCCTCGGGTGGAGGCCCTGCGGCAGGTCCTCGCTCCAGAACTACCACTGGGACTCCGCCGGGCGCCTGCGCTGGCGCGACGATGAGGGCGACACCGGCCTGCCGCCGTCGGCCGCCCGCATCGTCTCGCCCTACGACCCGGCCGCCCGCTACGCCCGCCGGGGCCAGGTCACCCGCTGGACGGGATACCTCGCCCACGTCACCGAGACCTGCACCGAAGACGGGCCCAACGTCATCACCGACGTCGCCACCATGCCCGCCACCAGCGACGACAGGCAGGCCCTGGCCGGGATCCACGCCCGGCTGGAGCGCCGGGGCCTGCTCCCCGGCGAGCACCTCGTGGACGGCGGCTACACCTCTCTGGTCCACATGGAGCGAGCCGGGCGCGAGCACCGGGTCGCCCTCACCGGGCCGCTGCCCGGCAACCCCACCCGCCAGCACCGCGTCCAGGAGGGCTACGCCCGCGACGACTTCCGCATCGACTACGACCGCCGGGAAGTCACCTGCCCGCAGGGCCAGGTCAGCAAGGGATGGCACGGCCCCTACCCGACCTCCTCGCCCGACGCCGCCCCGCTCATCGTCGCGCGCTTCACCAAGGGCCAGTGCCAGCCCTGCCCCGCCAGGGCCGCCTGCACCACCTCCGGCGACGGCAAGCGCACCGTGGGCTTCCCCCCGCGCGAGCTCCACGAGCTGCAGGCCCGCAACCGCGCCGGCCAGCAAGACCCCGCCTGGCACAAGCGCTACGCCGTCCGGTCCGGCGTCGAGGGCACCGTCTGCGAGCTCGCCCGCGGCCACGACATGCGCCACTGCCGCTACCGCGGGCAGCCCAAGGCCCACCTCCAGCACGTCCTGACCGCCATCGCGGTCAACATCGAACGCCTCAGCCAGCTCCCACCCGGCGAGAGCACAGCCCCGCGACCACCGACGGCCTTCCAGGACTACCTTGACCAGCACGACATCCAACGCCTGCGCTCATGGCGAGCCGTCAGCTAAGCCGCAGCGACCAAGATCCCCAACAGAGTCAAGCTTAGAGACCGCGCGGATAGGTGTGATCTGTGGGGCGTCGGCGGGTCGTGAGGTGAAACAGGCACAGGTTCCGTGATCATTGGAGTTCCTAACACCTGTGATCACGGGAGTCCCTGTACCTGCCATCCCATCATGGCTGCTGGAGCGTAAGTCAGCATGAAACGGCCGACTCCGGTTTCTGTCCGTTAGGTAGCCGCTTGGCTTGTGTCGTGGATCGCCCGACGCTGGTCTCAGAGGTGCTGCGAACCAGGCAGTGGACGGAGCCACAGGCAGAAGGGAGCCGACCGTCATGACCAGTGTGCCATCGGCAGCGGAGCTGATCCATCTGGGGATGGACACCTCCATCAACGAGATCGTGTGCGGGGTGCTGCGCCCCGGCGAGGAGATGCCGGCGGTTGACCGGATCCCCAATGATGAGGAGTCGGTGCGGCGGCTGGTCGGGCGGTTCCGCGACCGGCGGCTGCTGTCGGCGTGCTATGAGGCGGGGCCGGGCGGCTATGAGCTGCACCGGCTACTGACCTCAATGGGGGTGGCCTGCGATGTGGTCGCCCCGTCGCTGGTCCCCAGGGGGGCCTCGGACAAGGTGAAGACGGACCGGCGGGATTGCATCCGCCTGGCACTGACGCACCGGGCCGGGCTGCTGACGCCGATCCGGGTCCCATCCCCGGCCGAGGAGGCGGTCCGGGACCTGGTGCGCGCCCGGGGGGACCTGCTCGATGACCGCAAGCGGATGCAGCAGCGGCTGAATGCGATGCTGCTGCGCCACGGCCGGGTCTGGCGCGGCGGGGCGAAGTGGAGCTACGCGCACCGCGTCTGGGTCGACCGGCAGGTCTTTGATGAGCCGGCACTCCAGGAGGCGCTCGCTCTCTACCGCGGTGGCCTGGAAGCACGCGAGGCGGAACTGGCCGCGGCGGAGGCCGGGCTGGCCGCGTGGGCGGGGCGGGAGCCGCTGGCGGCCCCGGTGGCCAGGCTGGGCGCCTACCGGGGGAGCCGACTCTCGCCGTAAGTGTGGGGCACCGTCCTGCGAACAGCCGACCTGCGGTTCCGACACGCGAATATGAGCCTGGCAGTGGCGCGAGCCACGACCCGCCCCGGTACACCGCCCCCATCAGCCCCGGTCGCCCCCCGTGCTGAGCCGTCCCTGGCAGGCCGGCGAGGCTACGCGGCCGCCCCTCCGGCGTCAACGGTGCGCTGCGCGCATCGCTTTCGCGACGCAAAGCCGCGAAGTTAAGGGTCGGGCGCGGTTGTCAAGGGCGGTTGCCTGACGGCGTGGGTGACGAGAGAACGGGACCTCTGGTGAGATCGGGTCAATCCATCACGATCTTCCCGGACGCCGGAGGTCCCGTTGCGTACTCAGTCTGCCACGACCACGATCAAGCACGCCGTCACCGTCGCCGCGGGGGTCTTCGCCCCCGGCCATCTGGGTGAATTAACGCAGTTCCTGCCGTTCGAGCTGGTCGATGAGATCTTGGAGCAGACAAAGACGGTGCAGCGCGGCTGCGCGATCTGCCGTCGCGGGCCGGGGTGTACTTCCTGCTGGCGCTGGGGATGTACCCGCGGCTGGGCTATGCACGGGTCTGGGGCAAGCTGACCACGGGGCTGGCGGGGATGGCCGTGCCGTGCCCCTCGGAGAAGGCGCTGCGGGACCTGCGCCGCCGGCTCGGCCCGGCGCCGCTGAAGGCCCTGTTCGAGGTGGTCGCCGGGCCGCTGGCCCAGCCGCATACGCCGGGGGTGCGTTTTGGCGGGATGCGCACGGTCGCCTTCGATGGCTGCAACTCGCTGAAGGCCCCCGACACCGGCCGCAACCGCTGCTGGCTGGGCCGGATCCGCTACCGGATGGGCTTTGCCGGGTATCCCACGCTGCGGCTGATGGCCCTGGCCGAGACCGGCACCCGCGGCCTGCTCGGCGCCGCGCTCGGGTCGGCGGCGGACCGGGACGAGGCCAGCGTGGCCCGGCGGCTGCTGTCCCTGCTCCGGCCGGGCATGCTGGTCCTGCTGGACCGGGCCTTCGACGCCAACGTGTTCTTGCGCGAGGTCGCGGCCACCGGCGCGCTGCTGCTGGCGCGGGCCAAGTCCACCCGCCACCCTCCTGTCCTGGGCCATTTGCCCGATGGCTCTTACCTGTCGGACCTGGACGGGCTGACGGTCCGGATCATCGAGGCCAGCGTGACGATGACCGGCGCCGACGGCAGCCGGATCCGCGACAGCTACCGGCTCATCACCACGCTGATGGACCACCGCCGGTTCCCGGCCGCCGCCGTGGTCCGGCTCTACCATGAGCGCTGGGAAATCGAGTCCGCGTATTTCGCCCTGCGGCACACCCTGCTCGACGGTCACGTCCTGCGCTCGGGTGACCGGCCCGGCCTGGAGCAGGAGACCTGGGCCCTGCTCACCCTCTACCAGCTGCTGCGCATGGCCATGGTCACCGCGGTGGAGACCCGCCCGGGCACCGACCCGGACCGGGCCAGCTTCACCACCGCCATGGAAGCCGCCCGCGACCAGCTCACCGCGGCCCGCGGCGTCTGCCCGGACGGCCCGGCCGACCTGCCCGGCGCGATCGGCCGGGCCGTCCTGGCCACCTTGCTGCCCGCCCGCCGCCCCCGCTACAGCGCCCGCAAGGTCAAATGCGCTACCTCCCGGTACCTGAACCGCGACGACGGCCGCCCGGCCCACCCCACCACCATCACCGCGATCGGCATCGCCGTCTGCACCCCGCCGGTGGACCTCAAGCCCGGCCGGACCCGCCGCGACCGGGGCACGGCGCCCCGCCCGCCCCGGCCGGCCACCCGCCGGGAGCGGATCACCGCCATCATCACCAGCCAGCCGCCACGCGACTGGAGCGGTCACGAGCTCGCCATCCTCCTCGGCGTCAAACCCCGGAACATGCTGACCCAGCTCGGCGAATGGGCCCGCCTGGGCTTCTTCACCCGCACCGGCTTCGGCACCTACAAACTCAACACGCCACCAGAGAGCATCCCCTTGACAACCGCGTCCGACCCTTAGAGCTTGCAGAAAAATAACCCGTAGCTTCCCGGGGTCTGGCACATTGGTGTGGTATGGGCGCTATGGAGGAAACCCGGCAGGTGCTGGCGGCGAAGTTTCAGGTGATCTTCCCGCATCTGGATGAGCGGCAGCGGCGGCTGCTGATGGGGGCCGAGGCCAGGGCGCTGGGACATGGCGGGATCCGGGCGGTGGCCCAGGCCGCCGGGGTCCGCGAGGCCACGGTGTCGCTGGGAGTCGATGAGCTGGATTCCGGGGCGGAGCCGCTGGGCCGGGCGCGCCGGCCGGGCGGCGGCCGCAAGCAGGCCGCCGATCTGGATCCGGGTCTGCGCCCGGCGCTGCTGACCCTGGTGGAACCGGAGGAGCGGGGTGATCCGATGTCGCCGCTGCGGTGGACAACCAAGTCGACCCGCAACCTGGCGGCCGAGCTCACCCGCCAGGGTCACCGGGTCGGCGCCGACACCGTGGGTGACCTGCTGCGGGCCGAGGGGTTCAGCCTGCAGGGCAACGCCAAGACCATCGAGGGCCGGCGGCACCCGGACCGGGACGCGCAGTTCCGGTACATCATCGAGCAGGTCAAGGCTCACCAGGCCACCGGCGATCCGGTGATCAGCGTGGACACCAAGAAGAAAGAGCTGGTCGGCGAGTTCAAGAACGCGGGCCGGGAATGGCGGCCCAAGGGTCAGCCGGCGGCGGCCCGGACCCACGACTTCCCTGGGGACAGCGTGGGCAAGGCGGTGCCGTACGGCGTCTATGACCTGACCGCGAACGCCGGCTGGGTGTCTGTCGGCACCGACCATGACACCGCGGCCTTCGCCGTCGAATCGATCCGCCGCTGGTGGAAGGCGGCCGGGAGCAGCGACTACCCCCTGGTCCGGCGGCTGCTGATCACCGCGGATGCGGGCGGCTCCAACGGCTACCGCACCCGGGCGTGGAAGGCCGAGCTGGCCGCGCTGGCGGCGGAGACCGGGCTGGAGATCACCTGCTGCCACTTCCCGCCGGGGACGTCGAAGTGGAACAAGGTCGGGCACCGGCTGTTCTCCCATATCACGATGAACTGGCGGGGCACGGCCGCTGACCAGCCACGAGGTCATTGTGCAGACCATCGCCGCGACCACGACCCGCACCGGCCTGCGGGTGCGCGCCGAACTGGACACCAGCGCCTACGACACCGGAGTCAAGGTCAGCGACCGGCAGATGGACGCTCTGCCGCTGACCCGCCACGACTGGCACGGCGACTGGAACTACACCCTCCGCCCCGAGGCATACGACCAGGCCGCCGGTGCCCCCGATCCGTTCGACCGGCCCAGTCCCGACCTGGCCTGGCTCTGCCACCCGGCGCTGACCGGGCTGCCGGCCCAGGAGTGGGACGCCCTGATCGCCGCGCTGATGAGCCTGCATGACCAGCAGCGGGAGACGAGCCTGGACAAGCGCCGCGGCCACCGCCCGCGGCTGGCCGCTCCCGGCACCGGCCGCCGCCCTGTCCTGACCCTGGCCGACCGGCTCCTGGCCACCACCCTCCACCAGCGCCTGGCGCTGCCCCAGGTCGCCATCGCCAACCTGTTCAGCGTCCGGCCCGAGACGATCAACAAACGCATCCGCGACATCCGCCAGCTCCTGGACCAGGCCGGGCACACCATCCAGCCCGGCCCGCACCGGCTCGCCAGCCTGGACGACCTCTACGGTCTCGCGACCGCAGCGGAAATCACCGTGCCTCCAGAGATCAAGACAGCGTGTTAATCATCTGCGAGCCCTTAACTTCGCGGCTTTGTTTCGCGACGGCCTGCCGGCCGCCGTTGACCCCGGAGCCTCTGCGACCGCTGCGGCAGGCAAATGCGGGCAGGCCAGGGCCTGCCCCTTTTCCGGCGCCGGTCGGCCAGGGACTCCCGTCCGCTCCCCCGCTTGCCTCGGCTACGGCAGGGGATCAGGCCACCGCGCCCCGCGAAACCCCAGGAAACGCGCATCAGCCGTATAAACAGGACAAGCGCCCAGTTGACGCCGAGCAAAGACTTGACAGGGCCGTTTCATATGAACATTCAGCCCATTCACGCTTCCACCGGGGATTGAAGTAGTTCTGGTGCGGCGGGCCGGTATCGGTCACTGGCACGCCCACGAGGGACGGCACACCGCCGTGTCGATCATGAGCAGCAAAGGCGTGCCAATCCAGGAGATCAGCGACACCGTGGGCCACAAGTCCACGCACGTCACCGAGACTGTGTACCGGCACGTGATCGTCCCCGCCATCCGGGGCGGAGCGAATGTGATGGACACCGTTTTCGGCGACGACGCAGAACACAAAAACGGCACAGCGGACATGACCGCTGCGCCGTAGGCACTTGGTTAGGCACTTAGCTTGTTATTTAACCCTTGTCCGGGTCGTTGTGAGTTGCTTGTGTTGTCCCGGCGTGTCGTGGTGACATGAGGCGGCCACCGCTTGATGATCTTCGGGTTCCTTCCACAGAACTTGAAGATCGAGGCGGTGGCCGTGGCTTTCATTATGTCCTGGCATGAGGACGCGGATGGGGCGGATCGCGGGATGGCGCGGCTGGCGGGGTTCCGGGGCGAGCTGTACTGCTCGCTGGGGATGCGCCGGGACGTGCTGTTCGAGGTGGCCGACGCGCTGGCGTGCCGGCCGGAGCGGGTGCACATGCTGGCGGAGCTGTGCCTGGAGCCGGAGTGCCGCCGCGGGCACGGCGGCGTCTACGATGCGCTGAACTGCGGGGAGGTCCGGATCGGCCGGCTGCGGCGGGCGGTTGCCGGGATCTCGCTGCGCCAGTGGGAGGACGGCCGGATCCGGCTGGCCTGCGACGTGAGCAACTGGCTGCGGCCGGATGCGGAGACCAGCCCGGAGCGGCTGTTCTGCCACTGTTACGCGCGGGGCAAGGGGAACGCGCAGATGATTCCCGGCTGGCCGTACTCCTGGGTCGTGGCGCTGGAGCCGGGCCGTACGTCGTGGACGCTGCCGCTGGACGCGGTGAGGCTGGGACCGGCCGATGACGCCACCGAGGTCACGGCAGTCCAGGTCCGCGGCGCCGTCGCCCGGCTGATCGCCGCCGGGCACTGGCGCGAGGGCGACCCGGACATCATCGTGGTCTTCGATTCCGGCTACGACCTGACCCGGCTGGCCTGGCTGCTGGACGGCTTGCCCGTTGACGTCACCGGGCGGCTGCGCAGCGACCGGGTCATGTACTTCCCGGCCCCGCCGCTCCCGGCACGGCCGGCCTCCACGGGCGGCCGGCGGCCCCGGCACGGGCACAAGCTCGTCCTCGGCGAGCCGGCGACCTGGCCGGGCCCGGCCGTCACCACCGTCACGGACACGGCCCGGTACGGCACCGCGACCGCGGTGGCCTGGCCCCGGCTGCACCAGCGGCTGGAGCACCGCGGCAGCTGGGAGGGCCACGACGGCGAGCTGCCCGTTGTCGAGGGAACCCTCATCCGGCTCGCCGTGGATCACCTGCCCGGCCAGCGTGACGCGGAGCCGCTGTGGCTGTGGTCCTCCCGCGCCGGCGCCGCCGGGGACGAGGTGGACCGCGCCTGGCAGGCATTCCTGCGCCGTTTCGACATCGAGCACACGTTCCGGTTCCTGAAGCAGCAGCTCGGCTGGACCCGGCCGAAGCTCCGCGACCCGGCCGCCGCCGACCGCTGGACCTGGCTGGTCATCGCCTCCTACGCCCAGCTCAGCCTCGCCCGCGACCTCGCCGCCGACATCCGCCTGCCCTGGCAGCAGCCCTGCCAGCCCGGCCGCCTCACCCCCGCCCGCGTCCGCCGGGGCTTTCGCCGCATCCGCCAGGCACTCCCCGTGCCCGCCAGCGCGCCGAAAACCTCCCGCCCCGGGCCCGGACGGCCCGCCGCATCGAAGAACCAGCGGCCCGCCACCCGCCACGACGTCGGCAAGACCGTCAAGCGCGAGGAACCCAAGAAGAAGACCCGCAGGCAGGCAGGTTAAATAACAAGCTTAGAGCTCGCGCGGATTGGTGTGATCTGCGGGGCTCCGGCGTGTCTTGAGGTAAGAACAGGCACAGGTTCCGTGATCATCGGAGTTCTCTACGCTCTGTGATCACGGGAGTCCCTGTGCCTGCCATCCCATCATGGCTGCTGGAACCGCTGTGGGACCAGTTCGCCGCGCTGCTGCCCGGCCGCCCGGTCTATGACCCTGCTCACCCGCTGGGCTGCCACCGGCGCCGGATCGGCGACCGGATCATCTTCGGAAAACTGGTCCAGGTCCTGCGGTTCGGCTGTTCCTATGAATCGATCGCCGACTGCACCTGCTCGGCCACCACGATCCGGGAACGCCGCAACGAGTGGATCAGGGCCGGGACCTTCGCGAACCTGAAGCAGATCGCGCGGGACTCCTATGACCGCATCGCCGGGCTGGCCCTGGAGGAACTCGCCGTCGACGGCTGCATCACCAAAGCCCCCGGCGGCGGGGAATGCGCCGGCCCGAGCCCGGTGGACCGCCGTAAGCTCGGCATGAAACGGTCCCTGCTGGTGGAGGGCTACGGCATCCCGCTGGGCCGGGTGCTGGCCCCGGCGAACCGGCACGACTCCCCGCTGCTGGCCCCCACCCTGGACAAACTTGACGATATCGGCCCGCTGCCCGGTGACATCACCGTCCACCTGGATGCCGGGTACGACTCGCAGAAGACCCGCGACGAGCTGGAAGCACGAAAAATGACCGGGGAAATCGCCCATAAGGGTGATAAGGCCCCGATCCAGGCCGGGCAGCGATGGCATGTGGAGCGGACAAACTCCTGGCACAACGCCTTCAACCGGCTGCAGCGCTGCTACGAGCGCCGCGAAAACGTGATCGACGCCTTCTTCGACCTCGCCGACGCGATCATCACCGTCCGTAGCCTGATCCGCCGAGCATGGACCACCTACCGATGGGATACCCGTCCGGCACGCCGACCGTGATCACCCGCCTATCCGCGTGACCTCTTAATTACAAAACTGAGGTCCGGAAAGCCAGTGGAGCTATGGGGATTCGAACCCCAGACCTCCTCCATGCCATGGAGGCGCGCTACCAACTGCGCCATAGCCCCTTGCGGTCGCGTATGAGCCTAGCAGCCCTCAGACGCTGCCCGGTCCCGCTGTCCAGATACACAGCCTAGCGGCGCTGGCCCTCCTAGCGGCGCTGTCGGTCGGCCGGGGAAGGCTCGGGTGGCCGGGAATGCGACGGAGGACGGGCCTGCCAGTCCTGCCGGGCGTTCGGCCCGCCGGGCTGGCCGGGCGGCACCTGGCGCGGGCGCAGGCTCGGCGAAGGGCGCAGGCCCGGGGGCGGGAAGACGGGCGGCGGCGGATAGACGGGCGGCGGTTGCTGCGCGGCGTAGTAGGACCGCGAGGGCCGGTTCCAGAGGATGATGACCGCGCACAGGCCGATCACCCACTCGATGCCGCTGAACGCCTGGGTCACGCCGGTCGACGGCGCGCTGGCGTCGATCCCGATCCCGGTCACGGTGGCGAGAAGGAAGATGGCCGTGGCCCAGGCCCGGGCGCGGCGGCGGCCGCGCTTGGTCTCCCGGGCGAGCCAGAACCACAGGGCGGTGCCGATCACCCCGTGGATCAGCAGGATGGCGACGGCCGCGCCGACCGCGCCCGGGGGCGCCTGCTCCTGGCTGGCCATCACCTTGAGGGTGTGCACGGTGGCCAGGCCGGCGATCGCGCCCAGGGCGCTGAGGACACCGCCGATGGACATCAGCCGGGCCGCGGTGATCAGCGAGGACGGCACCGGGGGCCCGGCAGCCGGCCAGGCCGGCCCGGGGCCAGCGGGTCCCCCCGACGCGACCGGCCCGGTAGGGCCATTGACGCCGGCGGCGCGCGGACGTGGGGTGTTGCGGGCGGCGGCGGAACCGCCCGCGGGCGTGGCCCGCCCGGGACCCGGTGCCGGGAAGGGGACCCGGCCCGGTCCGGGCGGTGCCCCTCCCGGGGCCTGGGTCGTGCCGTTCGGCGGCGAGGACGGCGTGCTGCCCGGGCTCGCGGGCGTGCGGGCCGCGGCCGCGGCGACGGCGGGCGGAAGCCACGAGTCGGCGAAGTCGCCCAGGTTCCCCGCGGCCTGAACCCGGCAGGCTTCGATGATGTCCGCCGGGCTGGGCCGGTCGGCCGCGTTCTTGGACAGGCAGCGCTCGATCAGCGTGCGCAGCGGCCCGGAGCAGCCGGTCAGGTTCGCCGGCTCGTTCAGCACGCGGTGCATCAGCGCGGCCACGTGCCCTTCCCCGAACGGCGGCCGGCCAAGCAGCGCGAAGGCCGCGACCGCGCCCAGCGCGAACACGTCGACCGCCGGCGTGATCGGCAGGCCGCGGATCTGCTCCGGCGCCATGAACTGCGGGGACCCGACGGCGACGCCGCTCTGGGTCAGGTTGGTGGCCTCCGCGGCCCGGGCGATGCCGAAGTCGATGACCCGCGGCCCGTCCGGGGCCAGCAGCACGTTGGACGGCTTGAGATCACGGTGCACGACACCGGCGTCGTGGATCGCCTGCAGGGCCTCGGCGACCCCGGCCATCAGCAGAATCACGGTCTCCGCCGGCATCGGCCCGTGCTCGGCCACGGCCTGCTGCAGCGACGGCCCGGGCACGTACGCGGTCACCAGCCACGGCGGGGTGGCGGCGGGATCCGCACTGATCAGTTCCGCGGTGTACAGCCCGCGCACCCGCTGGGCGGCCTCGATCTCCTGGCGGAAACGGGACCGGAAATCCGGGTCGTCACCCAGCTCCGGCCGGACGACCTTCAGCGCCACCCGGCGCCCGCCCTTGGTGGACGCCAGGTACACCCGCCCCATGCCCCCGGCCCCGAGCCGGGCACGAAGGCGGAAACCGCCGATCTCGACGGGATCGTCACTGGTCAGAGGCTCCATAGCCGCTCAGCTCGCCCTTCGCCGACAGCATCCCCGACCCCGGTCAGCCGCCGGCCAGCCTCGTGCGCTCACCGCCATCGGCAGCAGGCCCAGCCCACCGCCGTTGCCTGGTCTCTTCCCACTCTGACACATACGATTCCACGGCTATCGCCATCGGGTATCCCAAAAGTGTGTATGCCGTCACGTCCCCGGCCACACGCGACGCGCCGGCCCGTGCTGGCCCGGGCCGGCAACCGGCCCCGTGACCGCAGGAAACGTCCGCAGCCGCGGTTCCGCGCCGATAATGGCTGGGGTACCGATGCCGCCGAACGGGCCCCGGCAGGAGCACGCCTCGCTGCGGGGGAAGAGGAGCAGAGGATGGACCAGGCCGCCTGGGACGAACGGTACGCGGGACCCGAGCTGGTCTGGGGAGCCGGGCCGAACTGCTTCGTCGCCGAGGAACTGGCCGGGCTGGAACCCGGCCGGGCTCTAGACCTGGGGACCGGGGAGGGCCGCAACGCGATCTGGCTGGCGGAACGCGGCTGGCAGGTCACCGGCGTGGACTTCTCGGCCACGGGCCTGGCCCGGGCGGCCGAACTGGCCCGCCAGCGCGGGGTCAGCGTGGACTGGGTGCAGGACGACCTGCTCGGCTACCAGCCCGCCCCGGCCGGGTACGACCTGGTGCTCATCGCCTATATCCAGCTGCCGGCGGACGAGCTCTCGGGCCTGGTCCGGGCCGCGGTGACCGCGCTCGCGCCGGGCGGGACCCTGCTGGCCGTCGGGCACGACCGGGACAACCTGGAGGGGGGTTACGGCGGCCCGCAGTATCCGCACGTGCTGTGGACGCCGGCGCTGGTCGCCGCGGAACTGGACGGGCTCACCGTCGAGCGGGCGGAGCAGGTGCAGCGGCACGTGCAGACCGCCGACGGTGAGCGGGTGGCCATCGACACGCTGGTCCGGGCGGGCCGCCCGGCCTGACCTGAGCGGGCTGGCACGGATGCACCCAGCGCGGCATATCCAGGCCACAGGCCGCCGCGCGGCCTGGTATTGACACCGCGCCCGGTGATCGGGAAGGGTGACATCCATCCGGATTGACCGGATGACGGACACTTGTCCGCAGGTGCGGCGGGTGGTCACGGGCCGGCTCGGCGGTGGCATGGTCCGCGTGTCGCGAAGGAGCGATTGCCTTGAGTGAACCAGCTGACTTCCCGGCCGGGCGGCCAATCGTACTGCGCGGCGGAACGGTCCTGGCCATGGACGACGCCCGGTCGGTGCGCCCGGGCACCGACGTGCTCGTCTCCGGCGACACGATCGCGGCGGTCGGCCCGCAACTGGCCGTGCCGGACGGCACGGTGGAGATCGACGCCACGGACGGCATCGTCATGCCGGGCATGATCGACACGCACCGGCACATGTGGCAGACGGCCATGCGCGGCTACGGCGCGGACTGGACGCTGACGCAGTACTTCGTCTGGTACTACCTGGAGTCGGGCAAGCACTTCCGGCCCGAGGACGTGCGCGCGGGCAACCGGCTCGCCGCCATCGAGGCGATCGAACGCCGGCGTCACGACGTGCGTGGACTGGTCACACGGGCTGCAGACCACCGAGCACGCCGAGGCGGCCGTGGACGCGCTCCGCTCGGTGCCCGGCCGGTACGTGCTCGCCTACGGCAACATCCAGCGGGGACCGTGGGAATGGGCCACGTCGCCGGAGTTCCGCGCCTTCGCCCGGGACCTGCTGGCCACCGCCAACGACATGCTCGGCTTCCAGATCGCCTTCGACGTCACCGGGGACCCGGCCTTCCCGGAGAAGGCGGCGTATGAGGTGGCGCGCGAGCTGGGCGTGCCCGTCACCACCCACGCGGGCGTGTGGGGGGCGACCAACGACGACGGGATCCGGCTGGCGCACGAGGCCGGCTTCCTCAACGAGTCCAGCATCTTCGTGCACTCGGCCACGCTGTCGGCCGACTCCTACCACCGCATCGCCGCCAGCGGCGGATCGGTGTCGGTTTCCACCGAGAGCGAGCAGAGCGCCGGCCAGGGTTACCCGCCCACCTGGGCGCTGCGCGCGCACGACATCCCGGTCTCGCTGTCCATGGACACCAGCGTCTGGTGGAGCGGCGACCTGTTCTCCGCGATGCGCACCACGCTGGGCGCGGACCGGTCGCGCGAGCACATGGAGGCGCACGCCAAGGGTGAGACCATCACCAACGCCAGCCTGCGCGCGGAACACGTCGTCGCGTGGGCCACCCGCGGCGGGGCGCGGGCGCTCGGCCGGGACGCGAGCCTCGGCAGCCTGGAACCGGGCAAGAAGGCCGACGTCGTGCTGATCAAGAACGACGCCTCCCCGGTGTCGTTCCCGGTGCTGAACCCGTACGGCCACGTCGCGTTCCAGGCGCAGCGCGGAGACGTGCACACCGTCATCGTCAACGGGCAGGTGGTCAAGCATGATCACCGCCTGGTCGGCATCGACCTGGCCCCGGTCCGGCGGGAGGTCGAGGCGACGGTCGAGTACCTCCGCGGGACGCTGGGCGAGGAGGCGTGGGCCAAGGGCATGAGCCCGGACGTTCCGGAGACGAAGATCCTCGACAACCCGTACACCTACACCGAGTACCACACCGGCAGTACGCACGGGCACTAACGGTGCGGGGGTGGCTGGTGTGGCGGAGAGGGCTGGTGTGGCGGCTGGGACTTTTGGCCGCTGACCGGTCCTAGCAAGTCACGACGATCCGCACCGGGGCCTCGCCGCGGACCTGGCGGTCCCACGCCTTCGAGATGCCGTCCAGCGACACCGACTCGAAGTCCACGCTCAGCTGGCCCGTGGCGCCATAGGAGAGCACGGCGTTGAGCGCGTCGGCCCGCTGGGAGGCGGTGAGCTCGTTGTTGGTGTAGCCCAGCAGGCGCAGGCAGCGGCTGCGGATGGTCGAGCTGTCGATCGGGGCCGTCTCCGCGGCGGCGCTGCCCAGCTGGATCAGCCGCCCGTAATGCCGGAGGGTGCGCAGTGCCGCGGCCGCCGGGGCGCCAAACAGCGGATCGATCACCAGGTCCACGGGCCCGTCGCTGGCGTCGGCGAACCGCCGGGACAGCTCGGCCACGTCGTCGGTGTCCAGCCGGACCACGGCGTCGGCCCCGCAGCGGTGGGCCCGTTCGGCCGCGCCGTCGGACCGGCAGCCCGCGATCACCCGCCGCGCGCCGCGCAGCCGCGCGGCCTGGACCGCGACCTGGCCCACCGTGCCGCCCGCGCCGAGCACGATGACCTGCTCACCAGGGTGCAGCTCGCCGCGCCACGTCAGGGCCATCCAGGCGGCGACCGCGGACAGGCCCAGGGCCGCGACGAGCTCGGGTTTCACGTCGAAGCCGAGCGGCACCAGGTCCGCTTCGGCCACCGAACAGCACTCGCGCAGGCTCCCGTCGCCGGGCGCCATCCCGGCGCGGGTGGAGAACCACGCCATCGTGCCGGAGGGAACCGAAGCCGAGTTGAGCACCAGGCCCACGCCCTGCACGCCCGGCACGTACGGCAGCTCGGGCGGCCCGAAGTACGACGTGCCGCTGGCGCACAGCAGATCCAGGGGCGTGATCGGCGCCGCCCGGAGTTCGACGAGGGCCTCTCCCGGCCCGGTGACCGGCGGCTCCCACTGCTCTACCTCCGGGGCGCTGCGGTGCCCGCGCAGGACGGCTGCTCGCATGAGATCAAGCTACGCCGGATTTACCGGCAGAACGCCCCTAACAGGGCAAACCCAGTCACTCCCGGCGGCACGGCGGAGCCCCCATATCTCATCGGATCCGTTAAGAATCTGGGGGAATGTATTCGGCGTTGCGGTCGACGGTCATGTAGATCGAGTTGGCGATGGGCCGCCGGATTTCCTCGGCGATGTGGCCGAGCAGTCCGGCGCACCGGGCCAGCAGCACCACGCCGCGGAGCAGTTCCAGCGGCAGGCCCAGGTCGGCCAGGGCCGCGCCGCTGACCCCGGCGCCGTTCAGCGGCAGCCGTTTGCCGAGAACCTGGGGGTGGACGCGCCCGATCGCCTCGAACAGCGCCAGATGCGGCCCGTACAGGCCCTCCTCGCGCGCGATGCCGATGATCCGCGGCGTCCTCGGGTCTCCCTCCTTGTGCACCGGATGGCCCAGGCCGGGCACGAAACGGCCGGCGCCCGTGCTATCGGCCGCCATGCGATCGGCGACCGCCCGCTCCGCCAGGGCGTCCCAGCCCTTCTCGTCCGCGGGCAGCGGGCCGGCCGCCTGCAGGACGTCGGCCAGGAAGCGGCCGGTGTCCTCGGTGACGCCGAGAAAACGTGAGCCGCCGCCGAGAATCCCGGCCGCCAGCGCCCCCTGGATCGCGTCCGGCGCGCTCAGGTAGGTCAGCCGCGCGGCGATCGCGGTCGGCGTGAACCCGTGGTCGGCCAGCCCGAGCAGTACCGCCTCGAACAGGCGCGACTGCTGCGGGGTCGGCCGCCGCAAGGTGATCAGCCAGTAGGCGAGCTCACCGAAGCTGACGTTGCCCATCAGGTCACCGGCCAGGTCCTGGCCGAGCAGGGTGATCGTCGTGCCGTCGGAGGTGCCGAGCGAGGTCGGGAAGGAGGGGACGGGCTGGCCCGTGCTCCTAGGATCAGTGCTCATTAGATTCCTTCCCAGGGCCGAAGCCGAGCCAGGCGCGGATGTCGTCGCCGTCGGCGTCCAGCGCCGGCGGGGGCAGTTCGTGCCGCGGCGGCGTCGCCGACATGCGGATCGGGTTGCGGACTCCTGGCACGTCGCCGGTCATCACCACCGGCTCCAGGCCCAGGCTCTCGGCCAGCTCGACCCCGCCGCGCACGTCGTTGATCGGCCCGCACGGGATGCCCGCCTCGGTCAGGATGCCGAACCACTCCTGGGCCGACTTGGTGGCCAGCCGTTCCAGCAGCAGCGGCCGCAGCTCCTCGCGGTTGTCGTTGCGGTTGCCGACGCTGCGGAAACGCTCGTCGTCGGCCAGTTCCGGCACGCCCAGCGCCGCGGCCAGCGCGCGGAACTGCCGGTCGTTGCCCGCGGCGATGATGAGGTCGCCGTCGCCGGTGGCCAGCGGCTCGTAAGGGAACAGGCTGAGGTGGGAGTTGCCCATCCGGTGCGGCACCACGCCCCCGGCCACGTAGGCGGACGTCTGGTTGACCATCGCCGACAGCGCCGTGGACAGCAGGTTGGTCTCGATGTGCTGGCCCTCGCCGGTGACGTCGCGGTGGTGCAGCGCGGCCAGGATGCCCACCGCCGAATGCAGCCCGGTGAACACGTCGAAGACGGAGATCCCGCTCCGGAACGGCGGGGTGTCGGGGGCGCCGGTCAGGCTCATCAGGCCGGAGACACCCTGGACCAGGATGTCGTAGCCGGGCAGTTTCGCGCCCTCACCCGAGCCGAACCCGCTGATGGAGCAGTAGATGACGGCCGGGTTCCGCCGGGCCACGGACTCATAGTCCAGGCCGAACCGGGCCAGCCCGCCGGGGCGGAAGTTCTGGATGAACACGTCCGCGCGCTGCGCCAGCTCATGCGCCACGGCCTGGTCGCGGGCGTCGGCCAGGTCAAGCGCGATCGAGCGCTTGTTGCGGTTGACCCCGAGGAAGTAGGTGCCCACGTCACCGCGGCGCGGCGGCACCCATTCCCGGGTGTCGTCGCCGGCCGGGCTCTCGACCTTGATCACCTCGGCCCCGAGGTCGCCGAGCATCATGGTGGCGTAGGGGCCGGCCAGGATGCGGGAAAAGTCGGCGACCAGGATCCCGGACAGCGGGCCCTTCGCCGGCCTTTCCCGGGGGGCGTTTCCCTCGTGGTTGATAGGCTCCACGCACACTCCCTGCCGCTATGCGGACACTTGTCCGTCAATCTGCCTGCCCATGTCGCCCGCCGTCAAATGACCGCTGATGACGGGGGCACGCCTGCCTGGGGGTCTCCAGGGGGCACTTCGGCGTGCGGGCGCGACTGCCACAGCGCCCAGTCCGCCGAGACCTCCCCCGCCGCGCGCATCAGCCGCGGCAGGTGGTCGTTGACCAGTGTGGCCACGCTCGTCTCGGCGGCGTGCACGGTCACGTTCATGGCCGCGCGGACCTCGCCGTCGCCGTCGCGGACCGGTACGGCGACCGAACGGATCCCGGGCGCGAGTTCCTCGTCGGCCAGGGCCCAGCCCCGGGCCCGGACCGTGCGCAGTTCATCGTCGACGCGGGCCCGGTCGCGGGGCGGCGCCGGGGGCAGCCCCGACCGGCCGGGCTCGGCCAGCGTCGCGGTCAGGGCCTCGCTGCCCAGCGACGCCAGCAGCACCTTGCCCTGGGAGGTCTGCAGGGCGGGGAACCGGGTGCCGATGACGACCCGGAGGGTGATGATCTTCGGCACCGAGACACGCGCCACGTAGACGATGTCGGAGCCGTCCAGCTGGGCCATCGAGGAGGATTCGCCGGTCTGGCCGACCAGGTCCTCCAGGTGCGGCCGGGCCACGTCCCACAGGCCGAGCGAGCCGACGTAGGCCATGCCCAGGCGCAGCACCTTCGGCGTGAGGGTGAAGGCCCCCTCCTCGAGCCGGACGAAGCCGAGCTCGGCCAGGGTCAGCAGCAGGCGGCGCGCGGTCGGCCGGGCCAGCCCGGTCGCCGCGGCGATCTCGGTCAGGCTCATCCGCGGGTGCCGGTCGTCGAAACACGCCAGGACGTCCAGGCCCCGCGCGAGGGCCTCGACGAAATCGGGCCCGGTCCCGCGTCCGGCCATGCACACCTCCCCGGCCCCGGGTTGTTGTTCCCCTAGCCGCCGCTAAACGGACAACTGTACGCTGATGTGGTGTAGCTTCTCACTGGCTACCGGGCACCGGCAAGGAGAGATGGTTCATGGCGGAACTGGTCGCAATCCTGGCCACTACCCATCACCCGTTCTTCTACGCGACGAGCAGGCTCGCGCCGGAGGAGGCGCCGCCCTTCGCCGCCGAGTGGGTGCGCAAGGTCGAGGCGTACCGGGAGACCCTGACCCGGGCCCGGCCGGACGTCCTGGTGATGGTCGGCTCGGACCACTTCCACCAGCTCTGGCTGGACAACATGCCGCAGTTCCTGGTGGGCAAGGCGCCGTTCTACGACGCCAACTACTACAACGAGGAACGCGAGTTCGGCCTGCCCCGGCTGCTGCTCAAGGGCCACGAGGAGCTGTCGGCGCACATCCTGCGCACGGGCATCGACGCGGGCTTCGACCTAGCGTTCTCCAACGAACTGCGGGTGGACCACTCCATCACGTGCCCGATCTTGACGGTGCGCCCCGGCAACGACCTGCCCGTGGTGCCGGTGTACACCAACATCTTCGCGCCGCCGCTCCCCCGGCCCGAGCGTTTCGTCCAGCTCGGCCGCGCGCTGCGCGACATCATCGACGCCTGGCCCAGCAAGCTGCGCGTGGCCATGATCGGGACCGGGCACCTGTCGCTGGAGCTCGGCGGGCCGCGGCAGTTCGGCGAGCACGGGCCCGACCCGGAGTTCGACGCCCGCGCCGTGCAGTGGATCGCGAACGGCGACATCGACGGCTGCCTGGCCAGCGTCACCCTGGACAGCCTGCACGCGCCCGGCAACGCCACCCACGGCTTCATGGACTTCATGCTGATGATGGGGGCGGCCGGTTACAGCAAGGCCGACTACGTGGACAGCCTGGATCTGTTCCACACCATGGAGGCCTACTTCACCTGGTACCCGAACGGGGCGGGCGCGTGAGCAGGACGGCGGGCGCGTGAGCAGGGGCGGCGGGCGGGCGAACGGCTACGGCGAGGTGGGCGGATGAGCAAGTACCTGGTGGACAAGTTCCTGTTCACCATCGACCGCGACCCGGAACTGGTCGAGCGGTACCGCGGCGACCCGGCGGGCACGGTCGCGTGGTGGGAGGCCGAGAGGGCGAACCAGCTCCTCAACTGCATCGCCGGCGAGGCGTCCACCTGGCTGTCGTTCACCGAGGAGGAGCGCGACGCGCTGTCGGTGCACGACCATGTGGCCCTGTTCCAGCTGGGCGCGCACCCGTTCCTGACGCTGACCCTGTGGATCGCGATGTTCGAGCGTGACTACCCGGAGCCGCTGGGCATGCAGCGCGACTTCGGGGCCCGGCTCGCGCACTTCAACCTCCCCTACCCCGACATCACCACCTGAGGCGCCGGGCCGGCGGCCTCCGCCTGCACGCGATGCATCGGCAAGGGGTGGGCGCGAGGCGCGCGGGGCGTCCCCCCGAGGGCCACGAAGGGATCTTTGCGGTCGTTAGAGGATGCTGGTGGTTAATTCGCCTGGTAAAGCGGCGAGCCGGAGGCTGAGGTCGAGGCGGGCCAGGTGGCTGGTTCGTTTGCGGTCGATGGGGGTGTTGTTCCAGTAGGCGTCCAGGCGGTAGAGGTTCAGGGCGGTGGCGCAATAGACGTGCTCAAGGTGGGTTTTGGCGTGGCCGCGGTAGCGGGATCGCCGGATCCCGGTGACGGCGGCGGCCTGGCTGATGGTGGCCTCGGCGCGGGCGCGGCGGGCGTAGTCCTGCTGCCAGTCGCTGCTGACCTGCCCGGCGCGGGCGCGGATGATTACGTCGTGCAGCTCGCGGGGCGGGATGGTCAGCTGGCGGCCCTTGCGAGCTGAGGTGCATAGCTGGCGTGCCGGGCAGGGGCGGCAGGCTGCGGCGGGGAACTCGATGATGATGACGTCTTTACCGCGGCAGCGGGTGGGATACCAGCCTTTGCTGGTGCTGCCCTGCGGGCAGGTGGCGGTGCGGGCGCCGTAGTCGATGGTGAATGCGGACCGGTCATAGCCGCTTTTCTCCCGGGCCTGCCGTGAGGTGTCGGCGAGCAGTGGCGTGACCAGGGTGGTGCCGGATAGCCGGGCGGCCTCCAGCATGCTGCGTGCCGAGGCATACCCCGAGTCCAGGTAGTGGCGGCCGGGCGCCAGGTTCTTGCGGGCCAGGGCGGCGCTGACCGCGATGGTCATCTCCGAGTCGGGCACGGTCGCGTCGGTGGTGGCCACGTGGGTGATCAGGTTCGGCCGCACGTCATGAGCGCAGCGGCCGGGGGCCGGGGCGCCCCAGTCCCGGGGGCAGCCGCAGCCGGGCGGCCCGTCGCAGGTCTCGGAGATGTGCAGCTTCCAGCCGAGCCACCGCAGGTCGGTCTTCGCCCCCCAGCGGGCACCGGTGTCATACGGGGAGGAGATCTTGAGATGGGCAGGCGGGACCCCGGACTCCAGCCCGGGCTCCCGCCCGCTGATCACCTCCCGCCCCCGCTCGTCGTGGCCACGGGTGAAGTTCTGCACCAGCATCATGCGCAGCATCTGCACCGCGGGGATCTCCCGCGCCCAGGGCGGCGCGGCCTGTTCATAGCAGGCCGCGACCAGCGCGTACCCGTCCCGGGCGTACTCGATGGTGAGCCGGTCCCGCTCGGCCTTGCCGGCGGGCAGCCGCCAGGAATCGATCCGCGCACCGTAACGGCGGGTCCAGTCGCTGACGCAGAACCGCTGCGCCAGCCAGTCCGGGCACGCGGCGGCCAGCGCCTCCATCGCGGCCCGCACGCTCTCCCCGGCCAGCTCGATCGTGTGCAGCGCCCGGACCGCCGCCATCACGTGCGTAGAGTCCGTGCGCTGCTTCCCGCCCGCCTTGACCAGGCCCCCGGCCACCAGCGCGGCCAGCAGCGCGTCCAGCACCGTTTCTTCCAGCTCATGGCCGGTGACCCGGGCCCGGAACTCGCTCAGCACGCTGTGATCGAACCCCGGGTCATCCAGGCCCAGGCCGAGCGCGTACTGCCAGTCCAGCCGGGTCCGGACCGCCTCCGCCGCCTGCCGGTCGGTCAGGTTCTCCGCCATCTGCAGCACCGTCACCACCGCCAGCCGCGACGGCGGCCACCCCGGGCGCCCCCTGGCCCCGAACGCCGCCGCGAACGCCTCATCGGCCATCCACTGGCCCAGCCGGTCCCGCATCGTCACCGCCAGCGGCGCCTTCCGCCGCCCGTACTTCGCCCGGATCGCCGCCGCGATCACCGGATCCGGCTCCGGCCACGGCACAGCCCGCATCGACACCACACACCCGATTCCGCGGCCAGACGAGGGGAAGGACGACCGCAGCGGCACACTGCCAAGCCATGCCATCAAGATCACGGACCCCGCACGGCGTGTCCCGAATTAACCACCGGCATCGTTAGAGGGCCGCAATGATCCCATTGTGGGCGCGGGATGTGACGGATGGGACGTGGGAGGTGGGACGGGGGGCTGACGGGCGGCCGGGTCGGAGGGAGGACTCGGGGGTGAGGGTGCCGGGGCCGGGGTCGGGTCAGGGCATTTCGTGACTGTTACCGGCGAATGTGACAAACGCCAGGTCAGGTGGATAGCCGACGCGCCGCTGCTGGACCTGACCAGCCCGGCCACCGCGCGCCAGTACCACTTCGCGTTCGGCCTGCGCGGGGACAGCGGGGCCATGGCGGTCAGCCGGTTCGGGGCGGGCTCGGGGGGCTAGGCGGGGTCGGCGGGCCGGGCCCCAGGGTGTCGCGCTGGCGGGTGAGGAACGACCGCTCCGCGCCGTTGGCCGCGCGGGCGATGGCCGCGTCGTAGGCCACGGCGGCGTCGGCCAGCCGCCCGGTCCGGCGGAGCAGGTCGGCGCGGGTCGCGTGGAACAGGTGGTAGTCATCCAGGGCCAGCTGGTCGAGCAGGCCGAGGGCTACACCCGGGCCGTGCACCTCGGCGACGGCCACGCACCGGTTGAGCGCCACGACCGGCGTCGGCGTGATCGTGGCGAGCTGGTCGTAGAGCGCCAGGATCTGCCGCCAGTCGGTATCGGCGGCCGCGGGCGCGTCCGCGTGCACGGCGCTGATGGCCGCCTGCAGCTGGTAGGGCCCGGGCCGGTTGCGGCGCAGGCAGGCGCGCACCAGGTCCTGGCCTTCGGCGATCATGGCCCGGTCCCACCGGCGGCGGTCCTGGTCGGCCAGCCGGATGAGAGACCCGTCGGCGGCGGTGCGGGCCGGGCGGCGCGCCTCGGTCAGCAGCAGCAGCGCCAGCAGGCCCAGGACCTCGGGCTCGTCCGGCATCAGCTCGGCCAGCAGCCGGGCCAGCCGGATAGCCTCGGCGCACAGCTCGGAGCGGATCAGCGCGTCCCCCGCCGAGGCCGTGTATCCCTCGTTGAAGACCAGGTAGACGACGGCGAGCACGAACGGCAGCCGGGCGGTCAGCTCGGCGTCGCGGGGCACCCGGTACGGGATCTTCGCGTCGCGGATCTTCCGCTTGGCCCGCACCAGCCGCTGGGCGACGGTCGCCTCCGGGGTCAGGAAGGCGCGTGCGATCTCCGGGGTCTGCAGCCCGGCCACGAGCCGCAGGGTGAGCGCGAGCTGCGCTTCGGCGCCCAGCGCCGGATGGCAGCAGGTGAAGATGAGCCGAAGCCGGTCATCGGGCACTGATTCCACCTCCCCTAGGTCTGATCCGGGCCCTAGGTCTGATCCGGGGCCGTCCGGGCCGGTCTGCAGCCGCAGCAGGGCCGCCTGAGCCTCCCGGCCGTACCGGGACGACTCGCGGCGCAGCCGGTCCAGGGCCTTGTTCCGCGCCGTGGTGACGATCCAGCCGCCCGGGTTGGGCGGCGCTCCGGTCTCCGCCCACCGCTGCGTGGCGACGGCGAACGCCTCCTGGACCGCCTCTTCGGCGAGATCGATATCGCCGAAGAGGCGGACCAGGGTGGCCACGGCACGCCCGGAACTTTCCCGGTAGGCGCGCTCGACGGCCGTGGTGTCCAGCACCGGCACTGCTAGACCTCCTGGAACGGCCGGACCTCGACCGGGGCGGCGCAGGCGACGGTCGCCTTGCGGGCCCAGTCCAGGGCCACGTCCAGGTCCGGGACGTCGATGATCCAGAACCCGCCGAGCTGCTCCTTCGTCTCGGCGAACGGGCCGTCGGTGGTGACGATCTCGCCGCCCTGGCTGCGGACCACGGTGGCCGAGGACGACGGCAGGAGGCCACCGGCGAACACCCAGATCCCGGCCGACTGGAGCTCGCTGTTGAGCGCGTCGACGTCCTTGTACGCCTGCTGCATCTGCTCCTCGGAAGGCATGGGCTCTCCCTCGACACTGTGCACGGCGAGGAGGTATTGCGTCATGGTCGTTCTCCCTTCGGCGGGGCGGCCCCTGCTGGCCGCCTCTCACCCTCATCACGAAGCGGGATGGCTGGAATCGACACCCCGGGAAAAAGAAATTCATCATGCCGAACGGGATGTGGTGCCCCCGTTACACACCACGACCGTAATACGGTTATGGGCGGCGTATCGGGAATCAAGGAGGGGCGCGGATGACCGACACCTTCACCGGTGAGCTCTGGCAGGGTGTCACCGGCATCTACGAGGCCATCCTCAAGCATCCCTTCCTCACCGGGCTGGCCGACGGCAGCCTGCCGGAGGCGACGTTCGCCTTCTACGTCGTCCAGGACTCGCTGTACCTCAAGCAGTACGGGCACACGCTGGCCGCCATCGCCAGCCGGGCCCCGGACGCCGGCGAAACCGAGATGTTCGCCCGGCACTTCATCGGCGTGGTCGCGGTGGAACAGCAACTGCACGACGAGCTGCTGGGCGAGCTGGGCATCGATCCCGCCACCGTGGACGCGGCCGAGATGGCGCCCACCAACCTCGCCTTCACCAGCTATCTCGTGGCCACCGCGCGCGGCGGGTCCTACGCCGAGGCGGTCGCCGCGGTCCTGCCGGCCTACTGGATCTACTGGAAGGTTGGCAAGGAACTGCGGCGCCGGGGATCACCGGATCCGCGCTTCCAGCGGTGGATCGATACCTACAGCGGCGCGGACTACGGCGATTACGTCCAGGAGGTGCTGGACCTCACCAACCGCCTGGGCGCGGGCCTGTCCGAGGCCGAGCGGGCGCGGCTGCACCGGAACTTCCGGACGAGCAGCCGCTACGAGTGGATGTTCTGGGACATGGGCTACCGGATGGAAGGCTGGCCGATCGGGGGCTGACCGCCTCCCGGGCGCCGCGGGACTGGCGCTCCCCAACCGGAGAAGCTTCCCGGCATACGGCCAAACATTTCCGGCCTCGGGCCGACGATCAACATCGTGCGGGACCCGCGCTGGGGGCGCGCGTTCGAGTCGATCGGCGAAGACCCGTACCTGAACGGGCAGCAGTGGACCGAGGAGGCCAACCGGACCGTGCACGCGGACGGCAAGTGCCTCGACGTGACCGGCGGCAGGACGGCCAACGGCACCCTCGTCGACCTCTACACCTGCAACGGGACGGGAGCCCAGGTCTGGCAACCGCAAGCGGGGGGTGCCATTGTTAATCCTCAGTCGGGTCGATGCCTCGACGATACGGGCTGGTCAACGACGCCAGGCACGCAGGTCCAGATCTGGAGCTGCACGGGCGGCGCCAACCAGTCGTGGAGCCTGCCGTGACGAGGACGATGCATGGAAGTAGCGCTGACGCCACTGGAGTTCGCCCGCCGCACCCGCCGCCTGCACGGTGACCGCCTCGGGGTCGTGGACGGCGATCTGCGGCTGACCTACGAGGAGTTCTTCGACCGCTGTGACCGCTGGTCCACCGCGCTGCAGGCGCTGGGCGCCGGGGCCGGAGACCGGGTCGCGACGATCGCGCCGAACACGCACGCGCAGCTGGAGTCCTTCTACGCGGTGCCGCAGATCGGCGCGGTCCTGGTGCCGGTCAACTACCGGCTCAGCGCCGGCGACTTCGGCTACATCCTGAACCACTCGGGCGCGTCGGTGGTGTGCGTGCACGCGGACTACCTGGACATGGTCGACGAGATCCGGGACGAACTGCCCGAGGTCAAGCACTACGTATCGTTCGGCGGCCCGCGGGACGGCTGGCTGGACTACGAGGCCACAGTAGCGGCCACCGAGGCGGCGCCGGTGAAGCCGCCGGTCGATGAGCGCGGGCTGCTGACGATCAACTACACCAGCGGCACCACGGCGCGGCCCAAGGGCGTCATGATCACTCACCGGAACGCGGCGATGAACACCATCGGCACCCTGCTGCACCTGCCGATCGGGGTGGGCGAGCGCTACCTGTGGACGCTGCCGATGTTCCACGCCAACGGCTGGACCTATACCTGGACGGTGACCGCCGCCGGCGGGGTGCACGTCTGCCTGCCGAAGGTCGACCCGGCCGAGGTCTTCCGGCTGATCCGCGAGGAGCAGGTGACGTGGCTGAGCGCCGCGCCCACCGTGCTGATCTCGCTGGCGAACGCGTCGGCCGAGGTACGCGGCGAGGTGCGCCCGGGCGTGCACGTGGTCACCGCCGGGGCGCCGCCGGCCGCGGCGACCATCGAACGGCTGGAGAAGGACTTCGGCTGGGAGGTGACGCACGTCTACGGGCTGACCGAGACCGCGCCGTTCATCACCGTGTGCGCGCCGCTGCCCGAGCACGCGGAGCTGGCCCCCGCGGACCGCGCGACGGTGAAGGCGCGCCAGGGCGTCGAGCTGATCACCTCGGGCGAGCTGCGGGTCGTGGGCGAGGACGGCCATGAGGTCGCGGCGGACGGTCAGTCGATCGGCGAGATCGTGGTGCGCGGCAACGTGGTCATGACCGGCTACTACAACGACCCGGAGGCGACCGAGAAGGTCATGGGCGACGGCTGGTTCACACCGGCGACGCGGCGGTCGTCCACCCCGATGGGTACGCGGAGATCCGGGACCGGATCAAGGACGTGATCATCAGCGGCGGCGAGAACATCTCCTCGGTCGAGGTAGAAGGAGTGCTGCTGCGCCATCCGGCGGTCGCGGAGGCGGCCATCGTCGGCCTCGCGCACGAGCGATGGGGTGAGGCGCCGTACGCGTTCGTGGTGCTCCGTGACGGTGAGAAGGCCTCCGCCGACGAGCTGATCACCTTCACCCGGGACCGGCTGGCGCACTTCAAGGCGCCGCAGGGGGTCACGTTCGTCGACGAGCTGCCCAAGACCGCGACCGGGAAAATCCAGAAGTTCGTGCTGCGCTCCAACGCCCCGAACATGTTCCGCCAGTAGGCGGGAAACTGGTGCAGGCGGCCGGGCGAACCCGGCCGCCTGCGCGGTTATTTCCCTGCGGAGCTGACCTAGCGGGGGCTGGCCAGGAGCCCGTCGGTGTTGCCGGCGCCGTCGGTGTAGAAGCCGACGACCTGACCGCGGTCGTTGACACCGTTCAGGGTGGTGGTGCCGGCACCGTGCGGGTCATCGACGGTCTGGAAGCCGTGCTTCGGCGTCCAGGTGAAGCCGTGCATCGCGGCGGTGCTGCCGGTGCCCACGGTGTAGACGCCGACGACCTCATCCCGGTCGTTGACGCCGAGCGCCATGGTCGAGGCCGCTCCGGGCACGCTGAGCGTCCGGAAGGAGCCGTGGCCGTAGCGGAGGAACGCCACCGTCGTGCCGGCCGCGTTGGTGTAGAAGCCGGTCACGTCGCCGTTGTTGCTGATCCCGGCGGCGGTCAGGCTGAGGCCCGCGTGACCGGGCACCGTCACCACGGCGAACCGGTGGTGGCGGATGCTGTAGGTGTAGCCGTGGCTGTTGCCCGCGGCGTCGACGAAGAAGCCGACCGCGACGTCACTGTTGTTGATGCCGAGCAGCTGGTCGACCGGCGGGGTCGCGGGGCTCCCGGTGGGGAAATCGGCGTTGTGGAAGTGCCGGCCGTCCAGCGAGTAGAACCCGAAGTTGGCGTTGGACAGGCTGGCGTTGTTGGTGGGCGACCAGAACCCGACCGTGGCGCCCTGGTCGTTCAGCCCGGTGACCTGGGTCTGGACCGAGCCCGGGAAGTTCTCGTTGCGGTAGCTGTGCTGGCTGTACCACGGGTACAGCAGGTAGCCCTTGTTCGGGTGGCCTGCGGCGCCGGACCCGAAGTAGCCGGCGATGAGGCCGTGGTTGTTGATGCCGAGCAGCTGGTTGAACGTGAGGTCGCGGGCGTTGTCCAGGGTCTGGAAACGGTAGCCGACTGACTGGCTGCTGACGGCGGCCGTCGTTCCAGCGGTGGTGCTGGCCCCGGCCGACCCGGCGACGGCCAGGCCGCCCGCCGCGATTGCCCCCGTGGCCACCGCGGCCGCAGCCACGCGCAGCCCGATGCGGTTGGCGATACTCATTGTGGCAGTCCCTTCTGCACTGTTGTTGCCCTGGCGCGGCGAGCGGAGCCGGCCCCGTTCCCGGTCACGTACCGCACCTGATTCGCCAGAAGACTCGCCGCCGGGCCCGGGGGGAAGCACGGGGGGCTAGGGGGAAACGCGGCCGGGGCTTGCCGCCCTGAACCCGCCGCGGCTGGGGCTCGTGCCTAAGGCTGTCGGGGACTAGATTCCGGAATGAGAGCATTTCGGTCAGCAGAGCGGGGCGGGCGACTCCAATGGCAACGCTGACGGCAGGCCGGGCACCGGTGCGCTTCACGTCCCTGGTCGGCCGCGAAAGCGAACTGCGGGACGTGCTGCAGGCACTGGAGGGCAGCAGGCTGCTGACGCTGACGGGCCCGGGCGGCACCGGCAAGACCCGCCTAGCGCTGGCCGCGGCGCACGCGGCGCAGGGCGTGTTCCCGGGGGGCGTCTGCTGGGCGGAACTCGCGCCCCTGGGCGACCCCGCCATCGTCGGCCAGACGGTGGCGAGCCAGATCGGCGTGCCCGACACGCCCGGCCTGGACGCCGCCGACGCGATAGCCGGTCACGTCAGCGGCCGGTCCGTGCTGATCGTGCTGGACAACTGCGAGCACCTGGCGGCGGCCGTGGCCGGGCTCGCCGAACGCCTGCTGGCGACCTGCCCCACGCTGTCCTTCCTGGCCACCAGCCGCGAGCCGCTCGGAGTGGAGGGGGAATGCAGCTGGCTGGTCCCGCCGCTGTCACTGCCGCTGCCAGGTCCCGGGGATCAGCCCACCGGCGGCCCATCGGCCGCCGCGGCACTGGCCGGCTCGGACGCGGTGCGGCTCTTCGAACAGCGGGCGCGGCTGGTGCGGCCGTCGTTCCGGGTCAGCGACGACAACGCCGCCGCCGTCCTGCAGATCTGCCGCCGCCTGGACGGCCTTCCGCTGGCGATCGAGCTGGCCGCCGCGCGGATGCGGATTCTGTCGGCCGCCCAGCTGGCGGAGCGGCTCGACGACACCTTCGGCGTTCTCACCGGCGGGGCCCGCAGCGCGCCGCCCCGCCATCAGGCTCTGCGCGCCACCCTCGACTGGAGCTATGACCTGCTGACCGTGGCCGAGCGCACGGTCTTCCGGCGGCTGGCGGTCTTCTGCGGCGGATTCACGCTCGGCGCGGCCGAGCGGGTGGCAGCGGGCGGTGTCATCCCGGCCCGGGACATCCTCGACCTGGTGACGCGGCTCGCCGACAAATCACTGCTGCGCGTCGAGCAGGGAGACGGCGGAGCGCGCTACCACCTGCTGGCCGTCATCCGCGACTACGCGCGCGAGCGGCTGGCCGAGACGGCGGGGGAAGAACTGCTGCGGCAGGCGCACCTGCGGTATTTCACCGCACTCGCCGAGGAGATCGGGCCGCTGGTCGAGCGGGGTGAGGAGCCGCGCGGCCAGGACGGCGAAGCACAGCCCGGCGGTCTGGAGGAGATGCTGGACCGGCTGGACGATTCGCGGCCGGATATTCGCGCGGCGCTGGAATTCGCCCGGCAATCGGGCGACACGGAGGCCGCGCTCCGGATCGCCGGCCAGCTCGGCCGGTACGCCTACCTCCGGGGCCACTATCACGAGGTCCGGGAGTGGATGGACCAGGCCGTGGTGGCGGGTGCGGGCGCGCCCGCGGGGCTGCGCGCGAAGGCCCTGCTCGGCAGCGGCCGGCTGGCCCTGCTGCAATGCGACTACGGGCCGGCGGTCCGGCGGCTCGAGGCGGCCCTGCGGCTCTACCGGGAGCTGGCCGACCCGCCGGGCACCGCCAGTGCGCTGCAGGTACTCGGGAGTGTCGCCCGGGAGCAGGGACGGTACGCCCGGGCGCTGGAGCTGCACGCGGAAAGCCTGGCCATCGCGGAAGCCGCCGGTGACCGGTGGGCGATGGCCAGCGCGCGCGGCTACCTGGGGTTCGTGGCCTGGCTGCAGTGTGACTTCGAGCGGGCGACGACCGAATGCACGGCGGCCCTGGAAGACTTCCGCGCGCTGGCGGACGTGGAAGGCACCGCGTGGTCGCTGCTCAGCCTGGGGACGGTCGCGCGGTATCAGGGCGACGGCGACGGCGCGGCGGCCCTGCTCGGGGAAAGCCGGTCGCTGTCGGAGAGCATCGGGTTCCGGGAAGGCGTGGCCTGGTCGCTCGAGCAGCTCGGGCTGCTGGCCGCCAGCCGCGGTGAAGCGGGCGCGGTCGCGCTGCTGCGCCGCAGCCTGGAGGTTCACCGCGGGTTGCGGGACCGGTGGCGGATGTCCAGCGTGCTGGAGGATCTGGCGGCCGAGGCGCTCGCGGGCGGCGAGGTGACGGGGGCCGCGCGGGCCGCGGGGTTGCTGGGGGCGGCCGCCGCGATCCGGGAAGCGATCGGCACCGTGATCGCGCCGTGTGAGCGGGCTCAGCACGACGAGACCGTGGCCCGCGCACAGGCCGTGCTGGGCGAGAAGGCGTACGCGGCGGCCTGGCAGCGGGGCCGGCGGCCCCAGCCGGACGAGCTCGAGACGGCGGAAGAGGTCGCAGCGATCGACGGGGCCGGGGGCAAGGACGAGGTACCGGCGCCGGACAAGGCCGGAGCATCCGACCGGGCCGAGGCGTCTGGCCAGACCCGGTTTACCCGCGAGGCAGAAGTGACCGGCGAGGCCCGGGCACCGGACGATAGTCCGGGCGCCATGCTGGTCATCCGGGCCCTGGGCACGGCCACGGTCCGGCTCGGGGACGCGGCCGCCCTGACCGCGGCGGACTGGGGCTACGCGAAACCACGCGAGCTGCTGTTCCTGCTGGCCACCTCGGACCCGCTGACCAGGGAGCAGATCGGCTCCGCCCTGTGGCCGGACGCGTCGCGCCAGCAGCTGGGCAACGCGCTGCACACGGCGCTACGGGAAGTGCGCCGCGCCCTCGGTGACCCCGGGTGGGTGGTGTACGCGAACGGCCGCTACGCCCTCAGCCCGGACCGCCCGCGGGACTGCGACGTCGACACGTTCACCCGTGCGCTCACCGCCGCCCGCCAGGCGAGCCCGGCGGCGGCCGCGCTGCCCGACCTGCAGCGCGCTGTCGCGGCCTACGGCGGGGACTTCCTGGCCGACATGGTGGCCGGCGACTGGGCGCACGGCCGCCGTGACGAGCTGGGCCGCGCCTACGAGTCGGCGCTGCTCGCGATCGGCCGGCTGCAGGTGGCCGCGGGGCGCTATCAGGCGGCCGTGACCGCCTTCCGCCGGGTCATCGCGCACGAGCCGCTGAACGAGTCCGCCCACCGGGAGCTGATGGCCTGCTGGGAACGCCTCGGCGAGACGGCCCGCGCCGTCCGGCACTACGAACAGCTGGCCGGGATGCTGCGGGACCAGGTCGGCGTGACCCCGGCGGCGGCAACGACGGCGCTGTACCAGCGGCTGTCCGGGCGCTGACCCGCCCCCTCGTGTTTCCCCCTGTGCTGGCGCCCCTCCCCCGGTCCCGGCGCGTAACGCTGAGACCGGGGCCGTCGCGTGGAGGGAGGAACGCCGTGCCGGAACCGATCGCGCCACCCGTGGCCCGGCGGCCTGAGGAGGCGGTCGAGCTGGTGTCACTCGCGGTCAGCGACGGCGACCTGGGCGCCGCCCTCGCGCAGTACGAAGGCGGGGCCTCGCTGCGGCCCTGGACCCGGAACGGATGCGCGGCCGGCGTCCGGGAAGGCATCCTCGGCGTCATGGAACTGCGGTTGCCGCTGGCGATCGAGATCGGCACCATCTTGCCGGCGCCCGGTCTGGCCCTGGTGCTGGCCGTACGGCGTATCGCCGGAACCGGTCCCGATTGCGAGCCGGTCCGGCTGAGCGGGCTCGGATGCACCGTCGTGCGGGCGCAGCCGGACGGGACCTGGCGTATCGCCGTGGACGCCTGGGGCCTACGGAGCGGGGATCTCGCCTGAGCCGCGCGGGATGAGGCGGACGGGCACGATGTGGGCGCGTGCGGCCGAGGTATCGCCGTCGATCCGGCGGAACAGGATCTGGGCCGCCAGCGTGCCGACCTTCACTACGTCCTGGGCGACCACGGTGACCGGTGGATCGAGCATGTCCGCCAGCGGCACGTCGTCGAAGCCGGCCAGCGCGGTGCGATGCTGCACGCCGCAGGCCCGCAGCGCGCGGACCGTGCCGATGGTGATGAGATTCTGGCTGCTGAACAGCGCCGACGGCGGCTCGGGCCCGCTGAGCAGGCGGATGACGGCCGCCTCGGCCATCTCGGCGGTGTGCAGATCATGCAGCACCAGGGCCGGATCCTCGGGCAGGCCGGCGGAGCGCAGCGTGTCACGGTAGCCCGCGTACCGCTCCTGGGCGGTCGCGATGGAGGTCAGGTCGCCGAGAAAGGCGATTCGCCGGTGACCGTGCTCGATAAGGTGCGTGACCGCCGTCGTCGCGCCGTGCCGGTCGTCGGCCGTGACGCTGTCGGCGGGCAGCAGCACGGGCGGCCGGTCGACGAAGACGACCGCGACGCCCATGTCCTGCTCGTCACGCAGGTAGCTGTGGTCTCGCCCGGCCGGGACGATGATCAGGCCGTCGACCCGCCGCGCGACCAGGCTGGCGGCTAGTTCCCGCTCACGGTCCGGATCCTCGCCCAGGCTGCCGGCCAGCAGTTCCACGCCGCGCTCCCGCGCCACGTCCTCCACCGCGCGGTAGATGGCCGATGAGTACGGGTTACTCACGTCTTCGAGCATGAGGCCGATCATGAATGACCTGCGGTCACCACGCCGCAGGTTGCTCGCCGTCATGTTGTGCCGGTAATTCAGCTGCGCCACGGCCCGGCGCACCCGGGCCGCCAGGTCGGCGTCCACCGTAGTCGCCCCGTTGACGACGCGGGACACCGTCTTAAGGCTGACCCTGGCCAGCGCGGCGACGTCCCGCATGGTCGCCCGGCCGGCCGGGGGGTCCGGCACCAGGGCCCGCAGCGGCGCCGGCGGCGGCACCGCGGGGACGTCAACGGGGTCTGAATTCATGAGATAACGATATCCCATCGTCATCCGCACCGACCGGCATGATCGTCCGGCCGGACCAGGGAAAACGATACCCCAGTAGGGCCAAAAGTCCTAGGTGGAGGACTATAACAGAGTTTCTGTTACCTTTGCGTAACGCCCTTGACATGTATCTCCTGGCTATCTGAAGATGTGGGACAACGTTTACCCGGTTCTTGCCCGCATCTCTTGCATTTCCACGTTTCGAAGGGAATGTCCATGCGCTATCTCAGACGAAGAACGTTCCGGGGCCCGCGCTGGATCGGCTCCGCCGCGGTCGCTGCGGCCGCGGCGGTCGCCCTGTCGGCCTGCGGCAGCGGTAACGCGGCGACCGGCAGCGGCGGAAACAGCAGCAGTAGCAGCGGCACCAAGACCACGGGCACGGTGCAGGTGGCACTGATCCTCAAGGACTTCACCAACCCGTACTTCATCTCGATGGAGAACAGCGCCAAGGCCGACGCGGCCAAGCTGGGCGTGAAGCTGACGGTCTCCGCCGGTTCCAGTGATGGCGACACCACGACGCAGATCACCGCCATCGACAACGCGATCGCGGCGGGCGACGCCGGGATCATCATCACGCCGAACGGAAACGCCGTGAACCCGGCGCTGAACCAGGCGAAATCCCATCATCTGCTGGTGATCGCGCTGGACACCGTGCCGACGCCACCTAGCACCGCGGACCTGACGTACGCGACCAACAACTTCCAGGCCGGCCAGCTGATCGGCCAGTACGGCGCCAAGCGGCTGAACGGCAAGGCCGCGGACATCGCCATGCTCGACCTGTCCAACACCCAGGTCATCTCCGTGGACACCAGCCGTGACCACGGTTTCCTCACCGGCATGGGCATTCCCCTGGGCAACCCGAACCTCAACGGCGCCGAGCCCAAGTCCGGCAACTACAAGGGCCAGCTGGGCGGCAGCGGCACCTACAAGATCGCTTGCCAGCTGCCCACGCAGGGCGCGGTGCCAGGCGGCCAGACCGCTATGGAGCAGTGCCTATCCAAGGACCCGAACATCAACGTGGTCTACGCGATCAACGAGCCCGCCGCCGAGGGTGCGGGCGCTGCCCTCAAGGCCGCGCACAAGACGGGCGTCCTCGTGCTGGCGATCGACGGCGGCTGCGCGGTCAGCCCTTACCTGCAAAGCGGAGAGGTGACGGCCACCTCGGCCCAGTTCCCCGGCAAGATGGCCGCCCTGGGCGTGACCGCGATCAACACCCTGGCCAAGACGGGCCAGAAGCCCGCCGCGACCCCCGGCCTGGGCTTCTACAACACCGGCACCAAGCTGTACACCGACACCCCGGTCGCCGGGGTCCCGAGCGGCAACACATCCCAGCTCGCCAGCGTCTGCTGGAAGGCCTGATCCTGGCAGGCGTCGTGCGCCCGGGCGGGAGGGAGACCCTCTCCCGCCCGGGCCACGGGCCCGGGCGCCGGGCGTCCGGTACCGCCCTTCTTCGCTGATCAACTGCATCGCTCGTGGCCGGTGACTCCACGGCCAATCCCGCGGCGCGGATCACAATGCGCGGCCGCCATCCTTCGCCCAGCACGCACAAGGAATGACAATCGGATCATGACTGCAGTCATCGAGCCCACCGGTCAGGTGCGAGAGAGCGAGACGCTCGGCGCCCGCCTCCAGCACACGCTGCACCGGCATCCGGCGATCGGCCCGGCGAGCGTACTCGTCTTGTCGGTCATCGCCTTCTCCATCGCCAATCCGCGCTTCCTGAACGCGACCAACCTCTCGCTGACCATCCAGCAGGTGGCCGTGCTCGCCACCCTGGCCCTCGGCCAGACCATGATCATCCTGACCGCCGGTATCGACCTGTCAGTCGGCGCGGCCGCGATCCTGGCCCAGATGGTGATGGCCCAGACGGCAGCCAACAACGGCGTCCCGGGCGTGCTGGCGATCCTGCTCGGCATCCTCGTCGGCGCGCTGACCGGCTTCATCAACGGCTTCCTGGTCACCCGGATCAAGCTGCCGCCATTCATCGTGACGCTGGGCACGCTCAGCATCTACACCGCGATCGGGCTGCGGTACTCCGGCGGTGCGTCGGTCTACGCGAGCGCGATGCCGAAGGCCCTGATCTGGACCGGGAACTACGTCAACATCGGCCCGTACCAGCTGACCACCGGCGTGATCCTGATGCTGGTGCTGTTCGCGGTGGTGAGCTACGCGCTCACCCGGACCTCCTGGGGCCGGCACGTGTACGCCACCGGGGACGATCCCGAGGCCGCCCGGCTTTCCGGCATCAAGGTCGACCGGGTGCTGCTGAGCGTCTACCTGGCCGCCGGGGTGATCTACGGGCTCGCGGCCTGGATCCTGATCGGCCGGGTCGGTGTGGCCAGCACCAACAACCTGACCAACGCCAACCTGGACAGCATCACCGCGGTCGTGATCGGCGGCACGAGCCTGTTCGGCGGCCGCGGCGCCGTCCTGGGCACGCTGTTCGGCGCGCTGATCGTGCAGACCTTCCAGAGCGGCATCTCGCTGGCCGGGGTAAACAGCCTGTACCAGGTACTAGCCGAGGGCATCCTCGTCATCGTCGCCGTCGCCCTCGACCAGTGGATCAGGAAGGTACGCCGATGAGCGCGGATGTAGACGCAACCAGCGTCAACGCAAGCCAGCCGGGCAAGCCCACCATGTCCGGGACGCCGACTCTCGAAGCCCGGGGGCTGGCGAAGACATTCGGGCACGTGGTCGGATTGGCCAACGTCAGCCTCAAGCTCTATCCGGGTGAGGTGCTCGCCATCATCGGCGACAACGGCGCGGGCAAGTCGACGCTGATCAAGTGCCTGTCCGGGGCGCTGGTGCCGGACGAAGGCGACATCCTGCTGGACGGGAAAAGGTCGCGTTCAAGACCCCGAGGGACGCCCGGCTGGCCGGCATCGAGACGGTGTTCCAGACCCTGGCGGTCGCCCCCGCCCTGGACATCGCCAGCAACCTTTACCTCGGCCGGGAGGTGCGCACCAAGGGCCCGCTGGGCACGTTCTTCCGCAAGCTCGATACCCGCGGCATGCGGGAATCAGCCAAGAAACAGCTCTCAGACCTGGGCATCGCGACCGTCCAGGACATCACGCAGAAGGTGGAGACGCTGTCCGGCGGCCAGCGCCAGGCCGTCGCGGTCGCCCGGGCGGCGGCGTTCGGCTCGAAGGTCGTCATCCTGGACGAGCCAACCGCCGCGCTCGGCGTCAGGGAGTCCGGCCAGGTGCTGAACCTGATCAAGCGCCTGCGCGACCGGGGCATGCCGGTCATCCTGATCAGCCATAACATGCCGCAGGTGTTCGAGGTCGCGGACCGGATTCACATCCAGCGCCTCGGCCGGTCCGTGGGCGTCATCACCCCGCAGAGCCACACCATGGAGGAGGGCGTGGCCATCATGACCGGCGCGACCACCCTCGAGCAGTCCGGGGACGGGACCGGCCCCGGGACAGCCAACGGAGGTGACCCGCCGGCGTGACGGCCGAGGCCTCGGGGGACGGCGGCTGACGGCCGACGGCTGACGGCGAATGACGCCTGACGGCTGACGGCATCCTGGCCTGCGCGGACACGAGCCGCACAGGCCAGGAGCCGGGTCGATCCGGGCGCGCGCTCAGCGAACGGCTGGGCGCTATGTGTCTCATTGTGAGTGAGTCATTAACTTACTTATGCATATACTCCGGCTGTGGCCCCCAAGCGAAATGCGCATGAGCGCCTGCCTGAGCTGATCGCGGCGGCCGTCCGCGTCTTCACCCGCCAGGGTTACCGGGCCGCCCATATCAGCGACGTCGCGGCCGAGCTCGGGCTATCGGAAGCGGCCATTTACCGCTACGTGGACAGCAAGGAAGGCCTGTTCGTGCTGGCCATCCGGCACGCGCTGCTGCTGGAGGACCTCCCCGCCGGGGAGCTCCCGCTGTCGCCCGCGCCGCTCATCGTGACCATCAAGGAAGCGCGGGAGTACGTGGCCTCGGTGGTCCCGTTCGGCCACCTGGCGGGGGCGCTGGCCGAGCAGGGGGCCGAGGATCCCGCGGCCGAGCTCGAGGCCATCCTGCGCGAGACGTTCGCGCTGGAGACCCAGACGCGCGAAGCCGCCGACATGATCGAGCGGTCCGCCCGGGAGCTGCCGGAGCTGGCCGACCTGCTGAACAGCGGGCTGCGCCTGCCGGTGCTGGTCGCCCTGACCGAATACCTGACCCGCCGCGCCCAGGCGGGGCGGCTGCGCGCGACGCCAGACGCGGCGGCCACCGCACGGCTCGTGCTGGAGACGCTGACCTGGTTCGCCCGGCACCGGTTCTCCGACCCGTACGGGGCCGCCATCGCGCCGGACGTGGCCGAAGCCACCGTGGTCGACACGCTCGTGCACGCCCTGGTCCCGTCGGGACGGCTGGCGGCGCGCGATGACTAGCCAGCTCGCGGCGGAGGCACCCGCGGGCGATACGGCACCGGGCCTTGCGGTCCAGGTGCGCGCGCTGGAGATGTCGTACGGGGACCGGCAGGTGCTTCGCGGCATCGACTTCGAGGTCCGCCGGGGCGAGGTGTTCTGCCTGCTCGGGCCGAACGGGGCAGGCAAGACCACGACGGTGGAGATCCTGGAGGGCTTCCGCGCCCGGACCGCGGGCACGGTCACCGTGCTCGGCCTCGACCCGGCCACGCAGCCCGCCAAGTTGCGCGAGCGCATCGGCATCGTCCTGCAGGAGTGCGGCTTCCCGCGCCAGGCCCGGGTCGGCGAGCTGATCGACATCTGGCGAAACTACTACCCCACCCGCGGCCGCTTGGTGACCTGCTCGAGGTGACCGGGCTGACCGCCGACCGGAGTACCCCGGTACGCAAGCTGTCCGGCGGTCAGCGCCGGCGGCTGGACTTCGCCCTGGCCCTGGCCGGGGACCCCGACCTGGTGTTCCTGGACGAGCCGACGACGGGCTTCGACCCGGAGGCACGGCGGCGGCTCTGGACCGCGGTGGAGAACCTGCGCGGATCGGCAAGACGATCGTGCTCACCACGCACTACCTGGACGAGGCCGAACGCCTGGCCGACCGGGTTGCGATCCTGCTGGACGGCCGGATCAAGATCGCCGGCTTCGACCCGGGAGGTCGCCCGGCTCGCCGCGCTGCCCTCGCGGATTTCGTTCGGCGTTCCAGATCTCTTGCGTAACGGCGAGATACCGGCGCCGGACGGCATCGATCTCATCGTGCGCGGCCAGACGGTGACCTGCCAGACCCGGAACACGGCCGTCACCCTGCGCGCGCTGCTGGACTGGGCGGCCCGGCACCAGATCGGCGACCTGGCCGACCTGGCCGTCGAGACGCCCAGCCTGGAAGACGCCTACCTGCACCACGTCGACCGAAGCGATGGAGACCCGGCCCCGTGAAAGCCCTCCGCCTCACCGTCCGGCAGGCCGTGATGGAACAGCGCAACTTCTGGCGCAGCCCGGAGTATGCCCTGTTCACCTTTGCGCTGCCGCTGTTCCTGCTGCTGCTGCTCGGCGCGGCCAACGGCGGGTCCTACCTGCCCGGGCACATCCGGCAGATCACGGTGCTGGTGCCGAGCATCCTGGCGTTCGGGGTGATCGCGGCCGCGTACGTGAACCTCGGGGCCAAGATGGCGGTGCTTCGGCACGATGGGGTACTCAAGCGGATCCGGACGACCCCGCTGCCGGCCGGAGCTTACCTCGTCGGGCATATCGCCGAGCACGGTCGCCACCACGCTGGCCATCGCGGCCAGCATGGGCGTCGTCGGCTGGCTGGCGTTCGGCACGGTGCCGCGCCTGGGCGGGATGTTCATCCTGGCGTCCGGGCTCGCGCTGGGGATCGTCTGCTTCGCGGCGCTCGGGCTCGCGGTCAGTTCGCTGATCAAGAGCGCCGAGTCGGCCAGCCCGATCACGAACGCCAGTTACCTGCCGATCGCGATGATCTCGGGCATCTTCGACCCGACGATCGGCATCCCGGGCTGGCTGTCCGGCGCCGCGGGCGTGCTGCCGATCAAGGCGCTGGCCCAGGTGCTGGAGGACGCGGTACACGCTGGCCGCGCACGCCTTCCCGGCCGCCAGCCTCTCGATCCTGCTCGCGTGGGCCGTGGCCGGCGGGGCGCTGGCCGCCTGGCGCTTCCGCCGCCAGACGGCCTGAGCGCTCAGGCGGCTGGCTCTCAGGCCAGGGCGGCGTCGAGGCGGGCGGCGCGCGCGTCGAGATCGCTGACCGGGAGGGGATCGGCGAGACCGGGATCGAGGGTGGCGACGGCCTCGCGGCAGGCGGCGGTGAAATGCACGGTGCCGTCGTCGTCGATCCGCTCCACGCCGTCCCCACGAGCCAGCCGCTCGTTGAACGCGACCGCTTCCTGCGGGCTGACCCCGGGCGGCAGGTCGAGGGAGACCGCGCCGCCGTCGATGAGCACGGGATACCCGCCGGGCCGTCCGGCCGGCGACGGGGCCGACCAGCGCAGCGGCGCCGCGCCGGGCAGCAGCGCCCGCAGGACGGGAAGCGCGGCGGCGGACGTGACGTAGTTGTACCGGGGACTCGGCGCGAGCGCGGGCGCCGCGTAGGCCAGGCCGTCCTCCGGCTGGCCTGGCTCCCCCACCCAGATGCGCGGGCGGTCCGCATGATCGGCCGGCTCGCGGGCCTGCATGACCGCACTGAGCTGCGCGTGGTGAGCGAGGACCCGTACCAGCGGAAGCTCGGCGTCCGGGCTGGCGGCACGCAGCGCGGCCCGGGCCCGCAGCAGGATCATGCCCACGTTGCCGAGCCCGACGGTGGGCGCCAGGCCCAGGCGGGCCAGCACCGGGCCGGTTACGTCGGGGAGCGACACGTTCGCCACCGGGCCCGGGTAGCCGGTGTCCCGCACGGCTTGCATGACCGCGAGGGGCACCGGCAATTGGTAAGGCAGCCGCAAGGCGAACCCGGCGGCGCCGACCGCGCGCGCGGCCTCGTCGTCGCGCCCGGCCAGGGCCCACGGGCCGCGGCCCGCCGCGGACTGGATGACCAGGTTGGGGGCCACCCGGGTCAGCAGGTCCGCCACGTCGCCCGGGCGGCCCGCGTCGCAGGCGACCGGCTCGACGAGGACGTCATGCGCGCTCGCGACCATGGCCGCGGCCTCGGCCGCCCCGGTCCGGCTGACCAGCACCAGACGGCGCACCGCCCCGGCCGCCGCCAAACCGGCCGCGAACCGCTCCCCCAGGTCACCCGCCCCGATGATCAGTACCGTGCTCACTCGCGGCATCTTAGGCCCGAGCGGCACGATCGGCCCCGGTCGGCCCGGGTAACCGGTGCTAGGGCTGGTCGGTGGGGGTGACGATGACGCCGACGTCGCCGTAGGGGAAGGGGCCCCGGCCGAGGTGGCCGACGGTGTTGAAGAACCGCGACATCTTCACCATGAAGCCGTACTTGGCGCGGACCTTGACCTGGATGGCGTCGAACTCGGGTCCCGACGTGGCCAGCTCGACCATTCCCTCGACCGGCGCCGCCCCCTCCTTGACCCGGCCGCGGGAGTCGGAGGGCTGAAGCGTGATCTTCGGATTGTTGCGCAGGCGCTTGTACTTGCCGGACTTCGAGGACGTCCAGAACCCGACGCGGCCGCCGTCCAGCGGAACGATCCAGGTGGGCGTGGACACGCCCGCGCCCGTTTTACGGAACGTGGTCGAGGCCACGTACTTCTCATCACTAATAGTCATGATCATGATGGTAGGGACCACCCGCCCGGTTCTCTAGCATGAGCGGATGGACGAAAGCCGTGAGCTGGACGTGGCCCTGTTCGGTGCCACTGGATTCGCCGGCCGACTCGTAGCCGCCTACCTCGCTGAACACGCTCCGCCCGGCACCCGGATCGGGCTCGCGGGACGGTCCGGGGCGCGACTCGCGGAGGTCCGCGCCGGATTGGGCGGTACCGTCCGGGACTGGCCGCTGCTGGTCGCGGATTCCGCTGATCCCGCGTCCCTGACCGCGCTGGCCCGCATCGCGCGGGTGGTCGCGACCACGGTGGGGCCGTACCATCCCCACGGGCTCCCGCTGGTGGAGGCGTGCGCCAGCGCGGGCACCGACTACGCGGACCTGTCCGGCGAGGTGCTGTTCGAGCGGGAGAGCATCGACCGGTACCACGAGCTCGCGGCGAGCACGGGCGCGCGCATCGTGCATAGCTGCGGGTTTGACTCCATCCCCTCCGACCTGGGCGTACAGGCGCTGCACGAGGCCGTCCGCGGCGACGGCGCCGGGGACCTGGAGGACACGACGCTGGTCGTGACGGCGCTGAGGGGCGGATTCAGCGGGGGCACGCTGGCGTCGATCATGGAGCAGCTGGACGAGATGCGGGCCCGGCCCGACCTGCGCCGGACGGCCGCGGACCCGTACGCGCTCAGCCCGGACCGCGCGGCGGAACCCCAGCTGGGCCGGGAGCGGGACCTGACCCGGGTCCGGTACGACGCCGACCTGGGGATCTGGGTGGGCCCGTTCCTCATGGCCAGTGCGAACACGCGGGTCGTGCGGCGCAGCAACGCGCTGCAGGACTGGGCCTACGGGCGGCGGTTCCGCTACCAGGAGGTGACGGGGTTCGGGTCTGGGCGGGCCGCGCCGATACGGGCCGCGATGGTAACCACGGCGCTGGGCGCACTGGGCGCCGGGCTGGCCATCCCGTGGTCCCGGGCACTGCTGGTGGGCCGGGTCCTGCCCGCTGCCGGGGAGGGGCCGAGCGAGAAGACCCGGCGGAACGGCTACTTCCGGATGAAGATTCACGCCCGCACCTCGGCCGGGCAACGGTATGTGGCCCGGGTCGAGGGGCGCGGCGATCCTGGCTATCAGGCCACGGCGGTGATGTTCGGCGAGAGCGCGCTCTGCCTCGCGATCGACCGCGATCACTTGCCCGGCCGGCCCGGGGTGCTGACTCCGGCCACGGCCATGGGTCCCGTGCTGGCCGAACGGCTCCGGTCCGCCAGCCTGACACTGCAGGCGGCTAAGGAATGAGGACGATCTTGCCGAGCAGGTGGCCCTGCGCGAGCCGCCGGTAGGCGTCCCGCACCTGGTCCAGCGGGTAGGCCGCGGTGATCGGGACCTCCAGGTCGCCGGACGCGATCAGGCCGGCCAGCTCGGCCAGCACCTTCGCGCTGGACCCCACGGCGCTGCCGTCGCCCTTGACGCCGTACTTCCCGACGGCCTCGAAGTTGGCGATCGTGTCGATCCGGGACGGCTCCACGCCGAGGTCCAGCGCGATCTGCACGTAGTCGCCGCCGACGGTGTCGACGAAAGCGTCGATCTTGCCGGCGGCCTGGCGGATTCGATCGGCGACCCCGTCGCCGTAGGTGACCGGAACGACGCCGTGGCGGCGGAGCCACTCGTGGTTGGCCGGGCTGGCCAGGCCGATCACCGTGGCCCCGGCCCGCCGGGCCAGCTGGACCGCGATCGAGCCCACACCGCCCGCCGCGCCCGCGACGACCACGGTGTCACCCTCGGTGGGCGCCACCGCGCGCACCGCCGCCCAGGCCGTGGCCCCGGCCACGAACAGCGCCCCCGCGACCTCCCACGGCACCGCGGCCGGTTTGGGGGTGAGGTTGGCCGCTTCGGTCAGGACGTACTCGGCGTGGCTGGCCCGGTTCTCGGTGAAGCCGATCACGTCGTCGCCGGCCGAGAATCCGCTGACGTCCGGGCCGGTCGCGGCGACGACCCCGGCCAGGTCACTGCCCTCGCCGGACGGGAACGTGGCCGGGAACCTCGCGGCCATCAAACCGTCACGGATCTTGGCCTCGCCCGGGTTGATCCCCGCCGCCTTGACCTGAACCAGCACCTGGCCGGGCCCCGGTACCGGCCGCGGCACCTCGGTGACCTTCAGGACATCGACTCCGCCGTAGTCGTCGAAACGTACCGCTTTAGGCATCTCGGAACTCCCTTCCGGTTCGGCCTAACGACCGGCCGCCGGAGGTTATGCCCGGATGCGGAATTAACTTCCATGGAATATATCTAAGGGGTAATGAGGGCGATGGCGGCGTTCGAGCCGCCATCAGGCCGAGCACCTCGCGCTCGCGCGGGCTGAGGCCGGAGATCGCCCCGTCGCCGGAATTACTGGCCAGCAGGCGCGCTCACCTCCGGGTCCATCGCCGTGCCGCCGGCCGCCACCCGGCGCACCGCGTCGACGAACTGGGCGCCTCGACCCCCGTCCTTGAGCAGGTACCCGATGCCACCGTCGCCGCAGGCCAGCAGTTCGCGCGTACAACTGCTCGACGTACTGGGACAGCACCAGCACCGGCAGCCCGGGGATCTCCCGCCGGGCGGCGAGGGCAGCGCGCAGCCCCTCGTCGGTGAACGTGGGGGCAGCCGGACGTCACCACGGCTGCCCCGGTGGCGGCGCGCCCGCAGTGCCCCTGATGCCCCTATCCGAGGGTGTATCTAGGTCCACCCACCGCAAGTCCGCGCGCGCCCGGCCCATGCCGCTCTCGCCGGGCGGCGCCGCCCCGGTTATGGTTTCGGGTGCGCCCATGGTTCCGGGGCGCCGTTGTCATCCGGAGGTTAGTTTCGTGCAGCCAATTGCGCTGGGGCCCAGCATGCCGGAGATGTTCTACCGCGGCCACGGCCGTATCGACCGGCTGCGCGGGACCACCGGGCACGAGGACCGCCCCGAAGACTGGATCGCGTCGGTGACGGCACGTTTCGGCACCGGGACCGACGGCATGACGCGGCTGCCGGACGGCACCCTGCTGGCGGAGGCGGTGGCCGGCGACCCGGACGCCTGGCTGGGCGCGGAGCACGTGGCCAGGTACGGCACCGACACCGGCCTGCTGGTGAAGCTGCTCGACGCCGGGCAGCGGCTGCCCGTGCACGTCCACCCCGACCGGAGCTTCGCCGCCGAGCACCTGGCCAGCCCGCACGGCAAGACGGAGGCGTGGATCGTGCTGGAGGCAGACCCGGACGCCGCCGTGTACCTGGGCTTCAGCCGCGACGTCGAGGCCGCCGAGCTGACCGGCTGGGCCCGCGAACAGGACGTCGAGGCGATGCTGGGGGTCACCAACCGGGTGCCGGTGGCGCCGGGCGACACCGTGCTGTGCCCGGCCGGCACGCCGCACGCCATCAGCGAGGGAATCCTCGTCGTCGAACTCCAGGAACCCGCCGACCTGTCGATCATGCTGGAGTGGAGCACGTTCTCCCTGACGCAGGAGCAGGGGACGCTCGGTCTCCCGCTGGAGGAGGCGCTGGCGTGCATCGACCGCCGGGCCTGCCCGCCAGAGCGGCTGAAGGAGCTGCACGGCCGGTCGCTGAACAGCGCCGTGGGCTCGCTGCTGCCCGGCGAAGCCGACCCGTTCTTCGTCGCCGAGCGGGTCGACACGCAGGTCAGCCGGCATCTGTCGCAGAGCTACAGCGTGCTCGTGGTCACCGCCGGAGGCGGCCACCTGGCCACCGAGGACGGCTCGTCCCTGATGATCGGGCGGGGCAGCACGGTGGTGATCCCGCATTCGGCCGGACCGGCGGTGCTGTCCGGCGGCATCGAAGGCGTCCGCTGCCTGCCGGCGTCGTAGGGAGGGCCGCCCGGGAAGGCTCGCGGGCTGCGGGCGGCCCCTGCCTACGTCCGTTAAGAATAATTATCCGGCTGGGTAGACCGGTGGCAGGCCGAACGTGCCGAACAGGGGCGGCTCCTGGAACGCGGCGATCCACGCGACGCCCGCGTCGGTGACGTCGAACACCTGCACCGAATGCGCGTGGTGCCGGCCGTCGTCCCGGAGCAGGTAGGCGCCCATCGCGGGCTGGCCGTTGGCCCAGACGGGGATCGCCCGCCAGCGATCCGGCGACGCGAGGGCGCGCCCGGCGAGGAAGGCGCTGACGGCCTCGCGGCCGCGGAACCAGTTCAGGAACGGCGGCATCTCCAGGACGACCTCGTCGGCCAGCAGCCGGGTCAGCGTGTCGACGTCCGCGTCCACGAACGCCGCCACGTAGCGGTCGGCCAGCTCCCGCTGCCGCTGGTCGGCCGGGCGCGCGGCCCGGTCCCGGTCCGGCGCCACCTCCTGCAGCTGGGCCCGCGCGCGCTGCAGGGCGCTGTTGACGGCCGCGGTCGTGATCTCCAGCAGGTCGGCGACCTCGGCGGCACGCCACGCCAGCACGTCCCGCAGGATCAGCACCGCCCGCTGCCGGGCCGGGAGATGCTGCAGGGCCGCGACGAACGCGAGCCGGATGCTGTCCCGGGCGGCGACCACCGCCGCCGGATCGGCCGCGCCGCCCGCGTCCATGCCGCCCGCCTCGCTCCCCCGGCCCAGGCCGAGCAGCGCGTCGGGGAACGGCTGCAGCCAGGGGATCTCCGGGTCGCGCCCCTCCGGGTGCCGGGGCGCCTCAGCCAGCCCGCTCGCGCCGGTGAGGTCGGAGGGCAGTGGCCGCCGGCTGCGGCTCTCCAGCGCGTTCAGGCAGGCGTTGGTGGCGATCCGGTGCAGCCACGTCCGCATCGAGGCCCGTTCGGGATCAAAATCGGGGTAGGACCGCCAGGCGCGCAGCATGGTTTCCTGCACCAGATCCTCGGCGTCGTGCACCGAGCCCAGCATCCGGTAGCAGTGCGCCAGCAGTTCGCGGCGGAAGGGGGCCGTCTCCCGCACGAACTCGTCACTGACCGCTATATCCCGGCCCGCTGTGTCCCGGCCCGCTGTGTCCCGGCGCATGCATACAGTTTCCGTCATCACCGCTCCCGTTTCACGACTGCCTAACGAACGTGGGCTGGGGCTGGCCCGGAGGCTGGAGCGGAACCGCCTCGGGCCGGACGGGGCGACGGCCGGGGATGGCCAGCCCGGCGGCGGCGCCAGCCAGCGACAGCCCGGCCGCGACGAAGGCCACCGGGACGAAGCCGTTCCCGAATGCCCGCCCGGAGGCGTAGCTTCCGGCGGCGGTGAACACCGCGGCGAAGATCGCGATCCCGAATGTCCCGCCCAGCTGGCGCAGCGTGTTGAAGGTGCCCGACGCCTTGCCGATGTCGGCGGGCGGGACGGCCCCGATCACGCAGCTCTGTGCGGCGGGCATGGCCATGGACACCCCGCACCCGGCCAGCACGAGCGGCGCGACCATGGCAGGGTAGGCCAGGCCGGCCCGGGCGATCAGCGCGATCCAGGCGAACCCGGCCGCCTGCAGGGCGAGGCCGCCGGCGATCAGCGGGCGCTCGCCGATCTTCCCGGCCCACGCCCCGGCCACGGGCGCGACCAGCGACAGGGTCACGGTCCACGGCGCGAGCCGGAGCCCGGCCGCGAGCGGCCCGTAGTGCCAGGTGGTCTGGAAGTACTGGGCCAGGAAGAACGCGGCGCCGAAGATCGAGCCGAACATCGCGAACCCGGCCGCGTTCCCGGCCGCGAAGGCGCGGGACCGGAACAGCCGCATGGGCAGCATCGGTGCGCGCGCCTTCAGCTCCCAGGCCACGAAGGCGGCCAGGAAGACCACGCCGGCGGCCAGCGCGCTGGTCACCTCCACGCTTCCCCAGCCGGCTGTGTTGCCGCGCACCAGGCCCCAGACCAGGCCCAGCGCGGCCCCGCTCACCAGCAGGACGCCGGCGTAGTCCAGCCGGGCGCCGCTGCCGCGGCTCTCGCCGATCCGCCGGGCGGCCAGCGGGATCACGACCAGGCCGATCGGGACGTTCAGCCAGAAGATCCACGGCCACGCGAGGCCCTGCACGACCGCGCCGCCGATCATCGGGCCGCCCAGGATGGCCAGGCCAACGACACCGCTGAAGATCCCGAGCGCCTTGGCCCGCCGCTCCGGCGGGTACGCGGCGGACAGCAGGGCCAGCGCGTGCGGCATGATCATGGCCGCCCCCGCGCCCTGCACGGCGCGCGCCACGATCAGCCAGCCGATGGTCGGGGCCAGCGCGCACGCCGCCGACATCACCGTGAACAGGCCCAGCCCGGCCAGGAACAGCCGCCGCCGGCCGAAACGGTCACCCAGCGCCGAGGCCGTCATCAGCAGCACGGCGAAGCTGAGCGTGTAGGCGTTGACGATCCATTCGAGCTCGCTGATCGACGCGCCGAGCCGCAGCCGGATGGTGGTCAGCGCGGTCGTCACCACCAGGATGTCCAGCCCGACCATCAGCGACGCCACCGACGTCAGCGCGAGCACCCAGCGCCGCTGGGCCACTGGGGAAAGGTTGTTTTGGCTGGTAAGCACGAGCCCTCCGGTCCGGTGATCGCCCCACGTGCGGGGCGCCTACCAGTACCTACCGGCGGGCGGCGGAAACTCATCGGCGGACGGCGCGGAACGTCGGCGGCGGACTCCGCGGTCTGCGGTCCGCGGGGACATGGCGGCTGGGCTCTGTGGCGCACGGGTGGGACTCCTGGGACTGCTGAGACCGAGCGGCCGCATTCGAGCGGCTTGCGCCGGGGTTAGCGGTCGTCGGAGAGGACGGGCTCGGGGAGGGTGCCGGCGTTGTGCTCGACCAGGCGCCAGGAGCCGCGGCGCTGACCGAGGACGGACCAGCAGCAGTTCGACAACGGGCCCAGCACGTTCCACAGGTCCTGGGGGAGGCCCAGGAACTTGGATGTGCCGAGGCGGATGGCCGCGCCGTGGCTGACGATGACGGCCAGCGAGTCGCGGGGGAGGCTGTCCGCGATCCGCTCCAGCGCCGCGCATACGCGGTCGGCGACCGCCGTGGCGGTCTCCCCCTCCGGCGGCGTCCAGGTCAGGAACTCGGCCGGGTAGCGCTCACGGATCTCCGGCCCGCTCAGGCCCTCCCACGCCCCGCCGTGCCGCTCGCGCAGGTCCTTCTCCAGGGTGACCGGCAGCCCGGCGATCCTGGCCAGCGGGGCCGCCGTGGATGCGGCGCGGCTCAGGTCAGAGGAGAAGATGGCGTCGGGCTGCAGCGCGGCCAGCAGCCGGGCGGCCCGTTCGGCCTGCGCCACCCCGGTCTCATTGAGCGGGATGTCGGTCTGGCCCTGAAAGCGGTCCTCGAAGTTCCATACCGTCTGCCCGTGCCGCCACAGCACCAGGCGGGGGCCGCTCAGCGGGTATCCCCGTTCCGCGCCCCCGCGGGACCCCGCTGCTGGGCCGGGCCCCCATGACCCGCGGTCACCGGCTCGGGCAGCCGGATGACGGGGCAGTCCTTCCAGAGACGCTCCAGCGCGTAGAAGACGCGCTCGTCCGCGTGCTGGACGTGGATGACGACGTCGACGTAGTCGAGCAGGACCCAGCGCCCGTCGCGCTCGCCCTCCCGGCGGACGGGCTTGGCCCCGGCCTGGCTCAGCTTCAGCTCGATCTCGTCCACGATCGAGCGGACCTGCCGGTCGTGGCGGCCGAGCAGAGCAGGAACCCGTCGGTGATGACAAGCTGGTCGCTGACGTCGTAGGCAATGATGTCGGTGGCGAGCTTGTCGGCCGCGGCCATCGCTGCGATCTCGATGAGCTCGACGGCCCTGGGGGTCGCGGTCACGTGCTGCTGTTGCCCTCCTCGGCAGTACGTGTGTACCCCTCCACGTTACGGGTTTAGCCCGCGTGCCGTTGAGCCCCTGATCCGCGCGGTACTGATAGAGGCCGCGTTTCGCGATGTACTGGACGACCCCATCGGGGACCAGGTACCAGATGGGCTCTCCGTCGGCGACGCGGACGCGGCACTCGGTGGAGGAGATGGCGAGCGCGGGAATCTCGACCAGGCTGACCTTGCCGTCCGGGAGGTCCGCGTCGCTGAGCCGGTGGCCGGGCCGGGTACACCCGACGAAGTGGGCCAGCGCGAAAAGCTCGTCCACGTCGTGCCAGGACAGCATGGCAGCCAGCGCGTCGGCACCGGTGATGAAGAAGAACTCGTCCTCGGGGGCGGCGGCCGCGCGCAGGTCACGCAGGGTGTCGATGGTATAGGTCGGCCCCGGGCGGTCGATATCGACCCGGCTCACGTTGAACCGCGGGTTGGACGCGGTTGAGATCACCGTCATCAGGTAGCGATCCTCGGCGGGCGAGACCTCGCGCCCGTCCTTCTGCCAGGGCTGCCCGGTCGGTACGAAAATGACCTCGTCGAGCTCGAAGATGTGCGCCACCTCGCTCGCGGCGACGAGGTGCCCATGGTGGATCGGGTCGAACGTCCCGCCCATGACCCCGATCCGCCGACTGTCCCGGCCAGCGTTCATAACGGGATGGTATAGGCGCTGGCCGGCCGCTCGCAGTTATCCGGCCGCCCTGGGGGGACGGGTCACATTCCCGGGCGCCGTCCCCTGCGGACGGGCTGCACTTCCCGGGGCGCTGTCCCCTGCGGACGAGTTGCATTCCCGGGGCATTCCTCCTTGCGGACGGGTTAATTCCTGGACGCCGTCCCTCGCGGACGGAGCTAACATACGAGATATGACTCCAGTGCCGGATCGAGCGCGTGTACGCCTGCCCAACATCAGTTCCCGGGCGTACGAGCATCCTGCCGATCGTTCCGCCCTGGTGGCGATGCGCAAGCTCACCGGGTTCGACGTGCTGCTGCGCAAGCTGTCCGGGCTGTTCAACGAGCGTGCGCTGCGGCTGAACTTCCTGGGCGGCAGCGTGCGCGTGTCCGAGCGGCAGTTCCCGCAGATCTACGACATGGTCCGGGACGGGGCCTACATCCTGGACCTGCCGCAGATCCCCGAGGTGTTCGTCACCCAGAACCCCCTCGTCAACGCGATGACGCTCGGCTCCGACCAGCCGTTCGTCGTCATCAACACCGGCCTGGTGGAGCTGCTGGACGCGGAGGAACTCCGCACGGTGGTCGGGCACGAGCTCGGGCACGTGCTGTCCGGCCACGCCGTCTACCGGACGATGCTGTTCTACCTGATCAACCTGGCGGCCCGGATCGCCTGGATGCCGATCGGCTACATCGGCCTGCGCGCGATCATCTGGGGCCTGGAGGAGTGGTACCGCAAGTCCGAGCTGTCCTGCGACCGGGCCGGGCTGCTGGCCAGCCAGGACCCGGACGCGGCGAAGCGGGTGCTGATGAAGCTGGCCGGCGGCGCACGGCTGTCGGAGCTGAACCCGGACGCCTTCATGGAGCAGGCACACGACTACGACGCGGTCCCCGACGTGCGGGACGGCCTGCTGAAGCTCCTGCAGCTGCAGGGCCTCACGCACCCGTTCGCGGTGGTGCGCTTCGCCGAGCTGAACCGGTGGGTGGCCAGCGGTGAGTACGAGCGGATCCTCGCCGGGAATTACCCGCGCCGGGACACCGACTCCACCGCGACGATCGGCGAGGAGATCCGCGCCGCGGCCAAGTCCTACCAGGATTCGTGGAACCGGACCGAGGACCCGCTGGTCGGCATGTTCCGCGGTGCGGCCGAGAACGCGATGCGCGCGGGCGAAGGCCTGTTCGGCCGGTTCGGCGGGCCCGGCGGCGGCCAGCGCCGCGACAGCAACGGCGACGACTGATCGGCTCCGGGGCCCGTCTTCGTGAGTCACGTCGAAGTCGGCCACCTCAGCTACGTCCTGCCGGACGGCCGCACGCTGCTGGATGACGTCTCCTTCCGGGTGGGCAACGCGGTGAAAGCGGCCCTGATCGGCCCGAACGGAGCCGGGAAGACCACGCTCATGCGGCTGCTGGCGGGCGACCTGCCCGCGCAGAGCGGCACGATCTCGCGGGGCGGCAGCCTGGGCGTGATGCGCCAGTTCATCGGGAGCATCCGGGACGACTCCGACGTCTGGTCGCTGCTGCTGTCGGTGGCCCCTGATCGCATCCGCACCGCGGGCCAGGCGGTGGCCGAGGCCGAGCGGGCCATGGCCGAACGCGACGACGAGCCTGCCCAGCTGCGGTACGCGAGCGCGCTGGCCGAATGGGGCGACGCCGGCGGCTACGAGGCCGAGGTCCTGTGGGACGTCTGCTGCGACGCGGCGCTCGGGACGTCGCTGGACGCCTGCCGGCACCGGCCGGTGAGCACGCTGTCCGGGGGCGAGCAGAAACGCCTGGTGCTGGAGGCTCTGCTGCGCGGGCCGGCGGACGTGCTGCTGCTCGACGAGCCCGACAACTACCTCGACGTCCCGGGCAAGCGCTGGCTGGAGGAACAGCTCCGCGGCACCGCCAAGACCGTCCTGCTGATCTCGCACGACCGTGAGCTGCTGGCCCGTTCGGCCGAGCGCATCATCACGGTCGAGGGCGGGCGTGTCTGGATCCACGGCGGCGGTTTCGCCAGCTACGCGCAGGCCCGGCAGGACCGGATCGGCCGCCTGGAGGAACTGCGCCGCCGCTGGGACGAGGAGCACGCCAAGCTCCGCAAGCTCGTCTTCACGCTGCGCGAGCAGGCCGCCTGCAGCGACGCGCTGGCCTCGCGGTACCAGGCCGCCCAGACCCGGCTGCGCATGTTCACCGACGCCGGACCGCCGGAGGCCCCGCCCCCCGAGCGATGCGTCTCCGTGCGGCTGCGCGGCGGCCGTACCGGCAAGCGCGCCGTCATCTGCGAGAACCTCGAGCTGACCGGGCTGATGAGGCGGTTCAGCGCGGAAATCTGGTACGGCGACCGGATCGGGGTCCTGGGCTCGAACGGCTCCGGTAAGTCGCACTTCCTGCGCCTGCTGGCGCAGGTCGCCGACGAGGCCATCGAAGAGGCCGATCCGGCGGGGCCGGTGCCGTACTCGGGGTGGCCCGGCTGGGCGCCCGGGTCGTCCCGGGCCTGTTCGCGCAGACGCACGCGCGGCCGGAGTTCGAGGGGGCGGACGCCCTGCGAGATCGTGATGACCGAGCACGCACGGCTGCGCCGCGAGGCCATGTCCGCGCTGGCCCGCTACGAGCTGCAGCACTGCGCCGACCAGCCCTTCCGCCTGCTGTCCGGCGGCCAGCAGGCGCGGCTGCAGATCCTGCTGCTGGAACTGGCCGGGGCGACCCTGCTGCTGCTCGACGAGCCGACCGACAACCTGGACCTGGCCAGCGCCGAGGCGCTGCAGGAAGGGCTGCTGGCCTACCAGGGCACGATTCTCGCGGTCACGCACGACCGCTGGTTCGCCCGTTCGTTCGACCGCTTCCTCATCTTCGGCGCCGACGGCGGCGTCTACGCGTCCGAGGAACCGGTCTGGGACGAGGCCCGGGTCGCCCGCGCCCGGTAAGCGGCGGAAGCGATCCGGGCGAAAGCGGTCTGGCCGGTCTGGCCGGTCTGGCCGCGGCCAGACCGATATCCGGCTCGATGGTTGGCATCCTCAGTGGGCGGCGGCCTGCGGCTGGGGGGCGCGCCGGCCGATGTGCACGGCCAGCAGGGTGAGCGCGCAGGCCAGCAGGGCACTGCCGACTGCGATGAGCACGATCTGCCGAGCCCGGGGTCCCGCCGGTTGCGGCCACTCCGACCGGCGATGTGGTCGTGGACTCTCCGCCATAAGCGGGGATACGGGTGCGGCCAGGGCGGCGGGCGCTCCGGCCAGCAAGGCCAGAGTCCCGGTCACGAGACCTATTGCCCACCAGCGAATGTGCGAGACAGCGGCTCTCTTTGTTCTGAACGGCATGGCGAATTCCTTACACTCCTGGCGATCCGGCGGGGAAGTTCTGGGCCGCCTCCGGTCGCCGTACTCGGCTGCATTACCAGGAACGCTAGGGACGACGGGACGGCCGCGCATGACCAGTACTGATCAATGTCGGCGAGCCGCGCGGATAGTTGGTTCTGGTCATCGTTGGCACGCGGCGCGGCGCGTTAGGCTCGTGACATGGGGGAAATGGACCCGTCCCGGCCTTCCGATGCGATGGAGCAACATCGCTCAGCAGCCGCCGTTCGTCGGCCGCCGGGACGACCTTGCCGTCGTCGAGGACTCCTGGACGGCCGTGGCCGCAGGCGCGGGCCGCGCGGTGTTCGTCGGCGGTGAGCCCGGCGCCGGAAAGTCACGGCTGGTCGCGGAGGCGGCGTATGCCCTTTACGGCATACAGGCGACGGTGCTCCTGGGTTCGTGTGTGGCCGAGCTGGGCGCGCCCTACGAGCCTTTCGACGAGCCGGTCCGTGCGCTGCTGCCGGCCATCCGCGAAGGGCAGATCCCGCTTGAGGACCGGGGGACGTCCGGAGACAAGCCGCCGCTCGACTTGCTGTCCGCCGTCGCCGGACGAGGGCATGCCGAGCCTGACACACCGGAGCGCGGGTATCGGCGGGGACTGTATGACGCCGTGGTGTCGGCGTTTCGGAGTGCCGCGGCCCAGGCACCGTTAGTGCTGGTGCTCGAGGATCTCCAGTGGGCTGGGGCGACCGCCGTGGAGCTGCTGGGGTACCTGGTGGAGCACACCACCGGGTCGCGGATCCTTGTCCTGGCCACCTACCGCACGTCCGCGCCGGATCGTTCCCGGTCTCTGGGCGAGGCCATCGCGGGCATGCACCGTCTGGACGGCGTCCGCCGTCTGGACCTGTCGCCGCTCACCACCGACGACATCGCGGAGTACCTGTCCCGCCAGGCCGCGGTGCCCGATCGCCAGGTGCGGCGGACGGCGGCGCTGCTCCGCGAGCAGACCGGCGGCAATCCGTTCTTCCTGCGCGAGCTATGGCACGACCTGTCCGGGCGCGGCGGGCGCCCCGGCCTTCACCCCGGGCGCCTTCGCCGCCCCGGAGTCGGTCAAGGATGCGCTGGAGCATCGGCTGAAGCCAGCTCGCCGCGGAGCATCAGCAGGTCATCGAGCGCGCCGCCGTGATGGGTGAAGAAATTCGACTGCGCCGAGCTGCTGGCGGTTTCGCCGCAGCCGGCCGATACCGTGCTCGCCGCCGTCGATGGCGCAGTAGGCCTGGGCCTCATCGAGCAGTCCGCCGCCGCAGATGGCCGTTTTCACTTCCTGCATGCCATCGCGCGGCAGGTACTGCTGGACCGCCTCACCCCCTCACGCCTGACGCGGGAGCACGTCCGGATCGCCGAGGAACTTGAAGCGCATTTCCCCGCCGCAGAGCGGCGGGTGCAGCGGCTCGCCCACCACTACGCCAGCGCCCGCGCCCTAGGCTACGCCGACCAGGCCGTGCGGTACCTGGTGGAGGCGGCGAGGATGGCCGACCGTAGCCTGGCCCACGCGGACGCGGCCCGTCTGTACCAGCGGGCCGCCTCGACAGCCTCCCTCCCGCAGCAGCGGGACGAACCTGCGGCTGCGGGCGGCCCGCTGCTACCTGCTCGCGGGGGAATTCGCCCGCGCCCGCGAGCTCGACGAGGAAGTCATCACGGCCGGCGACCCGAGGCAGCGGCTGCGCGCGGCGATCGGCTACGAGACCGCGTTCCTTCCGTCCGGGACTTGCGGGCTACCGGGCGGTCCAGGTGCTGACGGAGGCGCTCCGGGGCATCCGGCGTGACCCCGCGGACGCTCTGTACGTCCGGGGGATCGCCAGCCTGGGGCGGGCCGTCGCGTTCACCGGCGCCTGCGATCAGGCGGGGGCGCTCGGTGACGACGCCATTGCCATGGCCCGCTCCCTAGGCGACAAGGACCTGCTCGCCAGCACGCTCGATGCGACCGTGTTCCATCCCTACCGGCCCGCCGACATGGCGGCCCGGTTGAACAGAGCCGATGAGCTCACTGCGCTGGCCGGCGAATTCCGGCAACGCCGGCCGCCTCGGGGCGGCCGCCTGCTTCCGCGGCGTCGCGAGTTACGTCAGCGGGGACGTCGCGGGCCTGGACAGATGCGAGGCCGACCTGGCGAAAGCCACCCGGGAGACCGGCGGCGATTTCTGGGACTACTTTCTCGGGTGCGTCCGCTATGGCCGTCAATTCGCCGAGGGTGACCTCGACGCGGCGTCGCGTACCTGCTCGCGCCTGGTCGAAATCGGGGGCTCGTTCGGGACGGATGACACCGAGGGCCCCTACGGCGTGCAGATGTACATGGTGCAGCGTGAGGCGGGATCTCTCGACGCGGTACGGCCGCTGATCACGGGCGACGAGTCCCCCGCGCAAAGGTGGGCACCGGGCCTGCTCGCGCTCTACACCGAACTGCGGCTGGTATCGCCTGCGGAGCGGCTCCTGCAGTGGCTGCTCGAGCGGCATACCGACAACGACCTCAACTCGGGTGATTGGCCCATCCGGCTGGTGTTCATGGTGGAGGCGGTCACATGGCTCGAGGACATATCAGCGGCCCGCCGTCTACGGCCGCTGATGGCCGAGTACACCGGTCTCAACCTGCTCGGCGGACATTTCACCGCGGTGTTCGGGAGCGCCGACCGGTACCTCGGCCGCCTCGACTCCCTGCTGGGCACGGGGTCACCTGAGGATCGTTTCGCCGCCGCCGCCGATCTCGACGTGCGGACCGAGGCACCGCTGCACCAGGCCGAGACCCTGGCCACGCACGCGCTGCACCTCCGTCACCATGGGAGGGACCTGGCCAGGGCCCAGCAGCTAACCGAGCAGGCGTTGTCCATCGCCAAGCCACGAGGTCTGCGCCGGATCGCAGGCATGCTCTCGGCCCAGGGCGGCGAGGGGCACCAGGCGCAGGCCCGCCCCGATGGACTGACCACCCGGGAGATCGATGTGCTGAGGCTCCTCGGAACCGGATCGAGCAATCGGGAGATCGCCGAACGGCTATTCATTAGTGAGAACACCGCCGCCAACCATGTCCGGAACATTCTGATGAAAATTGGCGCCGGCAACCGCACTCAGGCAGCTATTTACGCATCCGCACACGGACTGATCTAGCAAACCGGGCCGCGGATAAGTGGCCGTCAGACGGGAGCCAGCGACCCGTCACTGTGCACTTTCGCGCTGACTTCGACGATGACGTCCGCCGGAAGGCCGGCCCGGGCCGCAGCCCGCCGGATGGCCTCTACGGACGGCGCCTCGTACAGGCAATACGTCTTCCGCCGGTCCACCGACAAGAACGAATACAACCAGCGAACGCCCTCTTCACCGTTGATCAGGTTGATCTCTTTCACTTCCTCGTCGGTGAGGTCGAGATCATCTGCGTATCTGCGTTCAATAAGAAAAATCATCGCGTCCCCTCCTTGGCTCAGCGTCCCGGTTAGCACGCCGCGTTCAGTAGGGCCGGAAGTCACGAATACGGCGCACTTTTCTCAGCGCGATCACGGGAGGGCGGCCGGCGGGCTGGCGGTTGGCGGCCGCCGGGACACGGAACTTGGCGGGGCGAGGATGACCAGGTCGTCGCGGTGGACGACTTCGCGCTCGTACTCCTGGCCGCGTTCGCGGGCCAGCCAGCGGGTGGAACGGCCCATCAGGGCCGGGATCTCGCTGGCGTCGTAGTTGACCAGGCCGCGCGCGACGACCTGGCCGTCGCCGTCACACAGGTCAACCGGATCGCCCGCGTCGAAGGCGCCCTCGACGCCGGTGATCCCGGCGGGCAGCAGGGACGCGCGGCGGGCCACGACGGCCTCCACGGCGCCGGGGTCCAGCCGAAGCTGCCCGCGCGCCGAGGCGGCGTGCGCCAGCCACAGCAGCCGGGTCCGCGGCCGGCGGCCGGTGGCCGCGAAGTACGTGCCGGCTGGCTCACCGGCCAGCGCGGCGGCGGCGTCGGCCGCGCCGGCGACGACGGTCGGGATGCCCGCGCCGGTGGCGATCAGGGCCGAGTCCACCTTGGTGGCCATCCCGCCGGTACCGGGGCCGGTCCCCCGGCTGCCGCCGATCCGGATGCCGTCCAGGTCGGCGCGGTCGCGGACCTCGATGATCCGATGCGCGCCGGGATGGCGCGGGTCCTCGTCGTACAGGCCGTCCACGTCCGACAGCAAGATGAGGGCGCCGGCCCGCGTCACGTGCGCGACCAGCGCGGCCAGCCGGTCGTTGTCGCCGAACCGGATCTCGTCGGTCGCCACCGTGTCGTTCTCGTTGACGATGGGCAGGACGCCGAGGTCGAGCAGGCGGTCCAGGGTGCGCTGCGCGTTCCGGTAGTGGGCCCGGCGCATCAGGTCATCGGCGGACAGCAGCACCTGCCCGGTCCCCATCCCGTGCCGGGCGAACGCCGCGGCGTACCGGGCAATGAGCAGTCCCTGCCCCACGCTCGCGGCGGCCTGCTGGGTGGCCAGGTCCCGGGGCCGGCGGGCAGTCCCAGCGGGGCGATCCCGGCGGCGATCGCACCGGAGGACACGAGCACGAGATGAGTCCCGGCCTGGGCCCGTTCGGCCAGAGAATCAGCAAGCGTCACGATGCGGTCATCATCGATGCTGCCGTCAGCCGTCGTCAGCGAGGAAGATCCAACCTTGACCACAATCCTGCGCGCCGCCGCGATGTCGGCGCGCGCAGGGCGGGTCATCCGGGCAGCCTGCGGTCGCTGCCGCGCGGGCCGCGGCCGGCGCCGACGTGCCCGGCTGGCCCGTTACCCATAGGAATGGTGGGGTCCCAGTCGAAGACCACGGCGTCGTCCAGGTCGCCGATGAGGATCTCGTCGCCCGGTTCGGCGCCCGCTTCGGCCAGCGCCTCCTCCACGCCCAGCCGGGCCAGCCGGTCGGCGAGGAAGCCGACGGCCTCGTCGTTGCTGAAGTCGGTCTGCAGCAGCCAGCGGCGCGGCTTCTCGCCCCGGATCAGGTACGCCCCCTCCGGGGTGCGGATGATCTCGAAGTCGGGCCCGGCGGCGGGCTTGGGCCGGATGACCCGGCGGGTGGGCGCCGGCGCCGGCGCGGCGGCGCGGGCGGAGCCGACCAGCCCGGCCATGGCGAAGCCGAGCTCCCGCAGGCCCTCGCGGGTGGCGGCGGAGACCTCGTAGACCTGCAGGCCCCGGGCGGCGAGGGTCTCCTTAACCATGTCGGCCAGTTCCCGGGCCTCGGGGACGTCGATCTTGTTCAGCGCGACCAGCCGGGGCCGGCGGGACAGGTCCACACCGGTCACCTCCTCGTAGGCGGCCAGCTCCGCCTCGAGGACGTCGAGGTCGGTGAGGGGGTCGCGGCCGGGCTCTTCGGTCGCGCAGTCGATGACGTGCACCAGCGCGGCGCAGCGCTCGATGTGCCGGAGGAATTCGAGCCCGAGACCCTTGCCCTGGCTCGCGCCCGGGATCAGGCCGGGCACGTCGGCGATGACGAACTGGACGTCCCCCGCTTCGGCGACGCCCAGGTTCGGGATGAGCGTGGTGAAGGGGTAGTCGGCGATCTTGGGCCGGGCGGCGGACATCGCGGCGATGAGCGAGCTCTTACCCGCGCTGGGGAAGCCGACCAGGCCGACGTCGGCGATGCTCTTCAACTCCAGGACGAGCTCGCGCTCCTCCCCCGGCTCGCCTTTGAGCGCGAAACCCGGGGCCTTGCGCCGCGGTGAGGCCAGCGCGGCGTTGCCGAGACCGCCCTTGCCGCCTGCGGCCGCGATGAAGCGGGTGCCCGCGCCGACCAGGTTGGCGAGCACCTCCCCGTCGCTGGTCTTGACGACGGTGCCGTCGGGGACGCCGATGACCAGATCCGCGCCCTCGGCGCCGGTACGGTTGGAGCCCTCGCCGGGCCTCCCGTTGCCGCCGCGCCGGACCGGGCGGCGGTGGAAGTCCAGCAGCGTGGACGAGCCGGGGTCGACCTCGAGAATGACGTCGCCGCCCCGGCCGCCGTTCGCGCCGTCGGGGCCGCCGAGCGGCTTGAACTTCTCGCGCCTGATGGATGCGCAGCCGTGACCGCCGTTCCCGCCGGTCACCCGAAGCAGCGCCTCATCGGCAAACTCCGCCACGACGTCCCCTCCTTTCCTTTCACTCGATTGGTGCTGACTGGATTGGTTCCCAGAACATGACGAAGGCGGACCGGGTGGCCGGTCCGCCTTCGCATGTCAGTGTCGCTAGGGCCGTGGACTAGCCAACGGCCGCCGGGGCCTCGCCAGACTCCGGCACGATGCTCACGGCGCGGCGGCCACGGTGCGAGCCGAACTGGACCGTGCCCGCGGTGAGCGCGAACAGGGTGTCGTCCCCGCCGCGGCCGACGCCGATTCCGGGGTGGAAGTGCGTGCCCCGCTGGCGGACGAGGATCTCGCCCGCGTTCACGCGCTGCCCGCCGAAACGCTTGACACCAAGCCGCTGAGCGTTGGAGTCGCGGCCGTTCCGGCTGGACGAAGCGCCCTTCTTGTGTGCCATCTCAGCTCTTCGCCTTCGCAGTGTCCGCCTTATTCGGCGCGCCGATACCGGTGATCCGGACCTGGGTGTACTTCTGACGGTGACCCAGACGGCGCCGGTAACCGGTCTTGTTCCGGTAATGAATCATGTTGATCTTGGGCCCGGCGGCGTCACCGACGATCTCCGCGGTGATCCGGTACCCGCTGACCTTCGCGGGGTCGCTGATCACATTGTCGTCGTCTACCACCAGGACCGCCGGCAGCGTGACGCTCGAGCCGACGTCGCCGGAAAGCTTGTCGACGTTCAGGACGTCATCGACGGCCACTTTTTCCTGCCGCCCGCCGCAGCGCACAATCGCGTACACCCGAGAACTCTCTCTCCCTCGTGCGTGCCCTCGCGAGTCTCCCGGTTATTGCCCCGGGGACCGGTGTCGCAACGACGGGCTCGCCTGAATGTCCAACTGGCGCTCCGGGGGCCCGCAACAGGCACGTCCCATGCACCGACACCAAAGGTTACCAGAGCTTCCGCGGTGCGCAGAATCTCATGGCCACAGTCGCCGCCCGGGAGGCCCTGACCGGGCCGGCCGGCGTGCGGGGCAGCGCTGGCCGGCGTTCGGATCAGCGGGCTTCGTGCCCCGGGGCCGGGGGCTGAGCCTCGGGGGGGTATGGCGCGGCGCCGTTGTGGGCCGCGTTCGGCGCCTCCGGGCCCGCGGTCACCGGGCCTGGGGTCACCGGGTCAGCCGCGAGCGGGGCGGGCGCCACCGGCTCAGGCGTCGCGGGGTCAGCCGTCGCGGGGTCCGCGGTCGCGGGGTCCGCCGTCGCGGGGTCCGCCGTCGCGGGGTCCGCCGTCACGGGGTCCGCCGTCACGGGGACCGCCGTCACGGGGTCCGCCGTCACGGGGTCGCCGTCGCGGGGGCGGGCGTCACCGAGCCGGGCTGGGCTGGGCGTCAGCGGGCTGACGGCCACGTTGGCGGGAGCGGGGCTGAGGTCCACCGAGCTGACGTCCACGGGGGCCGGGCTGACATCCGCGAAGGTGACGGTGACGTCCGACGGGGCGCTGGCGGCGTCCGACGAGTCCGAGACTTCCGACGAGTCCAGGATGACTTCTGACGCGGCGGGGGTGACCTCCGGGGAGGCCGGGGATGACCTCCGATGGGGCCGGGGCCGGCTCGCTGCCGGGGCGGCTCTGCGGCCGGGGCGGCGTCCGCTGAGGCCGGGATGACGTCCACGGGCCGGTCGTCCGCCGTCGCCGCGTCACCGGCCGGGGTCTCGACGTCTGAGTCGGCCACCGGGTCGGCCACTGGGTCGATGACCGGGACGTTCTGGCCGGAGCGCCGGCGGCTGTCGCCTGCGGCCACCCTGCTGGCCGCCGCACCGTCTGCCAGCGAGGCCGCCGTTACCGCCGTTGCCAGCGAGGCCGCCATTGCCGCCGTTGCCGGCGTGGCTGGTGCCGCCGCCGTTACCGTTCGGCTTGCCGTCGCCGCGGCCGGCGCCCCGGCTGTGGGTGTGGCTGTGGCCGCCCGCCGCGCCGACCTGCTGGCAGCCCTGGCCGGGCTGGCCGAGATCGGCCAGGTCCAGCGACACGTGCACGCCGCGGCCGTTGCAGCATTCACACGGCACCGAGAACGCCTCCAGCAGGCCGGCCCGACCCGCTTGCGGGTCATCTGGACCAGGCCCAGCGACGTGACCTCGGCGACCTGGTGCTTGGTGCGATCCCGGGCCAGGCATTCGAGCAGCCGGCGCAGGACGAGCTCGCGGTTGCTCTCCAGCACCATGTCGATGAAGTCGATGACCACGATGCCGCCGACGTCCCGCAGCCGGAGCTGGCGGACGATCTCCTCGGCGGCCTCCAGGTTGTTGCGGGTGACCGTCTCCTCGAGGTTCCCGCCCTGGCCGGTGAACTTGCCGGTGTTCACGTCGACGACGGTCATCGCCTCGGTGCGGTCGATCACCAGCGAACCGCCGCTCGGCAGCCACACCTTGCGCTCCAGGGCCTTGGCCAGCTGCTCGTCGATGCGGTACTCGGCGAACGCGTCCCGCCCGTTCGTGTCGTCCCAGAGGCTGAGCCGGTCAGCCAGGTGCGGCGCCACGTAGCGGACGTACTCGTCGACCTCGTCCCAGGCGCCGTCACCGGACACGATGAGCTGGCTGAAGTCCTCGTTGAACACGTCCCGGATGACCCTGACGGTCAGGTCGGGCTCGCCGTAGAGCAGCTCCGGCGCGCTGGCCGTCTTGGCCTTGCGCTCGATGTTCTCCCACTGCGCGGCCAGCCGGGCCACGTCACGGTCCAGCTCCTCCTCGGTCGCGCCCTCGGCGGCGGTGCGGACGATAACGCCCGCGTCTTCCGGCATGACCTTCTTGAGGATCTTCTTCAGCCGGGTCCGCTCGGTGTCGGGCAGCTTGCGGCTGATGCCGGTCATCGACGCGCCCGGCACGTACACCAGGTACCGGCCGGGCAGGCTCACCTGGCTGGTCAGCCGGGCCCCCTTGTGGCCCATCGGGTCCTTGGTCACCTGGACGAGGATGGACTGCCCGGACTTCAGCGCGGATTCGATCCGCTTGGACTGCCCTTCGAGCCCGCTCGCGTCGAAGTTCACCTCGCCCGCGTACAGCACGGCGTTACGGCCCTTGCCGATGTCGACGAACGCCGCCTCCATCGACGGGAGCACGTTCTGCACCTTGCCGAGGTAGACGTTGCCGACGTAGGACTGGTGGCTGGAACGGTTCACGTAGTGCTCGACGAGGACGTCGTCCTCGAGCACGGCGATCTGGGTCCGGTCCCCGCGCTGGCGCACGACCATGGTCCGCTCGACAGACTCGCGGCGGGCCAGGAACTCGGCCTCGGTGACGACCGGAGGCCGGCGGCGGCCGGACTCGCGGCCTTCGCGCCGGCGCTGCCGCTTGGCTTCCAGCCGGGTCGATCCCTTGACCGCGCGGACGTCATCGTCGGCGGCGCGGCTCGCGGCCGGGCGGGGCTCCCGGACGTGGACCACCGTGTCCGGCGGGTCGTCCTCGGTACCAGTGCGCTCGCTGTCGCCGGCCGAACCCCGGCGCCGCTTCCGGCGCCGGCGGCGGCCCTGCGCGCCCCCGGCGGTCTCGTCGTCGCTCTCGTCGTCGTCCTGGCCGTCCGCGTCGGTGTCCGCCGCCTCGCTCTCGCTGGCCTGCGCTCCGCTCCGGGACCGGCCGTCGGGGCCTCCACCGGATTCGGTGGCGACGTCCCCATCGCCCGTGTCGGAGTCGTCCGCGCCGTTGCCGCCGCGGGCCCGGGTGCGGCTGCGGCCGCCTCTCCGGCGGCGGCGGCGGCCAGGTGCGCCGCCGTCCTCAGAGCCGTCGTCGCCCTCGTCGTCGGGGCCGCCCGGCGCGGCCGGGCCCGGCCGGCCCGGCGGCATCCGCCGCCGGGCCTGGCGGGCCCGGAACCCGGCGCGTCCGTGCGGTCGCCGGCGTCGCTGGACGCGGTGCCACTGGACGCGGTGCCGACTGGCGCCACCGCGCCGCCCGCCGTTGCCACCCGGGCGGGAAGCAACGGGTCCGTCGTCGGTGGCGGTCCTGGTGCGCCCGCTGCTGCGGCGGCGGGTGCCAGCCCGCCGTGCGCCGCCTTCGTCGTCCGTCTCGTTGTCCGGTCCCGCGGCCGGGGCGGCCGGGGCGGCCCCCGGGGAGGACGCCGACGGCACCGTGGGCGCCGGAGGCTGGAAGAGGACCTGCGGTGGCTGGAAGGACACCGCCGGAGCGGGGGCGCCCGCGGCCGGGGGCACGCTAGGCGCCGAGGGCACGCTGGTCCCGGGGGCACCGGCTCCCGAGGCCTCCGGGAACGTGCTCGCACCCGGCGCGCGCGGCTCCGGGGTCACCGGATCCGGCGGGCCGGGCGGGCGGCTTGAGATGCCGCGGCGGCCAGTCCCAGCGCTTACCGCGCCGCTATCTGATCCACCTGACCCATCATTGAATTCTCTGTCGTTCGGCTCGTTCTCGAGCATCCGGGCAATCTCCCGTCAAGCTCCCGGGCGCGCGGACCCGTGAGGGGCCCTGCGCGCCGCGCGGGAACACATCGTTTCCAAATCCCCGGGCGGAGCCGGCCACTACGGCGGCTACGGCGCCCAGGTTCGTTACCTGTCTCAGTTCTGCGCGGGGTCGCGAGGACTGTCCCGCGGGCCGCGCAGCCGCAGAGCGGCCGGGCCGCCCCGCGGAAAGGCGGACCAGCGTGCCGTGGGGCACGGGTCCGCAGCCCATGGGGCGCACTGGCGCCCTCATGGCACGTTCATCTTTTCTGGCATCTGCTCTGGCGCCCGTGGTGGCGCCTCGTGGTGCGGCGCTCCCAGCGCCTCGTCGTGCGGCACCTGAGCGTCCGGTGCCCGAGTCAGTACTGCCTGCGCCTGGACTGCCTGAGGCTGGACTGCCTGAGCCTGGGACGGGCGGGCCGGTGAACCGGCGTGGGCGGCCTTCGCGGGCGGCTGCCCCGGTCCCGCCAGTCCGTCGTCTCCGAGCACGCCCTGGGCCACCCTCGTCACGGCCGGCGGTGAGGCGGGCGTCAAGCCGGCGATCTGCCGCAATGCGGCCAGGACGTCCTCCGGCCGCACGGCAGGCTCCGTGTGCCGAACAACCATTCGGATTATCGCACACTCGTCAGACTGGTCATCGGAGGCGCGCGCAGGCGGAGGTCGCGCCGGGCCGGCGTCCATCGTCAGCACGGCGCCGCGCGCGTCCAGGCGGCGGACGCCCTTGTTCGTCAGCCGCTCCACGTACGCCTCGGTGGACGCCAGAAACTCGCGGGCCGCCGCCACAGCGGCTTCCGGCGAGGTCCCCGGCAGTTCCACCAGCCACTCCGACACCATGAGGCGGCTGTTCAGCGTGCCGCCGGAATCTTCTCTGACTTCGATAACGTCTATCCCGTCCGGCAGCGCCATGTCCAGTGCCGAACGCAGCCGCATCGGGTCCTGCGCCATGGTCAGCGCGAGGGTCAGGTACTCGGCCTCACTCGCGACCCCCGTCTGCGTGCCGCTGGCGTAGGAGATCTTGGGGTGCGGGCTGAACCCGGCCGACCGGGCGATCGGGACCCCGGCCTGGCGCACCGCCCGTTCGAACGCGCGGCCCACGTCGCGATGGCTGGCGAACCGCATCCGGCCCCGCTTGGCGTAGGTGACCAGCAGGTACTGCACCGTGGGCGCAGGCGGCTGGCCCCCGGGGACGGCACGGACGGTGGACGGGGACATGTCAGCTCACGTTCAGTACCGGGAGCAGCCGGGTACCGGCCGGCAGCCGCTCACCGGTCGGGCCGGTCTGGATCTCGGTGCCCATCGAGGGGCAGACCCCGCAGTCGTAGCAGGGGGTCCACCGGCAGTCCTCGACCTCGGCGGCGCCGCTGAGTGCGTCCTGCCAGTCCTGCCACAGCCAGTCGTGGTCGAGGCCGGCGTCGAGGTGGTCCCAGGGCAGCACCTCGTCGCGGTCCCGCTCGCGGGTCGTGTACCAGGCCAGGTCCACCGGCTCGCCGGCCAGGGCCGTTCCGGCGCACGCCGCCCAGCGCTCGATACGAGAAGTATTCGCTCCAGCCGTCGAAGCGCGCGCCGTCCCGCCACGCCGCCAGGATGACCTGGCCGACCCGGCGGTCCCCGCGGGACAGCAGCCCCTCGATCACCGACGGCTTACCGTCGTGGTAGCGGAAACCGATCGCGCGGCCGTAGGCCGAATCGGAACGCAGCGCGGCGCCGAGCTTGCGCAGCCGCGCGTCGACGACCTCGTGGTCGCACTGCGCGGCCCACTGGAATGGCGTGTGCGGCTTGGGCACGAACCCGCCGATGGACACGGTGCAGCGGATGTCGCGCCGGCCGGTCGCCTCCCGCCCGGCCTGGATCACCTTGCGGGCCAGGGTGGCAATGGCGAGCACGTCCTCGTCGGCTTCGGTCGGCAGGCCGCACATGAAGTACAGCTTCACCTGCCGCCAGCCGCTGGAGTACGCGGTCGTCACGGTCCTGATCAGGTCTTCCTCGGTAACCATCTTGTTGATCACCTTGCGCATCCGCTCCGAGCCGCCCTCGGGCGCGAACGTCAGGCCGGACCTGCGGCCGTTCCGGCTGAGCTCGTCGGCGAGGGTCACGTTGAACGCGTCCACCCGGGTCGACGGGAGCGACAGGCCGGTGTTGGTGTCCTCGTAGGCGTCGGCGAGGTCCTTGGCGATCTCGTTGATCTCGCTGTGGTCGGCGCTGGACAGCGAGAGCAGGCCAACCTCCTGGAAGCCGGTCGCCGCCACTCCCTTCTCGACCATGGCGCCGATCGTGGTGATGCTCCGCTCCCGCACCGGCCTGGTGATCATCCCCGCCTGGCAGAACCGGCAGCCCCGGGTGCAGCCGCGGAAGATCTCCACGCTGTACCGCTCGTGCACGGTCTCGGCTACCGGGACGATCGGCTTGCTCGGGTACTGCCAGTTGTCGAGGTCCATCACGGTGTACTTGGCCACGACCGGCGGGACACCGCGGCGGTTGGGCATCACGCGGTGGATGCGGCCGTCCGGCAGGTAGTCCACGTCGTAGAAGCGCGGGACGTAAAGCTGGCATTCGGCGGCCAGCGTGGCCAGCAGGCCGTCGCGGCCGCCGGGGCAGCCCGCCTGCTTCCACTCGCGGACCTTCGCGGTGATGGCCAGCACGGCCTCTTCGCCGTCCCCGAGGACCACGCCGTCCAGGAAGTCAGCGATCGGCTCGGGGTTGAAGGCGGCGTGACCGCCGGCGATGACGAGCGGGTACCAGGTGCCGCCGGCGGGTCGCGGTCCGTGCTCAGCAGGGGGATCCCGGCCAGGTCCAGCGCGGTGAGCAGGTTCGTGTACCCCAGCTCAGTGGAGAAGCTCACCCCGAGCACGTCGAAGGCGCCCACCGGCCGGTGGGCGTCCACGGTGAACTGGGGCAAGCCGTGCTCGCGCATGAGGGCTTCGAGATCCGGCCACACGCTGTAGGTCCGTTCGGCCAGGACGCCGTCTTGCGGCGTTGAGGACCTCGTACAGGATCTGCACGCCCTGGTTGGGCAGTCCGACCTCGTAGGCGTCCGGGTAGAGCAGCGCCCAGCGCACGTCGGTGGCGTCCCAGTCCTTGGCGACCGAGTTCACCTCACCGCCGACATAGGCGATCGGCTTCCGGACGCGCGGGAGCAACGGCTCGAGGCGCTGGTATACCGACTCTACTGGCATTGCACCAGCCTACCTACCGCGGACAACCGTTCCGCCGCCAAACGCGCGGGGCAAGAGCAAAACCCGGCAGTTCGGGCAGCTGAACGCAAAGGTGAAGACACCTATACGCAGCGCCACGGCCTGCGCAGTTATTCCCTTTCCACATCGCGGCCGCGGCGAGGCGGCGAGGCGGCGGGAGGGAGCGCGGGGCCGGGCACGAGACGGGAGTGGTGCGGGGGGCGGGCGGGCGCGGGTGGGGGCGGAGGCGGAGGGTTACTCGAAGACGGGGCGCTTGCGGTGGACGGACAGGAGGAGGCCGACGGCGATCATGTCGGCGAAGATGGCGGAGCCGCCGTAGGAGATGAACGGCAGCGGGAGCCCGGTGATGGGCATGATGCCCACGGTCATGCCGATGTTGACGAACGACTGGAACAGGAACCAGATCGCGATGCCCACGGCCACGAGCATGCCGAACTGATCGTCCGCGCGGGTGGCGATCCGCAGCGCGCGCACCACCACCACACCGAGCAGGGCGACGATCGCGACGGCCCCGACGAAGCCGAGCTCCTGGCCGGCCACGGTGAAGATGAAGTCGGTGCTCTGGGCCGGAACGTAGCTGCCGGACACCGACTGACCGTGGAACAGGCCCTGGCCGAACATTCCGCCGGACCCGATCGCGATCTTGGCCTGGATGCCGTTGTAGCCGGAGCCCGCCGCGTTCGACGACGGGTGCAGGAACCCCGTCAGCCGGGTGAGCTGATAACCCTTGAGCAGGTGCAGGCTGAGCGCGGCGGTCACCGCGAGGGCCGCCGTCGCGGCCAGGGCGATCACCCAGCGCATCCGGACGCCTGACAGCAGGATCAGCCCGGCCAGCACCACCGCCAGGACCAGCGAGATGCCGAGGGCCGGCTCGATAATGACCAGGCCGATCAGCGGCAGCCCGCACGCGATCACGATGCCCACGTCCCGCAGCCGGGGGCCCGACCGCCCGGCGGACGGGTCACGGGAGCCCTCCCGCAGCTCGCTGAACAGCATCGCGGTTATCAGGATGAGCGCGATCTTGGCGTATTCGGACGGCTCGATCTGGAAGCCGCCGGGCAGATCGATCCAGCCCTTGGCGCCGTTGACGGTGGAGCCGAGCGGGGTGAGGACGGCCAGCAGGCCGAGGATCGCCACGCCGTAGATAACCGGCACGTAGACGCGGAGCTGCCGGTAGTCCAGAAGGCTGACCCCGGCCATGAGGACCAGCCCGAGCACGACGTAGACGGCCTGCTTGTCCAGATAGGCCCGGGTGCTGCCCCCGGCGGCGGCCAGCGTCGGCTCGGTGGCCGACCAGACCAGCAGCACCCCGAGGACGGACAGCGCAAGGACGGCGGCGATGAGCACCCAGTCCAGGTGGCGCAGGAACGAGTCCCGTGAGGTCACGCGGGTCAGCACGGACCGCGGCCGGGCCCGGAACGCGCCGGCCCGCGGACCGCTCAGGCCACGCGGTGCGACCCGCCCGTAGGAGCCGGAACGCCCGACGCTCATCCCCCATACCCCTTCGGAGCGGTGATCTGCCCATTGGCGGAGACCTGCGGCAGCGCCGATGGCGCCTGGCCGCCCGGCATCGCCGCATGGTGGCCTTCGAGGCCGTAGATGTCGTCGTAGATCTGCCGGACCAGCGGCACCGAGAAGTCGGCACCGTATCCGCTGTTGGGGATCATCGAGACGACCACATACTGAGGGTGGTTGCAGGGTGCGAACGACGCGAACACCGAGTTGGGCTGCTGGCCCTGCGCCTGGGCGGTGCCCGTCTTGCCAGCCACGCAGACCTGGTTCAGCGGGAAGCCGGAGAACCCGGCGGCGGCGGTGCCCTGGGTCACCACCCCCGCCAGCGCGTCGCGGATGTAAGCGAGCGTGTAGGAGGAGGCAGGCAGGTGGCGGATGACGGGCGGGTTGATCTGCTGGTCCACCGCCCCGGTGGGTGAGATGAGCGCCTCGCCGATCCGCGGGCTGTAGAGCGTCCCGCCGTTGGCCAGCGCCGCGTAGGCGTTCGCGAGCTGGAGCGGCGTGACGCTGACATAGCCCTGGCCGATCGAGCTGATCACCGCCTGGCCCGGCAGCCACTCGTAACCGGCCGTGCAGTCCTCGTACTCGATCTGCTGGACGTAGGAGCCGTTCGCGTTGCCGTACTTGCACCAGTTCTGGCCGGTGTGCGCGTTCGCCTTCCACAGGTCGTACACCCACTGCCGGGTCGGCACGGAGCCCAGGCTCTCGTCCGGCAGGTCAATGCCGGTCGGCTGGCCGAAGCCCCAGTCCAGCTCCATCTGCGCCATCTTCTGCGTCGGCGCATGCGGGTTCGCCTGGTAGTCGGCCGGCTGGTTGTCCCGCTGCCACATCGAATACGCCAGGTCGTAGAAAACGGTGTCGCAGGACTGAATGAGCGCTTCGGACAACGACATCTGGCCGAGATCCGGCTCACCGTCGTTCAGGAAGTTACGGTTGCCGATGCTGACCGAGGCCGGGCAGCCGTACGAGCCGTTAATGCTGTAGCCGTCCGCGACGGCGGCGGCAGCGGTGGTCACCTTCCAGGTCGACCCGGGAGCGTACTGGCCCTGCACGGCCCAGTTGATCGCGGGCTCGCCGCCGGACGCCCCGAACAGCGCGTTGAACTCCGACCGGGAGATGCCGTTGGTCCAGATGTTGGGGTTATAGTCCGGGTAGCTCGCCATCGCCACGATCCGCCCGGTGGTGGTCATCACGATCACGGCGCCCTGGTTGACGCCCCGGCCCGCGGCCCGCGCCTTGGCGATCTGGCCGGCCAGGTCCCGCTGGACGTCGGTCTGCAGCGGGGCGTTGATGCTAGTGACGAGGTTGTCGCCGCTGCGGGCGAGTTTCGTGCTGACCGTGCCGAGGACGTCGCCAGCCGCGTTTACCGACACCGTCTTGGTGCCGACCGTGCCGGTGAGCTGCTGGTTGTACTGCGCCTCCAGACCGGACTGCCCGACCAGGTCCGCGCTGGAATAGCCGATATCGGCCGGCAGATGGTCGGCCTTCAGCTCCTGGGTGGTGGCGGGCTGGAGGTAGCCGAGTACCTGAGCGGGGTTAGCGCCGTCCGGCTGGGGGTAGTTGACGACGCCCTCGGTATCCGCGGTCACGCCGGGAAACTGGCTCTGCTCCTCCAGGATCTGCAGCGCGGTCTGGTCGGAGACGTTCTGGGCCACGGGGATCGGCTGATACGGGGAGCCCGCCCAGCACGGCTGCGACACCGTGGCGGTGCACAGCCTGGTCTTCTCCCGCAGGATCTGGTACGGCATACCAAGCATCGAGGCCAGGCGGCGCAGCACCGGCACGCCGCTGTCGGCGCGCTGCGACAGCGTCATCATGTCTACTGACACCACGAGTTCGGTCTGATTGGTCACCAGCGCCTGGCCCGTATCGTCCAGGATCTGCCCGCGCACACCCGGAACGATGATGTTCCGCGTCTGGTTGGCCACCGCCTGTGTCTTGTAGCTAGTGCCGTTCATCACCTGGATGTACCAGAGCCGGCCGCCGAGCGTGATCAGCAGCGAAGCCACCACCACGTACAGCACCACCATGCGCCGCCGGGACGCCGACATCACCGGTAACCTCCCCCTCTCCTGCCAAGGAACCGCCGCACCCGGGCGCGGAGCTTGCCGCGGCCCATCCCCAGCCGCGGCGCCGAACTACGCCAGCCGAACGAACGGCCGCCCAGTGAGCGGCCCCCCAACGAGCTGGCGCCGAAGGACCTTCGCCTGCCGAACGAACGGCTGCGGCCGAACGTGCCGCGGCGGGGTGTGGCGCGGCCGAGCACCCCGCCGGTGCCGATCGTGCCCATACTGCTGCGCCTGCGGAACCGCGGCACGGCACCGGGGCGCGACGTCGGCCCTGATCCCCGGCCGGCCAGGCCGTCATGGCGCCCAGCGGTGCTGAAGTGCACCTTCGGCACCGGTTTCGGGCCGGCGTACCGAGGCCCGGCGGCCCCGCTTCTCGGGCCGCCACTGAACTTCACCTTCGGCGCGGACTTCGAGCCGGCGTACCGGGACCCGGCGGCCCCACCTGCCCGGCCGCCACTGAAGTTCACCTTCGGCGCGGACTTCGAGCCGGCGTATCGCGCACCGGCCGCTCCAATGGAGCGGCCGCCCGGTGTCGGCCCGGCCCCGGCCCCATTCAGCCCCTTGAAGCGCAGTTTCGGCTCACGGGTGCCGGGCCGCTGGCTGGCCGGGCCGGGCAGGTGGGTGCCGCCGGCCGTCCGCGCGGATCCGATCCAGGCGGTGCTGCCGCGGTGGTCAGCCAGGTGCAGCCGGGGTGAACCCGACGTGCTCGCCTGCCGGACCGCGCCGGCGGTGACCCCGGCGGCGCCGCCCGTCCAGCTCGCGGACGCGGACGCGGTCGCCGCGCTCTCCCCGGGGGCGGGGCGGGCGGCCCAGCCGTTGAGGCGGACCACCGCGTACAGCACGAACGGGCTCAGGATCACGTCATAGATCAGCGAAGGCGGCAGCACGTGCCGCACGGCGGCCCAGGTCACCTCGGGATCGCTGAGCATCACGCCGAGTGCGGCGTGCAGGGCCGCACCGACGGCGGCGGCCGCGGCCGAGATGGCCACGTACAGGGCCGGCGACGCGTCGCCCAGCCCGGCCAGCCGGCCGCAGGCGTAACCGACCACGCAGAACACCAGCGCGTACTGCCCGATCGTGTGGCTCGCGGGCGGGGCGACGTCGAGCGCCAGCCCAGCCAGGAAGCCGGTCAGCAGGCCCGGCAGGGGGCCGCCGGTGAGCGCCAGCGCGACCACCGCGAGCAGCACGAGGTCCGGTCCGGCCCCGCCCGGCAGCGCGAGCCGGCTGACGAACGTGAGCTGGGCCACGATGGCGACCGCGACGACGACGATGGAGATCAGCAGGCGGCGCATCTCACCCGCCCGCGGTCGGCGTGGCGGGGACGGAGGGGGTGGCGCCGGGCGCGCCGGGGGTGACCGTCACGGTGACGGTCGGCACGGGCTTGGGGCCGGGCGGCAGCACGGAGTCCCGCGGGTTCTGCGCCGGACCCGCGATCACCACCCCGACCACCCCGAGCGAGCTGAAGTCCACGAACGGCTTGATCAGCGCCGTCTGAGTGAGCGACCCGGCGTTGCCCTGCACCTGCGCGACCTGCCCGATCGGCACACCCGGCACAAACGGCCGGTCCTGCACCGAGCCGAAGGTGACGAGGCTCTGCCCCGCCTGCAGCACCGCGTTCCCGTCGAACAGCCGCAGCCGGAGCGAGTACGACCCGGACAGTGACTTCCCGGTACCGGTGATCGCGCCGATCTGGTTGCTGCCGGCCAGCCGCGCCCCCACGACCGAGGACGCGTCCGTGGCCAGCAGCACCGTGGAGGTGTCCCGGCTGACCTGGGTCACGGTCCCGACCAGGCCGTCCCCGTTGAGGACGGTCTCCTGGGCGTGCACGCCGTCGCGGCTGCCCACGTCGAGTGTGACCGAGTTCGCGTAGTCCTCCCCCGCCGCGATGACGCTGGCCGCGACGATCCGGTACCCGCCGCGCCCCGCTAGCTGCAGGAGCGACGACAGCTGGGCCTCGTCGGCCTTGCTGAGCTGAGCCAAGCTGAGCTCGGCGCGCAGCTGGGCGTTGGCCTTCTGCAGGGCGGCTATCTTGCTGTTCGCCGAGGTGCCACCGGTAATCCAGTCGAACAGCGAGGAGACCGGGCTGGTGACGTTGCTGGTTACCCGTTCCACCGGGCCGAAGAGGCCGGCCCCGACGCCGCGCACCGGGGACGAGCCACCGTCGCGAAAATCGACCGTGATGAGTGCGACCGCGGCGATCAGCAGAAAACCGAGAACCAGGCGCACTCGCCGGCTGTCGTGCAATGCGACTCCTCGTGGGCGCCGCAGCCGCGGCGGCCCGGTTACCTCAGCGGCGGGTCTCGGGCACGAGGACCTGGCGCAGCGTATCGAAATCCTCTACGCACTTCCCGGTGCCGAGAACCACCGAGTCCAGCGGGTTGTCGGCCACATGGACGGGCATTCCCGTCTCCTCGCGGATCCGCTGGTCGAGCCCCCGCAGCAGGGCTCCGCCGCCGGTCAGGGCGATGCCCCGGTCCATGACATCACCGGCGAGCTCGGGCGGGCATTTGTCCAGCGTCGTCTTCACCGCGTCGATGACCAGGTTAAGCGGTTCCTCGATGGCGCGCCGGACCTCCGAGGCGGAAATCACGATCGTTTTCGGCAGGCCGCTGACCAGGTCACGGCCGCGGATCTCCGCGTGCGGCTCGTCGGCGCTCGGGAACGCCGACCCCAGCGCCATCTTGATCTCCTCGGCCGTGCGCTCGCCGAGCATCAGCGAGTACTCCTTCTTGCCGAACGTGATGATCGCGTCGTCCAGCTCGTCCCCGCCGATGCGGATGGACTGGGAGGTGACGATGCCACCCAGGGAGATCACCGCGACCTCGGTCGTCCCGCCGCCGATGTCCACCACCATGTTGCCGGTCGGCTCGTTGACCGGCAGCCCGGCGCCGATGGCCGCCGCCATCGGCTCCTCCATGATGTAGACGCGGCGCGCGCCCGCCTGATGGCCGGCCTCCTTGACCGCGCTCTGCTCGACCCCGGTGATGCCGCTGGGGACGGCCACCACGATCCGCGGCTTGGCCATGTGACGCCGCCGGTGCACCTTCTGGATGAAGTAGCGCAGCATACGCTCGGTGACGTCGAAGTCGGCGATCACGCCGTCCTTGAGCGGCCGGATGGCCACGATGTTGCCCGGCGTCCGGCCGATCATCCGTTTCGCCTCGATGCCGACCGCGACGATCTGCCCGTTGTTCGTGTTGAGCGCCACCACGGACGGCTCATTGAGGACGATTCCGCGCCCGCGCACGTACACCAGCGTGTTGGCGGTGCCAAGGTCGACCGCCATGTCGCGGCCGAGGAACGCCATCGCACTACTCATGGGGACGGCAACCTTCCCGATCGGGCGCTTCTGAGCCTGGAGGGCGGGTGAAGCTCTTGTGAAGGAATTACTAAAGCCGCGGCGCCGGAGCCGCGCGCGTCATAGGTGAGCCCCTGCGTTCAGGATCCTCATATGTGTGCCCCGCCCGGAGATCACTCATTTGTGAGCTCCGGGCCGGGGGATTATGCGAGCTCGGGAAAAAAGATCTTGATTTCGCGCTGTGCCGATTCCGCCGAGTCGGATCCGTGCACGACGTTCGCACCTATCTCCAACGCATGGTCCCCGCGGATGGTGCCCGGGGTGGCCTGCACCGGATCGGTCGCGCCGGCCAGCCCGCGGAACGCTTCCACGGCTCGGGGCCCCTCCGCCACCAGGGCCACCAGCGGCCCTGACGTGATGAAATCGACCAGCGGGTCGAAGAAGGGCTTACCGACGTGCTCGGCGTAGTGGGTGTGCGCCGTCTCTTGGTCCAGGGTCCTCATCTCGAGGGCGACGACGCTCAGGCCCTTGCGCTCAATCCGGGAGATAACCGAGCCAATAAGCCCGCGGCGGACACCATCAGGTTTGATGAGGACAAGAGTACGTTCCGGCAACGGTGCTCCTTCTCGCAGGGCAACTGAGCAGTTGTCGCGAGCAGATCAGGTAGATAACCCGCGGCCGAAAGCTTACCCGCGCCCGTGGCTCGCAACACCGGCGCGGCACGCCCGGCCGGCGATAAATATGACGGTTATCACCGCGACGACGGACCCGGCGCCGGCGAGCCGTTGTCACTAACCGCTTCTATTCAACTACTAAGGGCGATGGTTCCCAGACCAGCGGCATGACTAGCCTGGGCCGGCCTGCTCCAGCCGGTTTGCCATCCAGATTCCGGTGAACCAGAAGGCGGCGAAGATGACACCCAGCACATACAGGGCAGGCACATAGATCCCGGCCGCGATGATCAGGACCTGCAGCACCGTGCCGGCGATCAGGGCCCAGCGGCCCCGGCCGATCAGGCCCGCGAGCACCACCGCGGCGAGCGCCAGGCCGCCGCCGACGCCGAGCGCGACGCCACGGGTGAGGTGCTCGATCGTGATCGCGACCGGCACGGCCAGGATCAGCACGATGGCCTCGAAAACCAGCACCGACGCGCACAGCCGGCGCAGGATCGGCCGGCGGCGGGTACGGGCCGGGGGGGCTGGGCTCGCCTGCCCAGGGGCAGGGGTGGTCATGAAAGATCGGCCGCCGTAAAGGAATGGCGGCCCGGACCGGGGTCTGACCTCGGCGCATCGCCGGTACCGGCGCCGGGGCGCAGCAACTGCCGGGCGTCGCCGACGGTGACGACCGAACCAGTGATGAGCACGCCCCCGCCGCCGGGCACAGCCGTGTCCGGCACCTCGTCGGCCAGGGTCACCGCGCGGTCAATGGCGTCGTCCATCCGCTCGGCGACCTGGACCCGGTCGGCGCCGAAGACATCGCGCGCCAGCTCGGCCAGTTCCTCCGGGGGCATCGAGCGGTCGCTGGAATTGCGCGTCACCACGAGGTCGGACAGCACGGGCTCGAGCTCGTCGAGCATCCCGGCCACGTCCTTGTCCGCGCTGACGGCCAGCACGCCGACGAGCCGGGAGAAACTGAACGCCTCGGTGACCGCGGCCATGCTGGCCGCCATACCGGATGGATTGTGCGCCGCGTCGGCGATCACCGTCGGACTGCGCCGCAGGATCTCCAGCCGCCCGGGTGACCGCAGGCCAGCGAACCCCTGCCGGACGAGGTCCGGGTCGAGCGGGGCACGGCCCTCCGGGCCGTCATCCCCGACCCCGGCGAAGCCCTCCACCGCCGCCAGCGCGCAGGCCGCGTTGCCCGCCTGGTGCTCGCCGAACAGGGGCAGGAAAATGTCGGGGTAGGTGCCGTTCAGGCCGCGCAGGGTGAGCTGCTGGCCGCCGAGCGCGATGTCCCGCTCCAGGACACCGAACTCGATGCCCTCGCGGGCCACGGTCGCGCCCACCTCGGACACCCGGCGCAGCAGGACCTCGGCCGCGGGCAGCGACTGCTGGGCCAGCACCGCGAGCGCGCCGGGCTTGATGATCCCCGCCTTCTCCGCGGCGATCTCCTCCACGGTGTCACCCAGGTACCGGGTGTGGTCAATGGCGACCGGCCCGACGACCGCGACCACGCCGTCCGCGACGTTGGTGGCGTCCCAGGTGCCGCCGAGCCCGACCTCGACGATCGCGACGTCGACGGGCGCGTCGGCGAACGCGGCGAAGGCCATCCCGGTGAGCACCTCGAAGAAGGACAGCGGAACTCCGTGGCGCTCGTCGGTGAGCGATACGTACGGGAGAATCTCCTGATACAGGGCGACGAACTGTTCCGGGGCCAGCGGCTCGCCGTCGATGCAGATCCGCTCGCGCATCGAGATCAGGTGCGGGCTGGTGTAGCGGCCGGTGCGCAGCCCGCGCTCACGCAGCAGGGAGTCGATCATGCGCGCGGTCGAGGTCTTGCCGTTGGTGCCCGTGATGTGGATGACGGGGAAGGCGCGCTGCGGATCGCCGAGCAGGCTGACGAGGGTGGCCATCCGGTCCATGGTCGGCTCGATCGACGACTCAGGCCGGCGGCTGACGATCTCGCGCTCGACCTCGTGCAGGGTCGCGTCGTCGGTCACGGCAGGCTCGCAGACGTCGCAGTGCTCACCCGTCCAGGCTACTGGGGCGCGGTGGCGGCCGGTCCCGGCCCCCGGGGTGCCGGGACCTGAGCGGCGCCCCGCTCGGGCGTGATCACGCAGATCCGGTTCCGGCCGGCGTTCTTGGCCTGGTACAGGGCCCCGTCCGCCGCGGCGAGCAGCTCGTCCAGGTCCTGCCGCGGGCTGGCCAGCTCGGCCACGCCGATGGACACCGTGATGCTGACCAGGATGGGTTCGTCCTGGCCGTCGCTGACGGCGATCGGCGCGTCGGCGATGTGCCCGCGCAGCCGCTCGGCCACCCGCTCGGCCTCGGGCCCGGCGGTGCGCGGCAGCAGGATCGCGAACTCCTCGCCGCCGAACCGCCCGATCAGGTCACCCTCACGGAGCTGGGCCTTGAACCGGTCGGCGACGACCCGCAGGACGCGGTTGCCGGCCAGGTGGCCGTGCGTGTCGTTGACCAGCTTGAAGTGGTCGATGTCAATGATCGCGGCCGAGGCTGGTGACCAGTAGCCCTTGGCCCGGGACAGTTCGGTGGCCGACTCGCGGTGCCACGCCGCCGCGTTCAGCAGCCCGGTCTTGGCGTCCGTCCGCGCCTCCGCGACGAGCTGGGAATGCATGAGGAAGCGTTTCTGCATCAGCACGACCGGCACGGCGACGACCAGCACCGTGAGCGTGAACGACACCGAGAAGGCGACGAGCGCCGCCAGGCAGGTCACGACCGCGTTGGTGGTGACGGCTTCGCGGGTGAACATCAGGCCCTGGATCCGGGCGGCCGGCACCGTCAGCTTGACCGCGCCGACGACCAGCCAGGCGTTGACCAGCCAGCCGGTCAGCGCGGCGGCGATGATGGCGCCCAGCCAGGCGGCGCTGTGCGCCCCGGCGCCTGGCGGGCCGAGCAGTGGCTGGAACGCGTTGTGGAGCTCCAGCGAGGCCGCGCCGTACCCCAGGCCGTTCGAGGCGACGCTGAACAGCCGCCGGTGCGCGAGGTTACGGCGCACCCGCCACTGCTTCATGATCACGAGTGGGATCGGGGCCAGCAGCGCGTAGACCGGCGGCAGCAGCAGCGCCACGGACAGGTACCAGACCTCCTGCAGGTCGCGGGTCAGCGTTTCCCGCGGAAGCTTGACGTCCCGGGTGGCCTCGACCATGGCCGCCGCGCTCGCCAGCAGCAGGAAGAACACGCCGAGCTGGGACACGTGCCAGTGGGTGCGGGCCGCGGCGAAGCCCAGCGCGACCGCGGCGAGCACCGGCACGACGATGACGTAGGCACGCGCCGCTGGGGGCAATGACCATATCGGCCAGTCCCGGATGGACACCGCCGTCGGCCGGCGGTCTCGGTCAGCGGACGTGACGTCAACCTCATCTCAATCTCATCGGTTCATCTGGGCGCGCCGATGTGCTTTGCCGAAGCGTTTGCCGAAACGCCGGCCAATGCGACTTGCAGGTTCAAACCGTTATCTATACGACACTTCGCGTGAATTAACGCAAGGTGTAACAAACCACCCAAACGGGCATATCGTCGTTGGAATCCGGTGCGGCGAAGGGAAGGTCAATGCGGATCGAATGGGGCTGACCACCACGCGCAGATCAGCAGGAAGTGCCGGTGCTCGAGGAAAGGATGAAACATGAGCATCGATTGGGACTGATGGCCAGGAAACCCCGTCCATGTCCGGGATCATACAGATCGTTACCCCCTTTCAGGCGTGACTGACGATTCACGGCGCCAGGCAATGAGCAGCCACGCGGCAACAGCAGCGCCCACGGCGCCGCTTCCCGCGACGACCACCGCGGGGGCGGCCAGCACAGCGGCCGCCCCCGCAAGTACGTACATGAGGCCCTGGCCGATCATCATCCCCGCGTTAGCCAGCGCGTAGGCCTGCCCGCGCCGCGCGTCCGGCGCCGCCGTCACGAAGGCGGCGTTGGCGGCGACCTGATAGGCGCCGAGCAGCCCGGAGATCACCAGGATGACCAGGAGCACCACGAGCCCGGGCCGGGCCAGGCAGCCGAGCAGGACCAGGCAGGCGGCGACGGCCATCGGGCCCATCCAGCGCAGCCGGGTGGCCGGGCTCACCAGCCGGGTGAACACCAGCATGCCGACGGCCCCGCCGAGCGGCCCGGCCGCGAGGATCAGCCCGGCCGCTCCGGCGCCGTGCCGCAGATGCGCGGCATACGGCACCGCGAGCGCCTCCGCCACCGAATAGAACGCCGCTAGCCACGCCATGAGCATGAGCACCCGCAGCCGGGACCCGGTGAACACGAGCCGCAGGCCGGCCGCGATCTCGGCGAGACCCGATACACGGGCCCGTTCGGGCGCGGGCCGGCGCCGCACCCCGGTCAGCAGCAGGACCGCGGAGACGGCGAAGGTCGCGGCGTCGATCGCCAGGGCCCCCCGGGCGCCGAGCACGCCGACGATGAAACCGCCGGCGACGAAGCCGGCCACGACCCCTGTCTCCCGGGTGACCTGCGAGACGGCCAGGCCCACGGCGTAGCGGTCACCGGGCAGGATGCTGGCCCGCAGCGCCGAGCGGGCGCCCTGGAACGGGGCGTTGAGCGCGGTGACGGCGAACAGGAGCAGGACCATCCCCCACAGCGGCATGCCGGGCAGCACCATGGCCAGCACCAGGAGCATCCGGATCAGGTCCGCGGCGATCATCACGTCGCGGCGCGGATAGGAGTCGGCCAGGCTGGACAGGAACAGGCCGCCGATCAGCCACGGCAGGTAGCTCGCCGCGTACGTGAGCGCGGTCAGCAGCGGTGAGCCGGTGCGATGGAAGACGATCACGGTGAGCGCCACGCGCGCGAACTGATCGCCCGCGATCGAGGCGAGCTCGGCGAGCCAGATGGCGCGGAACTCACGATCGGCGAACACCTCACGGAAGGTGACCGTGGCCCGGGCCGGCGGTGGAAGCTCAGGGACCGGATGGGCCCGCGCCGCCGTTTCCGCCAACGGGACCTCCATTCGCAGGCCCGTTTCAGGCCGTCGCTCTCTGGTTTCCGTTGATTACATAGTGGCGCGCAAACCCGGCATTCGCAACAAACTGTGGCTAACACATCACGGCGGGCACCGCAGGGGCAGTGCGGGAGCGCTGCCCCTGGCCACTTCCGTCACCGGGACGAGTCGTTCCGCGAGGTCGGCGGGCCAGCGGGGGGACGGCAGCGCGGGAGGGGTTCCGGCGGGCGGGAGAGGGCTGACTGTGGCGGGCCGCGGACAAGCGCGAGGGCTATCCCGGCAGGCGGGCCAGGCGGTCGGAGATCCGGGTGATGTCCTGCTCGGCGGCGGCGAGACGCTGGCGGGTCTTCTCCACCACCTCGGCCGGCGCCTTCGCGGTGAACCCCGCGTTCGCGAGCTTGCCGCGGGCCTGCGCCGCCTCCTTGGCCGCCGCGGCGAGGTCCTTCTCCATCCGGCGCCGCTCGGCCGCGACGTCGATCACCCCGGCCGTATCGAGTTCCACCGTGACGCCCTCGGCCTCGATGGAGGCCGACGGCGTGAATCCGGCGTCCGGGGCGCTGAGCCGGAGCAGGAAGCGAATGTGCTCCTCGTGCCCGGCCAGCGGGCTGTCCTCGATCCCGGTGAGGCGGGCAGCGACCCGCTGGCCGGGGCGCAGCCCCTGATCCGAACGGAACCGGCGGACCTCGGTCACCAGCCGCATCACCGAGGCCATCTCGGCCTCCGCGGCGGCGTCGGCGAAGGACAGGTGCGGCCACGGGGCTACCATCACCGACTCCTCGCCGGTGAGGGCGGTCCACAGCTCGTCGGTGAGGAACGGCATGATCGGGTGCAGCAGCTTGAGCAGGTGGTCCAGCACCAGCCCGAGCACGTCCCGGGTGGTCCGCGGCCGCCGCGTCGTCCTCGGCACTGGCCAGCGGTATCTTGGCCAGCTCCAGGTACCAGTCGCAGAACTCGTCCCAGGCGAAGTGGTAGAGCGTCTCGCACGCCTTGGCCAGCTCGAACCGCTCGATGTCCTGATCCACCTGCGCGATCACCGTGGACAGCCGGGACAGGATCCACCGGTCGGGCACCGACAGCGAGCCGGCAGCCGGCAGCGCCCGCGGCACCCTGCGCCCCGTGGCCGAGGGCGAACCGCGCCGCGTTCCACAGCTTGTTGCAGAAGTTGCGCGAGCCGGCCGCCCACTCATCGCTGACCGGCACATCGCTGCCCGGGTTGGCCCCCCGGGCCAGCGTGAAGCGGGTCGCGTCGGCGCCGAAGCGGTCGATCCAGTCGAGCGGATCCACCGCGTTCCCGCGCGACTTGGACATCTTCTTGCCGGTGGCGTCGCGGACGAGACCGTGCAGGGCAACGTCCCGGAACGGGACCGCGTCGGCCGGGTCCCGGTCGGACATCGCGTACAGGCCGAACATCATCATCCGGGCGACCCAGAAGAAGAGGATGTCGTAGCCGGTGACGAGCACGCTGGTCGGATAGAACGCGCGCAGGTCAACGGTGTCGTCCGGCCAGCCGAGGGTGGAGAACGGCCACAGGGCCGAGGAGAACCAGGTGTCGAGCACGTCGTCGTCCCGGCGCCAGCCCTCCCCCGCGGGCGGTTCGTCGTCCGGCCCGACACAGCGGATCTGGTCGTCCGGCCCGTAGAACACCGGAATCCGGTGGCCCCACCACAGCTGACGGCTGATGCACCAGTCGTGCATATCGTCGACCCAGGCGAAGTACCGGGCCGCCATCTCCGGCGGGTGCATCCGGGTCCGGCCGTCCCGCACCGCGTCGCCGGCCGCCTTGGCCAGCGGGGCGACCCGGACGAACCACTGCAGGGACAGCCTCGGCTCGACCGTGGTGCCGCACCGCTGGCAGTGGCCGACCGCGTGCACGTACGGGCGCACCTCGGACACGATCCGGCCCTGCGCGCGCAGCGCCGCGACGACCGCCGGACGGGCCTCGAAGCGGTCCAGCCCGAGGAACGGGCCGTGCACCGTCACCACGCCACGGGCGTCCAGCACGGTCAGGCTGGGCAGGTTGTGACGGCGGCCGATCTCGAAGTCGTTCGGGTCGTGCGCCGGGGTGACCTTCACCGCGCCGGTGCCGAACGCCGGGTCGACGCGGGAGTCGGCGATCACCGGGATCCGCCGCCCGGTCAGCGGCAGCTCGACCTCGCGGCCGACCAGGTGCCGGTAGCGATCATCGCCGGGATGCACGGCCACCGCCGTGTCGCCCAGCATGGTCTCCGCGCGGGTGGTCGCGACCACGATCGAGTCGTCGCCGTCACCGTAGCGGATGGAGACGAGCTCGCCCTCGTCGTCGCTGTGGTCCACCTCGATGTCGGACAGCGCGGTCAGGCAGCGCGGGCACCAGTTGATGATCCGCTCGGCACGGTAGATGAGGCCGTCGTCAAAGAGCCGCTTGAAGATGGTCTGCACGGCGCGGGACAGGCCCGGGTCCATCGTGAACCGCTCACGGGTCCAGTCCACGCTGTCGCCCAGACGGCGCATCTGGGCCAGGATCTTGCCGCCGGAGGTCGCTTTCCACTGCCAGACCCGCTCGACGAACGCTTCCCGGCCGAGGTCGTACCGGCTCAGGCCGTCGGCGGCCAGCTCGCGCTCGACGACGTTCTGGGTGGCGATTCCCGCGTGATCCATGCCGGGCAGCCACAGCGTGGTGTAGCCCTGCATCCGGCGGCGGCGCACGATTGTGTCGATCATCGTGTGGTCCAGCGCGTGGCCGATGTGCAGCACGCCGGTCACGTTCGGCGGCGGGATCACGATTGAGAACCGCGGCGCGTCCCGTTCCGGGTCGGCGATGAAATAACCAGCCTTCTCCCAGAACGCATAACGTGGCCCCTCCACGTCGGCGGGCACGTACTGCGGGGGGAGCTTGGTAGATCGCGCTGTCACACAGGGAGTCTATGGAATGTGCGGTCTCCCCGTGACCACGCGTGCGTCCGCGCGGTCTTGCCCGGGCGAGCAGCGCTGTGGACCGGCTCGCGCGGCAGGTGCTATCGCCCCGCCGTACCCGCGCTACGGTGAGCGTCGTAGCACCGGAGCGCGACCCCGGGTGCCAGCACCGCACGCTAACACAGCTACGCGCTCTTCTCGCGGGGGGTGCGGCGGGTGACGCCGCGGGGGACGATGGTCGGGTTGACGTGCTCTAGGACGGCTTCGCGGGTGATGACGACGCGCTCGACGTCCTTGCGGCTCGGGACCTCGTACATGACCGAGAGCAGGACCTCTTCCATGATCGCGCGCAGGCCGCGGGCGCCGGTGCCACGCAGGTTGGCCTGGTCCGCGATGGCCTCCAGCGCGTCCGGGGTGAACTCCAGGTCCACGCCGTCCAGCTCGAACAGCCGGCGGTACTGCTTGACCAGCGCGTTGCGCGGCTCGGTCAGGATCGAGATCAGCGCGTCCCGGTCGAGGTTGTGCACGCTGGTGATGACCGGGAGCCGGCCGACGAACTCCGGGATCATCCCGAACTTCAGCAGGTCCTCCGGCATGACCTCGGCGAAGGCATCGTCGGCGTTGTCGGGCTTGCGCGCGCGGAGCACGGCGTTGAAGCCGATCCCGTTGTGACCGGACCGCTGCTCGATGATCTTTTCCAGGCCGGCGAACGCGCCACCGCAGATGAACAGCACGTTGGTCGTGTCGATCTGGATGAACTCCTGATGCGGATGCTTCCGCCCGCCCTGCGGCGGTACCGACGCGGTGGTGCCCTCCAGAATCTTGAGCAGCGCCTGCTGGACACCCTCACCGGAGACGTCCCGGGTGATCGACGGGTTCTCGCTCTTGCGGGCGATCTTGTCGATCTCGTCGATGTAGATGATCCCGGTCTCGGCCTTCTTCACGTCGTAGTCGGCCGCCTGGATGAGCTTGAGCAGGATGTTCTCGACGTCCTCGCCCACGTAACCGGCCTCGGTGAGCGCCGTGGCATCGGCGATCGCGAACGGCACGTTCAGCAGCCGGGCCAGCGTCTGCGCGAGCAGGGTCTTGCCGGAGCCGGTCGGGCCGAGCAGCAGGATGTTGGACTTGGCCAGTTCCACCCCGTCGTCGCCGGGCCGCTCGCCGCCGGACTGGACGCGTTTGTAGTGGTTGTACACGGCCACGGACAGGGCCTTCTTGGCCTGGTCCTGGCCGATTACGTACGCGTCGAGAAACTCGTAGATCTCCCGCGGCTTCGGCAGGCTGTCCCACTTGACCTCGGACGGCTCTGCCAGCTCTTCCTCAATGATCTCGTTGCAGAGATCAATGCATTCATCGCAGATGTACACGCCTGGGCCGGCGATGAGCTTCTTGACTTGCTTCTGGCTCTTGCCGCAGAACGAGCATTTCAGCAGGTCCCCACCGTCACCGATGCGTGCCACCCAGATACTCCTTTACATGGGGCCGCCGGGGCGGCCTCGCGGCCTGCCCCGGCGGGCATGTCCCGCCAGGCTTCGTGCGCTCCGGCTTTGACGTTACCGCCTCAGGCCCGGGAGAGCCTAGGGCACAACCATCAAACCCCTTCAGGGGCATGCCGGGGAAGAGGCAATTCTCCGGTTACGACGACAGTACCCCGGCAGCGGTCGCACCGCGCTTGAGCGTCGTCAGAACCTCGTCGATGATGCCGTACTCCCTGGCCTCTTCGGCGGTGAGGAACTTGTCCCGCTCGATGTCGCGGCGGATCGCCTCCTCCTCCTGGCCGGTGTGCCGGGCCAGGATGACCTCCATCGCCGCGCGCATCCGCATGATCTCGCGGGCCTGGATCTCCAGGTCGCTGACCTGCTCGTACCCGCCGCCCTGGGTGGCGGGCTGGTGGATCAGGATGCGGGAATTCGGCAGCGCCATCCGCTTGCCCTTGGTCCCGGCCGCGAGCAGGATCGCGGCCGCCGAGGCCGCCTGCCCGATGCAGCACATCTGGATGTCGGGCTGGATGAACTGCATGGTGTCGTAGATGGCCATCATCGACGTCATCGACCCGCCCGGCGAGTTGATGTAGATCGTGATGTCCCGGTCCGGGTCGATGGCCTCGAGCGTCAGCAGCTGGGCCATGACGTCGTTGGCCGAGGCGTCGTCGATCTGCACGCCGAGGAAGATGATCCGCTCCTCGAAGAGCTTGTTGTACGGGTTCATCTCCTTGACCCCGTACGACGTCCGCTCGACGAAGGACGGCAGGACGTACCTGGCCTCCGCCGGCCTGGCGGTGCTTGCGGCCCTGAGCTCGCTCACTCCTCGCTCCTTCGTTCCGTAATAAGGGTTCATGAGACCGGACCGGCCGAGGGCACCTCGGTGGCGCTGCGAACCACCCGGTCGACGAAGCCGTAGTCCTTGGCCTCGTCGGCGGTGAACCAGCGGTCACGGTCGAAGTCGAGCTCGATCTGCTCGAACGACTGGCCGGTGTGGAACGCGATGCGCTCCGCCATCGTCCGCTTGATGTACAGCATCTGCTCGGCCTGAATCCGGATGTCGGTCGCGGTGCCGCCGAGGCCACCGGACGGCTGGTGCATCAGGATCTGGGAGTGGGGCATCGCGAACCGCTTGCCCGTCGTGCCCGCGCAGAGCAGCACCTGGGCCATCGACGCGGCCATGCCCATCACGTAGGTGGCGACGTCGTTCGGCACGTACTGCATGACGTCGTAGATGGCCAGGCCGGCGCTGACCGAGCCGCCCGGCGAGTTGATGTACAGGCTGATGTCGCGCTTGGGGTCCTCGGCCGCCAGCAGCACCAGCTCGGCGCAGATCCGGTTGGCGAGGTCGTCATCGACCTGCTGGCCGAGGAAGACGATCCGGTGCCGCAGCAGCCGCTGGAACAGCTGGTCGCCGAACGGCTGGACGGCGCCATCGGGCGAGGCCGCCTTCACGGTCGACGCCACCTCCAGGGAGGCCGCCCGGACGATCGACGGCACCTCCAGGTTGGGATGCGTGGTCACTGCGTTCTCCTCGTTTGACTGGACGCGATGTGCCTGACCCGCCCGCGCGGGGCGCTGGCATGTCGCAGTTCTCAATAGCTGCCGTCTTATGTCTCTGATCTGGACGATAGCGCTCGCCCCGAGCGCTCACGCCACGGGTGGTCCCGTTTTCGCTGTCGGCGCACGTGGTTACGCCGGGCGGGCGCGAAGTGCTCGCGGACCGCCCGGTGATCGTCCCGGAAGGCCGGGCTAGGCCTCGGCGTCCTTGCCGCCGGTGGTGCTCGCGCCGGTACCGGCCTCGGCGGCCGGCGCGCTCTCGCTGGTGTGCGCCGTGCTGGTCTCCTCGGCGCTGGTCTCCGGCGCTGGTCTCCTCGGCGCTGGTCTCCTCGGCGCGGGCCCGAGTGCTGTCCCCGGCAGTCGCGTCCGCAGGGGAGGCGTCGCCGGTGTCCTCGGCCGCGGCGGCGCTGTCATCCTCTGCGGTGTCCTCGGTGGCGGTGCCCTCGGCGGGGGTGCCCTCGGCGGGGGCGCCGATGAGGGCGGCGTAGTCGAGCTCGTGACCGGCCTCGTCCTGGATCTTCACCCGGCTGGCCAGCAGGGCCATCGCCTTGCCGCGCAGCACCTCGGCCACGGCGGCACCGATCTGGCCGCCCTCGGCGATCTGCCGCGCCAGCAGCTCGGGATCGACACCCATCTGCTGGGCCTGCTGGGTGACGAAGTACGACAGCTCGGCGTCGTCCACGCCGATCTCCTCCTGCCGCGCGACCTGGTCCAGGACCAGCCCGACCTTGACGCTGCGGCGGGACTGCTCCTGCAGCTCGGCGTTGAACTCTTCCTCGTCCTTGCCCACCATCTGGAGGTAGGAGCCCCAGTCGGCGCCCGCGCGCTGGATCTGTTCGCGCATGGACTGCTCGAGGCGGTGCGCCTCCTCGTGCACGATGCTCTCCGGCAGGGGCACGTCCACCTGGTCGATCAGCGCGTCCAGGGCGTGGTCGCGGGCCTGGACGGCCTGCTGCTGCTGCCGCATCGCCTCCAGCCGCTGGCGGGTGTCGGCCCGCAGCTCCCCGATGGTGTCGAACTCACTGGCCAGCTGCGCGAAGTCGTCGTCGAAGTCGGGCAGTTCCTTGGTCTTGACGCTGTGCACGGTGACGGTCACCTCGGCCTCGTCACCGGCGTGCTCGCCGCCGGCCAGCTCGGTGGTGAACGTCTTCGACTCCCCCGCCGACATCCCGGTCAGCGCGTCGTCCAGGCCTTCCAGCATCGACCCGCTGCCGAGCTCGTACGACAGGCCACTGGCCTGGGCGTCCTCGACCGGCTCGCCGTCCACGGTGGCCGACAGGTCAATGGAGGCGAAGTCGCCGCTCTCCGCCGGGCGCTGCACGCCCTTCAGCGACGCGAACCGCTCGCGCAGGCTGCTGAGGTACTCCTCCACGTCGTCCGGGGTCACCGTGGCGTTCTCGACGGTGACGGAGATGCTGGACAGGTCGGGGAGGTCGAACTTCGGCCGGACGTCGACCTCGGCGGTGAAGGAAAGCTCCTTGCCGTCGTCCAGGCTGGTGATCTCCACCTCGGGACGGCCGAGCGCGAACAGCTCCGACTCCTCGACGGCCTTGCCGTACAGCTCGGGGATGGCGTCGTTGACGGCCTGCTCGAGTACCGGCGCCCGGCCGATCCGCTGGTCGATGATCCGCGGCGGCACACGTCCCGGCCGGAAACCGGGGATGCGGACCTGCCGGGCGACCTCACGATAGGCCTTGTCGATGCTCGGCTTCAGCTCGTCGAACGGCACCTCCACGCTGAGCTTCACGCGGGTCGGGCTCAGTTCCTCGACGTCTGTTTTCACGTCGGCGTCACTCCTTGTGTTCCCTGCGCTGGTTCCCTCCACTGCCTGCCGCCTGCGGCGACCGGGAACGCGGGAACTCGGATCATCACTCACGGCGTACGCCGCGTCTACGGCCGATAATCCTACCGGCCGTATAGCCCGGCAAACGCCGCTGGCAGCAACGGGGCGCCATGGGTCCCGGGCCCTTTCAGCATCGCACGGCGGACAACCGTCGTTCACGTCCGTTAAGCATGATGAAAGGCCAGGCGGTACGGACAGCAGCCTGGTCCGGGAGGCCAGGCGGGGCGGGACCGGGGGCGGCGCGGCCGGCGGGCGGGCCGCGGACGCCAGGCGGGGCGGGGTGCTAGGCGGCCGGGGCGGGCATCCGGCCCCGGTCAGGCATCCGGCCCCGGGCGAGCACACCGCGGGAGCGGTCCGGGGCCGGCCCGCGGAACAGGCGCCGGTAGGAGTCGGGGGTAGTGTCGCGCCAGGCGCGGAAGTGGTGCCGCAGCGTGGCCGCGTTGCCGAAGCCGACGTGCTCGGCGATCACGTCGACGGTCTCGTCGGTCTCCTCCAGCATCTGCTGGGCCAGCAGGATGCGCTGCGACGTCAGCCAGCGCAGCGGCGTCGTGCCCGTCTCCTGGGTGAACCGGCGCGCGAACGTGCGGGCCGACATGTGCGCGCGCGCCGCCAGCTCGGTCACCGTGAGCGGCCGGCCGAGGTTGCGCGCCATCCATTCGAGCACCGCACCGAGGCTGCCGCCGGACGTCTCGGCGAGCGGGCGGTCGATGTACTGAGCCTGGCCGCCGTCGCGGTGCGGGGGCACGACCATGCGGCGCGCGATCCCGTTGGCCACGCGCGAGCCCTGTTCCTTGCGCACCAGGTGCAGGCAGGCGTCGATGCCGGCCGCGGTGCCCGCGCTGGTGATCACCGGCTGCTCGTCCACGTACAGCACGCCCGGATCGACCTTGGCGCCGGGATAGCGATGGGCCAGTTCGGCCGTGTGCCGCCAGTGCGTGGTGCACCGGCGCCCCTCCAGCAGGCCCGCCTCGCCGAGGACGAAAACTCCGCTGCACACGCTCAGCACCCAGGCCCCGCGGTCCGCGGCGCGGCGCAGGGCGGCCAGCAGAGGCTCGGGAAACCGGCCGCTGTCCGCTCCCCCGCGCGCCGGGCCACCGGGGACGGGGATCGCCCGGGACGGGGACAGGCCCGGGATCACATCCACCTGCCCCATCCGCCGGTCGGAGACCGCTGGCACCGCGATCAGGTCGGCCTCCTCCAGCCGGTCCAGGCCGTACGGGGTATGAATGGTGAAGCCCGCGTTGCACCGGATCGGGCCCGGTTCCCCGGCCACCACCGCGAAGTCGTAGGTCGGCAGGCCGTCATCGGAGCGGTCGATGCCGAACACCTCGCACACCACGCCCAGCTCGAACGCCTCGACGCGATCCAGGGCCACGACAGCCACGTTTTTCAGCATGAAACGAGTATGACGCGCCGGTTGGCAGGATGTCATCCCTAGATGTCGCTTCTGCCACTGTCGCGGAACGGTTCCGCGAGCGAAACTGGCGATATGAACGTCACCGCTCCTGTGGCCGGAGGGATAATCCGGCTGGGCCGTCGGGTGGCGGCCGTCATCGCCGAATGCAACGAGGCGCAGCGCCGCCTGACCTACCTCAGGCTTTCCTACGACCGGTACATGTTCGAGGGGGATCGGGCCCCGGACACGTACGCGGAGTTCCTGGTCCGCACGTCGGGACCGCTTCACCGGGAACCTTCGGCGGGGCAGCGCGACGCGGGGCGCGCGATCCGCTGAACTCGGCCCTGGTAACGGGCCGGACATGAGCACGGCCCTGGTGAGGGGCCGGACATCGGTCGGGCTGGCGGGATTTGAACCCGCGACCCCTGGCACCCAAAGCCAGTGCGCTTCCAAGCTGCGCTACAGCCCGCGTCTGACGTGAGTCTAGCCAGTCCAGCGGCTGCGGGGGCCCGGCTTAACGGGCTACGGGCTGCGGGGTGCGGGCTACGGGGTGCGGAAGCGGTAGCCCTGGTCGAGCAGGCGGGGCAGCACGTACGTGAGCGCGGCGACGGTCTGGGCGCGGTTGCCGCCGCCGTCGTGCTCCAGGATGATCGAGCCACTGCGGGTGTTGCGCATGATGTTCGCGGTGATGACGCTCACCCCGGGACGGGACCAGTCACGGGGGTCGACCGACCAGGCCAGCGGCATGAGCCGCATCTGCTGGCATCGGGCCAGCACGGCCGGCGACCACGCCCCGTAGGGCGCGCGGAACATGGTGGGCCTGGTCCCGGTCGCGCGCGCGATGGTGTCGCTGGCCCGGTTCATCTGGTCGGCCAGGGCGAGCGGCGCCAGCAGCGGCAGGTTGGCGTGCGTCCAGGTGTGGTTCACGATCACGTGGCCGGCCGCGGCGACTTCGCGGGCCAGCGCCGGGTGGGCGGCGACGTTCCGGCCGATCATGGAGAAACTCGCGGTGATGCCGTACCGGCTCAGCAAGCGCAGGATCTGCGGGGTGTAGACGGGGCTCGGGCCGTCGTCAATGGTCAGGGCGACGACCTTTGGTCCGTCGGTCAGCCGGTACAGCGGCTGACCGTTCGCCGGGGCGACCGTCTCCAGGCGTTGCGCCGGGCCCGGCCGACTCGCGGCCGGGGTGTTCGGCTGGCTCTGCGGCGAGGAGGCGATGGTGTGCCCCTTGGTGTTGACCGCAGTCCCCGGAAGGCCCGCCTCACCCGGAACGGCGGTCCCGGTGGGCGTTCCCGGCAACGGTCGCGGCTCTCTCAAAGGGGCGGCCGCACCCACACCGGCGACGAACTCGCCGAGCAGAACCAGGCCGCCGGCGGAAAGCAGAAGCCGGCGCGTCAGCGCCGCCCTGCCCGGCGCCCCCATGTCCGGCCGCGGCGCGTTGTCGCTTGTCATCCAGGCCCCCCTCGGTTACCTGCGGCAACTGGTCTGGCTCGGGGCTGGCCGTACATTGCCCCGTTTCGGTACGCAACCGTAAAGACGGTCCAGGGTCAGGATTGGTTGTTCTAAAAGATGATTCAAGGGGCCACGCCGTGTGAACGGCTAGGACCGTTGGCCGACCAGGCCGTGAACAATCAGGGCCGTTTGCGCCGGAGCATCTGCCGCGCCCGCAGCGCGATCTCCAGCTCGAAGCGGCGATCGGGATCCCGGAGCTGGTCACCGAACAGGTCATCCACCTGGCGCAGCCGGTAGCGGACGGTCTGGGGATGGACGTGCACGCACAATGCCACCTCGTTCGCGTTGCAGCCGTGCTGGAGCCAGGCCAGCAGCGTCTCGGCGAGCCGGTCCTGCTGCGCCGGGCGGAGGCGCTGCAGCGGCGCGAGCTGCGCGGCTCGTAGCGTGCCCGCCAGCTCCTCGTCGGAAAAGATCAGCAGCGTGGACAGGTGCTCGTCGCAGCGCACGAGGCGGCCGCGGCTATCGATGATGCCCCGGACCGCCAGGCCCAGCGCCGTGCGCGCCCAGCGCAGCGACATGGGCGCCCGGGACAGCGGGACGACCGGGCCCATGGCGGCGTCCCAGCCGCGCAGGGCGTGCCCGAGCCGGGTGACGCGGCCGGGCCCATCCGGGTCGGGAACCAGCACACACGGTTCCCGCCGCGCCCAGTCGATCAGGGCACCGGGAGGCAGCTCGGGGGAGGTCGCGCCGTCCCCGCCCGGCCGCTCGCCGAGGGCGACGACCGCGACCCGGCGCGGCACCGCCCATCCGGCGGCGTCCGCGATGCTGGCCACGGCATCCGCGGACGGCGGCGGATCGGCGAGGATCATGTCCAGCAGCTTCCGGCGATTCCGGTCGCGCTCGCCCGCCAGCTCGGCGTGCGCGTCGCGGTAGCCGCGGGCCGACGCCGCCGCCAGCTCGTCGAGGTAGACGAAAATGGCCTCGCCGATGCGGCCAAGCATCAGCATGTCCAGTCCCTGGTCGCCAGCGACCGCGCACAACCGCCGCCAGCCGATCCGCGCGCTCAGCCGCATCGCCGCCTGCAGCGGCTCCAGGCTGCGGCCCTCGCGCGCCACGGCGAACCCGAGGCCGCGGAACTCGTCCACGATGGCGGTCAGCGGGGCATCCGGATCGGCGACCCGGTCGATGAACGCGTCGACCGCATGCCGGACGGCGCGGCTGAGGATGCTGTGGTACGAGATGCCGAGGGGCGGGAAGTACCCCGCGGTCTCCGAGCTGACGGCCTCGATCATCTCGGTGACCGAGAGGCTGGCCTCCATCCGCAAGGTCCCGGCGATCTCCGCCGGGAGCGCGCGCCACACATCGGTGGCCTCGGCCAGCTCGAGCACACCACTCACCACCTAAGAGCCGTCAGTACGGCTGCGTACTTATGGCGATGTTACGCCCCAGTAACTTGACTGTCATCCCTTTGACGGGTGCTCGTTGGGATCGGGTTCCGGCGCGGCGGCAGGGGCCGGGATCGGGGCGGTAGAGCGCCTCGGGTTCGGGCACGCGTTGGGGCCGGGGCTCGAAGCGGGCGAAAAGCCTGCGGCTCGACGAAGGGGCGGTACAGCGCCCGGGGACCCGAATATGTCACCCCGCGCGCAAATGCGCGGCGGATTGTCATCGAGTGACAAGAAAGCGCCGGGGAATCGTTGCGCCAGCATATTTATGGGCCGCCGGTGCGGTGCTTGACTCCAGGGCACCGCACCAAAGGAGCCGTTCATGCGACGACGCATGCGTTACTCAGCCGGGGTACTTTGTGCCGCCATTCTCGCCGCTGCCAGCGTCCTTACCGCCGGAGCCGCGGACGCCCAGGGGGCCGCCGCGGCCGCTGCCGCCACTGGGGCGACTGGGGCCGCTGGGGCCGGGTCAGCCGCCCGGGCCGCGTCCGCGCTGCCGGTCAACTACGACTTCGCGGCCGGCGCCGCAGCGAACTTCGCATCGCCGTCGGTGCCGCCACCGGGCGCCAACGTTTCCTCCTGCCACCTGAGCGCCGCACATCCGTATCCGGTCGTCCTGGTGCACGGGACCCTTGCGAATATGAACGACGATTGGCAGACGGCATCACCCGTGCTCGCCAATCACGGTTATTGCGTCTTCGCTTTCAATTACGGTGGCGCGTCAGCGAGTTCGGATCTTCAGGGCACCGGTGAGATCGCGGCGTCAGCCGGGCAGCTTGCTTCCTTTGTCACCAAGGTGCTCGCGGCGACCGGTGCGGCCAAGGTGGATATCGTCGGCCATTCCCAGGGCGGGATGATGCCGCGGTACTACCTGAAGTTCCTTGGCGGCGCGGCCAAGGTGGCCACCATGGTCGGCCTGGCCCCCTCGAACCACGGCACCACCCTGGACGGACTGACCACCCTGGCCCAGACGCTTCGTCTGGCCGGGGTGGTGGATGCGGTTCTCAGCAGCGGTTGCGAGGCGTGCGCTGAGCAGGAGTCCGGGTCGTCCTTCCTGGCCCAGCTCAACTCCGGCGGCGACACCGTGCCCGGTGTCAGCTACACCGTGATCGAGAGCAGGGACGACGAGGTGGTGACGCCTTATACGTCGGCATTCCTGTCCGGCCCGGGCGTCACCAACATCACCGTGCAGAACCAGTGCGTCCTCGATCAGTCCGACCACCTGGAGATCGCTTCCGATCCGGTGGCCATGGCCGACATGCTCAACGCGCTCGGCCCCGCACATCCCGTGCGCGTCCCGTGTGTGCCGGTGCTGCCCATCGTCGGGCCCGTCGGCCCGGTCCCGTCCTTCTGAGGGCTTCCGGACGGCTTCCGGCCCGGCTGACGGCGCCGGGAACGGTGCGTCTCCCGGGACAGACCCGGTACGCTACCCCGTGACGGCACGGCGGATTGACTGATCCCGCCGCCGTCATGCGGGCGTAGCTCAATGGTAGAGCCCCAGCCTTCCAAGCTGGTCATGCGGGTTCGATCCCGTCGCCCGCTCCACTGAGAAACCCCACGTCAAAGGCCTACCCGTTCGGGACCGGGACCGACCGGTTGACGCATCGCAAGTCATGGAAATGCACGTCCCCCAGTCCGGCCGCCTCGGCCGCATACTTCCAGCCACTCGCCCGGTTGAAGTTGCTGCGCCGCAGCGGCGCACCCTTCGCACCGGGGAACATGAGCGCGGTGGGCTCTGGCCCGACAAAGACAGCCAGGTGCTCACGGAGCGCGGGAATGATCACCTCAGGAATGCCGACTGTCCGGCGGGCAGCCCGGGACTTCAACGGGCCAAGCGTGATCTTGCTGCCCGGCGACCGGCGATCAGAGAAGGCAGCCCGGACCCGGACCAGCCCCGCCTCCAAGTCGATATCGGCTCGTGTCAATGCCGTCACTTCCCCCCACCGCAGGCTGGCAAAGGTGGCGAGCAGCACCAGGGCGCGGAACCTGCGGTCATAGTCGCAGTCCGCCTGCCCGGCATCCGCCATCTTCCACAGCGCCCGTTCAGCCTCCGCCCGCGTCCGGTACACCTCCGGCGCCCTGCGCATCACGCCGTAACGGGCGAACCGGAGCCGATAACCACCGTCTGGGAGTTGCCGGATATTGCCGACTGGACGACGGCCCACCCGATCAGCCAGATCAAACACCTGCCCAACCGTGAGCACCGGCCGTTCGGTGGCGTGCTCCTCACCCGCGCCCCGGATACGGCACGGATTACGAACCAGGATCTTGTCCTCTTCCACCGCCGTCGCCAGCACGGCACGCAACAGCCGATAGGACTTGGCAGCCATGGACACCGACACGCCAGCGCCGAGCAGGTTCGCGCGCCACTCCCGGATCATCGGCGTGGACAGCTTGCCGAGAGGCACCGCGCCGAGCTGGGGCGCGATCAAGGCGGCGCCGTTGCGCGGCACCGCTGGCCTGGCGTCAGCGGCGGGCTTGGCCTTGGGAGGCCCGCCCGCCGCACGCCAGGCCAGTCCGCAGAGCAGTCAGGTCAATACGGCTGACATGTCTACGCGGACGGGGGCAGCACACAGCGGTCTTCCTCGCTTCCGTTGTCCGGGGCGCAGCCGCCGCCCGATGCCGGTTGCCGCGTTGCCGGACGATCGGCTGGGCCGACTCGAAAGCACGGCCCGGTACCCGGCCGGACGGCCGCCGCTGACCGCGCTATCGTGGAAGGCACTTGTCAATTGCGTCGTCATAATGCCCCGCCAGACGCCTAAGTCACGGCGCCACCTGGCCCCGGGGCAGCCGTCTTCTCCGGCGAGCATGACCGGCCAGGTGCCGAACCGGTCCCTGCTGCAGCACGGACCGGTCGCAGCGCCCCCGGGCCCAGAAAGGCACCCAGATGAAGACGGAACCGGCCGCCCGGCCGGGGCGGTTCCACGAGGTCGGGTTCTACCGCTCCGACGCCGAGTTCGCCGCCCTGATCGTCCCGTTCGTGAAGGAAGGGGTGGCCGCGGGCCAGCCGGTCATCCTCGGCTACGACGACCGCAAGGCCAGCCTGCTGCGGTCGTGGCTTTACGACCCGGACGGCGTCACCTTCATCGCCGACACCAGCCTGTACGCCACGCCAGCGCGGGCAATCGCCTCCTACTGGCAGATATTCGCGCGGCTCACCGCCGCGGGGGCCACCCAGATCCGGATCGCCGGGGACGTGCCGCACGAGGGCAACGGCGGCCGGTTCGCCGGATGGGACCGCTACGAATCAGCCATCAACACCGTCTGGAACCAGTTCCCCATCTGGAGCCGGTGCCTGTACGACGCCACCACCGCCGCGCCCCACGTGCTGGACATCGCCACGCGGACCCACCCCCGCATCGTGCTGCCCTCCGGCCAGTACCAGGCCAGCCGCCAGTACCAGAACCTTGCGGATTTCCAGCCGCTGCCGCCCGATCCCGATCCGCTCGAAGACTCGGTCCCCGCCATCGTGATGAGCGATCCGTCACCCGCCCAGGTCCGGCACGTGCTCACCAGCATCGGCGACGGCCGAGTCTCTGACACGGCCCTGCAGGAGCTGATGGTCGGGGTTGAAGAGGCCGTCGGCAACGCCCAGCGGCACGGCAGGCCCCCCGTGACCGCGCGGATCTGGACCGGATCCGGGCGGATTCTCCTCCACGTGCACGACACCGGCCCGGGGCCAGCCAACCCGCTGGCCGGGCTGGTTCCCATGTGGGCCAGCCCGGGACAGCGGGAAGGCGGGCTCTGGCTCATCCACATGCTCGATCTTGACGCCGCGCTGATCCGGTCCCAGGACGGCTTCACCGTCCGGCTCGCCGCCGGGCACGCTGCCTGACCGGCCCCGGCAGCGTCGGCGCTACGCCCCTCCGGGCGCGAGCCAACCCGCACCGGAGCACCCGCGACCGCACCACGCGGGCCGGGCCGGCGCCGAGACCAGGGTGCCGACGGCGGGAATGCAGCTGGAACGCGGGTGTCCTCCCCGAACCCGCCGTAAGAGTGTCCACGTCAGCCGGAACCTGTCCAGTCATGCACTGCACTAGATAGACACCAGGCCTCACCCGGACCCAGATCGTATTCCGCCGTCCGCTCCGGTCAAGCAGCGGCTAAACGCATGATCCTCTGGCCCGCCCCCTCCACACGAGCCCAACCCGCTCGCGCGGAGCCTCTGACCGTCCAAAGCATCAAGCAGCCGCAACTTGACCTCCACTCCCGGCTCCACAACCCCGGCACCTATCGGGTGAAGGCCCCAGGCCGTGACCCCCTCTACGCGGCCAGGGCGGAAGGAGCAGGCAGATGACGCCCACCACGGCGGACCACCCATCCAGTGCAGGCGGGCGGGCCGGGCGATCCAGTGTCAAGGCCAGGTTGACACCGAACCGGCGGCGACGGCCCGTCGAGAACGACGAGTACGCCTCCCGGCGTGCCATTAGCGTGCCATTACCCAGGGTCGAGACAGGTCAACACCGGCCACTCCCGGTCATGAGAATCGCCAGGTCAGAACCCCTGACCGCATCATGCGGTACACCTTCCAAGCTGGTCATGCGGGTTCGATTCCCGTCGCCCGCTCCATTGGCAGTGCGCTTCTCAGAGTCGACACAACATGCCTTGTATGACGGATCGTGATACATTTCTGCATGGCATCAGCTATAAGTGTGCGTCTCGATCCTGAGGCTCTCCGAGCGCTAGCCCTGCTTGAGGCCACCGGTCTCAGCAGATCCGAAGCGATTCGCCGCGCGATCCTCGACAGTGCTGCCCAACTACAGCGCAAGGCCACCCTTGCCGCCGAGGTCGCAGCACTTGAGGCTGATGAGGACGATCGGCGCGAGATGCTCGACGTCGCAGCTCTCATGGAGAGCATGCGTGCTGCGGGGTGACATCCATGAGTTCCGCCCTCCACGCGGAACAGGCCACGAACAGCACGGTCGGCGATACGGAGTGATCGTCCAGGCCAACGAACTGCTGCCACGTTCGGTGGTACTGGTCGCACCGACCTCTCACAGCGCCAGGGCGGCATCGTTCCGCCCCGAGATCGAATTGCTTAATGAGACCAGTCGCGTCCTGGTCGAGCAAGTCGGAGCCATCGACGCACGACGGCTCGGAGATCTTGTAGGCCGGGTCACCCCTGAAGAGCAATGGGGCATCGACGAAGCCCTCACGACCGTCCTGGGACTCCGCTAAACGTTGGACAGCCAACGCGGCGTGCCCGCTGCGTGCCCGATCGGACGGTAAAAGCGGGGATTCACGGTCACTCATGGGCAGGCAGTCATGCCACCTGACCTGCGTTTGTCCTGGTCAGCCGCCTTGTACCCGGAGCCTTCCAAGCTGGTCATGCGGGTTCGATTCCCGTCGCCCGCTCTCATGGTCCCCCGGTCATCAGCACTGAAGCGGACGGGTGCTGCCAGAGATCAGCGATGCGAGCGGCCTGGATCACCGGGGGCGAGCTTCCGCCACGTCCCCTGCCCGGGGTCGTACTCTTGCCGTTCGAAGAGGTACATGTCGTCACCCAGGAGAATGAGTGAGTACGGGCTGGGACCCGTGCCGAGGACATGGCCATGGTTGTGAATATCGCCGGGCGGGGTCAGTGTCGCGACGTCACCGCGGTGCATGGCGCGGTCATCGGTACCCACGGCCCGCCCCGGAACCTAGCCCGCACGCGGTCCGGTCGGCTGACGCATCCGCCATGGCAGCGGTCCTTTCCTCGACGGTGCCTGCCCAAAGCGCGCGGCACGGGTCCACTGTCCCGACTCAATCCCCCGGCACCGGGCAGGGCATCATCCGCCAGGGGTGAGCACGGCAGGTCCCCAGTCGCAGCCTTCCAAGCCGGAACTGACGTCCTCCGCGCCGAAGCGACAGGCAAGATAAGCATCCTGGCAATACTGCGCGTTGCCCGGTGGCCAGCGGCAAGGCTTGCGGCTGTCGTCGAGCAGTTGGTCGAGGAGAGCCCGCTCCAGCTGGGACGGGCGACTATTCAAGATGTTGAGGCTTCAAGATGTTGACGGCCCGGGCAATTACCAGGCCCAGAAGCATGAGCGAGCCGACCGCCTGCACTGTCATGGCCAGTTTGGCCCAACGGGCAAGCGGCATTACATCGGTCGGGCTGAACGCGGTGGCGTCGGTAAAGCCGAGGTAGAGGTAGTCGAAGAATTCAGGGCGCCAGCCGGGCGGAGCCACCCCCGGGTTGAGCTGCGCGGGGAAGGCCAGCTCGGGGAACTCTCGCGGAGCCAGGAAGCGCGATTCAGGACCCCCTCCGTCAAGCACCCAATACAGGAAGCTAAAGGCAATGATCGTGTAGAACCAGATCAGGAAACCGGTCTTGAGAAGATCCGCCGCTGAGTTTGTCTCCGGGCCGCCCTCAACCAGATCGACGACCATCCGGCCGGTGACCCCAGCCGCCTCAGCGATCAGCACAGCTACGAGTCCGAGAGAGAGCACCCGTCCGGCAGCCGACCGGCGGTCGATGCGTCCCCGGTCAATGGCGATGATGGCTACCAGCAGCAGTGCCTCGACCACCGGAACCACCCATACCGGCCCCAGACTGAACCTAGGTGGGAGCAGCAACGGCACGGCCATCGTCAGGATCAGCGTGAAGGCCATTGGCCAGCGTCTCTCCGCCCGGGCCCTCGTGGCCCCGATCGCAGATCCGCGCCCGCGGGCAGCACTTTCTCGCCTATCAGCCCACCAATCACGGACACTGGCCTCCGCCGTGGCCATGGCGGGCAGGCGCTCAGCATCAGCGTCGGCGATCAGGGCCCGGGCAGCGTCCAGCATCGCCGCCACTTCCCTCTGGCTACTGCTGGCCGGCATACTTACGGCAAGCCAGGCCCGGTCATGATGCACCTGGGGCTGGACGGGCACTTCCCTGGCTAGCGCAAGCTTCTGGTAGCACCGAAGCCACTCGCCGGTTACCGCCCCCGCCAGCGGTACTCTCACCGTCACCTGCTCGTCAGCCGAGTGGACCTCGATGTCCGACTGGGGATCGATGTCTGTCATTCTGACCCGGCCTCCCGCTGTAGGGCCTCTGCTCCGAGAGTACGGTGCGCCAGATTCGTGCCAGGCAGGCGGCAATTAGAGTCAAGCCGGGGCAAATGCGTCCGGCAGGTGATGAGACGCCGTTGCATTATGCGGACTATGGCTGCTGGCATGTCGCCGCCGTTCGCCGCCGTTCGCCGCCGGTGCGCCGGGGACGCGCTAACGGACCAGCCTCCCGCATGCCGTTGGTGCGGTCGGGACCTACGACGCCGCCGTGGTCACCAAGGACGACGCGGGCAAGGTACATGTCAACAAGGATGAGATGGCCACCCGGCACGGCGCCTGGGGCGGCGCTGGCCCGGCGTCAGCGGCGGGGCGGAGCCATGGGAGGCCGCCCGCCGCACGCCGGCCGCACGCCGTACGTGACACGACTAGGGTTCACTCACATGGCAGGCGGTGGGATCGTGGCTCCGCCATCTTCCCTGGCTCCCGATTGTCCAGCTCGCGGCCACCGCGTCTAGGGCGGCCCTCCGAGCCGTCACTCCGTGATGGCCTCGCCCGCCCAGACCCGCGCCCGCTCGCCAGGAAATTGTCGCCTGCGACCAAGACGGGGGAAATCAGGCGCCGGAACTTGGCTGCGGCTACGACGTGGCGATCACAGTAACGAGCATGAACGGAGGCCAATGAATGACGCGGCTACCAGAATCTACTGCACGTCGTTACGGCAAGGTCTTTGATGAGATCGCGGCTGAGTACGACCGCCACCGTCCGGCTTATCCTGACGAACTCGTCGACCAAGCTTGCCGGGTCGCAGGGATCGGGAGCGGTGATCGTGTGCTTGAGGTTGGGTGTGGAAGCGGCCAACTGACGCGCGGCCTTGTCGCGCGGGGCCTGCACGTCACAGCACTCGAGCCCGGCAAAAGCCTCATAGCACTGGCCAGGCAGAACCTGGAAGGTGCTGAGGGGGTGGAATTTGTGAACGCTCAGTTTGAGGATGCATTGCTTCCCCGCGAGCAGTTTCAGGCCGTGTTCTCTGCGTCCGCGTTTCACTGGGTTGACCCTGAGGTTAGCTGGCAGAAGGCTGCTGACGTGCTTGTTCCCGGGGGAACGCTCGCCCTCGTGCAATACTTCGGGCTTGAGGAGCCGCGTAGCAAACGAGATCAGGAAGCAGCACTCGCGGCCATGAGAAAGGTCGCCCCGGACATTGCCGCTAATTGGCCGGCCTACCGGGATCTCGACGCCACGCTCGCTGGGATGGAGCAACGCCGTGGCAACGTCTCAGAGGTATGGGCCTGGCTCGGCAGCTACGACATAGGGCAAGATTATGCCGGCCGCTTGTTCGGTGATGTTCAGGTGTCAGTCATGCCAAAGCTCATCGAGCACACTCCTGACGAGCTCAATGCTGTCGTTCGTACGATGTCGTTTTACGCTCGGCTTTCACCGGGCCAACGTCAAGCCCTTGAGCATGAATACGAAGCCATTTATGAACGACTCGGGCGGCCGATTCGCGCTAGCACGGTCGCGGCTCTCGTCACGGCACGGCGCAGCACATCTTCTTCCGCTGGGCCCGGTTCGGCTGCTCGCGCAGACTTAATCGCGCGAACGGCCTCCCACACATCAGGCCCGCTAACTGACGCTAGGCCGGTCCATGCCACGTTGCTGTTCGACACGGGCCAGGGTCCAGACCAGGGGATGTCACGGGTGCGACGCGTCCGCCCGATCCGCGATCGTGAGGCAGTAATAACCATTCGGCTGGCGCGGGGATCGGTCGTTGGCCTGGAACGCCGGGCCGGAGCCAACCGGGTCCGGCCGTCCGCCGTCAACCAATCCAGGGAGTGGAGACTTATGTCCAGCGAAACTGAGATCCGCCCGTTCCGGGTCGACACGCCGGACGAAGCGATCGCCGACCTTCGGCGGCGCATCGCGGCCACGCGCTGGCCCAGCAAGGAGCTCGTTGCCGATCGGTCGCAGGGCGTGCAGCTGGCGACGTTGCAGGAGCTGACGCGCTACTGGGCGGCCGATTACGACTGGCGCCAGTGCGAGGCGACGCTGAACGCGCTGCCGCAGTTCAAGACTGAGATCGACGGGGTGGACATCCACTTCATCCACGTGAAGTCGCCGCACGAGAACGCGTTGCCGCTGATCATGACGCACGGCTGGCCCGGCTCGGTCATCGAGCTGCTCGGGGTCGTCGGCCCGCTCACCGATCCGCCCGCGCACGGCGGACGCGCCGAGGACGCATTCGATCTCGTGCTGCCGTCCCTGCCCGGCTACGGCTTCTCCGGCGAGCCGACTGAAGCCGGCTGGAACCCCGGCCGCATCGCGCGCGCCTGGGCGGAGCTGATGAACCGGCTCGGCTACACCCGCTACGTCGCCCAGGGCGGCGACGTGGGCGCCTCGGTCACCGACGCGATGGGCCGCCAGGGCCCCGAGGGGCTGGTCGGCATCCACACCAACTTGCTCGTGACGGCGCTGAGCGGCGGCGCCATGCCGGCGGAAACCGAGCAGGAACGCGCGGCGCTCGAGCAGACCAAGACATTCAGGGCGAGCGGCTTCGGTTACTTCCTGGAGCAGGCCACGCGGCCGCAGACGATCGGCTATGCCCTGCTGGATTCACCCGTCGCCCTGGCGGCCTGGATGCTCGACCACGACACGGACAGCTACGACAAGATCTCCCGCGCCTTCGTCGACAAGCAGCCCGCGGGCCGTCTCACCCGGGACCGGATCGTCGACAACATCACGCTGTACTGGCTGACGGGAACCGGGGCCTCGGCGGCCCGGGAGTACTGGGAGAGCGGACGAGCCGCGGCCCTTGCGGCCGGGCAGGCTCCTCCGGAGGTCTCGATCCCGGTCGGCTTCACCACGTTCCCCGACGAGATCTTCCGGGCCCCGCGCAGCTGGGTCGAGAAGGGGTACCCCACCCTCACGTACTTCCACGAGGCCGACAGGGGCGGCCACTTCGCCGCCTGGGAAGAGCCCGAGCTGTTCGCGACCGAGATCCGGGCGGCGTTCACGTCGCAGCGCTAACGACAGCCCGCACCCCGGGTTGACGGTGACCACCTGGTCCACGACCCCGCGGGATCGCTCACCGGCCAGCCGGTCCCGCGGTGCCGGCCACGGAAGGGATCCTCAGCGAGGGTTCCCGATCGCTCCGGCAACTTCGTCCCCTCCCTGCAACTGACCGTGCCACCCCATCGTGGCACGCCAATCACAGGCACCTCGAGGACGGCCGGGCTAGACGCCGGCCAGGTTTTCGCGGCTGCCGTAGGCGCACAGCCCGTACAGCGCAACGACGTCCATGGCGATGATGGTCAGCGCCCAGAACGGGTAGGCCGGGAGGAAGAACATCATGTCGATGGCGCTGAGCCCGACCACGACCACCGCGAACCAGCGGGCCAGCTGGTTGCCCACCAGGATCCCGCCGGCGGCGGCCAGCTGCGCGATGGCGATGATGAGCGTGATCCAGCCCCAGGTGCGCAGGTTGGCGAACACGTAGTGCGCGTTGGCGGTGAACACGTGTGAGTTGGCGATCGCGGCGATGCCGTAGATCAGGTTGAAGAAGCCAATCACGAACAGCAGGATGGCCGCGAAAAAGATGAGCCCGTAACCGCGGCCCTCCGCGCGGTGCCCGCCCGCGCTGGTGCCTGATCTGGCTGTTGCCGATGTCATGGTGATCTCCCCGTTTCAGGATCGGCGGCCCTGCGCCGCCTGTGCTTAACCCTTCCGCTCGGTCTGCCCTGACGGCATCACCCCTAGTGGGTGAGGACCGGAGCGGGCGGCGACAGCGAGCTTCGCCGGATAGGGCACGTCCTCGAAGAACGACACGATTGGGGGGCGACATGATGCGCTCACCCGTCGACCTCTCCTACTTTTTCAGCGTTGGACCAGGCAGACCGCAGATGTGGCGGGACCCATCCGGGGTCAGCCACACCGTACCCGGCGCCCCAGCGGACATCTATTTCCGCGACCAGGCGGGCCGCTTCTGGCGGGTCTTGCGCTACTCCAACGTCAGCCCGGGCGGCCTCTGGGTCAGTGACGGGACGCAACCCGGCAGCAGGCAGGTCGATATAGGCCGGGACCGCGTGACGTTCTTGGCTTGGGCCGAAGGTCCCGACGGGACCCTGTGGGCATCGACCCTCAGACGCGGACTGGTCCGCCTGACCGCCCAAGGTGGAGTCCGCTCCTATCCGGCACCGGCGACCCAGTACCTAACGCTGGACGCCGCAGGCAGATTCTGGTTCATCTGCCAGCCGGACCTCTGCACCATGACACCTCAATAATGTGGGCCACTAGGCGGGCGGCCCCGTTGAGGGAGGTGCCGGCCCCGCACATGGGGTCGCCAGACCCAGCTGGCCGGTTCGGAAGATCCGGCGGCGACGACCGCCCACATCTGGAACGAACCGGTGTCTAAACATGTAGAAGGGAAGCGATGCCCACGTTCGTTCTTAGGTAACGACACCGGACCGACCACATCCCAAACAAGGAGTGATCATGGCAAAGGTAATTTTTGGAAACCATTCGGCGGTCCGGGTCGCCCGGTCAGAAAGGGACAGAATTCGTGAATTCTATCGCGATGTCCTCGGTTGCGAGATCACGAGAGAGGGGGATCAAAAGGACGACGTTCGCGTGGGAGACGACTTCTATATCGCGTTTCTCTACGAGGACGAGCGCGTTGCCCTGGATGAGAGCGGCTTTTTGAAAGCGACCTACCTGGAGCTGAAGGCCGACAACGTCGAAGAAATCAGGCAGAAAATTGTCGCCTTCGGCGTCAAGGTACTCGATGTGCCGGATCCGCACCTCTACTTTCACGCCCCAGGAGGGCAAGTCTTGCGGCTGGTCGGAATCAACGAGGACCTCTCCAAATATGAGGGGACCGAGCACGGCGAACAGTTCGTGGGGGTAGCGTTTGAATGAGCGCACGAACGTGGGCACGCTCAGATCCGCGCCAGCACCTGCCGGCTATCTGGCCTCAAGGCTCACGTCACCATCTACAGCAAACGATCCTCCGGCCCGCGATCCTCCGAGGGTGACGGCCTGCACCCCGGGCAGGTTCCCAAGCCGGTCAGCGACGTGATTAAGGAAGGCGTCGTCATTCACCAAGGGAAACTCGGGTACCGCTCCAGGAATTCACCCAGCGGCGTCACGCCGTCATCCTGTCGCTGGCGACATCCGTGTCAGCTGGTTTTCGCGGAGCCTTCCAGTTTCGCTCCATGCTCGATGTAGCCAGTTAGCTGCTTTCCGAACATGAGCGATACCTGATAATCGCTGTGCTCGACGGCCAGCCCGTAGAGATCTTGCGTTGGCCGGACCTGCCAGCCGTGCAGCGGGACATCGCGGATAGCGTATTGCCGGATACGGTCAGCCCGCTCCGCGGCGTTCTTGTACCGGCTGTCGTCGTCATTCAGCTCGAGCGCGAGATCGAATTGAAGGTTTTCGCTGGACCGGAGCCTCGCGAGATTGTGCTCAATCTCGATGAGAACAGGCGCAAGAGCGAGATCAGCTGGTGAGTGCGGGCGAGGCGTGGACATGGATACCACCGCAGCTTCCGGTACGGATTGACTCATTCGAGTATTTCGCAGAGGCCGTCCCGTGGCCCGGGACTAACGATACGCTTGAGCGAGCCTAAGGTCACTGGGGCAGAAATGACGTCGCTAACCTCGGCCTTCATGCCGGTGGCGGTTACACGGGCCTGAGATGCGGAGAAGCGCCTTGCCGGTAAGGGAAAATCGAACTGCTGACGGGTTCGGCCTCATGGGTCGCGGCGGCGGACATGGGCCGCTCTCCTCGGCCGGCTTCAGTGGCGTGGCGCTGGCTCGGCGCCGAGGCCGGCGCCGATGACGCCGTGGATGAGAGATCTCGTGTCAGCGCCTCACGGTACGCGTCTGTGCACATGGCTGCGATCGCCGGGCGGCTCAGCGCAGTTCCTGGATGCGGATCAGGTTGCCCGCGGGATCACGGAAGGCGCAGTCGCGAACCCCGTACGGCTGCTCGGTCGGCTCCTGGACGACCTCGGCGTCACTGGCCTGCAGCCGCTCGAAGGTGCCGCCGAGGTCCTTGGTGGCCAGGAGGATCCAGCCGTAGGTGCCCTTGGCCATCATCTCGGCGATGGTGCGGCGCTCGTCGTCGGTGATGCCGGGGTCGGTGGCCGGCGGCGCCAGGAGGATGGACGTGCCGGGCTGGCCGGCGGGACCGACCGTGATCCAGCGCATCTTGCCCTGTCCGACATCGCTGCGAACCTCGAAGCCGAGGGTGTCGCGATAGAAGGCCAGGGCGGCGTCCGGGTCGTCGTGCGGGAGGAAGCTCGCGTGAATGGTGATGTCCATGGCGGTCACGCTATCCGCGGCTCGGTGACCAGCGCTTCTCGATTCCTGATCGGTCTGGTCACCTGTTTCGCCACGCACGGCGGCATCCCTGCCGTCACGCTAGCTGCCTGGCTCCGGTAAGTGCTGGGCGGCATGCCAACCAGTTCGGTGAAGCGAGTGCTGAAGGTGCCCAGCGACGCGCAGCCGACCACGAAACAGACCTCGGTAACGCTGAGGTCGCCACGGCGCAGCAGCGCCATCGCGCGCTCGATGCGTCGCGTCATCAGATAGCTGTACGGCGATTCGCCGTAGGCGAGCCGGAACTGGCGGCTGAGGTGCCCGGCCGACATGTGCGCGCCGCGGGCGAGCGCTTCGACGTCGAGCGGCTGCGCGTACTCCCGATCGATCCGGTCGCGGACGCGGCGCAGCTGCGCGAGGTCGCGCAGCTGCTGCTCCGCGGCGGGTCTGCTGGTCACACGCAAGATCGTACGTCGCGCCGCAATCGATGCCGAGCCGCGGGCTTCGCACGCGCCCTGGATGCCGACTCGGTCGCCCGCACCGCCTACGACCGCCTGTCCTGAAGCCGCAAGCGGGAGCAGGTGCCTCGCTATCGAGAGCGCGAAGGCCGAGACGCGCGTGCGGCGGATCGAGAAGGCCCTGGCAATGCTGCGGTGCTAATAGATTGCGAAATCCCCGTCACTGTCGCGGGCCGAAGCGTCCCTTCGGCCCGCGGCCCTGACGTGCCCGCTGCTCAGCCGGGTGTCACGGCCCCGCTGCCAGTGACGCTGGCCGGCCGGGGCTGCCTGCTTTCAGATCCATCTCCCTGATGCTGGCCAGCAGGGCCGTAGGTACCGGCCTGGCCGACGAACGACCCAGGTAGATAGGCGTTCGGCACTAGAAGGTGGCGGGGCTCACGGGCCGGGCGGGCCGGTACCCGGGACGGCGAACTTGTAGGCCAGGCCGGGCTGGGCCGGGAGGACGCGAAGCGGGCCGTGGCCGGTCCAGTAGGCCGCCTGGAAGTACAGCCCGTCGGTGGCCACGATCCACAGTCCCGCGCCGTCCGCAGCCCAGCGGGCGGAGACGACGTCGGTGGAGCCCGCCGGGAACGCGCCGGGGACAGCGGGCAGGGCGGCGACCGGTATGGGGCCGCCCGGAACGCGGGCCAGCGTGCGGGCGCTGAGGTCGGTGACGTAGACGTTCGTGCCCGCGTCCGCCCCCTGCGGATTGATCGTGTCCAGGGCCAGGGCGAAGCGCTGACCGGCCGGCCCGAAGTCCGAGGTGTCGTTGGAATTGATGACCGTCCGCGGCGGCAGCGCAATCTCCGTATCCGGACCGCCCCGCACGTCGGTGACGTGCAGAGTGCAGCGGGGCCCGCAGGACGCGGGCTGCCAGGCCACGTCGTTCGCGCCGGCGCCGGCGATGATGGCGTTGGCTGGGATCGCGGTTCGTACCGGCTGGCCATCCGCCGGGTTGATCAGCGCGAGCTTCTGGTCAGCCCCCCGCACCAGCAAGCCGCGCGCGGTGGCGGCGACCGGCACCCGGTCCTGCAGGCCACGCGCCGCGGACAGGCGGTGGCCATGCTCGTCGACCAGCCAGGTGGGGTTGGCCGCCGGCCCGTTTCCCCAGGGCGCCCCGGCCTGCTCGACCCAGATGCTGCGACGGTCCGGGGCCACGGCCATGTAGTTCGCACGCGCGATGAGGCGCGGTGAGCCCGGCCCGGACGCGCCGGCCGGGACGAACAGGACGTCTCCGACGTCCGGCAGACCGGCCGCACCGTGGTCGAAAACCAGCACCGCCACGCCGCCCGCCACCGAGGTGATCTGCTGCACTGCGGGGTCGGGGCCCAGCTGGTTACCTGCCCCCGTGGCTCCCAGCGGGACGGCGGTGAGCGAGGCAGGCTCCTGCCCATGTCCGTTAAGAATTCGCAGTTCACTGCCGCCGAGGAAAAGCGCGGTGCTGGGGGCGCCCCCCGGCCGCAAGGGCGTTCCGTGCAGCATCGTGGGCGCCGCCAGGACGACGGCGGATGGTGTGCCCTGGGCGTGGTGCGGGGTCCGTGCTGGACCGCCCTGGAGCAGGTAGACGGCGATACCGCCGACCACGAGCGCGGCCGCCGCGACGGCAGCGATGGGCCGCCAGTGAGGGGCAGGGCCACGATCGGGGTCGCGGCCCGCGCTGATGATGTCGGCGGGCGGCTCGTCAGGCACGATGCCAACGTACCCGGGCGGCTACCGGCGCGGGCCAGCCGCGCCCTGGGATAGTGTTCCCGGCTCGAAGGCAGCCGTCCGGGCCTCCCGGATGATGGCGTCCAATTCGGCTACCGCCTGCGAGAGCCGGCCGCTGAGCGGTCCCTCGGTGAGGCCTTCGGCCGCCTGGAGCATCAGGCCCACGCCGAACAGCCGGTGCGTCATCGCGCGCATGAGGTCGGCGCAGCGGGCGGCGGCTGGGTGGGCTGCGGCGGCACCTTCGGACACGAAGGCGGATTCGGCCAGCTCGGCCCAGGACTCCGATCTGGCCAGCGACAGGGATACGGTCACCCCGAGGTACTCGCCGTTGCCGTCCCACCGGGGGAAGATCAGCATGTCGAACCAGCGGGCCGTCCGAGGGCTGTGGCAGGGCACGCCGATCGTCAGCGGGCCCGGCAAGTCTCCCGTCAGTGCGCGGCGGATGGCGGCGGCGACCTCCATGGCGACCGGGTCGCTGCCCGCAGCGGCGCAGACCTCCAGGTACGACATGCCCCGGCCGGTCCGTTCCGGATTACCGTCGTTGGCCCGCGCGAACGCCTGCCAGGCGTCGTTGACGGACACGATGACCCCGTCCCGGTCCAGCAAGGCGACCTCGACGCCGACGTCGGGCTCCGCGAGCGAACCCGCCGGCTGGGCTCGGGCCGCCCGCTCGCGTGGGCCGGCCGGGGGCTGGCCGGGATCGCGCGAACCGTGGCCGGACTGTGCGGCGGCCGGGGACGTTCCCGCTGAGCGGGCGCCGGCCGGCGCCGCGCTGGCCGCCAGGGCAGCCTCGATGGAGGGAAAAAGGGAGACCAGCCGATCGACGCCGTTGATGCTCAGTACGCGCCGCACGATCCCGCTCGTGACGACCAGGCGCAGCTCGGTCCCGCTGGACACCGCGCGCTGGTAGACGCGCGCCAGGGCGTCGCTGCCCGCATGATCGCAGGAGACCGTCGTGGTCAGGTCGGCGATCAGGACCAGAGCGCCGCGGTTGAGGACCGACAGCAGCTGTTCGCGGATCAGGTCGACATTGGGCAGGCCGAAGTGCTCCGGCAGCATGACGATCGCCAGCCGGTTCGTCCACTGTTCCGGGCAGGGACCCCAGTCCTGACGCGGATCCTCGGGCATGTCATTCCCCCTGCAGGCACCGAGTAGGTGAGGTCAGTGGGTGCCACGGCGCAGCCGCCGCGTCACCGCGCATCGGCCTTATGCGAACAGGATTGCCATTTTCGGCTTCTAACATCGGCAGGAAGCTCATAAGGATCTGGGCTGCGGATGGCGGGCCGCCAGGGTCCGGGACGGCATTTCGTCAGCTTAATCTCGTGCCCTGGCCAGCGCCAATCTGTTCCGGCCGGCCCGGCGGCCCAGGGGGGAGGCCGGCGTGACGAGCGTGCGCTCCCGCTGCTGAGTACGGCACCGCGCGGGCCTAACCTGGAACCAGAGGCAAAGGCTGGCTCGGGGCCCGGCCGGAATCGAGATGATGAGCGTGACGCGCAGCCCAGAGGAACCGGACCGGGTGTCCGGCGCGCCGCGGCGCCAGGGTGCGTATGCGCGGCAGGGCGAGGCCCAGCAGCATGTCCTCGGCCTGCCCCGCGACTGGTTCAGCCAGGTGGACACCGAGTTCTTCCGCTCGTTCCTGCATCCGGTCAAGAGTTACCGCCGCTGGTCCCGGCGCCGCCGCCTGGGCGCGTACGCGGTGGACGACGACGACGCCGGGCGCGGCTAACCCAGCGGAGAACGGTCAGGGCAGTTCGTGCCGGGACGCGGCGTTCTCCAATTCGTCCATCTCGGCCTGGGCCACCCGGGTCTCCGCCGCCACGTCGATCGACCGGGCCAGGACGTAGTACAGGATCCCGGCCACCGGCAGCCCGATGAAGAACGAGATGTCCGCGCCGCCGAGCGCCTTGGCCGCGGGGCCCTCGTAGAGCGTGCCGACGTTGAAGAACGGCGTCATGGCGGCGAACCCGACGAGGTACGCGACGATCCCGCGCCAGCCCCACCGGCCGTACATGCCGTGCGGGTTGAAGATCTCGGCGATGGCGTAGTGGCCGCGCCGCACGATGTAGTAGTCGACGAGGTTGACCGCGGTCCACGGGATGAACAAGTACAGGATCAGCAGCAGGAAGTTGTTGAAGTTGTGCAGGAAGTTGCTGGTCGCGGCCAGCGCGCCGACGAGCGAGAGCACCGCGGTCAGCCCGACGGTGATGATGCGGATCGCGATCGTCGGCCGCACCTTCCTGAATGAGTCGACCGCGCTGATGAGCGTGAGCGAGCCGCCGTACATGTTCAGCGCGGTGACCGACACCAGGCCGAGCGTGGCCAGGATCAGCACCACCGCGCCGAAGCCAGTGAAGACGTGGTCGCCGACCGCGTTGAGCTCGGCGATGCCGGTGCCGTCGAAGTTCTTGCCCGCCCAGGCGGCCAGCACGGCGCCGACGATCATCATCCAGCCGCCACCGATGGCGGAGCCCCAGTAGGTCCAGTTGAACGTCGACCGCACGCCCACGTTCGGCGGCATGTACCGGGAGTAGTCCGAGACGTAGATGGCCCAGCTGATCTGGTACCCGGCCACCACGCCGAACTGGCCGAAGAACGGGCTGGCCTTGAACGGGCCGACCGCGAACGTGCCCGCCGGGTAGTGGATCAGGAACAGCGTGATCGTGAAGATGCCGAAGATGACGATCATCAGGTACGTCAGCCACTGCTCGGCGCGGTGGATGAGGTCGTATCCGATGAGCGCGATCAGGAACGCGGCCACGGTCACGATGACGATCCACAGCTTGGTACTGCCATGGGCGGTGGTGCTCATCGCCTCGCCACCGAGGATGGTGTTGAAGACGTTGAAGCCCGCGTACTGGACGTAGGCGAAGAGCCACACCAGCAGCGCGCCGACGTAACCGAACTGCGGGCGGGACTGGATCATCTGCGGCAGGCCGAGTTGCGGGCCCTGCGCGGAGTGAAACGCCATGAACAGCGTGCCGACCAGAATGCCGAGCACAATGGCCAGCACCGACCAGAACAGCGATGCGCCTTCGCTGATACTGATCAGGCCGACGGCGAGCGTCGCGATTTGCGCGTTGGACATGAACCACAGCGGCCCGAGGTGCCATACCTTGCCGTGCCGTTCATTCAACGGTACGTAGTCAATCGATCGGACTTCGATACCGCCCAATCGCGGCTGCGTATTCGTCATGCAGACACTCTGGCCTGACTTTGGCCGCAACGGAATATCTTCTGGCCTGCAACTTCATCACGAAACAGGAGTTTCTTTCTCAGTCTTAACGGGCCGCGGCGGCGAGTGCACCCGAACAGGAAGACCCGGTCGCCGTCGGGACGCGTGGATGTCCCGCCCCCGGCCTGTGCGGCCGGCGGGCGGGACATCCAGACAGCGGGCTAGACCTTCATGAGGCGCTCAAAGAACGAGCGATACTCACGCAGCGCGTTACGGAGGACCTCCGTGTCGGCGCCGCCGCTCTCCCAGCCGCCGCGCAGCGAACGCTCCCGTTCCTGCACGGCCGAGACGAGCGTGCTGGTGATCTGCGCGATGAGGTCGGCCGCCTCTGTGACCGATCCGTGCGGGTCATCGACGAATCCGGACTGGATGCGCACCCAGCTGGCGCGGTACCCTTCCGCGTCGGTGACGAACGTGGCACCAACGGCGTTCAGGCTGGTGCCGGTGCCGCCCGGAGCCGTGTCCGCTGGCGCCGCGTGGGCGCCCGTGGCCGGCTGATCGAGCTGGGCGGTGTCCGTGGCAGGCAGGGTCCCCGTCGCGGGCTGATCGAGCTGGGCGGTGTCCGTGGCAGGCAGGGTGCCCGTCCCGGACCTGGTCTCCGTGGCTGGGCTGGCGTCGGCGTCCATGACCAGGGGGGTGGCCACGGACGGGTCGCTGTCAGCGTCGACGGCCGGCGTGGTGTCCGCCGTCGACATGGTGTCCGCCGTCGACATCGTGTCCCCAGCTGGCGTGGCGTCCCTCACCAGCGTGATGTCTCCCGCCGGCGAGGTGTCCCCCGCCGGGCCGCGGTCCTCGCCCGTGGCCGGCACGGCCTGCTCGCCGAACGGGGGCGTGGCGCGGGTGCCCGGGTCATCACGGACGTCTTCCGCGGCGGGACTCGCCGGCTGGCTGGGCACCGCCGCGGATGGGCCGCGACTGCCCGCGACCCACTCACCCTCGGGGGCCGGTTCGGTAGCGTCCGCGGGCCCGGTCGTTCCGTCCACCAGGTCACGATCCGGCTGCTCGGAGCCGGCCGTCTCGGGGCGCGCGCCGGCCGTGTCGTCCGCCGCCACGTCATCCAGCCCGGTGGGCCGGGCGCGGAAGGGGTCGCTGGTGGCCGGCGGGGCCTGGTCGATGCTTGTTTCCTGATCTCGCGGCATCATCTCACCCTCTCGTTGAGCGCTGAGGCGGGACACTGTCGGCGGGGCCAACCGTGTCAGCCGGAGCACCACTGACCGGAGCACTACTCACTGGAGCAGCACTGCCCGGCGCGCTGCCCATGGGCACGTCGCCGGCCGGCGTGGTGTCAGCCGCGGCGGTGCCGTCGGCGGTGGGGTCTGCATGACTGGCTACCCGGCTCGTCCCGACGTCGCTGTCACGCTCGGGGCGCGCGGCGAGTTCCTCGAACAGGGCCCGGTACTGCAGCATGGCGTTACGCAGGTCATCGGTGGACGCTGAGCCCAAGCGGGCGCGTTCGCTGGTCAAACGAGCCTCCCGGTAGCGGCTGAGGGTAGGCCCGTGCTCGACTGACAGGGCCTCCATGGCTTCGTTCTGGTCGTCGGCCGGGTACCCGCGGAGCCTCATCACCGCGGTGACCAGAACCGACGCCTGCTCCACGGACTGGCCCGGGGTGTCGACGAACCTTTCCTGTATGGCATTCCACTCGCCCAGGTAACGCGCGGTTTCCTCGCGGGTGAGCGGGCGGATGTCTAGTTTGGCGACGCGGCGCTGACGCGCGGACAGCTCAGCTTCGGCCTTACGCCGGCTGCCGAGTTCTGTCACCAGCCGGTCGTACTCGGGACCGAATTGGCGGCGCAGCTTGCGTCTGCGCATCTCCATTGCTACGACTGCCACGACAGCTATCACCACAACGATGACGACTACGATGGCAATCACGGCTCCGGTTGACATGATTACCTCCCGGATAGGGTCGAACCATTCGTCCGGCTTCCCTGGGAATTACGCCCTAAACGGGTGCTTGATGGTCGATCCCGGCAAACGCCGGTAAAATCCCCGGCGCCTATACCGTCCGGGCGGGAAAGTGCAGCACGAATAACCGCCGGGCCGGGTGCGGCAGTTGCCCGAGCCAGTCGTCACCGGGCACTACCCGGCTCATGATGCGCTGGGCGATGTCGCGCAACTGCCCAATCTGCTCCGGGCTAAGCCCGTCCACAACGAGTTGCCGGACGGCCGCCACGTGCCCGGGCGCGGTCGCGGTGACCTTGGCCCAGCCTTCGCCGGTGAGGACCGCGTTGGTGTACCGGCCGTCCCCCGGGCAGGCTTCACGCCGCACCCAGCCGCGCCGTTCCAGCCGCGTGACTACGTGCGACAGCCGGGACAGCGAGCCGTTGGCCAGGATGGCCAGGTCACTCATGTGCAGGGTCCGTTCCGGCGCTTCCGACAGCCGGGACAGGACCATGTACTCAAAGTGGCTGAGGCCGGCGTCGCGCTGCAGTTGCGCGTCCAGGGCGGCCGGAAGCTTGATGAGGACGCCGATCAGCGGGATCCAGGCGTCGCGCTCGTCGTCGGTCAGCCAGCGCGGCCCGTGCTCCCCGCCGGCGGCCGGGATCTGGGCCTCGCCTTGGTCTCCGCCGGCGGCCGGGGCCCGACCTCGCCCTGGTCCTTGCCGGGGCCGGGACCTGGGCCTCGCCCTGATCACGACGGTCGGCGGGCTCCATTCGCCCAGCCTACGCGGAGCATCCGGCGGCCTGACAATAACTTGACGCTTCAAGTTATAGCGTCTATAGTGCTGTTAATTGAAGCTTCAAGTGACGTCGCACCGGGTACTATCCTGGCGTCGAGTCCCGAGCTAAGGAACGCCGTGACCTCCATCTTCGACCCCGCGGTGCCAGCCGGGGCCTTCGACGCCTTCGCACCCGACGCCGCGCGGACCAGCCGGGCCCAGCGCGCCTGGACGCCCGACGACGGGCCGCTGCCCGCGCTCTACATCAGCCACGGCGCGCCGCCGATGTTCGACGACGGGCCATGGATGCGCGAGCTGTTCTCCTGGGCGCAGGAGCATGCCCAAGCCGCGCAGCATCCTCATTGTCAGTGCGCACTGGGAGTCGGCGCCGATCATGCTGTCCGCGTCCGCCGCCGCGACGCCGCTCGTATACGACTTCGGCGGCTTCCACCCGCGCTACTACCAGATGACGTACCCCACCCCCGACGCGGGTGAGCTCGCGCGGCAGGTGACGGCCGCCGTGGGTGGCCGCGAGCCGGTGCACGAGCACCCGCACCGCGGCCTGGATCACGGGGCCTGGGTACCGCTCAAGGTCATGTACCCGCTCGGTGACGTGCCGGTGCTCCAGCTCAGTATCCCGACGCACGATCCCGGACGGCTGCTGGACATCGGGCGGCGCCTCCGGGCCTTGCGGCAGGAGGGCGTGCTCGTCATCGGCTCCGGCTTCATGACCCACGGCCTGCCGTTCCTCACCCGGGAGATGCTGACCGGCGAGGTCGTGCCGTCCTGGTCAGCCGACTTCGACGCCTGGGCCGCCGACGCGCTGAACCGCGGGGACGTCGAGACGCTGGCCGCCTACAAGTCAAAGGCTCCCGGGATGCCGTACGCCCATCCGACGGTCGACCACTACATTCCGCTGTTCATCACGCTGGGCGCCGCGGAGCGGGAGGACCAGCCGGTGCACACGACCATCGAGGGCTACATGGCCGGGCTGTCCAAGCGGTCGTTCCAGGTCAACTGAGCTGGCGGGCCCCCGGTGAGGCTTCTGACGGGCCCCGGTGGGCTTCTGGCGGGCGCCAGCGGGCTTACCGCGCACGCAAAGGCCCCAGCGGTGGCTGCGCTGCCTCGCTGGGCGCCCCTGCGGCGCGTTTCCCGTTAACCGTAATGCATGCTTAACGGCGTTTTAACACCCCGAAATGTAACAACTCGGACTCAAGATGCCAGCGAGGTCACTCCGGACGCGCATGACTGCTTTTTCCCGCCGCGCTCACACGCCACTGCACTCACTCCGGGAAACGCTTGGCGACCTCTTCCCACAGGTCCCGGTAGCAGCGGGTGGCCGGGTTGCGCGGCGCGAACACCGGCACCGGCGCGCGCTCGACGGCCATCCGCTCGATGACTGCCAGGGCGGGGATGCTGGCCGCGGCGATGTCCGCCCGCTCATGGGGCAGCCGTTCGGCGATCTCGCGGTGAAGCCGCTTCCGCCGGTCCACCATCGAGAAGAACGCCAGCACATCGGGGCGCGGGCCGTCGAAGTCGGCCACGAACTCGGTGAGCTGATCGAGCGTGCGCAGCGACAGGGTGGCGGGGATAAGCGGGACCAGGATCAGGCCTGCAGCGTGCAGCACGTTTTCTGACACCAGCGAGACGCTGGGCGGGCAGTCCAGGATCACGACGTCGTAGTCGGCGCCCAGCGGGCCGAGAAGCCGGGAGAGCCGGCGGACCCGGTTCTTGGCCCCGTCGAGCAGCAGGTCCATGTTCCGGTAGGTGAAGTCACCGGGCAGGATGTCGAGGCGGTCGAAATCGGTGCCCTTGACGGCCTCGTCCAGCGATCGGGTGCCGCGGATCAGGGCCTTCCCGCCGCCCTTGACCCGGGGCCGGACGCGGAACATGTACGTGGCGGCCGCCTGCGGATCCAGGTCCCACAGCAGCGTGCGCAGGCCGTCCTGGGCAGCCAGGTAGGCGAGGTTGACGGCGGCCGTCGTCTTCCCGACGCCACCCTTGATGTTGTAGGTGGCGATGACCCTCATGCGCTCTCCCGGCTCACGCGCTCTCCCCGGCGCTCTCCCCCGTGATCAGCGCCGTCATCCGGCGCCGCCCTTCGCGGCTCGCGAACCCAGCGAACCGCTCCGCGAACTCGGCACGTGCCTGGGCCTGCCGGGTGGCTAGCTGGGCAGCCAGCTCCCCCAGGGCCAGCAGCGTGGGCGCGGTCGCGGCGTGCTGGGCCAGCATCCCCGCCGCCAGGGACTGGATCTCCTCGCGCTGCACCTGATTGTCCTGGAAATCACCCAGGCAATCCTGCAGGCGCTTCAGGTCACTCAGCACCGCACGGTAGATCGGCGGGTCATACAGCGACGCGAAGAACTCCAGCACGTACCGGAGTTCCTTGCCCCGCTTGCGCAGCGTGTGCAGGCTCTCCGGCGGCGAGTTGCCGGTGATCGCCGATCCGAGCTTGAGCACCCGTCCGTGAGCCCGCATGGTCCGGTCCGCGGCCAATTCGCCGGCGGACGGCCCCGCGGGTGCCGGGCGGTTACCGGGCGGCACCAGCAGCGCCTTGCGCCAGTCGCCGACGGTGGCGGCGAAACGCGCCGAGCGCAGGACCCGGCTGAGCTTCCGCCGCTCGGTGATGCGGCGCCGCTCCAGGTAGGCGAGGAACGGCTGCAGATCCGCGGGATCGGCCGCGGCCAGCTGTTTGGCCATCGGCGGGAGGGACAGCAGGTGCACGTCCAGATCCCGCAGCGGGGTGGTCATGTCGCCAAGCCACCGGAATTCGGAGGCAAACCGCAGCGTGAGCTCGCCGTGCAGCACATCGCCGACGAGCTTCAGTCCGGACCGCGTGCGCCGCACGGCGATACGCAGGTCGTGCAGGAACTCGGTGTCCGTGTCGTGCAGCACCCCGTCCACGTTCGCCTCGAGGTTGTCGAGTTGCTGGAGCAGGATGGCCCGCACCGCTTCGGCGCCCGGCATGGCCGGGCGGAGCATTACGTCGACCCTGCCGTCGTAGTCGAGGGGATGGCGCCCGGCCGCGCTGAGCGCGGCATCCAGCGCGGTCTGCCGGCTGAGAGTCGCGCCGCCGGCCGCGAGGAGGCGAGCGGCGCGCCGCGCCGGGGCGGCATAGCCGCGAACCTCGGTCAGCGTCAGCCGGGCCGGGATCGGGGCACCACCCGGCGCGCGGGGGGACATGGCGTCCACGAAGATCCGGGCGACCGTCTTATCGTCCGCGTTCCGCAGCCGCACCTCGCGCACCTGGCTGGTCACGCTGACCGTGGGCAGCAGGGCCCGGATTCCGGCCACGGCCGCGACCCGGTCCCGCAGCGGCCCCGGGGGCAGGGCGCCCGGCAGGGACGGGCCCCGGGCCAGCCGGCCGGGCGCGGTGAGCCGCTGGCCGCCCGTGCCGGTCAGCACGAGTTCGCCCGTTCCGCGCGTGCCCTGTGGGCCCGGCGGGCTGACATGCTGCAACGTCAGCCCGGCCCGGTACAGCCGCCAGTCGAAGGTATCCAGCCACGTTCGGCTCAGCCGGGCCCGGTGGCGGTCCTCCTCGACGGTAAAGGCTGAGGTCAGCTCCTCCCGCACTTGATCGGGCAGCCGCGCGCCAGAATCCGCAAGGACGTATTCGCGCGCACGGGCCTCCACGACGCGGACGGTATCACCCGGAGTAGCGGCATTGCTAGAAGTGAACACGCGGCGAACTTCGGGTTACGTAGGGTGGACGGCCAACTTTGTGAATAAGGGCACAAGGCTTGTCCTGGTGGGATTTCGGGCGATCGGTGCCTAACGGGGAGCCCCCGGCGAGCGTGGCAACGCCGCGGCCTGGGGAAACACGCGAAATGGGGCGATTCGGGCACCGGGGTGGGCGGGCGAGGCGGCGTTCAAGGACCGGGCCGGCGGGTAACCGACCGGCCACGAAGGGACCGATCGCGGTCGCTGAAGGACCACGAAGGGACCATCGCGGTCACTGGAGGACCACGAAGGGACCATCGCGGTCACTGGAGGACCACGGAGGGATCATCGCGGTCGTCTGGGAAGCCTCGGGCCGACGGGACGGCGGGACGGTGCTGGGACTGGCATGCTCGCGAGGTCAGGCGGGGGGCGGGGGCCAGGGGACACCTGTGAGGGCGAGGACGTCCGCCGGGCGGGGCATGGCTTCCTGAGTGCCGGGTCTGGTGGTAGCGACGGCCGCGGCGGCACAGGCGGCGCGGACCGCGGCCTCGGGCGGCGCGCCCACGGCCAGGGCGACGGCCAGCGCCCCGACGAACGTGTCCCCGGCGCCAACGCTGTCCACAGCGCGGACGCGGAAGCCGGCCACCACGCCGCCGCCCTCCGGGCCCGCGAAGGCGGCACCCTCGGCTCCGGCGGTAACGACCGCGTGAGCGGCTCCGCCCGCCCGGCCGACGGCCAGGTCGGCCGCGGCGGCCCGGGCCCCGGCCAGGCCCTTAACCGGACGGCCGAGGATCGCGGCCGCCTCCGACTCATTCACCACGAGCCAGTCCACCCCGCTGGCCAGCAGGCTGGCCGCCTCGGGTGGGGCCGGGGCCAGGTTCAGTAGGCTGACGGTACCGCCGGTGCGGGCCTGGGCCAGGGCCGCGGAGATTACGGCGACCGGGATCTCCGCCGACATAACCAATACGTCAGCGAGGTGCGCCCCGGCGGCGGTGACCTCTGAGCCGGCCACGGACTGGTTGGCCCCGGCGGCCACGGTGATCATGTTCTCGCCCTCGGGATCGACCGTGATCAGCGCCAGCCCGGAGGGGGCCTCGGTCACCGTGCGGATGGCCGACGTGTCCACCGATTCGGCCTGGAGCGCACCGATCAGGCGGCCGCCGAAGGCGTCGTCGCCGACGCACCCGGCCATCCGGACCTGGGCGCCGAGCCGGGCCGCCGCGACCGCCTGGTTGCCGCCCTTACCCCCCGGCGCGAAGCGGGCGTCCGAACCGAGAACGGTCGCACCCGGAAGGGGCAGCCCCGGCACGGTCACCGAGATATCCATGTTCATGCTGCCCAGCACGGTTACCCGCGGCGGTACCGACATCTGTGCTCCTGCCCGCTCCTGCGCCGGCCGGTGACGAGGGCCCCGGCTAGGTCCGTTCGGCTCATTAAAGAACCTGGCCGGCCGCGACGGAGCGTGGTCAGCCGCGCTCAGCCACCGGATCGCCGGCCCGGCTGGCACGCCACGCCAGCAGCATGGCCAGCGCGGACGCGATCGCGCCGGTGAGCATGGCCGCGCGGTCGCCGGTCACCCCGGCGCCGCGCCCGATACCCACCGCCACGGCCGGCAGCAGCGCCGCGCCGATGGCCGCGCCAATCTGGCGGCTGGTGTTGATCATCCCACCGACGACGCCCTGGTCGGCGTCGGGGACGCCGCGGCTCGCGATCACGATCGAGCCGAAGGCGGTCCCGGCCGTGCCGAACCCGATCAGCATCACCGCGAGCAGCAGCGGGCTGTATCCGGCGGCGGGAAGCTGGGTCAGCACGAGGAACCCCGCGGCCGACGCCGCGCCCGTCACGGCAAGCAGGCGGCGGACCCCGCCGAAACGCGCGGCGAGTTGGGTGCCGAACATGCCGGCGGTGAACCCGGCTACCCCCTGCGGGGCGATGGCCAGCCCGTGACCAGGGGCGACTCGTGCAGCGCCTGCTGGAAGTACAGCGACAGCACGAGCATTTCCCCGCCGTTCCACAGACCCATCAGCAGCGCGAGGGCACTCCCCCGACGCAGGCCAGCGTGCCGGAACATGTCCAGCCGGATGAGCGGATCGGAGTGCCGGGACTCTGCCAGCGCGAACGCACCGCCCGCGACGACCGCGACCAGGGCCGCGCCGAGCACCGCCGGTGACAGCCAGCCGAAGACGTTCCCCTCCGAGACGGCGAACACGGCGAGCGCCACCGCGGTCGTGATGAGCAGCGCACCGCGCACGTCGAGGTGGTGGCCGGCCCGCGCGTCGCGCAAGTTGGCCGAGCGGCCGAGAATCTTCGGGGCGCCCAACGCGGCGATCAGGCCGACGGGAACGTTGACGAGAAAAACGGAGCGCCAGCTGGTGAGCTCGACGAGCACGCCACCGAGGACCTGCCCAGCGACGAAGCCCAGCGACGCGGTGGCCCCGTACAGGCCGAGCGCGCGGCTGCGTTCGCGCCCTTCGGGGAATCCCGTGGTAATGAGGGACAGCGCGGCGGGCATGACGATGGCCGCGCCCGCTCCCTGGACGACGCGGGAGGCGAGCAGCAGCACCGGGTCCTGAGCGAGCCCACCGGATAGCGAGGCGAGGGAGAACGCCACGAGCCCGATCACGAACATCCTGCGCCGGCCGAGCATGTCGGCCGCGCGGCCGCCGAGGATGAGCAGGCCGCCGAAGGCGATGGCGTAGGCCGTGACCACCCAGTCCACGACGGACGCGGACAGGTGGAGTTCGCGCTCTATCGACGGGAGGGCCACGTTCACGATGCTGAAGTCCTGTAGTCTTGTACCTGTTAACGTGTACGTGACCAGGCCAGCCAAAACGAGCGGAGCATCCCATAACCGGCAACCCGGCGAGCCTTCCGCCTGAGTGGCCCGCACCGTCCTACTCTTCCGGCATGCCCCGTTACCGGGTGATCATCGCGGCCCGCAAGTCGGTCAAGTCTGTCAAGCCAGGCAGCGTGCAGCAGGAGCTGGGCATCGAGACGCAGGACGAGTACAGCCGGGAATGGGCCATCCGCAACGGGCATGAGGTTGTGGAGACCGTTGCCGACGTGAAGTCAGGGACCGTCGCGCCATGGGACCGGCCCAATCTGAAGGTATGGGTTACCGACCCTGATCATCTCGTCAGGTATGACGCGATTCTGGCGTTCAAAAATGACCGGCTGTCCCGCGGCGCATGGGACGACGAGGTGCGTATCCGCCAGTGGGCCGAGGATAACCACAAGGTTCTCCTGATCGTGGACGGCCCGCAATGGCCGCCCCGCGATGACGGGGATTTCTGGTCGTGGACCGCGCAGGCGAAGCAGGCACGGCAGGAGTGGGAAGACATCCAGGAGCGCTGCATGCGGGCGCAGGGCGAGCTGAAGCAGCGCGGGCGGCTGGTCGGCAAACCACCGTTCGGCTACACCGCTGCCGGGGATAAGTACGACCGCCGGCTGGTCCCGACCGGCCTGGGCCGCAAGTATGTTCCCGAGATTTTCCGCCGCGTGATAGACGGGGAGTCCCTCGGGGACATCTGCGAATGGCTGAACGCCGAAGGCGTCCCGCTGGGCCAGTCGAACGGCCGGAAAGGCAACGGCTGGTGGACATGGGTCGCCGGGAACATCATCAAGAACGAGACCTACACCGGCTTCCGGTGGCAGGAATACACCGACCGGAGCACACATCAGCGGGTGCGGACGGTGCACCGCTGTGAGGCGCTCGTGGACGCGGGCACATTCCGGCTGGCGAATGAGGCGCTGAAGAACCGGCCGAAGCGAGGGCCGTCCAATCCGGCGACACGGGCGATGCTGGCCGGTGCCATTTACTGCCCCAACTGTGACGACTCCCCCATGTACCGGATCATGGTGCGGTGGGCCGCCAGGCGGGCGTCTCGCGCATTACCGCTGCGCGGGCCGGGGCAGCCAGCGTAAAGGCTGCGGCAACATGGTGAAGCTAGCGGACGTTGACGGCGCGGTGAACCAGATCGTCCGCCGGACGTTCAACGTGCCCGTCACGGTCAAGCGGGTCACCCCCGGCGACGATCACAGTCAGGAGCTGGAAGCGGTCAGGCTGGAAATCCGCCAGCTGGCCCAGATCGACCTGCCCGACGACGAGTATGACCGGCGGCTCGCCGAGCTGCGGGCGGAACGGGACCGGATCAATGACCTGCCCGTGGTGCCCGGCTCCGTGGTGGTCGTGGACACGGGCGAGGTGTACGCCGAGGTGTGGGCGGCCCTGGCTGCCGGTGAGCGGGGCCGGTGGCTGGCTTCCCATGGGTTCCGTGTCACGGCCGACAAGAGCCGCGTGACGGTCTCTCAGGGCGACGTGTCAGCCACGCTGACGCTGGGCTGAAACTCCCAGCCGGGCCAGGTGGCGGCGAAGGCATGCCCGCACGCGCACCGCTGGCCGGCCGTGAGGCTGCCCGGGGCCCAGGCGCCCGCGATACGACGGCGGCAGGCGGGGCAGCCGATCTCGGCGGATAGCACGATGGCGTTGCCGGTGTCGGTCATGGCCGTGATACCCGGAACCGGCCCGGCCGTGCAAGCCCGCCGAATATGCCCCGTGTGAGCCTCGATGCCCGGATGCAGCGCGCCATCCAGGATCACATGAGCATCGCTCAGAGTCTCGCCTGGCGGCACATCAAGCGGCTGCCCGGCGTTGAGCCTGACGAGATCTTGTCCCTCGCCTATGAGGCTCTCGTCCAGGCCGGCCAAGTGGCTGGACTACTGCGCCCGTAACGGCTTCAGCCCGTGGGACGAGGACGACCCTGACCGGCCGGAGGCGCATTTCGGCGGATATGTCTCGCGCCGGGTAAACGGGATGATCCTGGACTGGTGCCGGCATCAGGATCACGTCACCCGGTCCACGCGGATCAAGGCGATTCAGGCCGCGCAGGATGCCGGGGCGCGGACGGAGGATGAGCTCGCCGAGGTCACCGGGCTCCCGGTAGGGAAGATCCGCGAGGCGCAGGCCGCCGAGGTGGCCAGGCCGGTCAGCCTGGACGACACTGCCGCCAGCGCCGACTTCGGCCACCAGGGCCTAGCCGACGACAGCGCGGACGGCGACACCGAGTCGGCCGCGGTGGTGCGGCAGACCCTGGCGTCGTTCCTGGCCGCGTTCGACTCGCTTCCGGCCGTCCAGCACGTTCTGCTAGCACTGCGATTCCACCAGGAGCTTGACATCACCGTGGCGGCCAAGGCCGTGCACCTGGAGCCGGCCGAGGCGCAGCGGCTAGCTGACGAGGCGGTCTGCCAGATTCACGGTCGCCACCGCCAGCAGATAGCAGCTTCCCGCTGGTGCCGGGTGCCTACGGGAAGCTGGACGCCTACGTGCGCCGCCGGCTGGAGGCATACAACACGACGCATTAGGACGGGCTTCCCGCATGAAACGCCTGTCGTCTGGTCCCAAGATGCCACGCTGGTGACCCGAACCACCTTTCTATGTGCGCGGACTCGGATGGCGAATGACCCAGGAAACCGACGATGGCTGGTTGACGTGTCTTGAACCCGGATGCACCGGTATCCAGCTCGATACAGCGCGCGCGTGCCTTACCCATGCCACCGAAGAGGACAGGGTGGCTGCGCTCAAGCTGGTCGGCGAAACAGGCGCTATCGACGCACGGGGGGTATCCATCACGTCCGCACTCCTGCAACGGGTCCTTGCTGTGATCCCGCGCGGGATTAACGGTCAATCGTTGATGAAAGGCTGCCGTTTCGACAGGGCGACCTTCACTGGTGACGCCCGGTTCGACGGGGCGACCATCACCGGCGAGGCCCGGTTCGACGGGGCAACCTTCACCGGCAACGCCTGGTTCTGGGATGCAAGATTCACTGGCGCCGCCCGATTCGACAGGGCGACCTTCACCGGTGACGCCCGATTCGACGGGGCAACCTTCACCGGCGACGCCGAGTTTGGGGAGACGACCTTCACCGGCCCCGTCTGGTTCGACTGGACGACCTTCAGCGGCGGCGCATTCTTCGGGGAGGCAACCTTCACCGGCCCCGTCTTCTTCACTGGGGCAACCTTCACCGGCGCCGCCTTGTTCAGGGTCGCGACCTTCACCGGCGCCGCCTCGTTCAGCGGGGCCACATTCCGCGCTGACGCCTGGTTCGAAGGGGCGACATTCGGCGGCGACGCCTCGTTCAGCGGGGCCACCTTCAAACGACCCGCCGAGTTCCTCCAGGCCGCCTTCCGCGGCGCCGCCAACTTCGAGCGGGCGATCTTCACTGGTGACGCCCGATTCGACGGGGCAACCTTCACCGGCGACGCCAATTTCGTTCAGGTGACCTTTGAGCGCCGCGCCTGGTTCGGCGGCGTGATATTTGAGCAAGCGCGCCAGTTCGGTCCTCTGCTGGCCTACCGGGGACTGGTGCTGGACGACGTGCGGTTCGCGCAGTCAGTCCGGATCGAGGTCAGCACCATCGGACTGTGCTGCTGTCGAGCGCTGTTCCCCGGAGGCGCGCAATTCCGGTTGCGGTGGGCCCGCGTGGTGCTGGACGACACCAATCTTCCCTCACCATCGATCCTCGCCGGTGTCCCGCCTATGGGACACCCATTGCAAGAGCGGGAGAAGCGGATCGCCAGAGCATGGCAGCGGCTGCTCGTAGGCGAGATTTTCGAGCGACCGCAACTGCTGTCGTTGCAGCGGGCCAACGTGGCCGGGCTCGGATTGAGCAATGTCTCGGTGGCCGACTGCCGGTTCGCTGGTGCCCACAACCTCGACAAGCTGCGCCTTGAGCCCGCCGTCACCTTCCCGACTGCCGTGCTCCGACCGGGCTGGCACGGGCAAAGGTGGGGCGGGCGACAAGTGATCGCCGAGGAACGCGCCTGGCGTGCTAACCGGTCTCGCCCCCGCCATTGGGTCGCCCCCTGGTGGCCACGCTGGCTGGACGGCGATGAGAAGCCCGGCGTGCTGGAGCCGGGGCAGATCGCCGGGCTATACCGGGAGCTGCGCAAGGGACGCGAAGATGCCAAGGACGAGCCGGGTGCTGCCGACTTCTACTACGGCGAGATGGAGATGCGCCGCCGCGCTCGTCCCCGTCCCGTCAGCGTCGGCAACCCCGATGGTGAGTCCAGCGCGACCTCCCGGGGGCGGGTGGAACGCGTCATCTTGACGGCATACTGGCTTGTCTCGGGTTACGGCTTGCGTGCTTGGCGGGCCGTAGCCTGGCTCGCCGTGGTCACCGCGCTGTTGGCGGTCGCGCTTCACTTCGTCGGCTTCGCCGTCCCGCCGCATCCAGTCTCATACTGGACCAGCCTGCTGTACGCATTCCGGGCCACCCTTTCCCTCACCGACAACCAGGTCACGCTAACTGCGTGGGGACAGCTGCTCCAGGCAGTCCTGCGCCTTACCGGCCCGGTACTGCTCGGTCTGGCCCTGCTCGCCTTGCGCGGTCGGCTAAAGCGCTGAGCGACTCGGGCGGCAGGGACCAACCGAAGACGTCAGCCTGGTCGCCGCGAACCTGCACGGAGCGCCAGGCCGGGCGTAATCCGCTGCGTGGCGGCAGCGCTATTGCGCGGCTAGACGAGATGATGTCTCCGCCGGCGTGTCCGGCAGGCGCGACGGGCTGCCCCTATGTAGAGTTCCGCGCATGGGGTTTCGTATGACGATGCAGACGCTGGCCGTGCTGCGCGTCTTGCTTGATCATCCGCTCCAGCGGCATTACGGGCTGGAGATTTAGAAGGCTGCGGGACTGCCCAGTGGCAGTCTCTATCCGATCCTGGCGCGGCTGGAACAGCAGGGCTGGCTGACCAGCGATTGGGAGCAGGCTGACCAGCATGAGGCCGGCCGCCCGCGCCGCCGGTACTACGAACTGACCCGTGAGGGCGCCGCCGGGGCCCGGCAGGCACTTACCGCCACGGTTGAGCGGCTCTCGCCTCCGTCCGGTCCGAGAGGCCGGCGGATACCGCGGCCTGGCTGGGGCGTGGGCCGGTGACTGCCGTGATCGTCTTCGTCGTCATGGTGTTTGTCGTGCCGATGCTGCTGGCCGAGTTCACAGATTGGCTCCCCTGGGTGGCGACCCGGCTGATACTGCGGGCCGCAAACCGTCTGCCGGCCGAGCGCCGTGGCCGGTATGCGGAGGAGTGGGCCGCTGAATTCAGTGCTCTCCCAGGTGGGAAGCTCAACAAGCTACGCTTCGGCCTCCAGATTACGCCCGTGCGCGCACTACCGCAGAAGTGCTCCGCGAAGAACTGGAGGCGGAGAAGAAACAGCCACGGATGATGGGAGCCGATCCGGATCTCACGGATACGGCGGCACGAGTGCTCTCACTCGCCTATCGGACGGCCGACCAGGCAATCGCCGACGGGCGCCGCGAAGCCGACGAGACGCTCGGCCGGGCGCGGCGCGAGGCGGACGAAATCGTCACCAGGGCGCTGCGGGAGGCTGAGCAGATTAGCGGCAAGGGCGGGAACGCTGAGCAGATGATCGCCAAGGGCCGACACGCTATGCCCGGCTAAGGCGCTTTCCCCCGTCCGGCTACAGCCAGGGCGGCTACCCGGGCGGCTCGTTCGGCGCATGCGTAGTGGCCCGCGAGAGCGGCGGCAACAGTCAGGTGATGAACGCCAGCGGGCACTACGGGCTCTACCAGTTCAGCGCGTCCACGTGGGCCGCCTATGGTGGCAGCCCGGCCAGCTTCGGCCATGCCAGCGTGGCCGAGCAGAACCGGGTGTTCGCCAACGCGATTGCGGCGGGCGGGCAGTCCAACTGGTCCGCCTACGACGGCTGTTAGGTAGAACCTGATAGAGCGGCCCGGCCCCCTGCTGCGGTGCGGGGGGCCGGGTTTCGGCTTACAGGAGGAATGAAAAAATGAACATCAAGGTCATCGCTGTGCCCGTTCGGGTTCGGTTACCTCACCAATGCCGGGACGGCTGATCTGCGCCTTGGGTGCGCTGTGACGCCAGCGCAGGCGCAGCAGCTTGAGGCCGCGTTCAGGGCCGCAGTGCCGGCGAGGTGACGTGATGACGGCTGCCCGGCCCCCTTGTCCGCTGCGGTGCGGGGGGCCGGGCTCTTTGCTTTGGTCAGCGCGTCGTTAAGGGGCGTGCGATTGACCGCACGATGTCAATGGCCCCGGTGCCGTAGACCGCTGATTGACGGAAGGCTTCGAGCTGGTTCTGGTAGACGGCAACGTCTGCCGGGTCGCTGGCGGACAGCGAGGCGTGCGGTGTCTCCACGAACGCGAACGGCGGCCGGTCGTCAATGCGATCCTCGTAAATGATGAAGGCGCAGCGGGTAATGGCGTGCATCTCGGCATTCGCGGGGATGACGCCGAACGAGATCGTGTGCAGCGTGACGACTGCTGCCAGGTGGTCAAGCTGCGCAGTGAGAACATCCTCCGGGCCTGGCCGGTAGCGGAGCGCCGCTTCGGTCAGCAGAAATTCAAATGAGCGGTCAGTTTCGTACAGCAGCCGCTGGCGGGCCAGCCGGGCTGCGATGGCCTGGCCAATATCGGCGGAGGGATCGGCGAAGGCCAGGATACGGCGGGCATACTCAGCGGTCTGCAAGAGCCCGGGAATGGTCCCGGGCTGGAAGTGGCGCAGGGTCCGCGCTGTCCGCTCGAGGTCGTGCACCTGATCCTGAATGGCCGCCAGGCCGCCGCCGAGACGTTCCCGGTGGGTTATCACCTCGTTGACGGCAGCCTCAGCCAGCGATAGCACGAGCATCCGCCTTTCCTCGCCGGCTCCTGCGCCATCGGCCCATGCGTTTACCTGGGCGGCCGGGGGAACCGAATCGCCTTTTTCGATCCGTGAGACCGTGGACTGGCTGACGCCTATCAGCTGCGCCATCTGGCTCCCGGACAGGCCCGCGAGCACGCGAAGCCGCTTCAGTTCCGCGCCGAGCCGGGCGCGGTGTGTCTGCGGCTCGCGGGCCTGTCCCTCGTTCATGCCGTGTGCTGCCCGAGGAAGGTATCCAGCGGGACGGCGTAGCGCTCCGCGAACCGCCTGCGTTCCCTGCAGCGGTTGATGACGGAAGGGTCGGCGGTCACCTCCGAGCCGAGGTAGGCACCATTCTCGTCATAGGCCATGACAGCCGCGAACGGCTCTTTGTCTTCGTCAAAGAGCCAGAAATCACCGGCGGGCATGTGCGCCGGGGCAACCCAGATGACCTCGCCGGCCCTGGCTGAGTCTGGGTAGCAGTGCATCTGATAGCGCTCGTATTCAGTGAGCGGGCTGCCCGTGACCCGGATACGGGACCATGACTTGCCCGCTGCCGTGGTCTGGCTGATGCGGGCCAGCCACGGGCTTGTCCGGACGGAACGCTCGGGCAGGGGCAGGCCCAGCCGGAAGGCTCTCAGGCTCTCGGCTTCGGCGGGAACGCTGTAGGTTCTCAGCGTTTCGAGCCGGAAGGCGCTGGCCTGGAAGAGATCGAAGCACGCGGCCAGGTCAGCGCTGGCCAGCCGGATTGTCATAGGCGCTCCTTGAGATAGCTCACCAGCAGCGAGCGGGGCAGTAGCACCACCTGTTCGTGCGCCGGGATGGCGCCGAGGTCCGCCAGGGCTTGCGGGTCGGTCACGGTTGCGCCCTGCACTCCCACGACCGCCGGGTCGTCGGTGTCCAGGATGGCGGGGCAGGTGCCGTCGTTGCACGTGCCGTACTTGCGGGTGAAGTGCACGGTGACCTCCATGCGGGTCGTTCTGCATCATTCCGGTCACCATGCTCCGCTGTGCATCATTCCTGGTCAACACGTTGACTCTTGACACCCTAACCCATTGTGATTCATAGTTATGCAACCTTACCCAAACCGCTGGCCGGGGACAAGGACCGGAAGGTGAAAGAGCTACGGCGCACCGTCAAGAAGCAGAGCAGGCGGTTCCTGAGCTGAAGCCCTGCCCCCCTAATTCGCCGCATGAGTCCCGACGTGGCCGCAAATGGCCTAGGCGCGCTAGAAGGGCAGGCAGGCAAGACGCCTAACAGGGACGGCTGCCCGCTCATTACCGGGCTACTACTACTCCCAAAACCACTCCCAGAACTCCTCCCACCAAAACTCCTCCTACCAAAACGCAGAGAGGGTGTGTGCACGTACATGGAAGGCAGCACACCGGACGCGGACGCATTGGCCGCTGGCATATGCCTGCTGGCCTGGATCGTAAGGCACGAAAGCGCGCTGGCGCAGTACCACCGCTGGCTTATTGAAACGGGCGTCGTGGCGGAGCCGGACATTCCCTCCCTGGGGGAGTACCGGCAGCACCTCCGCGGGGCCCTGGATCGCCTCGTCGTCATGTATGGCTGCGAGACGGCCAGCGCCGCGTGAGCTGAGCGCGAGGGGGCGGCCCGGTGTCCTGGGGAAGGGAATCGTGTCGCCCCCGCTCAGAGTGTGAAAGGAGCCCGGAAGCAATGACAGACGAAACGGAAATGAGGGACGGCAGTGCAGCGCTGTACCGCGTCAGCCTGGGCCTGGTCGCCGAGAGGATTCCAGGGGAAGCGCTGGGCCTGCTCTGGCAGGTGCACCAGATGTATGGCGGGCACGTCCACGGCGGCCAGGCGTGCTGCCTGGGCGCGCTGCTGGAGAACAGCCCGGCAGCGCCGCTGACCGCCCCCGAGGCGGGCACCGTCTCCGCCATCCTGGCCGCCGGGTACGACCTGACGATTGAGGCGGCCGACGACGACCGGCACGAGGTGGTTGTCTGGCTGAGCTACCCGGCCCAGCCGCCCACCGAAACACTGTCGTTCTGGGCCACCCCGGGGACGCTGCCCGAGCGCCTGGAACAGGCCCGCTTGTTCGCCAAGGCATTCCCGGCGGGAAGGCAGGCGTCAGCATGAGGCAGGCCACCTACACCTACCCGGCCCGGCGAGAAGGCCGGGCCCGGACCATCCTGCTCACTGCCGCGCTCGTCATCCTCGCGGCCGGCGCGGCGGTGGCGCTGTACATCGCCGTTTCGGCATGGAGTGCCGCGGGTGCGCTCACCACCGAGAACCGGCATCTGCGCGATCAGCTAACCAGCGTCCAGGCCCAGGAGCGGGCCGACTACGCCGGCGTGGGGCACATGATTGCGCCCATTTTGCCGTACACGACACAAGTGTGCAGCCAGGATCTCACCGGCCCGAGCGGGCCCGCCGCGTTCTACTTCGTGTGCACCAATGAGAAGCCGGCCCAACCCGCCGGTTAGGGGCGCCGGACCGGCGTGGCTTTACCAGGTGGTGCTATAGACGCCCCGGCACCCGACGTATCCCCCGTGCATATCCACGCACGCCTGTGCAACGTCTCTGCTGTGGCACGCCACGACATCACCCTCCCCCGCCGGCATCCGAGCACCAGTCGATCCCGGTACAGGTGACCAGGTAGTCCCCTGCCCGGAACGACTTCCCGATCACGGGCAAATCGCTCCGCCGCTGGGAGTCCGGGGCCGGCACGGAGGGAGCAGGGGCCGAGGGGGCTGGGGTAGCCGGAGCTGGGGTAGCCGGAGTTAGGGCTGATGAGAGTGGGGCGGGTGCGTGGGCCGGGGCGGCCGGGGCAGGTGTCTGGGCCGGGGCGGCCGACGGGGCTGGGGCAGGTGCCTGGACCCGGGCGGCCAATGGGGCTGGGGCAGGTGCCTGGGCCGGGGCGGCCGACGGGGCTGGGTCGCGTTCCCCGGGGACCTGGGCAGCCGGGGATTGGTCCGTAGGCGCCGGGGATTGGTCGCGTAGGCGCCGGGGCCACCGGAGTGTGGCCAGCGGAAAGGCCGCCAGCCGGGATACGGTCAGCGTGTGCCGCCGGACCGGCCGCCGGGTCAGGGTTCGGGCGGGTGGCGCTTCGTCCCGGGAGCAGGCCGGTGTCCCGGATGTGGTGCAGTGTGCCGCGGTGCCAGACCGGAGCCAGGTGGGAGGGCGCGGTGCGGTTTCGGGAAGAGGAGGCACGCGGAGGCGTCGATCGGGATGGCTCTGATCGGGATGAGACCGATGGGGATGACACCGATGGGGATGACACTGATGGGGATGACACTGATCGGCGGGGCCTTTCCGGCATGCGTGACGGCGGCATGATGTCCTTCAGGCAATCAAATACGGAACGGTTCGTTTCGGATGTCCAATGACGGGAACGGCCGAGAAGCTGCTGGTATTCCAGAAGAAACGGGTTCCGCAGGGCGACCGGGGGCGGCACAGGCGCGGGGCGGAGCGGGGCCTGGGGGGCCGCCGGGGTCGGCGGGATCGGCGGGCACAGCGGGATCTGCGGGCACAGCGGGCGCCGCGGGGTCGCCGGGTGTAGCGGGACGCCGGGTGTAGCGGGGACGCCGGGTGTAGCGGGGACGCCGGGTGTAGCGGGGACGCCGGGTGTAGCGGGGACGCCGGGTGTAGCGGGGTCGGCGGGGTCGCCGGCGCAGCGGGGACGGCCGCGGAGCGAGCAGGCGGACCGCGCGATCATGGCGGCGGCGCTGGAACTGCTGGCCGAACGCGGCGTCGCGGGGATGTCCATCGAGGAAGTGGCCTCCCGGGCCGGCGTGGGGAAGGCGACCATCTACCGGCGCTGGTCGTCGAAGGGCGCCCTCGCGCTGGACGCCTTCCTGGCCGAGTTCAAGCAGCAGCAGCCCCTGCCGGACACCGGGACGCTCCGGGGCGACCTGCGCGCCGAGTTGCGGGCGTGGGTCCGGGCGGTCACCCGGACCCCGGCCGGGCGGATGCTCGGCGACCTCATCGGCGAGGCGCAGCACGACAAGGACCTAGCCGCGACGTACCGGGAACGCGTCCTGGAGCCGTTGCGCGGGCAGCACCGGATCATGCTCGACCGGGCGATCGCGCGCGAGGAGATCCCGGCGGGGACCGACCGTGAGGTCGTCCTCGACCTCCTATTCGGCGCGGCGCAGCACCGCCTGCTGCTGGGGCACCTGCCGCTCACGGACCGTTTCGTCCGCGATGTCGTCGAGGTAATCATGACCGGCATCCAGGGCCCGGCGCCTTCCTGACCCAGAGCCGGGCGCCCGGCGCCTTCGCTCCGGGGCCCGGCATGGGCACGTTTGGATCAGCGTGGGGCGAGGTACGTTGCCTGTACGGGATGGGAAGGGATGCCCCGATGGGGAAGTTTGAGCGGCAGTTCCACGACCTGATGTCTTCAATCCGATCCGTATGGGGCAGACGCAACCGTGCCGGCCGTGCCGGGCGGACCACCCGGAGCGAGCGACCGCGCCGCGACCTCGGGGATCTGCGCCGCAGCGAGGCCGCGCGCCGGGCCCAGGAGGCCGTTAAGGACTTCCGCGAGAGTGACACCGCGCGGAAGGCGCAGGAAGCCGTCCGCGACTTGCGGGGCAGCGAAACGGCGCGCCGGGCCCAGGGAGCCGTCCGCGATCTGCGCGACAGCGAGACGGCCAGGAAGGCCCAGGCAACGGTCCGGGACTTCCGGGAGAGCGAGCGGGGCCGCAAGGCGGAAGCGACCATCCAGGAAGCCGAGGCGGCCGCGCGCGCGGCCTACCTGCGGCTGCGCCGCTCCATGGGCGAGCACTAGCCCACCCCACGCCCGGCGCGGGCTCGGTGTGGACTGGTTTCGGCAGAGTTTTCCGCACATGCTGCGGAAAACTCTGCCCAAATCGGCTGGGGGCGCCCGGAGTTGGGTGGGCTGAGGGGTTAGGACTGCGGGGAGCGCCGCACGTGGGAAGAGACGACGCATTATCACTAAATGTGAGGAGGCAACCGCACATAGGTTGCAGCGCACGTGTGAGTTTTTGAGATGACGCAAAGTTTCTGATCTTCCGGTCAGGCGATGGGGCGGTGCCATACCCAGGACATATAGGCTGAGTAGCCAAGTGACATGTCACTGATGTGTTACTTGCGGTGATTTGGCCCTTGACCGGCCGAAAATGTGAGCGATAACATCATCAGAAATCACCAGCAGTAACGGCCCGTCAGGCGTCCGGCTGAGCCCGGCCGCGGGAGGCGGGCCCTTCCGCTGTGCGGCTGGTGGCTAAGGGAGGCCCGAGGTGGCGGCGTCACCGCGTAATCCGGTCAGGCCCAGTCAGAGCGGTCAGGCGCGGGCCAGGGCGGGCACCGCCTGGCTGCGCGCGGGCACCCTGGACCGGCCCCCGGTCATGGCCGACGTCGCCCAGCTCGCGGGGGTCTCGCACCAGACGGTCTCCCGCGTTCTCAACGACCATCCCAACGTCCGGCCGGATACCCGCGAGAAGGTCCTGGACGCGATCCGGCAGCTGGCTTACCGGCCCAACGCCGCGGCGCGGGCCCTGGTCACGCGGCGCACCCACACCCTGGGCGTGATCGGCATCGACTCGCCGCTGTACGGCCCGGCCATGATGCTCAACGGGATCGAGCGCGCGGCGCAGCACGGGTACTTCGTCGTCATCGCGAGCCTGCCCGCCCTGGACCGGCGCTCGATGCTGGACACCGTGGACCGGTTCCTCGGCCACGCCGTCGAGGGCATCATCGTCATCGCACCGCAGACTTCGGCGGTCGCGGCGCTCAGCCACATCCCCGCCGATCTGCCGCTGATCGCGGTCGGCTGTGAGACCCGCGCTCCGCTGACGTCGGTGGCGGTGGACAACGCGGACGGCGCGGGCCAGGCCACCCGCTACCTCCTCGGCCTGGGGCACGAAACCGTCCATCACGTGACCGGCCCCAGCAGTTGGCTGGACGCCCGGGAGCGGGTCGGCGGCTGGCGCGCGGCGCTGCGCGAGGCGGGCGCGCGCGAGCCGGAGGTCATCTCGGGCGACTGGTCGGCGCGCTCCGGCTACGAGGTCGGCCAGGAACTGGCGCGGATGGACGACGTTACCGCGGTCTTCTGCGGGAACGACAACATGGCCCTCGGCCTCGTGCGGGCCCTGACCGAACACGGCCACCGGGTCCCGGACGACGTCAGCGTGGTCGGATTCGACGATGTGCCCGATGCGGGATACTTCCTGCCACCGCTCACGACCGTCCGCCAGGATTTCGGCGAGCTGGGCCTGGCGGGCGCTGAGCGCGCTCGTCGAGCGGATCTCCGGCGGCCCCGGGGTCGGCGCCCACCTGAAGGTGCCCCCGGAACTCATCCAGCGTGCGAGCGCCGCGCCACCAAGAGCCGCGCCGCTGCCGAGAGCCGCGCCGCTGCCAAGAGCCGCGCCGCGATAACGTGGCCGGGCGAGCTCACCCAAGGCGGCCTGCGCCGGGACCGGACGACCGCCAGCCGGCGCCGGGATACGGTCAGTTGGCGTGGGGATACGGTCAACCCGCGCCGGCGACTGGACGACCGCCAGCCGCGCGGGATACGGTCAGCCCGCGCCGGGATAACGTGGCCGGGCCGGGCGACGGCATGCCCGCGGCAGGCGGCCCGCCCGCGCCGGGTCCATCCGCCCGCGCCGGGTCGACCCGGCTGGCGGCGGCGGAAACCCGCCCAGTTCGCGCGGGCGGCGAGCCGGAGGTCGCGGGTAGCGAGGGCCGGGGTATAGAACCCGGGTGACGAAAGCAGAGGACGGAAGCGCCGATGAAAGGCGGACATGGTTGTGAACGCTAACAACGAGGACCGGTACGTCATTGGCGTCGACTACGGAACGCTCTCCGGGCGGGCACTGCGTCGTCCGGGTCAGCGACGGAGCCGAGCTGGGCACCGCCGTGCACGAATACCGGCACGGGGTCATGGAGCGCGAGCTCGCCGCCACCGGCGAGCCGCTGCCGCCGGACTGGGCCCTGCAGGACCCGGCCGACTACCGGGCCGTGCTGCGCGTCGCGGTACCGGCCGCCGTCCAGTGCGCGGGCATCGACCCGGCCGCGGTGATCGGTATCGCCACCGACTTCACCGCGTGCACGGTGCTGCCCGTCACCGCCGACGGCACGCCGCTGTGCATGATCCCCGGCCTGGAGGGACGCCCGCACGCGTACCCCAAGCTGTGGAAGCACCACGCGGCCCAGCCGCACGCGGACCGCATCAACGCGCTGGCGCACGAGCGGAAGGAGCCGTGGATCGAGCGGTACGGCGGCAAGGTCTCCTCCGAGTGGCAGTACGCCAAGGCCCTGCAACTGCTGGAGGAGGACCCCGAGCTCTACGCCCGGGCGGACCGCTGGATCGAGGCCGCCGACTGGATCATCTGGCAGCTCACCGGCGCCGAGACGCGCAACGCCTGCACCGCCGGCTACAAGGGCATCTGGCAGGACGGGCACTACCCGTCGCGTGACTTCCTGGCCGCGCTCAACCCGGAATTCGCCAGCTTCGCGGCCGACAAGCTCGAACACCCGATCTCGGCCCTGGGGACCCGCGCCGGTTCGCTGACCGCCGAGGCCGCCGAATGGACCGGGCTGCCCGAGGGCATCGCGGTCGCCGTCGGGAACGTCGACGCGCACGTCACCGTGCCGGCCGCGCGGGCCGTCGAGCCGGGCCAGATGGTCGCGATCATGGGCACCTCGACCTGCCACGTGATGAACAGCGACGTCCTGGCCGAGATTCCCGGCATGTGCGGCGTGGTCGACGGCGGGATCATCGCCGGCCAGTGGGGCTACGAAGCCGGCCAGAGCAGCGTCGGCGACATCTTCGCCTGGTTCACCGAGAATGCGGTGCCCGGCTCCTACCGCGACGAGGCCAGCCTGCGGGGCATCTCCGTGCACGACCTGCTGACCGAGGAAGCCGCCGCGCAGGCGGCCGGGGCACACGGGCTCGTGGCCCTGGACTGGTTCGGCGGCAACCGGTCGGTGCTCGTCGACCACCACCTGTCGGGCGCCATCGTCGGGCTCACGCTCGCCACCCGGCCGGCCGAGATCTACCGCGCGCTGCTGGAGTCCACCGCGTTCGGGACCAGGGTCATCGTCGAATCGTTCGGGCCGGCGGGCGTCCCGGTGACCGAGCTCATCGTGGCCGGCGGCCTGCTCAAGAACGAGCTGCTGATGCAGATCTACGCCGACGTCATGCGGCGCCCGCTGAGCGTGATCGATTCCGACCAGGGCCCCGCGCTCGGCTCGGCCATCCACGCGGCGGTGGCGGCCGGCGCCTACCCCGACGTGCCCGCCGCGGCGCAGGCGATGGGCAAGCTCCAGCGGGAGGTCTACCACCCCGACCCGGCCAGCGCCGCCGTCTACGACGAGCTCTACGCCGAGTACGTCACGCTGCACGACTACTTCGGCCGGGGCGGCAACGACAGCATGCACCGGCTGCGCGCGCTCCGGGACCGGGTGCTCGGCTCCGGTGCTCACGACCCCGATCCGGGTGACACCACATCCGGATCGCTCGATGACGAAACGGGAGGTAACTGATGAGTGCTGCCGCTAACGGCGGCCTGTCGACCGCGGAGCTCGTAGCCGAGCTGCGCGAGATCGTGTCCGACCTGCACGCCGAACTGCCGCGCAACGGGCTGGTCGCCTGGACCTCGGGGAACGTGTCGGCGCGGGTCCCGGGGGCCGATCTCATGGTCATCAAGCCCAGCGGCATCGGCTACGACGACCTGACGCCCGAGTCGATGGTGGTCTGCGACCTGGACGGCAACACGGTCAGCGACAGCTACACCCCGTCCAGCGACACCGCGACGCACGCCTACATCTACCGCCACATGCCGGAGGTCGGCGGCGTCGTGCACACCCACTCCACCTACGCGACCGCGTGGGCCGCGCTGGGTGAGCCAATCCCCTGCGTCATCACGGCCATGGCCGACGAGTTCGGCGGGGAGATCCCGGTCGGGCCGTTCGCCCTGATCGGCAGCGACGAGATCGGGCGCGGAGTGGTCGCCACGCTGAGCGGCCACCGCTCCCCCGCCGTCCTGATGCGCAGCCACGGCGTGTTCACGATCGGCCCGACCGTCCGCGACGCCGTCAAGGCCGCGATCATGTGCGAGGACGTGGCCCGCACCGTGCACCCGCGCGGCTGCTGGGCACCCCCGAGGCGCTGCCGCAGGACCAGGTGGACGCGCTGCACAAGCGCTACAGGAGCACTACGGCCAGCACTGACCTGCAGCTAGCACTGACCAGCAGCGAACACAGACCGCAGCTCACAGCGCTCGACGCTCGCGCGGACCGCCCAGCCAGCACGGCCGGGGCGGTCGAGGCTGCACGGCTGACGAGTCCCGCTACGTCCGTTAAGAAAGGAGATTGACATGGCTGATCACAAGCCGCGCATCGGCATCCTCGGCATCATGCAGGACCTGTACGACGACATGATCCCCGGGATCGCCCAGCGGCAGGAGGGGTACGCCGCGGAGATCGCCAGTCATCTGTCGGACGTCGCCGAATTCACCCCCAGCAAGGCGATCAAGTACCGCGAGGACGCCGAGCGCGCGATGCGCGAGTTCGAGGACTCCGACCTCGACGGGATCATGGTCGTGATGCTCACCTACGGCCCGGCCATGCGGGTGGCCCGGCTGCTCAGCGAGTCGCGGCTGCCGGTGCTGCTGGCCAACATCCAGCCGGAGCCGTCGGTCACGCCCGCCTGGGACATGGCCGACATGACCTACAACCAGGGCGTGCACGGCGCCCAGGACACCGCGAACGCCATGGTCCGGGCGGGCAAGCGTTTCCACGTCCTGACCGACGACTGGAAGAGCGACAGTTTCCGCGCCGACGTCGGGCGGTGGGCGCGGGCGGCGGCGGCTATCACCGCGTGGAAGTCGCTGAAGACCGGGATCTTCGGCTATGCGATGAACGACATGGGCGACATCCGGGTCGACGAGAGCGCCCTGGTCAGGACGCTGGGCCCGGAGATCATCGCGGTCGCGCCCGGCGACCTGGTGCGGGGTATGCAGGACGTCACCGACGCCCAGGTCAGCGAGGTGATCTCGTTCGAGGACAAGACCTTCGAGATCGACCCACGGCTGTCGCCCGAGGAACGCCAGGATCACGCGCGCATGCAGGTGGCCCTGGAGCAGATTCTGAACGAACGTGGGCTGGGGGCCTACACCGCGCACTTCGACGCCATCGGCGAGGACGGCCGGTTCAGCCGGCTCCCGCTGGCGGCGGCGTCCAGCCTGATGGCCAAGGGGTACGGGTACGCGGCCGAGGGCGACGTGCTCACCGCGTGCATGGTCTACGCCGGGCACATCCTGATCGGGGACGCGCACTTCACCGAGATGTACGCGATGGACTTCCCGTCCGACTCGATCCTGCAGAGCCACATGGGCGAGGGCAACTGGAAGGTGGCGCGCTCGGACCGGCCGGTGAAGCTGATCAAGCGCCCGCTCGGCATCGGCCGGCTGGCGGACCCGCCGACGTTCCTGTTCCAGCTCCAGCCGGGCCCGGCCACGCTGGCCACGCTGGTGTCGCTGGAAGGCGAGCGGTTCCGGATGGTCGTCGCCGAGGGCGAGAACCTGGACAGCCAGGAACTTCCGGCCCTGGAGATGCCGTACGGGCAGTTCCGTCCCCACTCGGGCGTGCGGGCCTGCCTGAACGGCTGGCTCCGCGCGGGCGGCCCGCACCATGAGGTGATGAACCTGGGCCATCACGCGGCGGCGTGGCGCGACTTCTGCAACATCGCCGGCATCGAGTTCGTTCAGGTCTGACCGCGCGCGGGGCCGGCCGGGCCTGCCCGGGACCGGGTCCTCCGTTAGGCCGGGCTCCGGGCCGGCGCCCGGCCGGTCACGATATAGCCGCTGCCGAGCGCTACCTCACGGATGTGCACGTCCTCGATCAGCGGCTCCAGATGATTCCACGGCTGGCCGAAACCCTCGAAGCTCCGCACAAATGGAGCGTGGAGCATCCTGGCTTGCAGGTTCACGGCCACCAGCCACGGTGCGGCCCACTTGCCGCCGCCCGCGGCCACCCATGCCCCCGGACGGAGCTTGGTCATGACATTGCGCAGCGCGTCCGGGGACTGCAAGATGTCGTGCACGGCGCAGAAGAGAGCGGCGTCCGCGGTCTCGGCGATCTGCGCATCCTCGGCCGGCGACTCCACGACCGTGACGTTACGCCAGCCCTCGCCGGCGATCCGCTCGCGCGCCACCGCCGCCATCTCGGGTGACTCCTCGATACCGACAACACCGCCTTGCGGGCCCACCTTCTCCTGGAGCAAGCCGCAGCACAGCCCCGTCCCGGACCCCACGTCCAGGACCAGCTGCCCCCGGCGGACCGGCAGCGCCTCGACGATCGCCCGGCGGTAAGACTGGAACGCGCCCGTCCTCCGGTCGTAGCCGCCGGCATGCCCGGCGTAGGCCGGCTGCCGTGCGACGCGCCGGGCCGGCCGATACCCCGCCGGCGCGGAATTAGGTGATTTGCTCATGGCTCCTCGCCCCACCTCTCGGAGGAGCGATACCTCCTGACGCGTTCGCGGTTCAAGCTGTTCAGCACTCATGGTTATCCGTCTCAACAGCATGTGAAGCTTGACCCGATGCCGGCCGATGCGCCAGCATGCGGTATGCCGGCGTGCCTAGCGTGACGAGTTCAAGGCAGCCAGCTGGGCACGGGCCTGACCGGAGCGGACGGGCGTGCGATCGGGGCGGTGCCTGTCGCGGTCGTCCCCGGCGTGCCCCTGCTGCCGCACTGGCGTGGTTGCGCCGGCGCCGTGGGCGGCGGCCAGCTCGCGGTATTCGGCCGTAAGCCGCATGGCCTGGGCGAATAGCGGTGAGCTGGCGAGCTGGCGCAGTTCCCAGCCGGCCAGCTTCGCGGTCGCGGAGGCAGCGGCCGCGCCGGCCAGCACGGGGGTTGCGGCGGTTATGGCGGCTATCCGGACGGTATAAACGGTGACACGCGTGAGGGTGCTCATGATTTTTTTCTCCCGCAAGGTCTGGGCGGTCACGGTCTGGGCGGTAGCTGTACGCGTGCTACGGTGTCCGGCATGTGACAGTCCGTCAGGGTGAGCACGTGCGCGGCTTTCCCGCTCAAATTAACTGGAATCGTCTTGCTCGGGCCACGGACACGACAACCTCAAGGGGCGTTGCCGCGTCCATTTACCAGCCCTTACGCCGGGGAAAGCGAGGTCACCGGCAGCGGTTCCGCCATAGTGCTGTAATCAGTGCGGCTGAACCGCACGATAACCAGATCATCATCGTCCAGGTCCGTCAGCTGACTAGCCGGCGCGACAAATCTCATCGGCTCCTGGCCAGTCCGCTTTGCGTAAGCAGACTGCAAGCCGAAAATTATCTTGCCGCTGATCTCCGGGCTGAGCCCGGTTATCCGACCGGCCTCAGCCAATATCTCGGCCATTATTGATCTTCCTTCCTTGGTGACGGGCCTGGCAATAGGTCCCCATCTCCAGGTCACGCAGCCGGACCTGCAAGATCTCTGACCGGCTCAGCCAAGATTTTCCTGGTCTGAGGTTCCCGCATTTTCACCGTAGTCCGGATCGGCATATTCTTCAATTCGGCTGCAGTCCCACCGGCCACTCAAATTACTTCAGCGCAACGAGCACGTATTGTTTCGTAAATTGCAGGTAATTTTAAAGTTACATCGCTGCCGCTCCGCGGCTCAGCCAGCCGTTCACGAACCGGTCCACTTGTGATCCATACGACGAGGTGCTCCCACGTTCTCGCAGCTCGCGAGCCTGACAACCTACTACGCCCGCCCCGGAGCCGTGAGCCTTCGCCCTGGTGTGAGGCAAGGCTGGCGTCAACTGTGCGTTGGCGGTTATCCCTCAGCCAGCCGCACGCGCGTATCGGTCCCCGGCTGACCGTATTTTGGCCGCAAAAAGCGCTCAACGCCGCCGTTTACCGCCAGATGATGATCGGCATTCCAGCAGGTCAAACTGGCATACGGGCCGGTGATGGATGCTCCCGCAAATTTCTAACGGATCAAAAGGTTGTGCAACGGCCAGAGTGCCCTACGAGAAGAGCTGCGCGCTCCATCTGACAGCTAGCAACGGCTAGCCGTGCTCTGGTCACCGGTGCATCTGCTCAAATTGCTGAAGAATCTGGTGGCTCAGTACGTCCATCTGAGATGGTGCCATTTGCCGGACGATGGTGATGGGCGGAGGTGTCCAGCCCAGAAGGTTGTTTACCTCATGCTCCACCGCAACGCCGATCAGGCTCGCGATAAATCGACACGACGCCCCATTTAGCTCCTGCGCGTAGCAGATGGGCCACCTTGCCCATCCCGGTCGTTGTCTCGACCTTGGCTACCAGGATGTCGGTATCGGTAATATCTCCCGCCTGATGCGCCCGTGAATACCCGGCCAGCAGGCGTCTCAGTTCCTCAAGGCTGTAATCACGGAGCTCCTGGACCGCCCCGAATGTCACCCACCGCGAGCGTGCCGGATAGCCGCATAGCTGGCAAGTGATGCCACCCACGGCCACGATCGGGCTGCTCTCACCGCCTCTCATGCTGTCGATTCGACTGGCGGAGCCTCGGCTCATCTGGTATGCGGCTGAGAATACCCGTGCTTCCTACTACAGCAAGGTAGGGGTCCATCGGATCTGATCAGCGCGCTCCTGGCCGGGACAGGGGCAGGCGCTTGGCTGCGGGAGTCGACACCGCGCGGCCGCGAGTACATCCGCGGTCGCGCTCTTGCCTGGCGCCGGACTCAGGCGGACCATAGCCACGTGCCGTCGGCGCTCGTTGGGGTCGCGGCACCGACGGAAGGATTCTCCGGTGATCAAGTATGTCTACGAGATCGATTATCCGCCTGGAGGCAAGGACAAGTACCTCGAGTGGGTCCGATCGATCGCGGATGCTCTTCAGGCTCCTGCTGAGCTGCGGGGGCTGGCGTCGTACGACAATGTTTACTCGGCAACACCCCATCGCGTCGTCGAGTTCACCTTCGACTCGCCGGAGGACGCGGCCACGGTACTTCGACCGAAAGGAGATCGGGCTGATAGTGCGCGGCGAGCTGCCGGCGCATAGCGCCAACATCCATATCAAGGTCCTGGCGCTGCGTGACGATTACAGCAGGGACACCGTGGCTGAAACGGCCGCTGCGCAGGCCGGCAGCTCAGCTTCTGCGTAGGCGCTCATCGTGACGCTAGCCGCCAGGCCGCGGCTTAACCGTCCTGGCCGGCTCGGCTCGGCCTGCCGGATCGTCGGCGGCGCGCAGCACCATGACCGAACGGCCGGTCACGTCGAGTGCCGTCGCGCTGGGCAGCACCGCGGGCCAGCCGCCTGCACCGGTGACGGGCCGGCCCGGCAGCGCCGCCGTATCGACAACAACATGCCAGCCGTCTGCGTGATCGGCGCCGGGCAGGACGAACCGCACGGCGTCGCTGTGCGCGTTGAAGAGCAGCAGGAAATGGTTGTCGCGGACGGGCTCGCCGCGGGTGCCGGGCTCGGTGATGGCGTCACCGTTCAGGAACACCGCCAGCGACCTCGGGTAGCCGGCGTGCCAGTCCGCATCGGTCATTTCCCGGCCGGACGGGGCCAGCCAGACGATATCCCGCAGGCCGCCCGGGCCGGCCTGGGCGGGGCGCCCGCTGAAGAACCTGCGCCGCCGGAACACCGGGTGCGCCCGGCGCAGCGCGGACAGCGCGCCGGTGAAGTCAGCCAGGTCCGCGTATTTGTCGGCGTTCTCCCAGTCCACCCACGACAGCGGCGAGTCCTGGCAGTAGGCGTTGTTGCTGCCCCGCTGGGTGCGCCCCATCTCGTCGCCCGCCAGCAGCATGGGAACGCCTTGTGAGCAGAACAGCGTGACCAGGAAATTGCGGACCTGCCGGGCGCGCAGCTCGCTGACCGCCGGATCGTCGGACGGGCCTTCCGCGCCGCAGTTCCAGGACCGGTTGTCATCGGTGCCGTCGGGGTTGTCCTCGCCGTTGGCCTCGTTGTGCTTGCGGTTGTAGCTGACCAGGTCCGCGAGGGTGAACCCGTCATGAGAGGTGACGTAGTTCACCGACGCCACCGGCCGCCGCCCGCTGGTCTCGTACAGGTCGCTGGAGCCGGTCAGCCGCCGGGCGAACTCTGGCAGGGCAGCGGGCTCGCCGCGCCACAGGTCCCGTACGCAGTCGCGGTATTTGCCATTCCATTCGGTCCACAGCGGCGGGAACCTGCCGACCTGGTAGCCGCCTTCCCCGACATCCCAGGGTTCGGCGATCAGCTTCACCTGCGAGACGACCGGATCCTGCTGGACCAGATCGAAGAACGCGGCCAGCCGGTTCACGTCGTGCAGCTCCCGGGCCAGGGCGGAGGCCAGGTCGAAACGGAACCCGTCCACGTGCATGTCCAGGATCCAGTACCGCAGCGAGTCCATGATCAGCTGCAGCGCTTGCGGGCTGCGGGCATTGAGACTGTTGCCGCAGCCGGTGTAGTCCAGGTAGACCGCTGGGTCGCCGTCGGCGAGCCGGTAGTACGCGGCGTTGTCGATGCCGCGGAAGGACAGCGTCGGACCGGAGGCGCCGGCCTCGGCCGTGTGGTTGTAGACGACGTCCAGGATCACCTCGATGCCCGCCGCGTGCAGCGCCTTGACCATCGACTTGAACTCGGTGACCTGGCCATGTGGCTCGGTGGATGAGGAGTAGCCGTTGTGCGGCGCGAGGAACGCGATGCGTGTTGTAGCCCCAGTAGTTGGACCGGCCGCCCGCCGCCAGCTGCCGCTCGGAGATGAACTGATGCACCGGCATCAGCTCGACGGCGGTCACGCCCAGCCGGGTCAGGTGGTCGATGACGGGCGGGCAGGCCAGGCCCGCATAGGTGCCGCGCTGCCCGGGCGGGACCTGGGGATGGCGCAGGGTCAGGCCGCGGACATGCGCCTCGTAGATCACCGTCTCGTGATACGGGGTTCGCGGCGGCCGGTCATCCGCCCAGTCGAAATACGGGTTGATAACGACATTGCGCGGCATGAAAGGGGCGCTGTTGCGCGTGCTGATCGCCTCCGGCGCGCCGGGCCGGTGGGAGAACAGGGCCTCGTGCCAGCGCACCTGGCCCGCGACGGCCTTGCCGTACGGGTCGAGCAGCAGCTTCGCCGCATTGCACCGGTGACCGCGGTCCGGCGCGTACGGGCCGTGCACGCGATACCCGTAGTGCTGGCCCGGGCCGACGCCGGGCAGGTAGCAGTGCCAGACGAAACCGTCCACCTCGGTGAGCTCGACCCGCGTCTCCCTGCGGTTACCCGGACCGAACAGGCACAGCTCCACCCGGTCGGCCACTTCAGAGAACAGGGCAAAATTGGTCCCTGACCCGTCCCAGGTGGCACCGAGCGGATAAGCAGCGCCAGCCCAGACGCGCATTCACTGACTTTACGGCAAGGAACGCCAGAACGGGCCGGCGAGCACGGCCGGGAACGACGCCGGAAGCGGCGTATCACGGAGGGTGGTTCCTGGGGCGCCGGCGCGGCTCGGGGTCGCGGGGCGGGCACGGCTCGGGGTCGCGGGGCGGGCGCCGCCGGTGATGGTGCGCTGTCCGGTGGTGTGGCCGGGGAACGCGAGCGCCCCGGGCAGCTGCGCGCCCATTATCTGGCGTAAAGGGTCTTGACGGGTTACGGGCCTCTTCTTATCGTGAGAAAAGCTTTTCTTCAACGCTCCCGAACATAGCCGCACAGCTAGCGCCCATGACGCGTACCGGTCTGTGTGAAGTCCGGCCGGCTCGTAACCCTGGTACCGCATCCGGCGGTCCGGCCATCCGGCCAACGCGCACCGCACGGTGGCGGCAGCATCCCCGTGTGCGCCGCCTTCCGGTCAATGTCGCTCCGGAGAACACGCAGATGAGTACCGTCGTACGCCGCATCATCACCGCCTTCGCCGCCGTCGTGGCCGCGACCCTGACCGTCCTCCCCGCCCAGGCGACCACGGGACACCCCGGAGCACACGCAAGCGCCGGCGCCAGCGTGCCGGGCCTGCAGCCACCGCCCGCCCTGCCGGTCAACGCCTGCCACGACTCCGGCCTGCCACGCGACTACGGGACGAACTTCCCCACCCCGCCCGACCCGTACGGCTTCGGTTTCGCCAACCAGACGGTGATCGGCTGGGAGGGCAACTACTACGCCCCGTTCGCGTACCTGTCCGGGGCCTACTTCGCCCGCGGGGTGCCAGACCATTACAAGCCGGGCAGCACAGGCCTACTGCGGCCAGATGTACTCCTTCGGCGCCTACACCTACGGGCTGGCCGCCGGCCAGGCGCCCGCCGCCGGATCGGTGCACTGGTCGATGGCCGACGGTTATCTGCCCGCCATGATCACCTCGTTCACCCGCAACGACGTGGCCATCACGATCACGGATTTCGCCGACCGGCAGGACATCGGGGGCAACCCGGTCGAGCTCGTCTACACGCGGGTACGCGTCAGCAATCACGGACCGGCCGCGGTGGCGGTCCCACCGGGAGCGTCCGGGTCCGGGCTGGTCTCGCTCGGCCAGGCGCCCGACACCGTCGCGCCCGGGCAGAGCGTCAACCACGACTACGTCGCGGCCGTGGACACGTTCGGCAGCGGGCAGGCCCTGCCGGCGCTGACCGCGCCGGGTCCCGGCGAGCTCCAACGTCGCGGGTTACAGCGCCGCCTACGCGCACATGGCCCGGTACTGGAATCAGCGGCTATCCGTCGCCCCCACGCTGTCGCTGCCGAACGTGAGCCTGGCGAACACCAGCAATCTGGCCGACCCGGGGACCGCGATCGACAACGCGTACAAGGCGGCCTTCGTCTACACGCGCATCGTGCAGTCGGGGGAGGCACCCTTCTCCGGGGCCAACAACTACGACTGGCTGCTCAACCACGACGTGCCCGGCATCCTGGCCAACCGGTTCGCGCTGGGCGACTTCTCCGGCGCACAGAACCTGCTGCTGGCCGGGCGCGATTTCCGAAGCCGCGAACTTCAACGAGGTCGACGCCAACTGGTACTGGGACGGACCGTGGCGGACCCCGCTGGCCTGGGCGGCCTACCTGCAGGGCACCAACGACACGGCGTTCGTGAACAAGTACTTCCACGACGACGCCACCGGGCCCAGTCCGTGGGGCCCCAGCCTGTACACGCTGATGCACACCGACTACCTGGCCCAGCTCGACGCGAGCACCGGTTACCTGAAGGCGTCCTTCGACAACGATTCCGGGGGCACCTGGCTGTTCGACGACGAGACCGCGCTGGCCGGGCTGGCCGCCTACCGGTACATCGCGACCCGGATCGGCGACACGGCCGAGGCGCAGTGGGCCAGCAGCGCCTACGCCAGCCTGCTGACGGCGACGAACGCCGGGCTGGCCGCCAGCGAGCAGGCCGGTCATTTCGATTTCCTGCCCTGCGAGGTGAACGTCCCGGTCACCGCCGATCGCTGCAACACCGCGAACGACGCGAACTGGGCCGGGTCGAACCTGTGGGGCCAGAACGTGTAGGACATCTTCCTCGAAGGCGGGCAGCTGAACGGCGTGCTCGGCGACCCGGCCCAGACCGACAACCTGTACGAGACCGGCTTCAGCCGGCTGGCGGGCAGCACCGTGCCCTACCCGTCCTTCGGGGCGTACAGCGGCTACAGCGTCGCGCTGAACACCGCCTACGCGGCCGGCGCGCTCTACGGCACCCAGTATCGCGACCTGCCCATCACCAGCTACGCCTGGCAGATCGCCACCACCACCGGCGGCCCGAACGCCTGGTGGGAGGCGAACGGCAGCCCGCCCAGCCCGAACAATCCATGGGCGGGCAGTCACGCCGCCCCGCAATTCGGTGCGGTCCCGTACGCCTGGCCGATGGCGGGCCAGACGCAGACCCTGCTGCAGTCGCTGGTGGCCACCGGCCTGGTGCCGTCGGCCGGGCCGGACGGCTCGGCCCGCTACCAGACCGCCCTCTACATCGGGCGCGGCGTACCGGACGCGTGGATGACGCCCGGCCAGACCATTGCCGTCGGCAACCTCACCTCCTCGGACGACGAGGCCACCGGCCACCGCGCGACCTACGGGGTGCGGATCAGCACCCGGGGTGATCATGGTGACCGGGCCGTCCAGGTCTCGCTCACCGGTCAGCTGCCGGGTAACGACGTGCAGATCCAGCTGCCGGTGTTCGCGGACGCCGGGGTGCGGGGCGTCAGCGGCGGCCGTTACGACGCCGCCACGCACACCGTCACCATGAACCCCGGCCAGCGTGCGGTGACGGTCGAGCTGGGCCAGGCCAGCAGGCCCACGGTCAGCGTCCAGGTGGCCAGCACGGTCCCGGGCCAGCACACCCAGCCGACCCTGACCTCCGGTACCCCGACCACGGCCACGGCCACCGTCACCAACCCCGGGACCAGCACGATCAGCCACGTCCAGCTCACCCTGCAGGCGCCGTCCGGCTGGACCACCCAGGCGGGCGGCACGACCGGATTCGATCAGATCGGCCCGGGTCAGAGCAAGACCGTAACCTGGGACGTCACTCCCCCGGCCACCGCCTCCGGCGGAAATGGGCTGGTCGTCAACGTGAGCTACGGCGCGCCGGACGACGCGTCCGGCTCGGTCAGCGCGGAGGAGTGGGTGTTTACCCAGAAACCGCTGCCGCTGCCGCCGGGATCGACCGACCTGGCGCTGACCGGAACCCCCTCGGCGTCCTACTCCTCGCCATGGACCACGGTGACGGCGATCAACAACGGCATCTACCCCATCCAGTCCAGCGACGACAACGACCTGACCCCGTACTGGGGAACCTGGCCGCAGACCGGCACCCAGTGGATCGAGCTGGACTGGAGCTCGCCGGTCACCACCAGCGGAAGCCAGGTGTACTTCGCCGACGACGGCGGCGGGCTGCGGCTCCCCGCGTCCTGGCAGGTCCAGTGCTGGAACGGCAGCGCGTTCGTCCCGGTACCCAGCCCGGGGACCTATCCCAGCGCCGACAACACCTTCAACAACGTCAGCTACGGCTCCGTCACCACCACCAAGCTCCGCGTCGTGATGCAGAGCGGCCAGGGCTCGGTGGGCGTCATCCAGTGGATCGTCGACAGCGCCGGGAGCTAGCAGTCCCGGCGCGGGGCCGCCCGGGCGACCCCGAACGGCCTGGGCGGCGCGGCCCGAAAATCAGTTGTGCCGCGCCGCCCAGGTGTGGCACGGTCACAGCGAAACAGGAAGAACCGGTTCCGCCAGGATGAGCGGCCGGCCGGAGCGAAGGGAGGCGCGCCCGATGTCTACGCCCGTCGCGGGCTTTATCACGCCTGCCCTGTTCGCCACCTTCCTGAGGAGCACCTACCGTGCGCGACGATTCCGCACGCCAGCACGACGTCAGCCGGGGCCGCCGCGGCAAGCGGCGGTTTGACGAGGACGAACCATACTTCCAGAAACGCAGCCGGCATCGCGTCGCCATGCCGTCCGTGGAGACGCTGGACATCACCGACGGCCTGCCCGAGGGTGACCGCTGGTCCACCTGGGATCAGCCCGCCGCGGGCGAGCGCGGGCCGCAGCCCTACCCGCCCTGGCTGGTCACCGAACTGGCCGCGGTCGACACCGAGCTGGGGATCCTGAAGACCGGAAAGGAAGCCGACGTCTTCCTGCTCCGGCGCGGAGTGCCGCAGACCGGCCGGTCCTGCCTGCTCGCGGCCAAGCGGTACCGCGGGGCCGGGCACCGGATGTTCCACCGGGACAGCGGCTACCTGGAGGGCCGCCGGGTCCGCGAGTCGCGAGCGAGCCGGGCCATGGCCGGCCGGACCACGTTCGGCCGGGAGGCGACCGCCGGGCAATGGGCCATCGCCGAGTTCGCCGCGCTGGTCCGGCTGTACGAAGCCGGCCTCCCGGTCCCCTATCCGGCCCAGGTCACCGGGACGGAACTGCTGCTGGAGTTCATCGGCGACCCAGACGGGACAGCCGCGCCCCGGCTGGCCGAAACCCGGCCGCCGCAGCCGCAGCTGCGCGCGCTGTGGCAGCAGCTGGTGGACGCGGTGGTCGCGCTGGCCCGGGACGGCCTGGCGCACGGCGACCTGTCCGCCTACAACCTGCTGCTCGATGGGGACCGCCTGATCATGATCGACCTCCCCCAGGTCGTCGACGTGGTGGCGAACCCGCAGGGCGCGATGTACCTGGATCGGGACGCGGCCAATGTCGCCGCCTGGTTCACCGCCCGGGGCCTGACCGGCGCGGACCCGGCCCCGGGCGACCTCGCGGCGCGGCTGCGCTACGAGGCCCGGCTGGACTAAGCCCGGCGGCCGGTCAGGCGGGCGGGTCAGGCAGGCGGGTCAGGCGGGCGGGTCAGGCGGGCGGGGCGGCTCCGGGTTGCCAGGCGGCTGAGGCGGACGGGACATCCGCGGTGGAGCGCCCCGGGGCCGCCGGGCCCCCGGGGCGCTTCGCGCGCGGGGCGGACTGCTTGATGCTGAGGCGGCCGTTGCGCGTGACGCCGATCCGCTCCGCGCGCCGGGCCACGGCGCTGTCGTGGGTGACCACGACCAGGGTGAGGCCATAGGTCTGCCAGAACTTCTCCAGCAGGACCATGATCTCGTCCCGGGTGTCCTCGTCCAGGTTGCCGGTCGGCTCGTCGGCCAGCAGCACCTTCGGCTCCTTGACCAGCGCACGGGCGAGGGCGACACGCTGCTGCTGGCCCCCGGACAGCTCCGAGGGCAGGTGCCGCGCCCGGTCGCCGAGGCCCACGTCGTTCAGCGCCTTCAGCACGCGCGCGGTGCGGTCCGGGCCGTGGATGCCCAGCGGGACCAGCGCCGCCTCCACGTTCTCCTGGGCCGACAGCGTGGGGATCAGGTTGAAGGTCTGGAACACGAAGCCGATCGAGGCGGCCCGCACCTGGGTGAGCTGGGCCTCTCTCATCTGGGCTAGGTCTTGGCCGTCGAAGTCGACGATCCCGGACGTGGGCCGGTCCAGGCCGCCCAGGATCTGCAGCAGGGTCGACTTGCCGTGCCCGGTCGGGCCCTGGATCGCCAGCCAGTCCCGGTCCTCGATGACCAGGTCGACGCCGCGCAGCGCGGCGACGGTCTGCCGGCCCTTGGCGTAGTCCTTGGTAACGCCGCTGAGCTTGTACATATCAGGCCACCTTCGCGAGAGCCGCGGCGGGGCGGAGCCGGGCGGCCCGCCAGCCACCGAAAGATCCGGCGATGACCCCGCCCGCGATGGCCAGCACCACCGCGAGGACGATCACGCCGATGGTCATCGGCGCGGTCAGATGCACCGCGACGGTATGCGCGGTGCTGGCCGCGGCCCGGCGGAAGCCCCCGAAGCCACCGCCACCCGCGCCGCCCGCCGCGCCGCCACCGGGGCCGAACTGGCGCGCCCCGCCGGGCGTCGCGGAGCCGGTGGGCGGGCCGACCGAGGCCTTGAGGGGGGGCGCGAGCTTGTCCACCAGTTCCACTCCGGCGAGCCCGAGGGCCACGCCGATCACGCCGCCGATGATGCCGACGGCGATCGACTCGCCCATGACCTGGAGGATGATCCGCCGGCTGCGCCAGCCGAGCGCCTTCAGCGTGCCGAACTCACGCACCCGCCGGGACACCGCGGCCATCGTCAGCAGGCTCGCGACTCCGAACGCCGCGATCAGCACCACGATCGCCAGCCATTTGCCCAGGTTGTTGGCCAGGCTGGAGGTGCTGGCCAGGGAACCGGTGACCTGGCTGGCCAGGTCGCTGGAGTTGGTGACGGTGGACGAGGGCACCGCGGTGGAGATCTCCCTGGAGACCGTATTCACACTGGACGCGCTGGTGGCCGCCACGTAGATCGTGTTGACGTCGTTCTTCATGCTCGCCAGCGCCTGCGCCCGGGCCAGCGGGATGTAGGCGTCGGAGTTGTTCTGGCCGGACGGCTCGCTGACGATCCCGATGACCTTGAAGCTGGTCTTGGCGATCGTGATCGTCGAGCCCACGCCCAGCTTGTTCTGGGTGGCGTAGTTGGAGTCCAGCACCGCGACGTTGGCGCTGGCGTCCGAGGACGTGAACGTGCGGCCGGAGCTCAGCTTGCCCGCGCTGAGCGGGCCGAGTTCCCCGTTGCCGATGTCCACGCCGTCGACGCCGAACGAGGTAGGCGTGAACGAGCCGCTGAAGCCGCCGCCGCCGCCTCCGCCGCCTCCGCCGAAGCCCCCGGTGCCGCCGCCGCTGTTGATGGCCGGGATCTTGCCGGTGATCTTGGTGTCGTTCAGGGTGAGACCGCCCGCCGCCGCGGCGACCCCCGTCAGCTTGGAGACCGTGGTCACCGAAGAAGAGCCGATGGTGCCGAGGCCGGCGCCGCGCAGGTTGTCGATGTTGATGGTGGTCCCGGCCGCGGGCCGGGTCCCGGTGCCGGTCTGGCCGCGGAATCCGAACGCCCCGCCGCCGCCGCTGCCGGCGGTCGGGGTCTTGGTCACGGTGATGTCGGTGCCCGTGCCGTACAGCGCGTGCAGCACGCTGGCCTGGGCGTTCTTGACGCCGGACGATACGGCGATGACGACGATGACCAGGCCGATCCCGAGGGCCAGGCCCACGGCAACGATGATCGCCTGGCGCATCCGCCGGCGCAGCTCGCGCCGGAGGTATGTCAGGAACATCTGGGGCTCCTACGTATGCCGAGCCCGCGCCTACAGCGCGAGGCCTGTCCGCAGTTGGCGGCGCGGTCGCGCGCCGGGCGCAGGCGAGAGAGCGCTGCGCCGCCTCAGATAGTGGCGGCCGTTCCTGAGCGGATACTGAGGGTCATCTCCGGGGAATCCGCGATCTTGGACACGAATCGGTAATGAAACGCGGGCGCCGCAGAGCCCGCGCACAGGAAAGCCCGGGCGCGCCGCGCCCGGGCTTCCTCCGGTCGTACTCAGATGCCGCGGGCGGCCCTGATCGTCTCCTTGAGCGAGCCCATGGTGGCCAGCACGGCCGACGGCTCGTAGCCGCAGTGCGCCATGCAGTTGGCGCAGCGCGGGTCCTTGCCGCGGCCGTAGGCGTCCCAGTCGGTGGTCTCGATCAGCTCCTTGTACGTCTGCACGTACCCGTCGTTCATCAGGTAACAGGGCTTCTGCCAGCCAAGGAGCGAGTAGGACGGGATACCCCACGCGGTGCAGGAGTAGTCCTGCTTGCCCTCGAGGAAGTCGAGGAACAGCGGCGTGTGGTTCAGCCGCCACTTCTTCCGCCGCCCGTCCGCGAACGCCTTGCGGAACAGTTCCCGGGTCTCGGTCACGCCGAGGAAGTGGTCCTGGTCCGGGGCCTTCTCGTAGGCGTACGCGGGCGAGATCTGCATCTCGTCGATGCCGAGGTCGTCGTTCAGGAAGTTCAGCACGTCGATGATGGTCTGCGGCGTGTCGGTGTTGAAGAACGTGGTGTTCGTGTTGACCTTGAAGCCCTTCGACTGGGCCAGCTTGATGGCCTCGACGGCCTGGTCGAACACGCCCTCCTTGCAGACCGACTCGTCGTGCCGCTCCTTGAGCCCGTCGATGTGCACGACGAACGCGAAGTAGGGCGACGGCTTGAACTTGTCGATGTGCTTGGGCAGCAGCACCGCGTTGGTGCAGAGGAACACGAACTTCTTCCTGGCGAGAAGCTGGCGGACGATTTCGTCGATCTGCGGGTGCATCAGCGGCTCGCCGCCCGCGATCGAGACCATCGGCGCGCCGCACTCCTCGACCGCGGCCACGGCCTGCTCGACCGGCATGCGCTGCTTGAGGACGGTATGCGGCTGCTGGATCTTGCCGCAGCCCGCGCACTTGAGGTTGCACGCGAACAGCGGCTCCAGCTCGACGATCAGCGGGAACTTCTTATTTCTGGTGATCTTCTGCTTCATCAGGTAAGACCCGATGCGCATGCTCTGGCGCATGGACACGCTCATGAATGCCGTACCTCCTTGGGCAGGCTGAATCGGATTGACTCCGTCGTGGTGACGCGCTCGCCCACGTCCACGGGACCGAGCCCGCTGAGCGCGTCGATGATCTCGCTGACCACGGCCGGCGGCGCCGACGCACCTGCGGTCAGCCCGATGGTGGACACCCCAGCCAGCCAGCCGAGCTGGATGTCCTCCGGGCCGTCAATCAGGTGAGCGGGAGTTCCCGCCCTCTCGGCGGTCTCCACCAGCCGCCGGGAATTCGATGAGTTCGCCGACCCGGCCACGAGCACCAGCCCGGACTCGGCCGCAACCGCACGGACGGCCTGCTGGCGGTTGGTCGTGGCGTAGCAGATGTCGTCGCTGCCCGGCCCGCGGGCGGCCGGGAACCGGTCCAGCAGGGCGCCGGCCACCCCCTCGGCCTCATCCGCGGCCAGCGTCGTCTGCATGAGGTAGGCGACCTTCCCGTCGTCTCGCGGCCGCAGCGCCGCGACGTCCTCCGGCGTCTCGACCAGCACGGTGGATCCGGGCGCCTCGCCGAGCGTGCCCTCCACCTCTTCGTGGCCGTGGTGGCCGATCAGCGCGACCAGGTAGCCGTCCGCGGCGAACCGCAGCGCCTCCTTGTGCACCTTGGCCACCAGCGGGCAGGTGGCGTCGACCACGGACAGCTCGCGGCGCGCCGCCTCCTGCCGCACCGCGGGCGAGACGCCGTGCGCCGAGAACACCACCGGCGCGCCGTCGGGCACCTCATCCAGCTCGTCCACGAAGATGGCGCCGCGCTGCTCTAGGTCGTGCACGACATGGGTGTTGTGCACGATCTGCTTGCGCACGTAGACCGGCGACCCGCGCTGGGCCAGCACGCGCTCGACGATCTCGATGGCACGCTCCACGCCGGCGCAGAACGACCGTGGCCCGGCCAGCAGCACCTGCCGCGGGCCGCACGCGGCGGACCAGCGGTCCAGCACGGGGGCGGCGGCGCGCAGCGACCGGAGCGCCGACAGCCCCCCGGCCAGCACGCCCGGGTGCAGCAGCGGCCGGTCCGCGGTGTCGGAGATGGCCCGGATGACGGCCAGCGGACGGTCACCCGCGGCGGCCGCGAGCAGAGCCGATTCCATGTCGGCCGCCGTCATCCCCTTCTGCGCGAGCAGGTTCCGTTCTGCATCGCGGACCAGATGATCGACGGTGGCGACACGGCCCGTGCGGACCCGCAGGCCCGCCCGCCGCAGCTCACCGGCCAGCAGCGGCGCGGACGGCGAGCGCAGCGCGGGACCGTCGCCGGGACCCGCGTCGCCGACGCTGGTGACCTCGGTGGCCACGACCAGGTTGCCCGGCCTGAGCTCCGGCGCCAGGCCGGCGGCCGTGCCGGTGATGGCCAGCATGCCGAACGGACCTGGGCGGAGCTTTTCCGCCTGGCTGGCGGCTCGTGGGCGGCCGTAACCCGTGCGCGTGACGGTGGGCGATTCGGCGCCGGGCCGGCTGGGGCCGTCGCCGCCCCGGGCACTGTCGCGCAGGCCCCGGCGGACGGCGCGCGCTTCGAAGCGCAGCGGCGCGCACACCAGCAGCGGGCCGGTCGTTGATTCGGGCGGCGGTGAGTGGATCGGCTCGGTCATCGAGTGCCTCCCGGTGTGTGCCCGGAGGTCGGGGCCCGCCCGGATGAGGGTGGTCCGCCCAGGGCTTCCCGCACGTAGCGGCCCAGCGCACTGACCGGGAACGCCAGCCGGTAGAGGTGGTAGTTGATGTAGAAATCGCCGGGGAACCCGGTGCCGGTGAACTCCGGCTCGTCCCAGGAACCGTCGGCGCGCTGGGTGGCGGCCAGCCAGGCGGCCCCGCGTTCCACCGCGCGGTCCGCGCCCCCGGCCGCCAGCAGCGCCAGCAGCGCCCAGGCCGTCTGGGAGGCGGTCGAGGTGCCGCGCCCGGCCAGCGCGGGGTCGTCGTAGGACCGCAGGTCCTCACCCCATCCGCCGTCCGGGTTCTGGCGGGCTTCGAGCCACGCGACCGCGCGGCGGATGGCCGGCTTGGACGGGAGCACCCCCGCGGCGATGAGCGCCGGGACGGCCGCGCCGGTGCCGTAGATGTAGTTCGCGCCCCAGCGCCCGAACCAGGAGCCGTCCGGTTCCTGGTGGCGCAGCAGCCAGACCACGCCGCGCCGGGCGGCCTTGCTGGCGGCCAGGCCCTCGGCGGCCAGGGCCTCGACGATGTGCGCGGTGACGTCCGCCGACGGCGGGTCGATCACCGCGCCGAAGTCGCAGAACGGCAGCTTGGTGACGATCTCGCGGGTGTTGTCGGCGTCGAACGCCCCCCACGCGCCGTCCTTGGACTGCATGCCGGTCAGCCAGCGCACCGCCCGGTCGATGGCCGGCCGCACGCTCGCCGGGGCCGGCAGCGCGACCCGGCGCAGCGCGAGGATGACCTCGGCGGTGTCGTCGGTGTCGGGATAGTAATCGTTGTCAAACTCGAACGACCACCCACCAGGGGCCAGGTCCGGCCGGCGCACCTGCCAGTCGCCCGGGCCGGGCATCTCCTCCCCGAGCACCCACTCGGCCGCCTTGACCATGGCCGGATGGTCGGCGGGCAGGCCCGCGTCGGCCAGCCCGACCATCACCAGCACGGTGTCCCAGACCGGTGACTGGCACGCCTCGAGCCGGTGCACCGGGCCTTCGGGCGAGTCTTCCTTGACCGTGAACCGGTCCAGGCCGGCCAGGCCGCGCGCGATGATCGGGTGGTCCAGGCGGTGGCCGAGCAGGCTGAGGCCGATCAGCGAGTACACCCAGGGCGGCTGGATGCCGCCCCAGCAGCCGTCGCGCTCCTGCCGGGCGATGACCCAGTCCGCACAGCGGCGCAGCGCGGCCCGCCGCACGGCCCGGGCCGGACGGCCCGCCCGGCCGATCAGGGCCCGGCGCTCGTAGGCGTGCATGACCTGGTCGAGGCGGTCGAAGAGCTTCGCCCACGGGTCGCTGGGGCGGCCATGCGGCGTCACGCCGGTGCGCAGCTCCGGGATGCCGAACGGCAGCTTGCGGACCGGGCGCTGGGAGCTGACGATCGCCAGCGCGACGATGGTCTGCCGGGCCCAGCAGCCCCAGTCGTAGATGTTGAGCGGGAACCAGGCCGGCAGGTAGATCAGCTCCGGCGGGATGACCGGCAGGTCGTCCCAGGGCCACTCACCGAACATGGCCATCCAGATGCGGGTGAAGACGCGGCTCGCCTCCAGGCCGCCCTGGGCGCGGATCCACTCCGCGGCCCGGCCCATGTGCGGCGCGGACGGCTCGTCGCCGGCCAGCCGCAGCGCGACGTAGGCCTCGATCGTGGTCGACAGGTCGCCCGGGCCGCCGTAGAAGTTGGCCCAGGTGCCGTCGGGCCGCTGCTGGGAGCGGATCCAGCGCGCTTCGGCGGCGGTGTGCCCGGCGTCCCCGGCCCCGAGGAACTCCCGCATCAGCAGGTCCTCGGCGTCCATGGTGACGTTGGTCTCGAGCTCGCCCTGCCACCAGCCCTGCTCGTGCTGCAGGCCGAGCAGGTGATCACGGGCGCGCGCGAGTGCCTCGCGGGCCGCCTCGGGCGCTGGGCGCTCCGGGCCCGCCGGGCCGTCCGCCATGTCGCCGCGCGCGTGCGTGACCGTCATGCCGCTGTCTTCCTCCTGCCCTCTGAACCCCGTAAATCCCGTCACCGGGCGTCTGCCCCATCCCGCCTGCGTTCTTTCCGGGGATGAGTCCCGGTCCCTGTTCCTGCTTCCCGCCGCCGGCCTGCCCGCCCGGCGGCCGTTACCACTGCCGGGCCGTGATGAACTCCGCGATCGCCATGAACTCGGCCCGTACGTCCTCGGGGATGTCGGCCTCGCCGAGGCATTTGCTGGCCGACCTGAGCTGGGAGTCCGCCTCGGCCTCGGCCCAGCGCCGGCCGCCCGCGGCCTCGACGAGCCCGGCCGCGCGGGCCAGGTCCTCCTCGCTCAGTTCCTCCGGGCGGGCGAGCAGTTCGGCCAGTTCCCGGCCCTCGGGGGTGCCGCTGTTCAGCGCCGCGACCACCGGGAGCGACTTCTTGCGCGCCCGCAGGTCGGACTGGACCGGCTTGCCGGTGACCTCGGGTGCGCCCCAGATCCCCAGCAGGTCGTCGGTGAGCTGGAACGCCTGCCCGATGTGGGCCCCGAAGCCGGCCAGCCCCATGGCCAGCGACGGCGCCGCCCCGGCGTGAATGGCGCCGATGCTGCACGCGCAGGCCATCAGCGCGGCGGTCTTGTCCCCGGCCATCTCCAGGCATTCGGTCAGGCCGACGTCGTCCCGCTTCTCGAAGGCGAGGTCCGCGCCCTGCCCGGCGATGAGCCGCTGCACCGCGACGGACAGGCACCGCGCCGCCCACAGTCCCTGCGGCGCGTTGTCCTCCAGCAGCAGTTCCTGCGCCAGCGCGAGCAGGGCGTCGCCGGCCAGGACGGCCGCGCCCACGCCGAATACCGTCCAGGCGGTGGGCCGGTGCCGGCGTTCGGCGTCGCCGTCCATGATGTCGTCGTGCAGCAGCGAGAAGTTGTGCACGAGTTCCACGGCCACGGCCGAGGTCACGCCGCGCTCGGACGGCGCTCCGGCCGCGCGCGCCGACAGCAGGGCCAGGGCCGGGCGCAGGGCCTTGCCCACCCCCTCGCCGGAGGGGTTGCCCTCGGCGTCGGTCATGCCGAGGTGGTAGGCGGCGACCGCCCGGACCTCGGGTGACAGCCGGGAGGTGGCCGCCTCCATGGCCGGGCCGACGATGTCCCGGGCCAGCCCCACGCCGGCCGGTATCACGGCGGTCACGCGGTCGCTCCCACGTGCAGTCCCGGACCTGGCAGCGGGCTGCCCCCGCCCAGGCCGCCGAGTCCGCGTCTCAGCTCGATCGCCGCGTTCAGTCCGCTGCGCACCGCACCCTCCATCGTGTCCGGCCATCCGGTATCGGTCCATGCTCCCGCGAGCGTCAGGCCGGGCAGTGCGGTGGCCGCTTGCGGCCGCAGCCGCCCGCATCCCGGGCCCTGGCGGAACGTCGCCCGCCGCTCCCTGGTGACAAAGAATTCGCTGACCCGCGCGTCCCGCGCGCCGGGCAGCAGTCCGGCCAGGGCCGGCACGAACATGTCCCGCAGCTTGGCCGCGGGCACGTCCACGTACGGTTCCGCCGCCGACAGCGACACCGCCAGGTACTGGCCGCGGCCGCTCGCGCCGAACCCGGAGATCTCGGTCCGGTCGAACAGCCACTGCACGGGTGAGTCCACGGCCGCCGCGAACGGCAGCCGGGTCACCCGGCGGTCGTAGATCACGTGCACGTTGATGATCGGCGACGTGCCCAGGTCCGCCCACGTCCCGGACGGCACACCGGCGGCGGCCGGCACCAGCTTGGCGGCCGTGTACGCCGGCGTCGCGATGACCACGCCGTCGGCGGCGATGGTACCGCTGCCGTCGCGTCCGGCGTCACCCGCGTCCTCGTCCCCGTCGCCGGCACCGTCACCCCGGGCCAGCCGGACGACATACCCGGCCCCGGTCACCTCCACCGCGGCGGCCTTGACCCCCAGCTGGACCTCGGCACCGAGACGCCGGAGCAGCGCCAGGCCTGCCGTGCCGTGCAGCTCGCCGAGCGGCGCGAGCGGCACGCCGATGTCAGCGGCGTCCTTCTTGCCGAGCAGCGCGGTCTTGACGACGGTCGCGGCGAGCGCGAGGGACGCGTCGTCGCCGTCGATGTTGAGCGAGGAGACGGTGAACAGATCCCAGAGGACCCGCCGGGTCCGCTCATCCTGGCCGTGCGCCGTCAGCCAGTCCCCCAGCCGCTGCCGGTCGAGCGCGGGGTCGGCCGGGTCCAGCATCCGCATGGCGAGGGCGGCGCGGGTCACCCGGGCCCGTTCGGCCAGGGAGAGCAGCGGGTAACGGGCCAGCGACGCGCCCATGTGCAGCGGCCCGGGCAGCGCGTTCCGGCGGAGCTGCGCCCGGCCGTCCGGTGAGAGCACGGTGACGTCGAACCGGTCCTGGATGCGGACCGATCCGGTCATCCCCAGCCGGGCCAGCAGCCCGCGGTAGGCCGTGCAGCAGCGCAGGAACACGTGCTGGCCGGTGTCGACCACGAGCGCACCGCGGTTGAACGAGGTGGTGGCGCCGCCCAGCCGCGGCCGGGCCTCCAGCAGCGTGACCGCCGCCCCGGCCTCGGACAGCGCGATGGCCGCGGTGATCCCGGCCAGGCCGCCGCCGATCACCACCACGCGCCGCAGCCCGGCCGCGGGCCGCACCGGGGCGCTCACGGCTGTCCTCCCAGGCTGGCGCCCAGATTGGGCAGCAACGGCCGGGCCAGTGAGCGCACGGCCACCATGGCCTTCTGCCGCGGGGACAGCGAGAGCCGTCCGTGCAGGACCGCGGCGGGCTCGGCCGCGATGCGGTCCAGCAGCTTCCGGTAGATGCCGGCCATCGCGCCGGTGCACGCCGCGCTGCGCCCGTCGAGCATGGGCAGCAGCCGCATGCCGGTCGCGTACCAGTCCCGCGCGCGGCCGACCTCGAACTCGATGACCTGGACGAGCCGGGCCTCCTCGGCGGCGTCCGCGGCCGGCTCGGCCGCCGGGTCCGGATCACCGGCGGGCGGCTTCAGCGTGCACCCGAAGCGGTCGAGATCCTCGGCCGGAAGATAGACACGGCCGTTGCGGTAGTCCTCGCGGATATCCCGCAGGATGTTCGTGAGCTGCAGGGCCACCCCGAGGGAGTCGGCCAGCGGCTCGGCCACGGCCATGTCCGCCGCCCCGAAGACACCGAGGGACAGACGGCCGATGGATCCGGCGACGCAGCGGCAGTAGTACCGCAGGTCGTCGAAGGTGCCGTAGAAGGTGCCGTTGACGTCGGCGACGCAGCCGTCGATAAGCTCGCCGAACGCCTGCATGGGCACGGGAAACCGCTGGCCGGCGTCGGCCAGCGCGACGAGGACCGGATCGCGGCGGGGGGCGGGGGCCCCGGGGCGCGTCAGGCCCAGCACCTCGGCCCGGGCTTCCTCCAGCTCCGCCAGCTTGGCCTGAGCCGCCATCGTCCCGTCGCCGATGTCGTCGATCCGGCGGGCGAAGGCATAGAGAGCGGCGAGAGCCTGCCGCTTGCCGACGGGCAGCAGCCGGATGCCGTAGGCGAAGTTACGCGCCTGCGACCAGGTGATCTCCTCGCAGGCCCGGTAGGCCTCGGCCGTGTCCATCGTCCTCACCTCCCTCGCAGGTACGCACGGATTGCCTTGGCGGCCGTTTCCCGCTTGTCCGGCCGCGGCGTCATGCTCAGCACGTCGTGGCCGGAGGCCACGATCGCGGACAGGGCGGCCCGGCCGCCTGCCACGTAGCCCGCCACCGCCAGCCGCCCCCAGCCGCGCAGCATGCCGATGAGCGGTGCTCCCTCGTCGAGCAGGGCGGACGCGCGGGTGGCCTCATAGCCGATCAGCGCGCGGACGCGGGGTCCCGTCACGGGCGCCGCGAGATCGGTCTCCGTCACCCCGAACTGCTCCATGTCCTGCCGCGGCAGGTAGATCCGGCCCTTGCGGAGGTCCTCCGCCACGTCCTGCCAGTGCTCCACAAGCTGGAGAGCAGTGCAGATGTTATCGGAGAGCCGCTCACGCTCCGCGGACGCCGCCCCGAAGATGTGCAGCACCACGAGACCGACGGGGTTGGCGGACAGCCGGCAGTAGGCGGCCAGGTCCGCGTATGTCTCGTAGCGGGTGACGATCTGGTCCTGGCGGTTGGCCTGGATGAGGTCGAGCAGGGGCTGGGCGGGGATCCCGCACTCGGCCACCGTGACGGCCAGTTCGCGCAGCGCGGCCAGGCGCGGGGGGCTGCCGCCGTCGTAGATGCGCGCCACGTCGGCCTCGAGATCGTCCAGCAGCCGGGACCGGTCCGCGGGCGCTATCTCGTCCCCGATGTCGTCGGTCAGCCGCGCGAAGCCGTACAGCGCCATGAGGTGGCGCCGGTACCGGGCCGGCAGAATGCGCATGGCGACCGGGAAGTTCTCGGCAGGGGCCTGGGCCGCGGCCGCCAGCGAGATCTCCTCGGCGGTCCCGGGCTGGCCGACTGTGGCTGGCCCGTCTCCAGGTGGCCCGTCTCCAGGTGGCACCGGGGCGGCCTGAGACCCCGCCGTGCCGGCGCATGCTCAGTACCGCTCGCGTTACCAGCCATGGTCCATAGTTTCGGGGTTGCCTCTGAATGAATGCAAACAATGACACCCGCGTCACCTGACACGCGTGTCGGGGATTGGGCTATCGGGAGACGCCAGCGGACGTTTCCGCCGCGCCGCGCGGGACCGCGTTTAGCCTCGTAGCCAGGCACGTTTAACAGTCATCCCGGCGCGTTTTCGCGCCCCAGCACATCAGAGTTTCATCGCAGTCGCAAGAGCGTAGCAGCCACACCCCAGTTAACAATTTGCACACACAAAGGTGCTGGTGATATAGGTCGGATAGTCCTCCGGCCCGGTCGGGCGCCGCCCCTGGATGCCGTTCTGAGCAGCAGCGTTCTACGCCCCACGACATCTGCGCGATATCGTTTGGATACAGAGCCGATATATATTCGACGCAGTACCGATGCAGATTTTTTGCCGGACGGCAATGCCCGGCGCAGGGCAAACGTCAACGCTGCGTACGCGATAGCCGACGGCCCGCACAATGCGCACCCGCCATGACAGGTTACCGGCGCCCGGCTCGCCTTAGTGGGCCGTCAGGTATGCACTGCCGGGCCTGGGATACAGTTCCGCGTGACGTGTGACAGCGCCGGAAAACTACCGTCTATTCCGCCCCAAAGGCGTTACTAAGCGCTATGAAGTGATGGCAATTCCTGTTTCCCGCCAGATCCGGCGCCCAGCGGCTCTGGGCCCGGGCGGGAGACCGGCAAGCGACATCGCCTGTTCTCCTCGCGGACGTTTATGCGTAACGGTGTGGTACTCGGGTCACGGTTTGCTCGTTTCGCACGTTCTGATCCGTGCGATAGCGCTCGGGCCTGGCCGGGAGGTACCAGTGCGCGTGTCCGGACCGGCAACGGCATGCTGATCACCCGCGAGCACAACCCGCTGATCGCGCACACCGCCGACGACATCGTCACCTCGGAGACCGGGCTGTACGGAAGTTCGCACGGCCTGCCGATCGCGATGCCCGCTACCGCAGCGTCGAGGCGCAACTGGAGGCGCTCGGCGCCGCCCGGGACGCGCTGGCGGCCCAGATGAGCGCGGACCTGCTCGGCGCCGCCTTCGGCGGCCGGCCGGTGGACGACATACAGGCGGCGAGCCTCATTGCCCGGGCCGACCGGCTGCTCGATCGCGCGGCGGCGCTGGCCCGCTAGCTGCTGGCTGCTGGCTCCGGGGTCAGGAACGCCAGATGAGGACGAGGGCGCAGTCGTCGGAGCTGCCCACGTCCCGCTGAAGGGTGGTCACCAGGTCGGCCGCACCGGCCTGGAAGCCCTTGGTGACCAGCTGCTCCGCTTCGCCGAGGAGCTTGTCGATGCCGGCGTCGATGTCCCGCCCCGGGGCCTCGACCAGGCCGTCGGTATAGAGCACGAGGGCGTCCCCGCGGCGCAGGACCCCCTCCTCCGGGTTGGTGGGGACGCCCTGGAGATCGGGGACGACCCCGAGGACGATGCCACGCGCCCGGGTGATGCGCCACCGGCCACTGGCCGCTTCGTAGTGCACGGCCGGCGGGTGGCCGGCCGAGGAGACCACGTACTCCCCCGACGTCAGGTCGAGCGACAGGTGCACCGCGGTGACGAAGCCCTCGTTCCACCGGCCGCGGCGCAGGTAGGCGTTGGCGGCGCCGAGGAAGTCGGTCCTCGGCACCGACCCCAGCAGGCCGCCCAGCGCCCCGGACAGCAGCAGCGCCCGGGTGCCCGCGTCGATGCCCTTGCCGGACACGTCGACCAGCGCGGCCTCCAGGGTCTTGCCGTCGGAGTACGAGACGACGAAGTCGCCGCCGAACGACGCCCCGCCCGCCGGGCGGAGGATCACGTCCGAGCCCCAGCCGTCGCCCAGCGGCGGCAGCTTGCCCTGCTCGCGGATCCGATCGCGGAGCTCGATGAGCATCTGGTCGCCGCGCAGGCCCTGCAGCCCGAGCTTCGCCCGCGTCCGCGCGAGCACATCGGCGAAGACCGCGGTCACCACGATCGTCGCGACGATGCCGGGGCCGGCCCGGTGGGACGTGATGTCGTAGGCCACCATCACGGCGGCGACCACGAACAGCACGCGCAGGGCCCGGACCCAGAGCAGCATGCCGCCCGCGAGGATCGGCAGGATGATCACGCCGGGCGAGAACCACCACACCGAAACGTGCACCGCCGCTATCCCGATGGCCACGATGGCCAGCGCGAGGCTGAAGGCCAGCCGCCGGTTCCGCGTGATGAACTGCCTGCTCAGCACCGCGCGCACCTGCTGCCCACGGACCCGGAGGCCGCGGCGGGCTCGCTGCGGATGACGCGCAGGGCGGGAAACCATAATGGCGGCACTGTATCCGCATTCGGGACGTGATCACCGGCCGATGCGGCCCGGCGGCCTGCGCCGGCAGCCCGGCTACGCAGGGGCTTCCGGCGACGTAAAAGGCTGGCTATCCGCGGCTGTCCGGGTGTACCAAGGCAAGCATGACGGAGCGCTACCCGATCCGGCCGATCACCCCCGACGAGTTCGACGCCTTTCACCTCGTGGACGAGCACGCGTTCCACGGTGCACCGCTGACGGCCGAGCGACGGCCCAGGGTGCTGTCCCGTTTCGAGTTCGACCGGAGCCTCGCGGCGTTTGACGGCAGCATCCCGGTCGGCATCGCCGGGGCGTTCGGCTTCCGCCTGCGAGTGCCCGGAGCCTCCGCGGCGGCGGCCGGCGTGACCTGGGTGGCCGTACTCCCGTCCCATCGGCGGCGGGGCATCCTGCGCGGGATCATGCACCAGCAGCTGAACGACATCAGGGACCGCGGTGAGCCGATCGCCGTGCTGTGGGCCTCGGAGTCCGCGATCTACGGCCGCTACGGCTATGGCCGCGCATCCTGGCACGACACGTTCATGATCCGGCGCGGCGAGGGGGCGCTGACCCGGGACGTCCCCGTCGATCCGGGGCTCCGGCTGCGGATCACCGAGCCCGAGCAGGCACGTGCGGAAGTGGCCAAGGTCTACGACACGGTGCAGGAGATACGCCCGGGTTTCTTCGCCCGGAACGACCCGTGGTGGAACCAGGTCCTCAACGACCCCGAGGCGGAGCGGAAGGACGCGTCACCGCTGCGGTGCCTGCTGGCCGAGGACGACGACGGCCCGCGCGGCTACGCGCTCTACTCCGGCATCGGCCGGTGGGACGACGAGCGGTTCCTGCCGGACGGCCAGCTTGACGTCCGGGAACTCGTCGCCGCCGATCCGGCGGCCAGCGCCGCGCTGTGGGGCGACCTGCTCAGCCGGGATCTGACCACCACCATCCGCGCCGCGATCCGGCCCGTCGATGACCCGCTGCTGTTCCAGCTGGCCGACCCGCGGCGGCTGCGCCCGATCGTCACCGACGGGCTGTGGGCCCGGCTCACCGACCTGCCCGCGGCCCTTTCGCGCCGCCGCTACGCGTCCCCCGTCGACGTGGTCCTGAACGTGCACGACGAGATGTTCCCGGCCAACGAGGGCCCGTGGCGGCTCCAGGTCGACGAGTCCGGTGAAGCCGTCTGCGACCCCGTGGACAAGGCTCCCGACCTGTCGCTGGGCATCGCCGAGCTCGGCGCCGCCTACCTCGGTGGGACGCGCCTCGGCGCGCTGGCCGCCGCGGGCCGGGTCACCCAGCACCGGGCCGGCGCGGTGGCACGGCTGTCTACCGCCATGTCCTGGGACCCGGCCCCGTGGTGCCCCATCATCTTCTGACCTGCTCCCGATTAGCGCGCGATGACGGCCACCCGGAATGTCAGTGGCCCGTGGCAGACTGAGCTCAGGAGGCAGGGACGAGGACGCGAGGGGACCATGCCAGGCATGAAGGTCACGCTCAGTGCGGCCATGCGCGCCCGGGATGTGTCGCGGCCGCACGCGGACCACGAAGAAGCGGCCGAGGAGGCCGACGCGCGGGCCGCGGCGCCGCGCCCGGCCGGGCCAGCGCCGCGCTTCCGGGCGGCGGGCAGTTCCGGCGCGGACCAGCCCGCAGCGGGCGGCCGGGCGCGAGAGGAGAACGGCCGGGCGCGAGAGGAGAACGGAGAGCGTCCCGCTGCCGTTCCGAAGAGCGCGGACGGCCGTCCCCGGCGCAGGCGCCGCTGAGGGACGGCGGGCGGCTCAGGCAGGCTCCGGGCGGCCGGGCGGCCGCACAGCCGCAAGAGGAGCTGGGGGGCGCCTGGCCTGGCTACGGGGCCGGGCGGAGCTTGCCGGTCTTCTCGTACTCGGCGATCTCGGCCAGCCGCCGGGCGTGCCGCTCGATCCCGGAGAACGGGGTCTCTATGAAGACCTTGGCGAAGGCGAGCGCGTCCTCCATGGGGTACATCCGGCCCCCCAGGCTCAGCACGTTGGCGTCGTTGTGCTGCCGGGCCAGCTGGGCGGTCTCCACCGTCCAGGCCAGCGCCGCACGGACCCCGGGGATCTTGTTCGAGGCGATCTGCTCGCCGTTCCCCGACCCGCCGATGACAATGCCGAGGCTGCCCGGGTCCTTGACCACGCTGTCCGCCGCGCGCATCACGTACGGCGGGTAGTCGTCGTCCTCCTGGTAGACCTGCGGCCCGCAGTCGACCGGCTCATGCCCGGCTTCAGACAGCCAGGCGATAAGGCGGCCCTTGAGCTCGAATCCCGCGTGATCAGATCCCAGATATACGCGCACGCACGTAACGTACCGTGCTAGCCCGGGGGGCGCCGTGCTGACCCGGGGGGACGACCCCCCGGAACCCCCCGCTGCGCTCCGCGCCCCGCGGCGGTACATCGCCGACACACCGGCCACTCACCGGGCCCAAGGGCCCGGTTCGCTGTGCTGACCCGGGGGGCGACCCCCCGGAACCCCCCGCTGCGCTCCGCGCCCCGCTGGGGTACTTCGCCGAGACACCGGCCACTCACCGGGCCCAAGGGCCCGGTTCGTTAGGCCGGTATGAACGCCTCGCCGTAACCCGCGCCTATTTGCCGCCGTTATGCGCCGGCGGCTCAACCTGGCGCGGGGACCGGGGTCGCCGTAACCCGTTGTCGTGCTCCTCGTAGGTCCGTTAAGGGGTATTGATCGTGGGTTAGTCGAAGATGGGGTCGCGGGTGCGGGAGCGCTTCAGCTCGAAAAAGCCGTCGGTGCCGGCGATCAGCTGCACCCCATCCCACAGGCGGCCCGCGGCCTCACCACGCGGGATCGGCGAAACCACCGGGCCGAAGACCGACATCCCGTTGACCGAGATCACCGGCGTGCCCACCTCGTAACCCACGCGGTCCATGCCGTCGTGGTGACTGGCCCGCAGCGCCTCGTCGTACTCGGTGGATTCGGCGGCGTCGGCCAGGCTGATGGGCAGGCCCGCCTCCTCGAGCGCAGCCTCGTAGGTCGCGCGCTCGCGGGGCGCCTTCTCGTGGTGGAAACGCGTGCCCAGCGCGGTGTAGAGCCGGCCCAGCACCTCGGGCCCGAACTGCTGCTCGGCCGCGATGCAGATCCGGACCGGGCCCCAGCCGGTGGCCAGGAGCTCCCGGTAGCGCTCGGGCAGGTCCTCCTTGTCCGCGTTCAGCACGGACAGGCTCATCACATGCCAGCGGGCTGTGACCGGGCGCGCCTTCTCCACTTCGAGCATCCACCGCGAGGCGATCCAGGCCCAGGGACAGATAGGGTCAAACCAGAAATCGACAACGGTGGTTTCCTGCTCAGCCATGCGCGCTCCTCGTTAGGCGGGTTTGACGAAGCTGGCCCGCGGCCCGCGGCCCAGCCTTCGGCCCGGGGTACGCCAGCGACAACCCGGTGCCAGCGCGGCTCATTCCGCGCTCCCGTGGGAGGATGCCAGGGCGGCGCGCTCCGGGGGAGGGCGGCGCACCCAGGGGAACAGGCGAACCGCAGGCGCAGAGGGTGAAGGGAATCCGTAGGTGGCAGACAACCTCACTCGTGATGAGGCCAGCGCACGCGCTGACCTCATCACCGTCTCGTCGTACCAGGTCGAGCTCGACCTGACCGGCGGCGAGAGCACGTTCCCATCGGTCACCGTGGTGAGGTTCCGCTGCGGCACGCCCGGCGCGGGGACGTTCGTCAACCTGACCGCCCCGGAGGTACGCGAGATCACGCTCAACGGGGAGCCGGTCAGCCTGGGCGCCTTCGACGGGGACCGGATTACGCTCAGCGGCCTGGCCGCCGAGAACGTGCTCCGGGTGGTCGCGGACTGCGCGTACTCGCGCAGCGGCGAGGGCCTGCACCGGTTCACCGACCCGGCCGACGGCAGCGTGTACATGTACTCCGACCTGGAGACATTCGACGCGCACCGGATCTACGCCTGCTTCGATCAGCCCGACATGAAGGCCACCTACGAGCTGACCGTCACCGCGCCGGAGGACTGGCAGGTCGTCTCCAACATGGCGCCCGTGGAGCGCGGGCCCGCGGGTGAGACCGCCGCGCGCTGGCACTTCCCGCCGTCCCCGGTCATGTCCACGTACATCACGGCGGTCGCGGCCGGCCCGTACCACGTCGTCCGGGATTCGCACGACGGCATCCCGCTCGGGATCTACTGCCGGCAGTCGCTGGCCGGGTACCTGGACGCGGACGAGATCTTCGAGGTCACCAAGCAGGGCTTCGGCTTCTACCACGCGGCGTTCGGCGTTCGGTACCCGTTCGGCAAGTACGACCAGCTCTTCGTGCCCGAGTTCAAGGAAGGCGCGATGGAGAACGCGGGCTGCGTCACCTTCCTGGAAAGCTACATCTTCCGGTCCCGGGTCACCGACTTCGCCCACGAGGCGCGCGCCGAGACGATCCTGCACGAGATGGCGCACATGTGGTTCGGTGACCTGGTCACGATGCGCTGGTGGGACGACCTGTGGCTGAACGAGTCCTTCGCCACCTGGGCGGGCACGCTGGCCGAGGCCGAGGCGACCCGCTGGACGTCGGCCTGGACCACGTTCGCCCAGCTGTACAAGGCATGGGCGTACCGGCAGGACCAGATGCCGTCCACCCATCCCATCGCCGCGGACATCCCCGACATCCACGCGGTCGAGGTGAACTTCGACGGCATCACCTACGCCAAGGGCGCGGCTGTGCTGAAGCAGCTCGTCGCGTACGTGGGCCGGGACAACTTCCTGGCCGCGGTGCGCCGGTACTTCGCCGCGCACGCGTGGGGAACGCCGCCCTGGCGGACCTGCTGGCCGCGCTGGAGGAGACGTCCGGCCGTAACCTGGCCGAGTGGTCCAGGGAATGGCTGGAGACCGCGGGCGTGAACACGCTGCGCCCCGAATACGAGACCGACGCGGACGGCCGGTTCACCTCCTTCGCCGTACGGCAGGAGGCCCCCGCCGAATACCCCGTGCTGCGATCGCACCGGATCGCGATCGGGCTCTACGACCGGACCGCGGACGGGCTGGTCCGGCGGCGGCGGGTGGAGACCGACACGGGCGGCGCACTGACCGTGATCCCGGAACTGGCCGGGGATCAGCGGCCCGATCTGGTGCTCGTCAACGACGACGACCTCACCTACGCCAAGATCCGGCTCGACGACCACTCGCTGGGCACGCTGATCCAGGCCATCGGCGAGTTCCGCGACCCGCTGCCCGCGGCGCTGGCCTGGTCCGCCGCGTGGGACATGTGCCGGGACGCGGAAATGGCGGCCCGCGACTACGTGCGCCTGATCCTGCTCGGCGTCGATTCGGTGACCGACATCAGCGTGGCGCAGACCCTGCTCCGGCAGACGGCCCAGGCGGTCCGGCGGTTCGCCGACCCGGCGTGGGAGCTCACCGGGCTGGAGCTGATGGCGGACACGCTGCACGACCTGCTGATCGCCGCGGCGCCCGGCAGCGACGCTCAGCTCGCCTACCTCCAGGCGCTGGCCGGGGTCGCGATCTCCGACCGGCACCTCACCCTGCTGCGCAGCCTGCTGGACGGGACGGCGATGTTCGAGGGGCTCACCATCGACACCGACCTGCGCTGGACGCTGCTGCACCGGCTGGTCAGCCGGGGCTGGGCCGGATTCGGTGAGATCGAGGCGGAACTGGAGCGGGACAAGACCGACGCCGGCGAGCGGCACGCCGCCTCCTGCCGCGCCGCCACCCCCGATCCGGAGGTGAAGCGGACGGTGTGGGAGGAGATCGTCAGCGGCAAGCTGCCCAACGCGACGTTCCGCGCCACGCTGGGCGGGTTCGCCGATCCGGACCAGCGCCCGCTGATCGAGAAGTTCCGCGATCCGTACTTCGCCGTCCTCGCGGACATCTGGCGGGAGTGGAGCTCGGACATGGCCCAGCGGTTCGTCACCATCGGCTACACGATCTGCCCCATCTCGGTGGAGACGATCCGCCTCACGGACGACTACATCGCGAAGACCCAGCCGCCCGCGGCGCTGCGGCGCCTGCTGGTGGAGGGCCGCGACGATGTGGCCCGCGCCCTCCGCTGCCGCGAACGCGACGCTCTGGCCACCTGAGCTCCGCGCCGCCCCTGAGGGGCCGTCGCCCCTTGAGGGGCCGGGGATTAGCAGCGAAGCCGGCTCCTCTATGGTCATGCTGGCCAGTTTTATCCGCGCTTTTTAGCCGCGCTGGGCTTTGGCGGGCCGGGGGGCGGCGAGGGAGACGATTTCGCCGAGGCGGCGGATGTGCTCGTGGCCGTCCGGAGCGGGGCAATAGCCGTGCGGGTCCAGGTGCACGGGGCGGACGCCCGCCGCGATCGCGCCGGCCACGTCGTAGCGGAGGCTGTCCCCCACGTGCACGACCGTGCTCCGATCGGCGGTGGGCATGCCCAGCGCGTCCAGGGCCAGGGCGAAGATGGCCGGGTCGGGCTTGGACACGCCGACGACGGCCGAATCGATGACGACGCCGACCTCGACGCCGCCGGGGGCCGTGCCGGGGACACCATCGGCCGAGCCGGGTACGTCCCCGTTTGCGCCGGGGACACCGGTTGCGGCGGGGACACCGGTTGCGGCGGGGACACCGGTTGCGGCGGGGGCACCGCCCGTTGCGCCGGCGTCCTCGCCGGGTGCGTAACAGACCTCAAGCTGGCGGAGCGCTTGCTCGACCTCTCCCGTCGAGTTGGAGACGATGCCGAGCGGCAGCCCCAGGGCGGCGATGCCGCGCAGCGCGTCGACCACCCCCGGGCCCACGTGCGTCCAGGAGAATCCGTCGGTCAGGCCCACGATGTCCGCGGCCACGGTGGGCGCGTCCGCGGGCGGAACGCCGCAGGCAGCGACGAAATCCTGCAGGTACTCGAGCCACCACTGGCCGCCCGGCGGCTCCCGCCCGGGTGTGTCGCAGTCAGCCATGGCCCGGTAGTGCGCGCGCTCCAGGTCGGCCACGGTGGGCTGCAGGCCGGCGGCGTGCAGCGGCGGGAGCAGGAGTTCCGGCGAAGGGAAGATCATGACACCGCCCGCGTCAAGCAAGATCGCGTTCACGTCGGGCGTGGGACGTCCGTTAGACACGACGCAAGCCTATTGCTCCCGGCCAGCCCGGGGTCTGGAGGCACTCATAGCCGGGACGTGACCTCATCGGCCTCATCGGCCGGACGGGCATTGCCGCGCGGCAGGACATCCCAGACGCTCGGGGACTCGGGTACGCCACCGAATGCGTTCAGGCCGGCGGTTGCGCGGCCGCCGACGGCGCTCAGGCCGCGCGTGGTGCTGATCATCTGCACCTGGTTCCGGCCGTCCCGCTTGGCGCGGTACAGGGCCGCGTCCGCCGCCGCGAGCAGTTCGCTCAGTTCACGGCGCGAGCCGGCGTCCAGCGCCGCCACCCCCAAGGAGACGGTGACCTGAACCGCCTGGCCGTCCGAGGTTCGCAGCGAGAGCCCTGAGATGTGGTCACGCACCCGGTCCGCGATGCGGAACGCATCCACCGCGCGGGTATGCGGCAGCAGCAGCACGAACTCTTCCCCGCCGAACCGGCCAGCCGAGTCGTACTCGCGCAGCACGCCGGGCAGGCACTGGGCGATCTCCTTCAGCACCTCGTCCCCGAACAGGTGGCCATAGGTGTCGTTGACCAGCTTGAACCAGTCGATGTCGAGGACGGCCACGGCCAGCGCCATCCGGGCCCGGACGGCCCGTGCCACCTCGGCTTCGCCTCGCGCTCCCAGGTCCGCGCGTTCAGCAGCCCGGTCTTGGCGTCGGTGCGCGAGTCGTTCAGCAGCTGGGCGTGGCTGAGGGAGCGCTGCAGCAGCACGAGCACGGGCAGCGCCACCGGGGCCAGGAAGATGTTCCCGGCCACGCCGAACGTGAGCATCGTCGCCGATGCACATCTCGGCCAGCTCGTTGTACAGGGGCTCGCGCTGGAAGGTGTCCCGGATCACCGTCGCGCTCGGATCGGTGCCTTTGATCGCGATCAGGATCAGCAGCCTTGTTCAGCACGGCCTTGACCAGGGTGCTGAACATAACGGCTCCGCAGCCAGGCCAGACGCGTACAGCGCGGTCGCCGATGCGGGAGCCCCGTATCAGCCTGTCCAGCAGATGGAACGTCACCGACGCGCTGGCGAAGGACAGGCCGATGCGCGGCCGCGGTGTAAACCCGCCGGTAGAGGGCACCCGGCGGACCCGCCACTGCATGAGCGGCTACCGGGAGAATCGGAGAGACCAGCGCATACGCGGGCGGGAGCAGGATGGCGATCGCCAGCTCCCATACGCCGTACACATCGTTGTTCACGCCCGTGCGGTCCCGCTGCTTCCGTCTGAGCTCAACCGTGGCGGCCGCGCAGGCCATGAGCGGTGCCGAAACAGGAAAAGGTCATGCGGGCGTGAAGGTGACGAAACGATACCGCGACCCCGATGGCCGCGGCGTGGACGGCAACCGCCAGCGACGATGAACAGCCACCAGCCAGCCGGGGCAGCTCCCACAGGGGCCACACGCGCACGGAAACCGCCCACCGAGCCAGGCTGCGACGAGCGGAACGCCATCGGCACCTCCTCGATGGTCAGCGCTGTCGCCCGCAGCGGGCGCTGGTCTAAGTGTGCCGCATTGTCACAGAGAACGATACCTACTGTCAGGTAATGACTACACCACGGCATAAATGCCGCTTCAGGTTGGCAAACAGTGTCTCAGCTGGCTCATTGTTACGGCGGTGCCGTGAAATCATCCTGTACTGGATATTTCCGACATTACCGACATGCGCGCATATGCCCGAGACGTTCCCATGGGGCCCGTCCGGGGGCGGACAGCGGCCGCGGAAGGACCGTCATGGGCACCGACGACAGCCGTCTGCCCGTGCCCGGGCATTCAGTGTGTCGCCGCCGCCCGAGGAAGGCTTCCCGGGCGCACCACCGCGCCAGGCCGCCGGGCTCCGGCCCGCTCTCATCCGCCAGGCAAATCGACCGGAAGGAGCCCGCCATGCGCACCGCGTCCTGGGGCTGACCCGCCAGACCGCACCCTCGTCTATCCAGAGAAAGGAGCCGGCGCCATGCGCACCACCAGCTGGGGCTGACCCCCGCACCCGCCCACCCACCGCCATCTACCGAAAGGAGCCGCCGCCATGCGCACCACCAGCTGGGGCTGACCCGCCAGACCGCACCCTCGCCCACCCACGCCACCGGAAGGAGCCGCCGCCATGCGCACCACCAGCCTGGGGCTGACCCCCGCACCCGCCCACCGACCCCGCTACCGAAAGGAGCCGCCGTCATGCGCACCACCAGCCTGGGGCTGAACCCCCGCACCCGCCCACCGACCCCATCTACCGAAAGGAGCCGCCGCCATGCGCACCACCAGCTGGGGCTGACCCGCCAGACCGCACCCTCGCCCATCCCGAACGGAAGGAGCCCCGCCATGCGCACCACCTCCTGGGGCTGAACCCAGCCGCCTATAGCCCACAGCTCATCGCAAAGGAGACAAAGCCATGCGCACCACGTCCTGGGGCTGAAGCGCCGCCCGGTATGACCGAGGGCCGGCACGGTCGGCCTGGCTACGGCCAGGGCGGCATTACGGTCCCCATGTACGCGCTTGCCTGCGTTTCATATACCTACGCGTTCCACCGGGCGGAGCCGCACGAACGGCAGTCTCCGTGCCTGGCGGGGTCAGCGAGGACGGCCGGGCAGGCAGGCCTGGCCGAGCCACAGGCCAACGACGGCCTGAAGGCAGGCCAGCAGCAGCGTGACGATGATGCCAATGGCCGCGTGCGGCGGCAATCCGGCCAGCGCCGCGATGACCCGTGCGGTGGCGCCCACCGGCTGACCCCGCACGACCTGCCACAGCAGCGGGATCGCCCAGCCCGCGGCGGCCATCACGATCACGGCCGGCAGCGCCCAGCGCAGCCGCCAGCCCGACCGGCGTGCGGCGACGCCGGCCAGCACCCCGATGATGAACGGCACGAACCACAGCCCGAACTCCGCCGCGACCGCGATGATCACGGCTCCGGCGACCACGGCAGCCAGCCACCGGCCGTACCGAACGCGGGCCGGCGGTGGCCCGAACGCCGGGCTGCGGAGCGCGCGGGGCCCACGGCCAGGCCGGCCCGCCGGGCTGCTCCAGCGGACCCCGCCGCCGTCTAGCCGCCGGGCACCCAGCCGGTAACTGCCCCGCTTGCCGAGTTTTCGCAGGTCAGCCACGGCCGCCCGCCCGTCCGGCCGCAGCGGCACCGTTACCGCCAGCACCAGCAGCCTGCCGTCCCGGCCGCGGCAGGCCGCAGCGACCAGCGAATGGCTCCGCGCGCTCCCGGGGGACGCCATCGGCAGGTAGCGGTTGTCCCACCAGTCGGCGATCAGGTTGGCGTACCAGGGGGAGGCCGGGTTCTCGCTCTGACCGCCCGGGTACACGCCTTCCGCGGTTACCGGGTGGCCCGCGGGCACGGAGAAGTTCACGATCATCCGCCAGCTCGGGCCGATGCTGGACTGCAGGCCTCCTTCGGCCGCGTCCACGGTCCAGGCGTCCCCGCTGGACCCGCGCGGCCCGTAGCCCAGGCCCGTGGCCCCGCTCACCGACGGGAAGTACCGGGTGTGCAGCCGCGCCCACGTCCAGCCGGCCGGAGTCCCGCCCAGCTTCGCGGCCAGGTGCCCGACGGCCACCCCGAACGCCGTCCGCATCACCTGCGCGGCGGTGCGGTGCGCTCCCGACGGGAGGGTAAACGCCCCGGCCGGTGCCGGGCCGGCCGTCCAGGCGGCCAGGTCCTCGGTCAGGCTGGTCGGCCATGAGGACAGCGCCAAGGCCGCGCGGTCCTTCCCGACCGGCACGCGGGCCGAGGTCCACCACGGCTGGAACGCCACGGAGATGTAGTCGCCCCAGAACGTCCACCACACCGAGGCGGCCGCCGAGCCGGTCGTCATCGTGTCGTTCCAGCCGGCGAGCAGGTTCATCGCCGTCCGCTCCGGCCCGGTGAGCGGGCCCGGCGCCGCGCGCAGCGCGGCCAGCAGCCTGGGCACGATCGCGGCGGCCAGGCTGTCGGTCACATTCCCCTGCAGGTCCGCGAAGCTGGCCGGGGTCATGGCCGAATGGCCGCGCAGGTAGGCGTAGATCTCGTGGGCGCGGAAACCGTTGTCGAAGAAGTCGGCGCTGGTGCCGATGTAATAGGGATAAGAAGGCCCCACCGGACGCTGGTTGGCGGTCGCGATGACGTGCTCCGGCGGATCGTAGACCTGCGGCTCGGCCGCGTACGGGATGACGCCGGTGACGTCGTCCGCTCCGGCGCCGGGCAGCGGCAGCCATGGGTCACCGTGAGCGACCTGCGGGTAGTACCCGGCCGAGATGGCACCGATATGGCCCTGGTCGTCGGCGTACACGAAGTTCTGCGTGGGGGCGTGCCAGCTCGACTAGCGCCGCCCGGAACTGGCCGAAGTTGCTGGCCTGGTCCACGCCGAGCAGCGCGGTCAGATCGGCCGAGGGGACGTTGCCCATCCAGTCGACGGCCATCGTCTGCCCGGCCTGCGTCATGATCGGCCCGTGCACGGTGATGTCCACGATCAGGTGGACCGGCGAGCCGCCGCGGACGTTGATCGTGTACCGCACCTGCTGCGTGCGCCGCCAGGCCCCGCGCCAGTAGTACTGGCCCGAGCGGGCCTTGCTGGTCTGCTCGGCGTAGAACAGGGCGGCCTGGTTCTGCGTATCCGTCAGCGACCAGGCGATGTGCGCATTGTGCCCGATGAGCACGCCGGGGACGCCGGGCACGGTCACTCCGCTGGCGGCCAGGCCGGGCGCGGACAGCGCCGCCTCGTACCAGACCGACGGGAGCGTCTGCGGGAGGTGCGGGTCACCGGCGAGCATCGCGCCGTGCCCGGCGACCTTCGGGCCGTTGGCCGCCCAGGCGTTGCTGTCGGGCTCGCGGTGCACGAGCCCGGCCGGGAGCCGGCTGATCTGGGCGAGCAACGTCGCCGCCGCCCCGGCGACGGCGGCAGGCGTGGCTTGAGAGGTGGTCGCGGCGGACGTGGAGGTCGTGGCCGCGCGGACCGGGCCGGGCGCTGTGCTGGCGGCGTCTGGCGGGATGGGCGTCAAACCAGGATGGGAGTAGGGACCCGGGTCGTAGGAGTTCTGCTGGTTCGCCGGGATGACCGGGAACCAGGCCATCGTGCGCGCGCGGCCGAGCGACCTCTCCAGCAGGGCGTAGTCCAGCGGCGTCGTGGTGAAATCGAGCTCCTGGGTCAGGACGCCCTGGATGACCAGCGAGTCCACCGGGGTCCACGGCTGCGGGTAGACGCGGGCCAGCGAGAACGCGGCGGGCCAGGTCCCGGCCGCGCGCACGTGCGCGATGTTGTCGTTAACGCCCTGGGCGTAGGCGAGCAGCGCCTGGCCGGCCGGGCTGGACCGCGGCGTCTGCGCCCACTCCCGCTGCGCGGTGCGCAGCAGCCCCAGCCGTAGCTCGAACTCGTCGGAAGACAGTTCGGAGGGGCCGGCCAGCTGCGCCAGACGGCCCTCGCCGAGGCGGCGCTCCTCGTCCATCTCGGCCAGCCGGAAGGAAGCGTGCACGTACCCCAGGGCCAGGAACACGTCATGGCGGGAGGACGCCTGGATGGAGGCGAGGCCCTGTCGGGTGTAGGACACCGAGACCGGGTGCTGCAGGCCGGGCACGCGCAGCGTCTGGGAGGTGGCCGGCTGGCCGCCCGCGGCGGAGGTCCAGGCGCCGCGGCCGGCGTCCAGCACCGCCCCGAGCGGCGGGATCGCGCCGAAGCCGGCCGCCAGGACCCACAGCAGCACGGCCGAGACCATGACCGCACCGGCCAGGCTGGCGATCCGGCCCGGCCTGCTCCGTTGCCGCCGGCCAAGTCGCACGGCACGAAAATATCCCAGCGGAACTACCCCAATGCGGGCACCCTGTCCCGCCACGGGCGGGCCTGCTCGACCTGAGCGGACAGCGAGATCAGGGTGCCCTCCCCGCCGATCCGCCCGGCCAGCATGACCCCGATCGGCAGCCCGTCGGCGTTCCAGTACAGCGGCAGGTTGACCGCGGGCTGGCCGGTCAGGTTATACGCGGCCGTGAACGGGGTGAAGCGCTTCTGCCGCTCGAAGTTCTCCGCCGGGTCGACCTCGGTGAAGTACCCGACCGGCACCGGCGGCATGGCCAGGGTGGGGGTGAGGATGGCGTCGTAGGCGTTCATCGCGGCCAGCGCCGGGCGCAGCACGGCCTGCAGGTACGCCTGCGCGAAGATCAGATCCGCAGCGCTGTGGCCAGCCCGCGCTCGCGCATGTAGCGGGTGAACGGCAGCAGCCGGTCCTCGCGCGCCGGGTCGATGGGGGCCAGCGTCGCGTGCGCGTACCAGAGCGTCTCGAAGAACGGCACCACGTCCGGCCCGATCGGCAGCTGGACGTCCTCCACGTCGTGGCCGAGTTCGGTGAGCAGGGCGCTGGCCTCCTCGTAGGCGGCCGCGCAGTCCGGGTGGACGACGGCGCCCTCGACCACCGGGCTGAGCGTGCGCCCGATCCGGAGGCGGCCCGGGTCCCGGCGGGTATGGCCAAGGAACGTCTCCCCGTCTGGCAGCGGCGGCAGCGTGTACATGTCGCCCGGGTAGTTGCCGCTCATCACGTCGAGCAGCAGCGCAGCGTCGGCTACGGTCCGCGCGATCGGACCGTTGACGGCCAGCCCGAACAGGTCCGGCACGATCGGGCCCTCGGACACCCGGCCGCGGGACGGCTTGATGCCGAACAGGCCGCACACGCTCGACGGGATGCGGATGGACCCGCCGCCATCGCTGCCCTGGGCGGCCGGGGCGAGGCGTGCGGCCACCGCCGCAGCGGCCCCGCCGCTGGACCCGCCGGCCGACCGGGTAAGATCCCAGGGCGTCCGGGCCGGCGGCCCGATCTCGGTCTCTGTGTAACACGGAAGGCCGAATTCCGGCGTCGCCGTCTTGCCAGTGATGACGGCGCCGGCCGACCTGATCGCGGCCACCACGTAATCGTCACCGGACGCCACATAGTCCTCATACACGGCCGACCCGAACGTCTGCCGGACACCATCGACCATGTTGAGGTCTTTGATGGGGATCGGAACGCCCAGAAGTGGCGGCGCCGGCGCCGACTCGGAGGACGCGGTTAGGGCCTTTTCCGCCGCGCGGGCCTGCTCTTGCGCCAGCTCCGCGGTCACCGTGTAGAACGCTCCGACCTGCGCGTTCAGCTCCTCGGTGCGGCGCAGATAATGATTTGTCACCTCGACCGGAGAAAGCTGCCGGCGGCGATCGCAGCGGCCAGGTCGGTCATCGTAAGCTCGTGAATCTGCGGCATGTCACCAAATGGTAGACCGCTTACCGGTAAGCCGGCCGAAAATGGATTCCTGCCCGCGCAGAGACCTTCATACACTCCCTAGAGCGACACAATTAACTCAACCAGTGACGACTTGCGCTCATCCTTTAGTCAGTTACGCTGGGCTTGTGGAACAGATGACGTGGCTGACCAGGAAAAGCCATAGGTCATCGGCCCCGTCGAACGAACAGGGGCGCAACGGCGCGCGCCCGAATCATTCGCCTGGCGCCGTCGTACCGCACGCAGGCCCGGAAGTGGTCGGCCCTCCTGAGGGAGCCACCGGCGGCACCCCGGCCGGTGACCCGCAGAGCCCACCAGGCACGCGGGCCTCAGCAGGCACACAGGTCCCACCGGACCCGCGGGAACCGTCCGACGCGGACTCCAGGGACGTGGACTCCCGAGACGAGAGCCCCCGCGACGATGCCGGCTCCCGGGACGAGGGCCCGCGGGACGCTGCCAAGCGGAAGAGCGCGCTGCGGGGCGCGGCGGAGAACACCGCCTTCCGGGCGGCGTCCCGGAACGTCTGGCCCGGTACGGAAGACCGGCATGCACAGCCCGCCCCGGCTGCCCCCGGCCGGCCCCGGCTGATCCGCGCGTCTCCAGCTTCGGGCCACTGGGCGCCGCCCTGCCGGACGCGGGCCAGGCCGGCCGCTCGGCCCGGCCCGACGAGCAGATCTGGGAGCCGCGCCGCCTGTACAAGGAGCCCTTGCTGCGGCCTCGGCGCCGGCCGGAGCCCGGATTCGCCGGGTGGCCCCGGCCCGCAGGGACCGGCTCAGCGGCCCCCCGAACGACCGGGCCCGGAGCAGAGGACGGCGCCCAGGGACGTCCGTTCGGGAAAATCCGCGGCCCCGGAGCAGGAGGGCCCTGTACAAGAGGGAGCGGTACAAGAGGGAGCAGCGCGCCCGGGACCGGTCCGCCAGCGCCCGCAGCGGCAGGCCCCGCCGCCACGGCACCACGACATCCCGGTCCGGCGGCTCGCGATCACCGCGGGATCGAGTTCGTCCGGCGCGCAGGGCCCGTCCGGCCCGGATAGCCCGGAGGGCCCGGAGGGCTCCCGGAGACCGGCGCCCACCGTCGAGCGGATGGCGGAACGGCTGCAACTCGGCGACCTGTTGTCCGACTCCCGGATGCGGATCTGGAAGCGGCGACTGCTGATCGCGATCGTGGCCGGACTGGTCTTCACGTTCGTCTTCACCTGGCGGGCGGGCCTGACCGCCGCGGTGCTCGCGGGCATCGCCGACGCCATCTACCGGTCGCGGACCACCGCGTCGATGCCGCCCGGCGTCAAGCTGACCGGCGCGCAGAAGCGGACCCAGCGCCAGCTCGCGCGGATGGAGGGGTCCGGCTACCGGGCGCTGCATTCGCGGCCGATCCCGGGCAGCCGCGAGTTCATCGACCACTTCGTCGTCGGGCCGACCGGCGCGTACGCGATCGACTCGGAGTCGTGGGACAAGCACCTGCCCATCCGGACCCGGAACGCGCGGCAGCTCTACCACGGCCCGTTCACCAAGAAGGACCGCCTGGAGCACGCGCGCTGGGAGGCGCAGCAGGCCAGCGACCGGCTGACCAGCGAGCTCCGCAAGCCCGTCTACGTCCGCCCGGTGCTGGCCGTGTACGGGCCCAAGGTGCCGTGGATCGTCGCCACCATCCGCGAGGTCGACGTGTTCAGCGGCGACCGGCTCCGCAAGTACCTGCGGCGGAACGCGACGATGCGGGAGCGGCCGACGCTCAGCGCGAGTGAGGTCGAGGAGATCTACGCGGCCGCGGCCCGGGTACTTCCGCTCAACAATGCAGCCCAGCGCACTCCGGTAGGCTGAGGAAACCTGCGAGCGGGGTTTCCCCCTGCGTTCCTCGGCTCACCTACGGAGATGACCGGTCATGCCACCGCTTCGGTCTCGCACTGTCACGCACGGCAGAAACATGTCGGGGGCCCGCGCCCTGATGCGGGCCTCGGGCGTCGCCCGCGAGGACATCGGCAGGCCGATCGTAGCGGTAGCCAACAGCTTCACCGAGTTCGTTCCGGGGCACGTCCACCTGCGTGAGGTCGGCCAGGTCGTCTCGGGCGCGATCAAGGCGGCCGGGGCCATCCCCCGCGAGTTCAACACCATCGCCGTGGACGACGGCATCGCGATGGGCCACGGCGGGATGCTGTACTCGCTGCCGAGCCGCGAGCTCATCGCGGACGCGGTCGAGTACATGGTGCAAGCGCACTGCGCGGACGCGCTGATCTGCATCTCCAACTGTGACAAGATCACGCCGGGCATGCTGATCGCGGCCATGCGGCTGAACATCCCGACCGTGTTCGTCTCCGGCGGCCCGATGGAAGCCGGCAAGCCGGTGAACGGCCTGACCACGGGCGGCCGCAAGCTCGACCTCATCGACTCGATGGTCGCCTCGGCGGACCCGTCGGTATCCGACGCCGAACTGCTCGAGATGGAGGAGGCCGCCTGCCCGACGTGCGGCTCCTGCTCGGGCATGTTCACCGCCAACTCGATGAACTGCCTGACCGAGGCGATCGGCCTCGCGCTGCCGGGCAACGGGACCACGCTGGCCACGCACGCCGCCCGGCGCGGCCTGTTCGAGCGGGCCGGGGCGGCGATCGTCGAGCTGACCGCGCAGTACTACACGGACGGCGACGAATCCGCGCTGCCGCGCGCCATCGCCAGCCGGGACGCGTTCGAGAACGCGATGGCCCTGGACGTGGCGATGGGCGGGTCGACGAACACGATCCTGCACCTGCTGGCTGCGGCGCACGAGGCGGGCGTGAACTTCGGCCTGAAGGAAATCGACGAGGTGTCCCGGCGGGTGCCCTGCCTGTGCAAGGTCGCGCCGAGCAGCAACTACCACGTCGAGGACGTGCACCGGGCGGGCGGCATCCCGGCGATCCTCGGCGAGCTGGACCGGGGCGGCCTGCTCAACACGACGGTCCGCACGGTACACAGCGAAACGCTGCGGGACTTCATCGACGCCTGGGACCTGCGCTCCGCATCGGTCCGCGACGAGGCCGTCGAACTGTACCACGCGGCCCCCGGCGGGATCCGGACCACCAGGCCGTACTCGCAGTCGGCCCGCTGGGAAAGCTTGGACACCGACCGCGAGGGCGGCTGCATCCGGGATATCGAGCACGCCTACACCGCGGACGGCGGCCTGGCCGTGCTCTACGGCAACCTGGCTCCCCAGGGCGCGATCGTCAAGACCGCGGGCGTGCCCGAGGAACTGTGGCGGTTCGAGGGGACCGCGCGGGTCTTCGAGAGCCAGGAGGCAGCCGTGGACGGCATCCTCAACGGCGCGGTCAGCGCGGGCGACGTGGTGGTGATCCGGTACGAGGGGCCGCGTGGCGGGCCGGGGATGCAGGAAATGCTGTATCCCACGAGCTTCCTCAAGGGCAAGGGCCTGGGGCGCGCGTGCGCGCTGATCACCGACGGCCGCTTCTCCGGCGGCACGTCCGGGCTTTCGATCTGCCACATTGCGCCGGAAGCGGCGCTGGGCGGCATCATCGCGCTGGTGGCGGACGGGGACCGGATCACGATCGACATCCCGCGCCGCGACCTGACGCTGGACGTGCCCGAGGCCGACCTGGCGGCCCGCCGGGACAAGCTGCTGGCCGGGCTGCACACCTACCGCCCGGCGGCCCGGGACCGGCCGGTCAGCGCGGCGCTGCAGGCGTACGCGGCGATGACCACCTCGGCGGCGCAGGGAGCGGCGCGTGACGTCAGCCTGCTCGGCGTTCCGCTGGCTGAGGCCTTCGGGGGCTCCGGTGGCGCGGCAGTCTCTGGCAGCTCCGAGGGTTCCGTCGTCTCTGCGGGTTCCGGGGGCTCTGGGGTCTCTGGGGGTTACGGGGGGCAGTGAGCGCCCAGGATTTCGTCCGGGCCGCGCGCGAATCCGACGCCGCGGACCTGGCCCGCATCCAGGTGGACTGCTGGCGCGAGGGGTACGCCGGGATCATCCCGGACGCGGTCCTGGCCGAACTGACCAGCGACGAGGCCGCCGGCCTCTGGCGGGAGCGCTGGGCGGAAGCGATCAGCAAGCCGCCGACGAGCAGGCACCGGGTCCTGGTGGCCACCAGCAACCGGGCGGTGGCCGGTTTCGCCTCGGTGGGGCCGGCCTCCGACGCGGACCGCTGGCCGGCCACCGACGGGGAACTGTACGAGCTGCGCATTGCTCCCGCCCTGACCCGGCGGGGGCACGGCGGCCGGCTGCTCAACGCCGTCGCCGACACCCTGGCCGGGGACCGTTTCATCCAGGTGTCCGCGTGGGTGCTGGAAGCCGACACGGCGATGCGCCGTTTCCTGGAGACAGCGGGCTGGGCCGCCGACGGCGCGCGGAGCGAGCTGGACATGGGCACCCGCGTCCCGATCGTGCGGCTGCACGCGTCGCTGCCCGCCCCGCCGGACTGAACCGGCCCGCAGACCAGGGCCACCCGATTGAACCGCGCCCCCACCGGGGGCGGCCCGGCGAAACCGGGCCCCAACCAGGAAGGAACGGAATGGCGCAGCCGCGAGACTGGCTGGCGGGCACCCGGCCGCGGACGTTGCCGGCCGCGGTCGTCCCGGTCCTCATCGGCACCGGGGTCGCCTTCGGCTACGGCAAGTTCTCCGCCTGGCGCGCGGTGCTGGCCCTGGTCGTGGCGCTCTTCCTGCAGATCGGCGTCAACTACGCCAACGACTACAGCGACGGCATCCGCGGCTCGGATGAACAGCGCGTCGGGCCCACCCGGCTGGTCGCGGCGGGCCTGGCCCCGGCCCGGCAGGTGCTGGCCGCCGCGTTCGCCTGCTTCTTCTGCGCGTGCGTGGCCGGCCTGGTGCTCGCGATCTTCACGTCGTGGTGGCTGATCCTCGTGGGCGCGGCCGCGGTCGGGGCGGCGTGGTTCTACACGGGCGGCAGCCATCCGTACGGGTACCGCGGGCTGGGTGAGGTCGCGGTCTTCGCGTTCTTCGGGCTGGCCGCGGTGGCCGGGACCGCCTACGTGCAGATGGGCAGGCTGAGCTGGCTGGGACTGATCGCCGCGCTCCCGGCCGGGCTACTGTCCTGCGCGCTGCTGATGATCAACAACCTGCGGGACATCGGCTCCGACGCCGACGTGGGCAAGCACACGCTCGCGGTGCGCCTCGGCGACCCGCGGAGCCGGACGGTATACGTGACGTGCCTTCTGGTCCCGTTCGTCATCGCGCTGGCCGTGACCCCGGCGCGGCCGCTCACGGCACTCACGCTGCTGGCCCTGCCGCTGGCCCTGGGCCCGATCCGGGCGGTCCGGGCGGGCGCGGCGGGCCCCGCGCTGATCCGCGCCCTCGGGCAGACCGGCCGCCTGCAGTTGGCGTTCGGCGCCGCCCTCACCATCGGTCTCGCTATCCGCTTCTGACGGCCGCAAGCCCGCTAGGCTGCTGACTGGCCGGCCGCACTGCGCCTGACCGATCGCTGCGACCGATTGCGCTGCGACCGACCACACTCACCGACCGCACTGCGACCGACTGACCGGCCCGCTGAACGGGATTGAGGAGCTTAAAGGCCCTGAAAGGGATAAAGCACCCTTCCGGGCACATCGGTGGCGCTGCGAAATTGTGAGGAATGCTCCAACGTGCGGAAATGATTGGGTTTACGCTTCCGAGTAGCGGTGATCAACGATGCCAGTGATAATCCGCGGGTATGGCGACCGGGAGGGTTCATGACGCACCCCCGCAACGCCCAGCCTGCCGGGGCTGACGCAGAGAAGGCTGCCTTCCTGCGCGACCTCCGCGCGCTGCGCGACCAGGCGGGCTTGCAGACCAGCGATCTTGCGGCGCGCGCGCACTATCCGGAGGACACGCTCCGAGCGGCCGAGGATGGTCCCGCCCTGCCGAGTCTTCCGGTCCTCGAGGCGTACGTACGCGGATGCGGTGCCCAGCCGTCCGACTGGGAAGAACGCTGGCGCCGGGTGGCACTTATGCCCGCGGAGGAACTGGAGTCGCCGCTGCCCACCCGGGCTCCGTCCGCGAACCGGCTGCCCACCCGGGCATCGAGCGTCGGCCCGGTCGGCCTGAGTGCCGCGGAAAAGGCCGCCCTCGCCCCGGGCCTGGCGCGCGTCGCTGCGGGCCTCGGGCCGACAACGGTGGCCGCGGACGCAGGTTCATGGTTCACCCGGCCGGATATGGTCACCACCGAATCAGGTTCAGCCGCCCCGCCCGGTTCGTCCGCCCTGCCGGAGACGGCCCCGGCCGCGCCGGACAGCGCCGCCCGGGACAACGGAGCGGCCTGGCGCACCCCGGATCCGGAGACATCGTGGCCGCCTGCGGAGGGCGGGACGGCACGGCCATCGGCCGACGGCGGGACGGCACGGCCGTTCACCGATCGTGGCCCGGCGCGGCCATTCGCCGATAGCGGGGCGCGGTCGTTTACCGATGGCGGGGCGGGGCGACCGGAAAGCGGAGCGCCGTGGCCGGAAAGCGGAGGGGGGCGGCCCGAAAGCGGGGCAGGGCGGCCGGAAAGCGGAGCGCCGTGGCCGCCCACGGACCGGGCCCCGGCGTGGCCCGCCAGCCAGAACGGACCATCCTGGCCCGGGACGGCGGATCGCTCGCCGTCCCGGCCCGGTGCCACCGGATCTGGCGGCCCAGTCTCCGGCGGCCCAGTCTCCGGCGGCCCAGTCTCCGGCAGCTCGGTATCGGGCCGGTCGGCTTTCGGAGGTTCGGCTCAGCCGGGCCGGGCTCCGCAGAGCCGGACCTCACCGGGCGCGACTGGCCCGGGCGGGGCTGGCCCGGGCGCGCCGGACCGCGGCCCGGCGGGCGCAGGCCGAACCGGCGACCGCGGCCGGACGGGCAGGTCCACGGCCCCGCTGAACGCGTCCGATCTCCCGGCCACGCCGGGCGCAAAGGGACGGCCCGCAGGCCGCACGACGGCTCTGGTCGTGCTCTCGGTGGTCGCGCTCCTGATCGTCGCGGCCCTCCTGTGGCTGGCGCTGAAGCCCTGAGTATCAGGGGATGACGGGTGGGATCGGCTTGGACGCAGGCTGATCGGCGGACAGGACCCGCGGCTGCGGAATGACCTCGAGCGCCGGGGCCGGGTCCGCGGGTGCGGTGAGCTCCGCGGGCCCCACGGGAACCGCGTCCGGTGCGGCGCCGTTCGGCTCCGCACCGCCTTGACCAGCACCGCCTTGACCAGCACCGTCCAGGCCGGCACCGTCCAGGCCAGCACCGTCCCGATCAGCCTGGGGAGCTTCCGCCTCGGGTGCGCCCGTGCCGTTGGTGCCGCCCGCGCCGTTGATGGCCGCGGCGCCGTTCACCATCCCGGCCAGGGCGGCGTTCACGCCCTGTCCGCCGGAGCTGGAGTCCTTCTGCCCATCGAAGGCGGACGTGACCGCCTTCAGGGCCGACGTCACTTCGCTGGGAATGACCCAGAACGTGCTGCCCTGCCCCTGGGCCAGCTGCGGCAGCATCTGCAGGTACTGGTAGGCGAGCAGTTTCGGGTCGGGGTCGTTGCGGTGCACGGCCTGGAACACCGTGCCGATCGCCTGAGCCTGGCCCTCGGCGCGCAGGATCGCCGACTGCTTCTCGCCCTCGGCGGTCAGAATGTTGCTCTGCTTCTCCCCTTCGGCGGTGAGGATCTTGGCCTGCTTGACGCCCTCGGCGGTGAGGATGGCGGCGCGCTTCTCCCGCTCGGCCCGCATCTGCTTTTCCATCGCGTCGACCACGCTCTTGGGCGGGTCGATGGCCTTGATCTCCACGCGGGTAACGCGGATCCCCCACTTGCCGGAGGCGTCATCGAGGACGCCGCGGAGCAAGTTGTTGATCTTGTCGCGTGAGGTGAGGGTGTCCTCCAGGTCCATGGAGCCGATCACGCTGCGCAGCATCGTGGCGGTGAGCTGCTCGATGGCCTGGATGTAGTCGACGATCTCGTAGTCGGCGGCCCGCGGATCGGTCACCTGGAAAAAGAGCACCGTGTCGATGAGGACGACCAGGTTGTCCTCGGTGATGACCGGCGCTCCCCGGAAGGAGACCACCTGCTCACGCAGATCGATCTCCTTCTTGACCCGGTCGACGAACGGGATGACGAAGTTCATCCCCGGTTGCAGGGTCTTGCGATAGCGGCCGAGTCGCTCGACGTTCCGCGCCCGCGCCTGCGGGATGACCCGCACCGAGCGGACCACCACCAGGATCAGCAGAAAGGCGACGATGAGGCCGATGAGGAGTTCCGCGAGTGCCATGATCACTCCCGTGGGTAGACGAGGGCGGTCGCGCCCTCGATCTGGATGACGTCGACGGTGGCTCCCACCGGGATCACGAGGGTCTCGTCGTAGGAGCGGGCGGACCACTCCTCGCCGCCGATTCGGACTCGCCCGCCGTGGCCGTTCACTTCCTGCTGGACCAGGGCACTACGGCCGACAAGCGCGGCGGTGCCGGTCCGCAGCAGCGGCGGATGCTTGAGGTGGCGCACGGCGATGGGCCGGACCAGGCCAAGGCCGGTCACCGCGGTCACCACGAACGCCAGGACCTGGAACGGCACCGGAGCCCCGAACGCACCAACGGCGGCAGCGACCCCCGCGGCCACCGCGATCAGCCCGAGGGTGAGTGTCACGGTCAGCAACTCGGCCACGCCGAGCGCAGCCGCCAAAACCAGCCAGACGATCCAGCTCATGGCCGCTCCGCTAAGCTCCGCAACAACAGCCGGCGGCGCCCCGCGATCCGAGCCGTCGGCCCAGGCGTGAGCGTGACGCTCAGGCCCCGATTCGAGGGTAACCCGGCCGGCTGAGTACCGCACTTATTACCCTGCGCACACCGCCAGATCCGCGTCCCCCGGCGGCAGTGGAAACCTACCTCCGCAGCGCGGGAAGGGCCGCTAGACTCCGGACAGCGTGAAAAGTCCCAATTCGGCGCAAAAGTAAATTACGCATTCCGCACCGATTGGGCATTCTGCTCGTCCTAAACTTTTTTCAGGATGGAATGCCGTAGCGAGCGGGCGCGTCTGATTCGGAGTCGTCAGGAGGTGCCCGGTGCAACGTGGTGACGCCGAACCCGACCGCGAGAGGTACCGGGCTGACGGCCGTCCTGCCCACCACCGGAACGGCCACCCCGTGGCCCCGGAACCGGGCTATGACGACGAGGTACCGCCGGGCGAATGGGACGGCCAGGGGCGCCCAGGCCGTCCGCCGCAGCCCAGCCGGGCCAGCGCTCCGCACCGGGCCGGGGTCCCGCTCCGTGAGGTTTGGCCGGATCCGGGCTGGTCGGATACGGATTGGACCACTCCGCCGGGCGCGCCACCGCGAGCCCCGGGCCGGGGGTTCCGTCCACCCCCCGCAGCGGGGCCGGGTGATTACCCGGGCCCCCGCGGAAACGGAATGGCCCGGCCGGGGCGTTCCGGCCCGGGACCGGGTGACCCGGGCGGTGTCCGCGGGCCGGGTGGCCCCGGAGCCCCTGGCCCCGGCGCCCCCGGCGGACGGGGCGATATGGGCGGGCGCGGGGCGCCTCCGGAAGCGAACGGCCGCCCGGGGCCGGGCTACCCCCGTCCCATGGCGGGTGGCCGCAGGCAGGCGCGCCCGTACCCGCCTTCCTCGTATCCGGCGGGGCCGTATGCGGGCGCGCGATATCCATCGGGTCCGGCGGGCCCGATGGGCCCGCATCAGGAACAGCCATACCGGGGCGGACCGAATGGGGACGGCGGACGGCCGGCCGCGCCCAATCCGCGCACCCGGATTCCGGGCCGTCCCGGCGCTCCCAGCGGTTATGGTCCCGCGGCCATGCGCGGACCGGGCGGCAGCGCACCCCGGCCCGGCGCGGCGTACGGGCCGGGTCCGGAGCAGGCGAACGGGCGCGGGCCCGCGGGCGCGTACGGGCCCGGAGCAGGCCAGCCGTACGAACGAGGACCGGCGGACGCGTACCGGCCGGGACCGGATCAGGGCTACGGACCCGGGCCTCGCGACGATTACCGGCCCGGACCGGATCAGGGCTACGGTCCCCGGCCTCGCGACGATTACCGGCCCGGACCGGATCAGGGCTACGGTCCCCGGCCTCGCGACGATTACCGGCCCGGACCGGATCAGGGCTACGGTCCCCGGCCTCGCGACGATTACCGGCCCGGACCGGATCAGGGCTACGGTCCCCGGCCTCGCGACGATTACCGGCCCGGACCGGATCAGGGCTACGGTCCCCGGCCTCGCGACGATTACCGGCCCGGACCGGATCAGGGCTACGGTCCCCGGCCTCGCGACGATTACCGGCCCGGACCGGATCAGGCCTATGAGCGGGGAGCCGCAGGCCCTTACGGGCCGGGCTCTTACAGGCCGGAGATCCGGACCAGGCTTATGAGCACGGGCCCGCGGACACCTACGGCTCCGGCCCGAACCAGGTCTACGGGCGCGGGCCCGCGGACGGCTACGGGGCTGGCCCGGAAGGGCCTTACCTGAATGGGTCGCGAAACGGGCACGGGCCGGCCCAGGCTCCGGGGCGTGCACCTGGCGGACCGTACGGGCCAGGACGCGCGGACGGCTACGGGTCCCCCGCGGCTGAGGGCTATGGGCGCGGGCCAGCCGAGGGTCATGGGTACGCACCGGACGGGGCTCATGGGTACGCACCGGACGGGGCTCATGGGTACGCACCGGACCCGGCACACGGGTACGCGGCGGACCAATCTGCGGGATACGCGGCGGACGGCTCCTACGAACCGGGGCCCGCGGACAGCTATCGGTACCCACCGGATGGGCCCGCGCGCGAGCCCGGCGAGGCGTACCGGCCCACCTACGGCTCCGACGCCGCATACGGGCACGAAGACGCCTACGGGCCGGACGGCGCCTACGGCTCCGATGACGCCTATGGGCACGATGCTGCCTACGCCGCCGGCGCCCCTTACGGCCCCGGCGGCGCGAACGGCGCAGACGGATACGGGCCGGGACCCTACGGGCCCGATGCCTACCGGCCTCATGGCTACGGGTCCGACGGCTACGGGCCCGACGGGTACGGGACGGTGGTACGGGACGGACGGTGGCTACGGGACGGACGGTGGCTACGGGACGGACGGTGGCTACGGGACGGGCGCCCCTGGACCGGGCGGCGCGTACCAGGCTGGCGGCGGGTACGGACCCGGCGGCGGCTACGGCCCGGCGGGAGGCCAGCCAGGCCGGGAACCAGGACGCCGGCCCGCACCGGGCCGCGCCCGGGCGGGCGCCCGGCCGGTTCTCCAGGGCCGCCCCATCCCGCTCAGTCAGCCCGCCGGCCGTCAGGCGCCGCCGAATTCGCAGCCCGCCTCCCCCGACGGCCATCCGGGCGGAAACCCGGCCCAGCCCGGCCAGCCATCGAAGCCAGGGACCGCGCTGGCGCTGCGGAACAAGCCGCCGGCCAAACCGCCAGGCTGACCCCGACTCCGATACCGACCTGGCGGCCTTCGCGAAGGACCTCCGCGAACTGCGCGTCAAGGCGGGGCTTGATTACCCGGAGATGGCCGAGCTCTCGCACTACACGATGAAGACGCTGGCCGCGGCCGCGGGCGGCATGAACCTGCCGACGCTCCCGGTGACGGCCGCGTACGTCCGGGCCTGCGAGGGTAACGTCGCCGAATGGGAAGACCGCTGGCACCGGGTCGCGGATGCCCTCAAGCCAGGCCAGGATGGCGGCACGCCGAAACCGGACCACGCGGCCGGCGGCGCGGGACCCGCGAGCTCATCTGACGGCACGGTGGCCAGCCAGCCGGCCGACGACGGCCCAGTTGACCGCCCTGGCGACCGCCCAGACGACCGCCCTGGCGACGGCGCCAGGCAGAGCGCGGCGGCCCGGGAACGGGCCGCGCAGCGCACGCCGCGCCCATCCCAGGTGGCCTCGCCGCGGCCGGCCCGGGAGGGCCCATCCGGCCCGGACCCGACCCCGCCACCACCACAGCGGCCAGACCAGGTGTACGTCATCACGTCCGCCGCGCCCAAGCGCCCCTACCGGTGATATCCGGCCACGGTCACCGTCCCAAGCCAGAAGAAATTACACCGTCTGTTCCGCGGCCGTGAACGTCACCTCCCTCGGCTACCGGACGGATCTGATGGTCCGCCGGATGGAGGGCAGCGAGATCACCGACCGCGGTGACCACATCGTGGTCCGGAGCCCGGCGCACCCGGCGTACTGGTGGGGCAACTTCCTGCTGCTGGCGGCGGCGCCGAAACCCCGGGAAACGGCGACGTGGCTGGCGCGCTTCGCCGAGGTCTTCCCGGCCGCCGGTCACGTGGCGCTGGGCATCGACACCACCCAGCCGGACGCGGCCGACGGCTCCGGCCTGTACGAGGCCGGTCTGCGGATCGAGCGGAGCGCGGTCATGACGGCGTCGGACCCGCGTGAGCCACCGCATCGGGACCTTCTCGCTGATTACCGGCCGCTGGCGGGCGAGGAGGACTGGCGGCAGTCCCTGGAGCTCCGGCTCGCCGCCGACGAGGGCGGGGAATTCGAGGTCACCCGCGCGTTCTACGAGCAGCGGACGGCCGACGCCCGCAAGCTGGCCGAGGACGGGCACGGCGCGTGGTTCGGCGCGTTCGCCGCCGGCCAGCTCGTCGCCCAGCTCGGCGTGTTCTCGGACGGCAGCGGCGTGGCCCGGTACCAGAACGTCGAGACCCACCCGGCATGGCGCCGGAAGGGCCTGGCCGGAACGCTGGTCTGGCAGGCAGGCCGCTGGGCGCTCGATCACCTGAACGCGCGGACGCTGGTCATCGTGGCGGATCCGGCCGCCGGGGCGATCCGCGTCTACCGGTCGGTCGGTTTCGCCGACGCGGAGAGTCAGATCGGCTTCCAGCGCCCGCCGCCACCACCTGAGCAGCCGGTGTTATGAGCCGGCGGTGCGATGGGCCGTCGCCATCTGGACAGCGGGCGTTACAGGTCGGCGCTGCCGGTTACCCCGGTGGTTGTGCCGCCGCCGACCCAGATCGTTCCGTCCGCATCGCGGCTGATGTGCACCCGGCCGCGCCGGCCGAGCGCCGTGCCCTGGCTGGCCACGTACGGCGCGCTGGTGTGCCCGGCCGCCAGCAGCCAGCCCGCCAGCGAGGCGTTGAGGCTTCCGGTCACCGGATCCTCACCCACGCCACCGAGGGCCGGGGTGAAGGCTCGCACCTCGAACGCCTCCGGCGAGCCCGCCGGATAGGGCCCGGCCACACCGATGTCGAGGTCGGCCGGCCCGGGACGCAGCGCGAGCACCGCCTCGGCGCTGCCCAGCAGCACCCCCACCCAGCCGGGACCGTTATCCACCCACTGGGCGTCGACGATGTCGGCGCGGTCAATGCCGAGCACGGACACGATCCGCTGCCGGGTCTCATCGTCTACCGGCCCGGAGCGCAGCAGCGGCGGCGCGGCGAACGCCAGCGCACCGTCGATCCGCCGCAGTTCGATCAGGCCCGCGTCGCACTGCTGGACGATCACATCCTCGCGCTGTGGTGTCCCGCCGCTCGCCAGCCAGGCGTGGCAGGTGCCGAGCGTCGGGTGGCCGGCGAACGGGAGCTCACGGCTGGGCGTGAAGATCCGCACCCGGTAGTCGGCCTCCGCGGCTTCGGGTGGCAGGACGAACGTCGTCTCCGAAAGGTTCGTCCAGGACGCGAAGCGCTGCATCGCTTCGGTGTCCAGGCCCTTGGCGTCAAGCACGACGGCGACGGGATTACCGAGGTACAGCTCGTCGGCGAAGACATCGACCTGGCAGAACGGGCGTTCCATAGGTCCGAGTCTGGCACGCGGGAGATTCCGGGCAGGAGAAGGATTCCTGCCCGGTTGCGCCGAATTCCTGCCGTCGGATGACGCCCGCTCCTGCCAACTCCCGCCGGGGGCAGGCCTCCCTCCCGGCAGGGTGGACCGAGTGCGCGCGGAGGGCGCGCGCTACGTCCGTTAAGGAAAATTCAGTTGCTCATTGGCGGGGCAGCCTAGCTGCGCGGCGGGCCGGATTCTCGTGTCGCGCACCGACATGGGAGGATGGGCCGCGTGGTGCCTGCGGACAACCATGTTCATACAGAGTGGTCTTACGACACTACCGGTCAGGCATCGATGACGGGGGCGTGCGAGCGCGCGCTGGACGTCGGCGTTCCGGCGGTCGCCTTTACCGAGCACCTCGACTTCACCCGGTGGGGGCCGAGCGACCCTGGAGGCACGGCCGGTCTCGAGCCGCGCCGCAACAGCCGGATCCGGCCGCTGGACGTTACCGGATACCTGGCCGCGGTCGATGAATGCCGCCAGCGTTTTCCTGACCTGCGCATTCTGTCCGGGATCGAGGCGGGCGAGGCGCACCTGTTCGCGGGCAGCGCCGGCGCCGTCGTCGGCGGGCACCGCTTCGACCGCATTCTCGGCTCCCTGCACGCGGTGCCGCTGCGCGGGCGCCTCATGGGGCTGCCGGCAATGTTCGGGATGTTCGGGCCGGACGAGGTCCTGCGCCGGTACTTCGCCGAACTGCTCCGGCTGGTCACCGGGAGCGACCTGTTCCAGGTGCTGGCGCACCTCGATTTCCCGCGGCGCTACTGGCCCGCGAGCTCCGGGCCGTACGAGGAAAAGGAGTTCGAGGAGGAGTACCGCGCGGTGCTCCGCGCCCTGGCTCAGTCCGGGCGCGTGCTCGAAATGAACACGAAGAGCCCGCTGGTCTCGGTGCAGCTGCTCGAGTGGTGGCGGGACGAAGGCGGCCGGGCGGTGTCGTTCGGCAGCGACTCACACCAGGACTGGCGGGTCGGCGATCGCTTCGACGTCGCGGTCGACATCGCGGAGGCGGCGGGGTTCCGCGCTGGGCGGGATCGTTTCGACTTCTGGCGCCGCTGAGTATCGGGCTAGGGGCAGGGCGGCGCGGGCCTGGGGCTGGCCCTTCGGATTGGCCGGAATGTCAGTGGGGGCGGGCGGCCGTTGCGGGCGGTCGGCGCTGCGCCTTACGGGGGCGGAATGTCAGTGGGGGCAGGTGGCCCTTGCGGGCGGTCGGCGCTGCGCCTTACGGGGGCGGAATGTCAGTGGGGGGCGGTACAACTCGGGCATCCAATCCCATACCTCCCGAGGAGACCGCTATGGATACTTCCGCCGCGGACGCAGCCGAGCGCGAACTTGCCGAGCTGTCCCAGCGCCTGACCAAGCCCGAGAAGCGTGAGTGCCTGCGCTGCTATTTAGTGCGGATGGTGGATGCGTTCGGCTGTGACAACACGCACCGCTGGACCGCCCACTGGCGCGATCTGCGGGCCCCGCGCGCCGCCGCGCTGCTGGATCGCCTCGCCGATCTCGGTGGCTGCTGCGACTGCGAGGTCCTGTTCAACGTCTATCCCAGCTATCCGGAGACGGACCGGATTCTGGCCTGCGCCGGCGTCTCTCGGGCAGGTTCCACGCAGCCGTGCAAGCTCAGGTAGGGCCGGCGCGCTCGCGCTGACGCGCGCTGGGGGCGCTGCTTCCCCTCCGCGGCGCGGGCCGAGGTCGGCGGAGGTCCTATTCAGCCGGCCGAGGCTGGCGGTCGTCCGGGTAGCGGGCCGAGGTCGGCGGAGGTCCAATTAGCCGCCCGAGGCTGGCGGTCGTCCGGGTAGCGGGTGCCCGGTACGCCGTCGTCTCTCGTCCCTATCGGTCGGCGGGTCTCAAGTTCCGCGCTGCCCTCGCGGCGTGATCGGATGGAGGGGTGAAGGTACGGATAGGGATTGCCCTCGGTGGCTACGGGGATGCTGACCGGTTCACGGCAGCGGTCGACCGCCTCGAAGAGATGGGCGTGGACTCACTGTGGGTCCAGGAGATGGTGTTCGGGCCGCTGGTCGAGCCGTTCATCGGGATGGCACACGCGCTCTCCCGCACCCAGCACCTCAAGGTCGGCACCGGAGTGGCGGTGCTGCCCGGACGCCACCCGGTGCTCGTCGCCAAACAGCTCGCGTCGCTGGCGGCCCTCGCCCCGGGCCGGGTGCTGCCCGTCTTCGGTCTGCAGCCGGCGCGAGCGGACGAACGGGTGATGTTTCCCGTGCCGCCGGGACGGCGCGGAGCCGTGTTCGACGAGTCGCTGGAACTGCTGCGATTGCTGCTCCGTGAGGAGAGCGTGTCCTTCACCGGTCGGTACTTCACCGTCGAGGGGGCCAGTGTGGGACCGCCGCCGGTGAAGCCGCTCGACATCTGGACCGGGGGCAGCGCGCCGGGCGCGTTCCGGCGCGCCGGGCGGCTCGCGGACGGATGGCTCGGCAGCTTTCTCACGCCGCCGGAGAGCCGTGCAGCCCGTGAAGCCATCCAGGCAGCGGCGGCGGAGGCCGGTCGTGAGGTGGAAGCGGACCACTTCGGGATCAGCCTGGCCGTGGCGACGGACGGGATTCCGGAACAGGTGGCCGCAGCCGTGCGCCAGCGGCGCCCGGACACCGATCCGGCGGCTCTGGTCGCGGTCGGCTGGGCGGATGCGCGCCGGATGCTCGAGGAGTACGTGGACGCCGGGCTGAGCAAGTTCGTCGTCCGGCCGGCCTCGGTATCAATGGCACCGGGGGCGCTTGAGGACTTCCTCGGCCGTTTTGCCGCGGAATTGATGCCGGTGCAGAACTGAGCGAGGGCATTCGCCATTTCCTGAATGGCCCGGGGGGGCGAACGTCGGCGCCGCAGGCACGGGTAGTCCGTACTAGCTTATTAGAACTTGTTATCGATTGATATTGAATAGTCGCCGGACAAACGATATTATGTTCTATAGGTTCCGTATTCGGCTTGAGGAGGTGGAACGCAGTGCCGGATGGCTACTCCGCGAACGGCGTTTCGCCCGGGGATGCCGATGACCTTTTCGGAGGCGAGACCGGGAATGGCGTAGTTGATCCCGCCGCGGCTGCTGCCGAAGACGGCGCGGACGCGGCCGCGCCTGAAGGGATGTGGCTGACCGCTTCCACGTGGTTGCCGGGGGAGCTGCTTGAGGCGCTGGGCCGGTGCATTCCGGGCGAGGATGGCACTCCGGCGGTCACGACGGCTTTCTGCCAGGGTGGCCCGCTCGACACGATGCCGCCCGGGCCAGCCCTGGCCACGTTCCTGGCGGAGGCGACCAGCCCACGCGGTGCGGCCACTCATCCTGAGGGAGTATCCGCGGACCCCACGGAAACCTGCGCGGAGCACGACGCGACCGCGGAAGCCGGCAGCACAGCCGGGAGCCCTGACGGCGCGGGCGCGGGCTCTGACGGGACGGGCGCGGGCTCTGACGGGACGGGCCTGACGGGGCGGATGCGGGCTCTGACGGCGCGGGCTCCAACGGGACGGGCGCGGGCTCTGACGGGACGGGCCCTGACGGGGCGGATGCGGGCTCTGACGGCGCATGGCGCCGGCAGTACGGCTGGGGGCTCTGGCGATACGGCCGATGGCTCTGACCGCACCGGCGCGTGTGGTCCGGAGGACGTGGCTGGGGCAAGCCAGTTGCCTGGCCTGGCTGCCTGTGGAGACGATGCGCTGATCGGGATCATCCGCGGATGGCGGAAGATCGCCTCGCTGGCGGCCGGGTGCGAGATGGCCGCGGTCGCCGAGCTCGCCGGCCGCCGGTACGTCCAGGCCAAGGCCGCCGGTGAATGGGACAGCAGCGCGATCGACGGCGCAGCCGACGAGGTAGCGGCGGCGCTGACCCTGACCGGCCGGTCGGCCCAGCTACTGCTCGACCGCGCGGCCGCCCTGGCTGAACTGCCCGCCACCGCGGCCGCGCTCCGCGCCGGGCGGATCGATATGCCCAAGGTCCTGGTCATCCTCACTGGCCTGGCCGGGCAGGATCCCGAGCTCGCCCGGGCCATCGAGGCGCAGCTGATCGGCCGGGCTCCCGCCCAGACGACCGGACAGCTCCGCGCCGCCCTCAACCGGGCCCTGATTGCGGCGGACCCCAAGGCAGCGGAACGCCGCCGCCAGGACGAGGAAAAGCAAGCCCGGATCGAGCGGGCACCGGAGTTCGGCGGGGTGACCGCCTCTCTGACCGGGCGCTACCTGCCCGTCCCCGAGACCGTCGCGGCGTGGAACCATGTCACCGCCGTGGCCCGCCAGCTGCGCGACGCGGGCGCTGAGGGCACCCTGGATCAGCTCCGCGTGCAGGTCTACCTCGCGCTTTTGTCCGGTCAGGCCGCCCTTCCAGCCGAACAGCCAGGCCCGGGCGAAGCTGAAAACGCCAATGTCGGCGCCGCGGTGCCATCTCCCGCAGGCAGCACCGCGCCCGAGCGAGCCGCGCCCGAGGTAACAGCGCCGGACACAGCACGCGATGACGACCCCGTAACCGAAGGCAGCGCGGCGGCCGGGCCTGGTGCACCGGCACGCACACCGCCCGCGGCTTCCCGGGCTGGCGGGGTGACCGGCACGGTGAACCTCACCATTCCGCTGACCACGCTGCTCGGGCTCACTGACAGTCCCGGTGACCTGGGCGGATTCGGGCCAATCACGGCCCGCACAGCCCGCGACCTTGCCGCCAGCACGCTGGGCAACCCCGCCGTGCGATGGTGCGTTACCGCCACGGACGACAATGGCCTGCCGATCGGGCACGGCTGCGCGACACACGTCCGCGCCGGGCAGCGAGGCGGGCACTCGTCCCGCTCACCTAGCGGCTCCGGGCCACCCGGCGATCCGGGCTGGGCATTCACCATCAAGCTCAGCGCCCTGGCCGTCGCCGAATGCAGCCACCAGCGAGAAAGCAGCCACTACCGGCTCTCGCCGTTGCTCTCGCACCTCATCCAGATCCGCAATGCGACCTGCACCGCCCCCGGCTGCCGAATGCCCGCGGTCAAATGCGACAGCGACCACACCCAGCCCTACGACCAGGGCGGTCGCACCTGCGAATGCAACACCGGGCCCCTTTGCCGACACCACCATCGCGTCAAACAATCTGAGGGCTGGCACCTGATGCAAACCGAACCCGGTGTTTTCGCCTGGGTTACCCCGTCGGGCTGGACCTACTTCACCGGCCCCGAAAGCCTGGCCGCTTAGATCGGCTCGTCGCCGTACAGGTCCCGCCATAGGCGGCGCAGGAAAGCTTCGTCGCTTCCGTCGGTGTACTCGACCGCCTCGGACAGCTCGTTCTGTGGTAGCTGACATGGATCTGCCAGCGCCTGGCGGAGCTCGGACTTGAACACCTGCATCTCTTTGTCGTCCTTGCGCTGCGCAAGGCGCTTAAGGCTTTCGTATGCGCCCTCTGACTGCTCGGGATCACAGTAGGTCGCAGCGACAGCAATTAGCGTGGCAAATGGCCCGTCTGGATGCCTTTCCCAGTAGAACCCGTTCACCTGGAATCTCCCTGCTTATAGGCCCTCTCATGAACCACTTGCTGAAGGGCGTGGGTACATACTGACAACCTCGTACTCATCACGGAACCTGCTCGGGGCGAAGGCGAATACGATCTGGCCACCCTCGAAGGTCTCGACCGGGCGGGCTGTCGGTACGGTGACGGGGCTTATCTTGTTGTCCGCGCGTGCAGCAAACCACAATTCTCGCTGCTGGCGTGCCGCTCTCAAGTCGCCATCGACCGGTTCCAGCCGCCAACCCGTGCAGAATCGATGTCCGTCCCGGCCCAAGAGGTCTTCCGCCGGAACTGAAGCCACGCTGGGCCTGCGATCACGATCAAACGGCGTGGCTAGAGCGGCGCGCACCTTCGGATGCTCGATGCCCCGAGCAAAAGCGACGGCAAAAGCGTCAGGGTCAGTGATCCGTGTAGCAATTTCCCGGCATATGTGCGGCTTGCCGGAATCCTTGAGGCCATCGATGCCGGCGGCACGCTTGGCCGGGTTGAGCTGGGCGGGGTCTTCCTGGTAAGCCGCGCGGCGCTCGTTCATGTGCTCGGTGACCCAGCCTTCGTGGCGGATGTGGCCGTGGCCGCTTCCCTGGTCAAGGGCGGCGAAGACGCGCTGGACCTCGGGTGAGCAACCACGGGCGGCGGCCAGCCAGGGACGTTCGGACTGGTGGGTCTCGATGTAGGCGCACGCATCGCGGGCGCTGATCTCCGGGAGTCCGGCGCGGGCCGGCTCGAAGCGCCGGACGACCTCACCGGGGACCGTTCGGCCGTCTAACGGCTCCTCCATCCGGTTGCGGAAGGACGGGCGTTCCCAGCCGGAAACGGAGTACTGCATGAGATCAGCTCGGTACTGGGCGCGGGTCCTGGGCTCGATGGCCTGCCGGCCCGGCCCCGTGTCAGCGGCGGCCTCCCTCAATGGCCGCTCGGGCCGCTCGGGCCGCTCGGGCCGGTCTGGGCGCTCGGGCCGCTGGGGACGGTCTGGGTGCTGGGGCGAGGTGGGATGGCTGGGCCCGTGGGGCCCGCCGCGGAGTTCGCTCACCGGAACGGGCTGCGTCAGCTGCGCATGATGTTGCCGAGGATGCCGCCGACCGTCCCGGCAGCCGCGCCGGTGCCGGCTGCGTCCGGGCTGATGTCCTGGGCGATGTAGGGCGCGAGCGCGTGAGCGAGGTTGGGGATCGGCATCGATTGAAGCCAGATCTGGCCCGGGCCGGTCAGCGCGACCAACTGGAAGCCGTCCTGGCCGAAGACGAGGTTGGTGATACCGGGGACACGCGTCATCTGGAACTGCACGCTGGCCTCGAACATCCCGACGTGGCCGGGATGCACCAGCAGCGTCTGGCGCGGTGCGAGCGTGTAATGCACCAGTTCGCCGGACAGTTCGATCCAGGCACGGCCCTCGCCGTCGAGGCGCTGCAGAATGAACCCGTCCCCGCCCCACATGCCGCCACGGAACGTCTGCTGCAGGCCGATGCTCGGCGTGATCCCGGGCGTGCCGCACAGCCAGCCGTGCCGGTGCACCAGGTAGGACTGGCCCGAGCTGATGTCGACCGGCACGATGTGCCCGGGCATCTTCGCGGCGAAGGCGACCATGCCCGGGCTGCCCGATGGCTCATAGCGGGTGAGGAAGATGCCGCCGCCGCCCATGACGCGCCTGAGGCCCTTCAAGAAGCCGCTGGCGCCGGTGGTCTGCGACATCTGCATGTTCCCGGTCATCCAGGACAGCTCGCCGTGGGTGGAGATCAGCTGCTCACCGGGCTGGAGCGTGACCTCCAGCACCGGCATGGTGGTGCCCTTGATTTCCGCCTGCATGAGTTGCTCCTTCGCGCGGCCTGCGCCATGGCCCTTGCGGTGCACGCTATCAGCGACAGGATGCCATCCGCCGCCTGTTGATGTCCGATTCCCGCTAGCTTCATCACGGGGGCGCTGGCAGGGTGGAGACGTGGACGACGGGCAGCGGTACGAGGCGGCGGTCAGCAAGGACGCCCGCTTCAACGGCGTCTTTTTCATCGCGGTCACTTCGACCGGAATCTACTGCCGGCCCAGCTGTCCCGCGATCACGCCCAAGCGCGCGAACATGCGCTTCTACCCCAGTGCCGCGGCGGCCCAGGAAGCAGGCTTTCGCGCGTGCAAGCGCTGCTTCCCGGACGCCTCCCCCGGCTCACCGGAATGGAACGTCCGCGCCGACCTGGCCGCCCGCGCGATGCGGCTGATCGCCGACGGCATGGTCGACCGGGAGGGCGTCACCGGGCTCGCGCGGCGGCTAGGTTACAGCGAGCGCCAGGTCAACCGCATGGTGACCGCGGAGCTCGGCGCCGGGCCGCTCGCCCTGGCCCGCGCGCAGCGCGCCCAGACCGCGCGCGTGCTCATCGAGACGACCACGCTGCCGCTGTCCGAGATCGCGTTCGCCGCCGGGTTCGCCAGCATCCGGCAGTTCAACGCGACGATCCGGGAGGTGTTCGCGGCGGCACCGAGCGAACTGCGGGAACGCGCCGTGCGCCGCCGTCCCATCGCCGGGCCGGCCATGGGAGCGGCCGGCGGGCTGGCGATGGCGCCGGGCCTTATCCGGCTGCGGCTCGCCTACCGGCCGCCGATCGACATCGCCCGGATGATCCGCTTCCTGGGCGCACGCGCCATCCCCGGCGTGGAAACGGTGACCGGCGGCACCTACCGGAGAACCCTCAATCTCCCGAACGGGACGGGTGTGGCCGCACTGCGCGCTGCGGAGCCCGCGGCCTCCTACATCGAATGCGAGCTTCAGCTTCAGGACCTCCGGGACCTCGCACCCGCGGTCCAGCGCTGCCGGCGGCTGCTCGATCTGGACGCCGACCCGGCGACGGTCACGGCGTTCCTGTCCCGCAGCAAGATCCTCCGCCCGGCCGTGACCGCCTGCCCGGGGCGACGGGTGCCCGGGCACGTGGACGGGGCCGAACTGGCCATCCGCGCGGTACTCGGCCAGCAGGTGTCCGTGGCGGCGGCCCGCCGTCTCGGCGCGCGGCTGACCGCCGCCTACGGCAAGCCGCTGGGACAGCCGGTCACCGTGTCACCCGGGGATGGGGAGGCTGCTGTGGCTGACGTGGTGGAAGGGCTTGGTATGGCCTATGCGGTGAAGGGGTCTGCTAGGGCAGGTGCTGTTAAGGGGCTTGGTGGGGCTGAGGGGGTTGGTGGGGCTGAGGGGGTTGGTGGGGCTGAGGGGGTTGGTGGGGCCGCGCTCACGCACTGCTTCCCGGCTGCGGAAACGTTGGCCGACGCCGATCCAGCCAGCCTGCCGATGCCGCGGAGCCGGGCCCAGGCCCTCGTCGGGCTGGCGACGGCGCTCGCATCCGGGTCGCTGAGTCTGGACCCGGGGGCCAGCCGCGACGACGCCGAGGCCGCGCTGCTGGCGGTGCCGGGCATCGGGCCGTGGACGGCCGGTTACATCCGGATGCGGGCGCTGTCCGATCCGGACGCATTCCTGCCCACGGACGCGGGAGTCCGGCACGGCCTGGCGGCTCTGGGGGTTAGTTCGGACCCGGCGTCCGCCGCGCGGCACGCGGAAGAATGGCGGCCATGGCGGTCCTACGCGCTCCAGCACCTGTGGGCCATCACCGAGGGAGAGAATTCATGATCGCGGGCCAGCAGCGAGCAGAACTCACGATCGCGGGCCAGCACCGAGGAGAACTCGTGATCGCGCCCTTCGTCGCGGTGGCCCCTGACGCCCCGTGCTACGTCCACCGGGTGCCCTCGCCGATCGGCGATCTGCTGCTGACCGGCAGCGACGACGCGCTGACCGGGCTGTACATGCTGGGCGCGCCGGGTGGGCGGCCGCCGAGCACCCCGTCCGGGGCACGGCCTGATCCGGCGGCGTTCGCCACGGTGACGGCGCAGCTTCAGGAGTACTTCGCGGGTGAGCGGCGTGACTTCGACGTGCCGCTGTCCCCGCCGGGCTCACCGTTCCAGCTAGCGGTATGGTCCGCGCTGACCCAGATTCCGTACGGCACCACCACCAGTTACGGCGCGATCGCGCGCCAGCTCGGCAGGTCGCTCGCGGCATCCCGGGCGGTGGGCGCGGCCAACGGGCAGAACCCGATCGCGGTCGTCATTCCCTGCCACCGGGTCATTGGCGCGGACGGCGGCCTGACCGGATACGGCGGTGGCCTGGACCGCAAGGAACTGCTGCTCCGGCTGGAGGGCGCGGCCGCGATGGCGGCCCAGGACGCCACCCTCTGGTAACCGGGACCTCATCTACCCCACCTAAACTCGGGTTCCGTGGCCCTAATGGACGCCGAGAGCTGGTACGCCTCTCTCCCCACCATGTACGGATCGGCGGCCGCGCTGATCACCGACACCGACGGCCCGTCTGCTCGGGTGCTCCTGGTGAAGCCCAACTACCGGGACCGGTGGTCGCTGCCCGGCGGCATCCTGGAGGAGGCCGAGCCGCCGCACGTGGGCTGCTTCCGCGAGGTCGAAGAGGAGCTCGGCGTCCTGCTGCCTACCGGGCGGATGCTGGCCGTGAGCTGGACGGCGCCCGACGGCGAGCGGCCCAAGCCGATCATCAGCTTCATCTTCGATGGCGGTGTCCTGGCCGACCCAAGCGCCATCCGGCTGCAGGAAGAAGAGCTCGACGACTGGCGGTTCACCGATCCGGCCGAATTCGGCGAGTACCTGCCGCCCTTTCTCGTCCCCCGGGTGGAGGAGGCACTGACCGCGCGCTTCACCGGCGTCCCGGCGTACATCCCCATCGAGGCGCCCGTCGCCTGACCGCGGCGCTGTAATGGCGCCGTTCTGCCGACGCCTCTGCCCTGCCGGCGCCTCTGCCCTGCCGGCGCCTCTGCCCTGCCGGCGCCTCTGCCCTGCCGGCGACGGCTGCGCCCGTACGCGCTCTGGCCTGCCGGCGACGGCGGGGTACCGCTGGCCTGCCGGCGACGGCGGGGTACCGCGGCATCCAGAAGAACTGCAGGGGATCGGGACCAGGCCCAGAGGAACTCCAGGGGATCAGGACTAGGCCTGGATAGTGTCGCCGCGCGGGGGACGGAAGGGCCTAATGAGAAATCTCCATGCCGAACTGGTGGCACAGCCGGAGTCTCGTGCTGGCTTCGCCCGGCTGGCACGCGACTGGCTGACCGGGGCTCGCCGGGTGCTGTTCGCGGACATCGACCGCCGGCTCGGCCGAGGCGGCACGTTCGCCGCGGAACCGCCCGCTGACGACGACGCCCCCTGGGGGCCACCGGGCGGCGCCTGGGCGCGGCTGCGGGTCCAGCAGCAGCCGCACACCCTGGGCGGCACCGTGATGCCGTACTCCGCGCGCATGTGGCGCCGGGTGCTGGACGGGCTGGAGCGCGCGTACCCGTTTCACGTCGGCCTGGACATGATGCCGCTGGGACCGGCCCGGCCGGTCAGCGCCGGGCCGGAGGCCGTCATCGCGGTGCACCGCAGCACCACGCACCCGCGGTGGGTCAGGTTCGAGGCCGAGGCACCGCCGGACCTGATCAAGTGGCGCGGGTCACCCTCGGTCCAGCTCGCGTGGGCCGGCTTCGTCAAGGAACAGGCGGTGGCGGCCGATGCGCACTACGGGCACGTCACCGACGACGCCAACATTCACGCGACGGCACTGGAGCGGGCCATCCTCGGCCTGGCCGCCGAGCCTCCCGGGGTGGTCCACTGCCGGGAGGTGCTGCGCGGCTACTCATGGGTGACGATATGCGCGGCGCAACTGGCCGCCCGGCTCGGCGGGGGCGCCGCGCTCGCCGCATCCGGCTGCTTCGACGAGGTGAGCGTGCTGCCCGGGGGCCAGGTCTTCCTCCGGGCCACCCCGGCGCTGGAGGACTTCGACGGGCCGGCCGTGCGCCGGGTGTTCGGCGCGCTGGCCCCGGTACTGCTGCCGGGGCGGCCGGATCCGGCGGCGGTGGCGGGACTCCCGGTCCGGCTCGTGCTGGACGCTGACGCCGGCGAACTCCGCTGAGCGGCCCCAGCCCCGTCCCTTACCAGTGGCCCCGGTGCACGACCTCTTCGAACGGGCGGCGGTTGGGCCGTTGCAGCGGCGTCAGCGGGCGGTCCGCCGGGTAGCCGAGGGCAATCAGGTACGCGCAGAACCTGTCGGCGGGGAAGCCGAGCACCTCCCGCGCCTTCTCCTGGTCACCGACGGCCGAATGACCGCTGCCGATGCCCAGGTCGGTCGCTTCCAGCATGAGGTTCATCGTGGCCTGACCGAGGTCGTAGTGCAGCACGCTGAGGTGTGCCGCATCGACGTCGGCCGGTGCCACCAGCGCCACCGTCGCCGCAGACCGCGCGACGTGCTGTGCATGCAACCAGACGGTGGCCAGCTCGGTGAGCTGCCTGCGGTCGGTGACGACCACGAAATCCCAGGGCTGCCAGTTCTGTGACGAGGGCGAACGGCGGCCCGCCTCAAGGATCTGGTCCAGGTGTTCGGCCGCGATGGGCTGCCCGGAGTAATTCCGGACGTTCCGCCGGGCTCGTATCGCATCCCATGTCTCCACACGCCAGACCGTATCCAGAAGAACGGCCGATAATCACGACGCGCCGACGCTTTCACCGGGCACAGAATCCTCTATGTATCCCGGTACGGCTTTCGTAGGATTTTCCACATGCCTGACCCAGCTGCGGTAGTGCGGTCTGGCCGCCGGCTCTTCGCACGGCGACCGCGTATGACGGCGAACTCACCGTGGCGGGTGACCTGGTCGGTTCCGGCGGCCATGCGCGCGGTCCGGGCCACTCTCGTCGTGCCCGGCCTGTTCGCGCTGACGTTCAAGGTCATCGGGGACCCGCAGATGACCTTGTTCGCGACCTTCGGCGGGTTCGCGACACTGCTCTTCGCGAACTTCGGCGGCACCCGGCGGGACAAGCTCGTCGCCCATCTGGGGCTCGCCGTCGCCGGCAGCCTGGCGCTGATCATCGGCACCCTGGTCAGCGGGATCACCTGGCTGGCGGCACTGGTCACGATTCCGGTCGCCTTCGCCATCTTCTTCGCGGGCGTCATCGGGCCGAATGCGGCGGGCGGGGTGACCGGAGCGCTCCTCGGCTACGTGCTGCCGGTCGCGTCGGCCGGCACCGCGGCGACCATCCCATCCCGGCTCGCGGGCTGGTGGCTGGCGTCGGCGGTCGGCACGGCGGCGGTCCTGCTGATGTCGCCGAAGAGTCCCGGTGACCGGCTGCGGGCCAGCGCCGCGGCCACCGCGGCGGCTCTCGGCCGTGAGCTGGCCGCGGCGGTGCGCGGGACGGCGGCGCCCGCCGACCGGGAGGCGACGCTGACGGCCAAGCACACCCTGATGGATACGTTCGCCGCGACGCCGTACCGGCCGACCGGCCTGGCCACCGCGGACCAGGCAATGGCCAACGTCGTGCAGACCCTCGAATGGTGCGCCGCGCTGACCGCGGACGCGATGGACGCTCCCACGGCCCCGGACCAGGCGACCGCGGCTGACCGGGAGCTACTGGACGTGGCCGCGGACGTACTGAGCACCACCGCGGCCCTGCTGTCCGGGGCCGACGTCCGGCCCGACTTCGACCGGCTGGAGGACGCCCGCGCCGCGAGTGCCGCTCACCAGACCACCCTGCTGGGAGACGGGGACGACGGGCCGCCCGCCGACCAGGAGACGATCCGCACCGAGGCGGCGCAGGCCTTCCACGCGCAGACGATCGCGGTCGCCGCGCGCACCGCCGCCGCGGACGCGCTCATCGCCACCCGGCGCGCGGACCCGGAAACGGTCGCGGCCGAGCGCCGCGGCTGGTACGGCCGGCCGGAATCCGGGCCGCCGAAGCACGAATCACGCCTGGTCGCGCTGGTGGGCAGCCTCGGCGTGGTATCGCGGCAAGCCAGCTTCCGTTCGGTGTGGTTCCTCAACGCCGTCCGCGGCTCGGTGGCGCTCGCGGTCGCCGTCGCCGTCGCCGACCTCAGCGGGGTCCAGCACGGATTCTGGGTGGTGCTGGGCACGCTGTCGGTGCTGCGGACCAACGCGGCCGCCACCGGGTCCACGGCGTGGCGGGCGCTGGCCGGCACCGCGGTCGGGTTCGTGATCGGCGCGGCCCTGCTGGCGGCCATCGGGACCGGCCCGGTCGCGCTGTGGGTCGCGCTGCCGGTCGCCGTCCTCGTCGCGTCGTACACGCCGGGGACCGCGCCGTTCCTCGTCGGCCAGGCCGCGTTCACGATCACCATCGTGGTGCTGTTCAACCTGCTGGCCCCGGCCGGCTGGCGGGTCGGCCTGCTGCGGATCCAGGACGTCGCGATCGGCTGTGCGGTCAGCCTCGTCATCGGGACCCTGTTCTGGCCGCGCGGCGCAGGCGCCCTCGTCGGTGACGACCTGGCCGACGCGTTCCGCACGGGCGCCGGCTACCTGACCCAGGCCGTGGACTGGGCGCTCGGCCTGCGGCCCCGCGAGCCGGACACGGCGATCGCCGCCGTGACCGCGGGCATCCGGCTCGACGACGTGCTGCGCGGGTACCTCGCCGAGCAAGGGTCGAAGCGGCTGAGCAAGGACGATCTGTGGCTGCTCGTGATGGCCAGCATGCGGCTGCGGCTGACCGCGCACTCGCTGGCCGGGCTGCACGGGGCTGCCCCGCCGGGCGGGCGGCCAGACGCGGGGCGGGTGCGACTGCAGCAGCGCGCGGCCGAACTCGCCGGCTTTGACGACCAGGTCGCGGCCCAGGTCGGGCACCAGGGATCGGCCGCGCGTAACGGGCCGGTTCGGCTCACGGCGCCGGCCCTGGAGGCGGCAGACCTGGCCCCGGACGCGAATGGTGCGCCGTCGGCGGAGGGGGCCGCTGCGGAGGCGAACGTCGCGGTCGCGGAGCGCATGGTCGCGGTGGACACGGTGACCGTGGCAGACGCCGTGCGGACGATGCACCCCCAGTTGATCTGGGTGCACGAGCATCTGCAAAACCTGCGGTCACGTGTGGCCGCGATCGCCGCCCGGCCAGCCGTCTGGCCGAGATCCGCCGACGGCCCTGGTGGCGCTGACCTATGCTTCTTTGGCGGTCTTCCAGTAGACGTTGTAGTGCTGGTGCTGGGTCCGGGCGATCGGGAGCAACCGGACGTCCTGGCCGTCGGCCTTCGCGGTGAACGTCAGCGGCCCGCCGTCGCGGGTCAGCGAGCCGGGCTTCAGCCGCGGCATCTTGGTCCGGTTGTCCTGGCCGTAGGCGCCGCTCAGCACGATGGGGCCGTACGCCGCCGACTGCACGGTCCGGTCGTCGGGTGCGGGCTCGAGCGCCAGCCGCATCGGCAGCGTGACCTCCAGGACGTCGCCCCGCTGCCAGAGCCGGTCCACGGCGAGCCAGCCGCCCGCCCGCGCGGTCACCCGGATCGGCTGGCCGTTCAGCCGCGCGGACGGCGCCGTGGCCGTCCAGGCCGGGACGCGGACCCGGATCGTCATCAAGGCCATGCCCGCGGTGATCTCGATGCGGGTGCGCGGCTCGTCCGGGAAGCGAGTCGTCTGGCGCAGCGTCACCGCACGGTCGGCGCAGGTCAGCTCGGACGCGACGAACAGGTTGACGACGATCCCGCGTTCGTCGCGGGAGTAGATCGTGTCGGCGAACTTCGCCTGGGTCTCCATCCCGGTCGCGGTGTCGCAGGTGAAGTCGTCGTAGTCGGTGCCGTAGACGTCCGGGTCGGCATCGGGGAAGTAGTTCAGCGGCTGCTGCTTGAACGCGCCCGGCGACAGGCCGGTGTAGTAGATGTTGAACCCGTGCGCTGAGTGCGGGTCCTGCTCACCGAGCATCTGGTTGAACAGCGCGCGCTCGTAGTAGTCCACCAGGTCGGTCCGGTCCTGCTGGTGGAAGTGGAGCAGGCGGGTCAGCTTCAGCATGTTGTAGCTGACGCAGTTCTCGCAGGTGTAGTTGGACAGCTGCCCCGCGATGGCCCCGGGCCGGTGAAAATGCTCGTAGTTGCTGGCCCCGCCGACGGCGTAGGTGTGGTCGCGGGCCACCATCCGCCAGAAGTTCATCGCGACCCGGCGGTAGAGGTCGGTGCCGGTTTCCTCCCACAGCCGCAGGCAGGAGATGATCTTCGGCACCGTGGTGTTGGCGTGCAGGCCGTCCAGCTTGTCCTGGCCGCGGCCGATCGGATCCAGCACGCGGGCGTGATAGAACCGCTCGGCGGCCAGCAGGTACCGCTGCTGGCCGGTTATCGTGTACAGGTTGGCGAGCGCCTCGGGCAGGCCGCCGTACTCGACCTCCAGGACGCGCTGCATGTGGTCGTAGGTGAGGCGGCCGGTGCGCCAGTCCACCCAGTCCCCCAGCAGGATGGCGGCCTCGAGCGCGACCTCGTCCCCGGCCAGCTGGTACTGATCGATGAACCCGGCCAGGTACTTGTGGATCATGTAGTACGGCGACCAGACCCGGTGGCCGGCCTCGAGCCGGTCGAAGTAGCTTTCCGGGAAGGCGGACAGGTAGCCGGGCGTGAACCCGGCCGCCGCGGCGCGGCCCTGCAGCGCGGCCAGCTGCCGGACCAGATACCGGCCCTTGTCCAGGGCGCCCCGGTCGCCGGTGCCGGCCCAGGTGAGGGCGAGAGCCGACATGAGGTGGCCGGTGTTGTGCCCGCGTATCTCGATGTGCGGCGCTTCCCAGCCGCCGCACGGGCGGGCGCTGGAGGTCAGGCCGTAATTCAGCCGGAACGAGCGCAGCAGCCGGTCCGGGTCCACGAACAGCAGATAGCTGGTGTTGCGGCGCTGATTTTCCCGGAACGGACCTGGCAGCAGCCGTACCTGGGACAGGGGGCAGGCGGCGGTCACGCCCGCTTTGCCGTCCGGGGCGTAACCGGTCGTCATCGGAATGGGGGCGGGCGGAGTGAGCTGCAGCGCATCGCCCTCGGCCGCGGTCCCGATGGCTACCGCGCCCGCCGCGGCGCCCACGGCCGCCAGGAACGCCCTCCTGCTCAGCGGCCATGGCACGACCGGATCGTACCTCCGGGACGGATCCGCCGAGCGGATCTGAACCGGTCTCAGAGCAGATCGTTAAATTTTTCATATTTTTCCCAGCGCACCCGGCGCGTGGCGGGAGCTCCGCATGATCACCGTGTGACGCGGTACTTACCGGCTGAGTAAGGTCCGGCAACGATGGGAGGGCAAGCGGCATGGGACAGCTGAGGTGGCTGCGGGCCAGTGACCGGCTCGAACGCGCCGAAAGCCTGGATCGCGTGGTCAGCCCGGTGCAGCTCATCGCGCGAAAGATCCCGCCCGGGCGCTTCCGGGACGCGCTGCACGGAGTGTGGCTCGGTCATCCGCTGCATCCCGTCCTGGTCCAGGTGCCGGTGGGCGCGTGGATGTCGGCCGCTCTCCTCGACGTCATGCCGGACGGCGAACGGCAGGCCCGGCACTTCATCGGCCTCGGGCTGCTGGCCGCCGTGCCCGCCGCGCTGGCGGGCACGGCGGACTGGGCGGAAATGCACGAGCAGCAGATGCGCGTGGGCGTGGTGCACGCGGCTGCGAACTCCACGGCGATCACCTTGTACCTGGGTTCGCTGCTCGCGCGTTCGCGGCGGCGGACCGCGCTGGGCAAGGCCCTCGGCTTCGCCGGCCTGACCGCGGTCACCGCGGGTGGCATGCTCGGCGGGGAGATTTCCTACCGGCAGGCGGGCGGCGCGAACCACGCGGAGGAGGTGCCGCACCTGGTCGAGCCCGGGTGGCATGACCTGATGGCGGTGGATGCCCTCAGTGCGGGGAAGCCGGACCGGGTCCTGCTGGGCGAGGTGCCGGTCCTGGTCATCCGCGACGGCGATCAGATCCACGCGCTGGCCGACAAGTGCGCGCACATGTCCGGGCCGCTGTCCGAGGGGGACATCACGGGCGGATGCGTCACCTGCCCATGGCACGGCAGCGTGTTCCGGCTCGGGGACGGCACCGTGGTGCACGGCCCGGCCACCGCGGGTCAGCCGGTCTTCGGGACGCGGATCCGCGACGGGATGGTGCAGGTCTGCCTGCCCGGGGCCGGCTAGGCGGGTGGCTTGCGCCCGCGATGTCCGGCTGGCGCCGGATGGTAGAGATGCGAATCCTGGGGTAGCTGGCGGTGCGTGATAATGACTCCTGACGTGCCGGAACCCTGGGAAGAGACGGCGCGGGCGTTCACCTCGGCCGTGAATGGGGGCCTGCTCGACCTGCCGTTGCCGGGGCACGGGCGGACCCGGGTCCGGTGGGCCGCACTGGCCGCCCTGGCGGAGACGGACCTATCGCTGGCCCGGCTGGGTGAGGGGCACGCGGACGCGATCGCGATCCTCAACGAGCTGGGCGCCCGCGGCATCAACGGCACGGAGGACCCAGCGCAGCCCCGGTGGGGCGTGTGGGCGGCCCGGCCGCCGGGGCCGTCGCTGGCGGCGTGGCAGCGGGACGGCTCGTGGTGGCTGGACGGCACCAAGCAGTACTGCTCGGGCGCCCGGGTATGCACGCACGCCCTGGTCACCGCGGACACCGCCGACGGCGTGCGGCTGTTCGCGGTCCGGACCGGCGAGGACGGCGTGCGGCCGATCCCCGGCAGCTGGCCCGCGGTCGGCATGGCGGGCAGCGACACCCTCGACGTCCGCTTCGGGAACGTGCCCGCCGAACCGGTGGGGCCGCCCGGCGGCTACACCGCGCGGCCGGGCTTCGGCCACGGCGGATGCGGGGTGGCCGCGTGCTGGTACGGCGGGGCGCGCGGCCTGGCCCGGCCGTTGCTGACCGCCGCGCGCGAGCGCGACGTCGGGCCGCACGCGTACGCGCACCTGGGCGCGATCGACATCGGGCTGCGGACGGCGTCGGCCGCGCTGGACCAGGCCGCGGACGAGATCGACGACGACCCGCTCGACCGCAAGGACACCTCGGCGCGCCGGACACTGCGAGTCCGGGCGCTGGTGGAAAGCGCCGCCGCCGACGTCATGACCCGGGTGGGCCACGCCCTCGGCGCGGGACCGCTCGGCCACGACGCCGGGCACGCCCGGCGGGCGGCCGACCTCATGGTCTACCTGCGGCAGCATCACGCGGAACGGGATCTGGAAGAGCTCGGGCGGCGGGTGGCCCGGGACGGGAGCGGCTGGTGACGGCAACACAGGACGCAGCGCACGGTGCTGGCTACGGCGGCGCCAGTCACGGCGGCGCCAGTCACGGCGGCGCCAGTCACGGCGGCGCCAGTCACGGCGGCGCCAGTCACGGCGGCGCCAGCGACGGCAGTGCTGACGACGCCGGTGCTGACCAAGCCGGTGCTATCGAGCCCAATGCGATTGACGCGCCGGGTACCGCCGAGGAGGAGTGGCGGTCCTGGCGGCTGCTGAACGAGCTCCCGGTCCTGGACATCAGCGCGTGGTCGAGCGTCGTGGTCGTGGCCGCGCACCCGGACGACGAGGTGCTCGGCGTCGGCGGCCTGCTGGCCATGCTGGCGGGCGCGGGCGCCCGGCTGCGGCTGGTGGCCATCACTGACGGGGAGGCCTCGCACCCCGGGATAGACCGGGTGGCGGCCGGGCAGCTGGCCGAACGGCGGGCGGCCGAAACCACCACGGCGCTGGGGCGGCTGGGCGCGCCGGCCGAGATCGTCCGGCTGCGGATACCCGACACCGGCGTGAGCCGCCGGGAACCGGAGGTACGCGAGGCTTTGCGGGAGCTCGTGTCCGGTTTCGACGTGTGCCTCGCACCGTGGGACGGGGACCTGCACGCCGACCACGAGGCCGCGGGGCGCGCCGCGCGCAGCGCATGCACGCAGGCCGGAACCGGCCTGCTGTCCTACCCGATCTGGACGTGGCACTGGGCTCATCCGCGCGACTCTCGGGTGCCCTGGGAGGCCGCGGCCCGGGTGCCGCTGTCAGCCGAGGCCGCCCGGCGCAAGCGTTCGGCGATCGACTGCTTCGCCAGCCAGCTGCGGCCGCGCGGCCCGCGGCGCCCGCCGGTACTGCCGCCCGAGGTGATCGCGCATTTCATCCGCGATCAGGAAGTGCTGATCAGTTGACCGCGGCCACCGAGGGCGCCGGGAACGAGACCCGCCAGCCGGGTGGCCAGACGGGCCGGGCGACGCTCGGCGTGGGGTACTTCGACGGGAAGTACGCGGCGTCGGCGGATCCGTGGGGGTTCACATCCCGCTGGTACGAGCGCCGGAAGTACGCGATCAGCGTGGCCATGCTGCCGTCGGCACGGTACGGATGCGCCTTCGAGCCGGGCTGCTCCATCGGCGAGCTGACGGCGATGCTCGCGCCGCGGTGCGACGCCCTGCTGTCGTGCGACGTCTCGGCGGCCGCGGTCGCCGCGGCAACCCGGCGGACGGCCGCCTTTCCGCAGGTCCGCGTGGAACGACGGCCGGTACCGGCCAGCTGGCCGGCCGGTACCGGCCGTTTCGACCTGGTGGTCTGCTCCGAGATGCTCTACTACCTCGGCGACGACGACCTGCGGCGGACCCTGGACCTGGCCACGGCCGCGCTGCAGCCTGGCGGCACCCTGCTCGCCGTGCACTGGCGGCATCCGGTGGCCCACTACCCGCGGACCGGCGACGAGGTACACGAGGCGATCGCCGCGCGCCCGGAGCTCACGCTGACCGCCGACCACCGGGAGCCGGACTTCCTCGCGCAGGTGTACCTGGCCGTCCCGGCGGGCACCGAGCCCGCGTCGGTGTCGGTCGGGGCCGCCGAGGGCCTCACGTGACCGTACTTCCCGGATGCATTGGCCGCGTGTGATCCGTTCCGTTGGTGTCGTCGTGCCAGCTCACGACGAGGAAGAACTGCTGCCCGATTGCCTGGCCGCGCTGCACGCCACGGCCGCGCAGGCGGGCGCGCAGCGGCCCGGGCTGCGGGTGCGGATCGTGGTCGCGGCCGACGCCTGCTCCGACGGCACGGCCGCGCTGGCCCGGGACGCGGGCGTGACGGTGGTCGTGCTCGGCGCGCGGAACGTGGGACGGGCGCGGGCGGCCGGCCTGCGGCAGATCCTGCGGCACGTACCGCGGAACGAGCTGGCCACGGGCGTATGGCTGGCGACGACCGACGCGGACTCGCGGGTCCCGCCGGACTGGCTGGCACGGCAGTTGCGGTACGCCGCCGCCGGCTGGGAGGCGGTGGCCGGGACGGTGTCGGTGACCGACTGGACCGGCCACTCGCCGGGGACGGCGGCCGAATTCGCTCGCCAGTACGGGGTGTGGCAGGGCCCGCACCCGCACGTCCACGGGGCCAACCTCGGTTTCACCGCGCCGGCCTACCTGGATGTGGGCGGCTTCCGGCCGCTGCGCACCGGCGAGGACCGCGCGCTGGTGGCCGCGATGCAGGCGCAGGGCCGGCGGGTGCTGCGCGCGTCGTCCCTGCCGGTCGTCACGTCGGCCCGGCGCCGGTACCGGGCCCCGTCCGGCTTCGGGTACGACCTCACTACCCTGGGCGGGACGGGTTCGCTGCTGGGCGCCCAGTAGGAGAACGCGGTGGAGGGGGTGGCGGCGGTGTTCGAGAAGTTCGCGCTGGAGTACGTCGAGGTAGGCCCGGTGCGGCTGCGAGTCCGGCACGGCGGGTCCGGGTATCCCGTCCTGCTGCTGCACGGTCACCCGCGCACGCATGCCACCTGGCACCGGGTCGCCCCGCTGCTGGCGGAGGGCTTCAGCGTCGTGTGCCCCGACCTGCGCGGCTACGGCCGGTCCTCAAAGCCGCCGGTCACCGAGGATCACAGCAGCTACAGCAAGCGCGCCATGGCCGGGGACTGCCTGACCCTGATGCGCGAACTCGGCTACGACCGGTTCGCCGTGGTGGGCCACGACCGGGGCGCCTACGTCGCGTTCCGGCTCGCGATGGACCATCCCGACGCGGTCAGCCGCCTGCTCATCGCGGACGCCGTGCCCATCGGGGAGGCGCTGGCCCGCTGCGACGCCCGGTTCGCCCAGGCCTGGTGGCACTGGTTCTTCCTCGGCAACCCGGCCGCCGGGGCGCACCGCGTCATCAGCGCGGACCCGGACGCCTGGTACCACAGCCAGGACAAGCGCCCGCAGATGGGCGAGGAGAACTGGGCGGACTTCATGGCCGCGATCCACGATCCCGCCACCGTGCTGGCCATGTGCGAGGACTACCGCGCCGGGCTCGGGCCCGACCGGGCCGCCGACGACGCCGACCGGGCGGCCGGGCGGCGGCTCCGCTGCCCCACCCGGGTCGTGTGGGCCACCCATGACGACATGGAGGACCTGTACGGGGACGTGCTCGCGGTCTGGCGGACCTGGGCGGACGAGGTGTCGGGCACGCCGATCGAGTCCGGCCACCACATCGCCGAGGAGGCACCCGCGCCGTTCGCCGCGCAGATCGCGGCCTTTGTGGCGGAATCCACGGGCACCGGCAGGGCAGCCGGCCAGCGTACGGTCGGATCATGAGCAATCTGGATCCGTCCCCGGAACCGTTCACGCTGGCGGCCGGCGGCACCGTGGGCGTCGCCGGCGGCGCCGGCGGCCCGGCAGTGCACCACGCGGTCGACGTGCTCGAAGCGCGGAAGGCCGCGGTGGGAGACGGCACCGAGGTGCGCCGGCTGCTGCCGCAGCGGGCGCTGCGCACCATCGGCGCGTGGTGCTTCCTCGACCACTACGGCCCCGACGACGTGAGCGCCGGTCCCGGCATGCAGGTGCCCCCGCACCCGCACACCGGCCTGCAGACGGCGAGCTGGCTGTTCAGCGGGCTGGTGCTGCACCGCGACAGCCTGGGCAGCGAGCAGCTGATCCGCCCCGGCGAGCTCAACCTGATGACCTCCGGGCGCGGGATCGCCCATTCCGAGGAGTCCCCGGCGCAGCGGCCCGCCGGGCTACACGGCGTGCAGCTGTGGATAGCGCTCCCGGCCAGCGCCCGGTTCACCGAGCCGGGCTTCGCGCACCACGCCGGCCTGCCCGTGCTGCGCGAGGGGGACGCGACCGTGACCGTGGTGGCCGGGGAGTACCGCGGCCAGCGGTCCCCCGCCACCGTGTACACCCCGCTGGTCGGGCTGGAGATCACCGTCCCGGCCGGGGCGGAGGCGGTGCTGGCGCTGCGGCCGGACTTCGAATACGGCGTGCTCGCGGTGGACGGCCCCGCGACGGCAGGTCTCGCGCTGGAGGGCCCCGCACTGGAGAGCCCGGCGGCGGACCCCGCGCTGAGCGTGCACATCGAGCCCGGGCGGATGGCGCACCTGCCCACCGGGGGCTCTTCGGTCCGGCTGGCGCCGTCCGGGCCCGACGGCGGGCGGTTCTTCGTGGTCGGCGGGGAGCCGTTCACCGAGCGCCTGGTGATGTGGTGGAACTTCGTGGCCCGGACCGGCGAGGAGATCGCCCAGTTCCGCGCCGACTGGGCCGCCGGGCGGTTCGGCGAGGTGCCCGGTTACCCGGGTGAGCCGCTGGCCGCGCCACCGCTGCCCGGTATTCCGCTGCGCCCGAGGTAACTTCTGTTCCTATGACCCCGTTGATCGGCATCACCACCTATAACGACACGGCCCAGTGGCGGGACTGGTCATCGCCGGCCGCGCTGATCCCGCGCACGTACGTGGACGCGGTGCGCCGCAGCGGCGGGCGGCCGGTGCTGCTGCCCCCCGGCGGCGACCCGGCGGAGGCGGCCGCCACCGTCGCCGACCTGGACGGCGTGATCGTTTCCGGCGGCGGGGACGTGGACCCGGCCCGGTACGGTGCGGCCGCGCAGCCGGAAACCGGCGCCCCCAATCCCGAACGGGACGCCTGGGAGCTGGCCGTGCTGGACGCGGCGCTGGCCGCAGGGGTGCCGGTGCTGGCCGTCTGCCGGGGCATTCAGCTGCTCAACGTCACCCGCGGCGGGACGCTGCACCAGCACCTCCCGCAGGTGGTCGGGCACGAGGGGCATTCCGGGCCGGACTGCGGCTTCGGCCGCCATCGGGTCCGGGTCGGTGACGCCGGGGTGCTCAGCCGGATCCTGGGCCCGGGCGGCCCGTGGCTGGACGTGCCGACCCACCATCACCAGGCCGTCGACCGGCTCGGCGAGGGGCTCGTGGCCACGGCGTGGGCGGCGGACGGGACCGTGGAGGCGGTGGAGTTCGCCGGGGAGGATAGCCCGGCGGGCTTCGCGATCGGCGTGCAGTGGCATCCGGAGGAGGGCAGCGACCCGCGCCTGTTCGACGCGCTGGCCGCGGCCGGCCGGTCCCGGAGCAACTCCGGCGACCTTGACCTGGCCGCTTCGTGACAACCGGTCATTCTTGGTCCATTAAGCAGCTGGAACCGCCGCTGCATCCAGCGACAACGCCTCCTTCATCACGGCGTCGTCATTCCTGGTCGACGGGGGTATCTCCGGCGCATACGTCACCCCACTCTAGGGAGGGTCCCAGCGCCCCAGCGCCGCCCGTTAAGCGCAGCGAATGGTTCTGAGCCGGATCGTGACGTCCATCGCATTCAGCTGGGCCAGCACCTCGGCGCTGTAGGCCGAGCCGATGTCGGTGATGGCGTAGCCGATCTCGTCGCGGGTGCCGAGCAGCTGGCCCTCGACGTTGACGTGGTGGTCGGCCAGCACCCGGTTGATGGACGCCAGCACGCCGGGGACGTTCTGGTGAATGTGCACCAGGCGGTGGCTGCCGGGCGAGGTCGGCAGCGCGATCGCGGGCAGGTTGACGCTGAGCGAGGTCGCCCCGGCCGCCACGTAGTCGGTGAGCTTGCCCGCCACGAACTCGCCGATGTCCTGCTGCGCTTCCTCGGTGGAGCCGCCCACGTGCGGGGTGAGGATCACGTTCGGCAGGCCGCGCAGCACCGAGGTGAACTCCTCCCCGGCGACCTTGGGCTCCTCGGGGAACACGTCGATGGCGGCGCCGGCGATGTGCCCGCTCTCGATGTTCCGCCGCAGCGCCTCGTGGTCGACAACGAAGCCGCGGGACAGGTTCAGGAACAGGCTGCGCGGCTGCATCGCGGCGAACTCGGCCTCCCCGAACAGCCCGCTGTTGCCCGGACGGCCGTCCACGTGCAGGGTGACGGTCTCCACCGACTCGAGCAACTCGGTCAGTGTGCCGCAGCGGCGCGCGTTGCCCATCGCCAGCTTGTCGGCGATGTCGTAGAAGTACACCGACATGCCCAGGTTCTCGGCGAGCACGGACAGCTGGGCGCCGATGTTGCCGTAACCGACGATGCCGAGGCGCCGGCCGCGCACCTCGTGGCTGCCGGACGCGGACTTGTCCCACTCCCCCCGGTGCAGCTTTTCGTTCTTCTCCGGGAGCCGGCGGGCCAGCGAGATGATCTCGGCGAGCACCAGCTCGACCACGCTGCGGGTGTTGGAGAACGGCGCGTTGAAGACCGCGACGCCGCGCCGCGCCGCGGCGGCCAGATCGATCTGGTTGACGCCGATGCAGAACGCGCCCACCGCCACCAGGTCCGGCGCCGCCGCAAGGGTGCGCTCGGTGACGTGCGTCCGGGACCGGATGCCGAGCAGGCTGACCCCGGGCAGCGCCTCGATCAGCTCGTCCTCGCTCAGCGCGCCCTTGCGCGTTTCTACCTCGTAGCCCGCCTTGATCAGCCGGGCCGTGGCGTCCGGGTGGATGTTCTCCAGCAGCAGGGCGCGCATCGGCGGCTTGGTCGTGTCCAGCGTCACCATCTCATCCCCTCGGGGCCATGCGGATCTCACCGGGCGATCGCCCCGGGTGGTCATGGCCGCCTGACATCTAGCGTAACGGCCGAACGAGACCGCCTCAGGCGCCCGGCTGGGCAGCGCTCAGCTCCTGATGCGCTCAGCTCCCCGGCCGCTCAGCTTCGGGTGACCCCGGCGGCCGGCGCGGCGGGGGGAACGGCGGAGGGACCGGCGGGGGGCTCCCCCGCGGGCACAGTCGCCGGCTCAGTGACTGCGGTGAGCCGGCTCAGCCGGGCCCGGGCCTGTTCGGCGTCCTGATGCGGGATGCTCTCCAGGATGGCCAGCGCCTGCTCCCAGCTGGTGCGGGCCGCGGCCAGGTCGCCGGCGCTGCGCTGCGCGTCCCCCAGGCCGATGTGCGACCCGGCCTCATGGTACCGGTCACCGATCTCGTGGAAGGCCTCCACCGCCTGGGAGTAGCACTCGGCGGCCTGGGCGAAGTCGCTCATCCGGCTATGCGTGTAACCGAGGCTGTCCCAGGTGTCCGCCTCGCCGGCGCGATGGCCGATCTCGCGCTGGAACTTCAGCGAGCGCTGGCAGTAGGCCAGCGCCTCCTCGTACTGGCCGAGGTGGGCGTAGAGCCAGCCGACGCTGTTCTCGATGCTGGCCACGGTCTGGGCGGGGCCGATCTCCCGGACCACGCGCAGCGCCTCCCGCGCGTGCACGAGCGACTGGGCGTACCGCCCCTGCTGCTCGAACAGGTGGCCGAAGCCCTGGTGCACGGTGGCCTCGTTGGCCCGGTCGCCGAGCTGGCCGAAGATGTCGAGCGCCTTGGACAGGTGCGGCTCGGCGTCGGTGAAGTCGCCGATGTTGACCAGGCCGCGGCCCAGCTCGTAGTGCGCGTGCCCCAGGCCAACCGGCTCGCCCAGGCGCTGGGCGGCGTTCAGGGACAGGCGCTGGATGCCGATGCACTCGTGGAACCGGCCGCGGCGGTAGAGGAAGGGGGCCAGCGTCCAGACGAGCTGCCACACCTGCTCGTCGTCGCCGGCGGAGATGGCGTTCGCGAGCAGGTTGAACAGGACCGGGTTCTCGGCGTCGAACCAGGCGAGGGCCTGGGTCCGGCCGGAGAACTCCTCCGGCACCGTCCCCGGCTCGGGCGGCGGCAGGTCAATGGGCTTGCGCACCCGGTTGACCTGGAGTGCCCCGGCGTGTGCGGTGTGCAGATAGTGGGCCAGGCCGCGGCGCGCGGTGGCGGCCCGGTCCACCTCGCGGTCCACGGTTTCGGCCTGCTGGAAGGCATAAGCGCGGAGCAGGTCGTGGAAGGCGAACCGGCCCGGCTGATGCTCGGCCACCACGTGGGTCCGAGTCAGCTCGCGCAGCGCGGCCATCGCCTCAGGGCGGGAGACGCCGGCCAGGCTGGCCGCGGCGGCGACCGACACGTCCGGGCCCGGATGCAGGCCGAGCAGCCGGAACATCCGGGCGGCGGGCTCGCTCAGCTGCTCATACGACCAGGACAAGACCGCGCGCACGTCGGTGGCGGTATCGCCGACCTCCAGCGCCTCCAGCCGGTTCCTGGTGTCCCGCAGCTCGGCGGCCAGCGCCGCCAGCGACAGCCCCGGCCGGGTCGCGGCGCGGCCCGCCGCCACCCCCAGCGCCAGCGGCAGCCGCGCGCACAGCTCGACCAGCTCGGCGGCGGCCTGCGGCTCGGCGGCCACGACCTCCGGGCCGAGCCGGCGCCCCAGCAGCTCGTGCGCCTCCTCCTCGGTCAGCACATCCAGACTCAGCGGCGTGGCCCCCTCGGCCGCGACCAGGCCGGTCAGCTGGGACCGGCTGGTCACCACGACCAGCGAACCGGGTGAGCCGGGCAGCAGCGGGCGAACCTGGTCACTGTCCCGCGCGTTGTCCAGGACGATCAGCACCCGCTTGCCGTCCAGCATGCTGCGGAACAGGGCGGCCCGGGCCTCCGGCAGGCGGGCATCCGCTGCGGCGGCACGGCCAGGGCGTCGAGGAAGTAGCGCAGCGCATCCTCGGGACTGGTCGCCGACCCGGACGGGTCGAATCCGCGCAGGTTGGCCCACAGCTGGCCGTCCGGGAAACGTTTGGCGACCTGCCGGGCGAACCGGATCGCGAGCGTCGTCTTGCCGACCCCCGCCGTGCCGGTGATCGCGATGATCTGGACGGCGCCCGGCGACAGCTCGCCTGTGCCGGCGCCTGCGGCCGGGTCGGCCACCCGGAGCATCCGGTCCAGCTCGGCGTGCCGACCGGAGAAGCCGGGCGCCTCCAGCGGAAGCTGGGCGGGGGCGGGGTCGAGCGCCGCGGCCGCGGGCGTGCTGGCGGGCGCCGGCTCCGGGGCCCGGCCCGGGGCTTCGAGCTCTGGATCCAGGGCCAGGATCTGCTGGTGAATGCGGCTGAGCTCGAGCCCGGGATCGATGCCCAGCTCCTCGCCGAGCACCTGCCGCGCGTCGTGAAACGCCTGCAGCGCCTCGGCCTGGCGGCCGCACCGGTACAGCGCGATCATCAGCAGGCCACGCATCCGCTCGCGCAGTGGGTGCTCCGCGGCCAGCGCGGCGAGCTCGGGTACGGCCTGCTCGTGGCGGCCCAGGTCGAGCAGCACCTCGGCGCGTTCCTCGGCGGCGGCCGAGCGCAGCTCGGCGAGGCGGACCCGTTCGGCCGCGGCGAACGGCCCCGGAACCCCGGCGAACGCCGATCCGTGCCATTCGCCGAGCGCGGTGTCCAGGGCCGCGATCGCCCCGTTCAGGTCGCTGGAGGAGCGCAGACGTCGGCCCTGCTGCAGGCTCCGCTCGAAAACGACGGCGTCCACCTGGCCGGGGTCCAGGCGCAGCGCGTAGCCGCCGCCCGCCGAGGCCAGAACCTGGCTGGGCCCGCGCCGGGAACGGCCCGGCTCCAGCACCCGGCGCAGCCCGGCCACGTAGGTGTGCACGCCACCCTCGGCGCTGGCCGGGGCCTGCTGTCCCCACACGGCGTCGACGAGCTCATCACGGGAGACAACCCGGTTCGCGCGCATGGCCAGCATGCCCAGAACGGCCTGCTGCCGGGGCGGGCCGATCGAGAGTTCCCGGCCGGACAGCCACGCCCGCACCGGCCCGAGCACGCCGACGCGCAGTGCCTCTAGATTGTAGGCCGCGGCTTCGTGGTCCGCGGCTTCGTGGTCCGCGGCTTCGTGGTCCGCAGGGTCGTGGGACTCAACGCTGTCGCCGTCCACGTCATCGATGGCCATCGCTGTCTCTCCCCGACGCAGCCTTTTTGGCCGGAGCTACAGCATATGTGTGATGCATCCAGAAAAAATCCATAACACATAGGGAGCCGTGCCCTATCTCTAGTAGAGGCGGGAAACAGTACGCGGCCGGCGATTCCGGGAAACTCGGGAACGTCGGCTCACGCTCGGTTCCTGCCCTCGACAGAAGCTGACCTTACTAAGGGAAAGATTGTGACCGTCGTGACCGGCAGGGCGAGCGTGACTGATGGGGTATCCGGCAGCGCCGGGCGCCCGGTTGGCCTCGTTCGTTCCTGGCCCCGGGCTACGGCGGCTCACATGCGGCCGTCCGAAATGCGGTCGCTCGACGGTCTCGAGGAGGGGATCGACGAACGGCTGCTCCGTGAACTCGCCGAGCGGGTTCGCTGCGAGCGCCTGCGTCACAACCTCCAGCGGCCGGACGACCCCCAGACGGGTGGATGTTCCTCAGGGCCCGTCCCGGCGGGCGCCGCCATCGCTCCTCCCCCCCAGAGCGAATGTCGGCGCTAGGCCGGGCGACCCGCTAAAGGATCGTCCACCGCTCTCCGGGGGGAGTGAACGCCATCCCCCCCAGCGTTCACTCCCCCCCGGAGAAGTAACGCCCCCCGGAGAGGCTTCGGTCCCGTGGCCGCTCTCCGGAAGGCGGGGCACGGGCAGCCCCGATGAGGCAGGGCCGGCTCAGTCCGCCATCCGTCCGGCACTGGCCGGCCCTCCGCCATTTTCCCGGGTGCCGCCCGTCCCCGGCGCCTGCCCTCCCCCGACCCGCCCGTTGTCAACGTGCTCGAAGATGCCATCGAGCACGTTATATATAGCGTGCTCAATGGCACCATCGTGCACGGGCTGAAGGCGCTGGGCGTGCTGTTCGCGGTGCCGCCCCGCGTCCACCTGCTGTCCGGGATCCCGAGCGTGATCGTCGGCATGGCGTCGGCCTTGGGATCAGCCCGCGGACGGCATCTTGGCCTGCAGGGCCGTGATCGTGGGCGTGCAGACGGTGGCGGGCTGGTTGCCGGTCATACCGCAAATCGCTGCGGTGATGTAGTTGGCGGTGCCGCCGACGGCCTGGGCCACCGGGTCAGACGGGTTCTTCAGCGACGAGGCGATGGTGGCCCAGCTCTTGCCGTCCAGAAGCCCCGGGCCGGTGGCCACGCTCGCGCCGGTGATCAGGTAATGGCCGCCGAAATAGACGAAGGGAATCGCGCCCTTGTTAGCGGCGGGGACGTAGGGAGGAGCGTCGTACTTGGCCAGGAGGGCCTGCTGCTCCGCGGTGGGGGTCTGCAGTGGCGTGTAGCCGCCGCTGCCGTCGGGGACGTTGGTGGTCTCCTCCACCGGCGTGAAGACCAGGTACTTGCTGGTGTAGGTGGACTTGTAGAACGTCCAGGTAGGCGTGTTGGGGTAGACTCACCGGGGATGTTGCCCGAATGCACCGTGTGCAGGCCGGAGAAGGTGCCGAAGCGGCTCAGCGCGACGATCATCCCCCACCGCTCGAACGCGCAGTAGGGGCAGTACTCCGCGCCGATGTAGAGCATTTCGGGCTTTCCGCCGGAGGTCAGCGGCGTCCCGGAGATCTTGGCGGGCGGGTTGGTGACGCTCCCGGCGCCGATCTTCTCCAGCGTGGTGGCGGGCACGCTGACGGTGTCATTGATCACCGAGGACAGCGCCGCGCCGGTCGGGCCGTTGGCGCTGCTGGTCGTCGTGGCCGGCTTGGAGTTCAGCTTGATGACCACGAAGACGACCACGATCACGATGACAAGAGCCGCGGCACCGGAGATGAGCAGCACCCGATTGCGGACCTCGCGCCGTCGCTGCGCGGCCCGCTGGGCGGCGATCCGCTGCTGGCGGCTCGCACCCTGTTTGGTTCTGCTGGCTTTACCCATGGCCTTACTCAGTATGCCCTGACTCGGAGCGCAACGTCACCAGGGCCAGCACTCCGGCGGCCAGAACCAGGCCGGCCGAAAGGAACAGCGCATCGCGCAGGCCGTCGTGGAACGCGGTGTACGCGGCGTTGATGACCTTCTGCACGAGGGCACCCTGGCCTGCGGGCCCCACCCCGGAGCTGTTACCGCTGGCGGGCACCTGGCCGGTCTCGACGCCGCGGATGACGATGGCCTGGATGTTGGGCGGCAGCCCGAGGGCGCGCAACTGACCGGCGATGCTCGAGTTGAGCTGGCCGTTGACCAGGGCGCCGAGGACGGCTACCCCGGTCACCGCGCCCACCTCGCGGCTGGTGTTGGTCGCCGAGGCGGCCATGCCGGATCGTTCCGGCGGCACCGCCGATAGCGCCGAGGACGTGATGGGCACGACCGTGGCGCCGATGCCGATCCCGGTCAGGGCCAGCGCCACCAGCAGCGGAAGATAGTCCGGATGCGGGCTGAGGTTGAGGTCGGACAGGACCAGGCCCGCCGCGAACAGCGCGCAGCCGCCGAAGATCGCCCAGCGCAGGCTGATGACCCCCAGCCAGCGGCCGGTCAGCAGCGAAGCGACGATCATGAGCGCGGTCATCGGCAGGAAGACCAGCGCGATGCGGAAGCCGGACAGCCCGACGACCTCGAAGAGGTACAGCGCGGTGAAGAAGAAGATCGCGAACGTCGCGAAGTAGGTGCAGAAGGCCACGATGTTCGCGGTCGTGAAGCCGGCGACGCGCAGATACTTCAGGTCGACGAGCGGATGGGCGGCCCTGGCCTCCCGCCAGATGAAAGCGACGGCCGCCACCGCGCTCACGCAGAACAGCGCGATGACCTCGGGGGCAGCGAAACCGGCCGTCTCCGCGGTGATAATCGCGAACACCATGGCGGCCAGAACCGCGGAGCCGAGCAGCGCCCCGGCGGTGTCGACGCGGTTCGCGTCCGGGTCGGCGCTCTCCGGCAGGATCACGGCGCCCAGGATCAGAGCAGCCAGCCCGAATACGAGGTTGAACCAGAAGATGGCCCGCCAGTCCCACAGGCCGACGAGCGCCCCCCCGACCACCGGCCCCAGCGCGAGGGCCAGGCCCGAGACGGCGGCCCAGACACCAATGGCCCGGTCCCGGCTGCGCTTATCCGTGTACAGGTGCCGCAGCATCGACAGCGTGCCGGGCTCGCTGGCGGCGGCGCCCAGCCCCATGACCGCCCGCCCGGCGATCAGCACACCGGGATTCGGGGCCAGCGCGCAGAGGACCGAGCCCGCGCAGAACACGCCCGCCCCGGTCAGCATGACGATCTTGCGGCCCAGTTCGTCGCCGATCATCCCGCAGGCGAGCATCACGCTCGCGAACGTCAGCGCGTAGGCCCCGACCACCCACTGCAGCGACGAGACCCCGGCGTGCAGCGTGGTCTGCACGCTGCCGAGGGCGACGCTCACGACCGTGTTGTCGAGGAAGGTCAGGAACAGCAGCGTGCACAGCACGGCCAGAGCCAGCGGCCGCCCGCCGTGGCCGACGGCCACCGGTCCCCCGGGGCCCTCGGACTGCGTCTCGGGTGAAGCTCCCGGGGTCCACCGGCAGCTAGCCGACGGCGTTGGCGCAGGCCGAGGGCGCCTTACCGCTGTTTTCCAGGGTCAGCAGGGCGCAGAAACTCTGGTCGCCGACCTTCCAGATGCCACTCTGGAAGACGGCCACACCGGGCTGGTTCTTCAGCGCCGGGGACCCGCCGACCAGGATCGAGTACACCACCTTGGCCTGGGCGGGGGACTCGATGGTCACGGAACTGACCGACGACGTAGCCGAGGACGCGAGCGGCGAATTGGCCTGCGCCTTGATGATCGACGCGAACATCTGGCCGTTCTGCAGCAGGCTGACCCGCTTGGCCACAGGCGTCTTGGGATTGAAGAATGCTTCCCAGTTGGCCTTGATCTCGTTGATCGCGGCCGACGAGGAACCGCCGCTGGGCGAGGACGGCGCCGCCGAGGTCGCGGGTGCGGCTGACGTGGGCGCGGCCGCGGAGGAGCTAGCGGAAGCGCTCGGCTGGCCGCTACCGCTGCTGCTGCAGGCCGCAACGGCCATGACCGCACCGAAAGCGAATATGAGGAAAACCCTAGGGGGATGCAATCGCATGGGAGCCCTCCTCTGGCTCGAGCGCCGAACTGAAGGACCGCAACGCGGGCACAGGGCTGGTTACAGACAGCAACGCCCGCTTGATCCTTATCTTAACGCGTCAGTAGCGGGGAAGGCCGGAATGTACGCCGGAGCGCTGACATGTCCGTCAGCTAAGGCTCAGCCAGTAGTCAGCCAGGCTGCAGGGTGCCTAGCTCGGAGGGTGGACCCGGCGGGCGCAGGCCCGGCGCGGCTACGGGTGCGCGGAGCTAGCGGCGGGCGGTAACCGCCGGCCGCGGGGTGAGGCCCCAGATGGCCACGGCAAGGCCGGTAAGGACGAAGAGCACGAACGTGATGACGTGCACGCTCGTGCAGTACAGGCAGATGCTCCCGATCTGAAACAGCTCGGCGTACAGCAGGTACAGCACGAACCCGATCCCCACCACCAGCGAGAGCAGCCGGGTAAGGGCGATCTCGCGGCGCCCGGACCGCCAGGCGTACGGGCTCATGATCGCGACCAGGAAGACATAGAAGGCCAGCCCGAGGACCGCGACCGGAATGCCGAACACGATCGACTGCGGACTGGTGGTCACCTTGCCGCAGTTGATCGCGCCGGAGGTCTCGGTGCAGCCGGCCAGGGCCGAATCCGTGTAGTGCGTGTACGTCAGGTAGGCGGACACACCAAGGCCGGCGATCGCAAGGGCGAAGGTCGTCCAGCGCAGCCAGGCGGGCACGCCCGCCGGCTCCGGGGCGGGCGCCGGCGTTGCGTCCCGGCGCGGCTTGGCCTGCTGGGCCCCGTTGCGCTGGGCCCCTTTGGCGGCGGCGCCTTTGGCAGCGGCGCCTTTGGGCCCGGTCCCCTGGCGCTGGGCCCCGCTGCCCTGGGCCGGGGTGCGCGCGGCCCCCGTCCGCTGGGTTCCCGTCCGCTGGGCCCCGCTCCGCTGCGCCGCCTTCGCCATCAGATCTTCGCCTCCAGCTGCTTGACCACCGGGGTGCAGGCGGAGGCCCGCTGGTTGCCGGTGAGCTTGCAGATCGTGGCGGTCAGGTAGTTAGCCGTGCCGTCGACCGCCTTGGCGATCGGGCTCGTGGGGTCCTTGAGGGCGGTGGCGATCTGGTTCCAGCTCTTGCCCTGGAGGACCTGCGGGCTATAACTGGCCCCGCTGATCATGTACTTGTTGCCGAAGTCGATGAAGGGAATGGCGCCCGCGCTGGACGAGGGGACGTAGGGCGGCGCGTCGTACTTGGACAGCAGGGCCTGCTGAGCCGCGGTCGGCGTCTGCAGCGTGGTGTAGGACGCGCCGCTGCTGGTCTGCGTCGGGATGTTGGTCTGCATCTCGACGGCCGAGAACGCCAGGTACTTGCTGGTGTACGTGGACTTGTAGAACGTCCAGGTAGGCGTGTTGGGGAACACCTCACCGGAGTTGTTTCCCGAGTGCACCGTGCTGAGGCCCGAGAAGGTGCCGAACCGGCTCAGGGCGACCACCATCGCCCACCGCTCGGCCGCGCAATACGGGCAGTACTCCGCGCCCATGTAGAGCATCTCCGGCTTACCGCCGGACGTGAGCGGTGTGCCGCCCTTGATGGCTGTCGGCAGGCCCGATGACAGGACGCCGCTGCCGGCGCCAACCTTGTCCAGCGTGCTGTTGGGGATGCTGGTGGTGTTCGTGACCACGTTGGCCAGCGCGGTGCCGGTGGGCCCGTTGCTGACGCCGCCGGCGGTGGCGGCCTGCGGCTTGGAGTTCGCCTTGACCACCACGAAGCTGACCACGATCGCGACGATCACGACGACGACACCCGAGAACATCAGCACCTTGTTGCGGATCTCGGCCCTGCGCGCAGCGGCCTGCTGGGCCGCGATTCTCTCCCGGCGGGTGCCGTCCCGCTTGGCCCTGCTTGCCTTACCCATCGCGTGCCGTAACCTGGCCTCTCGCTCTACTGTGCCGCCTTACCGGGCCGCCTTACCGGGCCGCCTTACTGGCCCGGCGGCTGGTACCGCCGGGCGGCGTCCCGCTGACTCACGGCGGCTGCCCGATACTGATCTATGGCAGTCCGCCGGAAAGCACCCCAGGCCCGGCTGCCGGTTCCCCATCATATTGGGTAGCAAGGCCGTTACGGGCCGCCTCCAGCAAGGATTCACGCTACTCAGAGCCAGCACAGAGGTTGGCCCAGCCACCCGGGCGCCCCAGGGCGGCCCGGGGCGGCTCCCACCGCGTCACCGAGCCAGGCAGGCGAGCTCGTATGTACGATTCTGGGGGAAATTGTGGGAACACACCTGGCCGCTCGGTGCGTAGCGCCAGCGTTGTGATGTGCCCGTTATAGGTCCACGCCATGTCCGGATATTGCGTCATCTTGCCCATATCGCGACATGTCGTGCTATCTTTCCCGGATATATCGACGATCCCGGGGGGAACCCGTGCCGATAGTGCATGTCCATAACTTCTCGTACGGGCTGCTGAACCCGGTGCTGGGCTACCTGACGTCCTGCCTCGGGGCCTTCATCGGCCTGGGGTGCGCCACGCGGGCGCGGGCCCATGCGGGCGCCCAGCGCGTGCTGTGGTTGCTCCTCGCCTCGGTCTCCCTGGGGGCCACCGGCATCTGGGCGATGCACTTCGTCGCCATGCTCGGCTTCACCATTCCCGGCCAGCCCATCCTGTACAAGCTGCCGCTGACCATCGTCAGCATGCTGATCGCAGTGGTCGTGGTGGCGATCGGCCTGTTCATCGTGGGCTTCAGTCGCCCGGGGGGATGGGTGCCGATAGTGACCGGCGGCGTCATCGTCGGCCTCGGCATCGCGAGCATGCACTATCTCGGCATGAAGGCCATCAGCATGCCGGAGATGATGCGGTACAACGTCCCCCTGGTCGTGCTGTCCGTCGTCATCGCGATCGCCGCGGGGACGGCAGCGCTGTGGGCCTCCGTCAACCTGCGCGGTATCTGGCCGACCATCGGCGCCGCCCTGATCTTCGGGGTGGCGGTCACCGGCATGCACTACACCGGCATGGCGGCGATGCATCTCTACGCGACCAACGGCGGCATCTACGGGGCCGGGCAGAACACCGTGACCGGAGGCGTCGCCGCGTCGGGCTTCGTGCTGCCCCTGGTGCTTGGCATCGGCATCTTCAGCTTCCTGTCCCTGATCGTCATCATGCTGGCCCCGTCGGAGGATGAGATCCGGGCCGACACGCGACTGGCCGAACGTCTCGCAGACGGGCCGGTCAGCCACCGCCGTTAGGGACTCCCGGCCACGCCGGCAGGCTTCGCCTCCGCTGGACGGGCGCCGATACGTCGCTGGTGGCCGGGCCATGTCGCTGGGCGGCCTACCGTGCGGGTGCTGAATGGCTCCGGGCCATGTCGCTGGGCGGCCCAGGCCCAGGTCCCTGGTCGACGGCGGGTCATGTCGTGCAATTGCGCGGTCCAAATGATCATGAAACGAAAAGACGATACGCGGGTTTTGCCCGCATTTGACAACGTTCGCGTAGCCTATTTGTCAATCTTTAGCAAGCGGAATGCAATCTTAACGCTTGCTTATTTTTTTCACTTTTCTTTACGTTGCTTTGGTGTTGGATTCGGTCGGGTCGTACCACTCTTGGACCGAACAGCGTTCTTCCTCCCAAAGAGGAACGCGCGAGCAACGGAGACACACATGAGTCTTAGCGCCCGAAGGCGCGCTCTGGTCATCGCGGGGAGCTCGGTCCTGGCAGGCTTCACGTTGATGGCACCCGCCTACGCCGCCACGTCGGGCCACTCCACCGCGCCTGCCGTTACCACCGTCACGGCGGGACCGCACACCCCGGACGGGGCCGCCGTCCAGCCCGGCGGGGTGAGCCACCTCGTTGGCCCGGCCAGGACCCATCCCGGGGCCAGGAATGCGACCACCACCAGCACGAACTGGTCGGGATATGCGGCAACCGGCAACAATGGCGCGTTCAGCAGCATTTCAGCGAGCTGGGTCGAGCCGACCGGCATATGCCGTTCGGGCCAGCAATACTCCAGCTTCTGGGTGGGCCTGGATGGGTACAACAGCAACTCGGTGGAGCAAACCGGGTCGGAAGTCGACTGCTCCGGCAGCACGCCGCAGTACTACTCCTGGTACGAGATGTACCCGGCCTATCCGGTCAACTTCAGCAATGCGGTGCGGCCCGGCGACCACTTCACCGGATCGGTGACGTTCACCGGCGGCAGCAGCTTCACGCTGAAGCTCTCCGACACCACGAGGGGCTGGAGCCACACGGTCACGAAGAACCCTGTCCGGTGCCGCCCGGTCCTCGGCGGAGGTTATCGCCGAGGCACCGTGCTGCACCGCGAGCGGGGGCATCCTGCCGCTGGCCGACTTCGGCAAGGTCAGCTTCTCCGGCTCGACGGCCAACGGGGCGACGCTGAGCACGTTCAACCCGGTAGGGATCAACATGGTCTCGGCTAACGGCGTCGCGGAAGACAGCGTGTCGGCACTCAGCGGGGGAAGCTTCACCGCCACCTGGCTGAGCAGCGGCAACGGACGCCGGGGAGGTACCCGGGGGTAGCCGCGCCGGCTGACTACCGGACGGCCCTCCCGGCGGCCGCATGGGCGCCGGGAGGGCCGTCGCAGGCGCGGCCTGGGAGCGGAGCTGTAGGCAGGCCTGGGAGCGGCATCGCAGGCGCGGCCTCGGAGCAGCACCGCAGCCTCGGAGCAGGGCCGCCCACCCCTGAACGAGCTGCTGAATTTGGGAAGGCTCAGCTGGCGGCGGTGAGCGGGGGCAGCGTCCGGCGCGCCCGGGTTCGGGCACGTCGCATGGATTTGCGCTCCTGCTCGGTTGTACCGCCCCAGACGCCATAGCTATACGCGTCTTCCAGCGCGTAGTGAAGGCAATCGCTCCGTACCGTGCAGCGGGCGCAGACCGCCTTGGCGGCCAGAATCTGCCGGGCGGAGGGACCCTCCGACGTCAGGGGGAAGAAAAGCTCGGGATCCTCATCGCGGCACGCTCCGTGGGCGAGCCAGGCCCGGCGGCGTAGCCGCGTGCCGTTCGCCGGTTGCGTCGCTGGCGCCGGTTGCGGTGCTGGCACGGGACCTCCCAGTCGTGCGGGCCGATGGACCAGCCCTAGCCACTGCCCGCGGGCTCCCCTCTTATGCAGCCGGAATGAACATTCCTGCTCGGGAGCGAGCGCGGCGCGGAGAGCGCCCGCTACTAGAGAAGAATCTCGATTTGCGCTGCCCTTACAGCCCGCACTCGGGCGGGTGTGACTCGTGGGGCTCTTGGGCCATCGAGGGCCCGATTCGGGGGTTCTCTTTCGCGTGAGCACTTCATGATCGGCGTCGGAAATCCGCAGTATGTGCGGAAAAATCACGCCGATCATGGTCTGCACATCCCGGGCCTGTTACGTGGGTGGCCGGTGCGGCTTAGGGGGCGGTCCCGGCGGGGGAAGGGAGCGGGCGGCCCGGCGGAAGAGCGAAGGGAGGCGCCCCGGGACTTCGCGGGGTGGCTCTGGGGGGACGGGGGTGGGCGGCGTAGCGGGGAGGGCGAATTCGGGGGGGTCGGGACGGGTGGCTGGCATGGGCTTGGCGGGGAGAGCGAGTTCAGCGTCGCCGTTGGGTCCTGGAGCGGGCTGCCCGGGCGGGGGGCTGAAGGCTGGATCGCCGTTGCGGGCCGCGGGCGGCTGGGCCGGGACGGGGAAGCCCGGGTCGCCGTTCTGCGCCGCGGGCGGCCCGGCGGGGACAGGGAGGCCCGGGTCGCCGTTCTGCGCCGCAGAGGGTGACGCAGGTGACGCACCTGGGCCGGCTGCGCTGGGCGCATCGGCCGCATCAGGCATCCCGGGCGGAGGAGTGCCATCAGGGGTGCGGGTCAGGGTCCGTTGCGGGCCGGTGTCGCGGCGGCGGGGCAGGTGCACGGGCTCGACCACCGCCTGGCGCAGGCTACTCAGGGCCGGGGCCCGGGCCACCAGGATGACGCCGATGACCAGGGCGGCGAGGCCGCCCGCATGCATGGCCAGGCTGGCGGGCGAGAGCGAGATCCGGTCACCGAAGACCACGATGCCAAGGAGGATGCCGGCCACGGGCTCTCCCGCGGTGATCGTGGGCAGCGAGGCGTGCAGCGGCCCGGCGCTGAACGCGCTCTGCATCAGCAGCAGCCCGACCGCCCCGGTGGCCACCAGGCAGTACGCGGACCAGCTGTGCAGCAGGCCGGAGATCCCGTGCAACTGCAGGATCTGCAGGGTCTGCCGGGTCAGCGCGTCCTGGATGCCGAAGACCAGGCCTGCCCCGAGCCCGGTCAGGGTGGCGCGTTGCTTGCCGGATCTGTGCCGTCCGGCCTGCACCGCGGCAAACGCGATGCAGGCGATGCCGGCCGCGGCCGGCCAGTGCGAGAACGACCCGAAGGATTCCCCGATGGGCTCGATGGAACGGGCCAGCGAGAGGATCGTCTCACCCGCGATGAGCAGCAGCGCGCCGACGACTTCGGTGATACGGACGGGCTGATGGGACAGCGGGACGGCGAGAACGAGGGCGACCAGCAGGTTAAAGGTCAGAAGCGGCTCGACCAGGGACAGCGCCAGGTGCCCGATAGACCACGCAGCCAGGATCTGCCCCAGGATCATACAGACGATCCCGGCCAGCCACTTCCGCTTGCGGAACAGGTCGCCGAACAGCCTCAGGCGGAGAAAGTGGGACTCCGGCGCCGCTTCAGCGCTTTGCTGCTGCAGCACAAAACCAACGCCCAGCAGCACCGCCGCCACCAGCGTAATCGCGTAGTCCACGGCGCCAACCTACCCGGCGGAGGCGAAATCACGTACGCGCGGCGCAACGGATTGCCGGGCTGACCCTGACCAGTGCCGGGCGGACGCTGACATGGGTGCTAGCCGATCCGGCGGAGCTCGGTGCGGTACCGCCGCCCCGACTCGAGGTAGGCCTGCACCGGCGAGTCGATCCACCCATCCGGCCTGATCAGTTCGCGGACGCGGCACGGGACGCCAAGGGCCATGGTGCCAGGCGGCACCTTGAATCCCTCCGGCACCAGCGCGCCCGCCCCGACCAGCGCACCGTCCCCCACCACGGCCCCGTTGAGGGTGACCGACCCCGACCCGATCATGCACCGGTCCCCCACCACGCAGCCCTCGAGGTGGGTGTTGTGGCCGACCACGCATTCCGTACCAATGACCGTCGGCCAGTCGTGCGTCGTGTGGACCACGGTGCCGTCCTGGATAGAGGTCCGCGCGCCGACCTCGATGCTCCCGTGGTCGCCGCGGAGTACGGCACACGGCCAGACCGACACCTCCGCACCCAGGCGCACGTTCCCGATGATCACCGCGTCCGGGTGGACGAAGGCAGCGGGATCAATCTCGGGCTCGACGTTCCCCAGCGCGTAAATCGGCAACGCAACCTCCTTCGGCCTGCCCTTTCCGTCAGGGTAAACCGCCCGCGGGCCCATCACTGACTCTGGCGAGCCATGTGATTTCGCTGAGCCTGCTTGCGCTCGCGCTGCGGCACGATCGTGTACTGCGGATCGCGCGCGGAGGCCCGCCCGGCCTCGAAGATGCCGAACCGGGTCAGTGCGGATGCCGCGAGCAGCGCGAGACCGCTCGCGGCCGAACCGGCCCGGCTGCGCCTGGTCAGCGCCGCCCCGGCCAGTCCGCAAGCGGTCAGGATCTCCCCGGTACGCAGCAGCGCACCGGGCCGCCCGGTCTGGTACGGCTCGGCCTGCCCGCCCAGGCGCCACTCCAGCAGCTTCTTCGCGGTGAGCTCGACGGCGGCGCCCACGATGGCCAGGCGGCGCGCGGGCTCGGTTTCCCTGCCCGGCGCGGCGAGCAGGCCGAACCCACCGGCCGCACTGGCCGCGGAGCCGGCGAAGATGTAGGGCATCTCGCGATGGGCCTCGTGCCAGGCCGGCACGGCGGTGTCGCACAGCAGGACGGCCGTGTAGGTCGTCACGGCCGGGCCGAGCAGCGCGGCCGCGCCGGTGGCCATAGCCCCGGCAGGCGGGAGAATGCCGGTGAAGTCCGAAAGCGCAGCCGCGCCCGCGGCGGGGCCGTAGGCGCTGAGCAGCCACGATCCCACGCTCATGGGCGAGGACGGCTTGAACACGCGCAGCATGTGGTGGAACCGGGCGGGCCGCCCGAGGTCATTGATCAGCGCCACCGTCGAGATGCTGATCCCGCCGAGGGCCGCTGCCTTCGCGGCGCGGGCCAGGCCGGGGCGCCCGGTGAGCTGCGCCGCCGCGGCCAGCGCCGAGGAGGCGCCCGCGAGACCGCCGAAGAACAGGTAGGCGGGCACGTCCGGCTCTTTCCACACCGGCTCCTTGATGACGGGCCGGCCGTAGTAGGAGCGGAATTCGGCGCGCGGGACCATGAATCGCTCGCCCCGGCCCCAGCTGTCCCGGCCCAGGCCACGCCGGCCGTTACGCGCGTGCCGGCCGACGCTGCGCTGCGCCGGGCCGCCGTCTGAGCCCCCAGCGGGATTCGTCCCCGGCTGGCTGGTGCTCATCGCACGTCCGTTCGGGATCCAAGGAAAGCGGACAGGACCATGGCGCCGACGCCGGCCGCGGCCAGGCCGGCGTGTTTCCACATCCGCGGCAGGGACCGGGTGGGCACGAGCGGGTCCGGGGGCAGGCCGTAGACCTCGGGCTCGTCCAGCAGCAGGAAGAACGCGCCGGCGCCGCCGATGCCGTTGTCGGTGCCCTCCAGGTAGAGCTGAGCCTCCGGATGACCTGCTTCCTGCAGGTCGCCGACGCGCGCCTGGGCGCGTTCGCGCAGCTCGTCCAGCGGGCCGAACTGGATCGAGTCGGTCGGGCAGGCCTTGGCGCAGGCCGGCTCCATGCCGACGCCGAGCCGGTCATAGCACAGCGTGCACTTGTGCGCGCCGCCGTCGTCCTCGCGCCGGCCGATCACGCCGAACGGGCAGGCCGGGACGCAGTAGCCGCAGCCGTTGCACACATCGTCCTGGACGACGACGGTGCCGAATTCGGTGCGCATCAGCGCTCCCGTCGGGCAGACGTCCAGGCAGCCCGCCTCGGAGCAGTGCTTGCACACGTCGCTGGACATCAGCCAGCGCGTGGCGTCTGCCGCTTGCTGGGGGCCGCCTGCCGCCTGGGCGGGGCCACCCTCCGGCGCCTGCTGCTCGATGAACGCGACGTGCCGCCAGCTGGACGCGGACAGGCCGACCGTGTTGTCGAAGGACATGCCGGTCAGCTGCAGCCCATCCTCCGGGACCGCGTTCCACTCCTTGCAGGCGACCTCGCACGCCTTGCAGCCGATGCAGACGGACGTGTCGGTGAAGAACCCCATGCGGGGCGGGTGCTCGACCCAGCCGGCGCGCTCGGCCGGGTCGGCTCCCCCGGTCAGCCCGGGGCGTTCGGTGATACGCACCTCAGAGATGCTCACTTCATACCTCCGTGCCGGTCTCGTCGGTGATGCCGGCCCGTTCGTTGTATGAGCGCACCAGGGCCAGCAGGGCCGGACCGCGCGGGCGGCGGCCGGGCTGGATGTCCACGGCGAGCGCCTTGACCTCCTGGATGTGCACGTTGGGGTCGAGCGCGAAGTGCGCCAGCTCGTTGGCGCCGTCGCCGGTCGAGATCCCGTTCCGGCCCCAGTGGTAGGGCAGCCCGATCTGGTGCAGCCGCCTGCCCTGCACGGTCAGCGACGGCATCCGCCGGGTGACCATGACCCGGGCCTCGATCGCGCTGCGGGCGCTGATGATCGTGGCCCAGCCCATGTGCTCGAGGCCGCGCTCGGCGGCGAGTTCCGGCGACACCTCGCAGAAGAACTCGGGCTGCAGCTCGGACAGGTACGGCAGCCACCGGCTCATCCCGCCCGCGGTGTGGTGCTCGGTCAGCCGGTAGGTGGTCGCCACGTAGGGGAACACCTCTGACCCGGGCTCGTCGCCGCTGGGCTGGTACGGGGTGCCGCGATGGCGGAGGACCTCGCGGACCGGATTGTGCTCCTGCTTGGGATACAGCAGGTTCTGCACCGGCGAGTCCTGCGGCTCGTAGTGCGCGGGCAGCGGGCCGTCGACCAGACCGGCCGGGGCGAACAGCCAGGCCTTGCCGTCGGCCTGCATGATGAAGGCATCCGTCCCGGAGATCGCGGCCACCCCGGTGGCGCCCTCGTCCGGGCGGTAGGACGGCGGGCGGTCGGCGACGAAGTCGGCGATGTCGTGCCCGGTCCACTTGCCGTCATCGGCGTCCCACCAGACGAGGGCCTTGCGCTCGCTCCACGGCTTGCCGTCGGGGTCGGCGGAGGCGCGGTTGTACAGCACCCGCCGGTTGGCCGGCCACGCCCAGCCCCACTCGTTCGCGACCCAGTTCTGCTGCGCACCGGGCTTGCGCCGGGCGGCCTGGTTGACCCCGCCGGCGTAGACCCCGCAGTAGATCCAGCAGCCGGCGGCCGTCGAGCCGTCGTCCTTCAGCTGGGTGTAGGAGGACACCGGCTTGCCGTCGCCGTCCCAGCCGTTGACCTCGGCCAGGACCGCCTCGGCGTCCGGCTCGTGGAGCTCGCCCCGGAGCGGGTAGTCCCAGGTCAGGTCGAGTACGGGCCGGTTCATCTCGTCCGTCTCGGCGTCTGCTCCGGCGGGCCCGGTCTGGGCCGCCAGCTTCTCCCGGATGATGCGGCCCAGGTGGTAGGCGAACCACAGGTCGCTGCGCGCGTCCCCAGCGGGCTCAACCGCCTCGTGGTGCCACTGCAGCATGCGCTGGGTGTTGGTGAAGCTGCCGCTCTTCTCGGTGTGCGCGGCGGCCGGCAGGAAGAACACCTCGGTGCCGATGTCCTCGGTGCGCATCTCGCCGGTCTCGATCTCCGGGCCGTCCTTCCACCAGGTGGCGCTCTCGATCAGCGAGAAGTCCCGCACCACGAGCCAGTCCAGCTTGGACATGCCGAGCCGCTGCATGCGGCCGTTGGCCGAGCCGACGGCCGGGTTCTCGCCGAACAGGAAGTAGCCGCTGCAGTCCCCGGCGATCTGGGCCAGCACGGTCTCGTAGGTGCCGTGGCTGCCGGTCAGCCGGGGCAGGTAGCCGAAGCAGAAGTCGTTGTCCGCGGTCGCGGCCGGCCCCCACCACGCCTTCAGCAGGCTGACCATGTAGGAGCGCATGTTGGCCCAGAAGCCGTTGTCCATCGACTCCGCGTCGACGTAGGCATCGAGGTCCTCGTTGCCGTGCACGTGCGGCATCGGGAGGTACCCGGGCAGCAGGTCGAACAGGGTCGGGATGTCGGTCGAGCCCTGGATCGAGGCGTGTCCGCGCAGCGCCAGGATGCCGCCGCCCGGGCGCCCCATGTTGCCTAGCAGCGCCTGCAGGATCGCACCGGTGCGGATGTACTGCACCCCGACCGAGTGCTGGGTCCAGCCGACGCTGTAAACGAGCGCGGTGGTCCGGTCACGGCCCGAATTGCTGGTCACGGCGTCGCAGACGCGGCGGAAGTTCTCCGGTGAGATGCCGCAGATCTGCTCGACCATCTCCGGGGTGTAGCGGGAGAAGTGCCGCTTCAGGATCTGGAACACGCACCGGGGGTGCTGCAGCGTCTCGTCGGTGTCGGGCGAGGGATGCGCGGCCGCGCCGCCGGAACCGTGCGCCTCGCCGCGGGCCGACGTCCGGACCTGGCGGCGCTCCCCGTTCACGCTGCCGTTGCCGGTGCCGTTTCTCTGGCCCCTGTCCTTGCCGTTTCTCTGGCCGGGCCGGTCCCGGCTGCCCGCAGCCGCCCCGATGTCGCCCGCCTGGTAACGCCAGGCCTCGAAGTCGTAGGTCCGGTGCTCGCGATTCAGGCCGGAGAAGACGCCGCCGAGGTCCTCGGTGTCGGCGAAGTCCTCGCTGATGATGGTGGACGCGTTGGTGTAGGCGAGCACGTAGTCGCGGAAGTACTTCTCCTCCGTGAGCACGTGGTTGATGATCCCGCCGAGGAACGCGATGTCGCTGCCCGCGCGGATGGGCACGTGCAGGTCAGCCAGGGCGCTGGTCCGGCTGAACCGCGGGTCCACGTGAATGACCGTCGCGCCGCGGGCCTTGGCCTCCATCACCCACTGGAAGCCGACCGGGTGCGCCTCGGCCATGTTCGAGCCCTCGATGAGGATGCAGTCGGAGTTGGCCAGATCCTGCTGGAACGTGGTCGCGCCGCCGCGCCCGAAGCTAGTCCCCAGACCGGGGACGGTGGAGGAGTGTCAAATGCGGGCCTGGTTCTCGATCTGTACCGCGCCCAGGGCGGTGAACAGCTTCTTGATCAGGTAGTTCTCTTCGTTGTCCAGGGTCGCCCCGCCCAGGCTGGCGAAGCCCAGCGTGCGCCGGGTCCGCTGGCCGTCGGCCTCCCACTGCCAGCCTTTCCGGCGGGCGGCGAGCACCCGGTCGGCGATCATATCCATCGCCTGGTCCAGGCCCAGCGTCTCCCAGTCCGTCCCGTTCGGCCGGCGGTAGAGCACCCGGTACTGGCGGGCGTCGCCGGTGGTCAGCTGGAGGCTGGCCGAGCCCTTGGGGCACAGCCGCCCCCGGCTCACCGGCGAGTCCGGGTCTCCCTCGATCTGGGTGACCTTGCCGTCCTGGACGTAGACATTCTGGGCGCAGCCCACCGCGCAGTACGGGCAGACCGACTTGACCACCTTGTCGGCCTCGGCCACCCGGGGCTTGTGCCGGCTGGTCGCGCCGCTCTTGGTGGCCGCGCCCAGGCCCAGCTTGTCCTGCCCGGTCAGCTGCCGGTAGACCGGCCAGCCCTCGATCCACGTTCGCACGCCCACGCCCCTTAGCCCTGGCGAGTCATACGTTCCGCTAAAAGCTAACCACATAGGGGATCCGTAAACCCGGGAGACCCGCCTGGGGACGGCAGGGCGCCAGATGTGAGCAGGGCTAGCCGCACGTGAGCAGGGTTGGCGGGTTAGCGGTGGAGCCCGGGAAACCGGGGTCCAGCCACGAGCACGCCGGCTCGGGTGGGCCGCCAGTCAGATGGGTCAGATGGGGTAGGTGGTGGGGCCGGTGGTGTAGCTGCGCCCGGCGGGGGTGGTCCAGGTGTGGTAGCCGGGCAGGGGCTGGGTCAGGCTCCAGCCGGCGGCTTGCTTGGCGTGGTGGTGGTGGCGGCAGCGGGGCCCGGCGTTACAGGCGAGGTCGGCCCGCCGTTTTCCCAGGGAATCGCGTCTCGAAGTCACAGCGCCGGGCGTTACGCGGAGGGCGGCCACGTGCACTCGCCGTCCCGGATGTGGATCAGGTGCCGGAGCTTGTCGCTGGGGTCGTGCGCGCGGGTGTGGTGCCGGTGGTCGCAGCCGGTGACCGCGAGGGGTTCCAGGTCGATGCTCAGGTCCGGGCCACCGGGTCCCGGCCGCAGCCGCCAGCTCCCGTATGCGCTGTTCCCGCTGTTCCCGCCGCGTTGGCCGGGTGGCCTGATCCCGGGTGGTCCGGTGCCGGGTCTGCCTGGTGGGCCTGCCGGTGGCCCTGGCGGGCCCGGCGGCGCGGGCGGGGGTCCGTGTGGCCCGTTGCCGGGGTCCGGCCGGCGCGGTTTGGTGCGGCGGGTGGGGCGGGCGCAGCCGTGCGCGACGGGGTGCCCGTCGGGGTCGGTGACGGTCAGGCACCAGGTGCTGGCCGGGTGGGCGGCGGCCGCGGTGGCCATGGCGCGGGCCAGGCCGACGTCGATGGGCCCGAACCCGGCCGCCTCCCCGGGCCGCTCGGCCAGCCCGATTAGGGTGGCCAGCGGGATGGTCAGGTTGATCTGCGCCGCCATCCCCGCCTGTGGCGTGCGCGGCTCCTCGGCCGTCCCAGCCGCGTCCTCCTGACGCTCGGGGATAGGATCGCGGTCCTGGCCGGCGGCGGCAGCCGTGGCGGCACGGGTAGCGGTGTCCTGGCCGAGCAAGATGTCCAGGTAGGCGCGGACCCGCAGCCGATCCATCGTCCCGGGCACCCCGGCGGCTTTCAGCTCCGCGGTCCGCTCCCGGATCCGCTGATCGGCGGCCAGGGCCTCATCGGGGGGCAGCCCGAAGCCGCACAGCGCCGCGGTCCCGGCATCTTCGCGCCACAGCTCGACGCGGGCGTCCTTCTGGGCCTGCTCGCGGCGCTTGCGGGCCGCGGTGGGGTCGGCTTCGAGGACCGCACGTCCGGCCGTGACGCGGATCTGCCCCGGCGTCTTGCCCTCGATGCCGGCCCCGAGGATGGCGGCTTCGGCGGCGGCCGCGGCGGCATCGTCCAGGACCCGGGTGGCTTCGGCGATGATCTGCGCCTTATAGAGGTCGATCACACCGTCGCGCAGTGCGCGGGCGGTCAGCGGCAGCCGGGTGGCCAGGTCATGGGCCAGCGCGAGTGTCCGTTCGGCCACCCACCGCGAGATGCTCAGCGCGACCGCGAGCTCATCGGCGCAGAACTTCCCCCATTCCGCTGGGATCCTGCGGCCGGGGCTGGTGGCGGCAGTGGCGCCGCCACCAGAGCCGTGACCGGCACCCGGGGCGCTGCTTCCAGCGCCATCAGTGTCGTCCGCGTGTCCACCGCGAGCAGCGTCTTCAGCGCCGGGAGTATCCCAGGGGATCACCGATGGCCCCACGGTGGGGCCATCGGCCGTGCCCGGATCGCCGCTGGGAACGGCGGGGCGGCGGCGGATCAGCTCCGCGGCCGCGGACAGTTTCCCCGATGCGGCCCACGCCTCCATCCTCTGCCAGGCTCTCAGGGCACCGATCAGTCCATCGTCGTCCAGGCCCGTATAGTCACGGGTCTGCCCGGCAGCCGCGTCCACGTGGCCCGCGAGCACGGGGTCTGGCAGCGCGGTATCCAGCACATCGCCCGACCCGAAACCGCTACCGCCCGGCGGTCGCAGGCTGGTCTCGACGCGAGGGGGCTCCTCAGGAGGTACCCAATCCGCGTCCTCGGGGTCGGAGGCGGGGTCGGGACCAATCGATGAGGCGAACAGGTCATACCCGGACTCGAGGTCAGCCATGAATGCCGCCATCGCGGCATCCTGGTCCCAGTCATCGCCGTCCAGGTCTCCCGGGGTTACCGCGTACTCGCGCGGGCCGTCCCCATGGGAGAGTCCGCTCTCGGTGCGTGGCCCGTGGCTACGGGATGGTTCGTCCGGCATGACCTGCCCTGCTCGTAAGTAACTTTACATAGCACTATATCGAACAAAATATCGAAAAGCAAGTTGCAGCGGACGATTAGGCGTGTGCCGGCGGTTCGCGGACGCGGAAGCGCCGGACGCGGAAGCGCGGGGCTGAGCCTGGCCTTAGCTTAGCTAGCCTGACCTAGCCCCGTTTTCCGCATGATCACGTGTTAGGCCCGTGCTCGTTTATCTTCCGGTAGGGCGGCTGATCTGGATGTTCGTCCGGGGATGCCTGTGAGCGGAGCTTCGTGATGTTGTGACAAACTATCGTGATGGTGAAGGCGGTATTTGCCCGGCGTGTCACCTGGTACTCGCCGCAGCGCGCCCGTAGCGTTGTGGCAACATGTATCCGAAGGTGAAGACGGTCCGCCGGGGCGGCCGCAGTTATGAGTACCTCGAGCTGGTCGAAGGCCGCCGCGAGGGCACCCGGGTGCGCCAGCATGTTGTGGCAAACCTGGGCCGCCTTGATGAGCTGGCTGCCAGCGGGAAGCTGGAGCAGCTGGCCGCCGGGCTGGCCCGGCTGCACCAGCCGCCGGCGGGTACCCGCCGGCACGTGGGGCCGCTGCTGATCGTGGCGCACTACCTGCGGGTCCTGGGCGTCGCGGAGATCATCGATGCCGCCCTGCCGCGCCGCGGCAGGGCGCTGGCGGGGCACGGGGAGATCACGGCAGTGCTGGCGGCGAGCCGGTTGTGCTCTCCCGCGCCGCTGTATGACATCGCTGGGTGGGCGTCCTCGGCGGCGGTCGCCGAGCTGCCGGGGCCCCGGCGGCGCTGCTGAACGACGACCGGCTGGGCCGGTCGCTGGAGGCGCTGGCGAAGGCCGCGGAGGATGTGCGGGGCCAGGTGATGCTCACGGCCGTCCGCCGGTTCCCGGCCGCGGACGCCTCCCGATTGCACCTGGACCTGACCGCGGTGCGGTTCGCCGGGAGCTACCCCGGCCCGGACCTGGTTGCGAAGGGCTGGTCCGCGGACCGGACCATCGCCCGGCAGGTCAAGACCCTGCAGGCTACGGCGCCGTCCGGGGTGGCGCTGTATTTCCGGCCGCACAAGGGGTCAGCGAACGAACTGCCCGCGTTCGCCGCCGCGATCGAGGCCCTGGCGGCCGCGCTGCCGCCGGGGCTGGTCGTGGTCGCCGACTCCGGGCTGGGCTATCTCGATCATCTGTGCGCCGCCGACGCCAAGAACGTCAAGTTCGTGGTGCCGCTGCGCGCGGACACGGGCTGGGCGGCCCGGTTCACCGCCGAAGTGCCCGGCGGCCTGGACGCGCTGGCCGTCCTCGATCACGTCTCGTCCCGGGAGAAGGACCTGCCCGCCAGCAGGCGCACCACCTGGAAGGGCCTGCTCGCCCCGTTCCCCGTCACCGGTGAGCACGGCACCCGCCACGACCTGCAAGCGGCCTATATCTGGTCCTCCGAGGAGGCGGCCTCTGTCGCCGCCGCCCGCGAGCGGGCGCTGGCCAGGGCCGGGGAAGCCCTCACCAAGATCCGCAACGGCCTGGGCGGCCGCTACTACAAGACCCGGAAACAGGTCGACGTGAAGGTCGCCCAGATCCTGTCCGGCCCGGCCGCCGGCCTGATCCGGGTGCGCACCGGCACCAAAGCCGGCAAACCCGTCATCACCTGGGCCCGCGACACCGAAGCCATCGCCGCGGCATCCCGGCGCGACGGGCTGTACGCGCTGGCCACTAACCTGCCCGATCACGATGACGGCAGGCCGCTGACCGCCCTGGACGTGCTGAAGATCTGCAAAGACCAGTGGATCGTCGAGCAACGCCACCGCGACCTGAAGCAGACCCTGCGGGTCCGGCCCGTCTTCCTCCACAACGACGACCGGATCGAGGCGCTCATCGCGGTCATCGGCATCGCCCTGCTGATCTTCGGGCTGATCGAAGCCGAGCTACGCGCCAGCCTCGGCGACGGCGTGTCCCTGCCCGGCATCCTGCCCGAAGGCCGCGCCGCCATCCCCACCGCCCGCGCCGCCCTGGCCGCCTTCGACGGCCTGCACCTGACCTACACCCCGGCCGGAATCGTTCTGGACCGGCTCACCCAAGTCCAGCGAACCATCCTGGCCCACCTCGACATCCCACTGCCCTGGCCCGAGAAACCAGCCTGAACCCGGCAAACCATGACAGGTACTTATGCGGAAAACGGGCCTAGCTGGCGCTCAGGGCGAAGATGTGGAGGGCGGCGCTGTAACCGGCGACGTTGCCCAGGCTGGGGAGGGTGATCGCGCGGATCGTCTTGCCCGCGGTGAGGGGCACGTTCTGCTCGAAGACGTAGATCGTGTGCCCGGAGGAGCCGGTCGGGTAGCTGGCGTAGTTCACCGCGGCGGCCTGCACGCTGACCGGGTTCCCGTTCTGGCCCGCCGGGTACCAGAAGTTCCCGGCGCTAAGCGTGAACGCCCTGCGAGCTGCCGTCGGTGTAGTAGATCGTCCCGGTCCCGGTCTCGGCCGAATTGTTGGCCGCCACGAGGAATCCGAGGCTGGACGCAGAGCCAGGACCGGAGACCGCGATGGTCTGGCCCTGCGCCACCGTGTTGTCCGGCTGGGCCGGCGGGACGTTAGGCCAGCCGAACGTGTGTCCGCCGGCGCTGACCGTCGCGCCCGGTGTGAGGCCATCCGCGGCGAGGCCCTGGGCTGAGTACGTGGTCCCGATCCCGTCGAAGCCGGCGAAGCCCGGCGATGGGTTGGTATTGGAATCGTTGGTGATGCCGGTGTTGTCGAACGTGGCCGACAGACTGGACGCGGGCACCTGCACCGGGGCGGTGTTGATCAGCGTGTGGCGGCCCGGCCCGGAGGGCCCGTAGCTGGCGGTGGCGAGCAGGCTGACCACGGAGCCGGCGCCGGTCGCGGGCGGGCACCACACGACCGTAGCGGAGGCGCTGCCGCCGATGGCGCGGACGCGCTGGGGGGCACCGACGGTCGCGGATCCGGCCGCGGCGCTGGTGGCCGCCGGGCAGGACGCGTCGCTGCCGGAGGGTCCACCCCCAGATGCGATCTCGCCGGCGGCCTTCGCGGTGGAGGCCGATGCGACGAGGCCTCTCACCGCGTGGGCGACGGACCCGTCAGCCGCCTGGGCTAGCTGAGGGATCCCCAGCGTGACGGCAAGGGCGACGGCGCCGGCCATGGCTACGCGGATGCGCACGTTCATCAGACCCGCCCACAGATACACAGAATCGAAAAGTATTCACTCCAAAAGAACTCGTGTGTGATCAATATGTCAAGACGATGACCGTCCCCGGACGGGTCCGTTTGGTCATGGAAAGGGCCGGGTACCGCGAGGGCGGGGCGGTGCGGTGCGGCGGGTTCCGGATCGTTGAGAGCCGCCGCGGGCGGTACGGCGGTTCCGGATCGTGAGAGCCGCGGGCGGTACGGCGGGTTCCGGATCGTGAGAGGCGAGGGCCACCGCGGGCGGTACGCCGGTTCCGGATCGTGAAGAGCCGCAGGCAGTGCGGCGGCCGGCAGATGGGCGGCGGACGTGGCAGGTGACGGGCGGCCAGACCGGGCGGGCGGGTCCGGGCGGCCAGACGAGGCGGGCGGGTCCGGGGGGACGGCGGGGCGCGACCGGGACCCGGGCCCGGAGCCGACGCGCGGGGATAAGCGCCGCTACTTCGTCCTGATGGGGATCTGCATCACGCTGTTCGTGGTCTCGTGGGCGGTGGTGGACCGGTACTCGGTGTTGGCGGCGGTCATCATGTCGGCGGTGGCCCTGGTCATCCCGCCGTTCGCGGCGATCGTCGCCAACGTGGCCAGCGCCACCGACCGCCGCCGACGCTAACCCGCCGGCGGCGTCCCGGCCGCGGACGGCCCTCTTGGCAGGTGCGGACCGTGCTCAACTGGCGTGCTGCTCCGCGTAGGCGTAGGCGAGCTGGAGGAAGTCCGAGCCGGCCAGCGCAGCCAGCGTCGTGGCCGCGAGGCGGGTGGCCCGGGGCGCGAAGATGTAACCGGCGGTAAAGCCGGTCGACACCCACATCCCGACGCAGAACGGGCAGCTGATCAGCTCCCCCACGGTCTTCAGGCGGCTGTCGCCGTCACGGACGTCCTCGGCCAGTTCCGCGGGCCCGGACGTGCCCTCGAACACGGTGAACGGGGCGCGCAGCGGGCTGGTGACCGGGTCCTTGGCGATGATCCGGCTCAGTTTGTGCGTCGCGACGGCGGTCATGGCCGTATCCCATGGACTGATTCCGTCCGGCAGGCGGGTGCCGGTCAGCCGGACGGCCGCGCCGATCGTGGCGACCACCCCGCCGTACACCGACATCGCAGTCGCGTACCCGCCGAGCGGGAAGTCTTCCCCGTGCGCGTACTGTCGCTGCTGGCGGCGCCAGCCGCGGGTCACGCGTTCCTTCAGCGTCGTGATCTCAGACATAGCGGCCGGTCTACCCATGCCGCGCCCGCCCATGCCGGCACGGATGACCGGGCGATCCGGGCGGGCAAAGGGCAAGGTCAGCGGCGTCCCGCGGCAGGCGGAAATTCGCGCCCGAGAGTCCGGGGCCGGGAAGGTGTAGGCGGTCAGCCGTCGGGTAGCGGGCGGCGGTCACGGGGTCGAGACGAAGGCAGGTGGGCGATGGCCGGCAAGGAAACGGTGGCGGTGCTGGGCGCCGGGGGCACGATGGGTTTCGCGATGGCGCGTAACCTGCTCCGCAACGGGATCAGCGTGCGGGCGTGGAACCGGTCGCGGGACAGAGCCGAGCTACTGGCCAGGGATGGCGCGCAGGTATGCGACACCCCGGCGGAGGCGGCCGAGGGCGCGAGCGTGATCCTCACCATGCTGGCCGACGCGGACGCGGTGCTGAACGTGATGACCGGTGAGCGGGGCGCCCTGTCCGCCGTCCCCCCGGCCACCGGTTCGGGCGCCGTCGACGGCGTGATCTGGCTGCAGATGAGCACGATCGGCGAGGCCGGCACCGAACGCTGCGCGGATCTGGCCGGGCAGCACGAGATCCCGTTCGTCGACGCGCCGGTGCTGGGCACCAGGCAGCCGGCCGAGCAGGGGAAGCTCGTCGTACTGGCGTCCGGGCCGCAGACGCTGAAAGGCCGCCTGGAGCCGATCTTCGGCGCGGTCGGCCAGAAGACGATCTGGCCGGCGAGGCCGGGGCGGGCACGCGGCTGAAGCTCGTCACGAACAACTGGCTGCTGGCGATCACCGAGGGCGCCGCGGAGTCGATCGCGCTGGCCGAGGGCTTCGGCCTGGACCCGCACCTGTTCCTGGAGGCGGTGGACGGCGGTCCGCTCGACCTGCCGTACCTGCACATCAAGGCCAGGGCGATCCTGGAGCGGGACTTCACCCCCTCGTTCAAGCTCAAGCACGCCGCCAAGGACGCGCGGCTGGTGACCGAGGCGGCCGAACGGCACCACGTGGAGGTGCCGCTGGCCCGGGTGATCCGCGACCAGATGGCCCAGGGCGTGCCCGAGCACGGCGACGAGGACCTGGCCGCGACGTATCTGACCAGCGCCCCGTCCCGGCCGGGGTCGTAACCGGGGCAGAGCCCATCAAGGTCCATAAGTTCCTGTCCGGGGGCGGATTACCCGGCGAGTAAGCAGGATCTCGTCGAGGACGCCGCCAGCACAACGCCGATCCGGACGTGATCGAGGCACCGCAGTGCGGAGCGGTTAAACCGGAAGAATCCTTTACCGGTGATTTACCTGGTCAGCGGGCACCAGGGGCCAGCTGGCCCCGGAACGAATGCGCTCGACGATGCTGGCCGTCGAGCGGCCCGGAAGGTAGCCGACGGTAGCGACCCGGCCGCCGTAGCACTCGACGGCGAGCCTTTCGGGCAGGGTCTCGCCGTCGTAGTCGCCGCCCTTGACGTAAATGTCCGGCCGGACGGCCTCGAGCAAGCGGATCGGCGAGTCGTCCTCGAAGATCGTCACGTACTCCACGCAGCCGATGGCCGCGACGATCGCGGCCCGGTCCTCGGCCGGGCTGACCGGGCGGTCCGGCCCCTTCAGCTTGCGCACGGTCTCATCGGAGTTGACGCCGACCACCAGCACGTCGCCGAGGGACGCGGCCTGCTGGAGGCACTCCACGTGGCCGCGGTGCAGGACGTCGAAGCACCCGTTCGTAAAGACAATGCGGTGGCCGGCGCGGCGATGCCCGGTGAGACAGCGGGCCAGGAGGTCAACGGGCCAGATCGAATCAAGTCGCCATTCTTCGAACCGCACGTTACTCCCACCACTCTCGCATCGCTGTTTGCGGCGCGATACCCGGCCAGCCGCCCGGCAAACAGCCTGGCGCCGATGTCACTGGCACCGATGTCACTGCGTCACGGCGGGTCTCGCGCCCTGGCCCTCGTTCTGGGCCCCTTCTTGGTCGTTCCCCATTTCGGGCAGAAAAACGCTGACAAGCGACGCTGGAGCTTGATTGCTGTGGGTAACTGGGCTACGACCCCAGGGTGAGGACGCCGAACCGGTGACCGGCCCAGAGCCGGCGTGAGGTCTCCTCCGGGTAGGGGACCACGGCCTCCTGCTCGTCGAAGATCCGGGTCAGGCGCTCGGCGGGCGTGTAGGCCGGCCAGCCCGGAGACTGGCCGGCGGCGAACGCGGTCCACGCGTCCCGCATCTGCTCGCCGAGGGCTATGGCCGCCGCGGGCACGGGGTCACCGAACAGCATGGGCCCGAAGCCCGCGCCGAACGTGCCGAACACGAGCGGCACATCGAGTGCGTGGCACGCGCCGAGGGGGGCGCCGGGGCGGGATAGGTCAGCTCGTACAGGTACACGCGACCGCCCGCACCCGCGTGCGCGTCGGCCAGGTGCAGGCAGGGCATGCGGAACAGCCAGTCTGAGTAGGCCAGCTCGTACTGCCGCGCCAGCCCGGCGCCCGGATAGGCAGCGCCGTAGGCGGCGGCACCGTCCAGCAGCAGGCCGTCCGGCTGCGGGGAGAACGCACGCAGCGCCGCCTCCATCGGCCCGGCGGGCAGGTCCGCACCCAGCGTGAACAGCCGGCATTCGTCGCGGTTGTGCCCGATGATCAGCTCGGTCCCCCGGGCGCGGCCGGCGGCCAGCGCCTGCCACGGCGCGGCGGTCAGCACCTCGCCGTCGACGACGGGCGAGAACGGGGTCAGGGTGTGGGCCACGGCTCCCCAGCGGCGGGTGTGGCGGCCGAACGTTTCGGTAACCGCCTGCGCGGCCGCCGCCAGCCGGGCCGGGTCCAGGTGGGCGAGACCGGCCGCGGTCGCCTTCGCCCCCACCTCACGGGCGGCCGCGGTGGCCAGATCGGCGGCGAGCGCGGCGGAGAAGAACGTCCCGGGGACGCTCTGGGCGATCGCGCGGCGGAACAGCCCGGCGCTCGCGTCCATGGCCAGCAGGGCGGCGATGCAGCCCGCCCCGGCCGACTCCCCGAAGATGGTCACGTTGCCCGGATCGCCGCCGAAGGCCGTGATGTTGTCCTGCACCCAGCGCAGCGCGGCGATCTGGTCCAGCAGCCCGCGGTTGGCCGGGGCCCCGCCGAGCTGGGCGAAGCCTTCCATCCCGACGCGGTAGTTGAAGGTGACGAGCACGACCCCCCGGTGCGCGAACCGCGCGCCGTCGTACGTCGGGTCACCGGAGACCCCGGCGACGTACGCGCCGCCGTAGACCCACACCATGACGGGCAGCCGCGCAGCGCCAGGGCCGGGAGACCAGACGTTGACGGTCAGCCAGTCCCCCGTGCCGCCGGTATCGGCGGGCGCGGAAACCGCCGTGCGCGCCGGCTGGGGTGGCGGCGGCCCGAATGCGGAGGCGTCGCGGGTCCCCGCCCACGAGCGGGGCGGCCGGGGCACGGCGAAGCGCAGGCGGCCGACCGGCGGCTCGGCGAACGGGATGCCGCGAAAGACCGCGACACCGTCCTCCCACCGGCCGCGGACGCCGCCAGCGGCCGTACGGACCTGCGGCTCAGCGCGGGGCAAACGAGCCGGGTTAGCTGGCCAGGCTCGAGGATGACGACCGGGATCTGCCGGGCGCCGGCCTTCTGCTCGTACTCGGCAAACTGCGGCGAGAGCTCCTTCTGCCGGGCCCAGATCCGCTCCCGTTCATCCGGGTCGGCGACCCTGGCGGTTACGTCGACCGTACCGTCGCCGATCTCCACCGTGGCCTGCGGGTTCGCGCGGAGGTTGTGATACCAGGCCGGGTTGTCCGGCGCCCCGGCCTTGGACGCGAAGATCGCGTAACCGCCGTTCACGGCCTGATAGCCGAGCGGGCTCACGCGCTCCTGGCCGGTCTTGGCGCCGGTGCTGTGCAGCAGCAGCATGGGCGCGCCGGCGAACATGCCGCCGACCTTCCCGCCGTTGGCGCGGAACTCGTTAATGATCTGGCTGTTGAAGTCGTTCGGCTCGGTCACAGTCAGCCAGGTTAACAGTGGGGCCAGCGGGCGGTGGGCCGGGTGGTGGTGAGCTACGTTGGACGCGATGAAGCTGCCACGCGAACTGGGCGACCTGCCCTACGCCGACGCGCTTATCACGTACGACGGCGATCTGGCGGCCGGCGGCCACTATGACGGCTGCCTGTTCGAGGGCACGGCCTTCACCGGTGCGCAGGCGGACAGCGGCCGCTTCGTCGAGTGCGCGTTCTCCAACGTGGCGCTGGAGGACGTCAGCGCGCGGCGCAGCCGGCTCAGCGACGTGTGGCTGCGCGACGTCCGCCTGCTGTCCGCGGACCTGGCCGAGAGTACCTGGCTGGACGCGACGTTCCTCGGCTGCGCGGCCGCCGGGGTCCAGGCGTTCGACTCGGCCCTGCGGCGGGTCGTCTTCCACGAATGCAAGCTGGATTCGATCAACCTCCGCGGCGCCACGCTCACGGATGTCACGTTCGAGAACTGCCTGCTGCGCGACGTCGACTTCGCCGGCGCGACGCTGAAGCGGACCCGGTTCCCCGGATCGGCGCTGACCCGCGCCGACTTCTCCCGTGCCACCCTGGAGAAGGTCGACCTGCGGGGTGCGGAGCTGGATATCACCGCGGGTTTCGAGTCGCTCCGCGGCGCCATCATGACCACGGCCCAGTTCCTCGCGCTGGCCCCGGCGCTGGCCCGCCAGCTCGGCATCGACATCAAGGACTCCTGAGCAGCCACCGCGGCGTACCAGCGGCCGTGTCAGCGGACGGCAGGGTGCTCAGCCGGGAGCGATGTCAGGCCATCCCTTCCAGGCCCTGCCGGACCCGCTGCAGCAGGCCGAGCTCCAGCGGTTTGGCCCGGACCTGAGGGGTGGCCGCGGATCCAGCCGCCGGGCCGCGCCGCGGCAGCCCGGGCCGCGCGGGGCGTTCGGGAACGGCGCGGCACCCGGCGGGGACGGTATGGCCTGGCGGGGCACAATGCCCGGCTGGGACGAAGTGCTCCGCGAGAGCGAGGTGCTTCCCAGGCGCGGGAGGCCCTGGAGCCGGGAAGATACACAGGCCGGCGTGCACCAGCTGGCCGACGGACGCCATCGTTTCGTGCAGCGACAGGCCGCCCTGCCAGGCCATCTCGCTGACCGTGGTGCGCCCGTCGATCAGCCGGGCGACGGCCCGCTGACCGACATTGACGAGCGTCTCCTGGGGACGCCCGTCCGGCCACTGCGGGCACCCGCGCGGACTGACGTCGTACCAGGCCAGCAGCTGGGTCATGTGGTCGAGGTATCGCCGCACCATGGCGACGTCCATCGCCAGGACCGTTTCCGCCCAATGTGATCGCTGGGGTACGAAGCGGAAGCCCGTGACCCGGCACTCCCCGGCGAACGGCTTCGTCAGGGCGAGCAGAGCATCCAGCACGACCGACTGGAGCAGCCGCTCCAGCTCGGCCCGGGTGAGGAAATCCCGGGACACCAGGGTGGCGCCGATCGTGCCGTCCGGGCCGTCCTCGCGGGCAATCTGGTCCCATGCGCCGGACGGCAGCCGGCCCGACCCGATGAGCCGGGCACCCAGATCAGGCGCGGCGGGTGATTCAGCCCAGACCAGGTACCCATTGCGCACATACACAATTCCGCCGGGGTGGCCGGTAATTTCCATGGCCCCGGATGCGCCGCGCCGGCCGAGCTCGGTGAGCGTCGTCGCTATCTGGTCCGTCGCTACCTGGGCGCTCGTTATCTGGTCCGTCGCTATCTGGTGGCTGGCCATCTGGTCGCTGGCTATCTGCGCCGCTGGTATCGGCCGGTCAGGCTCAACCAAGACATGCCTCCCCAGTCAGGTATAAAAGGCTCCCGGCGCCGCGGCCCGCTGCCTCGTGAGGCCGCCCCGCACCGCCTGCGACGTGCGGTGACACATAGCGCGAAGAACCACAATACGGTCGTTTGCGCTGAATCGAAAGGGGTCAAAGGTCTCTGATAAAGACCCGAGGGCCATAATCACGCATCCCCGCGAGTACTTTAAGCGACCGGTCAGTGACACAGTAGCGACGTGCAGAGAGGAACGTAAAATAATCGCCGGGAATTTCGCCCAAAGAAAGGGATGGCGAGCGCCAGCCCGGGAAATAAAGCCGCTGCATCGCAGCTATTCGATATAATACGCGCGAATGCCTTTTGCCCGGGGACGCTCGGCAATTCGGAAATATGACGTTGCGGCCTTTTGCTGATGCGCGGGCAGGCGCGTGCGTCAGGCCATGCGCCGGAGTCCCTGCAGAACCTGGGCCAGCACGTTGATGTCCGGCCGGGCCGTGAACATGCTCTGGCCGGTGCCGTCGTCAGTCGCACTGTGGTCCATCGCACTGTGGTCCGGCGCACTGGCCTCCACTGCACTGGCCTCCACTGCACTGGGGACAGGGACGCCGGTGTCGGCCGAATCGTCCCGCCCGGCAGGTTCTCGTGGCGCATCCGGCCGCGGGGCAACCCGCTTGCGTCGCGGCAGCAGTGGATGATCACCCAGTGGGTCTGCCAGAGTCGGCGCATCCGTGACCAACTCGGGCCGCGGGAACTCCTCCACCCCGGCCGCCTGAACCGACGCCTGGTCACCTGCGCACGCAACCGCCGCAACTCCCCACACCACCGGTGCCCCCTCCACGACCTTCACCTGCGCTGCCAGGCTATGGGCCGGTCCGGGGGGATCGCCAGGGACTCCGGGAAAGAACTCGGAAAGCAGAAGATTCCGTAACATTTCCTGACGAAACGTCACGCCGACGTGGCCGCGTGTCAGGGGAGAGCGGCCGCGGCGCAGGACCGCATCGCGAGGGTGAACGCCTCGCCGCGCGCGCGGTAGTCGCGGAACTGGCCAAAGCTCGGCGCGGCCGGTGACAGCAGCACCACGCCGTCCGGGCGGGCCCAGCCGAATCCGCGCGCGACCGCCGTGTCCAGGTCGGCGCAGTCCTCGACGTTAGCCAGACCGGCTCGCTCACATTCGGCACGGATGCGCGGGCCACTGCCGGGCAGCGTGAGCACCAGCGTGGGGGCCGCACGCTCCCGCAGGCCGGCGGCGAGCGGCGCGTAGTCGATGCCGCGGTCGTGGCCGCCGGCGATCAGCGCCACCCGGCGGCCGGGGAACGCGTCGAGCGCGGCCAGCGTCGGCAGCACATTGGTGGACAGGCTGTCGTCCACGAACGTGACCCCCGCGACCTCCCCGGTCACCTGCAGGCGGTGATCCAGGTGGCGGAACCCGCCGGCCGCGGCCCGCAGCGCCGCCTCGTCGGAGGCCCCGGCGACGCCGAGCGCCCGCAGGCAGTGCCGCGCGATCAGCGCGTTCCGGCGGTTATGGCCGCCCAGCAGCCCCAGCGGTTCCATCCAGGAGGCGTCCGGGTCGTCGGCGGCGTGCACCCAGTCGACCCGCGGCCCGAGCAGCGAAACCCGCTCGTGCAGCAGGTCACTATCGCCGTTGGCGACGGTCAGGTCCGCGCCCGGCTGCGAGCACGCGGACAGCTTGTCCCGGTAGTAGTTCTGCACACCGCCGTGCCAGTCGAGATGGTCAGGGTGCAGCGAGGTAACGGCCACGACGGGCGGGGAGCACGGCAGGTCCATGGCCTGGTAGCTGGACACCTCGATGACCCAGAAGTCCCACGGCCCGGGCGCGCCGTCCGGATCCCAGGGCGGCTCGCCGATGTTACCGCCAACCAGGGTCCGGTGACCGAGACCGTTCAGCAGGTGCCCGGTGACCGCGGCGGTTGTGCTCTTGCCCTTGGTGCCGGTGATGAGCAGCACCCGGGCGGGGTCGGCTTCCTGCAGCCACAGGCCCAGGCCGCCGGCCACCGGGACGCCGCGTTCCTCCAGCCGCACCACTTCCTCGCGGTAACGGCTGATGCCCGGCGACTTGACCACCACATCGCACTTCTCCAGCGCGGCGAGCCCGCCGTAGCCGGTGCCGAGCACGGGCATTCCGCTGATCGCGACGGCCTGCGGGCGGTCATCGACCAGCACCGGCTCGATCCCCATCGCGCAGAGCTTGCGGATGTTCGCCAGGCCCTCGCGGCCGAGGCCCCATACCCCAGCGCGGGCGCCGGACAGGTCGGACCAGGAAAGCTTGGGGCGGGTACCGGTCACGCGAGGAGTTCCTCCGCATAGGGGGCGGGAATGAAGTGCTCCCCGACGGGCTGCAGCAGGCCCTCGGTCGACGGCCGGCCGGGCAGCACCCGCACCTCGGCGGCCAGTTCGTGCAGCAGCGGGAAGCCGGCCCGGTCGTCGCGGGCGTCCGCGAGCAGCAGCGCCGCACGGCACTCGTTGACCTCGCCGACGCACTCGAACGGCTTGCTGAGGTCGGCGTCCCCGAGCAGCGCACGGAACCGGCGGGCCAGGGACGCGTCGGCGAGCGGTTCGCGGCCGCCGAAGATGGCCCCGAGGTCAGCGGCCGGGAGGAACGGCGCCAGGATCAGGTCGATGAAGCAGCATTTGTCGCACTGCCCGCACCAGTGGTCGAGCCGCTGCGCCTGGTTGATGTGGAAGGCGCGGTTACAGCTGCGGAACGTCCCGTGGTACGGCGTCAGCCGGGCGAAACGCTCCGCGATCCACAGCTCGGTGCGGGGCCGCAGCGCCGAGAAGTAATCCGGCAGGCCCGCACCCGCGGGCAGCCGGGCCGATGCCTCGGCGAGCACGCCGCGGAAGGCCGCCTCGAACTCCGCGCTCTTGGAGTACTGGTGGTTGACCGCGTGATCACCGGCCTGCACGGTGGGGACCGACGCGGACCACTCGTTGGACATCACCACGGCGTCCCGGCCGTCCAGCGCCGCCGCCATGACCGCGATCGCGGAGATGATGCCGGTCACCGGGACGTGCCCGTTGAGGAACCCGAGCTCACGTGAGCGCAGCAGCTGGGGATCGATCTCCCGGTCGGCGCGGACCACCGGGAGCCCGGTGACGGCGGCCGGGCGCTCGATCGCGTCGAAGCGGTCACCGGGCCGGCTGACCACGAACAGCGCCACGTCGGCGTGCTGGCGGACCATCTCCACGGTGACGATGGAGTCAATTCCCCCGCCGAACGGGACGAGTGCGCGCGCCGGGCCGGGTGCGGACGGTTCCGCTGCGGGGTGACGGGGAGCGGGCGCTGGCGGGCTCGGGTGCGCGCTGGGCCCCTCGATCCGGAGCCCGGACAGGTCGAGACCGTTGCGGTACGCGAACTCGCCCAGGCCATTGACGTAGAAGTCGCGCAGGAAGGCCCGCTCGCGGCGGGTCAGCGCGATGTCCCCGGTGTCGATGACCGGCGGCGCGGCCGTCTTGTAGGCGGAGACACCGGCGAGCAGGAAGACGAGCCGGGCGGCGGCGGCCACGGCCGGGTGGTCCCAGCGGCTCGCGGGACTCGCGGGGCCCGTGGGGCTGGCGGGGCCCGTGGAGCGGCCGGTGGGGCCCGTGGAGCGGCCGGTGGGGTCCGCGGTACCGGTGGGGTCCGCGGTATGGGTCAAGCTGGCGGGCGAGAACGTGATCCGCTCTTCGAAAGCCCGGCCGTCGAGGCTGTACCGGCAGATCAGCAGGCCGGTCGCGGGGTCAGCCCGGCAGGATTCATAACGGAAGCGCTGGCCGCGCCGGGCTCCGGCCGTGCTCGCCGCGTCCGCCGCCTGGGTGCTCATCGGTTCTCCCGGGACTCGGCGGCCTCGGAAGGCCCGGGGGCTCGGCCGGCTCGAAGGGCCGGATGCGGGCGAGGGCCGCGAACCGGCCGCAGGGCCGTTCGGCGCGGTGGCTGAAGAACGCGCCGCTCCTGGGGCCTGTAGGGCCAGGACGACTGGTGGGACCGGCGGGGCTTCCGGGGCTTACGGGATTGGGGGGGCCTGCGGGATTGGGGGCCTGCGGGATTGGCGGAGCCTACGGGATTGGCGGGGCCTGCGGGATTGGGGGGGGCCGCGGGATGGGGAGGGGCCGCGGGGCCGGTGGGGATACCGCTGACGTGGATCTGGCTTGCGGGGACGCCTGCGTCCTGCAGGACGAGGCGGTTGGCGGCCCACAGATCGAACTGCCACTGCCCGGGGCCGGTGGCGCGGAGCACGTCCGGCGCGCGGTCGGCGAAGGCGCTCGTGGCCGCCCCGGCGACCTCGGCGCCGACCTGGTAACAGCCAGCGGCGATCGCGGGGCCGATCCCGGCCACCACATCGGCGGCCTCGGTGCCGAGCGAGCGCATCGCGGCCACGGCGGACGCGGCCGCTCCGGCGACCGTGCCGCGCCAGCCCGCGTGCGCGCACGCCAGCACGCGCGCGATCGGGTCGTACAGGACCACGGGCACGCAGTCCGCGGCCAGCACGGCCAGCACCACCCCGGGATCGGCAGTGACCAGCGCGTCGGCGCCGGGCACGGCACCGGCGGCCGCCCGGGCGCCGCGGCCGCGGTCCGCCGCGCCCACCACCTGCGCCACCGCGCCGTGAATCTGCTCGGCGAAGACGACCTCATCGAGGCCGGCCCCGATCGCGGCCGCCGCCCGGTGGCGGTTCTCCAGCACGGCGGCGGGATCGTCACCCACGTTGAAGCTGAGGTTCAGGCTGGCGTAAGGCCCGGCGGAGACCCCGCCGTGGCGCGTTGTCACCAGCACATCCGCGCCGGACGCGTCGAAGGCCGGCCAGGTCAGCACCTCAAGGCCGCGGACCTGGCGGAACACGGACGACGTGGCGGGGGGCGCGATCATCGCGAGCGATCCTAGCGTCACCCCACCGCTGCTGTGGCCGCCTTCTCGGCGTCCCGGAGGACGCGCAGCAGGTTTCCGCCGGCCAGCGCGGCGCAGTCCTCCTCGGTCCAGCCGCGGGCCAGCAGTTCGGCGAACAGCGCCGGGTAACCCGAGACGTCGGACAGGCCGGCGGGCATCCGGGCGGAGCCGTCGTAGTCGCCGCCGAGGCCGACGTGCTCCAGGCCGGCCACCGCGCGGACGTGCTCGATGTGGTCGGCGACCTGGGCCAGCGTCGCCTCCGGCGGCGGATGGGCGGCCTCCCACTCCGGGAGCACCGTGTCCCACGTGGATATGTCGCGGGGGTCCAGGCCGCGCCGGTCCAGTTCGGCGAACAGCCCGGCCTGCCACTGCGCGCACGCGGGCGAGACGAAGAACGGGACGAACGTCACCATGCAGACGCCGTGACCCTCGGCCAGCCGGGTCAGCACGTCGTCCGGCACGTTGCGCGGATGGTCACACACGGCCCGGGCCGAGGAATGCGAGAAGATCACCGGGGCCTCGGCGACGTCGAGGGTGTCGTGCATGGTGGACGGGGCGGCGTGCGACAGGTCGACGAGCATGCCGATCCGCTGCATCTCCCGGACGACCGCGCGGCCAAAATCGGTCAGGCCGCCCGCCGCGGGCTGGTCGGTGGCCGCGTCCGCCCAGCCGACGTTGCTGTTGTGGGTCAGCGTCAGGTAACGGACGCCGAGCGCGTACAGCGTGCGCAGCACGCCCAGGGAGGACGCGATCGCGTGGCCGCCCTCCGCGCCGAGCAGGGACGCGATCTTCCCGTCGGCGAAGACCTGTTCCACGCCGGCGGCCGAGGTCGCCAGGCCGAGCCGGTCCGGGTAGGCGCGGATCATCCGGTGCACGAGGTCGATCTGCTCCAGCACCGCGGTGACCGCCGTGTCCCCGGCCAGGGTCCGGGCACGTAGACCGACCAGAACTGCGCGCCGACGCCGCCGGCGGCCAGCCGGGGCAGGTCGGTCTGGGTCGTCGGCACCGGCCCGGACAGCTGCGCGCGGGCGGGATCGCCGCCGAACTGATCGCGGATCTCCCACGGCAGGTCGTTGTGCCCGTCGATGAGCGGGAAACGGCGCAGAAGGTCACGCGCCGCGGCCAGCTGGTCTCTCATCGTCTAACCCTAGCCCCAGCCGGCACACATCACGGGACAAGGCCGGGAAGAGGATCCATAATGCCCGGTAGACGCCAAAGTGCGACATTTATGCGCGTGCGGGCGCTGACCGTTGATGGGCGGAGGGTAACCGGACAACGCTGACCGAGCACCGAGGTGGTGATACAGCCGATCATGACAACGATGTATGACGCGCGGCCCTGGCTGCGGTATTACCCGCCCGGCGTACCGGCCGAGGCGGAGTTCCCGCGCGTCCCGGTGACCGGTCTGCTGGACAACGCCGTGCGCCACTACCCGCGGCGCACGGCGCTGGTCTTCCTGGGCGGCAAGCTGACGTACCGGGAACTGGCGAACCAGGTGGAACGGTTCGCCGACGCGCTGCGCGGGCTCGGCGTGCACAAGGGCGACCGGGTGGCGATGGTGCTGCCCAACTGCCCGCAGCAGGTCATCTCCTTCTTCGCGATCCTGCGCCGGGGCGCGATCGTCGTGCAGAACAACCCGCTGTACACCGCGGCCGAGCTGCACACCCAGCTCGCCGACAGCGGCGCGCGGGTCGTCATCGTCTTCGACCGCGCCTTCGAGACGGTCGACGCCGCGCGCCGGGGCACCTCGGTGGAGCACGTGATCGTCACGTCGCTGACGGAGTACCTGCCCGCCGCCAAGCGGCTCGCGCTGCGCCTGCCGCTGCGCAGGGCCCGGGAAAAGCGCGCCGAGCTGACCGCGCCCCTCCCTGATGACCTGATCGAGACCTACGGTCCCCCGCTGTGGTTCCAGCAGCTGATGGCGGATGCGCGCCCCCGGCACAGCCACGTCGCCATCGACCCGGCGCGCGACATCGCGGTGCTGCAGTACACCGGGGGCACCACCGGCACGCCCAAGGGCGCGATGCTCACGCACACGAACCTGGTGGCCAACGCCTGCCAGACCGCGGCGTGGGATCCGGGTTACGTGCCCGGCCAGGAGGTCAACCTGGCTGTGCTGCCCCTGTTCCACGTGTTCGGGCTGACGCTGTGCCTGACCACGACCATGCTCATCGGCGGCACGATCGTGCTGGTGCCCAAGTTCGACCTGGATCTCGTGCTCGGTGAGATCAAGCGCTGGAAGCCGACGATCCTGCCCGGCGTGCCGCCCATCTACCAGCAGATCGCGGACTCGCCGCAGGCGCGGTCGGCGCACCTGGACTCGATCCGGACCTGCGTGTCCGGGGCCATGCAGCTGCGCCGGGAGACGGTGGAGGCGTTCCGCGCCGCGACCGGGGCGGAGGTGGTGCAAGGCTACGGGATGACCGAGACCGCACCGGTGATCATGGCCAACCCGCTGCACGGCAACGCCCGGCACATCTCGGTCGGGGTGCCGATGCCGGGAACGGTGGCCCGGATCGTCAGCGAGTCCGACCCGAGCCAGGCGCTGCCCATCGGGCATGCGGGCGAACTGCTGGTCCGCGGTCCCCAGGTCTTCGCCGGGTACTGGAACCAGCCGAAGGAGACGGCCGAGGTGCTGTCTAACGGCTGGCTCCGCACCGGGGACATCGCCGTGATGAGCCCGGACGGCTTCTTCACCCTGATCGACCGCAAGCGGGACGTGATCATCGTGGACGGCCTCAACGTCTACCCGTCCGAGGTCGAGGAGGTGCTCAACTCCCACCCCGGGATCCGGGAAAGCGCGGTGGTCGGGATGCCCGACCCGCTGCGCGGGGAATCCGTGACCGCGTACGTCGTGCTCGTCCCGGGGCTCGCGCCGGGGCGCGCCGAGCTGATCAGCTACTGCGCGGAACGGCTGGCCAGCTACAAGGTCCCGTCCCAGATCGCGGCGCGTGGCGAGCTGCCGCACAACATGCTGGGCAAGGTGCTGCGCCGCGTGCTGCGGGAGGAGAGCACCGCCGGAGCCGCGGGTCACTGACGTACACGGACGTACTCCTGACGTGCGCGAATGGCATTCCGGGCTGGACCTGGACGACCAGGCACTGCATCAGCTGCGCGACGCACTCGCGGGCTAGTCCCGGTACGTCCGTTAAGAAGTAAATTTTCCGTCCTACTTGCGCCGGCCCGGGCTCAGCCGGTTCAGTCGCCACCAGGTGATGATCACGAACACGACGGACAGCGCGATCATCGCGCCCATGTCCGTCAGCCAGGTGCTGGCCTGGTGCTGCCACAGCGGATCGACGGGCACGGACCCGGCCGGGACCAGGTGGTTGAGGTCGGCGGTGGAGGCGACGGCGGCGAAGCCCCAGCGCCCCGGGACCAGGTACGCGACCTGCTCCAGCCCCATCTTGCCCGCGATCGAGACCACGCCGCCGGACAGGATGACCTGGACCATGGTGATCAGCACGAGGAAGGGCATGGCCCGCTCGGTGGTGCTGACCAGGGCGGACACCATCAGGCCGAGGCACATCGAGGCCACGCACAGCACGGCGATGCCGATCAGCAGCTCGGCGAACGGGGCGCTGGTCAGGAACGAGCCGGTCCGCGGCAGCGGATGCCCGAGCAGCCCGATCGCGGCCAGGAGCGCCGCCTGCACGATGGCGATAACGCCCAGCACGATCAGCTTCGAGCCCAGGTACGCGCCCGACGACAGGCCGGCCGCCCGTTCTCGTACGTAGATCGTTCGCTCCTTGACCAGCTCCCAGATCGAGCTGACGGTACCGGACAGGCAGACCCCGACGATCAGCAGGATCAGCAGGGTGGAGGCGCTGGTGTTGGTGCCCGGGGGGCCGCCCAGTCCCTTGCTGCCGGCGATGAGGTGGATCAGCGCGCCGATGATGATCGGCATCAGCGCCGTGAACAGCAGGTAGCCGCGGTCGGACGCGATGACCCGCGCGTACCGGCGGCACAGCGTCCCGATCTGGTGGAAGGCGCTGCCGCGCACCGGGGCCGGGGTGCCCGCGGCCTTCGGGCCGCTGGACACCGCGGGGATCGACTGCGGCCGGGTGACGTACTCCTCGTAGATCGCCGAGGCCGCGAACTCGCCCGCCCAGTCCCGGTCCGGATACCGGTCGAAGGCCTGGAACACCTCGGCCCAGCCGGGCTGGCCGAAATAGCGCAGCCCGTCCTGCGGCGGCCCGAAGAACGCGACCTTGCCCCCGGGGACCAGGACCAGCAGCCGGTCGCACACGTCCAGGTTGGCCACGCTGTGCGTGACCACGATGACGGTCCGGCCGTCGTGCGCGAGGTCGCGCATCTGCTCCATGACCGACTTATCCAGCCCCGGGTCGAGCCCCGACGTGGGCTCGTCCAGGAACAGCAGCGACGGCTTGGTCAGCAGTTCCAGGGCCACGTTGACCCGCTTGAGCTGGCCGCCGGACAGCTTGTCCGCGCGGGTCTCCGCGTGCCGGGTCAGCGCCAGCTCAGTCATGACCTCGTCGACGCGGGCGTTCCGCTCGCGGGCATTCGTGTCGGGCGGGAAACGCAGCTCGGCGGCGTACCTCAGGGCTACCTGGGTGGTGAGCTGAGTGTGCATGATGCTGTCCTGCGGGACGAGCCCGATCCGGGTCCGCAGCTCCGCGTAGTCCTTGTACAGGTCGCGGTTGTCGTACAGCACGACGCCCCGGTCGGCGGGGCGCATCCCGGTCAGCGCGCCGAGCAGGGTGGACTTGCCGGCACCGCTGGGGCCGATGATGCCGACCAGGCACCGCTCGGCAAGCGGGAAGCTCACGTGGTCCAGCAGGATCTTGCCCCCGCTGACCTCGACCACCAGCTCCTGCGCGACCAGCGACACATCGCCGCTGTCAATGTATTCACGCAGCTCACCGTCGGTCAGCCGGAATGTGGCGTGCCCGATGCCGACGATGTCCTGCTCGGTGAGCGTGGCCGAGGTAACGCGCTGGCCATTGACAAATGTGCCATTGTGGCTGTCCAGGTCAACGATCTGGTACTTTCCGTCGCTGGTCTTGCGCAATTCAGCGTGATGCCGGGAGATGCTGAGATCGGAAAGGACGAGATCATTGTCGGAGGTGCGGCCGATCCGGAGCCGGTGTACCGGCAGGGGCAGCACCGCGGTCGGGCGCCGGTCCACGCTCAGGCGGTAGTCGGTTTGCCCGGCTTCCCGGCTCCGGCCGTTGCCGGGACCACCGCTTCCTCGCCCGCCGGCGCCGGGGACACCAGCGCGGCCGTGGCCGTTACCGACGGGACTGGCCTGGCGGGGCACGCCCGGGCGCCGGGGCGCGTCAGGACGGGGCGCGTCAGGACGGGGCGCGTACGGGGGCCATCGGCCCGGGGAACCTCGGGACGCTGGGCGTCGGGCCGCTGGCCGTCGGGGGGGGTGAAGGGACGGGGCACATCGGGCCGGGGCACATCGGGCCGGGGCACGTCGGGCGGGGCACTGGGCGGGGCACATCGGGCCGGGGCACGTCGGGCGGGCAGTCCGGGCGGGGCACATCGGGCCGGGGCACGTCCGGGCGCGGCAGATCCGGGCGGGGCGGGGCCGCGACGGCGCCCTGGCGGTCTTCGCCGGAGGGGCCGGAACCGACGGGCGCGGAGATCTCCGTCGGCGCGTGCACCGGGCGGGCGGCCGGCTCGCAGCGCAGGATCGGGCCGTCGGCCGCATTGCCGAGCCTGATAACACAGTCGGAACTAATAGTGATGCGGTCTACACGCTCGGTTCCGACAAATGTCCCATTCGTGCTGCCGACATCTTCAAATATCCAGGTGTCCTGTTCGTGGCGCAGGACCGCGTGATGCCACGACACGCGCGCGTCGGACATGACGATGTCAGAACCCGGATCCCGGCCCAGTCGGTATGACGTCCCCGCATGCAATCTGTGATCTGATTGCCGCGTACGCACCACCAGCACTAGGCCAGCCCCCGCCGGGCCGGAACGCAGCGATGACATGTCTGCGAGTCTAGAGGCGCGGCCGATAAACGGGAATATGCCGAACCTCTTTCTTCTACTGGCCGTTTATTACATTAAACTCTCATCCGCCCCCGGATAGTGGAGCTGGTGTCATGAGCGAAGACCCGACCCGTCCGATCAGGCCCGGGGAGTACGGGTCACCGGGCGGATATGGCTCGTCACGGGACTCCGGGCCGCCGCCGCCGGACTACGGGTCGCGGGATGGGTACCCGGGCGGCGGATACGGGGCGGACCGCGGATACGGGGCGGGCTCCGCGCCCGGCCCTGGATACGGCCAGGGGCAAGCACCCGGAAGCGGCTACGGCCAGGGGTACGGGCCCCAGGACGGATACCCGCCGCCATCAGGCACGGCCCGGATGCCGGCCGGGGACTACCCGGGCGGGACGCCCGGGCGGGCGCGCCGCGGCGGCCGCCGGCACCGCGGCCTGACCATCACCGCGATCGTCGTCGTGGTGCTGCTCATCCTCCTCGTCGTCGCGGACCGGGTGGCGGCGGGCATCGCTGAAAACGAGGTCGCGGGCCAGATCAAGTCGGCGGGATTTCCGGTCAAGCCGAAGGTGACGATCAGCGGCTTCCCCTTTCTCACCCAGCTGGCCGCGCGTGACTTCCGGCAAATTAACATTTCGGCGAACAATGTGACCGAAGGCCCGCTCGACATCGCCAGCATCAACGCGACCATGCACGGCGTGCATATCAATTCCGGCTTCAACGGCGCCACCGTCGATCAGCTGAACGGCACCGCGCTGGTCACGTTCGCCGGGCTGAGCCACGCGGCCGGCATCGGGGACGGCATCACGCTGTCCAACGGGGGCAACGGTGACATCAAGGCGACCATCGACCTGGGATTCGTCAGCGGGGACGGACTGGCCCAGGTGACCAGGTCGGGCCCGCACCAGATCAACGTGCGGTTCATCTCGTTGGACGGCATTCCGCCGAGCGCGCTCGGCGGGCTGCAGGATTTCAACCTCACCGTGCCGAACCTGCCCGCCGGGATGACGATCCAGAACGTGAGCGTGACCGGGCAGGGACTGCTCATCACCGTCGCCGGAACCCACACCACCTTCGGCCAGTGAGCACGGGTCAGTGCGCCGTCCCGGCCGGCTGCTCCCGCGCGTGACCGCCACGGGCGGCGGGAGCCGTAACCGGTTTGCGCAGGGGCTGTTCACGCCGCTGCCGTCGCGTTATGACCGGCTGGCCGAGATCCTGTCGATGGGCCAGAACGGGCGCTGGCGGCGCGCGATGGTGGACCAGATCGCCGCGGGATCAGCCGGGAAGGACCGGCAGGAAGGACCCGGACCGGGCGGCCAGGCGGTGGTGCTGGATGTGGCGTCCGGGACCGCCGGGGTCGCGCTCCAGCTGGCCTCGCGGACCGGGGCGCGCGTGGTCGGCGTCGACCTGACCGAGCAGATGCTGCGGCAGGGCCAGGCCAACGTGACGAGGGCCGGCCAGGGGCGCAACATCGGCCTGGTGGCCGGGCGGGCGGAGCAGCTGCCGTTCCCCGACGCCAGCTTCGACGCGCTGACGTTCACGTACCTGCTGCGCTACGTCGACGACCCGCAGGCGACGCTGACCGAGCTGGCGCGGGTGGTCAAGCCGGGCGGGACGATGGCGAGCCTGGAGTTCTGCGTACCGCCCGCGGCCTTCTGGCGCGCCTCCTGGGTGCTGTACACCCGGCTCATCCTGCCGGCCGGCGGCCTGCTGCTCGGCGGGCCGCCCTGGCTGCGCGTGGGCCAGTTCCTGGGGCCGAATATCACCGGGCACTACCGCCGGTATCCGGTCCCGTGGACGGTCGAGGCGTGGCGGCGGGCCGGGTTCACCGGCGTGGGCACGCGGATCATGAGCCTGGGCGGCGGCCTGGTCATGTGGGGCCAGCGCAACCAATGACGAGCAGCCAATGACGACCCGGCCGGCCTACTACGCCGCGCCGCCCGGGGGGCGGCCGGGGGGCTGGCGGGACTGGTGGACGCTGCTGCATCCGCCGTACACGGCCTGGCACCTGTCCTACGTGGTGATCGGCGCGGCGCTGGCCCCGCACGTCTACATCAGCCGGCTGCTGTACACGGTGGCGGCATTCTTCCTCGCCGTCGGCGTCGCCGCGCACGCCCTCGACGAACTGCACGGCCGCCCGCTGCGCACCGGCATCCCGGGCGCGGCGCTCATCACCGCGGCCGTGGTCAGCCTGGCCGGTGCGGTCGGCCTGGGTGCGTACGGCATCACCCAGGTGGGCTGGATCCTGCTGCCGTTCATGGTGGCGGGCCCGGCGCTGGTGATCGCGTACAACGCGGAACTGCTCGGCGGCATCCTGCACAACGACCTCGGTTTCGCCGCCGCGTGGGGCGCGTTCCCGGTGCTCACCGGGTACGCCGCCCAGGACGGGAACCTGGCGCCGGCCGCCCTGGCGGCCGCGGCCGCGGCCTTCGCGCTGTCGGCGGCGCAGCGCCGGCTGAGCACCCCGGCGCGGGCCATCCGGCGGCACACGGCCAGCATCGAGGGCACGATCACCAGGGCCGACGGGACGACCGCCGCCATCGGCCCGGACCTGGTCCTGGCCCCGCTGGAAGGGGCCCTGCGCGCGATGTCGTGGGGCCTGATCCTGCTCGCCGCCGGCCTCGCGATCGCCCGCCTGACGTGACCGGCCGGGTCCCGCATTTGGGGCAGGGGCAAATAGCAGGGGCGAAAAGGTATTCACCGGGCTTACAACGCGTACGCGGATCTGCTGCCTGCGAGCCATCGTTGGCTCATAATTGGGCTAAGAGGGCCCGGCGAATGGGTAAGAGGGCCGGAGCGGTGATCCAGGCAATCACCGTTAGCGTCAACGGGTGAGAAGCCGACAGGAGAGCACCACGTGACAATCGGCATGACGGTCGATAACAGTGCGCCGCCGCAGACTTCGTCGGTCCGGACTATCATCCTTGGCATCGACCATTCCGGGCGCATCGTTCAGCATGACCGTAACGCCCCGGCTGTGCTCGCCCGCCCTGCCGATCAGTTGCTCGGTGCCAGCCTCAGCGACCTGCTCAGCGGCGATGGCCCCGCGGACAAGAACGCCGACCAGGACACAGGCCGAAACACCAGCAAAAACGCAGGTCAGAGAGCCGTCAAGGGCGCAGGTACGACGATTGGATCCGCGGCGTCCGCCGGCGACGACATCGTGGCGGGGCTGCTGGAGGCCATCCGGTCTGACCGCGAGGGCACGGCCATGCTCTCGATCCGCACCGAGAGCGGCAAGGCGGACGCGGTGGTCACCGTGCACCCGATGCGCGCCGGGGACGCGAACGTCGCGGCCCTGGCCCTGCTCCGGGTCCCGGCCCCGGTCGCCGAGCGGTTCGTCGACCCGGCGCTGATGCGGCAGGCCCTGCTGGACCGGACGTTCAAGCGGATCGGCGACACCCTCGACTTCAACCACGTCGCCCGCGAGCTGCTGACCACGCTGGTCCCGCACTTCTGCAACTCGGGCGGCATCGCCGTGCTGGAGAGCCTGATCGGCGAGGACGACTTCCCGTCGCAAGGGCCGGAGGGCTCACACCCGCTGCGACGCCTGGCGGTGGCCAGCGACACGGAGGACCCCGCCTGGGAGGCCACCTTCCCCATCGGCGAGATCCTCCGCTATCCGCAGGGGTCGCCGTACGCGCAGTGCATGGGCTCGGGCAAGCCCGTCCTGGAGAGCAGGATCAGCAAGGACCAGGCGTCCGAGCTGGCCGACATGTGGCAGCGGCCACCGGTGGCCGACCTGCTCGCGGACGCCTCGATGCTGCTGCTGCCGCTCATCGCGCAGGGCAGCACGCTCGGCTTCTTCGTCTGCGTGCGGAGACCGGGCTACCGCCGGTTCGACGCGTACGACCAGGAAATCGGGATGGAGTTCGCCTCGCGGGCGGCCATCTTCGTCGACAACGCGCGGCGGTACAACCGCGAGCACGCCACCGCGCTGACCCTGCAGCGCAGCTTGCTGCCGACCGGGCTGTCCGCGCCGTCCTCGGTCGACGTGCGGCACCGGTACCTGCCGGGCAGCAAGCTCATCGAGGTCGGCGGCGACTGGTACGAGTCGATCGCGCTGCCGGGCGCGCGGGTCGCCCTGGTTGTGGGGGACGTGGCCGGGCACGGTGTCCGGGCCGCGGTGACCATGGGGCGGCTGCGGACCGCCATCCACACGCTGGCGCGGCTCGAGCTGCCCCCAGCGGAATCGCTGCAGCAGCTGGATGAGCTCATGCACACGCTGGGCGAGCGGGAGCCGCACTTCGCGACCTGCGCGTACGCGATCTTCGACGCCGTGAGTGGCACCTGCGAGGTGGCCGTGGCCGGGCATCTGCCGCCCCTGCTGGTCAGGCCGGACGGCACCAATGAGTACCTGGACGTGACACCCGCTCCCCCGCTGGGAGTCGGCGAGGGCCCGATCGAGAGCCAGGTATTCACCGTCGAGGACAACAGCCTGTTCCTGCTCTACACCGACGGCCTGGTCGAGAACCGCACCCGGGACATCGACGACGGCCTGCAGCGGCTGCAGAAGGTCTTCAGCGACGGCGCCCCGTCACGCTCGCTGGAGGAGCTGTGCAAGGCGACGCTGGACGGCGTGTACGCCGACCAGCAGCGCGACGACATCGCGGTGCTGCTGGCCCGGCTGTCCCGCATCCCTGAAGACCACCACGCGACCTGGACGCTGGGCCGGGAGCTCACCTCGGTGGGCCAGGCCCGCACGCTGATCCGGGAGCCGATGGAGCGCTGGGGCCTGAAGGACATGATCCCGGTCACCGAGCTGCTCGTGTCCGAGCTGGTCACCAACGCGCTGCGGTACTCCCCCGGCCCGGTCACCCTGCGGCTGGTGCGGGAGGGCGCGCTGGTCTGCGAGGTGGGCGACAACTCCGCGGCCCTGCCCCGGCTGCGGCAGGCCGGCCGGGACGACGAGAACGGGCGCGGCCTGCAGGTGGTCAGCCAGTTCGCGCAGCGCTGGGGCGCCCGCCGCACCCGCACTGGCAAGGTCGTCTGGTGCGAGCAGCCCCTGCCGCCCGAGGCCAACGAAGAACCCCACGTCCTCCCGATGCACTAGGGCGCCGGAGGCGCCCTACTCGACGGTGACGCTCTTGGCTAGGTTCCGGGGCTTGTCGATGTCGCGGCCCAGTTGCGCGGCCCTGTGGTAGGCGAACATCTGCAGCGGGATCGTGAGCAGGATCGGGTCGAGCTCCGGTCGTGTTGTGCGGGACGCGGATGACCGCGTCGGCCAGGTCGGCGGGCAGCTCGCCGTTGGTGACCGCGATGACCGGGCCGCCGCGTGCCTTGATCTGCTCGATGGTGGAGATGTTCTTGCTACACCAGCTCGTCGTCGGGGACCAGCACGACGCTCGGCATGCTCGAGTCGATCAGCGCCAGCGGGCCGTGCTTCAGCTCGGCGGCCTCATAGGCCTCGGCGTGCACGTAGGAGATCTCCTTGAGCTTCTGCGCGCCCTCGCGGGCGACCGGCCAGGCCCGCACCCGGCCAATGAAGAACATGTGTCGCGCGCCGGCGAACTGGCCGGCGATCGTGGCGATGTCGGCCTCCTGGGCCAGCACGTGGTCGATCTGCGTCGGGAAGCGCCGCAGCCCGCCGACGATCCTCGCGCCGTCGGCCGACGACAGGTCGCGCACCCGGCCGAGCAGCAGCGCGAGCAGGGCGAACGACGTCGTCATGTTGGTGAACGCCTTGGTCGAGGCGACCGCGATCTCGGGCCCGGCGTGGAGGAACAGCCCGTGGCCGCATTCGCGCGCGATCGCGCTGCCGACCACGTTGACGCCGCCCAGGACCTGGCCGCCCTTGCGCTTCAGCTCCTGCACCGCCGCGAGGGTGTCCAGCGTCTCACCGGACTGGCTGATCGCGACGTAGAGCGTGTCGGGGTCGACCAGCGGGTTGCGGTAGCGGAACTCGGAGGCGGGCTCGGCGTCGGCGGGGACGCGGGCCAGCTCCTCGACCAGGGCCGCGCCCATCTGCCCGGCGTAGTAGGCCGATCCGCAGCCGAGGAACTTCACCCGGCGGACCGAGCGCAGCTCGCGGGCGTCGAGGTTGAGGCCGTCGAGGCGGGCGGTCGCGAAGCGCGCGTCGAGGCGGCCGCCGAGCACCCGGCGCAGCGCCTCGGGCTGCTCGTGGATCTCCTTGCGCATGAAGTCGGGGTACGGCCCAGCTCGTAGTCGCCGGCCTCGGCCTCGACCTGCGTCGGCGTCTTGTCCGGTGCGCTGGTTGTCAGCGTCCGGTCTGGTAGCCGTTGGCGGTGACCGTGGCGAGCTCGCCGTCGTCGAGGTAGACGACCTGCTGGGTGTGCCGGACGAGCGCCGCGACGTCGGAGGCGATGAACATCTCGCTCGTCGCCGATACCGAGCACGATCGGGCTGCCGTTGCGGGCGACGACCAGCTCGTCCGGGCGGCGCACGTCCAGCACGAGCGAGCCCGTAGGTCCCCTCGACGCGGCTCAGCGCCTGCGGACGGCGTCCTCCAGGGCGCTGGTCGCGTCGGCCGATCCGGCCGCGATCAGGTGGGCGAGGACCTCGGTGTCGGTGTCGGAGGCGAGCGATCACGCCGTCCGCGATCAGCTGGTCGCCGCAGCTCCTCGGCGTTCTCGACGATGCCGTTGTGCACGACCGCGATCCGGCCCGCCGCGTCGGTGTGCGGGTGGGCGTTGCGCTCGCTCGGCTCGCCGTGGGTCGCCCAGCGGGTGTGGGCGATCCCGACGGTGGCTGCGAATCCGTGGCTGACCCGGTCCCGGAGATCCTGCACCCGCCCCGCGGTCTTGGTGACCTGGAGCTTGCCCCGGTTGACCACGGCCAGGCCGGCGGAGTCGTAGCCCGCGGTACTCCAGCCGGCGCAGTCCCTCCAGCAGCACGGGCGCGGCCTCCCGGCGGCCGATGTAGCCAACGATTCCGCACATGAACGCGTCTCCTCCTCCAGGTCAGCCGTACACCATCCGGAGGAGGTGCCGCTCCGACGGGCGAAGCGCCGCGAATCGCCGCGTGGCCATCTCGGCGGAGATAGCCGACCAGATCTCCGCATTTTTGAAGTTGGCGGAGCCTCAGCTCGTGATGCCGCCGGGAGACGAAGTCCTCGACGGTCTCGTCGGAAGTACGCCAGCACGTCCGCGATAACCCGCGCGGCAGTGTCGTTCGGCAGGCCCGTCAACACCGTCACGTGACGGATGAGATCGGGTTCCGCAGACGGAAGCGGCTCCAGCATGGCCTCAATGTGCCTGATCCTTAGCCACTTCAAGGCAAATTCCCTGCCCGAAATCGGGCAGGATTATCCGCAATTTTGCCGATACGTATGCCCCAGCAGGGTTACGAGGCTAAGAGCCGCCGCGGCGGCGCGGGAAGGGGCCGCCGGGAAGGGGCGTTGATGGCTGACCGATATCCGGTAGGGCTCCGGACACGGCAATGCCCGTGTCCCCGGTGACCGGGGACACGGGCATCACATACTAACCGGGGCTAACCGGCTAACCGGCGCCTCGGAGCTGAGCGTGGTCTTCGCACCTGCATGAGGAACTCGATGTTGGTCCGGGTCTTGCGCAGCCGGTCGAGCAGCAGCTCGATGGCCTGCTGCGAGTCCAGCGCCGCCAGCACGCGGCGCAGCGGTGCATGACGGCGATCTCGTCCGGCGAGAGGAGGAGCTCCTCCTTACGCGTGCTGGAGGCGTCGGGGTCGACCGCCGGGAAGATGCGCTTGTCGGCGAGCTTGCGGTCGAGCTTGAGCTCCATGTTGCCGGTGCCCTTGAACTCCTCGAAGATCACCTCGTCCATCCTCGAGCCGGTCTCGATCAGCGCGGTCGCGATGATCGTCAGCGAGCCGCCGTCCTCGATGTTGCGGGCGGCGCCGAAGAAGCGCTTGGGCGGGTAGAGCGCGGTGGAGTCGAGACCACCCGAGAGCGTGCGGCCCCTCGCCGGCGCCGCCAGGTTGTAGGCCCGGGCCAGGCGGGTGATGGAGTCGAGCAGCACGACGACGTCGTGGCCCATGCTCGACCAGGCGCTTGGCGCGCTCGATCGCCAGCTCGGCGACGGTCGTGTGGTCGTCGGCGGGCTGGTCGAAGGTCGAGGCGATGACCTCGCCCTTGACCGTGCGCTGCATGTCGGTGACTTCTTCGGGCCGCTCGTCGACGAGCACGACCATGAGGTGGCACTCGGGGTTGTTCGTGGTGATCGCGTTGGCGATCGCCTGCAGCATCATCGTCTTGCCGGCCTTGGGCGGCGAGACGATCAGGCCGCGCTGGCCCTTGCCGATCGGGCAGATCAGGTCGATGACGCGGGTGGTCAGCTGCGGGGCTCGGTCTCGAGGCGCAGCCGCTCGTGCGGGTAGAGCGGGGTGAGCTTGGAGAACTCCGGGCGGCGCTGGACTGCTCGGGGTCGAGCCCGTTGACGGTGTCGACGCGGACCAGCGCGTTGAACTTCTGCCGGCGCTCGCCGTCGCGCGGCTGGCGCACGGCGCCCCGATCACGTCACCCTGCGCAGGCCGTGCTTGCGCACCAGGGACAGCGAGACGTAGACGTCGTTCGGGCCGGGCAGGTAGCCGGACGTCCGGACGAACGCGTAGTTGTCGAGAACGTCGAGGATGCCCGCGATCGGGATCAGCACGTCGTCCTCGCGGACGTCCGGCTCGGGCCGCCGTCCTGGCCGCCGGCGCTCGCGGCGGCGGTTGCGGTTGCGGAACCGGTCACGGCGGCGCCGCCGGCCGTCGCCGTCGCCATCGTCGTCGTACTGGTCGTTCCGCGCTGCGGCCGCGCCGGCCCCGCCGCGGTCCTGGCCGCCGTCGCGGTTCCGGTCCCCGCGGCCGTTGTCGCCGCGGTTGCCGTCACCCCGGTTGCCGTCCCCACGGTTGGTGTCGCGGCCGTTGCCCTCGCGGCCGCGGGACTGCTGCCCGTCACGGCTGTTGCCCCGGCGGCGGCGGTCGCCACGCGGACCGTCAGCGGGCTGCTGGCCGTCACCGCGGACGGCCTCGGTCGCCGTGTCCTGAGCCGCCTGCGGGCTCGATGCGCCCGGCGCGGCCCGGCTCGTGTCACTGGCGGAGGCCTGGTCGAAGCTGAGCTGCTGGCCGCCGGCGTCGCCGCGGGCTGAAGTGGGCACGCCATTGCCGTCGCGGCCGTTGCGGCGGATGCCGGTGTCCGTGGATGTCTGTGGTTCCATGGCGTCCTGCTTGAGCGGGCGAGACGCGTCGGCTCCCGCAGACGCGGCCCGCGGGGCTGAAACTTCGGTCGAAGGGGCACCCGCACGGGAACCGCGACGCGGCTCCTCGGCGTTACCGCCCTGCTTCTCCTGGATCGCCGCGATCAGCTGGCTCTTGCGCATACGCGCCGTGCCCGCAATCCCCATCTGCTGCGCAACCTGCTGCAGCTCGGGCAGCAGCAGGGCGGAAAGACCCGTCCCCTGGCGGCGGCGCCCCCTGGCCGCCGCGGCACCGTCCGACCCGGCTAGTGCCCCGGACCCGGCGTGGGAACCCTCAGGGTCGGCATTCACGGGGGACGCCGGACGACCGAGGGGGGTTTCCCCGGGCGCATCTGCTGCGCCGCTGAGGAATTCGGTGGTGTCGCTCACTAATGGTCCTTCCATTACGATCCTCGGCCGGTCCTACGGCCGATTGGCCGGGCGCCGCGATCTGGCGGTGCTCAGGCGTAGATTCGCTTCCCTGATATGCGTCATTGCCCTGGCGCTCGGGATGTTCCTCCATGAGATGTGCTGTGCGCCCACAACCGAGCGAAAGAAGCCCGGTCGAACTCACGCGGCCACCCGCGTGAGTTCCCGGAATCCCGCTCGCCTGCCAACCCGTCCTCCCCCGGAAACCGGGCGGGAACGAAAAGATCTAAGTGACGCATTGCCGGGGAGCCACTGCCTGACCACGGCAGTAGGAGCTGCCAGGTCACATATGGCTGATGAGCACCCGCCCCGGGTCGGGGCACCTGGTGCAACACCCAGCCTAACACCACGAGAGCCCAACGCATTCCCTCACCGGTATCCGTGTGTCGCGAAAAGGGACGACCAGCATGTACGGGCGGATATCGTGTCCGGCCGCCGACGGCGCGCGTTCTCCCGGCGTGTTCACTACGGTGTGCCGCCTGCGGGAACCGTGCCTGGCGTTACGGACTGGATCGTAGCGCCTCGCCGGTCGACGTCAAGGACGCTTACGTGCCAGTCGATACCCATTTTGCGGCAGGTTGAATCCACGAGATCGGGGGTGGCCTCGCTGGAGACCCCGGTCGATCTATCCGCCGGGCCCGGCTGGACCAGGAACGCGAGCACGGACGGCCCCGCCCCGGACACCACGGCGGGGACGCCGGCCTGGCGCAGCCGCCGGACCAGATCCGCAGTCACCGGCATCACCCCGGACCGGTAAGGCTGGTGCAGCCAGTCCCGGGTGGCCTCGAGCAGGGCGCTGGGCGTGCTGGTGAGCGCGGCGACCAGCAGGGCGCTGCGGGCGGCATTGGCGGCGGCGGCGGCGTGCGGGACCGATTCCGGCAGCACGTCGCGCGCCGTTTCGGTGGCGAGCGGCTCCGGGGCGACGAGGATCACCGGGACGACCGAAGGCAGCGGCAGCAGCCTGGTCGCCTCCGCTCCCTGGTCGCCGGTCCAGGCGATCGTCAGCCCGCCGAGCAGGCACGCGGCTACGTTGTCCGGATGGCCTTCCAGGTCCGACGCCAGCCTGAGCACCGCGGCGTCCGGCAGGCGGCCCGCGCCGCCATCGGTGAGCGCGCGGGCGGCGAGAATGCCGGAGACGATCGCCGCCGCGGACGAGCCCAGCCCCCGCCCGTGCGGGATGCGGTTGGCGCAGCGCAGCGCGAGGCCGGGTGGCTGGCCGTCCAGCAGGCTGAACGTTTCCCGCATCGCCCGCACCACCAGGTGGCCCTCCCCCGCCTGAGCGGTGGCCTCACCCTGGCCGGTGACCTCGATCGTCAGGCCGGGACGGTCGGCGCGCGCCTCCACCACGTCGTGCAGCGAGAGAGCAAGGCCGAGCGCGTCGAACCCCGGGCCGAGGTTGGCGCTGGTGGCCGGGACCCGGACCCGAACGGAACCGTTCATCCGGGGCCCTTCAGGCCAGTCCGAGCGCGGCGGCCGCGGCCCCGGAGTCGGCCGAGATCGTGGCGGGCGAGGGGGCGCCGGACAGCGCCCAGTCGGGATCCTTCAGCCCGTTGCCGGTGATCGTGCAGACGACGCGCAGGCCCGGGGTGATGAGACCGCCGGCGTGCGCGCGCAGCAGGCCCGCTACGCTGGCCGACGAGGCCAGCTCGCCGAAGACGGCCTCCTCCCGGGCCAGGATCCGGTAGGCGGCCAGGATCTCCCGGTCGGTCACCGCGCTGATCAGGCCGCCGGACTCGTCCCGGGCGGCCTCGGCCTGCTGCCAGGAGGCGGGGTTGCCGATCCGGATCGCCGTCGCGATCGTCTGCGGCTGGCGCACCGGCTCGCCGTTCACGATCGGGGCGGCCCCGCTGGCCTGGAAACCGAACATCCGGGGCGCGTGCGCGGCCAGCCCGTCCCGGGCGTACTCCTGGTAACCCATCCAGTAGGCAGTGATGTTGCCGGCGTTGCCCACCGGCAGGCAGTGCACGTCGGGCGCGTCACCGAGCGCGTCGACGATCTCGAAGGCGGCGGTCTTCTGTCCCTGGATCCGGTCCGGGTTCACCGAGTTGACCAGGGCGACGGGGTATTCGGCGGAGAGCTTGCGCGCAACTTCGAGGCAGTCGTCGAAGCTCCCGCTGACCTGGAGCAGCTTCGCGCCGTGCACGAGCGCCTGGGCCAGCTTGCCGATCGCGATCTTGCCCCGCGGGACCAGGACCGCGCAGGTCATCCCGGCGCGCGCGGCGTAGGCGGCGGCGCTCGCGCTGGTGTTGCCGGTAGACGCGCAGATCACCGCCCGGGCCCCGCGCCCGGCCGCGGCGCTGATGGCCACGGTCATCCCGCGGTCCTTGAACGAGCCGGTCGGGTTCGCGCCCTCGACCTTGAGGTACACGTCGCAGCCGGTCCGGGCGGACAGTACCGGCGCGGGCAGCAGCGGCGTGCCGCCCTCGCGCAGGGTGATGACCGGGGTATCGCTGCCGACCGGCAGCCGGTCGGCGTACTCCGCGATCACGCCGCGCCACAGGCGATGGTTTTCGGGGACCGGGAGCGCGTATCCCGCGGGGCCCGCGGTCCGCGCCTCTCCCGGCGCGGGAAGAGGCCGCTCCGGGGTGGAAGGCGGCCGCTCCGGGGTGGAAGGCGGCCGCTCCGCGGCGGGAAGTGGCCGCTCTCCGGTGGGAAGCGGCGCCTCGGGGAGGCGGACACCCGGCTCGGTCATGATGGACCCTCCTCGCCTTCCACCCGCATCACGCTGGCTACGGCCCGGACCACGCCGAGGGACTCCAGTTCGCCAACGGTCGCGGCCAGCGCCGCGTCATGGGCCTGGTGAGACACGATAATGAGCTGGGCGTCGGCACCGCGAGCCACCTGGCGGGCCACGCGGATGGAGACGCCGTGCCGCGCGAACGTGTCGGCCACCTGGGCCAGCACACCCGGCCGGTCGGCGACGTCCAGTGAGACGTGGTAGCGGGTGAGCGTCTCCCCCATCGGCATCACCGGCAGCGCCGCGTAAGTGGAGGCATCCGGGCCGCGCGTCCCGGCCAGCCGGTTCCGGGCCACCGCCACGATGTCGCCGAGGACCGCGCTGGCGGTGGGCGTGCCGCCCGCACCAGCGCCGTAGAACATGAGCCGGCCGGCCGATTCGGCCTCGACGAACACGGCATTGTAGGCGCCGCCGACCGAGGCCAGCGGGTGGGACCGCGGGATCATCGCCGGGTGCACGCGGACCGACACGCCGCCGTCGCTCCGCTCGCAGATCGCGAGCAGCTTGACCACGCAGTCCAGCGCCCGGGCACTGGCCATGTCCGCCGTGGTCACGTCGGTGATGCCCTCGCGGTGCACGTCGGCCGCGGTCACCGCCGTGTGGAAGGCCAGGCCGGCCAGGATCGCCGCCTTGGCCGCGGCGTCGAATCCCTCGACGTCCGCGGTGGGATCGGCCTCGGCGTAGCCCATCGACTGGGCCTCCTCCAGGGCTTCGGTGAAGCCCACGCCGGAGGAGTCCATCCGGTCCAGGATGTAGTTGGTCGTGCCGTTGACGATGCCGAGCACGCGGCGGACCGCGTCCCCGGCCAGCGACTCGCGCAGCGGGCGGAGCAGCGGGATGGCGCCGGCCACGGCGGCCTCGTAGTACAGGTCCGCACCGTGCTCGCGCGCCGCGCCGTGCACTTCCGCGCCGTTCTCGGCCAGCAGCGCCTTGTTCGCGGTGACCACCGACTTGCCCGCCTTCATCGCGGCCAGCAGCAGCGACCGGGCGGGCTCGATGCCGCCGATCACCTCGACCACGATGTCGATGTCGGGCCGGGTGGCCAGCTCCATCGCGTCCGCGGTCAGCAGGTCGCGGTCGATCGCGGCGTCCCGGGGGTAGGCGGGGCGGCGGACCGCGATACCGCCTAGCTCCAGCCGCGCCCCGGTCCGGACGGCCAGGTCACCGGCCTGCTCGCGGAGCAGCCGCGCGACCTGCGAGCCGACCGAGCCGCAGCCGAGCAGGGCGATCCGCAGGGTCTGCTTATCTCCGGGGGCCAGCCGATCTCCGGGGGCCAGCCGATCTCCGGGGGCCAGCCGATCTCCGGGGGTCATCCGACGTCCAGCCGCAGCAGGTCGTCCATGGTCTCCCGGCGGACGATGACCCGGGCCGCGCCGTCCCGAACCGCCACCACCGGCGGGCGCGGCACGTGGTTGTAGTTGCTGGAGATCGACCGGCAGTACGCGCCGGTCGCCGCGACGGCCACCAGGTCGCCCGGGGCCAGGTCGGACGGCAGGTAAGCGTGCCGGACCACGATGTCCCCGCTTTCGCAGTGCTTGCCCACCACCCGGGACAGCATGGGCGGGGCGTCGGAGGCACGGGAGACGAGCGCGCAGGTGTAGGTCGCGTCGTACAGCGCCGTGCGGATGTTGTCGCTCATGCCCCCGTCCACACTCACGTACGTGCGCAGCCCGTCCACGTCCTTGATCGTGCCGACCTCGTAGATCGTAACCGTGCCCGGCCCGGCGATCCCGCGCCCGGGCTCGACGGTCAGCCGGGGCCGGGCCAGCCCGGCGGCCTGGCACTGCCGGTCCACGATGTCGCGGATGCTCTGCGCGAGCACCTTGACCTCGGGCGCCGCGTCCTCGTCGGTATAGGCAATGCCGAATCCCCCGCCGAGGTCGAGCTCTTCGATCTCCACCCCGTGCTCGTCGCGGATCCGAACCGCCAGCTCGAGCACTCGGTGCGCGGCGACCTCGAACCCGGCGGTGTCGAAGATCTGCGAGCCGATATGGCTGTGCAGCCCGGCCAGCTCCAGATCCGGGCAGCTGACGACGCGGCGGACGGCCTCGTCGGCCGCGCCGGAGGACAGCGAGAAGCCGAACTTCTGGTCATCGTGCGCGGTGGCCATGAACTCGTGCGTGTGCGCCTCCACCCCGGTGGTGACGCGGACCAGCACGCGGGGCGGCCGCGCCGGGGCCCCGGGCCGGTCACGGTCGGCGACGTGGGCCAGCCGCGCGATCTCCTCGAAGGAGTCGGCGACGATGTGCCCCACACCGGTCGCCACCGCGCGGGTGAGCTCGGACAGCGACTTATTGTTGCCGTGCATGGTGATCATCTCGGGCGGCACCCCGGCCGACAGCGCGACCTCCAGTTCGCCGCGCGTGCACACGTCCACGCCCAGGCCCTCCTCGCTGACCCAGCGCAGCGCGGCCCGGGAGCAGAACGCCTTCGCGGCGTAGAAGACGCCGGAGTCGGGCCCGAATGCCTCGCGGTAATCCGCGCACCGGCTGCGAAAGTCGGCCTCGTCGCAGAGGAACATCGGCGTACCGTACGTGCCGGCCAGCTCGCGCACGTCCATCCCGCCGATCTGCAGGACGCCATCCTCGCGTCGCGCCGAGCGCGGCCAGATCGCCGGGCTGAGAGTGTTCAGGTCGGCGGGCGGCGACGGCGGATGATCGGCGGGCAGCACGTCGGCGTAACGTGGCCCGGCCGGGTGGGCGACACGGCTCATGACATTCCTTCGTGGTCGGTCGTTGACCGGCGCGGGTTCGGTCGGGATTCGGGACAGCTCACAGCCGGTCCGGCGCGCCGACGCCGAGCAGCTCCAGGCCCGCGGCGAGGCCTGCCGCCACGGCCCCGGCCAGCCACAGCCGGGCGCGGACCGTCCGGGCGTCGCCCGGCAGCTCGCTACGGTGCGTCCCATCGGGCCGGGCCCCGTCGTGTCCCCGCTCCGGCCAGGCCGGGCAGGCCACGCGACACACCTGGTACGTCTCCGCCAGCTCCTCCAGGAAGGCGGCGAACTCGTGCCGGCCGGCCGCGGCGTGCCGCCCGGGCCACCTGTTCGGGGAGCCAGGACAGCGCAGCGAGCAGAGCCCGCTCCCTGGGGTGAGCGAGCGAGCCCGGCCGCACCACTGCCGCCTCGCCCCTGCTCAGGTCAAGGGCAGCGGCCCAGCGCAGCGTCGACGCAGCGCAGGAGTGCGCGTACCGAACAGCATAGGCGGGATTGGCCGGGACATGCCGCGCCCAGGCGGCCGGGTCGAGGGCGACGGGATGTTCCGGCGGGATGCGGGCCAGCGCGTAGGTAATAGCGTCTGCGCCGGCGAACGCGACCGCTCCCGGGACCGGGCCGGTCATGGCGGGGGGAGCAAGGGTCGCTGACGTCCGTTCGGCTGTACCGGGGGGCGGAATGGTCCCGGCGCGCGGAACGAGGGGCGCTGGTATCCGTTCGGCTGCGTGGGGGGCCGGAATGAGCCCGGCGGCGGGACCGCGGGTCGCGGACGTCCGTTCGGCTGAATCATGGACCGTGACGGTCGCGCCCGCGGCGGCGGCGAGCCGGGCGGTCACCTGGGCGGCGACCAGATCCCTGGCCTCCGCCCAGGTGCGCGCGCTGGTCAGGTGTGCTTCGGGGGGAGCGGGGTGGCTGTTGCCGGCCAGGGCGTCGCTGCGGGCGGAGGCGGGGCCGGCCTCGGCGACGAGGACGGCGGTCTCGGTGAGCTTGTCGGGGGTCACGGTGATGGTGAGGTAGCCGGGGCCAGTGGGCTCGGCGTCCTCGATCCAGGGAATGCGGCGCAGGTCAGTGGCCATGCGGGCGGCGACTTCGGCCGGGGTGGGCCCGGCGACCTCGGCGCGGGTGGGCCCGGCGACCTCGGCCGGTGCGGTCCCGGCGACCTCGGCCGGGGCGGGCGCGAGGCGGAGCGGGAGGCTGGAGGAGTAACGGCCCGGCGCACCGCCGTCGCGCAGGCCGACGTCACGTTCGTGACCCGGGTACCCCGCATCCCGGGCGGCCGCCGCGACCAGGTGGCGGAGGTCGGCGGACAGCACGGTGGCCAGGCTATCGGCGGCGCGGGTTAGGTGCGGCCCGGGCTGACGGCGGAAGTGGTGGCCGGGCTCGGGGTAGGGCGCGGAAACTCCCATGATCGGCGTCGGTTTTTCGCACATACATACTGCGGAAACCGACGCCTAACAGGCTAGACACCGCTAGCCGAGCGCGGTGGGCGGGGCACCGGCCAGTTCGCGGACCACGCGGATCATCTCGCCGGGGTCGAACGGCTTGGTCAGATAGGCGTCAACGCCGATCTGGTGGCCGCGATTCTTGTCGTCCTCCTGCGCCCGCGCCGTGATCAGAACCACCTTGATGTGCGAGGTCTGCGGGTTCTTCCGCAGTTCCACGGCGGTCACCCAGCCGTCCAGCCTCGGCATCATCACGTCGAGCGTGATCACCTGCGGCGCGATCGCCGTCACCTTGTCCAGGCAGTCCTGGCCGTCCACCGCGGTGGCCACGTCGAAACCCTCAAGCGTGAGGTTCACGGCGATAAGCTGCCTGATCACCTCGTCGTCGTCGACGACGAGGACCCGTCCCAGTGCCTGCGTCACTCGCGCGAGATTATCCGCTCAGAGCCGTGCGGCGCGCGCTGTTCGGTGGCGTGTCCGTGGATAACGCGCACTGGTCCGGTCGCGCGCCCGAGCGTGGCTGCGTCGCGTCCCCCGAGCATGCCCCGGACGAGCCCGCGTCGCGTGCCCGGAGCGTGCCGCGCACTGGTAGGGTTGCTGCGTCCCAATCGGTGACGTTTGGCGAGAGCACGGACCGTCACCGAGCCCCCATAGCTCAGGGGATAGAGCAACGGCCTCCGGAGCCGTGTGCGTAGGTTCGAATCCTACTGGGGGCGCTTTTTCGAACAAACCTTCAGAACGTCCAAAACTTCGGCGCACCTGGCTGACCTGCACTTCCAGGACCAGGCGGCCAACTTCACTCCCGACGCCCGCCCGGCCGACCACTCGCGTGAGCCCCGCCGCAGGTCAGGGCCCGGCGGAAGCAAGCATCACGCCCCCGGCACGAATGCGACTGTCTCGTTTGGGATTGCGACACCAATGCGAGCCATGAGATGCCTTTCAGGCCAGCAGTTCGCTGGTCAGGGCGTAGGCCACGGCGGCGGTGCGGCTGGTCACTTCGAGTTTGGCCAGGATGTGCTCGACGTGGTGCTCGGCGGTGCGCCGGCTGATGCACAGGGTCTTGCCGATGTCGGGATTGGAGGCGCCGTCGGCGAGCAGGCGCAACACCTCGAGCTCGCGCGAGCTGAGGGCCGGGCGGGCGGGATCGGCACGGGGACGTTGGCTCCGGTGACCGGTACCGGGCTGGTGGCAGGACCGCAGCGCAGCCAGGCATGCCGGGTCGAGGCCGTCTTCGCCGGTGAGATCGGGTGGGTCATGGCGGGCCCGCTCGGCCCAGACATCGGCGGCCGCGAGCAGCCTGGCGGTGATGGACATGCCCTGGGCGGCAAGCCCGAGTGGATAGCCCGAACCGTCGAGGCGCTCGTGGTGGGCGCCGACGTCTGCGGCCAGATCGGCGAGGGGACGGACCCGGGACAGGATGAGCTGGGCATAGTAAGGGTGCAGGCGAACCGGCTCAGCGAGCGCGGCCGCTCCGCTCTGGTGGCTGGCTGCACTGGTGTCGTCGCCTGCCTTCTGCAGCAAGCGGTACGGGACGGCGATCTTGCCGAGGTCATGAACCAGCCCGGCCCGGCGCAGACGCTCCTGCTCGGTTCGTGGGAGCCCGAGGTGCGCGGCAGCCTGGCAGGCCAGGCTGGCGACCGTGTGCGAGTGGGTGCCGCGCCGAGCGGTTTTGAGATCGGCGAAGTCAGCCAGCGCCTCGCACACGGCCAGGCGCCGGTCGCCGGGTAGCTCATCGACCGGGGTCCCCGGGTCACACGAGAGGACCTCGGCGAGGGGGATCGGGTCATCGCCGGGTGGCCACAGGCTCCCGGCCAGGTCAAGGTAGGCCTCGGCAACATGCGGATCGAAGTAGCTGCCGGCCCGCTGGCGGACCATGGCAGCTGCCGCCTCGGCACCGCTCAGTCCACGGACGAGGTCAGCGGCCAGCGCCAAATGCAGGACCTGGGCCGGCCGGGGGATCGCTTCTGCGCGCCGGTGGAAAGCTGGGCCGCGGCCGTCGTGCCGCTCATACTGGTAGTGCACGGCCTCTTGCACGTTACGACCGAACCCAAGGCTGGCGGCGAAGTCGGCGGCGACCTCACAGTGTCCCGCCATCGCCTCATGCGCCACCGAGCCGCACTGGGAGGCGAAGGCGGCCAGCCGGGCGAGGCGGGCCGGCAGGCCGGACTCCAGCCGCAGACCCCTCATGGCCCAGCTCGCCATGCTGCGCGGACTGTGCACGTCGACCAGGTTCAGGTCGAGCGGGGGAGTCATCTCATCCTCGGCGAAGAACGGCCCCAGCACCATGCCGCAGGCGCCGCAGCCCGCGTCCTTGAGCAGGGCCCCGTAGAAGACGGCCTCCATGCTGCCGGCCCCTAGCCCAAGCGCGCGCCCGAGCTGGATGCCAACGAAGGCCGTATTGGTCCCGTGTTCCATCCACTCTGCCGCAGCCAGGCCAGAGCCATAGGACAGGGCGCACAGCAACTCGGCAGCTCGCCAGGTACTCGATCGCGGGCCTGGTGCCGGAACCGCAGCCGCAGCGCCGCTCATTTCTTCAGCTTAGCCCCGCCCCGGGGACGGGCCACAGGCCCAGATCCCGGGGCGTTATGGGTGACGCGAACCACGGCGGCCGGGAAATAGGGGAACTCCCCCATGCCAGCAACCCGGGCCCCGGGGCAAGCTTTCACCAACAGGACGCAGCACACGAGTGCCAGCGCAGCGGCCGGCTGACAGGCAGCCGGCCGCGACCTGACGGTGGGCGCCGGTGTACGGACAGCGGCCAGAACGAGCGGGGAGACACGATGACGGAAGACCAGCCTTCGGTGGCGCGGCCGGACGGGAGGGCGGCGCCGACGGGCCAGGGCACGGCGCCCTCCGGAAGCGGCCATGAGCGAGCAGCGATCGTGATTGTGAACCGGGACGCCATGGCCCGGGAGGCCTTTAGGCGGGAGCTGTCCGGCCGTTATGGCATGCACTACCGGATCGTCGTCTGCGCTGATCCCGCAGAGCTTGAATCAGTGATCATAGAGCTGCTGGCAGCTGGCACGCCGGTCGCGCTGGTCATCGGCGGGGTGGGTGAGACCGATCCGGATGGCATCGAGGTGCTGGCGCGGGTCCGCGTCATCGATCGGACGGTGCCGAGGGTGGCGGCGGTTCGCTGGGGTGAGTGGGACACCGCGCGACCGGTCTTCGACGCCGTCACGATGGGCAAGATCGACCATTGGGTAACGTGCCCAGTACAGAGCCCTGACGAGCAGTTCCACGAATCGATCACCCGGTTCCTGAGCGAGTGGAGCAGCCGGCACGGAGGTAGCTTCGAGCCAGTGCAGCTGATCGGCGAGCACTGGTCTGCACGGTCCCAGGAACTGCGGGACACGTTTTCCCGGAATGGGATCCCGGTCGGCTTCTATGATGCCGACTCCGAGCGGGGCCAGCAGATGCTGCAAGAACTCCGTGCGGAGTCGGCCGAACTGCCCGTCGTCGTCCTCCGCTTCGGTGCACGGCAGTCGGCCCTGGCCAACCCGTCGAACCTGGAGATCGCCGAAGCCTTCGGCCTGATGACACCGATCCCCGACGGCGAGGTGTTCGACGTCGCGGTAGTGGGAGCGGGCCCGGCGGGGCTGGCCGCTGCGGTCTATGCCTCCTCCGAGGGCCTGCGGACCATCGTCATCGAACGGGAGGCCATTGGGGGCCAGGCGGGAGCCAGTTCGATGATCCGTAACTACCCCGGGTTCGCTCAGGGCGTCAGCGGGGCCAGGCTCGCGTTCGAGGCCTACACGCAGGCCTGGTTCTTCGGCACCACGTTCCTGTTCATGCGGCAGCTTGACGGCCTGTCGCGCGAGGACGGCCACTACCGGCTGAGGCTGTCCGACGGCAGCACGCTCACCTCGCGAACGGTGGTCATCACCACCGGCGCCACCTACCGGCGGCTCGGCGTTCCCCGGCTGGAGGACTTGCAGGGCCGCGGGGTCTTCTACGGTGCCGGGGTCAGCGAGGCACCGGCGATGCGCGGGCAGCGGGTCTTCGTCATCGGCGGCGGCAACTCGGCCGGGCAGGCCGCCGTGCACCTGGCCAAGTGGGCCGAGCAGGTCACTATTCTTGTGCGCTCGCAATCGCTGATCGACAGCATGTCCGATTACCTCATCCGCGAGATCGACGCGGCGTCGAACGTCGATGTCGCGTACGGCATGCAGGCGGTTGACGGCACCGGCACCGATCATCTCGAGTCACTGGTGCTTGAGGACACCAAGACCCGGATGCGGCGAAGTGTCCCGGCTGACGCCTTGTTCGTTCTTGTCGGCTCCAGCCCACGGACTGAGTGGCTCGGCGAGAGCCTCGCTCGGGACCGGTGGGGTTTCATCCTCACCGGCCAGGATGTGCTGGACGACACGGGCGCCCGCTGGCCCGCCGACCGCCATCCGATGCTTCTTGAAACGAGCTTGCCCGGGGTGTTCGCCGCCGGTGACGTCCGGCGGGGAGCGGTCAAGCGAGTCGCCTCCGCCGTGGGGGAAGGCGCGATCACCATCCCGCTCGTGCACCGCTACCTGGAAGGTATTGCGGTGCCAGAGGCCGCAGCGAGGTAACGCCGATGGATAACAACACTGTTCGGTACGCCGAACCGGAAGAGCAGCGGGCGATGCCGGGCTCAGGCGTTCCGGAGGAGCCCGGCGCGGCATTTACCGTGCGGCGGCTGGCACCCGGAATGCGCAGGCTCCTGTTCACCGCGTCGGTACTGGTTCTGCTGGCCGGGTGCCAGCTGTTCCTGTTCACCGGGCGAACGGACCACTTCTTTGCCTGGACGATCGCTAACCCGCTCGCCGCGGCGTTCCTTGGCGCTGCTTACTGGGCCAGCGTGCCAATAGAGGCACTCGCCGGACGACAGGCACCGTGGGCGAACGCGCGTATCGCCGTGCCCGCAGTATTCGTGTTCACCGTTCTCACGCTGGCAGCCACCCTGACACACCTGGGCCAGCTCCATCTCGGCGCCAGGTTCGGGACCGGAACGCAGATCGTGACAGTGGCGTGGATCGCGATCTACGTTCTCGTTCCGGCGCTGATGCTGATCCTCCTGGTCGTGCAGGCGCGCATCCCGGGGGTGGACCCGCCGCGGTCGGCCGGCCTGCCCGCCTGGCTGTACGTCGTGTTGGCCGCCCAGGCGATCGTCCTGCTCGGCCTGGGCATAGCGCTATTCGCGGCGCCCGGGCAAGCGGCGCCGCTGTGGCCCTGGAAACTGACCCCGATGTTGGCTCAGGCGACCGGTGCCTGGCTGATCAGCCTGGGAGTGGCTGCCGTGCATGCGCTGCTGGAACGGGACGCGCGCCGCCTGCGGCCCGCCGCTGTTGGGTACATCCTGCTCGCCACGCTGCTGTTCATCGCGCTCGCCCGCTACCCGCACCAGTTCGAATGGCAGTCCGCCTCCGGAATCGTCTACCTGATTTTCCTTGTCACGATGCTGCTGACCGGCGCGGTGAGCCTAGCCCAGGGCTGCCACGCGCCCGCCGCCGCCCTCGGACCGGCTACTGCCGGGGAGACCAAGGTAAAACTGGACAATCGCAATATCGATCTCCACCCGACAACACGCGAGGGACCCGAGCCGTCCTTGAGGCCGCACTGCACCATCCGGCTGCCGGTAGGGATGGTGATCAAGCTACCCGTGCCCCGACCAGCCTGGACTCTCCGGGGATTGATCAAACAGAGATCTTGGACAGCGCCGAAAGATGAGGGCGCGGTTTAGCCAGCCCGCATGGTTTCCGCAACCGAAAATATCGGTTTACCCGGGTAATAAGGACCTTGGCACCACAGAATGCGCCGCTCTGTTCGCGCTGCTAGCCAGCCGGTCGACTAGGACCGGCGTTCAGGCGGTTACATGTGCGGGTTCTACCGAGGTTCGGTCGCGCCCCGCGATGGACGTCAGATGTTGCGAGCGGCCACGGCACCTCGACCTGACGTAGGTCTGCATTCCTCCTGCCCGGAGCAGGCCTTGTCACCCCGGACCTGTCCGGGCTTGGTCTTCCGGCAGCCAGGACCCTACGCGCGCGGCTATACGTGCATGCCTGCCACTGGTGCGTGGCGTTCCAGCGGGGCGCCCGTGGGGCAGAGGTCGCGGCAGCCTCGTCCGCCGCGGCTCCGTTGCGGCCCGAGCGCCCGGCCACCCGGTCCGTGCCCGATGGCCGCCCGGCCATCTTCAGCATGGTGATGTAGATACAGGCCCGGGCATTTTCGGGGAATCCTCTCCGGAGCCGTGTGCGTAGGTTCGAATCCTGCTGGGGGCGCTTTTGCGGCCAGGCGAAACGCCACCTGATCTGGGCAAACACTCTCATCCCCGGTCGAACGGCTGTGCAGCCATATGCCGCCGGAAGCCGCTCGATGTCAGGGTTCGCGGAATATGCGCGGAATGAGATTGGCGGCATCGGGCCAGGCCGACCGGGTAGTCGAAGACCGAGAGTATCCGGATCTGAGCCTGTTCCCTCGTTACGCAGACGCCCGGGCAACGTCGGGGAGGTGAGCGGACGCAGCACGCCGATCGGGCCAGTAACTTGCTCAGAACGCTTACTTCCTGAACCAAGGCGGCGCGCTGACGCGCGCCGCGGGTCGGCGCTTGCGGTCGGCCTCTGGCCTTGGGAGGCCCGGCCGAGCGCGCGCCGACCCGAGCACATTCTGCCGCCGATCAGCCAGACACATCCAGGTACGCGGCAGGTACTGCGCACTGCCGTCTTCCCTCTGCGTGATTAGGGCGCTCCGCCAGGCACGTCGCCGATGATCGGCTGCGCCCGGCCGTGACCTTCTGGCTGCTCGCAGGGATCTCGGCGTCTGCGCGGGAAGCCGGCCAGGATCGGCGCGATGCCGCTATCCGGGTCGCAAGATCACGGACAGGTCGCGCGCCAAGGCTGGCTGTCGGGAAGGTACCGGCCAGCGGGCGGCCACGTAGCCGTCGGGCCGGACCAGGACGGCACCGTCAGATCCGACACCATAGACATCGATCCAGCCCGGGACAGGGGGGTCCTCCAGGCGTATAGGCACACCGCTACGTGCCGCGGCGGTCACGGCCGCCTGCCAGGTAGCAGGGGCCGAAGTGAGCAAGACGAATCCGCCGGTGAACAAATCGAGCATCGAGGTGGTGTGGCTGGCGTCGAGCCAGACGTGCGGAGCGCGGTGCCCTGGCCGGGCACAGGGCTGATAGTCGGTCACCGGATCGGCCACCGGCGGTGGCGGCGGCGAGCCGTCGGCGACGAATGCGCCGGTGTCATAGCGCGCGCCCAGGACCGCGCCGAGCGTCCGGGCCGACTTGGCCACCCCTCCTTGCAGCCTGGCAACGGACAGCTCGGTGGTGAGCTGAGCCAGCGGCCGCCGCTCGGCTTGGTAGCTGCTGAGCAGGCCTGGGGCGGCCCAGCGGTCCACGATGGCGGCCAGCTTCCAGGCCAGGTTGTGCGCATCCTGGATGCCGCTGTTCAGCCCGAACCCGCCACCTGGGGTGTGCTGGTGCGCCGCGTCACCGGCCAGCACGACTCGGCCCCGGACGAAATCATCGGCCACCAGCGCGGCGGCCTCCCAGGCGCCCGTGGCGATGATCTCGACGTCCAGGCCAGGGTCCCCGACGGCGGCCCGAATCAAAGCCACGCAGCGCTCCGGCGTCGTATCGGCCGTCACCGGCGTCCCGAACAGCCAGCGGCCAGACGCTCCAGCCGGGCGCATGATCCCGCTGACCTCGCCGTTTTCAACCCGGTACAGGAAAAACCGGCGACCGTCCAGCGCCGGTTCCAGATCCGCGCGGAACAGGATCGTCAGCTCATCAGCAAACGCCGGATGCCCGCTGGTCCCGATTCCCGATAGCCGACGCACGGTACTGCGCGGCCCATCGGCGCCGACGAGGTAATCTGCCTCAACCGTCCGGACCTCTCCGGTCCGCACGTCACGCAAGTCCGCGCGGACCCGATCACCAGCAGTGAACGAGATCAGCTCCGTGTCGAAAACAACCGTCGTGCTCTCCTGCGACCGGGCCGCCTCCAGCAGCAGCGGCTCAAGCTGGTCCTGAGCACACCACAACGCTTGGGTCGGGCTCGGCCACCCCGCTGGCATAGCCGACAGGTACTGCTCCGACTCGACCCTCGCCCGAGGCGGGCTAGTGAGCGTTTTGCCGACTAGCAGGAACGGGATACCGTCCCCCGCCAGCGACACCGCACGGATCGAGTCCTCAAGCCCCAGGCCGCGGAAGATCTCCATACTGCGCACGTTCACCCCGGTCGCCCGAGGCAGCAACGAGATTCCGGAGCGCCGCTCGGCAACAACACACCCAATACCGAGGCGGCCAAGCAGCACACCCAAGGTCAAGCCGACCGGGCCGCCGCCCGCGACGAGCACCGACACCTGATCCGGCACCCGCCCACCATAGTCCGGCGCGACGCTTGCCGCCAGCCAAGCCAATCCGGCATTGACACCACCCTGCTGACAAGGCTGCCCGGCCACCGCGCACGCGCCGCCCGAGCTGATAGTTCGGGTCTATCTCACGAACGGTGTTTCCGGCGTCTTGAGTTAGTAGGTCTCGGCGGCCGGGAACCGGTCGGCGAAGGTGATGGCGAAGGCGTTGAGTGCGGTTTCCATCTCATCGCCCGGCGCGGCGAGCATCAAGGTCACCTCGACCGCCAACATCACCGCCGGCGACACGATCCGGCTCGACATCGGCCCGAAGATCGAGAAGGTCACCGTCGCCTCGGTGGGCACCTCCGGCGCAAACGGCACCGGCCTCACCCTGGCCGCCCCGCTGAAGTTCGAGCATGCGGCCAACCTTCCCTTCAGCGACCGCGGCACCGGTATCACCTTCAGCCCAGCGACACGCTTCGCGCACTCGAGCAACGAGCCGGTGCAGGCGCTGGACAGCAGCATCAAGCTCGACAAGCCCCTCCACACCAGCCACGCGATCAACGCGCCGGTGATCGACGCCGCCGTGACGAACGCGGGCTACCAGGGCCCGCCCGCACCTGACCAGTGGTTCGGCGGACCTGCCCTCTCCCCCAGCTCCGGCAGCATGGTGCTGAGTAACGCCCAGGGCGTGGTGGCCGACAGCCTCAACTACGGAGGCCTGGTCGACCCGTGGCTCGCCGAGGGCTACCAGGGCAAGTCGGGCACCGGGCAGGCCGGATGCTTCGTGGCCGCACCGGGCACGGCGGCCGGTGCGGGTACGAGCGCGGTCCGCTACCCGGACGGCACCGACACCGACAGCAATTGCACCGATTTCACTACGTCCAGCAATCCCACGCCTGGCCGGGCCAACCAGCCGTAATCCGATCAGTCGCTTCCGGTGCCCACCGCAGGCAGTGGGCACCGGAAGCGATGGCCGCCCAAGCAGACAGCGACCTCTTGCTGTTCCCGCTTTGCTGGCGACTCCAGATGCGAGGGGTAGCGTCTTGCTCCTGCCAGCCGATTGCCCCTTGCAGGCTGGCCGCTGGTGACCCGCTCGAGCACTTCGCGGATTTCGCCGGCGAGGGCGTGGACGCTGAGCACCTCACCGCCGGCTACGCGGACAGGCTTCGCATGCCACAGCAGTGCTCAGCAGTCGGAAACTGCCGGCGGGCTGTTCGCGGCTTCAGCTGATGTGGCGGTGCACATTTTCTACCTCGGATGGCCCCGGCTCGGCGGGAGCGACCCACGGCCCGGGTATCGACGGGTCGATGATGCCATCCTCTAGCCACGAGTAGCGGCCGGCCAGCACGCGACGTGCTAGCGCGGAGTCGGCGGCGTCTGTGTTGCTCCACAGCTGGCCGAACAGCTCCTCGGCACGCAGCCGCGCCTGAGCGCAGAACAGGCCGGCGAGCTCGACCGCCACCGAACCCCGCTCGGTCCCGCTGGCAGCGGTCACATCCAGTTGCGCCCGGACGCATGCAGCGCTCATGGCGAACAGCTCCGCGCCGATGTCGACGATCCGGCCGAGGAAGCCCTGCTTATGCTCAAGCCGCCCCTGCCACCGTGCCATCCCGTAGAAGGTGGCCCGGGCCAGCTTCCGGCTCGCTCGTTCCACGTAGCGCAGGTGCGCCGCCAGCGGGCCGAACTCACCATAGGCACCCGGCCGCTGCCCCTCGCCCGTCACCAGCGTGGGCAGCCACCTGGCGTAGAACCCGCCCGCCTGGGCAGCCGCACGGGCGCGGCGGGCTGGCGGCGCTGGGGATCGATGAGCTCGCCGGCCACGGACAGATGCGCGTCCACCGCCTCGCGCGCGATGAACAGCCGCATGATCTCCGAGGATCCCTCGAAGATCCGGTTGATGCGCATATCCCGCAGCAGCTGTTCGGCGGGCACGCCACGCTCGCCGCGCGCGGCAAGGGACGCAGCCGTCTCATAACCGCGGCCACCACGGATCTGCACCAGCTCATCCGCGATCTGGCTGGCCATTTCCGAGCAGTACAGCTTGGCCAGCGCCGCTTCGATGCGGATATCGCTGCGATGGCCATCCGCGAGCTGGCTGGACAGCTCGAGCACCGCCTCCATCGCATAGGTGGTCGCGGCGATAAACGAGACCTTCTTGGCCACCGCCTCGTGCTCGCCCACCGGCCGCCCCCACTGCACCCGTTCCCGCGACCACTCCCTGGCGATCTTCAACGCCAGCTTCCCGGCCGCGGCACAGCTAGCGGGCACCGCCAGCCTGCCCGTGTTCAGCGTCGTCAAGGCGATCTTCAGTCCCTGGCCCTCCCCGCCGACGCGGCTCGCGGCCGGAACCCGGACCTCGTAGAACCTAGTCACCCCGTTTTCCAGGCCACGCAGGCCCATAAACGCATTCCGCCGCTCGACGGTGATTCCGGCCGCAGTGGCCTCCACGACGAACGCGGTGATCCCGCCGCGGTGACCGTCACCCGGCGGCACCCGGGCCATCACCACCAGCAGGTCAGCGACCACTCCGTTCGTCGTCCAGAGCTTGACCCCGTTCAGCACATACTCCGACCCGTCAGCCGACGGTGTCGCCGTCGTGTTCAGCCGGGCTGGATCGGAGCCGACATCGGGCTCGGTGAGCAAGAACGCGCTGATCTCGCCTCGCGCGCAGCGTGGCAGGTAACGCTGCTTCTGCTCATCGGTCCCGAACAGTGCAAGCGGCTGAGGCACACCAATCGACTGGTGCGCCGACAAGAGCGCGGCCAGCACCGGGGAGGCGGAGCCGACGATCACTAGCGCCCGGTTGTAATAGAGATTGCTGAGGCCAAGCCCCCCGAATTCCGGCGCGATTTTCATGCCGAACGCGCCCACGGCGGCTAGGCCCTTGACCACCTCATCGGGTATCCGGGCATCGCGCTCGATGAGCGCGCCGTTCACCGAGGCCTCGCAAAACTCCCGCAGCCGAGCGCAGAACTCCTCGCCACGGCGGCTGGACTCCTCACTCGGGCGCGGATGCGGATGGATCAGGTCCAGCCGGAAGTCACCCAGGAACAGCTGCTTACCGAAGCTGGGCTGAAGCCACCCGGCCTCCCGGGCTTCCTCCGCTACCTGGCGTGCCTCACGCTCGCTGACCCGCTGGCCACGTTCGGCTTGGTGCGCACTCATAGCTCATCCTATGCATCGGGTACTCACCTGACATAGCGCTGACTGGGTGCGCGGAGGGCCCATATCCACCGCTACTGCGGCGTGCGAGCGCGGAAGGGGGCGGCGAGGGTCAGCCAGACGAGAACGGCAACGCCGGCGAATACGAGAAAGACTCTCTCCCATGAACTGGCAAATACGTACCCAGCTGACCGCGAGCCGTAAGTCACGGGCAGGCGACTGGATCGAAAGCTCGCGGACTTCGGCCTGCCCGGCGGCGGTCAGCGGGCGGTCTACCGCGAGAACTCGTAGTACTGATACTCGCTCATCTAAGGCTCGCCCAGTGCTGGTAGGCGGCGATTCCACTCCGACCCTGGCGGAAGAGGCCGGCAGCGGGAGGCCGGGAAACGGAATGGACTGGCGATGCGTTCCGCTGGCTCAGCTCCGCCATAGTCGCAAGCGTAGTGGCCGTGCTATGCCCGCCGGGCATTGTCCTGGGGACATCACAAATCACATTCCACCTGCCTCAATAACGTTGGCGGGCAGCGTGATCAGTGCGGCCGCGGTCAGACGAACAGAGGTACGGCCGCCGTCCGGTCGGCCAGCGCTCTCATCTCCGCGTCGTCCGGCGCCTCGGCGAACCGGCTGGCCGCGTCCAGCACTTTCGGGAGCAGGTCCACGTCCCCCACGCTGTCGAGGAACACCCCGGGGCGGCTCAGCGCCCACCACACGGCGAGATCGATGTCGTTCTGCTGCTCAAGCGGTTCGTACCAGGTCGCCCGGGTGTGCGGCCGGCCCGCCCAGGGGCGCAGCGCGATCGACTTGATCGTCTGCACCGCGACCCGCCGCTCGCGGCAGGTCTCGTACAAGGCGTCGAAATTGCCGGCGTAGTACGGGTTCTGCATGGTGACGAAGTTGTACGGGAGCAGCACCGAGTCGAAGTCGAACCGATCGAGGCTGCGGCGGTGCGTCGCGGCGATCTGGCTGCCGTGGCCGGTCACCCCGATCCAGCGGATGAGGCCTTGGTCCCGGGCTTCAACGGCGGCCTCGAGGGCCCCGCCAGGGCTCAGGGCGGTGTCCCACTCGATCGGATCGGCCAAGGCGTGCAGTTGCCAGAGGTCGACGTGGTCGACGCCCATCCGGTCCAGGGACCGGTGCAGTTCCTCGCGGGCCCCAGCTGCGGTGCGCTCGTCGCCCTTGGTGGCCAGGAAGAACCGGCCCGGTTCGCGCTGCAGCCACGGCCGGATGCGCACCTCCGCCTCACCGTAGGACGAGGCCACGTCCAGATGGTTCACCCCGTGGGCGAGCAGGAGGTCCAGGGTCTCGTCCGCGACCCGCTGGGAGACCTGCGCGAGAGCCGCCCCTCCGAAGATCACCCGGCTGCTCTGGTGGCCGGTGCGGCCGAACTCTGCCTGTTCGATGGGCACGAGACCTCCCGAAGTGCCAAACGCTGAGTCTGAGGGTACAGCCGATCGCGGCGGCCAGGTCGGCGCAACCGCGCCAAAGCGGGCAGTGCGAATCATACGATCAGCTGCGGTATGGCGGGCGATCGGCCAGGCATAGGATTGGCCGCCTGGCGATGGGTAAACCGGCAGTGGGCAATGGCGCGCCATGCGCCCGACGTGCGAGGTGACCTGGATGGCTGACTATTCCCGGGTGACATGAGAAGGGAACGGCGTGCCTGACGAGCTTGACGCGCTGGCCGGCGAGCTGACCGAGCGCCTGGCCGGATTGGGCAGCGCCCTGATCGCGTTCTCTGGCGGGGTGGACTCCTCTCTGGTCGCCGCGCTGGCCGCCCGGGCGCTGGGGGAACAAGCCCTCGCGGTCACCGCCGTCTCGCCGGCCCTCGCGTCCGGCGAGCTGGACGGCGCCCGGTCGGTGGCCCGGGCCGTAGGCGTCCGGCACGAGCTGATCAGCACGGCCGAGCTGGAGCGCGACGACTACCGGCGCAACGACCGCTTCCGCTGCTATTACTGCAAATCGGAGCTGTACGAGCGGCTGGCCGAGCTGGCCCGGCGCCGCGGATTCGCCGCCGTGCTGTCCGGAGCCAACGCCGACGACACGGGTGACTGGCGGCCCGGGCTGCGCGCGGCGGCCGAGCACGATGTCCGGCATCCCCTGCTGGAGGCGTCCGTGGGGAAGGACCAGGTGCGGGCGCTGGCGCAGCATCTGGGGGTTCCAAGTGCGGATAAGCCCGCGTCGCCCTGCCTGGCATCGCGGCTGCCTTACGGCACCCCGGTCAGCGCCGACGTGCTGTCCCAGGTAGACCGGGCCGAGCTGAGCCTGAAGCAGCGCGGCTACCGCGAACTGCGGGTACGGCATTTCGGTGATCTCGGCCGGGTGCAGCTCGGCGCGGCGGAACTGCCGCGGGCGGCGGACCCGGACGAGCAGGCGGCGGTGCTGGCCTGCGTCCGGGCGGCTGGATACCGGCGAGCGGAGATCGACGAGCGGCCGTTGCGGTCCGGTTCGCTGAACCTCGGCATCACACCGGTCAGCCGTGCCGGCTGAGGGAGCGGCGGGCGTCCCGCTGGGCGAGTTCGCGCTGCTGGACGTGGATCGCCGGCAGCGAACCGGCGTCCCGGAAGTGGTTTTCGGCGAAGGCAAGACGCCCGGGCAGATCTTCGCGCTCCTGGCCGAGCTGCGGGCCCGCGATCCAGAGGCCCCGGCCCTGGCGACGCGCTGCCCCGCCGGCGTGCTGGACGGGGCGGCCGCCCGTTTCCCTGGCGACGCCCTGCACGCCGATCACGTCGCCGGAACGGTCGCCGTCGGGGCTCTGCCGCCCGCGCGCGGCAACGTGCTGGTCGTGACGGCCGGCACCACGGACCTGAAAGTGGCCCGGGAATGTGCGGCGACGCTCGCCGTGCTGGGCGTCCGCGCGGGTGTCCTCGCCGACGTGGGCGTGGCCGGGCTCGGGCGGCTGCTGTCCCGGGTAGACGACCTGCGCGCCGCCGAGTGCGTGGTGGTCGTGGCCGGGATGGACGGCGCCCTGCCGAGTGTGGTCGCCGGACTGGTCAGCGCGCCGGTGATCGGCGTTCCGACCAGTGTGGGCTACGGCGTCGCGGCGGGCGGCCTGGCCGCGGCGGCCAGCATGCTCGCCTCGTGCAGCCCGGGTCTGGTCGTCGTCAACATCGACAACGGGTTCGGGGCGGCCGTGCACGCCGCCAAGATCATCCGCGCGGTGCACCGGTGACGGACCGGCCGGGTGCCGCTTACATCGACGCGACCGCGGGTGTGGCCGGCGACATGCTGCTGGCCGCGCTGCTCGATGCGGGCGCCGGCCTGGAGCGGGTGCGGGGAGCCATTGCCTCACTTGGCGTGCCCGGTCTCGGGCTGCGGACCGAGGCCGCCCGCCGGGGCGGCCTCGCGTGCCTGCGGGCCGTGATCACCACGCCGACGGTGACCGACCGCGAACGGCACCTCGCCGACGTGCTCGGGCACGTCGGCGCCAGTGACCTCCACCCGGCCGGGAAGGATCTCGCGGCCCGGGTCTTCCGCCTGCTGGCCGAAGCGGAGGGGGCGGTGCACGGCGAGCCGCCCGAAGACGTGCACTTCCACGAGGTGGGTGCGTTCGACTCACTGGCCGACGTGGTGGGATCGGCGGCCGCCCTGGAGGATCTCGGACTGCTGCGGCCGGGCGCGGTGGTCTGCTGCTCGGCGCTGGCCGCCGGAAGCGGATTCGTTACCAGCCGGCACGGCCGCCTTCCGGTGCCGGCTCCCGCCGTCCTCCGTATCGCCGCCGCGGCCGGCCTGGACCTCGCCGGCGGCGACCTGACCGGCGAGCGCACCACCCCGACCGGTGCGGCCCTGCTCGCGGCGGCGGCCACACCGGGCGGCTTTCCGGCCATGACGGTGCGCGCGGTGGGCACCGGTGGCGGTGGCCGGGACACCCCGGACCGGCCCAACGTCACCCGGGTGGTCATTGGAGCGGCGTCTGGCGCGGAGCAGGACCTGCGCGAGAGCGACGTGACCGTCGTCGAGAGCACAGTCGACGACCTCGACCCCCGGCTGTGGCCTTCGGTCCTTCAGGCGGTGCGGGCGGCCGGCGCCTGGGACTGCTGGTGCACCCCGATCATCGGCCGGCACGGCCGGCCGGGGCAGGTCCTCACCGCCCTGTGCGCTGAACCTATCCGTCGCGCCGTGGCCGCCGCGATTTTCGCTCACACCGGGACCCTCGGCGTCCGCTGGTCCCGGATGAGCAGGCTGACCGCCTCCCGGACCTCGGTGGAGGTGGAAGTAGGACCGCCGGGCAGCAGCCAGGTCGTCACGGTCAAGGTGGCCGGCACCACAGATGGCCTCGCGGGCTTCGGAACGGCCACGGCGGAGCTGGCCGAGGCGGAAGCCGCCGCCCGGGCACTGGGCTGGCCGGTGCGGGCCGTCTGCGAGGCCGCCGTCGCGCAGTACCGGGCCCAGGCAGCAGGCCCACGGTTACATCGCGCTAAGGCCAAGGGCTGGCCCCGGCCCCGGCCGCTCCCTGCTGCGGCGGGGCAGAAGACCTCTGCGCCGGAGCAATCCCGGAGGCCGGTTACCTCGTATACAGGGCGTCCATGATGGGGCTGAAGCCACGGCAACTTGGCTGTCGTCACCCTCGTTTTGGTGCTGTTCACCGCGCTTGGCGCTGGCTGAAGGCGTGCGAGCGGCGACGACCACATGAAGTTGCCGGAAAGTAGGAGAACATCGTTCCTCCCCGGGCAGTTAACCGCGCCTGACGGGCGATTCGCGCCGGCCGTGCTCCCGACGTTGATGATGCTGCCCCTGCCCCGGGCACTGGATCTTCCCGGAACTCACGGTTGATGAGGTGTGCGGCTGGTCGTTGGGGGTAGCAGCTTTCAACGCGCCCCGGGCATGGAAGCTGGAACGGACGGAGGAGGGACGGCGCGCATGCGATGGCGTCAGACTTTCCTGGAAGAGGTCGCCGAGACACTTCAGCACCTGGGCATGAAAGCTTGTCCGGTGTGCGGCTCGACCGACTCACTCGACATAGGCCGTTTCCCCGTGCTTCTGGTTGATGGCGACTTTCCGCCCGACACTGACGCTCTGCCCCGAAGGGGGGCTGGCGCTGGCGACATGACCTTTGCCGTGCGGGTCGAATGCACCACGTGTGGCCATCTCATGCTGTTCAACGCCCAGAGGTACCGCACCGGAGACGAGAAGATCATGATGCTGGGGCTCACCGAGGAGGGAGAAAGCTGAATCGGAGAGTGACCACACCCTGGTGATACCGGGCGGTCATCTGCCGGGCCGCGCGCTGGTCCGGCTCATCCCCCGATGCCCGCTGTATTGTTTTTCTCTGCCGCGCTCCGCACGGATGGCATGATCTAGATCAACGGGGCGCTCGAGGAGGCGACATGACTGGATCGGGCCGGCCGGGGAACGGGATTCCGGCGGACATCCGCACGGATGTCGCTCACCCGGCCCGGGTGTACGACTACTGGCTGGGCGGCAAGGATAACTTCAGCGCCGACAGGGCCGCGGCCGAGCAGGTGCTGCAGGTGATGCCGGAGATCCTGGACACGGTGCGCGGTAACCGCCAGTTCATGGTGCGCGCGGTGGGATTCTTGCGCGATGCCGGGATCCGCCAGTTCCTCGATATCGGCAGCGGGCTGCCGAGCAGCCCGAACGTGCATGAGATCGCCCAGGCGGGCGACACCGGTGCGCGTGTGGTGTACGTGGACCACGACCCCGTGGTGTTCTCGCATGCCGGGGCGATGACGGCCAAGAACGACGGCACCGACGTGGTCTGGGCCGACCTGCGCGACACCGGCGAGGTGCTGTCCGGCGCCGGGAAGCTGCTCGACTTCACGCAGCCCGTCGGGCTGCTGTTCGTCGGGTGCCTGCATCACATCCCAGATTCCGCCGACCCGGCCGGCGTCGTGGCCCGGTACCTGACGGCGCTGGCGCCCGGCAGCTACCTGGTCATCTCGCATGCCACCGATGAGTTTTCACCAGAGAAGATGCAGGCCAACGCCGAGGTGGCGGACAACAGCGGCACCATGCTCATCCCCCGCAGCAGGGACGCGATCTTGCGCATGTTCAACGGGCGCGAGCTCGTTGATCCCGGATTGGTCCTGGTCTCCCGCTGGCGGCCGGAAGGCGGCGAACCGGATCCGAACGCCGGCCGGGCGTGGGCCTACGGCGGCGTCGCCGCCCTCTAGATCCAGCGGCGACCCGAACACACGCCATGAGTTACAGCCGGTACCTGGATCTTGACCGGCTGCTGTCCGCGCAGCATCCCCGCAGCCAGCCATCGGCTCCTCACTGATAGGCGGCATGCCGGTTCGTGGGCGCGCGTACGACCGAACGGTTCCGTACGTTTCCGTACGGTTATGGTCCTTCCACTTCACGTCCGCCGGCTCGGAGTTCTCGCTGACCGACCTCGGCGGCAACACCGGAGGCGGCGCCACCGGGCCCTGGCTCGCTCCACGGGAACTGCCGAACACCATCACCTGCAACGACCGGCCGCCGGTCGTCCCGCCGCCACCGCCGTCCCCGTGGTGATCGGCGGACCCCGGGCACGCCTGGATGGTCAGCGGTATTCCGGGTTCTCGAAGTCGAAGCGGCAGCCGGCGTCCCACTCCGAACGCTGGTTGCCGTAAGCGGGGATGCCGCCGGCATCCTTCAGCATCCGGGCCGCGTGCAGCAGGTTCCACGTCATGAACGTGGTGTTGCGGTTGGTGAAGTCGTTCTCCGGGCCGCCCGAATCCGGGTCGAGGTAGGAGGGTCCCGGCCCGGCCTCGCCAATCCAGCCCGCGTCCGCCTGCGGGGGAATGGTGTACCCGAGATGCTGCAGGCTGTACAGGACGTTCATGGCGCAGTGCTTGACCCCGTCCTCGTTCCCGGTGATCAGGCAGCCGCCGACCCGGCCGTAATAGGCGTACTGGCCCGCGTCGTTGAGCAGGTGGGAGCAGGCATATAGCCGTTCGATCACCCGCTTGGTGACCGAACTGTTGTCGCCGAGCCAGATCGGGCCCGCCACCACGAGGATGTCGGCGGCCAGCACCTTCTCATAGAGCCGCGGCCAGGCGTCGGACGCGGCGCCGTGCTCGGTCATGTCCGGCCAGACACCGGTCGCGATATCGTGATCGATGGCACGGATGGTCTCCACCCGCACGCCTTGTTTCTGCATGATGCCGGCGCTGACCTCGATAAGCCCCTGAGTATTGCTGAGTTCCGGCGACGGTTTCAGCGTGCAGTTGAAGAACAATGCGCTCAGGTCGTCATAGCGCGGAGCCTTGCCGGTCATCGTGCACCCCCCTCGGGCAGAAACCCGCCCCGTCCAGACAATGTTCACACTGGTTGGTCCCGGCCGCAGGTTATGGACAGGTGAGCGTCTAGCGGTACTGGCCGGCGATGGCGGCACCGATCTCGTCTGGTGAGTCCTTCGGGACAGGACGGTGATACCGGGCCGGGCCGACCGGGCCGGGGCGTGACGTGCCCCGGCCCGGCGGGCCATTGGTGATGGGGCTTTCAGTTGACGGCGAGGCCTGCGGGCGTGGCCCCGGCGGGCAGCGCGGCGGGAGAGCCGGGCAGCTCAGTGAGGTTGCCGCCGCGGACGGCGAACGCGCCGACAGCGCCGATCTTGCTTTCATCGACGAACAGGGTGCGGCCGTCGGGGCTGAGACGGGCGTCGACCGCGCCGACGCCGCCCGTCGCGCCGACCGGGGTGCTGCCGAGGAGCGTCAGCACGCCGTCCGGGGCGATCGAGTAGCGGGAGATCTCACCTGATCCGGTGTTCACGGTGAACAGGAACCGGCCATCGTGGCTGATCTCCACCCAGCACGGGGCCGTCTGCAGATCGGCGAAGGGCGAGGATCCGATCGGCGTCAGTATCCCGCGCCGGGAATCGCTGAACGCCGAGACGGTTCCGGTGCCCGCGCCGACGTTGTGGGCGTTGGACACGAACAGCTGATCAGGGTCCGTCGGGCGGAACTCGCTGCCGAAGGGGCCCAGGCCCTGGGCGGGGAAGGGCGAACCCGGGGCCGCGGTCAGGCGCCCGTCGAATCCGACGGTGAAGCTGGCGATGGTGGACGTCCCCACGAGCGTCCCGGCGAGCTTGCTGCCGGTCCCGTTGAACAGCACGTCGCCGGGCTGAGAGCCAGCCGGCAGCGCGATGGTGGAGCCGCTGATCGGCTCCATCCGGCCGTCGCGGCCAAGCCGGAAGCCGGTGAAGTTGCTGCCGCCGGTCCCGGCGTTCGCGACATAGACCAGGTCACCGTGGATCGCGATGCTGACCGGCAGGATGCCGCCGGAGGAGACGACGCCGCCGGGGACGAGACGGAGCGAGCCGTCGCGGTGGACCCGCAGGACCGAGATCTGATTACTGCCGGCGTCGACGGCGACCACGAAACGGCCGTCCGGTGAGATCTGCAGCGCGCCCTGGGAGGCGAGCCCGGCACCGGTCCCGGCGCCACCAGCGGCGAACGGGGAGCCGGCCGCCGGAGTCAGCGTTCCGTCCGCATGCCGGTCAAGCGCCCCGATCGTATTCGCCCCGGCCGTGTTGTCGTCGACGTAGACGTGCCCGATCACCGGCGACGTGTGGGTCGAGGCGGAGGCGGACACGGGGGCAGCCAGGGCACCGGCCGCCGCCAGACCGAGCATGGCCAGGGCGGGTTTCCGGAGTATCCGGAAACCTGATGCCTGCTGTTCGGCGTTCCCAGCGGTCAGAAGGGCTGGCCCTCGCCATCGTGATACGAACTTCATCTGCGATCCCCTTTTCGTCGGTGAAGCCGGAAATCTGGCTGGCAGCGAAACCGGGGTCTGCCGACGGTGAAACCGTCCCCTGCTTGCCGCCCACTCCCGTTCGTGTCTTCGGCGGCCGGGATCTTACGTCGGCCCGGAACTTAGACTCGGGCTATGTCCATGGCTGACGGTACGGCTGCGGCGCGTGGGGACAGGCGTGGCTCGCTCGATGACGAGTCGCGTGAGTGGCTCCAGTGCCTCCGGGCCGCCGGCGCCGAGCGGGAACAGGCTCTCGCTCGCCTGCATGCCCTGTTGCTGCGGGTCGCCCACGCCGAATTGCGGCGGCGCAGCCGCCCCGTCCGCGTCGAAGGCCGCGACCGGGACGACCTCGCCCACCAGGCGGCCGACGACGCGCTGCTGGCCATCATCGGCAAACTGGACCAGTTCCGCGGCGACAGCCGCTTCACCACGTGGGCGTACAAATTCGCCATTTTTGACGTCTCGGCCAAGCTCGGCCGGCATTACTGGCGAGACGCACCGGTCTCACCGGACGCGGATGCGTGGGAGCGCATCCCCGACCGGTTCGGCGCCGGCCCCGCCCAGGTGGCCGAGTCCCGCGAACTTGTCGCCGCGCTCCGCCGCGCCGTGAGCGAGGCGCTGACCGAGCGGCAGCGAGAGGTGTTCGTGGCCATCGTGGTCGAGGGTGTCCCCCTTGACGCGCTGGTCGCCAAACTCGGTGCGACCCGCAACGCTATTTATAAGACGATGTTCGACGCCCGGCGAAAGATCCGTGCGTATCTGATCGCTAACGGATATCTGGATGACCGGGAACAGAGGATCTCATGAGCGGATGGCGGGAGTTCGAGGTGTTCCTGCGGACCGATCCGCGGGACGTGGGCTGCGAGCAGGCGATGGAAGTGCTGGACAGCTACGCTGAGGTGGCCGCCGCGGACGGCGCAGATGTCGCCGAACGGCGGTACCCCGGCGTGGCCGCGCATCTGCGGTCCTGCGGACCGTGCGGCGAAGATTTCGCCGGCCTGCTCGAGGCCATCAGCGGAACCGCGCCGTGACGGCTGACCGACGCTGCGGCCGGGTGTTGCGCTTGCCGGGTGACCGGCGGCACCATGAGGTCAGCAGCGTAGGGTGCAATCGTTTGCCAGGAGGTTCAGGTGCCGCGTATCAGTTACGTCGAGCCGAGCACGGTCACCGATCCCGGGATGGCGGCGCTGCTCGAGGAGTCCCGGACCTACGGCACCCCGCGGCTGGAGAGCCAGGCCATCAGGGCGCACGTGCCCGCCGTGCTGCAGACCTTCTCGGCTTCCTGGCAGCAGGTGTTCCGCGAGGGCGTGCTCGATCACCGGATCAAGGAACTGGCCCGCGTCTACGTGGCGAAATCACTCGAATGCGGCTACTGCGCCGGCCAGCGATCCCACCTGGCGGCCGAGCAGGGCGTCACCGAGGACAAGTACGACGAGATCATCGACTTCCGCCGCTCCGATCGCTACGACGACCGCGAGCGCGCGGCGCTGCGCTGGGCCGAGGCGATCGCCTGGGACCCCGCCAGCGCCGATGACGACCTCTGGGCGGAGCTGCACAAGCACTTCTCCGAGCCGGAACTGGTCGAGCTCGGCTATTTCATCGGCCTGACGATGGGCCAGCAGCGCTTCCTCAAGACGCTCGGCGTCAAGCACGGGGAGCTCGGCACCGACAGCCTGGCCGGCCTGGCCCCGGACGTCGCCCGCCAGCTAGCGGAGGACAATGCGGGCGTGGCCGGCTGAACGAGTCCGCTGAGCTGGCCGTCGCACGAGCGGAAACTCGAGGTACGTCCGTTAAGCGGAAGCAATCTTGACCTCGCGCGGCGGCGCACTGTGGTGCCCGGTGACACCCGCTGGGATGTACGTGCCCTTACGTATGCGTGCTTCGCGGGTGCCCGGGCCATCGAGCTGTCCGGGCCCAGGTGGCGAAGGCGGTACCGGGGCCGTGCAGGGCGAGCACGGAGATCACCGCGAGGCAGGCGAGCCCGGTCAGGACGTAGAGGTTGCCGGCGAGCAGTTGCAGGCCGTGCCAGTGGTACTCGTGGAACCACGGGTGGTCTCCGGTGGAGAAATAGGTCGCGGGCGCGTACCAGATCAGGCCGTTCGGGATGAGGGCCGAGTGCGGGAGCCAGAAGCTGGGCCAGGCACCGAACAAGACCAGGATCGCGGCGGCCGACAGCCACAGGGCGAGGCGCTGGGCGCCGCGGGAGCGCAGCGCGTGGTGGAGCAGGACCACAAGGCCGGGCGCCACCCAGACCCAGTGGTGGTCCCAGCTGATCGGGGAGATGAGGAGCCCGGTCAGGGCGCAGGTCAGGAGACCCTCCACGGGGTGGCCCGACCGGTGCAGCATGGCGGCGCTGGCGAAGCCCAGCACCGCGACGGCCACGGCGGCGATCTCCCAGGCCGGGATGCCGGCGGCCACGCTCCCGGACAAGCGGGTGATCATTCCCCGCAGGGACTGATTCTCCACGTCGCCGATGAAGCCCGTTCTCCCGGCCTCGAGGAAAAGGCCGTTGAACCACCACTGGGCCGAGGCCCGGGGCAGCACGGCAAAGCCGATGGCGATGGTCGCGGCGAACGAAGCCGTGGCCACGGCGGCCTGCCGCAGCCGTCCGGTAATGGCCAGATACGGGATGAAGATGAGCGGAACCAGCTTGATGCCGGCTGCGATGCCGACCCCCACGCCCATCCATCTGCGCTGCTCCGGCTGGCACAGGTCCCAGATGATCAGGACCATCAGCAGCAGGTTCACCTGGCCGAGATGAAGGGTGCGCACGACCGGCTGCATCCACAGCATCGCGGCGGTCAGCAGCAGGGTCAGGCCGAGCCGGGCGCGGTCCCTCGGGTACCCAAGGCGGCCAAAGGTCAGCCAGATCGCGCCCGCCAGCGCGGACAGGCTGGCTATCCAGCTGAGCCAGCGCAGCGCCGAAAGGGGGAGCAGCGCGGGCACGGCGAAGAGGACCGCCGCGAACGGCGTGTAGGTGAAGTCCATCCCCGGGATCAGGTCCCAGTTGTACAAAGCCGCGTGAGTATGCAGCTCCGCCCCGAGATGCAGGGTCAGCAGGCCGCCGCCGCGGTAGACCTCCAGGTCAAGCATGGGCAATAGGCGCTGGACCGAATAGGCATGCAGCTCGGCGGCGTACGCGGCCAGCGAGAGGAGCAGCGCGGCCACGCCCACCGGGAGCAGCCAGCGGCCAAGCCGATGAGGCAGCTCCGGCCGGTCAGCCGGGGCGGCATCCAGCCCGGAGGTGCGCACTGCGGGTTCAGCCCCGGCCACGACGGCCCCCTCACTGGCCCGCTCCTCGTTGCGGGCGCGCGGTCCCTACGCTGCCCCCGAAGGATAGCGAAGAATGTCTGGTTCGGGCCGATCGTCGCCACTGATGGCAGGTGACACTTCTGGGGTGCTATCGGCACGTCTGCCTGGCCAAAGCTTCGCTAGTATCTGGCGGGACCTCATTCCGATTCGCGCATGAGCGGGCGGATGATCCGGGTACCACGTGATGGCGGCCGGCTAAGCGGAACAGCCGGCGGGAACAGCAAGCGGGGACAGGTGGGTACGTGAGCAGTGGCCTCACCAAGCCGGGTGATGGCGAGACGGCCCAGGCCGGCACCCCCGCCGACCGACCAGCGACGGTGCCAGCAGGCCGGCACCGCCTGAGCCCCGCCCGGGACGGCCTGGCCGCGTGGTGGGCGGCGCGGCATCCCCTCGTCCGGCACGCCGTCATCCTCGCCAGCTACCTGGCCTTCGGCATCATCGTCACCTGGCCGCGGGTGACGTATCTGGCCGGACGGCTGCCCAACGCGCGGGATCCCGGCGAATACACCTGGGACATGTGGTGGATGGCCCGGCAGTTCCTGGACCCCGGGAACCCCTTCACCACCCACTACATGATCGCGCCGGTCGGCACGCCGCTCGCGTACCACGCGCTGATGCCGCTGGCCGGCGTGCTCATGGCGCCGGTCACGTTCGCCGCGGGGCCGGCGTTCTCGGCCAACCTGCTCGTGGTGCTGGCGCCGGGCCTGCTGTGCTACGCCATGTACCGGGCCGCCCGGCTCTGGCTGTCCGGCATCGGCGCGTACGCGGCCGGGGCGTTCTTCGGCCTGTCGTCCATGATGACGTGGCGGTCCTGGTACGAGATCAACATCGCCATCGGGACGGTGTTCCTGCCGCTCACGCTGGAGGCGGCGGTCCGGCTGCGCCGCCATCCCGCCTGGTGGCGCGCGGTGGTGCTCGGCGTGATCCTGGGAGCGTGCCTGCTCGTCGACTCCGAGTCGACGATCCTCGCGCTGATCACGGCGGCCGCGGCCGTGGTCACGTGGATCGTGCGGCAGCCGTCCGTCCGCAAGGTGGGCCTGCTGGCCCTGGCCGGTGCGGCCGGCGGCCTCGTGGCGAGCCCGCAGATCATCGCCATGCTGCAGCAGACCTCGGCGCTGGCGGTGAGCCCGAATGAGCTCGCCTACGACTACGTCACGTACGGCGTGGCCCTGCCGCAGATGTTCGCGCCGTCTCCCCGGCTGGCCTCCTTCGGTCTCACCGGGCTGAGCTCGGTCTTTTATCACGGCATCAAGACCGAGGGCGTGCCGACCTTCGGGGTGGCGCTGACCGCGCTGGCACTGCTCGGGGCGGTGATCGGCTGGCGGCAGCGCCGTACCTGGATGTGGCTGGTGGGCTGGCTCGCGGTGTGCGCCGTCACCCTCGGCCCGGTGATCTACCTCGGCAGCCGCGCCTACGTGCCGCTGCCGCTGAACGATCACGGGTACAAGCTGTCCGCGCTCATGCCGTACACCTGGATCGTGCACCTGCCGGGCATGTCCGGGTTCCGCGAATCCAACCGCTTCAACGCGCTGGGCCTGATGCCCGCGGCCATGCTCGCGGGGCTGGCCGTGCAGTGGATCTGGGCGCGGTCCAAGGTCGCGCTGCTGCTCGTCGCCTGCGTGGCCGCGCTGGAACTCGGCTGGTCCTCGGCCTGCCCGGCCGGCACCATGCCGACCGGGCTGCCGGCCGTGGACGCGCCGATCGCCGCCGACCATTCCGGGTCGGTCGTGGTGGACGTGCCGCTCGCGATCCGCGGCGGGACCGTTCAGGTCGGGGCCGCGTTCCCCGGGGAGGCGCTGGTGCTGGCGACCGCCGACGGCCATCCACGCGCGATCGGGCACGTCGCGCGGGTCGCGCCGGCGACCGTCGCGGCCTGGCAGGCGCACCCGTTCTACGCCGACCTGCTGCGGCTCGAGCAGGGCTGGCCCACGTCAGCGTCGGCCGCGACGATGAGGACGGCCGCGGCCGACGCCCAGCGGATCAACGTGGGCTGGGTGCTCGTGTGGGAGCGCGTGACGCCTGCGCTTGGTCACTTCCTGACCCAGACCGGGTTCCGGTTCGACTACCGCGCCGACGGCGTGTCCGTGTACCGGCCGGCCGCATAGCCGCGCGCGTCGCGCGGCCTTTGCGGCTGTGAATCGGATCACCGGTGGCTGGACGGAGCGCGAGTGCTGGGACAGGTAACGTTTTTGCCCACTTGCAGAGCGGCGCAACACCGCGTGCTGAACCGCCTCTGGGGGTAACGGACGGAGCTTAGGCGGTCGCTGAGGCACCTATATCCGGATCCGGGCGGCCTGGCGCCGCTGCGGGTCGAGGGCCATGATGGGCAGGGCCGGACCGTCATGACGCTGCCCGGCACGGGAGAACCTGGCCACGGCGGTGCCGATGAGGGTTGCCTCCACGATGTGGTCACGGCGGCCGACGGTTACCGGGCAGTCCCGCGCGCGCACCCGGATCTGCATGGTGGCGATCACCACGCCCTCGGCGCCAAGCCGCTTGACGTCACTTTCCAGCTGGCGCCGGGCGTCGTGCCGCGACTGGCTGACCAGCTCGGTCCAGCCGGCGACCTCGGCGTTGCCCGAACCCCAGCGCGCCTGGCGGGCGGTCTTCCGGTCATCGTGCCGCGACCCGATCGAGATGCCGAGCACCAGCCCCGCCGGCACCCAGCCCGCCATAATCAGCTTCGCAAAATCCTGCCCCGACACCTCAGCGGTGAACGGCACCGGTGGCCCGGGCCCGGCACCCGGCGCGCGGACCGCGGTGCCCAGGGCCGTGAACTGCGGCCCGCCGAGGGGAAACGACCCCCGGGACACCCGGACACCGACCACCCCGTGCCCGCCCAGCCCGGCGCACTCGGTGATCATCCGGCCGACGGCCGTGTGCCGCGCCTGGTCCATGGTCTGCACGAGCGGGCCGAACGACCCCACGCCGCCCCGCCCAGACACCTGGACCGCCGGCCGGGGCGGCAACCCGTCGCCGGACGATCCCCACGCCCCGGGGCAGCTATACCCGCTGGCGGACCCGGCGCTGTAGACGGCCGCGCCGAACACCTGGCCGACCGGCTCGAAGCCCACACTGCCGATGGCGGCGAACTCATCTGCGGACAGCGCAGACCCCCACGTGCCGCTAGACCGGAGCTGCGCTATCCGGGCCTCGGCCACAGCGGGCAGTTTTTCACTCACGCCCCCAGCATAGGTCTCCAGCCTGCAGGGATACGGGGCCCGAGCCTGTAGGCGCGGCCTCAGCCGCGGCCTCACGGCTAGGAGGCGGCCGGTCCGCTATCGGCCTGCCAAACTGCCCGGACCGCAGACGCTTCCGCAGCGGCCTGGGCCCGGCCGGCTGTCGCCGCTGCCGCCCGGCGCGACAGGTCAAGCACGTTGTGTCCGATGGCGTGCGTGGCCGCGCGGTCCGGCCGCACGAGCACGACGCGGGCTGCGGCCGCGGCCAGTGCGGCAGCCTGCCGGCGGGGGCTGGTCATGTGGCCGATCCCGTTGGCTACCGGTGCGACGATAACCACCCGCTCGTAGCCGGCGGCCAGGTCGGCGTTGGCTACCGAGCGCACACCGCCGTCCACGAAACGGCGGTGCCCGATGGTGACCGGCGGCCAGACTCCGGGTACCGCGCAGCTGGCGCCAACCGCATCCACCAGGCCGACGTCACCAGCGGAATCAAAAACCACGAGCTCGCCGGTCCGCGCGTCCACCGCGGTCACCTTGAGCGTCTTGGCGGGCCAGTTACCGGCGGGCAGCCGGGCCTCGATTACCTTGCGCCGACGGCCTCGGGCATGGTGCGCGCGGCCAGCGCCCAGTGGCCGATCCGCGCCCGCGCCCGCATCGGGTCCCGGCTGGTGCTCATGACCCACAGCAGCCTGCCGATGACGCCCCAGCCCATCCGGGCGGCGGGCTCGGGAGCAGGCGGCGCGAGCTGAGCGCGGTACAACGCCTCAAGCTCCTGCCCGGAAGCAATGTCGGCGCCAACAACCGACCCGGCCGATGTCCCGATGACCACGTCCGCTGCGGCCAGGTCGATGCCCAGTTCCGCCAGCCCGGCGATCAGGCCAGTCTCCCAGGCGATACCGGTGACACCGCCGCCGCCCAGAACAAGCGCACGTCTGTCCATGACTTCCTTGTACACCAATCCGGCGCATTGGCTCGAGGTGACGCGGTACCGGCAGCACGCGGCGATTCAGCCGCGCAACAGATCGACCTGTCCTGCGTGTCTCAGTTGGCAATCGCCGAGGTTCCAACAGCCGCATCTGACGGCGGGTCAGCGCGCGATTATTAGAGGCACCTTCGCGATGTCCGCGGCCCGGCAGACCCGCGGTCGGCTCAACATGCAGCCGGCCGGCCTGAATATTTTATGCACCGCGTCCCGCACGGATTGAGCGTACTGCTGCGGCACTAGCTACTCAGGCGACCCGCAGGATAAGGCCCTGCGCGTTGAAGAAGAAGCCTCCGGGGGTCAGCAGGGCGACCCGCGCGCCGGGGACCTGGCGGCGGCCGGCCTGCGCGCGCAACTGGGTGACGGCCTCGCGCAGGTGGCCCGCTCCTTGTGAGCCGCCCTCGGACAGGCTGCCGCCGTGCGTGTTCACGGGCACCCGCCCGTTGATCTTGATCCGGTCCTCCGCTCCGTCCCAGTTGTCTGCCAGGAACGCTCCGGCCTCGCCGGGACCGCAGAACCCGTAGCTCTCGAAGCAGCGCAAGGCCACGATGGTGAAGCCGTCGTAGGGGAAGAACACGTCGATGTCGTCGAGCCACAGGTCGCTCTTGGCCCGCAGGTCGCGGGCGGCGAGCGGCTGCCCGGTGGCGTCCAGCCCCGCGGCCAGGTGCTCCTCGGGCGGCGCGGTCATGCCCATGGTCGCCGCGTGGATCAGGACCGGGACGGTGCGCAGGTCGCGGGCCCGCTCGGCGGTGGTCACGATGAACGCGTCCGCGCCGTCGACGGGGATGTCCATGTCGTACAGGCACAACGGCTCGCGGACCATCCGGCCGCCCAGGTAGCCGGCCATGGTCAGCGGCTCACGCAGCACGGCGTTCGGGTTGGCCGCCGCGTTGGTCCGGTCGTTGATCGCGATGCGGCCGAAATCCTCCCGGGAGGCGCCGAACTCCGCCAGGTAACGGCCCGCCCAGGCGGCGTATCCCGCCGAGCCGTGCATGCTCCACGGCTCCCCGTCGCTGTGCCCGTCCCCGGTGGCGGCCCGGCCGTCGGGCAGCCCGAACGTGGCCCGGCGCCGGAACGGGTCCGCGCTGGCGCTGCGCGAGAAGCCGCCGACCCGGTAGACCGAGTGGTAGACGAGCGCTACCTCGCAGGCACCGGTCCAGACCGCGTTGATGGCGGCGGCGAGGTGGTTCATGATCGGCGGGGCGGCCCGCGTCCACCAGGTGACCGCGGGCAGCCCGAGCGCGGACACGACGGTGGCGGGGTCGATGCCGCCGGTGAGCAGTCCCCCGCCGACCACGCCGTCGATATCACCGGCCGTCAGCCCGGCATCGCGGATGGCCGCGACCGCCGCCTCGAGCACCAGGGCGAGCTCGGTCGTGGCTCCCCGGTCCCGGGCGTAAGGGGACAGGCCGACACCCGCGACCGCCACCTTGTCCTTGGCCGGGTTACGCCCGGTCATGCTCTGTCTCCTGCTCGCTCACTGCCCCCGCGGGACGGAACGCCGGCCAGGGGGCCCCGTCACGGTCTATCCAGGTCAGCTCCACCTCAAGCCCCACGCGTAGCCGGTCCCGCGGGCAGTCCAGCACGGTGGCCTCTACCCGCAGCCCCGGTTGCTCAGCCAGCTCGATCGCGGCGAGCGGGAAGCCTCCCGAGTAGTCCACACCCGGTACGGGCGGCCCCTGGTGCAGGAACGTGAGCAGGTAGACCGTGCCGCGGCCGCTGACCGGTGCCGGGCTCACCTCGGGCGACCAGCAGGACGGGCAGATCGGCCGCAACGGGGTGTGCCAGGCGCCGCAGGCCCGGCAGCGGCCGGCGAGCAGTTCGCGGCGCAGCAGTCCCTGGTAATACCGCTTGTTCAGGTGATCCAGGCGGACGGCCGGGAACCGCTCCAGCACCGTCTCATCGCTGCCGGTGGTGGCATGCCTGCTGGCGCCGGGCGCACGGCCAGAGATGGTCATCGCAAAGCCTCACCCGATAGTTGAATTAGATGAACAAGTTAGTTATATCATGCGATTCGGGTTACACTGCGATCGGCCACCCTGTGGTGAAGGAGCCGCCGATGCCTGATGACCGGTTCTTCGAACCCGAGATAGAGACCATGCCGCGAGCCGCTCTTGCGGCGCTGCAAGAAGAGCGGATCCTGCAACTGGTGCCCTACGCCTACGAGCGGTCCGCCCTCGTGCGCAAGAAGTGGGAAGAAGCAAGCGTCAAGCCCAGCGACATCAACTCGCTGGCCGATTTCACCGAGCGGGTGCCCTTCATCACCAAGGACGACATCCGCCAGTTCCGCGACCAGGCTCACGACCCGTTCGGCGGCCTGCTGTGCACCCGCTACGCGGACGCGACCACTGTCTTCTCCACCTCTGGGACCACCGGGGACGCCACCTTGTACGCGCACGCCTGGGAGCGGTGGCATCCGTTCTGGGCGGCGACCGCGCGTGACCTGTGGGGAATCGGCGTCCGGCCGGGAGATTACGTGCTGGGCAGCGGCTTCAAGATGCGCGGGCCGCTTTATCACGCGGACCAGATGGTGGGCGCCATCCCGCTGATGGTGAACACCGGCATCGGCGGCTGGGCCACGGCGCTGGACGCAATCCGCCGCTACCGACCGGTCTACGCGCAGCTCACCGGCTTGGCGCTGGCCGAGCTCGACCCGCTGAGCCGGACCAACGACATGCGGGAGGTTTTCTCCTCGTTCAAGGGGGCCGCCTTCGCGGGCGAGCCGCTCGGAGCGCGAGCCAGGAAGCAGCTGGAAAGCTGGGGCGTGGAGGTCTATCTGTGGACTTCCACCGGAGACGTCACCGGCGCATGGGAATGCGGCCAGCACGACGGCTGCCACGCCTGGGAGGACTGCGTGCTGCTGGAAGCCGTCGACCCGGCCGGAAGCGCCACGGTGGCCGACGGAGAACTGGGTGAGCTGGTCGCCACCTCGCTGGACAACCCGGTTACCCCGATGATCCGGTTCCGCTCGGACGACATCATCCGCATGACCAGGCAGCCCTGCGCGTGCGGCCGGACCCACGCCCGGTTCTGGCCAGTGGGCCGCAAGGGCGACGAGACCATCGTGGCGGGCCGTTCCTTCGTACCGATGGACATATGGCGGGCGCTCGAGCTGGTCCCGGAGACCGCCACCGCACTGTTCCAGCTGGTCCGGCCGGCCCGGGAGATCGACGAGCTGAAGGTCCGGGTCGGCTATGACCCGGAGGCGACGACCTCGGTCCCGGAGCTGCGGGCCCGCGTGTCCGAGGTGATCACGGCCGCGGTGGGCGTTCCGCCGGTGCTCGAACTGCTACCGGAGCCGGAGCTGCTCGCCCGTGGGCGCGGCGGCAAGCTACCCCGGGTGGTCAAGTCATGACGCAGACGGGAGACAGCCCATGACACTGACGTCCACGACCGCCGCCGCCGCCGCGCTCCCCCGGCCCGGGCCATGGGGCATCGGCCGGTATGACGTGGCCGGCCAGCTGGTCTATTTCGAGGTCAGCTGGGATGACTGGCGGCGCGACTCGGCCTGGGCGCGCGCCATGCTGGCCGATCATGGCGTCGGGCCGGGCAGCGGCCTGGTCATCGTCGGCGGCATGGCGGAATCACCCTGGTTCGACCCGTTCGAGACCGCGGCCCGCGAGCTGGGCGCGCCTTATTCGATCGGGGAGATCTACGCCTTCGAGGCCTTCCGCGCCGGCATGTACGCGCGCCGGCTGCCCATCACCATGATTTTCGGCATCGACCGGACCGTAGCCGAGGGGCTGGGTGACGAGCTCGCCGAGGTCGTGGCGCGGGTCCCGGTCCTCGTGGCCCGGCCGGAGGCCGTCAGTGCGCTGACCGCGGCAGGTGCGCAGCCGTTCATCGTGACCCGGGTCGGCCCGGCGATCGCGGTGGAGTGCCCGCACCGGACCGGCGTCCATCTCAACAGCGCGGAATGGACCCTGGCCGAGCGCGGCGGCGAGCTCTTCATCAGCACCGCAGGCCGGCGTGCGCACCAGGTGAGCGAGGCCGCGGTGGGTCTGCGTGGCACGCTTACGGACGGGCAGTGTGCCTGCGGGCGCACCGGCCAGCGGGTCACTCTGCCCGATTAAGCCAGCACCGCCAGCATCGAGTAAGCCGCCACCGAGTAAGCCCGACCGGAGCACCAGGAGAATCCATGGCCCCTCGTCAGATCACCGTCGGGGACATCATTACCGAGCACCGCCGCAGCTACCCGGGCAAGCTGGCGCTGGCCGACGGCGAGCACCACCTGACCTGGCCGGAACTCGACGAGCGGGTCAACCGGCTGGCCAACGCGCTGCGCGGGACCGGGGTCGGCGCGGGCGACCGGATCCTGTGGCTCGGCCAGAACTCCTTCCGGGTCTACGAGCTGCTCGGCGCGGCGGCCAAGATCGGGGCGATGGTGTGCCCCGGCTACTGGCGATGGGCCCCGCCGGAGATGGCGTTCGCGATCGAGGACTTCAGCCCCAAGGTGGTGATCTGGCAGGAGGAGGAGATCGGCAGCACGGTCCGCGCGGCGCGGGCCATCAGCCCGGCCGCCGAGTCCGCGCTGTGGCTGCGCCACGATAGCGACCCCGAACACGGCTACGAGGCGTTCCTGGCCACCGGCGACCCGGCCGACCCCGGCCTGGACATCGACCCGGATTCCGCGCTACTCGTCATCTACACCGCGGCGATCAGCGGCCGGCCGTGCGGCTCGATGCTGTCGCACACCAACCTGATCGCCATGGGCATGTCGGTCGCCTGGCTGGGCGACATCGACGACACCACGGTGTTCCTGAACTCCGGGCCGATGTTCCACATCGGCAACTTCCAGTTCTACGGCATCCCGGTGCTGATCCAGGGCGGCACCAACGTCGTCACCCGGCGGGTCATCGCCGGTGACGTGCTGGACATCCTGGCGGCGGAAAGGTGCACCCGCGCGTACCTCATGCCGGCCACCATCACGCAGCTGGTGGAGCTGATGCGGGAGCGGGGCGCGGAACTGCCGCACCTGAAGGCCACCATCGCCGCCCCGCTGTGGCAGGGCCTGGTGGCGGCGGACGACAGCCGGCACGGCCGCGAAGGGGGCGGCATGGGCTACGGCTACGGGCAGACCGAGGTCACCGGCTTCTGCCTGTTCGGCGGGTACGGCGGCCGGGGAGCGGGCAACGCCGGGCGGGCCGCCCCGGTCACCTCGGTACGGATCCTCGGCGCCGACGGCCAGGAATGCCCGGCCGGTGCGGCCGGCGAGATCTGCGTACGCGGCGACACGGTGCATCTCGGTTACTGGAACCGCCCGGAGATCAACGAGGAGCGCTTCCGCGGTGGCTGGTGGCACACCACCGACCTGGGCCGGCGCGAGAGCGACGGCACGGTCACCTTCCTCGGCACGATGACCCGGATGATCAAGTCCGGGGCGGAGAACATCTTCCCCGCCGAGGTGGAGAACTGCCTGGAGGCTAACCCGGCGGTGAAGGAGGCCGCGGTGATCGGCATCCCGAGCGAGCGCTTCCTGCAGGACGTCAAGGCCGTCGTCGTACTCAGCGGGACGAGCCCGGTGACGGCCGCCGACCTCATCGAGCACTGCCGGCGCCACATCGCCTCCTACAAGAAGCCGAAGACAGTGGAGTTCCTGGATGCACTGCCGCGGACCCAGGGCTTCGCCAAGGATTACGAAGCGCTGGACGAGAAGTTCGGCGGCGGGGGGTATCCCGGCGGCGACAACCTCGGCGGCGGACATTGACCGTGCGAGGGCGAGGAGGGAGACGCGGATGAGGGTAGCCGGCAAGTGCGTCGTGGTGACCGGCGGCGCCACCGGGATCGGGCGGGCGCTCGCCGAGCGGTTCGCGGCCGAAGGGGCCCGCGGCGTGGTCGTGGCCGACATCAACACCGAGTGGGCCGCCAAGGTGGCCGAACGGATCGGAAACCGGGGCCTCGGCGTCGGCTGTGACGTCTCCGATCCGGACGCGATCAGCCGGCTGGTCAGCACCGCAGAAGGTTCGTTCGGCGGCGGTCGTGCCGCCCAGCGGCGCAGGGCTGGAGCCCGGAACGGCCGTCGCGGCGGTACGCGCTCGGCTGGCCGGTTACAAGGTGCCGAGAGCCGATAGCGCCGGTACCGCGGGCGCCCAACGGGAAAGTGCTGTTCGACGCGGCGCGGCGGCTATTTACGGGCAGCCAGGCGCAGGCCGGCGCGGACGTTCAGCATCGCTGACGATGTCCGCCGCGCTGGCCAGGATCCCGGCGAGTTTCCTGGCTTCTTCCGGCGTTAGCCCGATCAGCCGGTAGCGGCCACCGGTGTGCACCGCGATCTCAACCGCCGGCGACCAGGCCGGCTCGCTGGGGTCATCGGGCAGGTACTGCGCCGTCTGCACGTCCAGGCGCTCGGGGACCGTGCGGCCGCCCGGCCGGGCGATGGTGACCGACGTCGTCTCGCTCGCGTGGTAGAAAGCGGTTCCGCACGCGTCCGCGGAATGATCACGAGTGCACCAGTGCGGGCAGTGCTCGGTGACGGTCATCGGCGGCATCTCTGCTCCTCCTGATGGTGTTGCTGTCGCATGCCGGAAGGTCCGTGCGGCGGCTCAGAAGCCCAGGCCGCGTCCGACGATCTCTTTCATGATCTCGGTGGTGCCGCCGTAGAGCCGCTGGACCCGGGCGTCCCGCCAGAGCCGGGCGATCTCGTACTCGTTGATGTAGCCGTAGCCGCCGTGCAGCTGAAGGCAGCGGTCCACAATTTCCCACTGCAGCTCGGTGGCCCACCACTTGGCCCCGGCGGCCTCCTCGGCGGTGAGCTCGCCGGCTACGGCGGCCTGCACGCACCGGTCGAGGTAGGCGTGCGCGACATCCAGCTTGGTCTTGATCTCGGCCAGCGCGAACCGGTTGACCTGAAATGCCCCGATCGGCCTCCCGAAGGCGTGCCGGTCCCGTGCGTATTCCCGGGTCACCAGGAACGCACGGTCCGCGTGGGCGATCGCATGCACGGCGATGCCCAGCCGTTCGGCGGGCAGGTTGCGCATCAGGTAGTAGAAGCCCTTGCCCTCGTCGCCGAGCAGGTTCGCGGCCGGCACGCGGACGTCGCGGAAGAACAGCTCGGCGGTGTCCTGGGCGCGGTTACCGATCTTGTCGAGCTTGCGGCCCCGCTCAAAGCCCTCGAACCCTTCCTCGACCACCAGCAGGCTCATCCCCCGGTGCCCGGCCTCCGGATCGGTCCGCGCGACCACGATGACCAGGTTGGCGAGAATGCCGTTGCTGATGAAGGTCTTCGTCCCGTTGAGCACGTAGTGATCGCCGTCGCGGCGTGCGGTGGCCTTGACCTGCTTGAGGTCCGAGCCCGCCCCGGGCTCCGACATCGCGATCGCGACCAGCCGCTCGCCGGCCACGAAGCCCGGCAGCCAGCGGCGGCGCTGCTCCGCGGTGGTCAAGTCGGTCAGGTAGGGCGCCACCACGTCGTTGTGCAGGGCCAGGGCGATGCCCTGAGTCTGGGTCGCGGCGATCTCCTCGGCGATGACCACGCTGTAGCGGAAGTCCTTGATGCCGAGGCCGCCGTACTCCTCGGGGACCATCCAGCCGAGCAGCCCCAGTTCGCCGGCCTTGCGCCAGGCCTCCCGGCTCACCACACCCGCCTCCAGCCACTCGGCCGTATGCGGGACGCATTCCTTCTCCAGGAAGGCCCGCACCAGCTGCCGGAACCTCTCGTGCTCTTCGGTGAAGATGGTCCGGCGCACAGCTTCCTCCTCAGGCGGCGCGGTGGGCATGGCCAGCCGCTGACCGCGTGGCGCCCAGGCTGGAGCTCTGGGCGGGCGGCCAGCCGCCCAGCGGGGCGGTCCGCGATGCCGCCGGGACGGATATCTGGCTCATGAGCTGCCGGATCCATCGCATCCGGCTCGCGGCTGCCTCAGGGTGGTCGCCGAACTCCTGTGCCATCCGGCTAGCGCAGCCCGCGATACCGAACTGCCGCACGGTATGGCTGATCACTTCGGCCAGCGCCCGGGGGTCCGGGTCATCCGATCGCTGCAGCCCTGACGCGAACAGTGCCTCACACCGTGCGTCGTTTACGTTCAACTGGGTCATGACGAGCCTCCACGTCTTGCCCACCAGGCTTTCCGATATAGTAAGCTGATTCAGCTAATTAGGTCAAGCTTAAGGATAACGATGGGCCCTCAGCCTGGCTTCGACATTGCCGCCCTGGACGAGTGGATCGGTGATCGGAGCAGAAGGAGCGGTTCCTCGTCCCGCTGGTCAACGCTGGCCCAGTACGCGCTGGACCGGGAGACGTTCATTGCGGACATGCTGTCCTCGGTGGTCGACACCGCCCTCCAGATCCAGGGCGCGTTCGGTTACACCATGGACACCCCGCTGGCAGCCTGGTACGCGGAGGCGCGGATGCAGCACCTGGTGGACGGCCCGGACGAGGTGCACCGGTGGCGGATTGGGCGCAACGTGCTGGCGGCGCAGCGTAAATCAGGGACAACTGCCGCGGCTGCGGGCGGCGACCTGTTCTAACCACGACGCCGGCCGACGTCGGCGGCCACGATGATGCTGGCGCCGATGAGGTGGACGGTGTGGCCGTCCAGCCGGACGGCGCCGGCAATCCGTCGTCTGTGCAGCTGGCCCACCGCGTCGCTGCCGCCGCCGAGAATCCGGGGTGAAATCGAGACAATGACCCGGTCGACCACCCCGGCGGCCAGCATGGAGGTGATCACCCGCGCCCCGCCCTCGACCATGACCGAACGGATGCCTTCCGAGCAGAGCTGGCGCAGCACGGCGGGGATGTCCAGGCCGGCCCCGGCCGGACGTCCCGGACCGCGATGTGACGGGCGGCCAGCGCCAGCCGCTTGCGCTGGTGGTCAGCATGCGCGGTCGTCATCACGTACGTGGGCGCATCGGGGCTGAACACCGCGGCCGTGAGCGGAGACCGGAGACCGGAGTCGAGGATCACCCGGGCCGGAGACCGGCCCGGTAGAGCCCGGACGGTGAGCTGAGGGTCGCGCGACAGCACGGTGCCCACGCCCACGAGCACCGCGTCACAGGCGGCGCGCAGGGCGTGTGAGATCCGGTTTTCGGCTTCATCGCCGGTCCGTCCGGTGTCGCTGGCCGCGGCGATCCGGCCGTCGAGCGTCTGGGTGTACTTCAGCACGACGAACGGCCGCTCATCGGGGGCCTCAGCGCTGCCGAGCAGGCCGCCGACATCGACCGGCTGCGTGGCGCGTTCGGCTGGCGGCGGATCACCGATGAGATTCGTGTGGCCGAACCGGTCCTGCTTGGTGCGCAGGTAGCGCTGATTGCGCAGATGCGGAACGGCGGGGACCGGGACGACCTGCTCGACCGTGATGCCCGCGGCCTGCAACTCCTGGACTTTACGTGGATTGTTCGTGGACAGGCGGACCGAGCGGACGCCGATGGCCTTCAGCACAGCCGCGGCGTCGTCGTAGCGCCTGCTGTCGGGGGCCAGCCCGAGCCGCAGGTTGGCGTCAACGGTGTCGGCTCCGGCTTCTTGCTCCATGTAGGCGCGGAGCTTGTCGACCAGGCCGATGCCGCGCCCCTCGTGACCGGTGGCGTAGATCAGGACTCCGCGGCCCTCGGCGGCGAGCGCGCGCATGCCCAGGTCAAGCTGAGCGCCGCAGTCGCAGCGCAGCGATCCCAGCGCATCGCCGGTCAGGCATTCCGAATGCACGCGGGTCAGCACCGACCGGCCATCGCCGAGATCGCCCTTGATCAGCGCAAGGTAGGTGTAGCCCGATCCGCACGTGAAGGCCCGCACGTCGAACTCGCCCGCGACGGTGGGCAACCGGATCCCGCGCGGCCTCGTGAAGCTCGCCCATGGAGGTCCGCTACCCGGCCGTGGCGGCGGTCAACCGGCGTTTGCCGGGATGGCCGCCGGGTAGACCCGCTGCGTGCCCGCTCGCGCGCTGTTTCACACCGCGCCGCGCTGCGTGGAGGTCAGGGAGCTGCCTACGCCGCGGCCGGCCGCGGGCGAGGTCATCGTCAGCACCTTGTTCTCCGGTATCAGCGGCGGCACCGAGCGGCTGGTCTACCGCGGCGAGGCCCCCGCGGATCTGGCCCTAGACGACACGATCGACGCGCTGGGCGGCACGTTCCGGTATCCCTTCGCTTACGGTTATGCGTGCGTCGGCGAGGTGGCCGACTCCGGCCGGCCGGTTTTCGCCTTCCAGCCGCACCAGGACGTATTCGCGGCCCGGACCAGTGACCTGATTCCCCTGCCTGCCACCGATCCCGCGTCCGCAACCTTGTTCCCGCTGGTTGAGACCGCATTGCAGGTGACCCTCGACGCCGGGACGGGCTATCGCGACCGCGTTGTCGTGCTCGGCGCCGGCGTGCTCGGGCTGCTGACCGCCCTCTTGCTGCAGCGTTCGGGGCAGCGGCCGCTGTGCGCCGAACCGCAGGCGTGGCGCCGCGGCCTGGCCGCCAGCCTCGGCGTGACCGCCGCCGCACCCGAGGACCTGGTGAAGGAGCAAGTTCCGCTCGTCATTGACGCCAGTGGTAATCCGGACGCGCCCGCCCTGGCGCTGAACATGCTGGCCCACGAGGGCACCTTGCTGGTCGCCTCCTGGTTCGGCACCAAACCAGTGGTGCTGCCGCTCGGCGGCGCCTTTCACCGCCGCCGCCTGACCATCCGCAGTACCCAGGTCTCCACCGTTCCGGCCGGGCTGTCGGCGACATGGACGCGGTCTCGCCGCCGCCGGGAGGCGGCCGAGCTGCTGCCTGAGCTTCCGCTGGCAGAGCTGTGTACGCACGTTTTCCCATTCAGCAGGGCGGCCGAGGCGTTCCGCACGGTAGACGAGAACGCTCCCGGCCTGATGCACGCCGTTCTTGACTACAACGGGGGGCACCGGTGACCTATGAAGTCGGGTTGAGCCGGAGCGTCCGCGCCTTTCACATCATGCCGGGGCAGCCCGGCCCGGAAGGGCAGCTGCATGATCACGATTACCGGATCGAGGTCGTCGTCACCCGTGATCGGCTGGACGAAAGAGCTATGGTCATCGACCTGGATGTGCTGGAAGCAGCGATGACCGAGCTGACCGGGCGGATCGACGGCCGCAACCTCGAGGAGATTCGTCCGGCCACCGCCGAGGCGGTCACCGTCGAGGTGTTCGCCCGCTGGGTGCATGACACTCTCTCGCCCGCTGTTGCCGCCGGAGGCGGTGACAGTCTGGCGGTGCGGGTATGGGAAACTCCGGCCGCCTTTGGCGGATACCGTGCGCCATGCTGACGATCTGCCTGATTACCCTGGGTGACCCGGCCACGCTGACGGGCGGATATCGTTATCAGCGGCGGATGGCCGAGCTCGCCGGGCGCAACGACGCGCGGCTCACCTTCGCGTCCCTGCCGCCGCGGCTGCCTTTCCTGTATGGCCACCGGGTGCTGCGTGCGGCAAGCCGGGCCGATGTCGTCGTGGTCGATAGCATCGCGGCGGCGTTCCTGGCCCCGTGGATGCTGCTGCAGCGCCCGCGGCGGCTGGCCGCCGTCGTTCATCAGCCGCCTGGCGGAATCGATCACGCGCCGCTCCGCCGATGGGTGCAGGCCTGGCTGGACCGATACCTTTACCGCTGCTGCGATGCGGTGATCGTCGCCGGTGCACCGCTGGCAGACCGGCTCGATCAGGCCATCGTGGTGCCTCCTGGCCGGGATCAAAAGACGGGAACCAAGGTCAGCGACCTGCGTGATGGGGCACGAGCGGCTGCGCTGTGCGTGGCGAATTGGCTGCCCAACAAGGGCATCCTCGAACTGCTGGAACTCGGTTGCCGCATTGCCGGCCGGGTACGGTGCGCCTGCACCTGGCGGGGGACGAGCGGGCAGACACGGCCTACGGGCAGCGCGTGATCCGCCGGATCGGCGACCTGCCGGACCGGGTCGTGCGGCATGGACCTTGTGACGACGCCGAGATGGGGCGCCTGTATCGCTCAGCCGACCTGTTCGTGCTGCCCTCACGCTGGGAGACCTACGGCACCGCGTACGCGGAGGCGATGGACGCGGGCCTGCCAGTGATCGGCTGGCGCAGCGGCAACCTGCCATATCTCGTCGACGACGGCCAGCAGGGCATCATGATCACGCCCGGCGATATCCGCGCCCTCGCAGAGGCCCTGCGCAGACTCGCCGAGAACGAGCCCGAACGCCGCCGGATGGGGGCCGCCGCTGCCCGCCGGGCACTGAGCCTGCCGACCTGGGAACAATCCGCGCAACGGTTCTTCACCATTCTCGAGGGGCTGCCATGACACTTGGCTGGTCTAACCCCACGGAGCAACCCACCATCACCGTCCTGCTGCGGCATGGTGACACACGCATGTCACCGCAGCACCGGTTCAGTGGCCTGTGCGACCTGCCCCTCAGCGCAGACGGCACCCGCCAGGCCAAAGCCGCCGCAGGCCGGCTGGCCGTCGGCATGCGGATCGACGCCATTGTCAGCTCACCGCTGCGGCGCGCGGCCGCCACCGCCGCGATCGCAGCCACGCAGCTGGGCCTGACGGCCAATACCGACGACGATCTGCGCGAGACCGACTTCGGCGAATGGGAAGGCTTTACCCTGGCGGAAATCCAGCAACGATGGCCCGCAGCCGTGGCCGCCTGGCAGCACAACCCCGAGCAGGCGCCGCCGGGCGGTGAGAGCTTCGCCGACACCGCGCACCGGGTCCACCAGGCCTGTGACCGGCTGCTGCGAGACCACCACGGTGAGACGGTCCTGGTGGTAAGCCACATCACGCCGATAAAGATCCTGCTCTGCCGGGCCCTCGACGTCCCGCTCACCGCCCTCTACCGGCTGTACCTCGGCTCTGCCAGCATCAACGAGATCCAATGGCATGGCCGTGAGTTCGCCGCCGTCCGCCGCGTCAACGACACCAGTCATCTCGCATGAGATGACGACGCGTTCAGCTGGCCGTTAGTTCGTAGACGTTGCCGTCCGGTCCGCGGAAATTCTGCCAGGTTGGTCCCGGTTCACCGAGCAGTTCGACACCGGCGCTCCGCAGCTCGGCCACGGCCGCCGGCAGGTCGCTGACGGCGAACCCCACGACCGGGCCGCTGTCAAAGTGTTCCTTGCCCGGGTAGGTCGGGCCGAAGACCTCGACGTGGCGGCCGTCGCCCAGCTCGAAGACCCGCAAACCCGGTCCGGCGCGCACCGGTGTCAAGCCCAGCACGTGCTCGTAGAAGTCCGCCAGCTGCTCGTCGTGCTCGGTGCGAGTACCGCACCATCCCAAGCCTGTGACATCCATGATGGCAGTATCACGTCCAGCTGGACGGTGAGCTGACGGCGCCCCGTCACCGGGTGAACAGGGGCGGCCCACGTCTGGAGCGCCACGCTCCTCAACGTGCTCATTGGCGCCCCCCTGCACGTGATAGCGAGCCCATAGGCGCCAACGTGGACGTTCCCCGGCGTGGCCTTTACGTGCGGTGGCACCTCTGCGTGTACGGGGTGCGCGATGCTAAATGGCAAAATCTGAACCCAGGCCGGCGCCTGACGATCGAGTGGACGGCCCAGCTCTGACGCTCCATCGAAGGTAGCGGCCATCAAGACCGACCCCACCAGCTAATCCAAGGAGGTGCACCCGCGCCCGACGAGCGCCGCCGCACTCGAACCGCCCGCGCCCACTAGGCACGGAAGCAGCAGCGACAGAGAGGTGGGCCGCCCACCCACCCCTGGCGCCGGTCCCCGCCGCGCCGAACACCCACCACCGCACGCGGCCCGGCGCCAGCGCAAACCCGAAATAGTGCCCTATGGGCACTGTCCCAGCAGCGCCTGCCGGCGCCACTAAGTAGCAGGTCAGCTGCGCAGGGTCTGGCTGGGCGGCAGGCCGAACTGGCGCCGGTAGGCGGCGCTGAACTGGCTCGGGCTGGCCCAGCCCCACTGGCGGGCCACAGCGGCAACCGTCACCTCGCTGGCCGGGTCGGCGGCCCGCAGTTGCTGGTGGGCGCGCGCGAGCCGGACCCGGCGCAGATACCAGGCCGGGGTCATGCCGTAGTGGCGGCGGAACGCGTGCTGCACCGCCCGGCCCGTCGTGCCCGCCGCCGCGGCGATGTCGGCCAGCGTGATCGGCTGGTCCGCGTGGGCGTCGATAAACGCCGCGGCCCGGCGCACCGCAGCGGGCGGCACCCAGCCCGGGCCCCCGGTGTAGGCGACGGTCATCGTGGTGTTGGGGAATGTCTCCAGCAGGGCGACGGCTGCCAGCCGGGTCATCTCCTGAGCCATCAGCGGGCTGACCTCGGTGATACCGGAACTGACCAGTTCGTGGCAGATGAATCCGGCTGTCCTGGCCCACGCAGCCTGCCGGGCCGCTGAGACCGGAGGCATCGACTCGAACCGCAGATCCGCGGCCGGCAGGCCGGTGGCCTCTTCTGCCAGCCGGCCCACGACCGCCCATGGGACCTGTACCATCGCAAGCCCGAGGTTATGCATTCTCGTCACGTGGGACAGATCGGGCGGAGGCATGAACGCATCTCCGCCGGTGAAGTACAGCTCCCCTCGGGCTTTGGAGACAACGCCGTCCCCGTGCAGCACAACCACCGCGTGCGGGTCGCTATGGGGGTCGATATGAGCGTCATATCCAAAACCGCCGTAGCGCATCAGGCATGCGCTCAGCCCGCCTGCCTTCGCCGAGCGCACGCTCCCGTCTACCCGGCTCGGATCGGCACATCTGAAACGAGCCCGGTGCTCGACGTACAGCTGGCTGATCAGCTCCGCGATCAGTTCCATATCCTGGGTGACCAGCTCAGCGCGCTCGACCGGGACCATCCCGGCACCGGACTCCCTGCCTGCCATCAAGCACCACCTACAGGACTCGCCACAGCACTCAGATTGCGGCCATGCGCAACACGCTAACCACAAGCGGAGGAGCGGCATCCCCCGGATGGATAGTCCAGCGCTGGCCGACGCGATTCCGCGGAGTGGCCGACGTCCCGGCCCAAGATCATTGAGCTAGATTACTTTAAGCCCTAGTCCCGGGGGTCATGCACCCAGGGCAAGATGTACAGACGCTCGATGAAGATGCAGCCGATGGGCTGACATAAGGTCCTGCGAGTGTCGCGCTCCCGAACAGAGTCCACTTATTAGCCGCACATCGCAGCGCGTGGCCGTTGGGGGGTTGTGTGCTCGTGCCATAGCGGCTTGCGCCGCTGGCCTGGGTGGGTGCCGTCCAACCCGTTCCGCTAACCACTTTCCTGACCTCACCCACTCTTCGAGCGGCCGAGGTGGGGCCTGGTCGAACAGTTGCTGGACGCCTTCAACGTCCAGGCCGTCTACAGCAACGACCTGCACCAGGTCACCATCCACGCCACCCTCACCGACGCCACCCCGCAGGCCATCACCGGCCTGCTCACCGACCCCCGCACCGACCAGGCCACACCGCTAACCCCCGCGCCCGCCACCCAAGATCACTCTTCCCATTTGGCAGCAGACACGGGGATACATGCGTTGGCACCCAATGCGTGTAAAAGCTGCGCCCTCAGCGCGACACCACAGGTTGCTATGGCCTCGTAGGCCCACCGCGCACCGCGGCAGTCGCCATCCGAACGGCCACGATGGTCCCATCGCGGCCCTCTAAGGACCGCGATGATCCCACCGTGGCGGTCGGATTCTGGTCGCGTTACTGGGTGATGCCGTAGCGGTCCAGGCGGTAGCAGGAGATCGCGTTGCCGCGCAGCAGGCGCCAGGTTTCCCGCTCCGACAGCCCGGCCTTCGAGACGATCGTGCTGGCCGTTTCCCTCGAATGCGGGAACGTGGAGTCACCGTGCGGGTAATCGGTCTCGAACATGATCTGCCCCATCCCGATGCGGTCTCGCAGCGCCAGGCCCACCTGGTCGTCGAAGACGCAGCCGAAGACCCGGCCCGGGACGTAGGTGCTGGGCGGCTCGGGCACGTTCTCCTGGGTCTTCGCGTAACCGCGGGCGTGCTCCCAGGCCTCGTCGAGCCGCTCCAGCAGGAACGGCATCCAGCCGACCTGCCCCTCGGACAAGGCGATGCGCAACGACCGGAACCGGGCCAGCACCCCGCTGGTCAGCCAGTCCACCAGGGCATGCGACGCACCCTCGAAGGTGAGCGCGATGATGACCAGCGGCGGCGCGTCGTCGCTGGTCTTGCTGAAGGTGGAGGACGAGCCGATGTGCATGTTGACCACGGTGTCGGTCTCCTCGCAGGCCGCCCACAGCGGATCCCAGGCGCCGGTGTGCACGCTGGGCAGGCCGAGCGCGGCCGGGTTCTCGGAGAAGGCGATGGCGTGCGACCCCTTCGCCGCGCAGCGCCGCACCTCCGCCGCCGCCAGGTCCGGGTCCCACATCGGGATAAGGGTGAGCGGGATCAGGCGGCCAAGGGCCTCGCCGGCGCACCACTCGCCGATCATCCAGTCGTTGTAGGCCTGAACACAGGCCAGCGCTAGATCCCGGTCGCCGCGTTCCAGGAACGTCTGCCCGCAGAAGCGCGGGAAGGTGGGGAAGCAGAGCGACGCATCGGTGTGATTGCGGTCCATGTCGGCCAGCCGGGCGTCCCGCTCGTAACAGCCGGGCAGGATGTCGCTGAAGAGCACGGCCCGGTTGTGCGCCTGGTCGCGGGGGAAACTGACCGCCGCGAAGCCGCCGGTGACCGGGAAGAGCAGGCCCGCGTACGACCAGCAGTCGGCCCAGTACCCGTCGGGGTCCTCCCGGAAGGCCATATGGCGCGGCTCGAAGCGCAGCCGGCCCCTGACCCGCACCAGCTTCGGCCCCGCGTCCCGGAAGGCGGCCGGCAGGTACTCCTGCCATACGTGGGCGGGCTCGATGACGTGGTCGTCGACGCTGATAATGCGCGGAATCTCCACGGTGTCCTCCTCCTCGGTGTCTGCTCCGCTAGCGCGGGGCCGGGACCGCGGACGTTCCGCCGTCGCGGATGAGGCGCCCGGCCCGCGGGGCGCCATGGCCGTCGGCGGCCAGCTGGCCGTTGACCCAGACCTGGTGCAGCCCATGGCTGCGGGCGATGAGCCGGTCCGCCCCGGCCGGCAGGTCCCAGACCCGCTCCATCGGCTCCACCCCGACCGCCGCCGGGTCGAAGGCGACCAGGTCGGCGAAATAGCCCGGTGCGACGCGGCCGCGGCCGGGCAGCCCGAACACCGCCGCGGGGTGCCCGGTGATCCGCCAGACGGCCTGCTCCAGGCTGAGGGTGCCGGTCTCGCGGACCCAGTGCTCCAGCAGGTGGGTGGAGAACACGGCATCGCAGAGCTGGCTGGCGTGCGCGCCGGCGTCGGACAGCCCCAGCAGGGTGCGGTCGTCCCGCAGCAGGCCGGCGAGTGAGGTGGCGTCGTCGTTGGCGACCACGACCCGGAACCGGGTGGCCAGGTCATCGTCGAGGGCGACGTCACAGAGCACGTCCAGCGGATCGACGCCGCGCTGGGCGCCCAGCTCAGCGAGCGAGGGCCCATCGGCCAGCTCCGGGTGCGTCACCGTCTCCTGAACGAACACCTTGTCCCAGGTGTAGTGCCACTGGCGGGCCACATCCGCCCGGGCCCGCTCGCGCCAGGCCGGGTCCCGGTAGAACCGGGCGCGCTCCGCGGACGGCACGGACAGCACCTCGGCAAAGGCGTCGGCGCGGGCGAACGGCGCCGGCTCGGCTAGCGTGACCTGGAAGACGATCGGGCGGCACGCGACCTGCGGCCAGACGTCGCCGCCGCGGGCCGCGGCCTTGTCCAGCAGGCGGAACGCACCCGGCGAGGCGTTGAGCGCGGTCCAGGTGACCGGCCGCCCGGTCTTGATGGACAGCTCGGCGAGCTCCACCGGGCCGAAGTCGGGTCCGTGAGTGATCGCGAACGTGCCGCGGTCGCGCTCGGCCAGCGGCTCGGCCAGCCGCATCAGCTCATCCACGGTGGCCAGCCGGCTGGGCACCGGCTTGCCCCAGGCCCCGGCGTGCGCGGGCTGCCGGGAGGAGGCGAAGCCCACCGCACCGGCGTCCATGGCCTCGCCGACCAGCCGGCGCATCTCGGCGATCTCGGCCGGGGTCGCATCCCGTTCGGCGGCCTCGGCGCCCAGTACGTAGAGCCGCAGCGGGGTGTGGCCGAGCATGACGGCGACGTTCAGCTTCGGGGCGGCCCGCTCCACGGCGTCGAGGTACTCCGGGAACGTCTCGAACGTCCAGGGAATGCCGGCGAAGAGCGCCTCCACCGACATGCCCTCGACGTTTTCCAGCGTTCTCGCGATCGTCTCGCGGCCGTCCGGGCGGGTCGGGGCGATCCCGAACCCGCAGTTGCCCATCACGACGGTGGTGACGCCGTGCCACGACGACGGGGTCAGATCCGGATCCCAGAGCACCTGCGCGTCGTAGTGGGTGTGGCAGTCGATGAATCCCGGCGCCAGCGCCAGGCCGTCAAGGTCGACCACGTCACCGGCGGCGGGTACGGTGCCCGGAGCCTCCACGGCGGTGATCCGGTCCGCGTCGATGACCACATCGGCCGGGCGGGGCGGCGTCCCGGTCCCGTCCACTAGCAGCGCACCGCGTAGCACGGTCATCGCTTATCTCCTCATCTGTGCGGGCATTCTGTGCGGGCATTCTGTTCGGGGCGGGCGGTGGTCAGATGCCCAGCCGGTCGAGGAAGCGCTCGTGGTAGACGGCCGGCCCGCCGAAAAGCAGCTCGGACGACTTGGCCCGGCGGAAGTAGAGGTGCGCGGGATGCTCCCAGGTGAATCCGATGCCGCCGTGCACCTGGATGTTCTCGGCCGCGGCGAACATGTAAGCCTGCGAGCAGCAGATGTGCGCCGCCGCGGCGGCGACCGGAAAGCCCGGGTCACCCTCGTCGGCCAGGCGGGCCGCCTCCCGGGCGGTCGCCTCGGCGAGTTCCACCCGGACCAGCATGTCGGCGCACTTGTGCTTGACGGCCTGGAAGGAACCGATGGGCCGGCCGAACTGGAACCTGGTCCGGGCGTACCCGGCGCTCATCTCCAGGCATCGGCGGGCGCCGCCGGCCTGCTCGGCCGCCAGGGCCACGCAGGCCAGGTCGAGCACCCGGGCCATCAGCCGGCCCGCCTGGCCTTCGGCCCCGACGAGGGCCGCCGGGACCTGCTCGAGCGTCAGGGTGGCCATGGGCCGGGTAGGGTCGAGCGTGGTCATCGGCGCGGCCTGCAGCCCGGGTGCGCCGCTCTGCACCGCGAACAGGGCCGGCCCGGCGGTGCTGCGCGCCACGACCAGCACCAGGTCCGCGCTGGCCCCGTCGAGGACGAAAGTCTTCTTCCCGGTCAGGGCCCAGTCCCCGGCCGCGGTGCGCTGGGCCCGGGCCGCGACCATGGCCGGGTCCCAGGAGGCGCTCCCCTCCGCCGCGGCCAGCGCGGCGGTGGTCTGCCCGGCGGCGATGCCCGGCAGGTAACGCTGGCAGGCCGCCTCATCACCCGAAGCGAGCAGCGCCTGGGCGGCGAGCACCACCGTGGCGAAGAAGGGCGAGCACAGCAGCGCGGCCCCCATCTCCTCCAGCACGACCGCAAGCTCGGTCAGGCCGAACCCGTCGCCGCCGTAGTCACCCGGCAGCGCCAGGCCGGGCAGCCTGAGCTGGCGGGCCATCTGATCCCACACCGCGGGATCAGGCGACGGCCCGGTTTCCAGCGCGGCGCGGACCGCGCTTTCCGGGGACTTAGCCGCCAGGAAATCGCGGACCGCCGCCCGCAGCTCGTCCAGCTCTTCCTGGCCGTCGTTCACGACGTACCTCCGGCGGCGGTCCCGCCGGAGCGGCGCAGCTCGCGGAACGGTGAGGTGGTATCGATGCCGGGCTCTTTGGGCAGCCCGAGTACGCGCTCGGCCAGGATGTTCTTCATGATCTCCTCGGTGCCGCCGAGGATCCGCAACGCCGGCGTGGCCAGCAGCAACTCGGCCCAGGCGTAGGTGCCCCACTCCCCCGTGTCGGCGATCATCCGCGGCCCGAGCACGTGGGACACGAAATGCGCCGCCCGGGTCAGGTTCTGCGCGTACGTCAGCTTGGCCACCGACATCTCCGGTCCCGGGGCCGCGCCGGCCTGCATCCGCCGGATGGCGCGCGCGTTCAGGTGCCCGGCCGCCATGAGGCCGGCCAGCAGCTCACTCAGGTCGCGGCGCAGCGCCCGGTCGTCCCAGGTCCAGGTGGCCCGCATCAGCGCGCTGAGCCGCTCCGGCGACAGGGCCGCCGCGACCGGCCCGCTGCTCTCACTGCCGACGGTGGCGCGCTCATTCATCAGCGTGGTCAGGGCGACCCGCCAGCCACCGTTGACCTGGCCCAGCCGGTGATCGTCCGGCACCCGGACACCGGTCAGGAACACCTCGTTAAAGTCGCTGCCGCCGGTCATCTGGCGCAGCGGCCGCACGTCCACCCCGGGCGCGCTCATGTCGACGAGGAAGGCGGTGATGCCCTTGTGTTTCGGCGCGTCCGGATCGGTCCGGCACAGGGCCATGCCAATCTGGCTGTGCTGCGCCACCGACGTCCAGACCTTCTGCCCGTCCAGGACCCAGCCCCCATCCGCCTTTCCATCCCCCGGCACGGGCACCGCGCGGGTCTGCAGGCCGGCCAGGTCCGAGCCGGCCTCCGGCTCGCTGAACAGCTGGCACGCGATCACGTCGCCGCGGTACATGGCGGGCAGGTAGCGGTCCTTGATGGGCTGCTGGCCGTGGGCCAGGATCGTCGGCCCGATCATCCCCAGGCCGACCACGCTCAGCGTGCCGGTGTCCGGGACGTCGTACTCCGACTCAATGCTGTCGTAGACCAGCTCATGCACCGGGGTGAGCCCGCGTCCGCCGTACTCCGGCGGCCCGGACAGCCAGCCGAACCCGCATCCGTAGCGGGTGCGCTGCCAGTCCCGCGCCGCCAGCAGCTTCCGCTCCTCGACGTCCGGCGGATCGGCGCTGAAATAGGCCAGGCTGTCGTCGCCTTCCCCCCAGCGGAACTCAGCATCCGCCACCGCCCGGCCGGCGTGGGCGTCGAGGAATTCCCGCGCCTGCCGCGCGAACTCCGGCATATCTTCAGGCATCGGATCCGCTTTCCTCAGGTGGACAGGATGGTCACGGCGGACACGCCGGGGGCGCCGTACAGGTGGGCGTAGCCGACCGCCGGCGAGCCGGGCACCTGCCGTGCTCCCGCCGTGCCGCGTAGCTGAAGCACCAGTTCATGGATCTGGCGCAGCCCGGAGGCGCCAATCGGCTCGCCGTTGCCGATCAGGCCACCGTCGGTGTTGACCGGCAGCCGGCCGCCGATCCCGGTGTCGCCGTCGGCGATCATCCGCTCCTGCTCGCCGTCCTTACACAGGCCGTTCTCGGCCATATGGATGATCTCCGAGCCCGCGTCGGTGTCCTGCAACTGCGCCACCGCCACGTCCTGCGGCCCGATCCCCGCGGCCTCGTAGGCCTCCCGGGAGGCGTCCACCGTCGGGCTGGGCGCCTGCTCACCGGCGGGCAGCGAGGGGCTCTGCAGCTCGAACGCGCCGGTCCGGCGGCTGCGCAGCGTGCAGGCGCGCACCCGGACCGGGCGGCTGGTGTACCGGTTTGCCTGGTCGGCGCGGCACAGCACGACGGCGCCGGCGCCCTCGTCCGGCCCGCAGTACATGAACTGGCGGAGCGGATAGTTCAGCATCGGGGAGGCGAGGATCTCCGCCACCGACAGGGGGGTGCGCCGCCAGGCGTTCTCGTTGCCGGACGCGTGGCGGAAGTTCTTGGCGGCCACCTGGGCCAGGGTCTCCTCGGTGATGCCGTGGTCGTGCATGTAGCGGTTGATCTTCATGCCGAAGAAATGCGTGGTCAGGAACATGCCGGTCTGGCCGTACCAGGAGGGCAGCCCGGCTACCGACGGATCGGCCGCGAACGCGCCCCGGGGGTGCTTGTCCATCCCGATCGCGATCGTCAGGTCGTGCTCGCCGGTCTCGATGGCCCGCGCGGCCATGGACAGCGCGGTGCCCGCGGTCGCGCAGCCGTTGAACACGCCGCGCAGCGGGATCCCGGTCAGCCCCAGGCGGCCGATAATGGCGTCCGGGTTGGCGACCTCCAGGCTGCCCACGAATCCGGCCTGGACCTGCGGCCAGCTGATCCCGGCGTCACCGAGCGCGGCCCGGACCGCATCGGCCGCCATGTCCATCGCGGACTTGCCGGGGAACCGGCCGAACGGGTGCAGCCCGACGCCGACGATAACCGCTTCCATCATGCCTCCCTCACGGTGCCCGCCGCGGGAGCGGCGTGGCTCTCGCCGTCCGCCGGGGCGAACGCGAACGTCATAATCTCGGTGCCGTCCGCGCCGGCACTGTAGGGCACGATCACCAGCCGCATCTGCTGGCCGATGGCCAGCCGCGCCGGCTCGGGCTCGGTCAGCCGGGCCTCGACCATGACCTCGCCGGGCAGCTCGACGTAGCCCAGCGCGTACGGCTGAAAGGTCCCGGCCGTGTCGGCACCGTCGTAGGGCGGGCTCGGCGGCCGGAAATTCTGCGTGGTGAACGTCCATAGGGTGCCCCGGCCGGACAGGAGCCGCTCGGTGAACTCGGCCCCGCCGCATCGCTGGCAGGCCGCCCCGGCCGGGAACGCGATCAGCCCGCAGCCCGCGCACTGCGACCCGATCAGCCGCGGGTCATCGGAAGGCCAGGTGAAAAGTCCTTCGGCTACTGGAATCTGCCGGGTTCCGGTCATTGCCGCACCTTCCTGTCCTCTGGCCTGTCCACTGGCCTGCCTGCCGGCCGCCGTCAGCTTTTGCGCCCGGGACGCTGCTGGCTCCTGGTGAAAGAGCCGCCGCGCTTCTTCACTTCCGAAGCCTACCCCTAATACAGGTAACTATGTAAACTCTTTATACCGATGCTCATGGGTACGGTGAAGCAGGAGGACATGATGACGAAAATCTGGGCCAACTCCGGGGACTCGCACGTCCTGGAACCCGATGACCTGTGGCTGCAATCACTTCCGCCCCGGCTGGCGGAGCGGGCTCCGCGCAGCGAGCGCGGAGACAAGTACGAGATCCTCTACATCGACGGCGAGCGGATGGACCGTCAGCTGAACGACTTCATGGACGCGATGCGGCCGCCGGGCGCGCGGGACCTCAGCATCCGGCTGAAGGACCTCGATCAGGAAGGCGTCTGGGGCCAGCTCGCGTTCCCGTCGATGGGATTCTGGACCGTCAAGATCCAGGACCCGGAACTGGCCCGGGAAACGGTGCGGGCCTGGAACGACTGGGCGCACAGCGAGATCCTGAGCAAGAACAAGCGCGTCATCCCCACCGCGTGCGTGTCCACGGCGGACATGGACGACGCGGTCGCCGAGCTGGAGCGCGCCGCCGGGCTCGGCTTCCAGGCCGTGTTCCTGCCCAGCCAGACCCGCCCCGGCGAGGAATACGCGCTCGATCGGTGGGAGCCGGTATGGGCCGCGGCCGAGCGGGCCGGCGTGGTGCTCGGGTTCCACATCGGCACCGGAGGGAACACCGTGGTGTTCCGCGGGCCCGGCGGCGCGATCGTCAACTACATGGAGACGACCTATCCCGGCATGCGGGTCGTATCGCACCTGGTCGCGGGCGGGGCCCTGGACCGTCACCCCGGGCTGCGCATCCTGATTGCCGAGGGCGGTGCCGCGTGGGTGCCTGCCATCGGGGACCGGATGGACGAGGCGTACCGGCAGCACGGCATGTTCGTGCGGCCCAAGCTCAGCAGGCTGCCCAGCGAGATCATCCGCCAGCAGGTCTACGCGTCGTTCCAGCACGACAAGAGCGCGGTCCAGGTGATACCGGGGACCGGTTACCGCAACGTGCTGTGGGGCGATGACTACCCGCACCTCGAAGGGACCTACGGGCACACCCAGGAGACCCTGCGCGGCCTGTTCGACGGAGTCAGTGACGAGGTCCGCGACCGGGTCACCGGCGGCACCTTCAACGAGCTGTTCCAGGTTCCCGCGCAGACTCCGCAGCAGGCGTCGGTATAGTCCGCGCCGGGCGACGAGATCGGAGGTCACGAGGCTGTGACGGCAACGTATGGGGCGACCCAGCGGACCCGGTGAACGTGGTCGGCCCGGTCATCCGCCGGGAGCAGCTGGCCGCGAGCACGGCGAGGACGGCTTCCGGGAGTATCTGCAGGCCAAGACCATCGTCAGCCCGGCCGGCGCCTAGCTTAAGAAGATCGATTCCGGAGGCTCGTCATGGCCGGGCGGACCAACTGGGGCCTCGATCAGCAGGCCGCGGAGAGCCTGCCCGGCTGACCGCTACCTCCCGGCCAGCGCCGCCGAAGGAGCGGTGCTGACCGGAAGGCCACGTTAGAGGTGAAGGTCCGGTTCAGCCGGCCGGCTTGCGGTTGCCCAGCTGGTCCGCATTCGGGGCGGCCTGGGCCAGCAGGCCGGGTACGGCCGCGGACAGACCGGCCGGGTCCCAGCGAGTGTCCCGGGACGCGCTCGGGCCGTTCACCCAGCCCTCGAGCACGGTGATCGCGTTCCCCCAGACCCCGAACACCCGCCCGGTCACCGCGCGGGACTCCGCCGAGCCGAGCCACACCACCAGTGGCGAAATGGCCTCCGGGCTCAGGTCCGCGGTGGCCGCCGCGGTGCGCATCATCTCGATGTCCTCGGTCATCCGGGTCAGCGCGGTCGGCGCGATGGCGTTGACCGTGACACCGTAGCGGTCCAGTTCCCGGGCGGCGATGATGGTCAGGCTGGCGATCCCGGCCTTGGCCGCCCCGTAGTTGGCCTGCCCAGGATTGCCGAACAGGCCCGACGGGGAGGTCGTATTGATCACCCGCGCGTTGTTGGCGTGGCCCTCCTTGGCCCGCTGCCGCCAGTACGCCGCGGCGTGGTGCAGCACCGCGAACGTGCCCTTGAGGTGCACGCCGATGACCGCGTCCCAGTCCTGCTCGGTCATCGTGACGATCATCCGGTCGCGCAGAATGCCCGCGTTGTTCACCACCACGTCCAGCCCGCCAAACACCTCGATGGCCTGGCTGACCAGCCGCTCTGCGCCGGCCCAGGAGGAGATGTCCGAGGTGTTCGCGACCGCCTCCCCGCCCATGGCGGTGATCTCATCGGCGACCGCCTGCGCCGGGCCGGCCGACGACCCCCCGCCGTCCCGGGCGCCGCCGAGGTCGTTGACCACGACTTTGGCCCCCTGGGCGGCGAACGCCAGGGCGTGCGCCCGGCCGATGCCGTTCCCGGCGCCCGTGATAACCACGACGCGCCCCGTGCATGATCCTGCGGCCATGTGCTCTCCTCCGCGGCGTAGTGCCGCACCTTAGGTCCGTTCGGCTAAATTGATCTTGGTCTCACATCTCGCGGAAATCCGCCACATAGGGCTGGTGGGCGAGCATGCCGCCATCCACGCAGATGTTCTGCCCGGTGACGAAGGCGGACTCGTCCGAGGCGAGGAAGACCACCAGCGCGGCGATGTCCTCGGGCTGCCCGAGCCGGGGGGTAAGCACGTGCCGCAGCATGGTGGCGTGCACCGCCTCGCGGCCGGGCTTCTCCCTGATCTCGATGAAGCCGGGGGAGATCGCGTTGCACCGGACCCCCTCCTTGCCGAACTCCGTCGCCACGTAGCGGGTCAGGCTGATCAGCGCGGCCTTGGACGCGCCGTAGGCCGGGGGGCGCAGGTCGCCGCTGAGGCCGGCGCCGGAGGCGGTGTTGATCACCGAGCCGCCGCCCCGGGCGATCAGGTGCGGCACGGCGGCCTGGACGGCCACCATGGTGCCGCGCAGGTTGATCCGCATGGTCTCGTCCCAGACGTCCGGATCCGCCGCCCTGACCGGCAGGTCCTTCGTGGCGGCCAGCTGGGTCGCGGCGGCGTTGTTGTGCAGGATGTCCAGGCCGCCGAACGCGGTCACCGCCGCCTTGACCATGGCCCGCACCGAGTCGCGATCGCCCAGGTCAACCTGAACGGCGGTGGCGTCGCCGCCCGCGGCGGCTATCTCGTCCGCGACCTGCTTCGCGCCGGCCACGTTCAGGTCGGCGACCACCGTCCGCGCACCCTCGGCCGCCACCCGCCGTGCGGTCGCCTGGCCGATGCCGGATGCCGCGCCGGTGATGATCGCGATCTTGCTATCGAGCCTGCCCATGACCTCATCCCTCCGCGCGCCGGCCCGCGGGCACCGGCACGGCCGCCGCGGGCGGAGTGCCCGCCAGCTGCGGGCCCAATAGTGAGCGCAGTAGTGGGCGCAGCCGGGTACAGATGGTCTGCACGTGGCGGGCGGCCAGGTCCTCCGGCAGGCCCGCCACCGACGCCCCGAGCCACACCGTCTGCACCGGGGCCTCGCCGGCGTGGTCCCGGATCGCCGCCGCGACCTGCTCGGGCGGGCCGAACAGGAAGTACGACAGCGGCCCGGCGTCCGGTCCGCGGGTGCGCAGCCGCTCCGGGTCCACCGGGCGGGGCACCGGCTGGCCGGTTCCCTCGGTCATGTACCGGCGGTAGCTGTCCTGGGCGTAGGCGATGTGCGGAGCGACGCGCGGCCAGTCCCGTTCCGGGTCGTCGGTCACGTACGCCTGCACGCCGCCGCCCATCCGGGCCCGGGCGGGGTCGTGGCCGCCCTGGACCAGGCCGTCCCGGTAGTGCGGCCAGGAACTGGCGGCCAGGGTGAGCAGCCCCTCGCCCATCCGGCCCGCCCGCCGGGCGCCCTTAGGCCCCTGATAGCCCAGCCAGATCGGCAGCCGGTCCTGCACCGGCACCGGGGTGAGGCCACCGTCGCCCCACAGCCGGCGCAGCTCGCCGACCTGCTCATCCAGAATGCGGTACCGGGCGGTGACGTCCGTGCCGAACAGCCCGAATTCCGGCACCCGGTACCCGGCCCCCAGGCCCAGCTCCAGCCGGCCGCCGCTGATGAGGTCCACGACCGCCGCCTCCTCGGCGAGTTGCGCGGTCTTGCGCAACGGTGCGACCAGGATGCCGGTGCCCAGCCGGACCCGCGTGGTCCGGGCGGCCGCGGCCGCCGCGAAGGTCAGCGGCTGCGGCAGATAGCCATCCTCGAAGCCGTGGTGCTCGGAGAACCACAGCGAGTCCGCGCCGAGCCGTTCGGCCTCCTCGCACAGTTCCAGGGTGAACGCGTAGAGCCGGGCCGGCTCCTGCCGCCAGCCGGGCGGATTGCGCAGGTCGAACCAGACGCCAACACCGGGGGGTTCCGGGGGGCCGTCCCCCCTGGCCAACAGAGTCACCGGGCCGCTCCTTCAGGCGCTGTACGAGCCGGTGCCGGGCCAGCCGGTGCCGGGCCAGCCGGTGCCGGGCCAGCCGGTGCCGGGCCAGCCGGTGCCGCGGTCAGCGTGGTGACGCGCGCGTCGCCGTCCCAGAACCGCGCCCACGACCCGAACTCACCCGGCAGCGCCGGCGACCCGCTACCCGCCCAGCCGGTGAAAAGCGCCGACTGCGGGGTACGGGTCACACCAGCCGCGTACCAGTGGCGCTCCCGCCGCCGGGAGAAAAACCATTCGCCGTCCATCCGCGCGTACTCGTCGAAATAGCAGATCGCCATCACGATCCACTCCTCCCCCACCTCGTGCTCGGCGCGGCAGTAGACCGCGCCGGTGGCACGGTCCGGGCTAGTGAGCTCGATGCGGTGCCCGCAGATCTGGTGCACCGACCGGTAGAACCGGCGCACCATGGGGTCGATGTAGCGCCGCAGCGCCTCCCGGCCGGTGCCGTGCCGGCCCATGTCCACGTCCGGCCGGAAGCAGCCCACCCAGGCGTCGATGTCCCGGGCGTCCACGGCCATCGCGTACCGGATGGCCAGCTGCTGGATCGCCAGCTGCGCCTCGATGCGCTCAACGCGCTCGGCGAGTCCCAGTTCGGGCACGAGCTCTCTCCATTCACGATCCAGATGCCTTGTCTGATCGTCGGATATTTAGCATAATAAGTCAACTGTTTTTCGCGCAACGCCGGCCGGGCAGGACGGCGAGCAAGCCGCTTTTACCGCTGGCCGGCCACCCAGGGAGGGCAGATCCGTGCATCCGGGAGTCTTCGCCGCCAAGGAGCCGGGGCGCCCGGCGGTCATCATGGGGGCCAGCGGCATGGTGGTGACCTACGCCGAGCTGGAGGCCCGTTCCAACCAGGTGGCCTGGCTGGCCAGGGGCTGCGGGCTGGGCCCCGGGGACGGCCTGGCCGCGATCATGGAGAACCGGCCGGAGCTGCTCGACCTGGCCTGGGGCGCGCAGCGCTCCGGGCTGCAGTTCACCGCGGTCAACTGGCACCTGACCGCGGACGAGGCCGGATACGTGGTCACCGACAGCGGGGCCCGGATGGTGGTGGTCAGCCACCAGCTCGCCGGGCTCGCCGCCCAGCTCGGACCGGTGCTGGCGCCGGGCGTGCGCCGGCTGATGATCGGCGGCACGATCCCGGGCTGGGACGCCTACGAGGATGCGGTTGGCGCGCTGCCGCCGGGCCCCGTCCCGGACGAGTGCGAGGGCGACATCATGCTCTACAGCTCGGGGACCACCGGACGGCCGAAGGGGATCAGGCGGCCGGTGAGCGGAGTGCCGCTGGGCCAGCATCCCGACATCCCCGGGCACTGGCTGCGTGAACTGCTCGGCATGACAGAGGGCGACGTGTACCTCTCCCCCGCCCCGCTGTACCACGCCGCGCCGCTGGCGTGGACCATGTCCAGCCACCGGACCGGGGCGACGGTCGTGGTGATGGAACGGTTCGATGCCGAGCAGGCGCTGCGGCTCATCGAGGCGCACCGGGTGACCCACAGCCAGTGGGTCCCGACCATGTTCGTCCGGCTGCTCAAGCTGCCCGAAGCGGCCCGCACCGGCCACGAACTGAGCAGCCTGCGCTGGGCGGTGCACGCCGCGGCACCCTGCCCGGTTCCGGTCAAGCGGGCCATGATCGACTGGTGGGGGCCGATTCTGTTCGAGTTCTATTCGATGACCGAGGGATTCGGCGCCGCCTCGATCTTCTCCGGCGAGTGGCTGCGCAGGCCTGGCTCCGTCGGCCGGCCGCTGATGGGCAGCCCGCACATTCTGGGCGCGGACGGGGCGGAGTTGCCACCGGGCGAGATCGGCACGATCTGGTTCGAGGGCGGCGCGCCGTCCGAATATCACGGCGACCCGGGAAAGACGGCCGCCGCCGCCAACGAGCGCGGCTGGCGGACCGTCGGCGATGTCGGGTATCTCGACCGCGACGGGTACCTCTACCTCACCGACCGGGCCGGCAACCTGATCATCTCGGGCGGGGTGAACATCTACCCCCAGGAGATCGAGAACGTACTCACCATGCACCCGGACGTGCTCGACGCCGCGGTCCTGGGCGTTCCGGACCCGGAGATGGGCGAGCAGGTGAAGGCCGTGGTCCAGGTGAAAGACGGCGGAGGGCCGGCGGACGGCCCAGCGGCGGACGGCGGGCCGGAACTGGCGGATCGCCTGGCCGCCTACTGCCGCGCGCACCTGGCCGGGTTCAAGTGCCCGCGGTCTTTCGAGTTCACCACGGCGGAACTGCGGACCCCGGTCGGCAAGATCCGCCGGGGGCCGCTGTGCGAGCGATTCGGCGCGGCCCCCGGCCCGTACCGCCCCGCGTCCGCGCACCTTCCCCGGTGATCGTGTGCCGGCCGTCCAGCGCAGCGCGGCCGCGCCAGTCAGCCCCTGGCGCTGCTCAGCCTTTCGCTGAGCCCTTCTCGCCCTCCGCATGTGGATGCTCGATGATCGCGTCCGGGCCGGGGAACACCAGGCCCGTATGACCGTCGTCGAAACGCACCAGGTAGGGCGGCTCCCCGCCCGCTCCGTGGACCTCGACGATCTCGCCCGCCCGATCCGGATGACCCACGATGTTGCCGTGCACGTGGAGCCGGTCCCCAACGGCTGCTTGCATGTGCCCACCTCCTCGTCCGCGTCCGCTTGCGGCATGTCCGGGTGCCTGCGCTGTCGTGCGCCTGCTGGCCGTCCGGACACGCCGACGTCCTGAGCGTACTCGTCAGTGCGCGCTTGCGGCGGTCCCCAGGTAGTGCACGAAAAGGTCGTCGGTGATCTCGCCCGGCTTCCCGGTAAAGACCACTCCGCCCTTGTTCAGGACGTAGACCGTATCGGCCAGGGCGAGAGCCCGGTTCACGTACTGCTCCACGATGAGCAGTGCCGTTCCGGACGCGGCGATCTGGCCGAGAAATGCGAAGATCTGGTCGACGACGACCGGGGCCAGCCCCATCGATGCCTCATCCACCAGGACCAGCCTGGGGCTGGTGAGGTAGGCGCGGACCAGCGACAGCATCTGCTGCTGGCCGCCGGACAACTGGCCAGCCGGCTGGCGGAGCTTCTCCCCGAGCACCGGGAAGGCCGAGGTGGCCCGCTCCAGCGCGGCGGCCTCCTCGCCCTGGTGGGCGTGCAGCACCAGATTCTCCCGCACGGTCAGCGTCGGGTAGATGCCGCGGCCCTCGGGGATGTGGCACAGCCCGCGCCTGGCCCGGGCGTACGGCCGGGCCCGTGTCACCTCCTCGCCGCCCAGCAAGACCGCCCCGGCGAAGGGCCTGAGCAGCCCGGACGCGACCCGGAGCAAGGTGGTCTTGCCGGCCCCGTTCGGCCCCAGCACGGCCACCACGGTGCCCGGCTGGACGGTCAGCGAGATGTCGCGGAGCACGATGTGCTCGCCGTAGCCCGCCTCGATCCCGCGCAGTTCCAGCATTGCCGCTACCTCGCCATCTTTGGTTGCTGCTGGCCGACCGGCTCGGTGCCGAGGTAGGCGGCCCGGACCTCGTCGCTGGCACTTACGTCGGCCGTGGTTCCCTCGAAGATCTTCGTCCCGAAGTCGAGGACGTGGACGTAGTCGCAGATGTTCATGACCAGGGCCATGTCGTGCTCGACGAGCAGGATGCCGACTCCGCGTTCCGCAGCCACCCGGGTGAGGATCTCGCCGAACCGCTCGGTCTCCACGCCGTCCAGGCCGGAGGATGGCTCGTCGAGCAGCAGCACGTCGAACTGGCCGGCCAGGCAGCGGGCGAGCTCGACCAGGCGCCGCTGGCCGGTGGACAGCACTGCCACCGGGCGATCGGCGAGATCGGGGATACCAGCCAGCGCCATCGCCTGCTCGGCCGCCTCGCTCCGGTTGCGCTGCTCCTTACGGGTCTCCGCCAGGTGCCGCCACGGCCGACGGCCGGCCTGTGCCGCCTCCCGGCCAAGGGACACGTTCTCCCGGGCGGTGAGCGAGTCGAAGAGTTCCATCTTCTGGAAGGTCCGGCCGAGGCCATGCCGGGCCCGCGCCGCCGGATCGAGCGCGGACATGTCCGCGCCATGCAGCCGCAGCGTGCCGTTCGCCGGCCTGACCAGGCCGGAAGCCACGTTGAACAGCGTGGTCTTGCCCGCGCCATTCGGCCCGATCAGACCCGTGATCTGGCCGACCGGGGCGGTGAGGCTCACGTCCTTCACCGCTACATGACCGCCGTACCGGACCGTGATATGGGCCAGGTCAAGGCCGGCTCGGGTGTCCTGGCGGGAGCGGCCCGGCCCGGCGGCCGCCGCCCCAGCCACTTCCCGGACGGCCGCGGTCGCCGCCGGGATCCCGCCGTTGGCCGCTGCCCTGGCCGCGGGCACCCTGGGTGCTCCGGCCGCAGGCGGGGCGGCCTCAGCGATCGCATCCCCGCCGTCCGCGGCCGGGCGACGGCCGCCGATGCGGTCGAGGAACCTGTGCAGCCGCTCGTTGCGCGGCGCGAAGCCCAGCGCCACCTGCACCGCGGACGCGCCGAACAGGACGTTCAGCCAATCGTTCACGGTTGCCCCGGTCGAGATCCAGGACGGGATGACCACCAGCGCGAATGCCGCGCCGAAGGCGTACCAGGGTTCGCGGCCCGGCATTATGACCAGCAGCGCGAGGAGGGTGAGGGAGCTGAACGCGGTGAAGTCCGAACTGGTGACGGTGTGCACCACACCGCCGAACAGCGCTCCGGACACGGCGGCCAGGAAGGCCGCGACGCAGAAGACGAGCACCCGGGTCACTACGACACTCGTCCCGTGCGTGGCCAGGGCGACCGGCGAGTCAGCCATGCCGCGCAGGAGACGGCCGAGCCTGCTGCGCACCAGCCACACCACCATCAGGCCCGCGGCCAGCGCGAAAGCAAACATCAGATAGTAATAAGCGACGTCGCCCTGGGCAAAGGAGGGCCGGTTCACCGCCTGGCCCAGTGAACTGGAGCCGAACATGAGCCACAGCGGGTAGCCCATCTGCTGCATCGTGACGCCGAAGCCGAACGTGGCGAGAGCGAGGAAGACGCCGGGCAAGCGGATGGCGGGGATCGCGATGAACGCGCCGATCGGTACCGCCGCGAGGCCCGCCAGCAGCAGCGCCACCCCCCAGGGCAGCCCGGAACCGGCGGTCAGGTGCCCCATGGTGGTCGCGCCGATCGCCGCGAACGCGGCCTGGCACAGTGATATCTGCCCCGAGGTCCGCACCAGCAGGCCCAGGGAGAGGAAGAGGATCACCTGGGTCAGGCCGTCGGACCAGTAGGGCAGCTGCGCCGAGTTGACCAGGTGCGGGACGATCAGCAGGACGGCGGCCAGCACGACGGCGCCCACCAGCTGGACGCGGACGGGCGCCGCGTACACGGCCGTTGGCCGGGGCCGCGACACCCGCCGTTCGGCCAGCTTGGACCGGGGCGTGAAGATCAGGACCAGGAAGAGCACGATGAACGGGATGCTGGCCGGGAGCCCGGCCAGCGCAGCGCTGGAGGTGACGACGTACTTGGTGGCCACCGAGGCGGCGATGCCGATCACCAGGCCGCCGACGTAGGTGAGCGGGAGGCTGGAGAAACGGCCGATCGCCGCGGCGCCGAACGCCTGGACGACCAGCAGGGTGAGCACGATGGCGTCGAGGTTGAGGGAGGGCGCCAGTAGTACGCCCGCCAGGGTGGCGAAGCTGCAGCCGATGATCCAGGCCCACCGCCGCACCATCGCCGGGCTGGTCCCGCCCAGGTCGAGCAGTTCGGGGTTGTCGACCACGCCGCGCATGGCGAGCCCGAGCCGGGTTCGCCGGAAGAACAGGAACAGGGCCACGGTCGCGGCCAGCGCGATGCCGGTGATGATCATCTGGTCCGCACCGACGAACACGCCGCCGATCTTGACCGTATGCTGCGGCAGCCAGGCGGGGAACGTGCGCGCCAGCGTGCCGAACGTCGCCGAGAAAAAGCCCTGCACCACAAGGACGAGGCCGATCGTGGCGACCACCTTCATGGTCGCGGACGCGTCGGCCAGCCGGCGCGCCATCGCCTCCATGCCCAGGCCGATGAGCGGCCCGAGCACGAACACGCAGATCAGCGCGGTCGCCGTGGCGGGCAGATGCAGCTCGTCGTGCAGGATGTAGAACACGTAGGCACCAGTGGTAGCCACCGCGCCCTGGGCGAAGTTGAAGATGCCGGATGTCTTGTAGGTGAGCACCAGGCCGGTGCCGGTCAGGCCGTAGACGGAATCCGGCGGTGATGCCGAGGATCACGAACGGGAGCAGGGCATTCATCGGATCATCTCGCTCGGTAGGCCGTCAGATTCCCGGGGCGCCCGGCAAGCGTGGACGCCCCGGGGGATCAGGTTCACGACGGGCAGATCGCCGCGGTGCCCTTGGGGGCGGTCAGCTTGCCGTTCTCGATCTGCGCCAGGAAGAAGCAGTTCACCTGGGAGGCCGGAGCGCTGGAGTGGAAGGTCAGCGGCGGCGTCAGGCCGTTCAGCGTGTCGTTCTTCGGCAGCGCATACAGCGCGGTGAACACGTCCGCCGGGGTCGGCTTGGTGGGCAGGTCCGCAGCCGCCGCCCCGAACAGGACGCCGCCCGTCCAGCCCGACACCGCGTTCGGGCCCGCCGCGGTGCTCGGCTGGTACTTGGCCATCGCCTGCTTGAACTGGTCCACCGCGGGGGTGCTAGCGAACCAGAGCGCGTTCGTGGTGGGCACGTACGCGCCATTGACCTGGCTCAGCTGGAGGTAGCGGCTGTCGAACGCCCCCGACGGGATCACGTACACGGGGCTGTAACCCTGCTGGGCGCAGGCGGGCGCGAAGCGCGAGCCGGCCGCATAGGAGGCGTCGATGATCAGGGCTTGCGCTCCGGCCTGCTTCACGGCCAGGCACTGGGCGGTGTAGCTCGGCGCCGACACGGCGATCGCCGCGCTGGTGGACATGTTGAGCTGGAATGCCTTCGCATAGCCCTGCAGCGCGGGCAGCACCTGCTTGCAGGCGGCGATCTCCGCGCAGTACACGGCGCCGAAGGACTGCTTGCCGGCCGCCTTCACCGCGTACGCCTGCATCTCCAGCGAGGTGAGGACCGTGGAGCTAGACGGGAAGAACGACGGGTTGGTGAACCACACCGGGGTGTCGTCCTGGCCGCCGACCACCGCCACGTGCTGCTGCTGGACGTAGGAGGCCCAGCCGCTCTCGGTGCCCGAGGCCTCCGGGCTGACCACGGCCAGCACGTGGTCCACCTGGACGAGCTGGCGGATGTCTGCCTGCAACTTGGTCGCGTCGCCCTGGTCGTCCGCGACGACCAGCTTGATCTGGTGGCCCTTGATGCCGCCGCTGGCGTTGACCGAGGCCACCCAGGCCTGCAGGCCGGCCAGGTGCTCGGGCTGCGCGGACGGGCCGGAGAAGTTACCGATCGTGCCGATGACCAGGTCCGACCCGGACGCGGCGACGGCGGAGCCGGAAGTGGCCGGGCTGCTGCTACTGCTGCTACTGCTACTGCTGCTGCTGCAGGCCGCGGCGAGGGCCGCGACGGCGACACTCAGTGCGGATGCCCGCAGCACAGCGGTTCTGCGTTTCTTACTGATCACTGGGTTCGACCCCCCAAGAAGTCGGCCGGGACGATGGCGTGGCCCGCCGCGCGGGCCGCTCAGGAGCGCCGGCGCGGCGGAAGTGCCAAAGACGATGAGTGGAAGGTAAGCGCTGGTGAGCTAGATCACCAAGAAGCAAGTAACTTATCTACCTGATTGTTATCATTCCGGGAGCCCGTTGTCTACAGGCAGATTACATGTAGTTGATTTAACTATTTAGTATCACTAGGATGGCCTGTCAATGGGCACACGCGGCGGAAGAACCCAGCCGATGGCGCAGGAGGGAGCAGGGACGGGAGGGGTCATGACAGGGACGCAGGAGGGGTCATGACAGGGACACTGGACGGCAAGCGGGCCATCGTCACCGGCGGCGGCCAGGGGATCGGCCGCGGCATCGCGCTCGCCCTGGCCCGCGAGGGCGCGGCCGTCGCGCTGGTCGGGCGCACCGAGTCCACGCTGCGGGCGGTGGCCGCGGAGATCGGCAAGCCCGGCGGCACGGCGCTGCCCATCGTCGCGGACATAACCCGGCCGGATGACATCCGGAGCTGCGTCGCGCACACCGTGAGCCAGCTGGGCGGCATCGACATCCTGGTCAACAACGCCCAGATCCCCGCGCTGGGCTCGATCCTCGACGTCACGGACGAGGCATTCAGCGCTTGCTGGCAATCCGGGCCGCTGGCCGCCTTCCGGCTGATGAAAGCCTGCCATCCGTACCTGCGCCCGGGCAGCGTCATCATCAACCTCGGCAGCTCGACCACGGTGAACCCGCAGCCCGCCGGGCGCGGGGTCTACGCCGCGGCCAAGGCCGCGACGCAGACCCTGAGCCGGGTAGCCGCGGCCGAATGGGGGCCGGACGGCATCCGGGTCATCGCCATCCTGCCCGCGGCGACCAGCCCGGCATCCGAGGCCTGGCGGCAGGCCAATCCGGCGGAATACGAGCGCAGCATGTCAGGCATTCCGTTGCGGCGGCTGGGCGATCCGGAGGATGAGATCGGCCCGGCCGTGGCCTTTCTGTGCGGCCCCGCCGCGAGCTACATCACGGGAACGACCATCGCCCTCGACGGCGGCCAGGCCTACCTGCGCTAGTGCACCGCGGGGCGATGCACCGATCAGCTCAGTTCAGGACAGCAGTTCCACCACCGTGGCCGGGGCGCGGTCGCCCAGCACGACCTTGGCCGACTCGGCCAGGTGCGTGCGCCAGAACTCCTCGGCCGCGTCGCCGTCGCGCTTGCGGATGAGCTCGACGAGCCGGGTATGCGCCCGCAGCGCGATCTTCGCCAGCTCCTGCTCGTGCTTCCAGTCATGGCTCTCCGCGTAGGCGCGATCTCCCTCACGGATGACGTTGGTGACCAGCGCGGCGAGAACCTGCAGCGTTTCGCTGCCGGAAAGTTCCACGATGAGCCGGTGGAAGTCGGCGTCGGCGCTGAAGGAACTGCCCGGGTCATCCGCGGAATCGCGCTGCCGGTCCAGGGCCTCCCGCAACCGCACAAGGTCCGCCGACGTGCGCCGCTTGGCCACCATCCGGGCCGCGGCCGGCTCCAGGACCGTGCGCACCTCATAGACATCGGACAGCAGGGCTCCCCGATACTGCAGCAGCAGGCCTACGTGCCGGGCGGCGGCCCCGACGTCCGGCATCTGCACCCGCGCGCCACCCCGTACGCCGCGCCGGACCGCGATAGCTCCCTCGGCTTCCAGAATGCGGAACGCCTCCCGGAGCGTGGGGCGCGAGACGCCGTATTCCTCCATCAGGACGCTTTCGGAGGGCAGCTGATCGCCTTCCTTCAGCTCGCCGAGGACAATCTGGCGGCGCAGGTGTGACGCCACCATCTCTCCGGCCTTCGGCACCCGGATCGTCGAGATTCCCCTGACCGCGTTCAAGCTTTCCCCTCGGGCCGGCTGGCCTGATTCCATCCGCTGGCTCCATTGGCTGGATTACCAATGCAATAAGCATACGAGGGTAACTCTATACGCAGGCCCTAGTGCGGGCCGGCGCACCCGGGGCCTGGCGCCAGCCGGGTGCGCTAGCCACGTCAGGAGGCGGCGCGCCGGCGCGCGCGAGGGCGCCCGGCGGGCCAGCCGCAGGCCGAGAAGTGGCGCCGGGGCGGCAGGCGCGAGGGTGGCAGCAAGCTTCGCAGCACGGCCAGCCATAGGCTCACTTCGGGACGCTTCATGTCTCATATAATCAGATAACTTATTAAACTTTGTCAACTGCGACCGCCCGGCCGGAGCGGCCCATCAGTTGCGCATGTAAGCGCCGCCCGCCACGTTCAGTACTTCCCCGGTTATGAACGCGGCTCGGTCAGAGGCGAGGAAAGCCGCCGCCTCGGCGATATCGGCGGCGCCCGGCAGGTCACCGAGCGGCCCGGTGGTCCCGGGCAGCCGGGCCAGCAACTCGGCGTTATCCTCGGCGAACTTGGTGCCCCTGACCACGCCCATGGACAGGTACACAGCGCGGATCCGGTGCGGGCCGCCCTCGTGGGCGAGGCCGCGGGTCAGCGCGGCCAGGCCGCCCTTGGTCGCCGCGTACGGCGCCTCCACGCCGCCGCCGCCCACGTCGGGCGCGAAGCTGCCTACGTTCACGATCACCCCGCCGCCGGCGTCGCGCATCAGCGGCATCGTGCGGTAGCACAGATACCAGGGCCCGGTGAGGTTGACCCGGACCACCCGGTCCCAGTCGGCTGGGTCGTAACCGAAGATGCTGCCCACGACGTTGACCGCGGCGTTGTTGACCAGGATCTGCACCGGGCCCAGGGACGCGGTGACGGCGTCCACCACCGCATCGATCTGATCGCGGTCACCGGCGTCCATTGGGTAGCCGGCCACCGTGGCCGCCGGGTAGTCGGCGGCGATCTGCGCGGTCACCTTCTCAGTGCGGCCGGGATGGATGTCGGTCACCACCACGCGCGCACCGCCGGCGGCCAGCCGCCGCGCCACCGCCTGCCCAATGCCCTTACCCGCGGCCGCGGTCACCAGCGCGACCCGCCCGGCGAACTCAGCTGGGTCAACCATGCTCATCACGTCTCTCCTCGGGCTAGCAGAAAAATAGTACAACAGGTAAACTTCTTTTACTCATCCGTCCTGAGACCTGGGGAGTGCCATGGGAGGCCTGGTCGGCTACGGCGCCTACATCCCGTTCTACCGGCTGGAGCGCAGCCGGATAGCGGGCGTACTGGGCAGCGGCGGAGGCCGCGGCACCCGCTCGGCGGCCGCGTATGACGAGGACACGACGTCGATGGGAGTGGCCGCGGGCCGCGCCGCGCTGGCCCGCCTGACCGGGGCCCGCCGCGAGTCCGTACGGCAGCTGTTCCTCGCCACCACCGTCCCGGCCTATGCGGACAAGACCAACGCCACGGCGGTGCACGCCGCGCTGCGGCTGCCCGCCGAGGCCCTCGCCGTGGACATGGTCGGCGCGGTTCGTTCGGGTGTGGGCGCGCTGGTCACGGCCGCGCAGGCACCGGTGCCCGCGGTGGCGGTGCTCACCGACATCCGCACCGGGCTGCCCGGCAGTACGGACGAGCGAGACGGCGGCGACGGCGCGGCCGCGTTCGTCTTCGGCGGGGATGCCGCAGACGACCGCATGCCGGTGCTGGCCGACATCATCGGCCAGGGCTCGGCCACGGCCGAGTTCCTGGACCGGTGGCGGGCACCCGGCGCGGCCGCGTCCCGGGTGTGGGAGGAGCGCTTCGGCGAGCAGGTGTACGGGCCGCTGGCGGAGGCGGCGATATCGGACGCGCTGAAACAGGCGGGGCTCACCCCGGCGCAGGTGGATCACCTCATCGTGGCCGGTCTGCCCGCCCGGGCGGTGAGCCGCACCGTCCGCGCCGCGGGAGTAGCCGCCGAGGTGGTCGCCGACAACCTCGCCGCCAGCATCGGCAACGCCGGGACCGCACAGCCCGGCATCCTGCTGGCCGACGTCCTGGACCGGGCCGGCCCGGACGAGACTGTGCTGCTGGTGGTGCTGGCCAACGGGGTCACCGCGCTGGCCCTGCGCACCACCGAAGCCCTGCTCAGCCACCGCCAGGCTCAGCCGGTCGCCGCGCAGATCGCGGCGGGCAGCAGCGCGCTCGAGTACGCGACCTTCCTGTCCTGGCGCGGGTTCCTGGACCGCGAGCCGCCCCGCCGGCCGGACCCGGACCCGGTCGCGGCACCGCCCGCGCAGCGCCGGGCGGACTGGAAGTTCGGGCTCGTCGCGGCGAAGTGCAGCCGGTGCGGCACGCGCAGCCTGCCGCCGGACCGGGTCTGCCCGCAGTGCCACGCGGTCGACGAGATGGCCCCCGAGCCGCTCGCCGACGTGCCCGCGACCGTGACCACCTACACCGTGGACCGGCTGGCCTACACGCCGAGCCCGCCCATGCTCATGGTGGTGCTCGACTTCGACGGCGGCGGCCGGATGCGCTGCCAGCTCACCGACGCCGCCGAAGCAGGAGGTCCGCATCGGCCTGCGGGCCGAGATGACCTTCCGGCGGCTGGTCACCGCGGCCGGCGTGCACAACTACTTCTGGAAGGCGCGGCCGGTCCGCGCCGCAGCCGGCGAGTGAGCCTCGCCAGCCAGGTAAGCAAGCCGCAGCGGACGAAAAGGAAGAGACATGGGGTCACACGGCATCAGGGACCAGGTCGCCATCGTGGGGATGGGCTGTACGGCTTTCGGCGAGCACTGGGACAGGTCCGCCGACGACCTGCTGGTGGAGTCGGCCACGGCGGCGGCGGAATCGGCCGGCATCGACCTGGCCAGCATCGACGCCTTCTGGCTCGGCACGATGGGCTCCGGCATATCGGGGCTCACCCTCAGCAAACCGCTCCGGTTGCCGTACAAGCCGGTGACCAGGCTGGAGAACATGTGCGCGACCGGGTCCGAATCGCTGCGCAACGCCTGTTACGCGGTGGCCAGCGGCGCCTACGACTGCGCGATGGCGATCGGGGTGGAGAAGCTCAAGGACTCCGGATATTCCGGGCTGTCCGGCTCCAACGCGCCGGGCGCCGGCGACGACGGGCAGGGCGAGACGACGGCCCCGGCGAACTTCAGCCTGCTCGCCCCGGCGTACGCGGAGAAGTACGGCGTCGACCCGGCCGAGCTCAAGGACGTGCTGACCAGGATCGCCTGGAAGAACCACCAGAACGGGGCGAAGAACCCGCGGGCCCAGTTCCGCAAGGAAGTGCCGAAGGAAACGATCAAGAAATCGCCGCTCATCGCCGGGATGCTCGGCATCTTCGACTGCTCCGGCGTATCGGACGGCTCAGCGGCGGCCATCGTGGTCCGCGCCGAGGACGCACACCGCTACACGGACAAGCCGCTCTACGTGAAGGCGCTGTCCCTCGTCGCCGGCCCGGCGGACGGCCTGTCCCGCACCGGCTACGACTTCACCACGTTCCCCGAGGTGGCTGCCTCGGCCCGGGACGCTTACCAGCAGGCCGGGATCACCAACCCGCGCGCCGAGCTCGCACTCGCCGAGGTGCACGACTGCTTCACCCCGACCGAGCTGGTGCTGATGGAGGATCTCGGGTTCGCCGAGCGCGGGCAAGGATGGAAAGACGTCCTGTCCGGGAGCTTCGATCTCGACGGCGACCTGCCCGTTAATCCGGACGGCGGGCTGAAGGCCTTCGGCCACCCGATCGGCGCGTCCGGCCTGCGGATGATGTTCGAAGCCTGGCTGCAGCTCCGCGGCCAGGCCCCGGAGCAGCGTGCGGTGCGCACGGCCGGCGAAGGGCGCTCGCTGGCGCTCACCCACAACCTGGGCGGCGGCCCGGGCGAGTGCGTGTCGTTCGTATCCGTGGTCGGCACCGAGCGGGGAGCCTGAGATGACCGCCGAACGATTCCCCGTGGAGGCCGGGCACGTGCTGGCCTTCGCCCGGGCGCTGGGCGCGGCCGGCGCCCCGCTGCCCAGCGCAGGCGACGCCGCACCACCCACGTTCGCCATGGCCAGCGCCCAGTTCGACCCGGACTACCCGCTACGGCCGCGGCCGGGTGCGCGGTGGCACGGCTCAGGCGGTGACGCCGGGCTGATCACGGAAGGAGCCGGCGGACTGCACGCGGAGCAGCACTTCACCTATCACCGGCCGATCCGGGTCGGCGACATCCTGGCCTGCGCTACCCGGCCAGGCGAGGAGTGGGAGAAACAGGGGCGTTCCGGGCGGCTGCGGTTCCGCGAGCAGATCACCGAGTACCGGGACGCGGCGGGCGAGCTCGTGGTGACCGCCCGCAGCGTAAGCGTGCGGCAGGAGGCGTCGTGACCACACGGCAAGCCAGCGAACTGGCAGACGGCCAGACCTTCGAGACGGTAGTCGTGGAGGATCTCAAGCGAACCCAGATCGTGCAGTACGCGGGGGCCTCCGGCGACTACAACCCGCTGCACACGGACGAGATCTACACCACGAAGATCGCGGGGTACCCCTCGGTGTTCGCGCACGGGATGCTGACCATGGGACTGACCGGGCAGGCGATTGCCGGGCTGGTCGGCACGGAAGGCCTGCTGCGGTTCGGGGTGCGGTTCACCGCGCAGGTGTGGCCGGGCGACACCCTGACGGTCCGCAGCTCGGTGGTGCGGATCACTGACGACCAGGACGGCCCGGTGGCCGAGTTCTCGCTGTCTACGGTGAACGCCGAGGGCAAGGAAGTCATGTCCGGGTACGCTCACGCCCGGCTCGCCGGCTGACGTGCAGGCCCTCTCCAGCTCGGAGCGGGAACCGGTGCGCGGGCCGGGGCGTAACCTCTAGTCGCGTGAGAGCGCGGTACCCCGCCGAGCTCGAGCAGCCCGGGCTGCTGCGGGACGGGCGTTCGGTGATGATCCGGCCGGTGCTGGCCGCAGACGAAGAGGCCATGCTCGACTTCAGCCGCCGGCTGTCCCGGCGCACGCTGGCCCAGCGGCTGCTCGGACCGGTGCCCAGGTTCCGCCGCGAGCTGCTGCGCCAGTTCGTGGACGTGGATTATGCGGACCATCTCGCCCTGGTCGCGTTCCTCGATGACCAGATGATCGGCGTGGGCCGGCTGATCAGGCTGGAGGACACCGACCACGCCGAGGTGACCGTCACGATCGCGGACGAGTTCCAGGGCCTCGGGCTGGGAACGCTGCTGCTGGAGCGGCTCGCCGCGGCCGCCCCCGGAATCGGCATCTACGTGTTCGAGGCCGACGTGCTCACCAGTAACGCGGCGATGCTGAGGGTGTTCGCCGCCTCCGGGCACAGCTGCGAGGTCACCGCCGAGGGTCATCTACAGCACGTCGTCCTGCGCGTCGACCAGCGAGGCAGCGCGCTGGCCCGGATAAGCCGCCGCGAGCATCAGGCCGCACGCCGGTCACTGGAGAGATTGCTCCGGCCAAGGACGATCGCGGTGATCGGCGCGAACCGGCAGCCTTACACCATCGGGCACCAGATCCTGGTCAACCTGGCCCAGGGCGCTTTCCCTGGACCGGTGTACCCGGTCAATCCGGCGGCGGACGAGATCGCCGGGATACCCGCGGTGGCCCGCGTGCAGGACCTGCCGCAGCCCGTCGATCTCGCGCTCGTCGCGGTCCGGCCCGAGGCCCTCACCGGCGTCATCCGTGATTGCGCCGAGGCCAAAGTCGGCGCGGTGGTGGTCGTCACCGCCGACTTCCCCGGCGACGCGGCCGCCCGGCGCGCGCAGGAGCAGGCCATCACCCGGTTCGTGCGGTCGCACGGCATGCGCATGGTCGGGCCTACGTCGATGGGTATCCTGTCGACCCGCGCCGGATCGGTGATGCACGCGACCTTCGCGCCGGTGCAGCCACCCGCCGGGGCCGTCGCCATGTCGAGCCAGTCCGGGCCACTGGGCCTGGCCATCCTCGACCTGGCGCACCGGACCGGTCTGGGGTTCTCCTGCTTCGTCTCGATCGGGACCGCGGCGGACGTGTCGTCGAACGACTTGCTGGAGTGGTGGGAGGACGACCCGCAGACCGGTGTCGTCCTGTTGTACCTGGAGCGTTTCGGCAACCCGCGGAACTTCGCGCGGATCGCCCGGCGGGTCGGCGCGCGCAAGCCGATCGTCGCGGTCAACCCCGGCGGTGACGCGGCCGGCGGTGCCTTGCTGGCCCAGGCGGGCGTCATCCACACCACCACCCTGGAGGACATGTTCGACGTCGCGCTCCTGCTGGCGAATCAGCCGGTGCCCGCCGGCCGCCGGGTCGCCATCGTGACCAACGCCCTGGCTCCAGGTGTGCTCGCCGCCACCGCCTGCACCGCGGGCGGCCTGACGGTGGCGGTGTTGCCGGCCCCGACGCTGGCCCGGCTGAGCGCCGCGGGCATTCCGCCGGTCCCGGCGCAGGGCGTGGTGGACCTGCGGCCGACGGCCTCGCCCGGCGACTACCGCGCCGCCCTGGGCGCCGTGCTCGCGGATCCGGGCGTTGACTCGGTGATCGTTATCTTCATGCCGCCCCTGGTCCGTGCGGTGGAAGAGGTGGCCGCGGCCATCATGGACGCCACCCGCGGCGCGGGCGGCAAGCCCGTGGTAGCGAGCTTCATGTCCGAATCCGGGCTGCCAGCCCAGCTCCGGGACGGCGAGCTGGCCATTCCGAGTTACGTTTTTCCGGAGCGCGCCGCGGCGGCGCTCGGCCGGGCCGCGGCGTACGGCAGCTGGCGGCGGGAGCCCGCCGGAGTCCTGGCGTACCCGCCGGACGTCGACCGGAAGGCGGCTAGTGAACTGCTCTCCGGGGCTGGCCCCGGCTGGCTCGCCCCGGGGGATGCCGCCACGCTGCTGGGCTACTACGGCATCAAGACCGTGGACACCGGGGCGGCCGCCGGCCGCGGTCCGGGGCGGCCCGGGGACACCGGCCGCGGCGTGCTGCGGGTCCATTCGGATCCGCTCGTCGGGCCGGTCATCAGCTTCGGCCTGGGTGGCCTGTTCAGCGAGCTCTTCGCCGACGTGGCGACGGGGGTCACCCCGCTCACCGACCGCGACGTGAGCACGCTGCTCGCTTCACTGCGCGCCTATCCCCTGCTCACCGGGGCCTCCGGCGGCGACCCGGCCGACGTGCCGGCGATCGAGGACGCCCTGCTCCGGCTGGCCGCGCTGGTGGAGGATCTGCCGGCGGTAGCCGAGGTCACCATCGATCCGCTGGTCATCGGCCGCCCGGGAGAGGGCGTCGCTGCCGTTTCCCCGGCCGTCCGCATCGACCAGGCTGACGTACCGACGATATAGTTATCTTATTAACCTGTCTCTGGCCACCCACAGCATGGCTATGAACCGCCGCGCCGGGCGCGCGGCCAGCACGGCACATCGTCGAAGGGATTCACATGGCTGCCTCCCCCTGGGCCGGATCGGACTTCCAGCTGCCCCCGCAGCCGGCCTCACCCGTCGCGTTGTGCGGCGCATGCCGGCGCCTGGGGGCCTGCCGGCTCGGCGTCGGCCGCGAGGAACTGCAGCCGGACGGCTCGGTACACACGGAACTGGTGTGCGGGCCGGAGAACGAGGGCGGTCCGCACGTCGCCCATGGAGGCTGGACTGCTGGCGTGCTCGACGAGGTCCTGGGGCACGTACCCCTGCTGAACGGAGAACTCGCGGTCACCGGCCAGCTTTCGGTCACGTACGTGAAGCCGGTACCGATCGGGCGCCCACTGCACGCGCGCGCCTGGACGGTGCGCCGGGAGGGACGTCGCTGGTACGTCGCTGGCGAGCTCACCCTGGCCAGCACCGGCGCGGTCCTGGCCCGGGGTGAGGGCGTCATGGTGCTGCGCGACCCCGGCCACTTCACCCGGCACCAGCAATGGCTTGCCGAGCAGGAGGGAATCTCGACGTCATTAGTTCAGGAATAGCTCTGCCGTCATCGGGAGGCCACCGTGCTAGATATCACCGTGGGGCTCCGGATACCGCACGACCTGCCTGGCGGGTCGGTAGCCCGGCGAGCGCGGCTGACGGCGCGCCTCGGGCGCGGGCCGCGGTCAGTCCGTACCGAACAGTTTCGCCGCGTTGTCCCGGAGGATCTGGCGCTGCTGCAGGCCGGTCATACCGTCCAGCAGGGCGGCGAACTCGGCGGGCTCGGCCAGGCCCTCGGCGTGCGGGAAGTCCGACCCCATCACCAGGCAGTCGACATCGGGCAGGTCGCGGGCGATGCGCGCGATGTCGTCCTCCGGGTAGGGCACGACCCGGATGTGCCGCCGGAAGATGGCGCTCGGCCGCTCGGTCAGCTTGCCGCCGGTCCAGGGGCCATTGCGGCCCATGCCGCGGCTCTTGTCCATGTGCCCGATGAAGTGCGGCACCCAGGACGCGCCGAACTCGGCCACGAGCACGTTGAGGTTCGGGAATCGCCCGAAGAGGTTGTCGAAGATGAGCGCGGACAGGGTGTCCTCGATCGGCCGCTCGCCGTAGAGGTTGTTCCACTGCCAGGCGGACATGTGCCAGGCACCGGGCCACGGGTCGTGCCCCCAGGCCGCGGCGATGTTCTCGTTGTACCAGTTCTCCATGATGTGGAAGGCGACGGTGGCGCCGGCCTCGCTCATCCGGGACCAGATCGGGTCGAAGTACGGGTCGCCCGGCGAGCGCCCGTAAGCGGGACCGGTGGGCAGCAGGATGATCCGGGCGCCGCGCTCCAGTACGGAATCGAGCTCGGCGACCGCCAGGTCCAGATCAGCCAGCGACAGCAGCGCAGGAGCGAAGATCTTCCCGTCCCGGTTGAACCCCCACTCCTCGTCGTACCACCGGTTGAACGAGTGAATATTGGCGTAGGCAGCCGGAACATTCTTGACGTAGTTCTCCACCGACAGCGCCATCGCCGACGGGAATATGACCGCCCGGTCCACGCCCTGGGCCTCCATGAGCTTGACCCGGGCCTCCCGGTCGAGGTACTCCGGCCGCATGGGCTCAGGCTGGTAGGTCTCGTCCGGATTGCCGGACGACATCTGGCGGAGCATCTCCTTCAGCGAGCCCGGGCGGTAGGCGAGGTCGAAGCCGAGGCCCTGTTCGGAGTTGAAGACCGCAATCCGGTCCGCGGCCAGAACGCGCTCGGTGCCGTCCTGCAGCCGCACCGGCGCGATGGCGTGCTGCTGCCACTTTTCCGGCAGGTACCGCGTGAAGGAGTCGCGTGTCTCGTAGCAGTGGGTGTCGCAGTCGAACAGCCCGTATTCCAGCCCGGTCATTTCACTCCTTCTAGCGATCGGATCAACGAAGCATAATCGTATAACGTTTTTGACTGATTCGCTAGACCTGTCGGCGGGCGGCACTATCGGCTGGCGGCGCTGAGACGCTGGGGAGCTGAGCGCTGAGGGTGGGAGATCACCGCGGCCGATGGCCGGCGCTGGCCGCCGGATGCGGAGGGATCGCCGCACGCGAGCCACGGATTGACATAATCAAGTACATTAATATAACTCAATAGTTTGATCTTCACGACAGGGGGCGGTCCATGCCGAACGCCTTGGCCGCCTGTCGACGTAGGGAGTTCTCGTGATTGTGCGGATCGTCCTTGGCCTGCTGATGACGGTGGTGGCGGCCGCGGTCGCGGGCCGCCGGTTGTGGTGGCTGGCCCGGCTGGGCCGGGCTGGGCAGCCGGCGCCGGAGCGGCTTGAGTTCACTCGCGAGCACCCCGCTCGGGATGCGGAGGTGCAGGCCACGGAGGTGTTTGGGCAGCGGAAGCTGCTGAAGTGGACGGTGCCGGGGCTGGCTCATTTGGTCACGTTCTGGGGCTTCATCATCTTGATCTTCACGATCATCGAGGCCTACGGTGATCTGTTCTCCCGCGGGTTCGCGATCCCCGGGATCGGGCATTCGGTCGCGCTGGGGTTCGCCGAGGACCTGTTCGCGGTGCTGGTGCTGGCCGGCATCGTCACGTTCGCGGTGATCCGGCTGCGGAACGACCCGGGGCGGGAGGGCCGGGCGTCCCGGTTCGCCGGGTCGCACACCGGTGCGGCGTGGCTGGTGCTGGGCATGATCTTCGCCGTCATCGCCACGCTGCTGCTGTACCGGGGCGCGCAGATCAACACCGGGTATTTCCCGTACCCGCACGGCGCGTTCGCGTCGCAGATCGTCGGGCACTGGCTGGCGCCGCTGGGGACGGGGGTGAACAGCGTGCTGGAGGTGGTGTTCCTGCTGGCCCAGCTGGCGGTCGTGCTGGGCTTCCTGGTGCTGGTGGTCCATTCCAAGCACCTGCACATTTTCCTGGCCCCGGTCAACGTGCTGTTTTCCCGCCGCCCGGACGCGCTGGGGGCGCTGGAGCCGATGCGCTCAGGCGGGAAGGTGCTGGACTTCGAAGAAGCCGACCCGGACACCGACGTGTTCGGGCTGGGGAAGATCGAGGACTTCAGCTGGAAGGGCCTGCTGGACCTGGCCACCTGCACCGAGTGCGGGCGCTGCCAGTCCCAGTGCCCGGCCTGGGCCACCGGCAAGCCGCTGTCGCCCAAGCAGGTCATCCTGGACCTGCGCGATCACGCGTTCGCCAAGGCCCCGTACCTGCTGGCCGCTCCGATGAGGAGCGGGAGAAGCTGCCCGCGGACGTGCTGGCCGAGGCGGGCCGGCCGCTGGTCGGGACGGCCGACGCGGGCGGGGTGATCGACCCGGACGTGCTCTGGTCCTGCACCAACTGCGGGGCGTGCGTGGAGGAGTGCCCGGTCGACATCGAGCACATCGACCACATCGACGGGATGCGCCGCCACCAGGTGCTGATCGAGTCCGCGTTCCCCGAGGAGGCTTCGACGCTGTTGAAGAACCTGGAGAACAAGGGCAACCCGTGGGGCATGGGCGAGGCCGCCCGGGCCGCCTGGATCACCGAACTCGACTTCGAGGTCCCGGTCATCGACGGCGTGATCGGTGCGGACGTGGAGTACCTGTTCTGGGTCGGCTGCGCCGGGGCGCTGGAGGACCGGGCCAAGAAGACCACCAAGGCCATCGCCGGACTGCTGCACACCGCCGGAGTCAAGTTCGCCGTCCTGGGGCCCGCGGAGACGTGCACCGGGGACCCGGCCCGGCGGATGGGCAACGAGTTCGTCTACTCCATGCTCGCCCAGGCAGAACGTGGAAACCCTGAACGACGCCGGGGTGGCCAAGGGGGCCGGGAAGACGATCGTGGCCTCCTGCCCGCACTGCTTCAACACCATCGCCAACGAATACCCCCAGCTCGGCGGGACCTACCAGGTCATCCACCACACCCAGCTGCTGGCCCGGCTGGTCGAGCAGGGCAAACTCACCCCCGCCGGTGAGGTCACCGAGAAGATCACCTACCACGACCCGTGCTTCCTGGGCCGGCACAACAAGGTCTACACCCCGCCCCGGGAACTCATCGACGCCGTGCCCGGCACCACCGCCACCGAGATGCACCGCTGCAAGAGCCGCGGGTTCTGCTGCGGCGCGGGCGGCGCCCGGATGTGGATGGAAGAACGGATCGGCAAGCGGATCAACACCGAACGCATCGACGAGGCCCTGGCCCTGGACCCCGACAGCATCTCCACCGCCTGCCCCTACTGCCTGGTCATGCTCGGCGACGCCATCGCCGCCAAGAAAGGCACCGGCGAGGCCAAGGAAAACCTCGAAGTCATCGACGTCGCCCAGCTACTGGCCCGCTCCGTCGCCCTCCACCGCCCCGCGGCCAACGGCGCCGGCGACAGCGACAGCGCCGCACCAGAAACCGGCGCCGGCGCCGCCCCCGCACGCCCTGGTCAGCACCCGCTAGGGTGATGAGGATTGAAATAGATCAAAAATAGAACTATAAATATGAGTGCCGCAGGGCGATCCTGCAAGAGTGACAGGGAGGTAGGTGTCGCCGATGAATATCGTCGTCTGTGTCAAGCAGGTCCCGGACACGGGGGCCGAACGCAAACTCAAGCAAGGTGACGCCACGCTCGACCGCGAGTCCGTCGACGGCTTGATCAATGAGCTGGACGAGTACGCCATCGAGGAGGCCCTGCAGATCAAGGAGGCGCACGGCGGCGAGGTCACCGTGCTGACCATGGGGCCGGAGAAGGCGACGGAGTCGATCCGCAAGGCACTATCGATGGGCGCGGACCAGGCCGTGCACCTGATCGACGACATCCTAGCCGGATCCGACGCATTGGCGACCTCCTATGCGCTGGCCCAGGTTTTGCAGACCATTGGTTTCGACCTGGTGGTGCTGGGCGCCGAGTCGACCGACGCGCGGATGGGGGCGATGGCGGCGATGCTGGCGGAGCGGCTCGGCGTGCCGCAGTTGTCGCTGGCGTCCAAGGTGGAGATCGACGGAGCACAGGTGCGGATCCGCCGCCAGTCCGAGGACGGCTACTGGGCGGTTGAGGGGACGCTGCCGGCGGTGGTCAGTGTGGTGGAGAAGATCAACGAGCCGAGGTACCCGTCGTTCAAGGGCATCATGGCCGCGAAGAAGAAGCCCATGCAGGTCATGAGCGGTGCCGACGCCGGGATCGACCCGTCCCTGGTGGGCCTCGCGAACGCCGCGACCGAGGTCGTCGACTTCGCCGATCGGCCGCCGCGGCAGGCCGGCACGATCGTCAAGGACGAGGGAGACGGCGGCACTATGGCGGCCGAGTTCCTGGCCGCGGGCAAGTTCATCTGAGGGGGCTGGAGATGGCTGAGGTTCTGGTACTGGCCGAGCACAACGGCGGCGACGTCAAGAAGGTCACGCTCGAACTGCTGACGCTGGCCCGCCAGTTCGGTGAGCCCGCCGCGGTCTGGGCCGGGGCGGGTTCCGCCAACGGGCAGGCGCGGCTGGCCGAGTACGGCGCGGGCCGCATGTATGTGGCCGACGGCAGCGACTTCACCGATTACGCGGTCGCGCCCGAGGCGGAGCTGCTCGCGCAGCTGGTGGCGGACACGTCCCCCGCGGCGGTGCTCTTGGCGTCCACCGGGCAGAACAAGGAAGTCGCCGCCCGGCTGGCCGTCAAGACCAGCTCGGGACTGATCGCTGATGCGGTGGGCCTGACCGCTGGGGACGGCGGCAAGATCGTCGCCGAGCAGTCGATCTTTGGCGGCGCCACGGTCGTGCACTCCGCGGTCAAGACGGGTACCCCCATCATCACGGTCCGGCCGAACTCGCTTGCCCCGGAGATGGCCACGGCGGCTGCGGAGCTGAGCACCGTCGACCTGACGGTGAGCGACGCGGCGAAGGGCGCGAAGGTCACCGAGAAGGTGGTGCAGGAACGCGGGGAGCGCCCCGAGCTGGCCGAGGCCGCGATCGTCGTCTCCGGCGGCCGCGGTGTCGGCTCCGCGGACGGGTTCGAGCTGATCGAGAAGCTGGCCGACTCCCTGGGGGCCGCGGTGGGCGCGTCCCGCGCGGTGACGGACGCGGGCTGGTACCCGCACAAGTTCCAGGTCGGCCAGACCGGCATGACCGTCTCCCCGCAGCTGTATATGGCGATCGGCATCTCCGGCGCCATCCAGCACCGGGCCGGCATGCAGACGTCCAAGACCATCCTCGCCGTCAACAAGGACCCCGAGGCGCCCATCTTCGAGCTCGCCGACTTCGGCGTGGTCGGCGACCTCTTCCAGGTCGTCCCCCAGCTGCTCGAGGACATCCAGAAACGATCAGGGTGACAGAGGAGCCTGGCCGGTGCTGAGCCCTGAAGAAGCAGAAGCACGCAACATCTGGTTCGAGAACCACTGGCGCAAGCACGTCCCCTTCAACAACCTCGTGGGCCTGGACATCATCGACTGGGAGCCGGATTTCGTGCGGGCCCGCCTGCCGTTCCAGGAGCGGCTATCGGCCCACGACGGGATATTTCACGGCGGTGCATTGGCTACGGCGATCGACACCATCGGCATGGGCGCGGTCGTCGCCGGGCACGACTTCAACCTCAGCAGCCGGTTCACCACGGTGTCGATGACAATCCAGTACATGGCGGTCGCGCCTTACCAGGACGTGCTGATAGAAGGCTGGTGCACGAAGCGGGGCCGCCGACTGAACTTCGCGAGGGGCACGGTGCTCACCGCAGCGAGGACAATCCTGGCGGAGGGCGTCCTCACGGTCAGCGCGTCCGGTGAACGCCTGCGTATCGGCCAGCCGGAACCGGACCGCACCGAGTCCGCATGAGTTCACGCCGCCGCACATCGGACTCCGCGCAGCCCGCGGGGCCGCTCGCCGGTGTCAAGGTCATCGAGGTCGCCGGCCTCGGCGCTTCTCCGTACACGGCTATGTTGCTCTCGGACCTCGGAGCCGACGTCATTCGCGTGGACCGCCCGGCCGCCAGGGTCTTCCGGCCCGAGAAGTACGCACTCAGCCGCGGCCGGCGCTCCGTCACCATCGATCTGAAGCAACCGGCCGGGCTCGACGCGCTCATGCAGCTCGTGGCGCAGGCCGACGTGCTGCTCGAGGGCTTCCGGCCCGGTGTCGCTGAGCGCCTCGGCTTCGGCCCTGATGCCTGCTTCGCCAGCAACTCCCGGCTGATCTACGCCCGGATGACCGGATGGGGCCAGCGCGGCCCGTTGTCGCAGATGGCCGGGCACGACCTGAATTACCTCGGACTCACCGGTGCCCTGACGCTGCTCCAGCGGCGAGAGACCCAGCCCGCGACCCCGCCTGGATTTATCGCCGACTTCGCCGGCGGTGGGCTGATGATGGCATTCGGGATCGTCTGCGGGCTGGTCGAAACCCGCAGATCCGGGGCCGGGCAGGTCATCGACACCGCGATGGTCGACGGTGTGGCGTCGTTGACGACGCTGATCTACGCCATGACCGCGCAGGGCCGCTGGGTCGACGAACCCGGGACAAACTTCTGCGACGGAGGCTCGCCGTACTACGACTCTTACCAGACATCCGACGGCCGGTACGTGGCCGTCGCGCCCATCGAACCGCAGTTCTACGCGGTGATGGTGGACAAGCTGGGCCTGTCACTCGAAGAGTTGCCCGACCGCGACGATCAGGCGAACTGGCCGACGCTGAAGAAGCTGTTCGCCGATATTTTCATCACCCGGACCCGGGACGAATGGGCCGAGATCTTCGAGGGCTCGGACGCCTGCGTGACGCCGGTCCTGTCGATCACGGAGGCCTCCCGCCATCCGCACAATGCGGCTCGTCGCACTTTCGTCGATGCCTTCGGCGTTACCCAGCCGGCGCCGGCGCCCCGGTTCAGCCGCACGCCCGGGACGATCGCGGGGCCGCCGCCCGCGCCCGGCGGCCAGTCCGCGGAGGTCCTGCTGGACTGGGGATTCCCGCGATCAAGGGTCGACGAACTGCTGGCTTCGGGAGTCGTGCTCACGCCCGAACCGTGAACGGCGGGCGGATCGGCGGCCCTGGCCCGCGGCTGCGAACGCCCCGCCCGAGAACGACCAGCCGAAGACCGTTCAGCCGCCAATGCCGGAGCGCAGGGGCTCGACTCCAGGCGGGCGGCCGCCAGCGAAGAATTCGGGCGAGCGCTCCACGAGTTCCTCGACCGTCCACTGGCGGTCGCCGACCGACAGGTGCACCTCGGACTCGATAGGGGACTGGAGTTCGACGTCTCCGGCATAGCATGCGAACACCTTGCCCGAGATGTGCCCGGCGGCCGGGCTAGCCAGCCAGGCCACCACCGGGCTTATGTTCTCCGGTGCCCGGTGGTCAAACTCGCCCTCGACCGGCTGCGGATATCCGCTGAACGAGCCGGTGGTCATCCGCGTTCTGGCCCGGGGAGCAATGGCATTCACGGTCACTCCGATGCGTTCCAGTTCGCGCGCCATCACCAGCGTCATCCCCACGATCCCGGCTTTCGCGGTGGCGTAGTTGACCTGGCCGACGAGGCCGATGTATCCGGACTCGCTGCTGGTGTTGATGATCCGCCCGTAGACGGCGCCGGCGCTGGACTTGGCGCGCTGCCGCCAGTAGGCGGCGGCGAACCGCGACGGCGCGAAGTGCCCCTTGAGATGCACCTCGATGACCGCGTCCCAGTCGGACTCGCTCATGTTGAAGCTCATTCGGTCGCGCAGGATGCCGGCGTTGTTCACCAGGATGTCGAGACGGCCGAACGTGTCGACGGCCTGAGCGATGAGGTTCTCGGCCGCCTTCCAGTTCGCGCAGCTGTCGAGATTGGCCACCGCCCGCCCGCCGTTCTTCTCGATTTCGGCGACGATCTGCCGGGCCGCTGACGCGTCGCTCCCTTCTCCGTCACCGGAGACACCCGGGTCGTTCACGACCACGGCCGCGCCCTGCTCAGCGAGCATCAATGCGTGCGCCCGGCCCAAGCCGCGCCCCGCTCCGGTCACAATGGCCAGCACGTCCGTCCAGAGATCCCATCGCTTTTCTCCCTGTGAATCAGATGCCGATGCGATCGGCGAGCTGCTGCCGGTGGAAATCAGAGCTGCCCAGAAACAGCTGTGAGCTCTTGGCGCGCTTGAGATAGAGATGCGCCGGGTGTTCCCAGGTGAAGCCGATGCCGCCGTGGATCTGGATGTTCTCGCCGGCGGCGTGCAGGTACGTGTCGGCGCAGTACGCCTTGGCCAGCGGGGCCACGACGGCCGTGTCGGGATGGCCAGCCGAGACGGCCCACAGGGCGTAGTACACCGCTGACCGGGAGGACTCGAGGTCCACGAGCATGGACGCGCACTTGTGCTTGATGGCCTGGAACGATCCGATCGGCCGCCCGAACTGCTCCCGGATCTTCGCGTACTCGACGGACATGTCCAGGACCCGGCCGGTGCCGCCGAGAGCCTCGGCGGCGAGCGCGATCGCGGACCGGTCGAGCATGGCCGCGATGGCCGCCGGGGCGCCGGCCGTCGTCCCCAGCAGTGCCGCCGGCGTCGACGTGAACGTGACCCGGGCTTGCTTGCGGGTCTGGTCCATCGTGGGCAGCGGCTCGCGCACCAGGCCGCCGGCGTCCGCGGCGACCGCGAAAACGGCTGGCCCGCTGTCCGTGCGGGCGATCACCAGGAGCAGATCGGCGACCGCCCCATCGAGGACGAACGACTTGTGCCCGTCGATCCGCCAGGCCCCGTCACGGCTGGTGGCCCGGGCGGCAACGTCCTCGGGCCGCCAGGAACCGGAGTCCTCGGCGAGGGCCACCGAGGCGATCGTCGCGCCGCTGGCGATGCCCGGCAGGACGTCCTTGCACGCCGCTTCGTCGTCGAGCGCCAGGAGCAGCTGAGCCGACATGACACACGAGGCGAAGAACGGGGAGACGGTGAGGGCCCGGCCCATCTCCTCCAGCACCAGCCCCAATTCGAGGAAGCTGAAACCGCTGCCACCGTACTCCTCGGGAATCGCGACGCTCTGCAGGCCAAGCTCGCTCGCCATCCGGTCCCACAGTTCCCGGTCGTAGGCGGCCGGGTCCTCCATCTGCGCCCGCACGGCTGCTTCCGGGGACTGATCGGTCAGGAAGTCCCGGAGGACGGCCTGCAACGTGGCCTGGTCGTCGTCCAGCGCGAAGTCCACGGGCCTATCCCTTCCGCGAGCGGAATTTCTCCGGCATGGCGCGATATTCCGCAGTGTCGTGTGACTGGCTCTCGGCGGCCAGGCCGTACGGGAGCATCGTGACGGCGGCCTGCCGCAGGTGCTGGTTCAGCACCGCTTTCGTGTCCTGTACGGCCTGCGGCGGGAGGGCGGCGATCCGCTGGGCCATCGCGATGGCCTCCGGCAGCACATCGCCGGCCGGCACGGCGCGGGTCGCCAGGCCCAGGCTGACCGCCACCTCGGCCGGCATGCGGTCCCCGGTCAGCAGGTACGGCTTGGCGCGCAGCAGCCCGATGTTGAGCGGCCAGGTGACGGCCCCGCCGTCCCCCGCGACCAGCGCCACCAGCACGTGCGGGTCGGCCAGGAAGGCCGCCTCCGACATGATGACCACGTCGCAAGCGGTGGCGATCGTACAGCCGAGCCCGACCGCGGGCCCGTTGACGGCCGCGATGACCGGCAGGTGGACGTTGATGAGGTCCTCGAATAGCTGCCGTCCGAGGCGAAGGGTCGACCGGCGCAGTTCGAGATCGCTGGCCAGAGCCGCGAACCCGTCAACGCTGCCGCCGGCGCTGAACGCCTGGCCCGCGCCGGTCAGCACCACCGCCCGGGCCGTGCGGTCACGGCTGACCTCGCGGAGGGCCATCGGAAATGCGGCGTGCAGATCGTCGTCGAAGGCGTTGAGAGCGCCGGGCCGGTTCATGGTGAGGATCCGGACCGGGCCGTCGGCTTCGACGAGTACGGCGTCGCTCATGTCACGCTCCGGCCTCGGTGTAGTCCCGGCCACGGATAAGCCGGACGGGGGTGAACACGGCGACCTCGACTCCATGCTGGTTGATGACGGCGCACCGCGACGTGACCACGCCCCGGCCGGGCCGGCTCGATGCTCGCGATTCGAGGGTGGTCACCACGACATACAACGTGTCGCCGACGTACGTCGGAGACTTGACCGAGTACTCCATGTGAATGAAGGCCAGGCCCGTGCCGTGCAGGACGTTGGTCTGCAGGATCAGCCCTTCGGCGACCACGTAGACCAGCGCACCGGGAACGAGCCGGCCCGTGTACCCGCCGCCGGCCGCGTGGCTGGCGTCATAGAACAGCGGCTCGTTGAAGCCGGCCACGTGCACGAAGCTCATCAAGTCGGACTCGGTGATCGTGCGCGCGGCCGTCCGGAAGGAGGACCCGGAGGTCATGTTCTCCCACGTCAGACCCTGGCCCATGAGCGGCACATCGGCACGGGAGCCGGCCACGGCGCCTCCTCTCGGTCACGATCGCGTCGGCCATCCGCCAGGAGAAGGCAATCCCCACGGGACGGCCGCGGTGAGCGTTGACGACTAGAGTAACTAAAAGATTTATCTATTTATACCTTAACGAGGCGGTCTGGCCAAGGCCCCGGCGCCGGCGCGGGCCGATCGGGGCCGGGATCCGCGCTGGCGGGGCCGGGATCCGCGGCGGACGGCCCCGGCCACCGGGGCCGGGGCGGCCTGGCTGCCCGGATCCGTAGCGGATGGGGAGGCCGAGGCGGCCGGCTCCCTCGAGGGACAGCGGACAACCCACCGAAGCCGGGCGGGCGGCCTGCGCCTAGATCAGGTCGAGCACCGAGTAGTCGCTGGCCCCGGTGGACAGGACGAAGTCCTCGGCGAGATCAAGGTGCCGCCGCCAGTGCGCGGTGGCCCCCTCGACGTCGCGCTTGCGGATCAGGTCGATCAGCCGCCGGTGGGCGCGATGGGCATCGTTGTACGCCTTGACCGTCGCGGGCGAATCCGCGGTCGCCAGCACCGCCTCCTGCGTGGATTTGTCGATGATGGTCCGGAGCATGGAGACGAGCACCACGAACGTCTGGTTACCGGAGATCTCGACGATGGTGGCGTCGAACTGCCCATGCAGGACGATGCGCTCCGCGATGTTCTCCGTCTGGGAGATCGCCTCGTAGATCTCCTCCAGCCGGTTGAGGTCGGCGCTCGTCCGGTGCCGGGCCGCGAGCCCGGCGCACTCGGACTCGATGATCGAGCGGGCATCGAAGACGTCCCGCAGGGTCGTGCCCCGATACTCGAGGATCAGTCCGGCGTAGCGCGCCGCGATCCGCTCGTCCGGGGCCTTGACGCGGGCGCCCCCGTGCGCGCCGCGGCGTATGGTGATCAGCGCCTCCGACTCCAGCACGCGGAAGGCCTCGCGGAGGGTGGGCCGTGACACCCCGAACTGTTCCATCAGGGCGGCTTCCGATGGAAGGGCGTCGCCCTCCTTCAAATCGCCGCGCACAATCTGCTGCCGGAGCGAGTCACCGATCAGCTCGGCCATCTTCGGCATGTGCAGGGCCCGCCCGACCGCGACGCGTCCGTTAACCGTGGGGACTCGATTTTGCGGCAAGACTCTCTCTCCTCCGAACAGGTATATAAATGCTACAGGTCGCCGCCGGGCCATAGCTGCCGGTTAGCACCGGTAGAACGCAGCCAGACCAGTGCCTCAGCGGTGCGTGGCGGCCCCCCGGCTCCTCGGCTACTGCAGCCAAATGTCAATTAATTCAGGTATATTTTAACATTCTTTTATACCGAACGGACCTGATGCAGGGCGCGCGTCACCACCGGGCGGCAATCCGTTTCATCGCCCCGGCGAGCCGTTGACGGCTCAGGGGCGGCGCGGCTCACGGGGAAGGCCGAGAGTGCGCTCGGACAGCACGTTGAGCTGAATCTCGGTAGTGCCGCCGTAGATCGACTCGGCTCGGCTGGCCAGGAACACCTGCTGGAGCCGGTCGAGCTCGTAGCCCTCTCCGACGAGCTCGCTGCGCGCGCCTTCGGCCCGCATGGCTATCTCACCCATGCGGATGTGCGCCCCGCTGGCAAAGACCTTGCTGATCGACGCCTGCACGGCCGGATCGGCGCCTCGTCCCTTGATGGCCGTCATCAGCCGCAGCGCGTTCCACTCCATGATCCGCGCGTCGGTCCACGCCTGGGCGAGGTCACGGCGCAGCACGCCTGCCCCGCTCCGGCCGCCCCCCCGGGCCACCTCGATCATCTCGTCCACCTCGCGCTTAATGCGCAGGTGCTCGGCCAGCAGCGTCGTCCCGCGCTCGGTGCCCAGGGCGCCCATGGCGACGCGCCACCCGTCGTTCACCGCCCCGACGACCATGTCGGCCGACGTCCGCGCCCCCGTGAAGAAGACTTCGCAGAACTCGGCACCGCCGACGATGTTGCGGATCGGCCGTACCTCCACACCCGGCTGGTCCACCGGAACAAGCAGCAGCGACAGGCCCTTGTGCTTAGGTGCCTCCGGATCGGTCCGGCACAGCACGTACATCCAGTCGGCCCGGGTCCCAACTGACGTCCAGACCTTCTGGCCGTCGATGACCCATTCCCCACCCCCCGCCTGCCTCCCCATTCCCCCTTCACCATCCCCCTTCACTAGGCAGGCCCGGGTGCGCAGCCCGGCGAGGTCCGACCCGGCGCCGGGCTCGCTGAAACCCTGGCCCCACAACTCCTCGACCCGTACGATCCGCGGCAGGAAACGGCTCTTCTGCTCCGGCGACCCGAACGCGAGGAGCGTCGGCCCGAACAGTTCCTGTCCCTGCATCGTCGCCTTGAACGGAGGGTTCGCGCGCGCGTACTCGAGCTGGAAGACCAGCTGCTCGTCCACGCTGGCGTTGCGGCCGCCGTACTCCTCGGGCCAGCCAATGCACAGCCATCCGCCGGCGGACAGCTCCCTGTCCCAGGCCAGGCGGACGTCCCAGGCGCTGTCGTCCCACGAGAACCCGACGCCCCGGTGCCGGGCGAACTCGCCGACGAGATGCTCGGCGAACCAGGTGCGAACCTCGTCCTGGAAATCGCGCAGGGCCGGAGTCAGCGATAGGTCCATAGCCTCAGCTCTCCTTGGGACGGCTGGCGTTGATCATCTGACGGCGGTGACATTCAGAGCCGTTCCAGCAGCGTGCCCGTGCCCATGCCGCCGCCCACGCACATCGTCACCAGGGCGTACCGGCCGCCGGTCCGCTCCAGTTCATGGAGGGCCTTGGTCAGCAGCACGCCGCCGGTCGCGCCCAGCGGGTGGCCCAGCGCGATCGCGCCGCCGTTGACATTAACCCTCGAGGCGTCCGCTTTCAGCTCGTGTGACCACGCCAGCACGACGGAGGCGAAAGCCTCGTTGATCTCGATCACGTCGATGTCGTCGAGGGTCAGTCCGTTGCGGCTGAGGATCTTCCGGGTCGCCGGGATGGGCCCGGTGAGCATCATGACCGGATCGTTACCGACCAGGATGGAGTCGACGACCCGGGCCCGCGGCCGCAGGCCCAGTTCGGCCGCGCGCGTCCCGGTCATCAGCAGCAGGGCGGAAGCGCCGTCGGAGATCTGCGACGACGTGCCCGCGGTGTGCAATGCCCCCGGGCGGTCCGGCAGGTTGACCCGCAGGCCGGCCAGCCCTTCGAGGGTTGTCGGGCGGGGGCCCTCGTCCACGGCGACCAACGTGGTCCCGGTCATCTCGCCACTCCCGGACCGGACCGGCACCTCCACCGGCACGATCTGGCTGACGAAACGCCCACCGGCGATGGCGCCAGCCGCCCGCTGCTGCGAGAGGACCGCGAACTCCTCAAGCTCGGGCCGGGAGAATCCCCAGGCCTCGGCGATCCGGTCGGCCGCCTCGAACTGATTCGTGATCTCGTAGTGCTGCTCGTAGCGGGACGTCTTGGCCGGCCCGAGCTCGGGCATGACGCTCGACGTCATCGGTACCTGATCCATGGACTCCACGCCGCCCGCGACGGCCACGTCCACGACCCCGCCCGCGATCAGGCCGTACGCCAGCGTGAAGGCCTGCTGCGACGAGCCGCACTGCGCGTGGATGGTGGAAGCGCCGACATTACGGTCCAATCCCGCAGCCAGCCATGCGCTCCGGGTGATATTGCCCGACTGCTGGCCGACCTGGCTCACGCAGCCGCCGGTCACCTGGCCCACGACGCCCGAATCGATGCCCGCCCGCTGGATCAGCGCCGCCAGCACGTCGCTGAACAGATCCGGCGCCAGATAGCCGGCGAGGCTTCCCCGGCGCTTGCCCACTGCCGACCGGAGGGCTTCGACGATCACGACGTCAGACATGGGCACTCCTCGGCATCGATCTAATTATCTAACTATATCAACGGTGCCCGGCTGGTGCTGGGCGGCTGGTGCTGGCGGCTGGTGCTGGCGGCTGGTGCTGGGCGGCTGGTGCTGGCGGTCGGTGCTGAGCGGCTGCCGCTGGCCGGTGCAGGGCCGGCCCGCTCCGTGGCGCCGGTTCAGTAGGTGCGCAGCCCCATGCTGCGCGCGATCCCGTTGCGCTGGATCTGGCTGGTGCCGCCGGAGATCGGCGCGACGATCGACTCCCGCCAGCGAAAGCTCATGACGCTCTCGGTGGAGAAACCGTGCCCGGCGCAGATCTGCATGCCGAGCCGGGCCGCGGCGACGTAGGTCTCCGAGCCCTTGAGCTTGGCCATCGCTCCCTCCCGGCTGCTGGGCCGGCCGTGCGACAGTGACCAGGCGGCCCGGTAGGCGAGCAGGCGCGCGGCGTCGATCTCCGTCTGCATGTCGGCCATCGCATGGGCCAGCGCCTGGAACGTGCCGACCGGCCGGCCGAAGGCCGTCCGGTGCTTGGAGTACTCCAGCGCCTCGTCCAGGGTGGACTGGGCCACCCCCACGTATCCGCCGCTCATCAGCACCCGTTCGAGCTCCAGGCTGGACAGCATCACTTTCCAGCCCTCATCGGGCGGGCCGACCAGAGCCGTCTTGGGCACCACGACGTCGGTCAGGAAGACCTCGTAGGTGCCCAGAATGTGCCGGGCCAGGGTGGGCGCCTGACGGAGCTGGACGCCGGGCGTGTCGGCGTCGATGAGCAGCAGCGAAATCCCGTCGTGCTTACGCCCGTTCCGCGAGGTCCGGACGTAGGTCATGATGGTGGTGCTCGGCACACCGGCGCCGGTGCACCACATCTTCTGGCCGTTAACGACGTAGTGGTCACCCATATCCACCGCCGCGCAGCGCAGCGCGGCGGCGTCGGAGCCGGTGTCAGGCTCCGACATAGCGACCGCGTACCGCGTCTGCCCGGTGAACATCTTCGACGCGATCGCCTGCCGGTGGGCGTCGGTGCCCCACTTGTAGATCGTGAGGGCCGGGATCAGCGTCCCGATGAAGCACATCGCGACGTCGAGGCTGGCGCGGCCCAGCTGCTCGGCGATGATGGCGAGCTCCACCGGGCCGCCCCCGTCGCCACCGGCCTCGGCCGGGAACGCCAGCCCGTACCAGCCGATCTCGGCCATGGCCTTCATCAGCTGGTCGGGAAAGGTGCTGGTCTCGTCCCATTCCTTCGCCTGCCGCGGCGGGCAATGCCGATCGACGAACTGGTGCGCCGCAGCCTTCAACGCCATCTGCTCGCCGGAAAGACCAAACTCCATACTGACGCCCCTATGATTTAGATGATAGAACTATAAAAGGACGTCACCTCCCGGGGCAACCCAGGGCCGGCGGCAGTCACACCGACGACAAGGAATCCCTATGACAGACCGCTACGCGGCCTTCCCCAGCCTGCGCCTGGAGCCGGGCGAGCGGGGCGTCATGCACCTTGTGCTCGACTCCCCCGGGCTGAACTCGGTGAGCCCCGAGATGCATCGAGATCTGGCCGACGTGTGGCCGGTGCTGGACCAGGATCCTGCGGTCCGCAGCGTGCTGGTCTACGGGGCCGGCCGGGCATTCTCCTCCGGCGGCAACTTCGACCTGATCGGCGAGATGATCGACGAGTACGACAGCCGCATCAGGATCATGCGTGAAGCCCGTGACCTCGTGCTCAACATGCTCCGGTTCAGCAAGCCGGTCGTGTCGGCCGTGCGGGGACCGGCCGTCGGGGCCGGTCTGGTGGTGGCGATGCTGGCCGACATCTCCGTCGTCGGCCGGACGGCGAAGATCATTGACGGCCACACCCGGCTGGGCGTCGCCGCGGGCGATCACGCCGCCATCTGCTGGCCCTTGCTGGTGGGCATGGCGAAGGCCAAGTACTACCTGCTGACCTGCGAGCCACTCGTCGGCGAGGAGGCGGAGCGGATCGGCCTGGTATCCCGGTGCGTCGATGACGACCAGGTGCTGGCCGAAGCCGCGCGGATCGCCTGCGAGCTGGCCCAGGGAGCGCCCACGGCGATCCGGTGGACCAAGCACAGCCTCAACCACTGGTACCGCATGGCGCAGCCCGCCTTCGAGGCGTCGCTCGGCCTGGAATTCGTCGGGTTCGGCGGTCCCGAGGTCCGCGAAGGCCTGGCCTCGCACCGGGAGAAGCGCCCCCCGCGATTCGTACCAGAAGAGTTCGTACCGGAAGGGGGGCAGTGACATGACGCCGGCCCGCGGCACCGCGCTCGTGACGGGCGCAGCAGGAGGTATCGGGCGCGCGATCGCCAGACATCTGGCCGGGGCCGGATTCACCGTGGCCGTCTGCGACCTGGACGGTGACGCGGCGGTCAAGGTGGCCGCCGAACTGGCCGCCGAAGTTCCCGGCGGGCACGCCGGCTTCACCATGGACGTGTCGGACAGCACCAGCGTCGCCGGGGTGGTGGCCGCCATCGAAGCCGAGCTGGGCGAGGTCAGGGTCCTGGTGAACAACGCCGGGATCGACAAGATCGAGAAATTCACCGAGTCCACCGAGGAGACGTGGCGGGCGGTTATCTCGGTCAACTATCTCGGCACGGTGATCGTCACGCGGGCCGTCCTGGACGGGATGATCGCCCGCGGCTACGGCCGCATCGTCAACATCAGCTCAGACGCGGGCCGGGTGGGTTCCTCCGGCGAGGTGGTGTACTCGGGGACGAAGGGCGCAGTGATCGCGTTCGGCAAGGCGCTCGCGCGCGAGGTCGCCGCGAAGGGCGTCACAGTGAACACGGTCTGCCCGGGCCCGACCGACACGCCGCTGCTCAAGCAGGTCTCCGACCGCAGCCAGGGGCTGTTCGACGCGATGGCGCGCGCGGTGCCGATGAAGCGGATCGGTACCCCGGACGACGTTGCGCCGGCGGTCGTCTTCTTCACCGGGGACGGGGCGGCTTACATCACCGGTCAGACGCTGTTGGTCAGCGGCGGCCTGACGATGGCGTGACCATGGCCACCGACGTCAGCATCCACCTCGACGACAGCATCGCCCTGCTGCGTCTGGACGGTGCGGAGCGCATGAACGCCATCGGCTCGCACACCTGCCGGGCGCTGGCGGCCGCGGTCGGCCAGATCGAGAAGAACGGGCAGACCCGGGCCGTCGTCGTGCACGGCTCCGGCCGGGCGTTCTCCGCGGGCGCGGACATCGAGGAGATCAGCGGGTTTGCGTCGGACCGCGACTTCGAGCGGTTTATCCACGGTTTCACCGATGTGCTCGCTCTCCTGGAGAGCAGCCCGCTGCCGTTCGTCGCGGCGATCAACGGCCTAGCGCTCGGCGGCGGGCTGGAACTGGCCATGGCGTGCGATCTGCGAGTCAGCGCCGCCGGCACCAAGCTGGGGCTGCCGGAGGCGAAACTCGGGGTCCTGCCCGGCGCGGGCGGCACGCAGCGGTTGCCGCGGCTGGTCCCGCGCGGCGTGGCCAGCGAGATGCTGATGCTGGGCCGGACCATCGACGGCGCCCGGGCCTATCAGCTGGGTCTGGTCAATCAGCTCGCGTCCGCCGCGCCGGCGATCCTGGCGGACGCGGTGACCCTGGCCCGGGAGCTGTCCGCCGGGGCCTGGCTCGTCCCGGCGCGGGCGAAGTCGCTGCTGCACGAGACCGCCGGATCCGGACTCGGCGAAGGGATCACCCGGGAGCGCGAGGTCGCCACCGAGCTGTTCGCGACGCCGGACGGCCGGGAGGGCTTCGCGGCTTTCACGCAGCACCGGGCGCCTGCGTTCGCCCCGGGTCAGCCGTCATGAACGTCAACTACCCGCCCGAGGCCGAGGACTTCCGGTCCGAGGTCCGGGCGTTCCTGCGCCGGGCGCTGCCCACGGACTGGCGGGGCCTGGGCTCACTGAGCAGCGAGCAGGCGCGTGAGTTCACCGCCACGTGGCGGGCGAAGCTGGCAGCGGAGGGTTACCTCACGCCCAGCTGGCCGCCGCAATACGGCGGCGCCGGGCTGTCGCGGCTGCAGCAGGTCGTGCTGACCGAGGAACTCGCCACCGCGGGCGTGCCCTTCAACGGCCGGAACGACACCTTCAGCATCAAGATGATCGGCAACCTGCTGCTGCGATACGGCACCGACGAGCAGAAGAGCTATTTCCTGCCCCGCATCGTCAGCGGCGAGCATCGCTGGTGCCAGGGTTTCTCGGAGACCGAGGCCGGCTCGGACCTGGCCTGCGCACGAGGGCGCGGCTCGTGCCGGGCAATAGTGAAGTGGGGATGGGGAGGAGTGAAGTGGGGAGCGGGTGGGGCGGCGGTGAATGGGTCATCGACGGCCAGAAGATCTGGACGTCCGATGCCCTCACCGCCAACTGGATGTTCCTGCTGGCCCGGACCGACCCCGGCGCCGAGCGCCATCGCGGCATCACGATGCTCCTCATGCCCATGGAGCAGCCCGGTATCGAGGTCCGGCCGATCCGCATGATGACCGGGACCGGCAACTTCAACCAGGTGACGTTCGACGGCGCCCGCACGGCCCAGGGGAACGTCGTCATCGGCCCCGGCGAAGGCTGGCAAGCCGCGATGGCCCTGCTCGGGCTCGAACGCGGCGACGAAGCGGCCACGAACCCGATCTACTTCCGGGCCGAGGTGAACCGGCTCATCGAACTGGCTCGCGAGCGCGGGCTCGGCCACGACCCGCTCGTCCGCGATGAACTCGCCCGCGCCTGGACCCGTGCAGAGATCATGAAGTACCTCGGCTGGCGCACGCTCACCGGCTGGCTGAAGGGAGAAGTGCCCGGACGGGACACGTCGGTGTCCAAGCTCTACTGGAGCGAGCACCATCGCCAGGTCACCGACCTGGCGATGACGCTGCTGGGAGCCGCGGCCATGACGCCGAGCGGGCGCAGCCCGATCAGGCACTACCGGACGGACGATCCCGATGCGCCCAACTCCTCCGCCTCCTGGGCCGGGACGTGGATGACGGCGATCTCCGGGACCATCTACGCCGGCACCTCCGAGATCCAGCGCAACATCCTGGCCGAGGCGGTGCTCGGCCTGCCGAAGGAACCGCGAGGCTCGTGATCCCCGCGCCCGGGCCATCACCGGGCGCCACAGAACAGGCAGTACAGAACAGACCGACAGCCGAGCCGAGGAGGCAGCAATGGCCGTACCGGGCGTGCAGGAATTGCTCGTCAAGACCCAGATCGCGGACGGCGTTGCCGTGCTGACCTGGAACCGTCCTGAGCGCAACAACGTGTGGTCGGTGCCCATGGAGCGCGAGTACTACCGGCAATTGCGCGCCTGCGGCGACGACCCGGAGGTCAGGGTCATCGTCGTGACCGGGGCCGGCAAGAGCTTCTGCCCCGGGATGGATGCGGAAGCGCTGTCCGACCAGGCCCGGACCGGCACCTCGACGTTCCCGCATCGGCGTGATCCGGTGACGCTGCCACGGTCGATCCGCAAGCCGGTCATCGCCGCGATCAACGGCGCCTGCGCCGGGATCGGCCTGGTCGCCGCCATCAACTGCGACCTCCGTTTCGCCGCGGCCAGCGCCAAGCTCACCACGTCGTTCAGCCAGCGCGGGATCATGGCCGAGCATGGCCTGGCCTGGTCGCTGCCCCGCGTCGTCGGCGTGCCGAAGGCTCTCGACCTGCTGTTCTCGGCTCGCGTCGTACAGGGTGAGGAAGCCCTGTCGCTGGGGCTGGTCGACCGGATCTTCGAACGGGACGTGCTGATGGCGGAGACGCTGGCGTACGCGCGGAACCTGGCCCGGCACAGTTCCCCGCTCGCGATGGGCGTGATGAAGCAGCAGGTGTACGAGGCCCAGGAAAGCACGCACGAAGAGGCGCGCACGATGGCGATCCGCTGGTGGTACGACGTGCTGCGCGAGCACGGTGACTTCAGGGAGGGCATCGGTTCGTACCTGGACAAGCGCGAGCCGCAGTTCGCGCCCTGGGATCCGGCGACCCCGGGCACGCCTGCCCCGCTGCCGGCGGACTGATCCGCCCGCGGAATGGAAGGAAACGCGACGATGCCGGTGTCGGTGGTCACCGGGGGAACGCGCGGAATCGGCGCGGCCATCTCCCGCCGCGTCGCGGCCGGCGGCGGGCACGTCGCGGCGATCTACCACGCCGACGACCGGGCCGCGCAGAAGTTCGTGACCGCGGCCAAGGCCGACGGGCTGGACATCTCGGTGCATCGCGCCGAGCTTGCCGACGCCGGCGCGTGCACCGCGGTGATGACCGGCATCGCCGAGACGTTCGGCCCGGTCCGGCACCTGGTCAACAACGCCGGCGTCCTGCGCGAGGCCACCGTGGCCGGCACGACCGCGGAGATGTGGGACGCGATCCACGACGTCAACTGCCGTGCCGCCTTCTTCCTGGCCCAGGCGGCCTGGCCGGGAATGGCCCGGGCCGGGTACGGCCGCATCGTGAACGTGGGGTCGGTGACCGGCACGACCGGCAATCCCGTCGAGGCCGCGTACGGCTCGTCCAAGGCCGCCCTGGTCGGGCTGACCCGTTCGCTGGCCCGGGCCGGGGCGCGCAAAGGCATCACCGTCAACTGCGTCGTGCCTGGCGTGTACGAGACGGACATGACGGCCAGCATGAGCGAGGAAGACCAGCGGCGGATCGCGTCCATGATCCCGCTCGGCCGCCGCGGCCGCCCGGAAGAAATGGCTCATCTGGTGGCGGCACTGCTGCACGCCGACGCGGCCTACATCACCGGCGCCGTCATCATGGCCGACGGCGGCCTGGGCATGGGCGCCTGAGGTCAGGGGCCAAGTTCCAGCGCGCGCACGGGCTCGTGGCCGCGGCCGCGAGCGAGCCGGTTCAGCAGGTCCGGGCCGGAGATGCCGGCCAGCGGAGCGCACGCGGCCAGGAACTTGCGCTCGACCTGCGCCGTGGTCAGCGGATTGGCCGGGCTGCCGGTCCGGTCGGGGATCTCCACCGTGCGCCGGGCGCCGTCATGCGTGACCGCGGTGACGCGCGCGCCACGATGGCGGGGAAAGCGCTCGTCGAAGACCGGATCTGCCCGCAGCTGGACGCAGGCCGCGAGCCGCTGGACCGCCTGCTTTACCGGAGCCTGGTCCGCCGGGCCGTCGCTGGCCGTCCCGCCCTGGCCGGTGACCAGGGCACTCGCGACGAGGTGCGGGATGCTGAACCTCCGCTCGGCTGCGGTCCGGGGCCGGGCGATGCCCGCTACCGCCAGCGCCGCCGAGTAGGTCTGCACCTGCAATTCGCCGACGTCCTCGCCGCGCAGGCCGCTCGAGCGCAGCTGCAGAGCGGCATCGATGGCCGCGAAGGCATGCCCGCAGCACGCGTACGGCTTGACCGACGCGGACTCGACCGCGAACGGCCTGCCCAGTCCGGCCTGGCTGTGCGTCCAGGACGTGGCCGAGCCGGTGGCCGCCGCAAGGCCGGCGGGACCTTCGAGCGCGTCGGCGGCCCCGGTCACTCCGCCCATGGCCGCCGCCACGGCGACCACTCCCGCCTGGGCCGCGGCGCCGGCATGGAGGGGTTTGCCGACCGCGTCGCGGCGAAAGGTCTGCTGCAGGCCGCCCGCCATGGTCGCGGCCAGGGAGAGCGCGTGCGCGAACCGGCTCGCGTCCGCACGCCGGACCTCGGCCACGGCGGCGGCCGCGCCGAGGGCACCGGCGGTCCCGGTCGTGTGCCACCGGGTGTAGTGCGCGGGCCCCAGGTCGGCCGCGACCCGGCAGCCGACCTCGTATCCGGTCACGATCGCCCGCCACAGCGAGCCGGTGGTGACGTCGAACTGGTCGGCGGCGGCGAGCGCGGCCGAGATGATCGGTGCGCCGGGATGGAACAGCCCGGGCGCGTAGATGTCGTCCAGCTCCAGCGTGTGGGCGGAGGTCCCGTTGATCAGCGCGGCCACCGGCGCGGACGCTCTCTCCCGGCGGCCGACGATGCGGCTGGGGCCGCCCGCCGGCTCTAGCCCGGCGATCAGCGCGGAGGCCGGCACGCCCGGCGAGCCGCCCAGCGTCACGCCGAGCCAGTCGGCAAAGGCCCGCCGCACCGCGGCTTCCAGCGGCGCGTCAAGCGGATGAACGCGAAGCTCGATCGCCCGCGCGGCCAGCCCACCGGCGACGCTCATGTGCCCTCGGGCTCCGGGGCCGCGCGGCGCACCAGCGCGTCCACCGCGACGACCCCCTGGCCGGCGGGCAGGACGACCAGCGGGTTGATCTCCGCTTCGACGATCGGACGGCCCTCGGCCGACGCCAGCCCCGACATCGCGCACACCGCACCGGCCAGGGCCTCCAGATCGCCCTCCGGGCCGCCCCGGTAGCCGGCCAGCAGCGCGAACGCGCGCACCTCGGCCACCATCTGCCTGGCCTGGGGCAGGTCGACGGGCGCGGGCCGCACGCTTCGGTCCTGGTAGAGCTCGGCCAGCAGGCCGCCGGCGGCCACCACGATGACCGGCCCGGCGTCCGGATCGTAGCGGAAGCCGACGAGAGCCTCTCCGAGCCCGGCCACCATCTGGAGGACCAGCAGCCGGTCGCACCGGACGTGCGGCAGGCGGCGGGCCATGGCGTCCCGGATGGCCCCGGCGGCGTTCGCCAGGTCCTCGCCGGTGCGGACGTTCAGGACCACCCCGCCCACGTCGGACTTGTGCGGTACCTGCGGGGAAAGCACCTTCACCGCGGCCGGCCCGGCCACCGGAAGGTGATCAGGCAGATCGTCGGCCCGTACGATCGCGCGCGCCGGGCTCCGGATCCCGGAACCGGCGAGCAGCGCGTACGACTCGTCCTCGTCGAGCACCGTACAGCCGGGACGCAGCCGGTATCGCGGGGACGCGGCGAGGCCGGGGCGGCCGGCGCCGGAAGACCGATACGATCGTGTCCGCGCACGCCTCGGGGGTCCGGAAGGCGGACACGCCGCTCTCGCGCAGCCTGGCCAGCGCGTCCGGGGCCGACGGGAAGACGAATGCGGCCAGCGGCTTGGCGGTTCCCGCCAGGTCGGCGATCGGAGCGACGCTCAGCTCCGGGTCGAAGCGAGCCGAACTGCCCGGCACCACCACCACGGCGTCGTACTCGGGTGCGGACGAGCACGATGGCCAGGGCCGCCCTGATCGTGCGGTAGGTCGCACCGGCCAGCGTGAGGTCGATGAGGGCTCCGTGGCCGGCCGCGATGCCGAGCGCCGCCAGTTGCGCCGCCGTGCCGGCCGACGGCGGGTCCAGCACCGCGCCCCGGGACGCCAGGCAGTCCACCACCATCGCGCCGCCGCCACCGGTGGTCGAGACGACGCACACCCGCGGCCGGGCCGGGGCGCAGCCGGTCAGCCGGACCTGGCGGGCGATGTGCTGGGCTTCGAGCAGGGCGTCGTACGTGGTCACCCGGGCGATGCCCAGGTCAGACAGCACGGCGTCGGCCACGGCGTCGTCACCGGCGATCGCGCCCGTGTGCGAGATGGCCAGCCGCGCCCCGGCCTCCGACCGGCCCAGTTTGTACGCGACGACCGGCTTGCCGCGGCGCGCGGCCGCCTGCGCGAAGGTGCGGAGGTCATCCGCATGGGCGATGTTTTCCAGGAACAGCGCGTAGCTGGCGACGAGCGGGTCGTCGACCGACGCGTGACAGATCTCGCCGAGGGTGAGATCGAGTTCCCCGCCGGTCGACACCATCGACCGGAACCCGAGTCCCATCTCGCCGCCGCGGGACAGCAGGGCGCCGATGGCGCTGCCCGACTGCGAGGCCACGAAGATGTCCCCGGCCGGGAGGTCCGGCTCGCGGAATGCGGCGTTACCAGTCAGGGCCATCCGGTCGTGCAGGTTGGCCACGCCGAGGCTGCCCGGTCCCAGCAAACGCAACGCCGAGGAATCCAGGATGCTCCGCAGCGCCCGGCGACGGTCGCGCCCGGCGCGGTCGGTATCGAGGAAACCGTCGGCCACGATCGTGGCGACCGGGACCCCTAGCCGGGCGCACTGGCGCACCGCGTCGACGGCGGCATCGGCGGGGGTGAGGATCAGCACATGGTCGGGCACGGCCGGCAGGTCGTCCAGCGAGGGCCAGGCCGGCTCACCCAGCACCGTGCGCCGCGCCGGATTCACCGGGTACAGCGAGCCGGCCCAGCGGTGCTGGCGAAGGAATTCGACCGGCCGGGCGGTGGCCTTGCCAGCAGTGCCGGAGGCGCCGACGACCGCCACGGAACGGGGCGAGAACAGGGCACCATACGTCGCGGCCGGGAGCGTCGTCCGGTTCACCTCAGCGGCCCCGCTGATCGAAACGGCGATCGAAGATGTGCTCGGCGATCCGGTTCTTGAGGATCTCCACGGATCCGCCCGCGATCATCCAGCCGCGGGTCCGGCGGAAGCAGTACTCGACGAGGGACTCCTGGGTGAAACCGGACGCGCCCATGGCCTGCAGGGCCACGTCGGCGGCGAAATAGCCGGCCTCGTTCGCGGCGTACTTGGCCATCGCGGTGTCGAACGCGGATGGCAGCCCGTCCCGGTCGCCCGCGGCCGCCGCCCGCTCCAGCAGCAGCTGCGCCGACTCGAGCTTGACCACGGCCTCGGCGAACATCCACTGCAGCCCCTGGAACTCGGCCAGCGGCGCGGCCGAACTGACGGCGCACCTTGAGGTACTCCGTGGCCTCGCGGAAGGCGTACCGCCCGAGCGCGATGGACCGCGCGGCATTGCCCAGCCGTTCTACATTGAAGCCACTGATCTGTTTCTTAAAACCCCCTTGGCGGAGAAGCACCTGCTCATCGGGGACGAAGCAGTCATCGAAGTAGAGCGGGCACCAGTGCTCGCCGTTCATGAAACGCGACGGCGCTCCGACGGCCAGTCCCGGGCGGCCGCGGTCGATCAGCACCGAGCCGATGCCGCCGGTCCCGGGCCCGTACCGCAGGTACACCAGGAACACGTCGGCGTCGGCACTGTGCGTGGAGAAGACCTTGGTGCCGTTGACGCAGGTAGCCGTGGCCATGCCGGGTCGCGGTCGTCGTCAGCTCGGTCACGGCCGACCCGGCCTCCGGCTCGCTCATGCCCAGCGCGATGATCTGCTCGCCGGCGAGCAGGCCGGGCAGGTAACGCTGCCGCTGCTCAGCGGTCGCGTACTGCGCGAACGTCCTGATCGGGCCGAAGTTACCGGCCTGGACGATGTCCGCGCTGCGCGGGCAGCCGGTCGCGACGGCCTGGATGGCGGCCACCGCGGCCACGAGGCCGGCGCCCTGGCCGCCAAGCTCCTCGGGGATGCTGAGTCCGAGCAATCCCTGCCGGGCCAGCAGCCTGGCCGTCTCTTTCGGATAGTGCGGCGAGTGCGCGCGCTCGCGCGCTCCGGGCGCCAGCTGCTCCCGGGCGAAGGCCTCGACCGAGCGCCTGAAGTCCTGCAGCAGGTCGGGTTCGGTCATCATCGGCGGGCCCCCACGACCTCGCGGCCGCGGGCCGGCTCCGGCGGCTGATGCAGGGCGACGATCTCCGCCGGGCCAACCGCGCCCGCGCTCGCGTACCGGCGGAAGATCTCCGGGTCGTGACCCGGCACGATGTGGTCGGCCGAACTGGCCAGCCGGGCGATGCGGTCGTACCCGTCCAGGGCGCGCTCGACATCGACGATCGCCGGGAAGGGGTTACGTTCGGCGAGGTTCTCGAAGTAGTGAATGGCGTCCGACGCCAGCACGACCCAGCCGCGCTCGGTGCGGATCCGGGCCACCTGCAGCCCGCGGGTGTGGCCGCCGATCAGGTACAGCTCCAGCCCCGGCGCGAGCTCGACGTCACCGTCGGGCACCAGGACGGCCCCGGCGAACACCCTGCGGACGACCGCCACCACGTCATCGACCTCGAAGAAGTGGCTGAGGGCCTGGTGCCTCATCGCGGCACCCGAGGCGTAGGCCAGCTCGGCGTCCTGGATGACCACCGTCGCCTCGGGAAAGTCCGCGATGTTGCCGGCGTGGTCATAGTGCAGGTGGGTCAGGACGATGTGCCGGACGTCGCGGTCGCCGATGCCCAGCGCGCGGACGGCGTCCCGGGGCCGGGCGTCCAGGACGCGGCCCCGGCGGCGGCCGGCTTCCGGGGCGAATCCGGTATCGATCACGACGACGTGGCCGCCGCACCGGGCGATCCACACGATGAAGTCGATCGCAGCCTGACCGGACCGGTCGCCGGGGGTCAGGAAGTTGTCGCGGGCAGCGCGCTGGCCGCGGCCGACGCGAGCCGCCCACAGCTCCCACGTCGCCGCCCCGGTGGCGGCCCGGCTAGCCACGCCCGTCGACCAGCTTGATCATGACGGGGTAGTAGCTGGCCCCGTAGCCGGCTTCCGCGGGTTCGCACCAGGAGATCCATGGTCTGCCGGGCCGCGCGGGCCGCAATGCCCGCTTCCTCCGCCAGCTGCAGCGCCAGGGCGAGATCCTTGATCGCGTAGTCCGTCGGGAAGGCGCGCTCGGGAAAGTTGTCGCCGATCATCGTCGCGGTGGCCGTCTTGCGCAGCGCGAAGCTGTCGGCCGAGCCCATCGACAGGGTCCGGAACAGCGTGTCCCCCTCGACCCCGGCGGCGCGCCCGATCGCCAGCGCCTCGGCCAGCGCGTTCATGGTGAGGAAGAGCACCATGTTGTTGACGATCTTCATGACCTGGCCGTTGCCGATGCCGCCGGCGTGCACGATGTCGCTGCCCATGCAGGACAGGAACGGCCGTATCCCGGCGAACACCTCCTCCCCGGCGCCGACCGTGATGAGGAGCGTGCCGTCCTCGGCCGCCTGCCGGAGCCGGGCGACCGGCGCGTCGACCAGCGTCAGCCCGCCGTCCCGGAGGCGGCCGGCGAGACGTCGCGTCCGCGCCACGTCGCTCGTACTCATGTCGACCACGACCCGCGGGCGCTGCGGCGCCGCCAGCAGTTCGGCACACACCGCCTCGACCTGGGCGATGCCCGGCAGCGAGAGGAACACGATCTCGGCGGACCGGGCGAGATCGGCAGCTCCGGAGCACGGCTGTCCCCCCTGCGCGACCGCACGGTCGAGCGCCTCCGGAACCGGATCGTAGACCACCACCGTGGCCCCGGACCGCCGGATCAGGTTGGCGCACATGCGCGAGCCCATGACCCCCAGCCCGATGAATCCCAGCACCGGCACGCCGGTCCCGCCTGCCTCTGGTGCGGCGTTCATGCGACGGCCACGATGACGCTCTTGAGCTGCGTGTAGTGGGACAGCGCCTCGGTGCCCTTCTCCCGGCCGAGGCCGCTGCTCTTATAGCCGCCGAAGGGGACCTCGACGCCGGCGCCAAAGTACCGGTTGACCTGCACCTGACCGGCTTGCAAACCGGCCGCCAGACGGTGGGCGGTGCCGACGTCGCGGGTGAACACGCCGGCCGACAGCCCGTATTCGGTGTCGTTGGCGAGATCGACCGCCTCGGCCAGGGAGCCGAATTCGATCACCGATTGCACCGGCCCGAAGATCTCTTCCCGCGCGACCCGCATGTCGTTCGTGACCCCTTGCAACAGGGTGGGGACGACGAAGTGACCGCCGTGATGGGTGTCAGGGATGCCGCCGCCGGCGACGACCTCGGCGCCGTCGCCGCGCGCCGAGCCGATGAACGACAGCACGCGATCGAGCTGCCGGGCCGAGATCAGCGGCCCGACGTCGGGGTCCGCCAGACCATGCCCGATGGACAGCCCGGCCATGCGCGCCGCGAGGAGCCGGACGAAACCGGCTGCGGACCGCCCGGTCGACCAGCAGCCGGGTGGTCGCGAAGCAGGACTGCCCCGAATTCCGCACGACGGCCAGCGCCCCGGCCGTTGCGGCCGCGTCAAGATCGGCGTCGGCGCAGACGATCGTCGGTGATTTACCGCCCAGCTCGAGATGGACGCCGACGACCCGCTCCGCGGCGACCGCGCCGACGCGTCGGCCGGCGGCGACCGATCCGGTGAAGGTGATGTGCCGGACCAGGTTGCTGGCGGTGAGCCGGGTGCCGGTCGTGTCACCGGCCCCGAGGACGACGTTGCACACCCCGGGCGGCACGCCCGCCCCGATCATGAGCTTCGCCGCGAGCAAGGACGTCAGCGGGGTGAGCTCCGACGGCTTGACCACGACCGTGTTGCCGGCCGCCAGGCACGGGGCCACACCGCGGGTCAGCTGGCTGAGGGGCGCATTCCACGGCGTGATGTGGGCGACGACGCCGTAGGGTTCACGCACCGTGTAGGAGAACGTGCCCGGCGGCTGCGGGATGGTCTGTCCGCCGATCTTGTCGGCCATCCCCGCGTAGTACTCGAAGTACCGCACGCTCACGGCGACATCGGCGCGGGCCTGGGACAGTGGCTTGCCCGAGTCGATGGTTTCCAGCCGGGCCAGCACCTCGGCGTGGTCGCGGAGGGACGCCGGCGACGCGGTACAGGTGCCGCCCGCGTTCGGCCGGCGCCGCCTGCGACCAGCTACGCCAGGCCTGGTGAGCGTCCTCGACGGCCGCGTCGACCGTGCCGGCGGGAGTCTCCTCGAATCTGGCGACGACAGCGCCGGTGGCCGGGTCCTCGACATCGACGATCGGGCCGGTTCCGGGGGCGAGGAAGTCCCCGGCGACGATGGCCGTCAGCAGCGGCGGGAGTCCCGACGTCGCCAGGCATTCCTGGGCGGCCAGCTCACCTGTGGCGACCATTTAGTCTCCTCGTCCCCAGCGGCCGTACCGTTCGCGGAGTATAAAGAGTTATATGTTTAGGTAATAAAGCTATATCTCCGCTGGCGCCGTGTCCAGTGGCGGCGCCATTACGGCTATTCGGTACTCAGGCGGCTGGCGGCGATGGCGGCCCGGATCTCATCCCACATCCGGCGGTCGCTGTCGTAGGGCGCGTAGAACTTGAGCCGATCGGCCAGGCGTCCGAAGCGGCGGACCAATTCGGCCGCGACCTGGCCTGGTTCGGCGACGACGGCGAACGTGTTCAGGACGTCATCGCTGACCAGGCCGGCCATCGCCTCCCATTTGCCGTCGCGGCGGGACCGGCTGAGGCTGTGCAGCTCGTCGGCCAGATCCCCCCAGTGGTGCAGCTCGAGGACCGGCTTGTAGGCGGGGGTGCTGCCGTAGAAGGCGATCTGCTGCCGCACCGCCTGCCGGGCCGCCGTCGCCTCCTCCTCGGTCCGGCCGGTCGCGATGAGCGCCAGGTGCGCGACCTGGAACTCCGAACGCGAGCGGCCCGAGGTGGCCAGCCCCGCTTCGACGGCCGGGATCGTCACGTCCCGGATGTAGCGCTCGGTGGTGAAGCCATGCAGGAAGATCCCGTCGGCGACCTCGCCCGCGACGCGGCTCATGGTCTCCCCGACGGCGGCGAGGATGACCCTCGGACGCGGATGACCGTGCGGTGGCGGCGAGAAGAACGGCGTCATCAGCGTGTGCTGGTAATAGTCACCGCGAAAGCTGAGCGCCGTACCCGCCTCCCAGCTCTCCCAGATCGCGTGCAGGGCGGCGATGAATTCGCGCATGCGCGGGGCCGGGTGACTCCAGGGCATGCTGAACCGCCGCTCGATGTGCGGCCTCACCTGGCTGCCGAGGCCGAGCAGGAACCGGCCGCCCGAATAGGCCTGGAGGTCGTGCGCGGTGTACGCCACGGTCATCGGGGTGCGGGCGAAAGCGACCGCGATCGCCGTGCCCAGCTCCGCGCGCGGGGCGGCCAGCGCGGCGACCGGAAGCGGCAGGAAGGGGTCGTGGGCCGACTCGCTGGCCCACAGCGCGTCATAACCCGCGCGGTCCAGGTCGGCCGCGGACGAGGTGATGGCGGCCAGGCTGGACGTGTCGAGGTTCGCGTCAACCTTCATCTGTACTCAGCTCTCCCTCGCCGGGGACACGGGCGCGACGGCGGCAGCACCGGCCGCGCGCTCGATGAGCCGGGCGCGGACAACTTTCCCGCTGGCGTTGCGCGGCAGGGCGCCCATGAGCTCCCACATAGCCGGGACCTTGAAGCCGGCCAGGCGCTCGCGGGCGAAGACCCGCAGGTCACCAAAGCTGGGAGGCGCGGCGGCGTCGACGGGGACGATGTAGGCCTTGACCATCTCGCCCAGCCGCTGGTCCGGTATGCCCACGATCACGGCGTCGGCGACGCCGGGATGCTCGGTCAGGACGTGCTCCACCTCCAGCGGGTACACATTCTCGCCGCCGCGGATGATCATGTCGCCCTTCCGGCCGGCCAGGTACAGGTAGCCGTCCCCGTCGAGCCAGCCGAGGTCGCCGGTGTGCTGCCAGCCGTCATCGTCGTACCGGAACAGGTGCGGGCCGCGGGCCAGCAGCTCGCCGACCCCGTCGCCGTCGGGCTCGGCAATCCGCAGCTCGACGCCGGGAACGGCGCGGCCGACCGATTCCAGCAGGTAGGCGTCCCCGGCGGCGGCCCGCTCATGGTCACCAGGGGTGAGGCAGCTGATGGGGCTGCCCTCGGTCTGGCCGTAAATGTCAACGAAGGCGACGCCGGGCAGCTCGGCCATGGCGCGCCGCAGCGTGTTCGGGTGGATCGGCGCGGCTCCGTACTGCAGCACCTGCAGCGTGCCCAGCCGCAGCGCCTGCTCCTCGAGCAGCATGTCGATCATCGTCGGGACCAGCAGCCCGTGGGTGACGCCGAGCGGGGCCAGTGCCTGCCAGTCCGGCACGCTGAACCGCGGGAACGTGGCGATCGTCGCGCCTGCGCCGAGGGCCACAGCCACGTTCCCCCAGCCGGCGATGTGGTGAAAAGGCGAGGCCGACGCGTAGACGCTGGAGGTGCCGAGCCGCAGCAAGGCCGCGTTCACGATGACCCGCTGCGCCAGCGTCCGCTGCGTCATCACGACCGGCCGGGGCTGCCCGGTCGTCCCGGACGTATGCAGAATGGTCGCCGTATCCTCCATTCCCGGTACGGGCAGGTCGATCTCGGCCGAGACCGCGAACCCGGGCAGGACGGCCAGGCGTGCGCCCGCCGCATCCGCGACCCGTTCCGCCAGCGCGGTGAACTCCGGCTGGGCGACCAGCACACCCGTGCCGATCTCGCGCACGCACGGGACCAGCTCGCGTTCGGTCAGCCGTGGGCCGAGCGGAGCGAGCGGCCGGCCCGCGGCCGCCCCCGCCAGCGTCAGCGCGATCGCATCGGGGCTCGTCGCGACCAGCGCGGCGATCGGCTGGCCGGCCGGCACCTCCATTTCCTGCAGCCATCGCGCCGCCGAGGTCGCCCGCCCGAGCAACTGCGGCCAGCTCCAGCGGGCCGTCCCGGCCAGCACCGCTGGGCCCGGCAGATCGCGATGAGCCGCGATCATCCCCGAATACGTCAGCCGGGCCGCCGGCTGATCTACGGCTCCCCGGGCCGAACTCCGCCAGATCCGGCCAGATTCACAGCCAGATTCACAGCCTGGGCCGGTTCCCTCAGCGGGGCTCAACGCTGCGGCCACGCCTTCGCTCCTTCGGTCACGGTGCGATCGACTTCGCGGCGATCTATATGGTTATATCATCTAACATATGAACCCTGGCAATGGCCCAGCGTGCGGGAAATACGAAGCCGCCTGCCGCTGAGCGCCGGGTCATGCTTCCTGGCTCAGGGCGAGGACGATCTCGTGCATCGTGGCCGCGATCTCGTCGCGGGCCTGGCGCGGGTCCCCGGCCGTGGCGATGAGCATGCCGGCGCGGGTGAGCATCCCGAACATCAAGCGCGCGAGCACGTCGGGCTGGCGCACCGCGAGCCCGCTGGCCTTGATCGCCTCGGTGAGGGGCCCGAACGCGTTCTGCTCATCGAGTTCGGTGAACCGGCTCACGCCGAGGACGGCCGGGGCGTCGATGATCAGGATCTGCTGGCTGGCCGGGTCGAGCAGGGCATCCAGGAAGCCATCGATCGCGGCGGTCAGGACAGCCGCCGGGGTCTGCGACCGGAGGGCCCTGCCCTCGACGGCTTCGAGCATCTGGCCATGGGCCTGCTCGAAGACCGCTTCGAACAGGGCCGCCTTCGTGCGGAAGTGGTGATAGAGGGCGCCGATCGTCACCCGGGCGTCCCCGGCGATGTCGTCGATGCTGGTGGCGGCGTATCCGGCGGCCCCGAAGCGCACGCGAGCAGCGTCGATCAGGGCCTGACGGGTCTGTGCGACCTGCTCGGCGCGCAGGCTGGCTCGCTCATTCACGGGCCAATTTTATAGTTGCCCTTGGTCACATAGCGTCGCTATGTTAGAAAGCAACGTTCAGGAGTGATCTGGAAGGACAACGCCATGCCCACTCCGCCAGGTAGCACCATGGGGCCCACGACAACGGCGGACGCCCTGCTCGACGCGGCCGGCCGCACCGCCGCCCTGCTGACCGCGGTCACTGACCCGGCGCGCGTCGCCTCCCCCACCACGTGGACGATCGGGGAGACGGCCGCGCACATCGTCGCGGAGCTCGGCACACACACCGACCTCGCCGGGAGCGGGCGCCTGCCGCAGCTCGGCGACGTCAGCGCCGCCCGGCGCGGACGTCGCGCCAACGCCGAGCAGCTCGGCGCATTCGCCGAACGCGATCTGGTGACGCTGGCGGCGCAGGTGGTACCGGCCGCGGCTCGCGCCGTCGACGTGATCGGATCACTTCCGGCCGGCCAGCTGATCCCGAGCAGCAACGCCCTGCTGTGGACGCCGGAGCAGACGCTGGCCCTCCTGCTGGGTGAGCAGCTCATCCACGGTCACGACATCGCCAAGGCGGCCGGCTTGCCCTGGCCGATCAGCCGCATCGACGCGCTGCTGGTCGCCGACGGCGCCATCCGGGTGCTCCCCGACTACCTCCGGCCCGCAGGCAAGGCGGGCCGGGCCATGAGCTTCGAACTGCGTCTTCGCGGCGGCTCCGGCTACCGGCTCGAGATAGCGGGCGACACCGCGACCGTGGGACCGGCCGGCCAGCCGGCCGACTGTGTGGTCACCGCGGACCCGGCTGCTTTTCTCCTGGTCGGCTACGGCCGCGCCAACCCGCTCACCGCCGCGCTGACCGGGAGGATCATCGCCAGTGGCCGCAAGCCCTGGCTCGGCCTCGCCTTCGGCAGGCTCTTCGAGAGCCCCTGACGACCGCACCCGTCGCGCCCTCGCCATACGGCGCCGGGCCCGGGAGCCGCCGCGGACCTCGCAGGAGGTCCGTTAGGCAGAATCAATCCAGGAAGCGGCCGAGGATCGGGAGCAGGACATCGGCGCGGCGGGTGATCTGCATGTGCGTCGTGCCGGGCAGCACGGCGAGCTGTGATCCGGGGATGAGCTGCTGCATCAGCGCGCCGTGCTCCACCGTGACGAAGTCGTGGTCGCCCTGCACGATCAGCGTGGGGGCGGTGATGCCGGCCAGCTGCTCATCCGACCAGCCGCGAAGGTCGGCGTTGGCCCGGGACAGCATCCCCAGGAACTCGCCGAAGTGCTCCGGGTGCGGCGACAGCCGCCGGTACGCCTCGTTGAAGTCGGCGAAGTCCTGCTGCGTCGGCATGCGCGTGGACGTGGCCTGCTTCGCCGGGTCGGTCAGGTCCTCGTGCATCCCTTCCGGCCGGACGCTGGCCGAAATGGGCACGATGGAGCGGACCCGCTGGGGAAAGGTCACGGCGAGCTCGATGGTAACCGCGGCGCCCTGGCTGTGCCCCAGGACGTGCGCCCGGTCGATGCCCAGGTGATCGAGCAGGCCGATCACGTCGCTGGCGAGGGCGGCCGGGGTGATCGGGCGGCCGGTGTCGGCGGTGCGCCCGTGTCCCTGCGCCTCGACCCCGATGACCAGGTACTTCTCGGCCAGTGCCGGGATCAGGGTGGCGAAGTTCAGGTCGATGGTCATCATCCCGCCGTGCAGCAGCACCAGCGGCGAGCCTTCACCGTACAGCTCGTAGTACATGTGCACGCCGTTCACGTCGGCGTAGCCGCTCGCCTTCGCCGGGATCGGGGTGCGGATGATGGCCGCGTCTTCCGGGGCGCTGGTCATATCGGTCTCCATCTCAGGTCGGCCGCGGGCCGTTCCCGCTGTCATTCAGGTGACGATCGGGCATCCCGGAAATCGACATCGCCGCGTTGGCGGGGCCGGGCGTCCTTTACGCCGGACCGGCCGGAGCGCGGTGCAGGACCTGGTTGATGGCGGCGATGATCACATTCGCTGACCCGTCGATCGCCTGGGCAACGGGACTGGAAGTATCCCGCAACTGACGGGCGATCTGGGCCGCGGACAGGCCGGCCAGCACCTGCGGGTTGTACTGCGCCCCGGCCAGGACGTCCTGGTTGGCGAGATCGAGGAACGGCACGGCCCCGGACTGGTCGGCGCTGTTGACGTAGGGCGGCACATCGTACGTGCGGATCAGCGTGCTGTCCAGCGGGGTCAGAGCCTGCAAGGCACGGCCGCGGTTGTCCGTCAGCTCGGTGGTGCGCAGGGTGAGCTCCCGGCTGGTGTAGCGCGCGTCGCGGAACGACAACGTGGCCGTACCCGGGTAGATATCGGTGGCCGAGGACCGGGTGGAGCCGAGGTGGCTCCAGGTGCCGAAATGGGACAGCGCGACGACCAGCGGCCAGCGCTCGGCGGCACAGAAGGGGCAGGACTCTTCGCTGACGAACACGATCGCGGGCTTACCGCCGATGGTCAGCGGCGCGCCGGACCTCCTGGTGGCCTGCAGCGGGGTCGCCGCCTCACCCGCCTTCACCTGGGACAGCACGGCCGCCGGGACGGTCGTGGCCTGCCGGGCCAGGCCGGGAGGGGCCGGTGATTCGGAGGCGACCGGGGTGGGCGACGTCAGCTTGACCGCGACGAGGGCCACGACGACCGCGATGACGGCGGTGATCGACGCGCCGGCCAGCAGGAGCCGGCGCCGCATCCGGGCGCGCTGCTGCGCGGCCCGCGCCGCGGCGATCCGCTGCCGGGCCGGTGACGTGGTGCGCGGGGAACTGGGGTGACGTTTACTCATCGCGGACTACACCTGCCTCTCAGGAAGGGGCTCATCGGGAAGGGCGGCGGTCGTTATGAATTCATGCACTAATACGGTTAGTAGTCCGGAAGAGCTTGCCGCGACGGAGGCGTCGCCGTGAGACGTGCGTCACGCTGACATCGAGAGGACACGACTGCCGTGATTCAACTGGGTTTATACCGCCGCACAGGTCAGGGTCACCGCGTTCGGTTCAGCCTGATCGGGCTAAAACCGGCAACTGTCGGCAGACGGTGCTACTAGCGAAGGTAGGAGATGTCAGCGCTGGCGGGCTAGGCGCCGGGGACCCGGCCTAGCGCGAGGGCCACCAGGGCCGGGCTGAGGGCCAGCAAGACCGGGGTCAGTGCGAGCGCGGTCGCGGTGGCGCGCCACAGGTGCTGGCGCACCGGGCTCAGCGGCTCGGCGGGCTCCAGCAGCCGGTGTATCCGCTGCACGGTGTCGGTGGCAGCCGCCGCGAGGGCCGTCGCGGGACTGGCGGCCGCCGTGGCCAGAACGACCAGCGCGGCGGCCAGCGGCGCGGAATCGCCGCTACGGGTGGCCGCATCGTCGGCGTGCAACTCGATCAGGCGCGCCACCTGGACGTCGGCATCTCTCGTGAGCGGCAGGAACGGAAAGGCCTGGCGCGCGATCCGCACCATGGCCAGCAGCCGGTGATGATGGCCGGCCAGGTGAGCCCGCTCGTGCGCGAGGACCGCCTGGATCTGATCCGGGCTCAGCGCCTGCAGGGCGCCGGTGGTCAGGACCACGGTCGGGCGCCGGCCGGCCACGCAGTAGGCGGCAGGCTGCGGATGCTCCAGCAGCACGGCCCCCAGCGCAGGCTGGTGAACTCCGACGAGCCGGGCGGTTCGCGCGTGCCGCATGGCCTGCCGCCCGCTGGCATGAAGGTGGCGCACGGCGGTGACCGCGGTGCGCGCCACGACCGCGCCCGTCAGCGCGAGCCCGAGCCCGGCCACCGTCGCGCCGCCCGGTGTGGCGTAGGTGGCCCGCAGCCGCAGGACGCACGCGCCGATCAGGTGGCTCAGGCCGCCCCCGAGGGCGGTCGCATGAACCGCCAGCGTCAGGCCGGCCAGTCCGAGCGCGGCCATGACGGACCATACGGCGGTCAGGTAGGTGACGATGCCCAGCAGCGGTGCCCGCGCCGTCCACCCGGTGCGGCCCAGCACCCGCGGGCCGAGCGTGCCGACGCCGGCCACGTACACCAGCAGCACCATCCCGACGGTCACGGCTCGTCCCCGGTCTCCCGCTGCGGGCGCGTCAGGTCGAGCGCCTGCTGCAGCAGGGCCGCGTCGTGCGGGCTCATCTGGAGCACGAAATGCGCGAGGGCCGTGCGCCGGTCCGGGCTGGTACCCAGCGCGTCGTTCATCAGCCCGGCGGTGTAACTGGAACGGGAACCGGTGGGCTCGTAGCGCCAGGCGCGGCCGTCCCGCTCCCGCCGCAGCCACCCCTTACGGTGCAGGTTCTCCATCACCGTCATCACGGTGGTATACGCGAGGGGCCGGTCCTCATGCAGGTCATCGACGATCTCACGGACGAGCGCGGGCCGGCGCCGTTCCCACAGCCGGTCCATGATCGCAGCCTCGAGTTCCCCGAACCGGCGCATCGTTACCTCCCAGCCCTCCTGCCGCTCTTACTAATACGGATAGTACGGGCGCGGGAGCAAAAGAGATCGGGCCGATTCGGCTGAGATCAGCGGGCCGGCGGGCGGCGGATTCTCGCGGCGAACAGGTCGCGGAGGCTCACCACGCCGCAGACCGCCCGGCCTTCCACCACCGGGAGGTGGCGGAAGCCGTTCAGGAGCATGATCTGCGCCGCTTCCTCGGTGGACGTGTCCGGGCCCGCCGACTGAGGGTCGGGTGTCATCCATTCCGACACCCGGGACGCGGTGAGATCCTCCCCGGACGCGGCGGCCCGCAGCACATCGCGCTCGGTGAGGATGCCGGCGAGGAAACGCCCCTGCATGACGACGACCGAGCCCACCTTCGCCTCCACCATGGCCGCGGCCGCCGCGGCCATGGCCGTGTCCGGCGTGGTGGCGGCGACGCGCCGGTGCATCAGATCGCGGAGCACGGTCACGGCCGCCGAACCGGGATAACGCACGCTTTCAGTCACTGCCCCCGACCTCATCCAGTTCGGTATCGAGATGGGGACTGGCGGGGCCCGCGAGTTCCTCCGACAGCATCCGCCACAGCGAGCCCGTCCAGGCCGACAGGGCAGGCCACTTCTTCCAGAAGATCTGCAGGGTCGTCTCGTCGAACTCGGCGTGGGCTTGCTCAGGGCTCATCGCATCCCTGAGCTCCTCGAGACTGTGAATCAGGTCGAGGAACTGGCCCGCGGCATCATCCATGGCATCACCTTCTGCGCGAGTGTAAGCCCCAGCAACGGCGAACGCGAGAGTCCGGATTCACGAAGAGCGCCCGGCCATGCCTCAGCCGGGTGGCTGGCGGTATCGGCCGACCGCCGACGGCTGGGTGCTCTCCCGGACCACGAGGCGGTACGCGGCCTGATGCGACGCGGCCGGGCGGCGTGGTCGTTCAGCCGCCCGAACAGCTGTGGGAATGCCGGCCCGCCTCGGCGATGACGAGCCCGGCCAGCTCGGAAAAGTAGGGCACGCTCAGCTCCGGCACGGCCAGGCCGATCATCCCGGACCGGCCCCGGCGGAGGTTACGCGCCACCAGGTTTCCCCAAGGAACTGGAGGACGCGGCCCGGGTGGCCTGATCATGGCCGGATCGGTGCTCGCCATCGCGGCGATGGTGGTCGCGTTCCTGCTCATCCAGCGCCGGTTCGTGGAGAGCATCGCCACCTCGGGACTGCGCTGAGGCGGCCCGGGCCCGCCTGCGCGGGTCTCAGGCCGGCTGCCGGCGGGAGGCCGCCGGCGTGGCTATTTCCGCGCGGCCTGGAACTCGGCCGCTATCCCGCGGGAAATGGCGGCACCGTCCGAGGCGACCGTGATGAGGCTGCAGCCGCCGTCGCGGTACAGGTGCGCGGTCCCGCCGTCCGTGGCGTGCACGCCGACCGGCTTGCCGGCCGCGGCGCAGGCCGCCCAGATGCGTTCCAGGGCCGGCCGCAGCACCGGATCTTCCGGATCGAGCGGGCAGCCGAGCGAGTAGGACAGATCCCGCGGGCCGACGTAGATCCCGTCCACCCCGTCGACCGCCAGCGTCGCCTCCAGGTCCTCGGCCGCTGCCACCGACTCGGCCATCACGATGCAGAACGGCTCGCCGCCGGCCAGCACGCCGCCGGCGGACCGGTACCCGGCGGGCGGGTAATGGCAGGCGCCCACGACCTCGCGCGCCTGGGCGGCGGAGTTGACGTTCGGCACGATGACGCCGTCGCAGCCGAGGTCGAGGGCCCGCCCGATGTCAGCCGGATGCGCGTGCCGGACCCGCCCGATGGGCGTCGCGCCCGCGAGCCGGATCGCGGTGGTCAGCGCGGGCAGATCGTGCTCGGTCGCCCCGCCGTGCTGCAGATCGATGACCACATAATCGAGGCCGGCCGCCGCCAGCAGCCGCACGCTCAGCGGTGAGGGGACCGCCGACCAGGCACCGTAGAGGGTTTCGCGGGCGATGAGCCGGGAGCGGAATCCGGGAGCAGCGGGGACATCAGGCGCCTGGGACATAGGACAAGCGAATCACACCTCAGCAGGCACTCCCGCCCCGGGCTTTGACAACGATTCCCTCACATGTTCAGCAATCGTTCAGCCTTTACTCAGTTTTTACGGTTGATTACTTACTGACGGGTACATGTTGCGATATGTCTATCTTTGGGGGAGCGGACGTGGAAAAGGAGCACGAAGGTGAGACTGCCCACCATGACACGCAGGAGCCGGCGCCATGAGCGCGCAGACGGCCTGCCCCGGCACCGCTCACGCCGGCTGATCCTGGCCGGGGCGGCAGCCGCCAGCCTGGCCGCCGCGACGGCGGGAGCCGGCCCGGCCCTGGCCGCGCCGGTCAAGGCCGCGGGAACCGCGCGCATGGCGGTGCCGGGCAGCACGGCGCCGTACTGGACAACGATCACCCTGCACGGGCATCAGATCAAGGTGCACCCGCACGGCCGCTTCGGCGTCGTGCACGAGACAGGCCGCCAGGGCGCCCGCCGGGCACCTCAGGCCGGCAGCAACCTGATCTACAACGGCGGCCCGGTGGCGCACGCCCCCACGGTGTACCTCGACTTCTGGGGCAGCCAGTGGAACTCAGACGGCAACGGCGTGAGCCAGTACATGCAGAGCTTCTTCGGCGGGCTCGGCGCTTCGGGTGACAACTGGTCGACGATCACCTCGCAGTATCCGGACAGCTCGGGCAGCGGGCCCGCGTTCGGCGGCACGGTGCTCGGCGGCACCTGGTTCGACAGCGGGGGCGCGGCCCCGTCCGCGGCCAGCCAGGGCCAGCTGGCCGCGGAGGCGGTCACCGCCGCCCAGCACTTCGGCGTCTCCGGCGACAACATCGACATCTTCGTGCTCAGCCCGAGCGGGACCCAACCGGACGGCTTCCCCAGCGCGGGCTTCTGCGCCTGGCACGACTACACGTCGTCCAGCTCGGGGAACGTGCCCTACACGAACATGCCGTATGTGCTGGACGCTGGTTCAAGCTGCGGCGCGAACTCCGTGCAGAGCCAGCTCGACGGGTTCTCGATCGTCGGCGGGCACGAGTACGCCGAGGCCATCACCGACCCGGAACCGGCCAGCGGCTGGCTTGACTCCTCCGGGAGCGAGATCGGCGACAAGTGCGCCTGGCAGAACCTCAGCTCACTGAACCTGTCGACCGGATCCTTCGCCGTGCAGCCGCTGTGGAGCAACCAGGACAACGGCTGCACCCTGTCCGCTCCCTGACCGCTCCCTGCCGGATTGACCCGGACGCGCGGGTGACATCCGTGCGGTCACGCTCGTGGCCCCGGTGGCCCGGCTCCCGCTGTCGGGGCCACGAGCGCCAGGGGAAAAGCACCAGGGAAAATCAGCTAGGCCAGGCCATAGCTGTTGACCTTCTCCGGGTAGATGCGGATAAAGGCCTCACCGAAACCCGGGCCGAGGTGCGCGCCGCCGGAGGGAATCGCCTCGGCGCGGCCCCGGATCTCGAGGAACCGCGGTGTCCATGGGTCGACCGACGCGAGATCGTCGACGACGATGGCCGCCCAGCCGTTGGCCTGTACGTCCCGGTACTTCTTGGTGTCCGCGACGTGCAGCCCGCCGACGTCGACCGTGCCGAGCCCGGCGTTGTAGCGGAACGACGTCGGCACCACGTGCGGCTTGTGGTCAGCACCGGTGGTGGCGATCCGCCCCAGCGGCTGGCTGGCGAGGTACTCGATGTGTGAATCACTTAGCTCGCTCATGCACCAAGTAAAGATCCTTAAGCGCACTTCAGGTCAAGCCGGTCTGGCTGGCCGGTCTGGCTGGCCGGTCTGGCTGGCCGGTGCCGCTGATCAGGATGCGGGGACGGCGCAGACGCAGAATTCATTGCCCTCGGGGTCGGTCATGACCACGTAGTCGTCGCCGGGTTCGCGGTGGTGGCGCACGGTCCGGGCGCCGAGCCGGGTGAGCCGCTCGACCTCGGCGGCCTGGTCATCGGTGTACAGGTCAAGGTGCATCTGATCGCGCGCGCTGACCGGGCTGAGCGCCCGCTGCAGGGACACGCTGACGTGCTCGCCGCGCAGGACGCGGAAGTCGCCGTCGTCGTCGCCGACGGGAACCAGGTGCAGCGCCTGGGACCAGAAGCGGGTCATCAGGTCCAGGTCCGCGCAGTTGATCACCGTGCTGCCCAGCCGGATAGCCATCCCGGGTCAGGCGGGGGGGCGTGGAGCGCGGCGGGCCGCTGCGTCGATCCTGCTGGACAAGTGAAGAGTCATCACCGCCACGCTAGAGGAGATGCCGCCAGACGCCACGCCTGGTCCCGGGCCTCGATGGCCGAGCGCAGCGGCTGAGCAGTTGACGATCGGGCGGATCTGGCGCAGTTCGACCTCAAGCCGCACTTAACCGGCACCTCAGCTGTCGTCCGATCCGCTGTCGTGGAGAAGGTCGTGGACGTGGGCTATACCACACCCCCGAGCGGCGTGCCGTGCGTAAGAATCCGCATCCACGCGACCGCCCCACCGGCGCCGATGACCCGCACCCCCGAGCGCCGCACCACGCCACGTCCCATGCACACCACCTCGCCCTCATATCGCCGACCACCTCATCTCCCACCCCGCCCCACCACCCCCCATTCAACAATCCCCCACATCGACAACCCCCCCCCCCCACTCCACCTCCCCACAACCCCCCACCCACAACCCCCCCACCCACCCCCCCCCCCCACCCCCACCCCCCACCACCCCACCCCCCATCAACCATAACGCCATACGACCCCCAAAACCGCCGCACACACAAAACGAGCAACCCCGAAACAGACAACAGAGACAAAAAAGAACAAAAAAAAAAAAAAAAAAAAAAAAAAAAAAAAAAAAAAAAAAAAAAAGAAAAAAAAAAAAAGAAAAAAAAAAGAAACTAGCTGGCGGTCGACGGCAGCGTTCCCGTGGTCGTATTCTTCCCGGGTGTCGTCCTTGCGGCCGGGCATGCCGGGTCCCTTCGTGCGGCTGGCTGCTGAGCGGAGCTTGAGCCAAGCTAGCAGGTCAGGACGGGGTGAGCGGCGGCCGGGCACACAGCCGCGTCCGGCCCGGGAAGGGTTACCGCAGCCCCGTGGTGACGGCCAGCGGTCAAGGGAGGCGTTTATGTCCGCGGGGAACGAGGACGTGGTCCGGGAGGCGTACACGGCCTACGGCCAGGGTGATGTGGACCGGATGCTCACGTTCGTCGATCCGGAGCTCGAATGGACCTATCTCGATCCCAGCCAGGAGAATCCCGAGCCCCAGACCTGCCACGGCCGTGAGCAGCTCGCCTGGGCGCTGGGACGCCCGCGCCGGCAGGGACTGACGCCCCAGATCGAGGAGATCACGGCGCGCGGCGACCGGGTACTGGTGGTGATCCGCACGCCCGGTCTGGACCAGGTCCGCGCCCGGCAGGCCGGGGACCGCACCTGGATGGTCCTGACCCTGCGGGAGGGCCGGATCACCGCCATGCGCGCCTGCCGGGACGACGGCGAGGCCCGCCAGGTCGCCGGCCTGAGCTGAGTGTGGTCGTCACAGGGCCGTGGTTTGTCCCGGTATCACGGCGGCCGCGGCTTGGTTTGGCTGGGCAGCGGGCTGTCGAGGGTGGGCCAGCCGTTGGGGTGGGTGAAGTGCAGGGTGGCGTTGGGGTTGCCGGTGACTTTCCAGCCGAGCAGGTGGATGTGGATGTGGTGGTGCACGAAGCAAAACAGCGCGGTGTCGTTGAGGCTGGTGGTCCCGCCGTCTTTCCAGGGGGTCAGGTGGTGGGCGGTGGACCAGACCGCGGGCATGCCGCAGCCGGTGAACCTGCAGCCCTGGTCTCGGGCTTCCAGGGCGCGGCGGAGGGCGGGGGTCTCGGTGCGGTAGCGGCGGCCGACGTCCAGCGGGATGCCGTCGCGCCAGCGGATGACCGATAGGTCGGCGCGGCAGGCCAGCGCGAGGACCTGCCGGGCGGTGAGCAGGGCGCCGTACCCGGTGCAGGCCGGCGGCGGGCCGGGCAGGGCCGGGGCGCCCGCGGGTGCGTCACCGGGGCCGCCCGTGGCGGGCGTGTCACCCGGGGGGCCGGCCTGACCGGTACTCGTTCCGGGCGCGGTCGCTGCCGGCGGGTCGCCTGGTGCTGAGGTCCCGGTGGTGGCGGGAGCGCCGGCCAGGGTGTGCTCGTCGACCAGGATGCTCAGGTGGGCCGCGGCGCCATGCCGGGTCCCGGCGGCGCCGGAGTCCAGGGCGGCCTGGCAGGCCGCGGTCAGGCCGTCCATCCGGCGCTGCGCCGCGGTCCGGGTGTCCTCGGTGCCGAGCGGCGGCCCGAACGCGTGCACCGCGGTCTTGATGATCTCCGCGGACAGGGTATCGCCGCACGCGCCGGTCAGGGTGCCGCTGTCATCGAGGGTGAAACCGAACGACAGGTGCCGCCGCTCGAACCGTTTCCGCTCCCGCTCCTCGACCCCGCCGGGGTCCGCGCGGTAGAGCAGCTCCTCACCCAGGCGGCGCAGCTGGCCCGGGTCCAGCGCCGGCGGCGCCCACCAGGGACTGCCAGGCTGACTGGCGGCCCCGTCCGCACCGGTGCTGTCTGGCTGGCCGCCGTCCGGGCCGGTACCGTCCGGGGCCGACTCCGGGCCGTCCGGGGCCGGTCCGGGCCGTCCGGTCCGTCCGTCTGGCCGCCGTCTGTCTGGCCGCCGCCGCCCGGCTGGGCGTCTGGGTCCGGCTGGCCGCCGTCCGCTCCGGCGTCTGCGTCCGGCTGGGCGCCTGGGCCCGCCGGGTCCGGGGCGGGTTTGCGGGCGAACGCCAGCATCTGCTCCTCGGCGATCTGCGCCATCCCCGCGTCCGGGATCTGCGCGGCGCTGCGGCAGATCACGTGCGCGGCGTCGAAGGAGATCTCCCCGGCCATGAGGGCCTTTTCGGTGGCCGCCAGGGACCGCAGCGCCCGGCCGGTGGCGACCAGTTCCCCGGCCCGCCCGGCGGCCCGGCCGCAGCCGTGCCGCAAGAACGCGGCCGTGGAGGAATACCCGGCCTCCGATGCGCCGTCCACCGCATCGACCGCGGCGGCCAGCCGGGCCAGCTGCCCCTGGGCCCGGTCGATGAACCCGGCCAGGTCACGCACCTGGCCCAGCAGCGACACCGCATCCGCGCCGGGGCCGAGGGCGGCCAGGCCGGCCAGCACCTCCTCCCGCGCGGTCACTCCAGGGGAACACATAACCGAATCATCCCATGAGGCACCGACATTTTCGGATATGTGATCGAATGCTATTCAGCCCACGGCGGATCGAGGGCTCCGGGAACGTTCCTCTCGTCACGACCCAGACGTCACGACGCCGGGGTGAGGGCGGCCACGGAGAACCCGGTCACGACGTCGACGTACCGGGCCAGCGCGCCGGAGGGCTCGCGGGGTCACCTCGGTGAAGACGGCACGGGCGACGTCCCCCAGGTCGGTCACGTCGAGGCCGGCGTCCGTCAGCCGGGCGGCAAATCCGGCCGCGCGCAGCGCGGCCGGGGCGCCGTCCTGGCCCGCGTGGTGCGACCCGGCGCTGGTGGCCGCGCCGATCACGGTCACGCCCGGCGCCGCGGCGGCCGGGCCGGGCGGGCCAGCGGTCAGGACGGCACCGCGAACTGCACGCGGGCGATCTGTTCTGCCATCGGCCGGAGCCGGTCGCGCAGTTCGTTGTGCCGCGTGTCCTGGTCGTAGGCCACGTATGCGCCCGCGTCGGTGAAGTCGGCGACGATCGCGAAGCTCCAGTTGCCCTCGCGGAGGCTGAGATCGTCGCCGAGCGTGTAGCTCACCGTGCCCGGGCATCCCAGGCTGAGGAAACCTTGCTGAATCTCCTTGACCTCGGCAGCATCGTGAGCCGCCTTCAGCCGCACCAGAACGACGTTACGGATCATGTCCTGATCATAGGGAGCCTGGTCGCACCGCCAGGCGGGTTACGCTCGGCGGGTGGACCGCGAGCGCGTGCGCAGGGCCTTCGAGAACCCCACCGAGTTCACGACCTCACCGCTGTACCGCGCGCTGAGCCGGACCGTCGCGGCCAGCGATCGGCTGCTCGATCTGGCCTCGCGTGGCCGCCCGGGCCAGTACCCCACGTTCCTGTTCTTCGGCGCGGTCCATCTGCTGCTGCGGCGCGGGGCCGAGCACCCGCTCGCGCGGTACTACCCCTCGGTGACGGGCACCCGCGTGCTGCCTCCGGGGGAAGCGGGGCCCGCGCTGGTCTCGTTCGGGACGGAATTCGCGACCGAACTCGCGGAGATCATCGGTACCCGGCTGGTGCAGACCAGCCACGTCCAGCGCGCGCTGGCGCTGCGGCTGGGCCTGAGCATGATCGCACCGGCCGTCACCGGGCCCGTGCACCTGATCGAGGTGGGCCCGGGCGCGGGCCTGAACCTGCGGTTCGACCGGTACGGGTACCGGATCGGCGGCCGCCGGTACGGGAACCCCGCGTCACCGGTCCAGCTGTCCGCCGAACGGCACGGGACCGGCCCGCTGCCGGACCTGGACGTGCTTCCCCGCATCACGAGCGTGCAGGGGGTCGATCTTCACCCGGTGGACACGCACGATCCCGCCGAACGGGACTGGCTGGAAGCACTCGTGTGGCCGGAGAATCACGCCCAGCGCGCCTTGCTGACCAGCGCCCTGACGGTGGTGGGAGCCGATCCGCCGCATATCCGCACGGGCGACGCCATCGACATGCTGCCGCCGATGGGCCGGGAACTGCCTGCCGGGTCGGCGCGGGTGGTGTTCCACATCGCGACCCGGTTGCACGTTCCGGGGGCCCGGCGCGGCGCCTTCGACGCGGCGATCAGGTCGCTGAACGACACCGGCCCGCTGTGGTGGCTGGCGGCCGAGGAGGCCCCGGAACCGGACCCTCGGCCGCAGCCCGCCCGGCACGGCGTCGCGCTGGTACTGCGCACCCCGGACGGCCGGGCCGAGAACCTGGCCGTCGTCGATGGCCACCTGCGCTGGATCGAGACTCTGCGCGAGCCCCTGCGCGGCGGTTAGGGTCAGCGGCCGGGCAGGCGGGTCAGTTCCGCTTCGAGGTCGGCGCGGGTCAGGCCGGTGCCGGGCAGGTCCTTCGCCGATTCCGGCGACAGGCCGGCGACGTAGATCCGGGCTGCCCGCCGCGCGGTCCGCTCCCAGTCCGGGGCGTACGGCAGCGGCTGCGCGAGCAGCGCGCCCATGATGATGATGTCGCCGCTGGTGATTTGCGGTCCCACGGTGCCCTCGGCGCGGCCCCGGGCCAGCACGCGGTCGATCGCCTGGCTGATCGCCTCGCGCAGGGCGACGGTGCCCGGGTCCAGGGTCACCGGGCCACCGTGCAGGGGCAGGATCAGCTCATCGCGCCGCCGGATCACCTCATCCAGGAACGCGTGCAGGGACGTGAGCGCGGGGTCGGGACGCATCGCGGCCTGTCGCGCGGCGAACAGGACGATCTCATACGACTGCGTGGTCAGCGCCGCGAGCAGGGCCTCCCGGGTGGGGTAATGCCGGTAGAGCGTGCCGACGCCGACGCCGGCCCCGGCGGCCACCGTCGCCATCGGGACCTTCTCGCCGTCGCGCTTGACCGCGACGGTCGCCGCGGCCAGCAGCCGGTCCCGGTTGGCCGCGGCGTCACTGCGCAGCGCCCGGTGGCGCGTCGTCGTCATCGCGGCCGGCTCCCGGGCATCATCCCATCGTAGGCGCCGCCAGGTTCTTGCCGAAGTGCATGCTGTGCGGGGAGCAGGCGTAGTACCCGTATGCGGGGATCTCGGTGTAGCCGGAGGAGCGGTAGAGGGCGACGGCCTCGGGCTGCTGGCTGCCGGTCTCCAGGATCACCCGGCGGTGACCCGCGGCGCGTGCCGTGCGCTCAAGCTCGGCGAGCAGGCACCGGGCCAGCCCGCGGCCGCGCGCCGCCGGCGTGACGTACATTCGCTTGATCTCGGCGTCGGGGCCGTGCGCCCGCCAGCCGCCGCACACCACGGCCGTGCCGTGGCCGTAACCGACCAGGAAGAGGCCGGACGGCGGGGTGAAATCGGCCCGCTCGACGGGGCTGCGGTCTTCCCCGCCGTAGCGAACCACGTACTCCTGCTGAACCTCGCCGATCAGCCGGGCCGCATCCGGATGGTCGTAGGGCACCGCTTCGATTCGCACGCTTCCATCCTCGGGCACATCTGCCGCACAAAATCCGACACAAAGCACCTCGACGGTCCCAGCACGCGGGCGTAGCGTCCGGCTGAGTCTGTTCGACAACGTTGTCGGGAGTGCCGGTCGCGCAGGCCCCGCGCGGCTAGGACGGCAGCTCAATAAGGCGAGCCCGGCCCCGGCGGGCCGGTCGCGATGGGCGGCTACTTGCCGGAGTCGTCACCGAGCTTCTCGGGGTGGGCGCGGCGGTAGTGCTCGGTCAGGGCGGCACTGGCCTGGCCGGGACGGTGGGCCACCGTGCGGCGGCAGATCTGGCAACGGGTAACCGGTAGCTGGGTGACGGTTACGGGATAGCGGGGAGAACCTGAGCTGCTCATCCCGGTCCATTCTGCCAGAGGACGGGGCTCAGCGCCCGAGCCGGGCCCGGGCCATCGCGGGGACGGCGGCGCGCCCGGTGAGCGGCCGGAACCGGTCGGAGGCGGCGCGCAGCGCCTCGTACTCGCCGTCGGTCAGGTCGATGCCGGCCGCCGCAACGTTGCTCTCCAGCTGCTCGATGCTGGAGGCCCCGGGGATGGCGGTCACGGCCGGATGCCGGATCACCCAGGCCAGCGCGATCTGCGCCGGGGTAGCCCCGTGCGCGTCCGCGACCTCGCGCAGCACCCCGATCAGGTCGCTGGCGCGGTCCAGGTTCTCGGGCAGGAACAGCGGATTGCCGGCCCGGACCCGGTTGGTGGGCCGGCTGGTCCGGTCGTAGCGCCCGGACAGCAGGCCCTGCGCCAGCGGGCTGTACGCGATCACCACCCGGCCGCGGGTGGCCGCGTACGGCAGCAGTTCGTCCTCGGGGCGGCGGTCAGCCAGGCTGTACCGGACCTGATTGCTCAGCACGCGGCGGCCCAGTGCCTCCTCGGCGGCCTGCCAGCGCTGCAGCGAATAGTTGCTGACACCCACCTCACCGACCAGCCCGACGTTCTGCAGCGCGCTCATCCCGCGCATGATCATCCCGTCGCGGAACAGCGGATTCGGCTGGTGCACCTGATAGAGGTCGATCCGGCGGGTGTTCAGCCGGTTCGCGCTGGCCACCGCGCGCTGCTCCACCACCGGCGCCACCGGGACCAGCGGGAAAAGCTTGGTCGCGAGGAAGACCGACGCCCGGCGCTCGCCGAGGGCCTCGCCGAGAATCCGCTCGCTGCGCCCGAAACCGTAGATCTCGGCGGTGTCGAACAACGTGACGCCCAGGTCGATCGCGCGGCCGACGATCTCTTTGGCCTGGGCGATGTACTCCTCGCCATATCCCCATTCCCGGGCACCGAACTGCCAGGTGCCCAGGCCGATCTTCGAGATCTTCGGGGTCGTGTCAATGTCCAGGAACCGCATGCCCGTCAGCTTCTTCCCTGTCGGCGTCTCTAGCCATAATCCCCCTCGCGTCAGCTTTCGCCGTCACCGGCCGGCTCGCGGGCGGTCTGGGCCAGCGCCGCCTGCACGGCCGTCACCGCCGCGTCGATGGCCGCCCGCGCGGTCACCGCACTGGTGTGGGCGCGATCGATTTCACCGAGACCGATGCAGTCGAAGGCCACGCGCGCGTCATGAATGGCCGCCTCCAGCTCGCGGGTGGCCTCCGTCAGCATCGGGCTGCCGCCCTCGATGTCCGGAATCATCATCCCTGTCCTCCCTGTCCCGCGGTCCCGGCTGCCCGGGCCGACGGCTGCTGAACGTACCCGGCCCCCGCCTGGTCAACCGGCCAAACCTCTGGTGCCGAACGGACGCAGCGAGGGCGATCCCCCCGCTACGTCCGTTAGGCGTTACAAATCATCCCGCGGCCGGGCGCGCCGGCACCGTTTCCGGTACCGGTACCGGGCGGGAGCGGCGCGGGGTGAGAGCGAAGACCGTGCCGATGGCGCTGGCCAGGGCGACGGCGGCGGCGACCTTCATGCCCACCGACATCGAGGTGACAAAGGCGGAGTGCGCGGCGGTCACCAGATCGCCGCCGGCCGCGCCGCCGAGGCGCGCGCCGGTGAGGTTGGCGGCGGCGACCGAGCCGGTCACGGCGTGGCTGACCGGGCCGGGCACGTGCGCGGTGGCCAGCGCGGCGCCGAGCCGGGAGCGGTAGACCGCGGCGGACAGGCTGCCGACGACCGCGACGCCGAGGGCGCCGCCGACCTCGCGGATCGTGTCGTTGATCGCGCTGCCGGCGCCGGCCTGGTGCGCGGGCACCGTGGTCATGATGACGTTGCTGGCCGGGGCCATCACCAGCCCCATGCCCGCGCCCATGATCGCGACGGCGACGGCGAGAGAGGGGTAGGCGGTGTGCACGCCCGCGGTGGAGAGGTCGAGCAGGCCCAGTCCCATCAGTGCCATCCCGCCCGGCATGATCACCCGGTTGCCGAGCCGGGCCGCGATGAGCGGCGAGACCGGGGTGACGGCCGCCATGGCCAGCGCGAACGGCAGGGCGCGGAGCCCGGCGGACAGCGGGCTGTACCCCTGCACCAGCTGCAGGTACTGGGTGAGCACGAACAGGCTGCCGAACAGGGTGAAGAAGATGACGGTGACCGAGCCGGCCGCGGCGGAGAAGGCCCGCGAGGTGAACACGCGCAGGTCGATGAGCGGGCTGTCGCTGCGCAGCTCCCACCAGACGAAGGCGGCGAGCGCGGCCACGCCGGCGGCGGCCAGGCCGAGCGTCACCGGCGCGGTCCAGCCGCGGTCCGGCGCCTCGATGATCGCGTCGACGAGGGCGACCAGCGCGCCGGCCACCAGCACCACGCCGGGGATGTCGAAGCGCCTGCGGCGGGGCTCGGCGGTCTCGGGCACGATGAGCACGACTCCGACGAGGGCGGCGGCCACCAGCGGAACGTTGATCAGGAAGACGCTGCCCCACCAGAAGTGGTCCAGCAGCAGGCCGCCGAGGGTCGGGCCGATCACGACGGCCGCGCCGGCCACGGCCGACCAGGCCGCGATGGCCTGCGCGCGCTCCTTCGGCGGGAACACGGCGTTCAGGATGGACAAGGTGGCTGGCATGACGAACGTGGCGCCGAGGCCCATCACGACGCGCGCGCCGATCAGCAGGCCGGTGCCGGACGCGAACGCCGCCACCGTGCTGCCCAGGGCGAAGACGGCCAGGCCCGCGATCAGGGAGCGCCGGCGGCCGAAGCGGTCGCCCAGCGCGCCGGCCGGGATGAGCAGCGCCGCGAAGCACAGGGTGTAGGAGTCGGTGATCCACTGCAGCGAGCTGGTCCCGGCGTGCAGCACGCGGGCCAGCGTCGGCAGCGCGGTGTTCAGGATGGTGTTGTCGATAACGACGATCAGCAGGCTCAGGCACAGCACGAGCAGGATGCGGCGGCGGCGCGGATGGCCCGCGGGCCACCGGGCGTCGGCCCGCCCACCCTGTGCCATCGGGCGGATGTCGGTGGTGGTCATCCCAGTTCTCCTTACGAGCGATTCCTTACGTTCGTTGCCTTACGGATGTAAGTATAAGCATATGAGCTAACGGATGTAAACTGAGGGCATGGCAAAAACGTCGGAGGAAATCCGGGCGCGGGGCACGGACCGGGACACGGCTGAAGAGGCCGGTCAGGGGGCCGCCGTGAAGGCGGGCCGCGATCCGGCGGCGGAACAGGGCCGGCGGCGGCGGAACGCCCGGGGACAAGGCGCCCGGCTGGCGGACGACATCGTGGCGGGCGCGCTCGCGCTGATCGAACGGACCGGCTCCGAAGAGGCCGTCACGCTGCGCGCGGTGGCACGGGAGATCGGTATCGCGGCCCCGTCCATCTACGCGCACTTCGCCGACCGGGACGCGATCCTGATGGCCGTGGTCCTGCGCGTCTTCGACGAGCTGCGCGAGGCGATCGAGCAGGGCACCGCCACGGCGGGCCCGGATCCGGTCCGCCGCCTGCTCGCGGGTTGCGAGGCCTACCTGGCCTACGGCCTGGAGCACCCGGCGCGCTACCGCGTGCTGTTCGCGCAGCGCGCCATGAGCCCGGAGGAGTACTGCAAGCCAGTCCCGCTGGGCCCGGACGGGCGCCCGATCATGGAGTTCGGCGCCGAGGCGTTCATGCTGCTCGTTCAGGCCATCGAGGACTGCGCAGCGGTGGGCGCCTCGGCCAGCACGGACGCCGTGGCCGACGCGACCGCTGTCTGGGTCGCGCTGCACGGCGCGGTCACCCTCCGAACCACGCTGCCCGGTTTCCCCTGGCCCGGGTTGCCCGCGTTTGCCCGGCAGCTGGTCCTGCCGCTGGCCCGGGTGACCGGCTGAGACCGCGTTGACGCCCGGCCGGGCGGCCGGCCGTATACCCTCCTTCGGGTACGAGCCAGGCGACCCGGGGGACGGACTTGATGGCGACGCGTGTGCGCGGGCTCCGCTGGCGCGCGCGCGGACGGCGGCTGCGCGGCATCCCCGCGGCCGCCTTGGCCGTGGCCTTCGCCGCGGGATGCGGAGCCGCCTCCGCCGATCAGGGCCGGGGCCCGGCGTCGCCCGCACATCCGGGCGGCAAGGCCACCGTCGTCGCGAGCCCGGCGGCTCCGGCGGGCCCGGCGGCTCCCGCGCCGGCGTCCTGCGCGGCCGCCGTCTTCAACCGGATGACCGAGGCGCAGCGCGTCGGCCAGCTGTTCCTCGTGGGGCTGGCCGGCGACCGGCTGGACCGGGCCACCGCCGCGGCGGTCACCGCCCATCACTTCGGGTCGGTGCTGTTCGGCACGACCAGCCACGCCGGGCTGGCGGCCACGCGGGCCGCCGCGTTCGCCGTGCAGTCGCTCGCGTCCGGCCAGGCCACCGCGGGGGTGCGGTTCTTCGTGGCCGCGAACCAGGAGGGCGGCCAGGTTCAGCAGCTGCAGGGCACCGGTTTCGGGGCCATGCCCGCCGCGCTGGACCAGGGGCAGGTCACGCCGGGTACCCTCCAGCAGCTAGCCGCGTCCTGGGGACGGCAGCTCCGGGCGGCCGGCGTCAACCTCGACCTGGCCCCGGTGATGGACGTCGTGCCGGCGGGCACGGACCGGCAGAACGCGCCGATCGGCCTGCTGCAGCGCGAATTCGGCCACGACCCGGGCACGGTCGCCGCGCACGGGGTGGCCTTCGCGCGCGGGATGAGCCAGGCGGGCGTGGCCACGACGGCCAAGCACTTCCCCGGCCTGGGCCGGGTCCGCGGCAACACCGATTTCACCTCGGGCGTGGTGGATACCGTGACCACCCCGCAGGATTCCTACCTGCAGTCCTTCCGGGCGGCTATCGGTGCGGGCGTGCCGTTCGTCATGATCTCGCTGGCCACTTATACCCGGATCGACCCGCACCACCTCGCGGTGTTCTCCGCCCGGGTGATGGGCACGATCCTGCGGCAGCAGCTGCACTTCGGGGGCGTCATCGTCTCGGACGACATGGGCGCGGCCTCGGCGGTGGGCGGGGTGTCCCCCGCGGCCCGGGCGATCGGCTTCCTCGCCGCGGGCGGGGACCTGATCACGACGGTGGCCGTCCCGGCGGCGAACGCGATGGACAGTGCCGTGCTGCAGCGGGCCGCGCAGGACGGGACGTTCCGCGGGCAGGTGCACGCGGCGGTGATGCGCGTGCTGGCGGCCAAGCAGGCGTACGGCCTGCTCCCCTGCCGCTAAGGTGCCCGCTCAGCCGGCGGCGGAGGTGAGCGCGGGCAGGTAGCCGAGCTCCTGGCCGGCCGTGGTCGGGTGGTAGGAGTCCCCGATCGGGAACGTGACCGAATAGAGCCAGCTCGGCGAGTCGCAGATCTCGTGACCGGCGAACTGGCCGCGGACGTCGGCGAAGACGTCGCCGTTGCGGGCCGCCGCGGCGGACAGCGCCCGGTCGAGCTGGTCGGCGCCCTGGTTGAGCGCGGTCCGCTTGGTGGTGCTCAGGCCGATGCACCCCGCCGACCGGGACAGGTCGTAAAGGTCCGGGTAGCCCATGACGACGACCCTGGCGGCCGGCGCGTGCGCGCGGACGGCGTGCAGGGTGGCGTCCAGGCGGCCCGGCAGCGTGCCCGCGACGAAGGCCTCGGCGGACGAGATGGCGTGCAGGCACGCGCTGTCCCACTCGAGCACGCAGGTCTCCATGACATGAGAGAAGCCGGCGTCGTTGCCGCCGATCGTGACGCTGACCAGGGTGGTCCCGGCGTTCAGCGCCGCCAGCTGACCGCTGAGAACATCGGAGGTGCTGGCCCCGCTGCAGGCCGCCGAGACGAAGGACGCCGGGGCGTGATGGGCGGCCCACTGCCCGGGATAGGCGTTCGCGCTGCGCTCGCAGCTTCCGGACGAGCCGTAGTCGCCGGCTCCGGTGCCAGCCGAGTAGGAGTCGCCGAGAGCCACGTACCGGACGGGCGCCGCCGCGGCCAGCAGCGCGACGGCTGGCAGCGTGCGGGCCGCCGGGCGCTCCGGTGGTACCGGTCGCCACGGTCACCGTAGTCGCGGCCAGGGCAGCGGCGATGGCCGCACCAGCGAGCAGACGGGAACGGCGCACTCTTCACTCCACGCGCGTACAGAAAGTGACAGGTAACGTACTTTTCATATATCAATCTGTCACGCGGGAGAAGGTGCCGCGCACAGAATGTTACTGGAGTGACCGAACGGGACGGTCGGGGCGGCGGTCGGCCGGACGGCCGTTGGCGGGCGGGCTGGCCAGTGTGTCGACCGCTTCCCGCAGGCTGGTCAGGTGCTGGATCCCCGGAGGCGGCGGAACCTCCCAGCCGGGGCCGGCGGTGTAGCGCCGGACGGGATAAGGCATCAGGGCCCGCAGCACCTCCGCGTCGGCGGTGTCCGGGCGCTGCGCCCACAGCACGACCGCCCCGGGGGCGGTGTCCCGCACGGCCCGGACCAGGCTCGGCGTGGGCGTGGCGGCGCCCAGCATGCGGGCCGGTATCCGGTGCCCGGCCAGCGCCGCCGACAGCGCGGCGAGCGGGAGCGTGTGGTGCTCGTCCGCCACGCAGGCGAGCAGGACCAGCGGGGCGTCCGGGGAGACCGGCGGCCGCGGCACGCGGTGCAGCGCGCCCAGCACCGCCCACGACAGCGCGTGCTCGATGTCCACGCAGTCGGGATCAATGCGCTGGTCCGCGTCGACGGCCTGGAGGACGGGCCGGCACACCTCTTCCCAGGCGTCGACCACGCCCCGGCGCGACAGCACGCTGTCCAGCACGATCCGGGACCGTTCGGCGTCGGGCACCCGCGCCGCCGCGACGAGGTCCGCGACGTCCCGTTCGGCGGAAACCGGCTCCGAATCGCCGGCCTGCACCGTGCGCGCGGCCTCGGACGCGAGCATGCCCAGGCCGATCAGGTCGAGCATGCGTCGCAGCCGCGCGACGTCCTCCTCACCGTACCGGCGGTACCGGCCGGGCTCCGAGCCCTGCGGCCCGATGCCGTACCGGCGGTGCCACGAGCGGAGCGTCGACTCGGCGATGCCGAGATGCCGCGCCACCTGCCCGGCGGTCCACGCTGACCCTGCTGATGATCCCATTCCGCCTCACATCGACCGCAACTGGTACCGGCGCTCGGCGTAGGCCAGATCATCCCGCCACAAGCGGGCCGCAGCGCGCCGCATGACCGGCCGCAATGCCGGCGCCATGGCCCGGGCGAGCGCAAACCCCGGTCGCCCGGAGTCTGCCACCACCGCCTCGATGACCGCAGTCCGGGGGCGGCCATCGGTCCCGCGGCCGCGCGGTGTGGCGTGCGTCTCCACCACGCTGCCCGCTCCCTCACCCTCGGTGATCCGCATGACCACGGTCCGCGGCTCAGGGCAGGTGAACTCGGCCTGGACTGGCGCCCCGAGGCCGGGCGCCACCCGGAATGTCACCGAGACCACGAAACGGTCGTCCTCGTTGGCCACGTCCACCTCGCCGGGCGCGGACAGCACGGAGAGCCGGCTGAACGAGTACGGGTGGAACCAGGCGCCGTGCCAGGGATCGAGCCGGTTGGCCACGATGTCGGCCGGCTCGCACACCCCGGTCAGGGTGGCCACCGAATCGACGCTGGATTCCCGCGGCGGCCGTCCGGGCACGACCGGGGCCGGCCGCGGTTCCTCGCCGCCCGCCACGTCCAGCCGGACCCACGCCAGCACCCCGTCGTCATGCACGGGCAGCGGATGCCAGCCGCCCCCGCGGCCGGGGCCGACCCTCAGCCCGTGCCAGCGGCAGACCAGCGCGCCGCCGTCGACCGCGGCCAGCGCCATCGGCGCACCCAGATGCGGGCAGGCCCCGGGGCCGGCGACCAGGCCGCCGTCGGTGTCCCGCCAGGCCACCACCTCGGCCCCGGCCACCGTGGTCCCGAACGGGCGATCGCCGCGGATCTGGCGGCTGGCGGCCAGGACGAACCAGTTACCGGACGGCCGGGCCTGCGCGCGCTTGACCGCCGCGTCGATCAGGGCCGGGCGGGCGCCGACGTAGGTGGGCTGCTGGGCGGCCCATTGCGAACGGGGCAGCGGGCGCAGCGGCCAGTTCGGCGGCCAGTTCGGCGGCCACCGCCGGGCGAGACGGCCTCTGGCGTTCGACGTGCTCACCTGCGCACCCCTTCCGTTTCCCGCGGCTGCGGTCGCTGGTCTGCCCGGGGTTTCTCCCGGGCCTGGCCGGGTCGCTGGCCTGCCCGGGGTTTCTCGCGAGCGTGGCCGGCGAGCCAGCGCAGGGGGGCCACCCGCCCCCGGGTCGGCACGGAGTACACCGTATGGCCGGCCAGCCCCCACCGGGCCAGCAGGCAGTTCGCCGCGTGCCAGCCGGTGCTGGCCGCCCGCTCCATCAGCGCCACCGGCAGGTCGATGCGGATGCCGTCGCCGGCCAGCACCAGCCCCGGCACCGGGGTGAGCACCTTCGGGCGGCGGGCGAAGTCGCCCACCCCGAGCAGCGGGCAGTCCTCCCGCCACAACTCCGCGGCGGCGGCGACCCGGGCCGCGCCGGTCTCCGGGTATAGCGCGTGCAGCCGCTCGATCATCCGCTTGGCCACGCCCGGTTCACGGGGCGCGGCGTAGGCGTGCAGTTCGACCACAGAGCCGTGCTGGCGCCGGGCCCAGTTCCGGGCCTCCCGGTCGTACCGGTCCAGCACGCTGATGTTGTCCAGCGGGTCGAGGCCACCGGTGGCCAGGAACGCCGGGCGGCTCGCGTCCACCGGACGGTCCAGCCACAGCCGCTGCACCAGGAACGGCGGCGCGGTGCGCAGCCCGGCGACGCGATCGCGCCAGTCCGCGCCGGCCGGATCTGCTGAGCCCGCGAGATCGGGTGACCCGCCGACGATGGCCCGGAGCCCGGCCACGTCGGTGGCCAGGACCACCGCGTCCGCGTCGAGCCGCGCGCCGCTCCGGGTCTGCACGCCGAACCGCCGCGGCCCGCCGCGCCGCACCTCGGTGATCTCGGTCCCGGTCCGGAAGGTCACGCCGCGCGCCGTCAGGTAACCGCGCAGCGGGTCCCACAGGGCGGTGCCGAAGCCGGCGTCGGGCACGTCGAAGACCAGGCCCTCGCTGGAGCCCAGGAAGTAGATGTGGAACATGGTGGCCAGCTCGGCCGCGGACATCTGGCCCGGCGGGGCGAAGAAGCTGCGCGAGAAGACCTCGAACGCCAGGTGCCGGGCCGCCGCCGGGAAGTTGATGCGGCGCAGGAACGTCTCGGCGTCAACGTTGTCGAGCTGCTCGTAGATGCCCGGCACCGACACGGCGGCCAGCGGGGCGGCCGCGGCCGCATCCAGGGCAAGCAGATCCCGGGGCCGGAACGTGGGGCTGCGCAGGGCGAAGACCAGCGCGTTCCACGGCGGGGTGCGCGGCAGGCCGCGGAAACTGTCCCGCCGGCCGGTCGCGTCGACCAGCGGATAATCCGTCAGCGGGACCAGCCGGTCCAGGCCCGGGTCGGCCCGGCGGAGCAGCGCGCGGAGGTTGTAGTACTGGCGGAAGAAGGCGTGGAACCCGCGGCTCATCGGCAAGCCCGGCACGTCGGCTCTGTCCCCCGTCCAGCCGCCCACTCGGCCGCCGAGGTACGGTTCGCGCTCGGCGACCGTGACCTGGACCCCGCGCTCGGCCAGCCCGGTCGCGGCGGCCAGGCCCGCGATGCCGGCCCCGACGACGACCGCGTGCGGCCGCCAGGGCAGTACGCTCGCGCTCGGCGCGCCGTCCGGGGCCCGGTGCCGTACGGCCCGCCGGTCCCGGCCGCCCGCCGCGTTCATCCGGTCTCCTCGCCGTCCGGGGCGCGCTGGCGCGGTCCGGCGCGCTGGCGCGGTCCGGCGCGCTGGCGCGGTCCGTGGCGCGGTCCGGCGCGCTGGCCAGGAAGGTGTGCACCACGTCGCGCTGCCAGCCGGTCATCGTCTCGCTGTGCACCGCGGCGAACCCGGCCTTGCGGAGCCGCCGCCGGAAGCGCCGGACGCCGTCGAAGGCGGCCACACTGCGCCACAGGTAGCGGTACAGGGTGGCGTCGCCGGTGGCCAGCCGGCCGGACGGGATGATCACGCTCCAGCACACCGCGTTCCACATCGCGCGGGCGCGGAGCGAGTCGCGCACCGAGTACTCGTGCACCGCCAGCGTGCCGCCCGGCCGCAGCAGCCCGCGCAGCGCGCGCAGCTGAGCGTCGGGGTCGGCGAGGTTGCGGATGAGGTAGGCGGCCAGGATCCCGTCGAACGGCCCGCGGACCCCGGCTTCGGCCAGGTCCTCGACCCGCGCGTGCACGAACCGCACGGACGGCGGCCAGGGCTTCGCCCGCGCCTGCGCCAGCATCTGCGCCGAGGCGTCGATCGCGACGATCTCCGCGTGCGGCGCGGCGGTCAGCAGGGCCGCCGTGGACGCGCCCGTGCCGCAGCCGGCGTCGAGCAGGCGCAGTCCCCGGCCGTCGGCGGGCAGCCGCATCCGCCGGGCTGACAGCCGCAGGTGCGCGTGATAGCCCGGGTTGGCGCCCACCAGCCGGTCGTAGGCCGCGGCCCCGGCGTCGAAGGCGGCCGGGACCTCCTCGCGCCGCAATCCGGCGTCGGTTGTCACCGCAGGTCTCCCTTCAGATCAGGGGCAGAGCGCCGGCGGCCCTGGGCGGCCCGGCGGCCCTGGTGTCCTTGGTGTCCTTGGCGTTCCCACAGCAGCAGGGCCACCGTGACCAGGGCGAACCCGAACAGGAAGTCCTCGACCGGGATGTCCCAGGGAAACCGCAGGCCGGTCATCGGCCGCGGCGCGTACTCCACCACCGGCGCGGACAGTTTGGTCAGCCAGCCGTCGACCAGGATCTGGAAGGTGAACACGATGGCCATGGCCACCCAGTAGCTGGGACGGCGGAACAATCCGGTCCGCAGGAAGGCCAGTTCCCAGGCCGCGACGGCGGCCACCGCGAGGACCGCAGGCAGCGTGTACCCGAGGCCGGTCATGACCGCCGCCCGTCCGGCCCGTGTCCGCCGAACCCCGGCGGCGGCCCGGGGCGGCCGGCGGCGGCCGGGGGGGTGTTGCGGCGACGGCCGCCGGAGCGCCGCGTCGCGCCAGCGGGCGGCCACGGCCTGCACGCCGGCGTAGGTCAGGATCCCGCACACCGGGATGACCAGGAAGAACACCAGCTCTTCGACCGGGATCCGGAACGGCAGCCGCAGTCCCGGTCACGTACCGCGGGTTGTAAGTCCAGACCCCCCCGGCGATGGCGAGAGCGTCCCAGACCAGGAAAACCGCGGCCACCGGCAGCACGGTCCGCGCCAGCCGGGCGGGCTGCCGGTAGACGCGGGCGCCGAGCACCTCGAGCGGCAGCGGTGACCGCCAGGCAGCCGCCCATCAGGATCAGGTACTGGTAGTGGTCCATGTCAGCCCGCGCCCCCGGCTCCCGTGGCGTCCATCGTCCCGGTAACGTCCACGGTCATCGTGACGTGCCCCGGGCCGCGCGCACCGCGCCGCGCCCACCACGCGCGGGCCAGCCCCGGGATCGCCACCCGCAGGCGCCGGGCCTTACCGACCCGGGCCCGGTGCGCGAACACCGCGAAGTCCGCGTCCTCGATGCGGTCCAGTATCTCGGAATACAGCGTCAGCGCGGTCGCGACGCACGGCCGGGACACCGGATCCAGCATGGCGATCCCGCCGCGCGCGAACCGGTAGATCGCGCGGGTGGTGGCGTGCTGGTCGGCCAGCGCGGCGCGCACCCGGGGGTCGGTGCGCCGGTGCGCGCGGCACCAGGCCAGCAGGTCACGGTCCACGCCGAACGCGGCCAGTTCGTCCGCCGGGAGGTACACGCGGCCCCGGTCCAGGTCCTCGGCCACGTCGCGGAGGAAGTTCGTCAGCTGGAAGGCCTTGCCCAGGGCAGCGGCGTACGGGGCGGCCTCGGCGGGCGGCCCGGCCGTGCCCAGCACGGGCAGCACCTGCAGCCCGATCACTTCGGCCGAGCCGTGCACGTAGCTGTCCAGCGCGGCCCGGTTGGGGTAGCCGGTGACCTCGAGGTCCATCCGCATCGAGGTCATGAAGTCCTCGAACAGCGACGGGGCGATCCGGTAACGCGCCGCGGTGTCCACCACCGCCGCGAGGATCGGGTCCGCGCTGTGCCCGGTCCGCAGCCCGGCGGACAGACCTTCGGCCAGTTCCGCCAGGCCGGCGGCGACCTGCCCGCGGTCGGCGCCCGGCGGGGCGGTGTCCACGATGTCGTCGGCCCAGCGGGCGAAGCCGTACAGGGCGTGGATCGCCGGCCGCTGGGCCCGGGTCAGCAGCTTCGTGGCCAGGTAATACGTCTTGCCGTGCCGGGCGTTCAGCTCCCGGCAGCGCGCGTAGGCGGAGCGGAGCCGGGGATCGGTGAGCCCGGCCGCGTCCAGTTCGGCGCCGATCATGAGTACGCTCCGGTGGCCGGGGCGGTCATCGGCGGGCCTGCCGGGACGGCGCGGTCTGGGGTCGCGGCCGAGGCCCGGCGAGCGGGCCGGTACGGGGCCGGTGATCCGGTCCGCGGCCAGCCGGCCGGAGACCAGCGCCGTCGGGACGCCGACGCCGGGCACGGTACCGCAGCCGGCCAGGACCGCGTTGTCCGTGCCGCGCGGCAGGTTGCCCGGCCGGAACGGCCCGCTCTGCAGGAACGAGTGCGCGAAGGAGAACGGCGTCCCGGCGACCAGCCCCTGGGCGGCCCAGTCGTCCGGCGTGACCACCTCGCGCACGGTGATCTCGGCGTCCAGGCCGGGCAGCAGGCGCTGGCCCACGATCGAGGCGAGCTGGTCGGCGTAGGCGCTGCCGGTGGCGCCCCAGTCGATCCGGCCGCGGGCCAGGTTGGGCACGGGCGCCAGGATGTACAGCAGGTCCGAGCCATCCGGGCGCCAGCCCGGGGTCGGTCGCGGTGGGCCGGGTCACCAGCAGCGACGGGTCGCTCATCAGCCGCCCCTCGGTGATGATCTCGCGGAAGGTTTCCCGCCAGGCGCCGCCGAACACGATCGTGTGGTGGGCGGCGTCCGGCCAGCGGCGCCCCGTACCGGCGTGCAGGACCACCGCGGACGGGGCGGGCCGCAGCGGCAGCGCCCGGCGCGGGGTCCGGCCGAGCAGCTGGTACGCGGTGGGCAGTTCGGTGGCGAGAACCACCGCGTCGCAGGGGAGCCGCAGCCCGGTATCGGTGTGCACGGCACGGACGCGCGACCCGGACCGCTCGAGCGAAGTGACGGTGGTGCCGTAGCAGAAGCGGACCCCGGCCGCCGCCGCGGCCCCGGCGAGCGCGTCCGGCAGCGCCCGCATGCCGCCGCGGGGGAAGTACACTCCGGCCACCGTGTCCATGTAGGCGATGACGGCGTAGACGGCCAGCGCGTGCCGCGGCGACTCACCGGCGTACAGCGACTGGAAGGAGAACACCCGGCGCAGCCGCTCATCGCGGATGAACCGGCCGATCGCGGGCTCGAGCCGGCGGAACGCGCCCAGCGCGGCCAGACGCCCCAGGTCCGGAGTGGCCAGCGCGAACGGCGAGTCGAAGTTGGCCGCGATGAACTGGCTGAACTCGCGCTGGTAGAGCTCGGTGAGCCAGGCGCGCAGCCGCCGGTAGCCGTCCGCCTCGGCGGGCCCGGCGAACGCGGCGACGGCGGCGGCCATGGCGTCGGCGTCGGTGTGCACGTCCAGCTCGCTGCCGTCGGCGAACTGGGCGCGGTAGGCCGGGTCCAGGCGGACCAGGTCCAGCCGGTCGGTCAGGTTCTCCCCCACCGCGGCCAGCGTCCCGGCCACCAGATCCGGCATGGTGAGCACGGTCGGGCCGGTGTCCATCCGGAACCCGCCGACGTCCATCCGGCCGGCCCGGCCGCCCGGCGTCGCGTCCCGCTCAACCACGGTGACCTCGCGCCCGCGCCCGGCCAGGTGCAGCGCGGCGGCCAGCCCGGCGAGCCCGGCGCCGGCCACCACGACCTGGCTGGTGGGCCCGCTCACGGTGCGCATCTGGCTACCAGGCCCGGTTCGTGTAGCGGATGGCCAGATCGCGGAGGGCGCCGAGGACGAAACCGTTCAGCCCGCTGCGGTCCAGCTGCGCGCACGCGGCGCGCACCCGGCTGCCGATCATCTGCTCCATCTGGGTCGCGGCCCCGGTCTCGGCGATGAGCCGGCGCCACTGGTCGATGTGGTCCTCATCGAGCGATTCCCGCCCGGACAGCTGGTCCAGCCGGGCCCGCTGACCGCGGCGTGGCCATCTCCCCGGCCAGCACGACCACGCTGGTCGCCTTGCGCTCCCGCAGGTCACCGCCGCTGGGCTTACCGGTGACCGACGGCCGCCCGAAGACGCCGAGCACGTCGTCGCGCAGCTGGAACGCCTCACCGACCAGCCCGCCGTACTCGCCCAGCACGCCCAGGATCTGCTCGTCGCAGCCGGCCAGGGCGGCGCCCAGTTCCAGCGGACGGCGCACCGTGTAGTTTCCGGACTTGCGCCGGGTCACCTCGAGCACCTCGTCCAGGCTGGGGTTGCTCCGGGTGTCGTTGATCAGGTCGGCGAACTGCCCCACGGCCAGCTCGCCGCGCAGCGTGTCGTACCGGGGCCAGCCCCGGGCCAGCGCCGCCGCGCCGACCCCGCTCTCACGCAGCAGCTGTTCCGCCCACACCAGGCACAAGTCGCCGAGCAGGATCGCGGCCGATTCGCCGAAACGTTCGGCGGGGCCGCCGAGGCCCTGGGCGCGGTGCCACTCGGCGAGGCGCATATGGACGGCCGGGCGCCCACGCCGCAGCGCGGACCGGTCCATGACGTCGTCCTGCAGCAGGGCGAAGGCGTGCACCAGTTCGGTGCTGGCCGCGGCGCGCAGCGCGGCGTCGCTTTCCTCCGCGCCGCTCAGCCAGCCAAGGTAGGTAAAGGTGGACCGGACGAACTTGCCGCCGGCCACGAACTCGCTGAGCAGCCCGGTCACGAACTCCGCTCCGGGCACGCCGTGCACGTGCTCCGCACAGCGGTCGCGAACGAACGCCGCCAGCACCGCAGTGACCCGGGCCTGGAGCCCGGTCAGCCATCGGTCGAGATCAACCTCACCCGGCCGCCCCGATGAGCCGGGCCGCCCCTGTGGGCCCGGCTCGAGGAGGGACGCGAGGGACGTCCTGGGATTCAGGGGCGTGAGCGAACCCGGCGGCGCGGCCTCGCTGGAGCTCTCGCCCAGAAGCTGACCCACCTGCATGCCTGCGGCCTCCGATCTCGCGGGCAACGTACCGGCAGGTAAGCTACCCGAAGCCCGCGAAACGATGCACAACCGATGCAAGCAATCCTAGCGTGGGTCATGGCCCGGCTACCGGTGGGGCACGTTTCCCCCGGGCTTGCGCTGGTCAGCCCCTGGATTACCGCGGAGCCGCTACGTGCGGGGGCGAGGGGCCCGGAGGGGAGCAAGGAGCACGCGGGTGCAGGGGAGCACGGGGTGCGAGGACCTGGTGATGTCCTTGGGGGGCGAGGGGCGGGATCGTGTCGCGGGCTCATGTCGCGGACTTGCCGGGCGACCCGAAATCGCGATCCCCGTACCGCGGCGGCGCCCACGGCGGATGCCGTGATGCGGGTGCCGCCGCGGGCCGACGGTGACCGGCCGCTCGCCGGGACGATCCGGCCACCCCCTCAGCGGTCGGCATTTATCTCAGCTAATACGGCGTCCGCCGAGTCTAAGCCGCCCTGGATCAGCTGTGTCAACAGCAATGAAACATCGTGAGGAGCACGTCATGAGGCCGCGGCCGGGCAATACGGATACGCGTGCGGTGAACGTGCGCCGCCCCTGGGGCGGAACGATTACGCTACGGAGTGGTAATGCGGGCAATTGGCCGGCGCGCCACGGACGGTGCGGGGGTGGCCAGCAGCCGGAACGCATAGAGCGGGAGGAATGCCGATGCCGGCGGGAGACACGCGGCGACCGCCACCGTCCCTGGCGACCAAGCTGGACCGGCTTTTCCAGGCCGTGCGGCCGGCGGGCCGCAGCGAGTACAGCTATCAGGAAGTGGCCGACGCCATCCGCGGCGAAGGCGGCCCCACGATCTCCGCCACTTACCTCTGGCAGCTCCGCAAGGGGCTCCGCGACAACCCGACCCGGAATCACCTGGCGGCACTGGCCCGGTTCTTCGGGGTCAGCCCCGCCTACTTCTTCGACGACGACACCGCCGAGGTCGTCGACGCACAGCTCAGCCTGCTCGCGGCCATGCGCGACGCGTCGGTGCGCAGCGTGGCGCTGCGCGCCGCCGGGCTGTCGGTGGAAAGCCTGGCCGCGGTCCAGGTCGTGATCGACCACGCCCGCCGGCTCGAGGGACTGGAAGCCGAGTCCGGCACGGAGAGGTCCGGGCACGGGCGACCGGGCCGGAGAGCTCCGGGACGGACGGGACTGGGGCGGACGGGGCCGGAGCGGGCCAGGCCGGGAGCGCACGGAGCCGGGGCAGACGAGGCCGGGGCGGCCGGCCAGGACGGTGACCACGCCCGGGGAGCAGGGCGATGAACAGCGTCCGCCGGCGATGCGAGGCCCGGCTCCGTGACATGACCCTGCCGGACCCGTTCGACCTCGCCGAACTGTGCCAGACGCTGAGCGCCCAGCGCGGGCGGCCGCTGCACGTGCGGGGCATTCCCGGGCCGGCCACCCGGGCCCGGCCGTGCGGCATCTGGATCGCCACCGACGGCGAAGACTGGATCTTCGTCGACCAGGACACCAGCCCGCTGCACCGCGAGCACATCGTCGTGCACGAGCTGGCCCACATGCTCTGCGGTCACGACGCGACCCGGCTGCCGGAGAACGACATGATCGGGCGGCTGTTCCCGCACCTGTCGCCGGACATGGTGCGCACGGTGCTGAGCCGGGCCAGCTACCACTCCGAACACGAGCGGGAAGCGGAATTGCTGGCCTCGCTCATCCTCAGCGAGGCTCAGCCGGCGACCGCCGCGATGCCCCTCCGGGACGTCTCGGCGACCGAGATGCAGATCCTGCGCCGGGCCGGACTGGCGCTCGGGATGGAGCCGTGACCGTTAGCACCGTCGCGGTCACGCTGCTCTGGATCGCGGTCCTGGCACAGGTCCCCTCGCAGTGGCGCGCCCCGACCAGGCTCGCCGTCTGGGGCACCATGCTGCTGCTGGCGGCGATCGGCACCCTGGACCTGACCGCGATCGGTGCCCGGCTGGACGCCGCCTGCGGGCTGCCGAATGTCGCCGATCTCGCCCAGCACCTGCTCGCGATCATCGCCGCCACCCTCGCGCGGTACAGCGCAGTGGCGATCTTCGGTACCCCGGAACAGCGCGCGCGCTGGTCCGTGGTGCGGAATTCGGCCGTGGCCGCGGGCACCGTCGCCGCGCTCATCGCGCTGTTCGCGGTGTCCCCCGCGCGCACCAGGCCCACCGACATCGCACGGTACGCCGACTTCCCGATGCAGTACGCGTCCCACCCGGAAGTCATCGCCTACTGGGCGATCTTCGCCGCCTACCTGGGGACCACGTTCGTTATCATCGCCCGGCTGGCCTGGCGGTACGGGCGCCGGGCCTGCCGCTCCTCGCTCGGCCGCGGCCTGCAGCTGCTCGCCGCCGGGATGGTGGCCGGGCTGGCCTATCTCGGCTACGGCAGCAGTGTGGTCGCCGCGCGCGCGGCGGGGGTCCAGGGGCCGTTCATCCGCACCGCCCCCGGCGTCATCCAGTCGCTGTTCGGCGCGCTGATCGTGCTCGTGGCCGCGGGCGGTGTGCTGCCCGCGACGCAGCATTGGCCGCTGGTGCGCCAGGCCGGCTTCTACCGCTCGCTGCGGCGGCTCTACCCGGTGTGGGCGGCCCTGTGCCAGGCCGTCCCGGGGATCGCGCTGGATCCAGTCCCGGTGTGGGCCGACCGGCTCGACCCACGTGACCTGCGGATGCGGCTCTACCGGCGGGTGATCGAGATCCGTGACGGCTACATGGCGCTGTACCCGGTGGACGTGCCCGGGATCGAGGACACGGTGCGCGCCGCGGCGGGCCGGCACCGGCTGTCGGCGGCGGATGAGGCGACGGTGACCGCCGCCACGCGGCTGGAGCTGGCCCGGCGGGCGGAACTGCGCGGTGAGGTACGCCTCGCGACGGCCGCTCCGTACGCCGACAAGGAGTTCATCGCGGGGACCGACCTGGACAGCGAGGTGCGCCTGCTCCGTGTGGTGGCCGCGCACTGGACGACGATCCGGCGGGCCGCCGAGACGATCGAGCGCGGCGCGCGCCCAGCCGGCGTCCCGCAGAAAACCAGCGTCGCCTAGAACAGCGTCATCCAGAACAGCGTCGCCTAGAAAAGGGCGGCGATCGTGATCCCGGCCAGGGCGAGCATGACCGCGGCGGCCCCCCGGCTGAGCCAGGTCACCGGGATGACCTTCAGCAGGCCACGGCCGCCGATGATGGCCAGGGCCGCCGCTACCCACAGAGCGGCCGCCGCCCCGATCCCGACCGAGAGCGGATCGTGGTACCTGGCGGCCAGGCTGGCGCTCATGATCTGGGTGAGGTCGCCGAACTCGGCGGCGAAGACCACCGCGAAGCTGGTCACGGCGACGGGCAGGAACGACCGCCGCGCGTGGTGATCCTCGACGTACTCGTCACTGTCGGCGGCCTTCTGGCGCAGCAGGAGGATCGCGCCGGCGACGAACAGCAGGGCCACGACGATCTGCACCGGTGTGTGCGGCAGCAGGCTGACCAGGCCGCCGGCCGCTACCGCGATCGCGACCTGGAGGGCGAACGCGACGGCGGCCCCGGCGAACACGTACCCCGGGCGGTAACGGCTGCCCAGCACGAGGCAGGCAATGATCGTCTTGTCCGGCAGCTCGGCTGGCAGGATGACAAGGAACGCCGTGATCATGACGGCCAGGTTCAACCGCGACGCCCCCATCGGCTCGGGCCGCGGGGCGGACAGGGAGTCCTCCGGCGCGGCAGCTGACTTAGTTCACTGCGGCCGAAGGTCTCACTCAGGCGTTTCCGCCCCCGGGCACCGGGCCCGCGTACGGCGGGCCGAGATTGTCGGCGTCCCGGCGATGGAGCTACTCCCCTTCGCAATCCCTATTTTACCCAGCGGCGGCCGGGAATCACGACCCGATCGGCGGACCCTCGCGGACATGTGCCGGGTTTAGGCTGACCGGTGTGATCACGGCGGCGGATGTACGCGCGGTGGCGCTGGCCCTTCCCCGCACCGAGGAGCACCTGATCCGGGACCACGTGAAGTTCCGGATCGGCAGAATCGTCTACGTCTCGATCTCCCCGGACGAGGCCACCATGGGCTTCGGCTTCCCGAAGGAGGAGCGCGCCGCGCTGGTCGCCGCCGAACCGGGGAAATTCTCGCTGCCGCGCCTTTCGGACCAGCGGTTCCACTGGTGCACGCGCGGATGGCGGCGCTCAGCCCGGACGAGATGCGCGAACTCGTCACCGACGCCTGGCGGATGTGCGTGCCGAAGAAGGTGGCGGCCGCTCACTGGGACGTTCCGGACCATGGTCACCCCGGGCCGCGGCCAGCGCGAGGCCGTCGAGGATGGCCTGCTCGACCGGGGTGACCGCGCCGGCGGGCAGCGCGTGCAGCGGGAACTCACTGAGCAGGAGGACGGGCGGCTGGGCCATCATCCGGGGAAACCGGCCCCGGTGCGGCCAGGACGCGGCGTGCACCAGGAACGGGTGGCACAGGAACACGTCCCCCGCTCCCCCGGTGGCCAGCGCGGTGCGGCGGTGGGCGCTGGCCCGCACGGACCCCGCCGCGGCCCGGGACCATTCGAGCCCGTCGTCCCCGGCGGGGGCCAGCACGGGCGGGACGTCGAGATGCGAGCCCGGACGAAGCCGGGTCGGCGCGTCGTCCGCACCCACGTCGGTGAACAGGTAGAGGGCCAGCAGGCCGCGGCCCCGGGAGCGGATGCTGACCCGCTGATGCCCGTCCACCTCGAAACTCGCCTCGATGTGCCACCCGGCATCACCCGGGTCGTCCAGGCTGGGAAACCGGACCGGGATCGTGCCGCCGATGCCCGGCCGCTGGCACCAGCGCCCCGGCCCCAGCAGCTGATCACAGGCTTCCCGTACCCGCGGGCTGGTCCCGGCCGCGGTGAACGGGCCGCCCTCGGGGCAGTCGATCCGCACCACCGGGGCGGTCCACGTCGACGGGTCCTCCCGAGCACGCCGCGCCGGCCCAGCTCGGACCAGATCACGTCCTGGCACGCCTGCGCCACGCCGGCCGGCATCGCGCCCCGGACGGCGACGTACCCCTCGGCGATGAACGCTTCGATCTCGCACTGGCTGAGCACGGTCATACCCTCACACGGCCCGCTCCCGCCCGCCACCGGATATCCAGCCCCGGCCTGGGCGGGCAGAGCGGACTGCTCAGCCCGCGAGCGTTTCGGTGGACACCTGCCACAGGTGCCCGGCCGCTTCGGGGTCGAGCGCGTAGGCGGCCACGCCGGTCCGGGTGCCGGGCTGGTGCGGGGCCGCCTCGTTGCAGTCCTCGAAGTACCGGCCGCCCACGCCGTCCAGCAGGGGTGAGGTCGCGACCAGGACCGACGTGGCGGCACCCTGCTCCGGGGTCTTCCAGTGCGGTGCTCCCGTGCCGGCCCGCATCCGGTCGAGCTCCTCGTCAGACACGTAGCGCTGGAGGTTGGTCCGGATGGCCCCGGGGTGCAGCGCGTTGACCGTGATCCCATCGGCCGCCCACCGCTTCGTGCCCTCGACGGCGAACAGCACGTTGGCCGTCTTGGACTGACCGTAGGCCAGCCACGGGTCGTAGCTGCGCTCGCGGAAGTGGATGTCGGAGAAATCCACCGGCGCGCGCAGGTGCGCAGCCGAGCTGACCGACACCACCCGCGCGCCCCCGGCCGCCGTCAGCGCACCGTGCAGGGCGGCGGCGAGCGCGAAGTGGCCCAGGTGGTTGGTGGCGAACTGCATCTCCCAGCCTTCGGGCGTGCGCATCAAGGGTGACGCCATGACGCCAGCGTTGTTGATCAGGATGTGCAGCGGCCCGTCCCAGGCCGCGGCGAACGACGCGGCCGAGGCCCGCACGGCCAGGTCCAGGGGCGCGACGGCGACCTGATTGTTCCCGGTGGTGGCGATGATGTCGCCGGCCGCGTGCTGCCCCGCCCCGGTGTTGCGGACGGCCAGGGTCACCTCCGCGCCGGCGCTGGCGAGCGCCCGGGCGGTCTCGATCCCGATCCCGGAGGCGCCGCCCGTCACGACGGCCCGGCGGCCGGTGAGGTCGATACCGTCGATGACCTCGGCAGCGGTTGATTCGGCGGTGAAGGGGGTGTGAATCAGATGGCTCGTCGCCATGAAGTTTTCCATTCTGCTCGGTAGGCCGGCCGTGCGACCAGCGGTTACGATGGAAAACGGAGGGCCCTCCGATCTAGCTGAGATCAGCATAAACGGAGGAACCTCCGCTTAGCAACTCCGGGGAGGGTGAGACGTGCCGGACTCTGAGGTCAGGCCGCTGCGCGCCGACGCGCGGCGGAACCGTGACCGGCTGCTCGCCGTGGCCGTCCGCGCGTTCTCCGAGGACGGGCCGGACGTGACGCTCGAGTCGATCGCCCGCGACGCGGGCGTGGGCATCGGCACGCTGTACCGGCACTTCCCGACCCGGGAGGCGCTCGTCGAGGCCGCGTACCGGAACGAGCTGGGCCGGCTGTGCGACGCGGCCGCGGACCTGCTCCAGGCCGGGCCGCCGGACCAGGCGACGCGGGTGTGGATGGACCGGTTCATCGACTACATGACGACCAAGCGGGGCATGGCCGACGCGCTGCGCGCGCTCATCGCATCCGGCGGGGATCCGTTCGCGCAGAGCCGGGGGCGACTCCTCGGCGCCATCACGACGTTGCTGGCGGCCGGGGCCGCGGCCGGTACCATGCGGGGCGACGTCGAGCCGGGTGACGTGCTGGCCAGCCTGAGCGGGGTGTCGCTCGCCGCCGGGGAGCCCGGGCAGCGCGACCAGGCGCGACGAATGCTGGACCTGCTCATGGACGGGCTCCGTTACCGGTCTCCTGCCGCCCGGTAACTCCCGCTATCTGCCGTTAAGTTATTTCCGTTAACTTAACGTGATCACATCCGGCGACGTGCCGGGCAATCCGTACGCGCAATGCCTCCGAATTGGGTCTAGACGTGCGATGACGCGCACGTCCCGTTAGGGGAGGTAACACATATGAGCCTGTTTAAACGCGTCCGCGCGGCGGGCACCAGGCGGGCCGGGCTGGCCCTCGGCGGCCTGATGGCCGTGGGCCTGGCGGCGGTAACGGGTACGGCGCTGGCCTCATCCAGCGCTCCCGCGGCATCGTCGGGATGGCGGGCATGACGAGCATGGTCTCGTCCAGCTCGCACGGCGGTACCGGCTTCACGAACGGCTGGTACGACGGGCACACCGTCCGCTTCTTCTACAGCAAGAACTACTTCTGCAAGCAGCCGCCGGCCAGCGGCGCCCGGTCGCAGTGCGAGGCGGGGGCCAACTACACCCAGACCCCGGCCAGCACCTTCGACCCGCTGTACGTGATCGTGCCGCTCGGCTTCACCCCGCCGAAGTGGACACTGCAGTGCCCGACCGCCGGCCACTGCATCGACCACCCGAACACGATCGACCTGTCCGCGGTGCTCGGCTCGGGCACCTCGAACGCGCTGCTGCCCCCGCACAGCCACATCGTCGCCACCGACAACAGCCAGCAGAGCGAGTGGTGGAACGTGGACGTCGTGGGCGTCAAGAGCCTCAACGACTGGTACAAGATCGTCAACGCGAAGAGCGACTGGGAGCTGCAGCACCTGCAGCGCACCGACTCCGCGCAGGTGACCGGGAACATCACCACCAACCTGTTCCTGTTCTTCTCCGTCCTTCACTAGCTGCACCTATGGGGGCCTGGCGGCGGTCATGCCGTAGCCGGGTCCCCAGCCCAGCCCCTACCGCGGAAGGACCGGCAGCGATGATCAGCCTGACCACCCACGAAACGCACCCAGAGCGGAGCATCCGCCTGCGCAGCTGGCGAACGCGGCCGGCCTGGTATCCGTGGCCGCCGGCGCGGTCATCGTCATCGGCACGGCGCTGCCCTGGGTGGAGACGTTCGCCGGGCTCATCGGCATCCCCGGCCTGCGCGGCGGCAACGGGCGCATCCTGGCCGCGGCGGGGATCGTGATCGCGGCGGCCGGGATCTACCACCTGATCCGGGGCGGGCAGGCGGCCCGCTGGGTGGCGGGCCTGGCGGGATTCGCCGCGCTCGGCTTCTCCGCTTACCTGCTCGTCCAGCTCACCCGGAGCCTGCGCGTGCTCGGCGGTGACTCGATGGTCCTCGCGCGTGGCGGGCCGGGCCTGTGGGTGGCGGCGGCCGGTTCGGCGGTGGCGTTCGGCACCTTGTTCCTCCCGCCGTCGTCGCAGACCACGCTGCGCCGCGGCGGGAACAGACCGGCCGGGGCCGGAACGCCGTGGCCTGGCGTGGGCCGCCGACCTGGAGTCGGCCGGCGCCGCCCGGGGCCTGCAGATCGGGCTGGGCGCGGTCTGGCTGCTGGACGCGGCGCTGCAGTTCCAGCCGTTCATGTTCAGCCGGGGCTTCGTCACCCGCGTGCTGGCCCCGGCGAACATGGGGAACCCGGCCTTGCTGGCCGGCCCGGCGTCGCTGGCCACGCGGATGATCGCGCACGACGTCGTGGCGTGGAACGCGGCGTTCGCCACCATCCAGCTGGCGCTGGCGGCCGGGCTGCTGTGGCGGCGGACCGCCGGGCGGCGCTGTACGGCACCGTCGGGTGGGCGGTCGCGGTATGGCTGCTCGGGGAAGGCGCCGGCGGCCTGCTGTCGCGGATGGCCGGGATGGCGAATCCGCTGACCGGCGCGCCCGGCGCCGCCGTGCTCTACGCGCTCCTCGCCCTGCTCATCTGGCCGTCCCGCACGCGCGCGGCCAGCACCGCCGGCGGCGGCACCGTCGCGGACGGGAGCCTGCTGGGACGGCGCGGCGCGCGGGCGGCCTGGGTCGTGCTGTGGGGCAGCCTCGCCTACCTGGCCGTGCAGCCCGGAGTGTGGTCGGCGGCCGCGATGCGCGGCACGTTCACCGGCATGGCCGACGGGGAGCCGCACTGGCTGGCCGCGATGAACAACGCGTTCGCGGTGGCGTTCGGCCAGCACGCGGCCATCGTCTCGATGGTGCTGGCGGCCGCCTTCGCCCTGGCCGGGGCCGGGATCCTGTGGCCGGCCACCGCGCGTCCCGCGCTGATCCTGGCCGCCGCGCTGGCCGTATTCATCTGGATCGCCGGCGAGGACTTCGGCGGCATCTTCACCGGTCACGCCACCGACCCCAACAGCGGCCCGCTGCTCCTGCTGCTCGCCGCGGCCTTCTGGCCGTACCGCTCAGCGCCGGCGGCGGGCCGGAGCAGGCCGGATCGGCGGCCGCCGCTACCCCCGCGACTGCGGCCCACGGGTAGCGGACCGTGCGGGAAGGGGGAAGAAACCGCTGGTCCGGGCCATGTAGTCGGCGTAGCCGGGACGGTCCGCCATCACCTGGTCGGTCAGCCGCGCGCCGGTCCCGCGGACCAGGACGTACGTCATCAGCGCCGGGGAGAGGACGGCCACCAGGCCGAGCCAGCTGCCGACGCTCATCACGAACAGCCCCCACCACATGCAGCGTCGCCGAAATAATTGGGGTGGCGGGTGTAGCGCCACAGGCCACGGTCCATGATCACGCCCCGGTGGGCCGGGTCGGCCTTGAACCGGGCCAGCTGGGCGTCGCCCACGGACTCAAAGACGAAGCCGGCCAGCCAGATGACCGCGCCGATGACCGTCAGCGCGGTGAGCCGGGCCGGCTCGACCATCCCGGCCATGATGGGCAGGCAGGCCAGCCACAGGACCAGCGCCTGGGGCAGGTAGATGACCCGGAGCGCGTACAGGTCGCGATGGCCGCGGGCCCTGGCCAGCGGATCACGGTAGCGGGGATCCTCGCCCTGGCCGCGGCCGCGCCAGCCGGTGAAGACGGCCAGCCGGGCCCCCCACGCGACCGCGGCCACGGTTAGCAGCACCCGGCGCGGTTCCCACCCGTGCCCGGCCGAGCTCAGCAGCGACACCACGGCGACCACGGCCAGGCCGATACCCCAGGCGGTGTCGATGACACGGTGCCGTCCGACGATCGTCGCGACCGCGAAGGTACCGGCCATCAGCACGAGGATCGCGCCGAGACTGGCACCGGCGGTGATGCCGAACGGAACCGCGAGGAGCCCGCCCACTCCTACCGCCGGACGGCGAGGATCTGATCCACGCCCATCCGGCCGTGCGCGAACGCGAGGGCGCCGCCGGCCAGGTAGAGCCGCCAGACCTGGATCTGCTCACCGGTCAGCAGCGCGGAGATCTCCTCCTGGCGGCTCCGGAAGTTGTCCTGCCAGGCGTGAATCGTCCGCACGTAGTGCTCCCCGCATCGCCTCGGTGCCCAGGACCTCCAGGCCGGCCTTCTCGATCAGCGCGATCGTCTCGACCTACCGGGCGCATGTGCATGTCCGCGGTGATGAACGACTCGATGAACGGGCCGCCGCCGGGTGACCGCGAGCCCCGGGGCATCTGCTGGACGAGGACCCCGGCCGCCGGGCCGCGCCAGGTCACGCAGGGCCGCGCAGAACCGGCGAGTACAGCGCGGCGCCGACGTGCTCGCCCATCTCCACCGAGGCGATGGCGTCATAGGCGGCCCCCGGCGGTGTCCCGGTAGTCCTGGATCCGGACCTCCACCAGGTCGCCGAGAGCGAGGTCACGGACCCCGCCCGGCCACGTACTCGCCTCGCTGCCGGGACAGGGTCACCGCGGTGACCCGGGCCTGGTACCGCTGTGCGGCGTGCACGGTGAGCGAGCCCCAGCCGCAGCCCACGTCGAGCAGCCGGGCGCCCGGGGTGAGCGCAAGCTTGCGGCAGACCAGCTCCAGCTTGTCGCGCTGCGCGCCGGCCAGCGTGGACCCCGCGCCGCCGACGTCCAGCAGGCGCGACGAGTACGCCATGCTGGGATCGAGGATGAGCTGGTAGAAGGCGGCGGGCAGGTCGTAGTGGCCGGCGATGACCGCGCGGTCACGAGCCCGGCGAATGCGGCGGCCGGAAACGCGGACCTGGCTGGCGGGCGGGGGCAGCGGGGCGCCCAGCGCGTGCAGGCGGACGGCGGCCAGGGCGGCGTGCGCGGACGCGCGGCCAGCGTCGCCGCGGCGGGGGCGGACGCCGGTTCGGGCGCCTGGTCCGGCCGGCGACGGCCGCGGCTGCGTCCCACGCCCGGCGCAGCCCGTCTTCCAGGTCCCCGTCCACGTCCAGCTCGCCGGTGACGTAGGCCTGGGCGAGGCCGAGCTCACCCGGATGCCAGAGCAGGCGGCGCAGCGCCCGCGGCGAACGGAGCAGGACGACGGGACCGCTGTCCGGGCCCGCCTCGCTGCCGTCCCAGGCCCGGATCCGCACCGGCAGGGTGGCCAGCCCGAGCGTGCCCGCCAGCGACGCGATGACGCCCGCCACCCCCTTCTCCGCGGGGCCGCCGCCGGGCCGTCCCGGACGGGCGGGGGCCCCGGGACGGGCCTGGGCGCGGGTCATGCGTCTTTCACCAGGGTCAGCTGGCAGATATCGAGGTAGCCGGCCGGAACCCGGCCTCGGCGTAACAGAGGTAGAAGGTCCACATGGCGATGAACGCCTCATCGAACCCGAGTTCCCTCACCTCGCAGGACCGGGCGGCGAAGCGCTCCCGCCAGATCCGCAGCGTCTCCGCGTAGTGCGCACCGAAGTCCTCCCGTTCGGCCACGCGCAGGCCGTGCCCGTGGCGACCGCATGCTCGATCGCGGTCACCGAGGGGATCAGGCCGCCGGGGAAGATGTACTTCTGGATCCACGTGTCGGTGTGGCGGGTGGCCAGCATCCGGTCATGAGCCATCGTGATCGCCTGCAGCGCGGCCCGCCCGCCCGGGGCGAGCACCCGGTCCAGGACCGCGAAGTAGGCGGGCCAGTACTTCTCGCCGACCGCCTCGATCATCTCGGCCGAGCAGATCGCGTCGTACTGGCCGTCCAGCTCGCGGTAGTCGCGCAGTCCACGCGGACCTGACCGGACAGCCCGGCCTCGGCCACGCGCTGGGACGCCAGCGCGTGCTGCTCCGGGGAGATCGTGACCGTGACCACACGGGCGCCCCGGGCGGCGGCCCGGATGGCCAGCTCACCCAGCCGGTGCCGATCTCCAGCAGCCGGGTCCGGGCCGACCGCGGCCCGGTCGAGCAGGGCGTCGATCTTGCGGCGCTGCGCCCCGGCTAGCAGATGGCCCGCGGCCCGCGGGGCGCCGTCCGGCTGGCTGGGAACAGCGCCGAGGAGTAGGTCATCGTCTCGTCCGGGAACAGCGCGAACAGCTCATTGGACAGGTCGTAGTGCCGGTGGATGTTGCGCCGGGCGCCGTCGGCCGTGGGCTCGTCAGCGGCCCGCCGGCGCTGCGTACGGCGAGCCGCCGGAGCCGCTGCAGCCACGGCGGGACCAGGTCCCCGACCTGGGCCGCGAACACGGTGAGGAGCCCGGTCAGGTCGGAGCTGGCCCAGTCACCGGCGATGTACGACTCGCCGAAGCCGATCAGGCTGCTGGCGCTGAGCCGGCGGAGAACGCCCGGCCGGTACACGGTCACCGGGGGGCCTCGGGGCCCCCGATCCCCAGCACGCGGCCGTCCGTCCCGCGGCCGTGCCCGTCCCGCAGCCGGACCTGCAGCGGCAGCCGGGCCACCGCCGACGTGAACAGCGCCCGGGCCACGGCGGCGCGCAGCGGTGAGCCGGCCGCCGTGCCGATACCGGGCCACCGCGCCTCGTCAATGACGTCCGGCGCGGCCGCGTGGGTGGGGGTGCGGATCATGAGACTCCTCCTGCGGGGCGGTCCGGCCGCGTGGCGATGCGCAGGCCGCGAAGGTAGAGCTTGATCCCCTGCCAGCGGATTCGCCCGGACGGCCGCGGTCGGCCAGGGATGGCGGATGGGCCGGGCGGAGCTGCGTTGACCGTGCACGGTAGCGGCGAACGGACGCTGCCCGGCGGAGGACGATGGTCAGGGCTAGCGGTCCCCGGCTCCGGCAGGCTATCCGGTCGGCCGTCCACGGGTAGAACGGCGAGACGAGACCGGCGGTCTGCGCGCGCCCCCGGCGGTCGGTACGCAGCAGGAGGCGTGGCGCTGCCGGAGGTTGTGCACCTCGGCCACCACGCATGTGAGCGGTCGTTGGCGGGGCACCAGTAGAGTGGTCGAACACGTACCCGAGCACCCGGCGTGCGCCAGCATCAGGACCGCCCGCCGCCGAGGTCGACGTCGTGGGTGGCCAGGACCGGTCGAGATTGGCGCGGATACTGCCGTGCGGGTCGCCCAGGTGATCGCGGGCCGGGAAGGCGCTGGCGCGAGCAGCGGCCCGGGCCGGGCAGGTCGTCAAGGTCGACCAGCCACTGGTAGGTGCCGTAGGTGAAGACGTTGCGCAGCGGGGCGGTCCGCACGTGAGTGATCCGGCATTCGTACAGCGCCGCCCCGGCGGGCAGGCGGCCCGTCACCAGGTCACCCCGAGGGCCCGGGCGGCCTCGGCGCCGGAACGGCAGCCGTCCTCGTGGAATCCCCACCCGTGGTAGGCGCCCGCGAAGACGGCGGCCGGCGTGTTGAGCTCGGGCAGCTCGGCGCTGCGCCGCGACCGACTCCGGCGTGTAGACCGGGTGGGCGTACTCCATCCGGTCGATGACGTGCCGCTGGTCCACGGCGCCGGCACCGCCCAGGGTGACGATGTAGTCCTCGGCGGCCGTCAGCCGCTGCAGCCGGTTCATGTGGTAGCTGATCCGGGGCCCGGCGAGCGCGCCGGGCCCCGGATCGGCCCCGGGAGCTCCGGCCTCCGGGGCGGTCGCCACGCGGCAGTCGGTGAGCTGGGTAATTCGACGACGCCCGCACGCGCGGGGAGGCGGGCAGCAGCCGGCTGTCGGTGTGCAGCACGGCGGGGTTCGGCGTGTACCGGAACGCGCCGAGCAGCTTCTGCTCGGCGGGCGTGGGCTGGGCGAGAAGCCGGAGGGCCTGGTCCGCGTGGGTCGCGATGACCACCGCGTCGAAGGCCGTGAGCTCGCCGCTGGCGTCGCGGACCATGGCCGCGTCCGGGGACCGGTGCACGGCCAGGGCCGGCGCGGATGTCCGGACCGCCGGGATCTGCCGGGCGATCCCCGCCACGTAACGGCGGGAGCTGCTGGCCACGGTGTACCAGGGCGGCGAGCCGGAGATGGCCAGCATGCCGGGGTTGGCCAGAAAGGTGAACAGGTAGCGGGCGGGATATCGCAGCGCGGTGCCCGGCGGGCACGACCACACCGCCGCGACCAGCGGCATCGCGAAATGAGCACGGAAGTACCGGGAGAAACCGCCGGCGTCGAGGAACTGGCCGAGCGTGAGGTCGTCGTCGTGGCCGCCGGACCCGAGCAGTTCCCGGGCGCGCGCGTGGAAGCCGGGAATCTCGGCCAGCATGCGGGCGTAGCGCGCGCCGCCGCGCGCCAGCCCGGCGAGGATGCCGCCCGGGCCGCGGTGGCCCGCGTACCGCAGGCCGCAGCCCGCACAGCGGACGGACATGCTCATGTCCGATTCCTGGCGGTCGATCCCCAGCTCGGCGAGCAGTCTGGTCAGCAGGGGTAGGTGCGGTCGTTGAAGACGATGAAGCCGGTGTCGACGGGGTGCACCCGGCCGTCGCCCGCGGTGACCAGGTGCGTGTCGGCGTGACCGCCGAGCCGGCCGTCCGCCTCATACAGCGTCACGTGATCACCGGCCCGGGACAGCAGGTAAGCCGCTGACGCCGCCGCCGATGACCGCGATCCACCGCCCGGTCACGCGGGACACAGGCGGCATCGCGTCCGCCCCGTATCCATCAGGGTATTCATCAGGCCTACAGGGGCATGGCGACGATCGGGGCGGTGGTGGGCTTCGAGCGTGCCACCGGCCGGTTCCACGGTGATGCCGAGCTTGTAGCCCGCGGCCAGCCCGGCCGCGACGACCGGATCGGTGCGCCCATTCCGCGGCGCGCTGAGCAGCCCGGACGGCTTGGCGACGGAAGGGCCCAGCAGCCACAATTCGTAGACCTTGGACGCGGGCAGGGCGGGCAGCCCGGACGTCACGACGACCAGTTCCCCCTGGCCCGGCGCGACGATGGCGGTCACGGCACCGCCGCGGGAGGTGGTGCTGCTGACCAGGTGGGCATCGGAGGCGGCCAGCACCGACGTGATCGCATGGTTGTGCGCCTCGGCCGCTGGTGAGCTGGCTCCGGATGCTGTTGAGCTGGTCCTGCGCGCTGTTCTGGCTGACCCCGAAGACCACGGCCGCGGCCACGCTGAGGGCGGCGACGGCGATCGAGAGCCGGGGTACCCACACCCGGCGTGCCCGGCGTACCTGGCGGCTGGTCCCCCGCCGCGCGGGCCGCTCGTCGGTGAGCGGCGGAAGCTGGCGGGTCCGTTCGGCCATCGTCAGCACGCGGCCGCGCATCGCGGCCGGCGGTCGCTCCGCCGTGGCCAGCGCGAGCCGGGCCGCTGTCTCCCGGAGACCGCGGACCTCGGACATGCACGATGGACAGCGGCTCAGGTGCCGTTCGAACTCGGCGAGCTCCTCGCCCTGCAACGCGTCGAGTGCATAGCTGCCGGTCAGCGTGTGCAGGTCGTGTCGCTGAAGCCTCACCAGCTCACCTCCATGCAGTCGCGCATCCGGATCAGGCCGTCCCGGATCCTGGTTTTGACGGTGCCGAGCGCGACGCCGAGAAGCTTCGCGACCTGCGGATAGGTGTAGCCCCCGTAATAGGCGAGCTTGACGGACTCTCGCTGTACCTCGGTTAGGCCGTCCAGGCACCGCCGGACGCGCTGGCTCTCGAGGCTGGCCTCGACGGCGTCCGCCACGTCGTCGGGACCGCTGACCGGGTCCGGTGCGACCTTCTGCTCCCGCTGGGCGGCGGAAGTCTCGGACCGGACCCGGTCAACAGCGCGGCGGTGGGCTATGGTCATCACCCACGAAATCCCGCCGCCCTTCGCGACGTCGAACCTCAACGCTGTCCGCCACACCTCCAGCAGTACCTCCTGCGCGACCTCCTCCGACTGCGCTGGGTCCCGGAGCACCTTCTTGATCAGCCCAAAGACCGGAGCGCTGAGATCGTCGTAGACGGCCTCGAACGCGGCGTGATCGCCGCGCGCCACACGAGCCAGGAGACCCTCCAGGCCCTGGTCCCTCCCCTCCTCGGGACCAGGGCCCAGACGGGGCTGCCGCATGCGGGGTGTATCCATGCCCCCTATTCGAAGCAGATGGGCGATCGGATGGGTGAAAAATTGAGCCAATCTGCGGCCGTCCTGGTTCCGAATCTGCACCGTGATGACGAGGCGGAGCCTAGCGGGTACTCGGAGCAGCCGGCCAGCGGCATAGCGCAGGAGAACGGCCAGGTCGGGGCGCCCGGCGTGCACACGGCCCGCAGTGCCCCTCCGGAGCGGGAGCCCGGCTGCGCGTGCTCGCGTCCGGTGTGCTTTCCGGCCTGCTGGCCGCGGCGGTGGCGCTGGGCGTGGCGGAACTGGTGGCGGGCCTGACTGGTCCGCTGTCCAGCCCGGTGGTCGCCGTCGGCGGCGTCGCGATCGACCTGACGCCGGTGCCGGTCAAGGACTTCGCGATCGCGCACTTCGGCAGCAACGACAAGTTCGTGCTTGAGACGGGAATCCTGTCCTGCTGGCGGTTTTCGCCGCGTGATCGGGGTGCTGGCGCTCCGCTGGCTCGCCGCACGGGCTGGCCGGGCTGGCGGTCTTCGGCGCGCTCGGGGTCAGCGCCGCGCTGACCCGCCCGGCCGCGGGGCCTGCCGACGCGCTGCCGGCGATAGTGGGCGTGGCGGCCGGGGCGGCGCTGGCGCTGCTGGTCCGGGCGGCTGCGGGCCGGCCGCGGTCGCACTCAGCCGGCGAGCAAGCGAGTCCGGCGTGGCGCGCGAGACAAGCGGGCAGCGCGGAGCCGCCCGAGCCCGGATGCCGGCGGGGCTGGCCAGGCGGCAGTTCCTCATGGTGAGCGCCGGGGCGGCCATCGCCGCCGCGGCGGCGCGGCGGGACCGGCGACCTGCTGCTGCGCCGGTTCAGCGTGGCGGCGGCCCGGGCCCAGGTGCGGCTGCCCGCCGCGGCCAAAACCGCCCCGCCGGTCCCGGCCGGCGCGGAGCTGCCGATCGCGGGGCTGAGCCCGTTCTTCACGCCGGACGCCAGCTTCTACCGGGTGGACACCGACCTGGTCGTCCCCCAGATCTCGCCCGAGCAGCTGGACGCTGCGCATCACGGGCATGGTCGACCGGGAGATCGAGCTGACGTTCGCGGACCTGCTCGGGCTGCCGCTCATCGAGCACGACATGACCCTGGTCTGCGTCTCTAACGAGGTCGGCGGGCCGTACGCGGGCAATGCCCGGTGGCTGGGAGCGAGCCTTCCCGCGCTGCTCGCGCCGGGCGGGCATCCAGCGCGGCGCCGACCAGGTGCTCGTCGCGGAGGTGCCGACGGGATGACGATCTCCACCCCGGTCGACACGATCATGGACGGCCGCAAGGCGCTGGTCGCGGTCGGCATGAACGGCGCAGCCGCTCCCGCTCGAGCACGGCTTCCCCGCTCGGCATGCTGGTGCCCGGGCTGTACGGCTACGTGTCGGCCACCAAGTGGGTCACCAGCCTGGAAGTGACCACCTTCGCTCGCGAGCAGGCCTACTGGACCCAGCGCGGCTACGCCGCCGCGGGCGCCGATCATGACCGAGTCGCGGATCGACGTGCCCGGGCCGCTCGCCCAGCTCAAGGCGGGCCAGGTGCACCGTGGCCGGGGTGGCCTGGGCCCCGCACCGCGGCATCTCGGCGGTGCGAGCTCAACGTGGACGGCGGCCCCTGGCACGCGGCCCGGCTGGCCGCCGCCGACGGCACCGATACCTGGCGTCAGTGGTCGTGGGCCTGGGACGCCCCGCCCGGCCTGCACACCCTCCAGGTCCGCGCCGCCGACGGAACCGGCGCGCTGCAGACCTCGCACCGCGGCCTGGGCCGTTCCCAGCGGCGCCACCGGCTGGGACTCGGTGGTGGTCACGGTGACCTGACATCGCGCCCGGGCGCGCCGGGCCCGTCCGGGAGCCGCTCCAGGTGAACCGCAACACGATGATCAAGGAGTCACTATCGTTACCGGATAGCTTCTGGCTGTCTCCCCTTCGCCGCCGGGCTGGCCCTCGGCGCCGCCGCCTGCAGCTGAACCGGCAGCACGTCGGCCTCGTCCTCGTCGGCCCCGTCGTCGGCGTCCGCCGCATCGGCCGCCGGCGTCCACCGCGTCGGCCATGCCATCCGGGTCCGCCTCGGCCGACGGCGGACTTCGGCCCGGCGTGCTCGGCGGTGCCGAAGAGCGGGGCCGGCAGCTTCACCGGGATGTCGACCGCACCGGTCGCGACCGCCGCCTCCGCCAACCCGGTCCTGTCCACGCTAGTCACCGCGGTCAAGAAGGCCGGGCTGGTCGACACGCTGAACTCGGCGAAGGACATCACGGTGTTCGCGCCGGAAAACTCGGCATTCGCCAAGATCCCGGCGGCGACGCTGGGCACGCGTGCTCGCGAACAAGGCTGAGCTCACGAAGATCCTCACCTACCACGTGGCGGCCGGCCGTTACACCCCGGCCGAGCTCGCCGCGGGCAAGCCGATCAAGACGCTGGAGGGCGGGACCGTCACCCCGGCCATGATGAACGGCGCGTACGCGGTGAACGGCGCGCAGGTCGTGTGCGGCAACGTGCAGACCGCGAACGCCACCGTGTACATCATCAACACCGTCCTGATGCCGAAGTCCTAACCGAGTTCGACTGGACCGCGCCGGTGTTCCGTTCCGGCGAGCTTGGGCGGCGCGTACCCGGCCGGCGAGGGCCTGCCGCGCAGGCCGCCCCGTCGGATCGCCGGGATTTGCTATTTCGAAACTAGTCGTCTAGTTTCTATAATGAAGAGTTAAGGCAGGCATACGGTTCGCGAAAGATGGAGGAGACGGGCATGGAGACGGCACAGCTTGCGACCACCAAACTCGGGCAGACCGGCATGGAGATCACCAGGGTCGGCTTCGGCGCCTGGGCGATCGGTGGCGGCGGATGGGAATTCGGCTGGGGCCCGCAGGACGACGAGCAGTCGGTCGCGGCGATCCACCGGGCGCTCGAACTCGGCGTCAACTGGATCGACACCGCGGCCGGGTACGGGTTCGGCCGCTCGGAAGAGGTCGTCGGGAAGGCGCTGGAGGGCGTGGACCGGCGGCCGTACGTGTTCACCAAGGCGTCGCTGGTGGAGGGACCGGGCCGGCGGGTCATCCACAACCTGAAGCGCGACTCGATCCTGCGGGAGGCGGAAGCCAGCCTGAAGCGGCTGCGCGCCGACGCCATCGACCTGTACCAGATCCACTGGCCCAACCCCGAGCCCGACATCGAGGAAGGCTGGGCGGCGCTCGCGGAGCTGAAGGCCCAGGGCATGGTCCGGCACATCGGCGTCTCGAACTTCACCGTTCCCCAGCTCCGCCGGATCGCCGCGATCGCGCCGGTGGAAACGCTCCAGCCGCCGTACTCGCTGATCGACGGGGGCATCGAGGACGAGATCCTGCCCTATTGCCAGGACCAGGGGACCGGCGTCATCGTCTACTCGCCGATGGCCTCCGGCCTGCTGACGGGCGCGATGACCGCCGAGCGGATCGCCGGGCTGCCCGACGACGACTGGCGTAAGCACGACGCCCGCTTCACCGAGCCGCAACTGCCGCGGCACCTGGCCCTCGTCGAGCGGCTCACCGCCGTGGCCCGCCGGCACGGGACGACCCCCGGCGCCGTCGCGGTGGCCTGGACCCTGCGCCACCCGGCCGTCGACGGCGCGATCGTGGGCCTGCGCCGGCCGGACCAGGCCGCCCCGATCATCGCCGCGGCCGGCCTGACGCTCAGCGACGAGGACATCAGCCACATCAACGGCACCGTCAACCGCCCGGAAGCCCGGTGAGGGCCACGACCACGATCGGGTTCATTGGGCTGGGGGCGATGGGCAGCCGGATCGCCGGCCGGCTGCTCGCCTCCGGCCACCAGGTCTACGGCACCAACCGCACCGCAGCGAAGGCCGCACCACTGCCCTCGGCCCGGCTGGCGGACCGCATGCTGGATACCGCGGCCCGGCTAGGGTACGCGCACCGGGATGTCGCGGCGCTGTTCGATGTGCTGGCGCGACTGGACGAGGTGAGCGAGGAGGCGCCGTGACCGCTGCGCGCCCAGAACAACCGGGTACCACGGAGGCGGCCCGGCCCGGCCGTCCGCGTAGCGCGCGGGCGCGCGCCGCGATCCTGGCGGCCGCCACGGACCTGCTGCTCACGCACGGCCTGGGCGCGGTGAGCATGGACACGCTGGCCGAGCGAGCCGGGGTCAGCAAGGCCACGATCTACCGGTGGTGGCCGTCCAAGGAACTGCTCGCGCTGGACGCGCTGTATCAGGAATCGGCGGCCAGCCAGCCGCGCCGGCCCGACACCGGAACCGTGCGCGGTGATCTGCTGGCCCTGCTGCAGCCGTGGGCGCGGCTGGTCACCAGCCGCCCGTACGGGCGGCTGATCGCGGCGCTGGTGACCCAGGCGCAGACCGATCCGGAGTTCGGCCGTCAGTACCGGGCGCACTTCGTGGAGCCGCGCCGGGAGGAGGCAGCAGCCGTGCTGCGGCGCGGCATCGAGCGCGGCGAGATTCCGCCGGGGAACCGGACCGAGGTGGCGCTGGACCTGCTGTACGGCCCGCTCTACCACCGGCTGCTGCACGGCCACGCCCCGCTGGACGACGCCTTCGTCACCGAGGTCGTCGACATCACGCTGGCCGGGCTCAGCGGGGGATGCGGGCCAGCATCACGGTGACGTCGTCGTCGTGATGCAGCGACTCGACGAGTGAGTCGCAGGTGCCGGCCAGGTCGCCGTGCTCGCCGGAGATCGCGGCCTGCAGCGCCAGGATGCCGTGCTCGAACGATCGGGTCCGGCTCTCCACCAGGCCGTCGGTGTACAGCGCCAGGACGGCGCCCGGCGGCAGCTTGATCCGGACCTGGCCGAAGAGGCCGGTGCCCAGGCCGACCGGCATGCCCGCGGGCACCGCCGGGACGTACGACCGCCCGTCCGGCAGCGCCAGCACCGGTGCCAGGTAACCGGCCAGGCACATGGTGCAGGAGCCGTTCGCGGGATCGACGACCGCGTACACGCACGTCGCGCAGGTGCCGTCGGTCAGCGCCGCGGCTGTGCGATCCAGCCGCCGCATCATCTCGGCCGGGTCCAGGTCGAGGTCGGCCAGCGTGTGCGCGGCGGCGCGCAGCTGGGCCAGCAGCATGGCGGCCGCGGGCCCGTGTCCCATCACGTCGCCGACCACGAGCCCGGTCCGCATCCCGGGCAGTGCGACGATGTCCCACCAGTCCCCGCCCACCACCTCGCCGGGCGCCGGCGTGGAACGCCAGGCCACCTCGACCAGGTCGGGAACCGGCAGCGGCGCCGGAACCAGGCCCCGCTGCAGCGCCCGCTGGTCCTGCCGGTGCCGGGCGAACTCGGCGGCGTGCGCGATCCCGGTGCCCGCGCGCCGGGCCAGGTCGGCGATGACCGCGGTGTCGGCCTCGCTGAACGGGCCCCGGGCGCCGCCGCGCGAGGTCACCAGCACCCCGGTCACCTCACCGCCCGCGGTGACCGGAACCGCGAGGAACCAGGGGTGGTGGGAGAGCAGCTCCCGGCCCGCGGGGCGGATCCGCTTGAGCGTCACCACGTCGGGCCCGCTGAATACCTGCGGGAGGCCACGGGACAGGCAAATGCCGTAGGGCGAATCCACCGGGAAGGCGAACACCTCGCCCGTGGGCAGCACGCTCTCGGCCAGGTGGCCGTCCCGCTGAATGAAGCGGCTGGCGAGCCTGCGCGTGACGAGCTGCCCGCTGTTCCCGTCGTGCCCGCGCTCCAGGACGAAGACCGCCCCGCCGTCGGAGAACTTCGGCACGATCATCTCCATCAGCAGCCCGGCGACGTCGCCCGTCTCCAGGCTGACGCCCAGCCACCGCTTATCCGCGCCGGAATCCGCGCGGCGGGCGGGGCCGGGATGGCCGGCCATTACGGGTCGCCCGGCTTCCGCGCCACCCCGCCGAGGGTGTCGACGTGCACGACGGGGAACGGCGCCGGATCCGGCCGCCACTCCGGCACGGGCACGATGCCGGGCGGTACCAGGTCCAGGCCGTCGAAGAAGCCGGCGATCTCCTCGGGGCTGCGGAGCTGGTAGGGCACCGCGCCGGTCTCGGCGTAGCTCTCGGCCGCCGCGATGTGGGCGTCACCCACCCGGACGCTGTCGGCGAGAGCGAGGTAACTGCCGGGCGGGAACGCGTCCAGCAGGCCGTGTACCACCGACCGCGCCGTCCCATAGTCGCTGATGTGGCCGAGCACCCCGATCAGCAGCAGCGCCACCGGCTGGGTCAGGTCCAGGGTCCGGGTCGCGGCCTTGAGGATGTCGTCCGGGTAACGCATGTCGGCGTCGACGTAGTCACAGGCGCCCTCCGGGCGGCTGGTCAGCAGCGCGCGGGCGTGCGCGAGCACGAGCGGGTCGTTGTCGACGTAGACGATCCGGGACTCCGGCGCGACGCGCTGGGCGATCTCGTGCGTATTGTCAACGGCCGGGAGGCCGGTCCCGACGTCGAGGAACTGGCGCACTCCAGCCTCGGCGGCCAGGTAGCGGACGGCGCGGGCCATGAAGTAGCGCCCGGCCCGCGCGGTGTCCACGATGCCCGGGTAGATCTCGCGGTAGGTGTCCCCGGCGGCGCGGTCGACCGGATAGTGATCCTTGCCGCCCAGCCAGTAGTTCCAGATCCGGGCCGAATGCGGCACGGTCGTGTCAATCTTCGGTGAGGGCGGCACCTCGCGCACGGGACGGTCCTCGGTCACGGTAAAACTCCCGATCAGATGACGGCGCCGTTCAGCGGCCCGGACGGCGGCCTGCCCCGCCAGCGAGATTTATGCGTTCATCAATCGCTGCGGCCAGCGACTTTGTTGCTTCAGTCAATCGTAACGGGTGAAATCCTGCCCCCGTGCACCACGATATTGTCGTCTGCAACCGATTGCGAATTTCTTCTGATGCCGGAATTTGTCATTGTTGTTTCCTGGTCCGGATTCAGGCCGGAGGCCCGGACAGGCTGGGGAAAGCCGCGCCCGGTCCGTTGACCTTCACCATGCTCCCGCGCGGACGCCGCGAGGCCGCGGGCCGGCTCGGCTATGTCCGTTAAGCCGTAGCTCCCCTGGCGGCGAGCCCACATGGGCCTTGACCAGGAGAAACAATCCAAGCTCATGACTACGTAGTCATGTAATTTCAGTGATCAAGGGCGCTACCAGCTGCGCAAACACGTGGACTCATCGGCTTGGGGGGAACTTCGGGTTAAGAGGCAGGAAACGAGCCGGCGCGGCGGGTGACGCGGCGCGGGACGGACGGTGATCAGGACAGGTGCGGCGGCGCCCGGCCGGAGCACGCGGGGGGGCGGGTGATCAGGACAGGTGCGGCAGGACCTCGGCGGCGAGGCGCTCCATCTGCGCGGGCTTGTCGAAGAGCGCGGTCAGCAGGATCATCCCGGCGCCCGCGCTGGCCACTTCGCGCAGTCCCCGCACGCAGGCGCCCGGCGGCCCGCAGACCGCGACCGGCAGCAGGCCCGACCCGAACGCGTGGCCGTAGACGCTGATCAGGGCGGCGGCCATCCGCTCCCGGGCGCGGCCGGGGTCGTCGTCGACCGCGATGTAGACCCGCTTGGCCACCAGGAAGCCGGCCGGACCGGTGTCACCGGATTCTGGGCCACCGGATTCTGGGCCACCGGACTCTGGGCCTCGCTCGGCGAGTGCGGCGCGCAGGATGCCGACCTGCTCGGCGAACCGCGCCGTGGTCGTCGACCCGGCACCGAAGAACCCGTCGGCGATCCGGGCCGCCCGCCGTACCGCGGCCGGCGCGCTGCCGCCGAGCCACAGCGGCGGGTACGGCTTCTGGAACGGCTTGGGCTCCATCGTCGCGCCCTTCAGCTGCCAGAACCGCCCGTCCAGGGTGGCCTCCGGCTCGGTCCAGCACGCCTTCATCACCTCGATCCCCTCGGTGAAGCGGGACACCAGGTGGTCCGGGCCGATACCGAAGGCGGAAAACGGCCGGCCGTGCCCGCCGGTGCCGAACCCGATCTCGAGCCGTCCGCGGCTGAGCTGGTCGAGTGAGGCGAGGCTCTTGGCCAGCTGAACGGGCTGGTGCAGCGGGCTCACGAAGACCGAGCAGCCGATCCGCAGCCGGGACGTGCAGGCGGCGGCGAACGTCATCGTCTCCAGCGCGCCCAGCTGTGGCCACGGACCCAGGACCTGCTCCTGGGTCCAGGCGCTTTCGAATCCGAGTTCCTCGGCGCGGCGCGCGTAGGCGGCGAAGGCGTCCGGATCGAAGGCGCCGTCGGAACATTCCTGCGGGAGAGAGATCGCGAATTTCACGCGACTGACGATAGCCGGGCGGGGTAAGAGGCGCCGCAGTCCGGTGGGTTCCGATGGGTAAGGGCCGCCCCGGTACCGGCCCCTGCCCGGTACCGGGGCGGCCTGGTCACACGCTCTTCTGGTAGGAGCGGAACGTGGCCACCGAGACGGTCACGCACACCACCGCCAGGGCCAGCAGGCCGGCCCCGCGGACGCCCACCGCGGCCCAGTCGGGGTTTGCGTTCAGCGCGTCCCGGCCCGCCTCGACCGCCCAGTTGAGCGGGTTGCACGCGGCGATGCCCCGCATCCAGCCGGGCATCAGGGTGGCGGGCAGGAACGCCGAGGACAGGAACGTCAGCGGCAGCATGAAGAAGACGTTGATCCCGATGATCGCCTCGCGCTGCCGGACCAGCATGCCGACGGTGTTGGACAGGGCCCCGAAGACCGTGCCGATCAGGATCGACGCGGCAGCCACGACCGCCGCCCCGGCCACGCCGCCCGGGTAGCGCGCCCCGCCGGCCAGCCCGAGCACCAGGATGATCACCGTCTGGACGGTGGTGGTGACGGCCTGCTCGACCACGTTGGCGTTCATCAGCGCGACCCGGCGCGCCGGGGAGACCAGGAACCGGTTCAGCGTGCCCCGGTCGATCTCCTCCATCGCGTTCATCCCGGCCCACATGTTGCCGTTCATCGCGTTCATCACGACGATGCCCGGGATCAGGTAGGTCAGGTAGGAGCCGCCGGCGCCGAACCCAGGGATGTCGACGACCCGCCGGAACAGCTGGCCGAAGAGGAACAGCCAGATCACCGGCTGGATCAGGCCGATCCCGATGAAGGCCGGCTGCCGCAGGATCGCGTGCAGTTTCCGGCCGGTCAGATACCAGGTGTGGCGGAGCGTGGTGCCGAGATGGCCGACCGTGCCGGGTGGGGCCGTACCGGATGGGGTGGCGGCGGTCAGGTCAGGAACGGTGAGCTGGGACGTGGTCACGACTGGTTCTCCTCTCCCGCGGGCAGCTCCGACGAGTAGCGGTGCCCGGTGTGCCGCAGGTACACGTCGTCCAGCGACGGCCGGGCCACGGTCACGGCGGCCGCGGGCGCACCGGCCCGGTCCAGCGCCGCGAGGATGCCCGGCACGGCGGCCGCGCCGTCGTCGCTGCGGGCGCTGAGGTCCCGCCCGGAGACGCGCAGGTCCCGGACGCCTGCCAGGTCGGCAAGGGCGCGTTCGGCCCGGGACGGCGCGGTACCGGGGGCGAGTTCCAGGTGCACGGCGTCTCCGCGCAGGTCGCCCTTGAGCTCGTCGGGCGTGCCCTCGGCCACGACCCGGCCCTGGTCCACGATCGCGAGCCGCCCGGCCAGCCGGTCGGCCTCCTCCATGTAGTGCGTGGTGAGCAGCACGGTCATGCCCTCATCCCCGGACAGCCGCGCGATCTCCTGCCACATCGCGGTCCGCGCCTCCGGGTCGAGGCCGGCGGTGGGCTCGTCCAGGAACAGGATCTGCGGACGGTGCACCAGGCCCAGGGCCACGTCGAGGCGCCGCTGCATGCCGCCGGAGTACGTCTTGACCAGGCGTCCGGCCGCGCCCGCCAGGTCGAACCGCTCGAGCAGCTCGTCGGCGCGGGCCCGCACGGCCGCGCCGCGCATGCCGAACAGGTGACCCTGCAGGACGAGGTTCTCCCGGCCGGTGGCCATCGGGTCGCTGCCGGACTTCTGCGCGACGACGCCGATCACCCGGCGGACCTGGTCCGGGCGCTTGAGCACGTCCAGGCCCTGCACAATGGCGGTGCCCTGGTCGGGCCGGGCCAGCGTGGTCAGGATCTTGATGGTGGTCGACTTGCCGGCGCCGTTCGGGCCGAGCAGGCCGAAGATAAGGCCGCGCGGGACGGTGACGCTGAGGCCGTCCAGCGCGCGGACGCCCTCCCGGCGTCCGCGGACGGCGTACGTTTTCACGAGGTTGCTTGCCTCGATGGCGTTCCCCGCCGGGGCGGGGGCTGGGCTGGCGGGATGGCCGGCCGCTGTCGTAGCGGCGTGGCTGGCCGCTGTAGTAGCGGCGGCGTGGCTGGCCGCTGTAGTAGCGGCGGCGTGGCTGGCCACGGTTGATGACATGGCGGTACTGCTCCTCCGGTCGTTGGTTCGTCAGCTGCGCCCAACCGGCCGGCGGAGGCATCCCAGGTAACCTGGGAGATGCCGCATTGCCAGCCAACGGTTCGGCGGTGTCGCGGCCCCGGCGCGGTGCTCCGGATCTTGGCGGTGAGGGGGCACCAGCCGGGGTGTCATTGGTACAGGGTGCTAGGTGGGCTCATCGACCTCCCGCTCGGGCCGTTCTGGCTGCTCGGGCCGTTCTGGCAGCTCGGGTCGCCCCGTCTGCCCGGGCGGTTGCGGGTGATGAACGTCCCGCTGGATGAGCACCGCCTGATCGGCCCGGGCCCAGTCGGTACCGGCCAGTTCCGCGGGGAACTCCCCCGTCTCGTGCCAGGTGCGCCAGAACTTGAGGTCCGGGAACGTGCCGTCGGCCAGTTCCCGCATCAGGCCGCGCACCCAATCGGCCTCGGCCCGCTTCATGGCCAGCCCGTACTCCGTTTCCAGCAGGAAGAGCCGGGGCAGGCGGTGGGCCATCGCGTGGTCGATGATGCCGGTGGTGGCCGCGATCTCGATCTCCAGGAGCTGCAGCCGCTCCGCGAGCAGCCCGGTTAGCTCCTCCGGATGGATCACTGAGACCAGCGAGAGCGCCGAGGTGAGCAGCGGGTACTCCTTGACCGGCTCGCTGATCAGCTCGCGGATCCGGTCCTCGAGCTCGCGCCGGCCGTCGTCGGTGAGCCGGTAGACGGTCCGCTCAGGGCGGTTACCGGCGCGGGCCGTGCCCTCGGCCTCGACGAGGCCGCGGTGCTCCAGGTCCTGCACGACGGTGTACAGCGAGCCGTAACGGATCTTGATCGAGTCGTCCTTGCCACGGTGCTTGAGCAGCCGGGCGATCTGGTAGGGATGCATCGGCCCGCTCATCAGCGTGGCTAGCACGGCCAGGCCGAGCGGGTTCGTCAGCTTGCGCCTGCGGGCCATCGCTATTGCGCCTCGCGTTCCACGTCGTGCCTACGTTGCGTCGGAGGGTGTCCTGTCACGTATATTCGGGCACGAGTATACGTGGGCATGGATCACGATACAAGTTATATCGCGAGTTGGATTTTCATCGCTAGGGATGGCGGCGGAGCGGGCCCATGGGAACGCTACGGGTTGGGCGAAGCGGAACGGGCGGGCGGAACGGGCGGGCGGAACGGGCGGGCGGAACGGGCGGGCGGAACGGGCGGGCAGAGCGGAGCGGAACGGGCGGGCGGAACGGGCGGGCAGAGCGGAGCGGAACGGGCGGGCAGAGCGAAGCGGAACGGGCGGGCGGAACGGGCGGGCGGAGCCCGCTGGGCAGGCCCCGCAGGCCCCCGGGGTGGCGGGCGGCAAACAAATTGGCTGCCTTGCTTGAGTGAGCTAGATTTAGCTTATGCAAGCAAATACAAAGGACGGGGCTGGGGCTGAGCGGGGCGGGGCCAGAGTCGGTCGGGGCGGGGCCGAGGCTGAGCGGGGCGGGGCCAGGGCTAAGGGACGCATTCGCGCGGGCGGGCCGTCAGTTACGGAGACGGCGCGGCGGGCCCAGATCGTCGAGGCGGCGATCGAGACCATTGCGGATCTTGGTTACGCCAGCGCCTCGTTCGCCCAGATCGCGAAGCGGGCCGGGCTGTCGAGCACCGGCCTCATCTCGTACCACTTCTCCGGCCGGGACGAGCTGATCGGCCAGGTCGGCCAGCAGATAATCGCCGCGATCACGGCCTTCATGACCGAGCGCATGGCGGGGGTCACCAGCGCCACCGACGCCCTGCACCGCTACATCGACGGCAACATCGCGTTCACCGAGTCGCACCGGACAGAGATGAAGGCGCTGCTCGAGATCTTCCTGAATGGCGGATTTCACTACGACGCCGACACCGACCGTACGGTGACCTCCGCCGTGGAGGACATCCTGCGGGCTGGCCAGGCGAGCGGCGAGTTCCGCTCGTTCGACGTCACCGTGATGGCGACGCTGATCCAGCGAGCGATCGACGGTCTGCCCTTCCTGCTGGCCAGCCAGCCCGGTTTCGACACCCGGATGTACTCCAGCGAAGTCGTGACCGCGATCGACCTGGCCACCGGGGCGCCCCGATGAGCGCGCCGAATGCGACAGCCCCGGCCCAGGAAGGGGCCCGGAAATCCGCCACTCCGCCCACTCTGGCCCGGACGGTCGGCACGCTGGTCCTCGACATCGCCGCGCCCATCGCGGTGTATTACTCGCTGCACGCGGCGGGCGCCTCGAACCTGGTGGCCCTGGCCGCCAGCGCCGTCGTGCCCGCCGTTGGCGTCGTCGTTCAGCTGATCACCCGGCGCCGCATCAACGGGGTCGGCGGAATCGTGGTGGCTACCGTCGCCGCGGCGCTCCTGCTGTCCGTCGTTACCAGCAGCCCGCGGTTCCTGCTGGCCAAGGATGGCCTGCTCACCGCCATCTGGGGACTGTGGTTCCTGGCCAGCACGCGCAGCCGCCGGCCCGCGGCGTTCGTCATGGCGCGGCCGCTCATGGAGAGCCGGAGGACTTTTTCGGCCGGTTCGTGGGAGGACCTGTGGAACACCGACCCGGCGTTCCGGCACATCTGGCGCGTGGCCACAGTCATGTGGGGCGCGGGCCTCATGATCGACGCGGTGCTGCGCGTGATCATGTCGTATACGCTCCCGATCCCGGTCGTTCCGGGCCTGGGGGGCGCGCTGTGGCCGGTGACGTTCGTCCTGCTGCAGGTCGTCTCGAACGTGTACTACCACCGGGCTGGCCTCTACCGGATACTCGGCGCGGCGTGGATGCGCCCCGCCTACGTCCGTTCGGTTAAAAGAAGAAACATCGGGCGGTTCGGGGAGCGCGCGGGCGTAAGCCGGCGCGGGGCTGACACGGGGGGCGCTGGCGCGGGGGCGGTGCGCGGGCGGTGCAGGTCCGGGGCGGGCGTGAGTCGGCGCGGGCGGGGGCGGGTCTGGCGCGGGTCTGGCGCGGGTCTGGCGCGGCCGGGGGCGGGTCTGGCGCGGGCGGGGGCGGCGCTGGCGCGGGGGCGGCGCGCGGGTGGCAGGCTGGGGCGGTGACGTCCGAAGACGATCGGGAGACACTGCGGCGGACATTCGGGACGGTCGCCGCGTCCTACCAGGAAGCACGCCCCGAGTACCCGGCGGAGTTGTTCGGCGACCTGCTCGCCGTTACCGGGCTGCCCGCGGGCGACCGGTTGCTGGAGGTGGGCTGCGCGACCGGCAAGGCCACCCTGTCGCTGGCCCGGCGGGGCTTCCGGATCACATGCGTGGAACTGGGCGCAGACCTGGCGCGGGTCGCGCGGGTGAATCTGGCGGGACTCGGCGCCGAGGTCGTCGAGGGGGCGTTCGAGGACTGGCGGGCGCCGGCTGACGTTCGGTTCGGGCTGGTCTTCGCGGCGACGGCCTGGCACTGGATCGATCCGGCACAGCGGTACCGGCGTGCGTGGGAGGCCCTGCGGCCGGGCGGTTACCTCGCCTTCTGGAGCGCGGAGCACGTGTTCCCCGACGATGGGGATCGCATCTTCCGGGAACTTCAGGAGGTGTACGAGGAGATCGGCGCGGGGCTCCCGGCGGGTGCCCAGTTTCCCCGGCCCGGTGAGCTGCGCGATTACGGACCAGAGATCGCGGCGAGCCGTCTGTTCGACGTGGTGCACGTGCGCCATTTCGACTGGGAGCGCCGGTACGACGCGGAGCAGTACATCGCCTTGCTGGACACGTTCTCTGGGCACATCGCCATGGCGGACTGGCAGCGCGAGCGGCTTTACGGCGCGATCCGGGCCCGCCTCGCGGAACGCCCGGACGGGACGCTGCGGCGTCACTGGGGCGCTGTGATGCACATCGCGCGACGGCGGGATGAGATGGCCGACCAGGGGTGAGACGGGGCGTCTGCATTAGGGTGCGCCGGCCCTACGTTGAAAGGCTCGCCACGGCGCGGCGTCTCTGGCCCGGCGTCTCTGGCGATCCTGGCGGGCGATCCTGGCGGGCGTCCCTGGCGGGCGTCCCTGGCGGGCGTCCCTGGCCCGGCGTCCCTGGCCCGGCGTCCCTGGCCCGGCGACCCTGGCCCGGCCTCTATGGCCAGCTCCCAGGGCGGCGACTGCGGATGCGTTGCGGTTGGTCTTCCTTCTCAACATGGGCGGAATTCTCTTCGGGTACTACGGCAAATTGTCAGAGTGGTCCGCTAGTATGTTCGATAAGAGCTGAGGGGAGGTGAAGGGAAATGCTGGAATATCCACTGGGTGATATACTCGCCGGAGGGGTGCGGCCGGGATAACGGTATTGGTGAGGACGCGCTTAGCGACTTCACCTCGCAGGAGCCGGCATTCGCTGAGGCCGCGGAGTTTGACCGCGGGCCCAATGACCACTCCCCCGATGATCCAGGCTCCTTTTCTGCTGGCCCATCCGAGGAGGACGGCCCTCCGCAGGGCATGTGGCTGACCGCTACCGCGTGGCTTCCTCCTGACCTGCTCTCCGCCATGGCCGCGGGCGGCGGCGCGGGCTTCGGCCAGGGCGGTGCCCTCGATGAGTTGCCACCGGGACCGGCCCTGACCACGTTCACCGCGGAGGCCGTCGGCGGGATCGCCGGTACGGGGCTATCCGCCCCCGAGCCAGGTCAGGCCGGCGAATACCCGCCTGCGGGGCTCGGGCAACTGCGCGATGACGACCTGATCGGTGTCATTCGGAGTTACCGGAGGCAGGCCTCTGCGGCGCAGGCCGGAGAACTGGCGGCGGTAGCGGAGCTCGCCTCCCGCCGGCACGCCGAGGCCCGGGACGACGGGGTGCGGGACTCGCTCGCCGCTGACGCCGCCACCGATGAGATCGCGGCCGCCCTGACCCTGACCGGGCGCGCCGCCCAGATGCTTACCGACCGGGCCGTGACGTTCCGGACCCTGCCCAGGACCCTTTCCGCGCTGGCGACCGGCCAGATCGATATGGCCAAGGCGCTCGTTCTGCTCACCGGCCTGGCGGGCCAGGAGCCGGAGCTCGCCGGCTCGGTCGAGGCCCAGGTGATCGACCGGGCCGCCGCGCAGACGACCAGTCAGCTCCGCGCCTCCCTCAACCGCGCTCTCCTGGCAGCCGACCCGGCCGCCGCCGACAAGCGCCGCCAAGCCGAGGAAAAGTGTGCCCGGGTCGAGCAGACTCCGGAGCCGGGCGGAGTCACCGCCGCGCTGACCGGGCGGTACCTGCCCGTCACCGCTGCCGTCGCGGCCTGGAACCGGGTCAACGCGCTGGCCCAGGAGCTCAGAACCGCCGGCGCGGCCGGCAACCTCGACGAGCTGCGCGTCCAGGTCTTCCTGGCGCTGCTCAACGGCCAGGCCGTCGGCGCCTCGGACGGTGTGGCACCGGGCGCCGATGGCGTCGAAGGGGACAGTAGCGTCGATGGAGATAGCGGCGTCGATGGAGATAGCGCCGTCGATCGGGATAGCGGCGTCGATGGAGATACCGGGGCAACGTCCGGTCAGCCGGACGACGATGCAAGCCAGGGGAATACGGGCGGGGACCAGGACTGTAAGGCATCGGAGCAGCCCGGACCGACGAGGGCCGGCCAGTCAGGTGAGGCTCGTCGGCAGGCAAGCGCGGACGCTTTCGCGCTGCTGGCGAAACTGATGGGGCCCGCCCAGCCAGACAGTGCCCAGCCAGACAGTGCCCAGGCAGACGGAGCAGTGCAGGTGACCGGGGGCGGCGAAGCGGCGGGGACTGGCCAGGCGGGGAGGACCTCTCTGCTCGCCGGCACGAACCAGCTGACGGGACCCGCGCGGCTGACGGGGACGGTGAACCTGACGGTTCCGCTGGCGACACTGCTGGGCCTGGGCGATGCGCCAGGTGAACTGGGCGCGTTCGGGCCCGTCACGGCTTATACGGCCCGCGAGATCGGTCATGCGGCCCTGGAGGCTCCGGCGGTGCGCTGGTGCGTGACGGTGACCGACGATGTTGGCGTACCAGTTGGACATGGCTGCGCCCAGCCTCGCGTCCGTAAACGCAAGGCATCGGATGGGGAACCTGGGGAATGGGCGTTTATTGTTAAACTGCGCGCGCTCGCCATGGACGATTGCCGCCACGAACGGGAAAGCCGCAAATACCGGCCGCCGCCATCGCTAAGGCACCTGCTGCAAATCCGCAACCACAGGTGCACCTTTGCCGGATGCCGCATGCCCGCCGCCAGATGCGACGATGACCACACGACGCCTTATGACAAAGGCGGCCGG
>CAVUNW010000017.1:0-72286 GCA_963742865.1 uncultured Actinomycetes bacterium
GGGGCCGCGGTAGCCGGGGTACTAGCCGTGGTGGCCGGGGCCGTGGTGGCGCTGCTGCCCGACGGGGTTGTGGCCGGTGCGGTGGCCGATGTGACGGCCGAGGTGGCCGAGGTGACGGCCGGCTGTGGTGAGGTGGCGGCGTGCGCCTGCCGTGAGAACACCAGCAAGACGGCCAGAATCCCGGCAGCCAGGATCGCGACTTGCACCGCTCGGCGAGCGATGTGACGCAAGATCGGCTGCGGCATTGCAGCTCCCGTTTCATCGGGAGAGACAGATCTGACCGTCCGCTCCGGCGGGGAGACAGACTTGACCGCACCTTCCCACCGTTTTTGACTTCCAAACCTGCACCCATAGGACTAATTCGGCTGTTGCCGTGATGAGGACGGCTGGCCAGTACCCGGACGCATGGCCGCCGGCGCAGGAGCCTTCGCATGGCAGGCGCTGCGCAACCTCGGACAGCCCGCACTGGCCACTGTGCCCGCCATCTTCCTTCCATACCTCCGCCATACCCCTTTGAGCTGCGGAGATGGCTGGTTGCCTAGGCGTAGCGAAGCGGGGAAATAAGCAAAAAAGTCCTAGATAATAACGATTATTCAGGAGCTTTACGGATAGGGGCCGTCCATGGACAGCAGCCCATCCCCGGGAGTCGCACTCGTGGCCGCGGCAGCCGACGCCGATTGGGTGACCCGCCTGGTGCTCGGCTGGCTCGCCGCGAAGCGGTCGCAGAACACTCGCACCGCCTACGCCCGGGACATCGGGATCACACCGCAGCGGCGAGCCAGTCGCACGCCGTCTTGGCTCACCTGGTGCCAGGCGGAGGGGGTGGATCCGGTTACCGGCGTCACCGGGCTGCACGTGGCCTGGTACGCCAGGCAGCTCCAGACCGCTGGATTGTCCCCGGCCAGCGCGGCCCGCAAGCTCGCCGCCGTGTCGGGCTGGTATGCCTGGCTGGCCCAGCGCGGGCATATCACCGCCAGCCCGGCCGCCGGCATCACACGGCCCCGGGCCGCTCCGCACACCCCGCCTGGGCCTGGCCTCACCCGGGCGCAGGCCCTCGCGCTCGTGCACGCGGCCGATCAGGCGCCGGCGGCCCGCTCCGCGAAGCGGCGAAGCCGGCATCGGCGGCCATGGCTAAGGGACCGGAGCTAACCGTCCGCCGGCGGCGAGGTCCTGTTCCGCAGGGATTCCACCAAAGCGGCCACGTGCCGGCGGTCTTCGGGTGTCAGCTCGTCGATGCTGGCGATCAGGAGTTCCCGTTCCCGGTCGGCCGGGTGTTCCTGCCCGTCCGGGGCCTGGTTGTAGTAGTGCAGCCCGGTGGATTCGGCGGCGGCGGCACGGACCACGGCGACCGGCACGTCCAGGCCCCTGGCCAGTGCGTCGATCGTGTCCGGGCGCGGCGGCCGGGTCAGGTTCCGGGTCGTGGCCAGGGTGTAGACGGTGGACCGGGGCAGGCTGCCGCGCCGGGCAACCTCACCGTAGGACCAGCCCCGCTCACCCAGCCGCTGGCGGATCAGCCGCTGCAGCGGGTTGATGGCCTGATCCAGCGCCGCGGCGGGACGCGGCGGCTCTGCCGGGGGATTCTGCCCGTCACCGGTCACGTCCGCCGTCGTAGCCAACCTGGCCATCTCCCCTGGCCATCTTCCTCCGGTGAGCCGCTGCGCCGCGGTACTTGCCTGCCTCCGGGCCATGCTGTACGGTAGCCAACGAACAATCTGTACGTCAAACGGCGTACAGCGGTCCGCGGCCCGGCATCACAGGGGTGCCTGGCGGTCCCGGCCCCAGCCCGGCCGGGAACGCGGGCCAACCCATGATCTGCCTCGGCAGAGGCAGATCATCTCCGAAGGAGACCTCCATGTCCACTGTAACGATGCAGGACCTCGAGCTCGAGCACGCCGAGCTGCTCCCGAGCCGGGAAACCCTCTCCTGCTGCTGCAGCCACCCAGGCTCCAAGTCCAGCTCCAGCTTCACCCAGGTGGGGTACGGCAACACCGCCCAGGCCGGGCTGGTGAACGTCTCCGTCGCGAACGGCAGCCTCAACAACATCGCCAGCGTGGGCTCCGGCAACATCCTCGGGTAGCACCGGCCCGCGCCGTCATTACCCTGGCCGTCCCGTGGAGTCCGGTTTCGGTCGCGGCCCTTGCCTGACCTGGGTGAGTGCTGTACGTTGATGGCCAAACAAAATGTACGTCAAATGGCGTACAGCTCGCGGCCCGGCCCACAGGGGTGCCGGGCGTCCCGGAGGCCCGTGAGGCCCGGGAACGCGGGCAGCCCCCCCGGCCGGTGGCCGGGGCAGATCACCCGAAGGAGATTCCATGTCGACCTCTGCTGTGACGATGCAGGACCTCGAGCTCGAGCACGCCGAGCTGCTCCCGAGCCGGGAAACCCTCCACTCCGGCTTCAGCTTCACCCAGGTGGGATACGGCAACACCGCCCAGGCCGGGCTGCTGAACGTCTCCGCCCTGAACGGCAGCGCCAACAACATCCTCAGCGTGGTCTCCGGCAACATCGTCCTCTGGTAGCACCGGCCCGGCTCGCGCCGCTGGCCTGCTGCGCAGCGGGAGGGGATTGCGCAGCAGCCGGGAGGGCCGCCCGAACCCCGGCCGGGCGGCCCTCTCACCGGCGCCAGGCCCCGCCCGGCCACCGCACCCCGATGCCCCGACGTCCCCTGGTGAGCACGCGAAGGAGGAGCAGGTGATGACCGCAGTCGCCGGGCACGTGACTTCTGGGCGGCCGGCGCCCGCCCCGCTCCCGGCAGACATGCCCGGGTTCACCGGGGTGCCCCGGCTGGCCGCCGGGGTGGAGCTGCTCGGTGAGTATAAGGACTCCGGTTACAGCCAGCCGCCGTCGCTGGTACGGCGGCCCGACGGCCAGGTCATCCAGATATCGGCGCTGCTGTACCGGGTGATCTGCCGGATCGACGGCGCCCGCGACCACGCTGCTATCGCCGAGGTGGTCAGCGCGGACCTTGGCCGGATCCTGACCGCCGAGCAGGTCGGCTATCTGATCACCACCAAGCTGCTGCCCCTGGGCATCGTCGCCGATCCGGCCGCTACGGCCGCCCCGCCGAGGGCCAACCCGCTGCTGGCGCTGCGGGCGCGGGGCACGCTCCTGCCCGAGCGTGCGGCGAACGCCGCCGGGACGCTGCTGCGGCCGCTGTTCCGCTGGCCGGTGATCGTGGCCGTGGCCGGCAGTGTCCTGGCCGTCGACTGGTGGCTGTTCGCCGTCCACGGGCTGGGCGGGGGGGTCCGGCAGGTGCTGCGTGACCCGGTGGACCTGCTGGTTGTGCTCGGCTTGTCGGTGGTTTCCGCCATGTTCCACGAGTGCGGGCACGCGGCCGGGTGCCGGTATGGCGGCGCGCGGCCCGGCGTCGTCGGCGTCGGTATCTACCTGGTCTGGCCGTCGTTCTTCACCAACGTCACCGACTCCTACCGGCTGTCCCGCGCGGGCCGGCTGCGCACCGACCTGGGCGGCCTGTACTTCAACGCGGTCTTCATGCTGGCCCTGGCCGGCATCTACGTGGCCACCTCCAGCCAGGTCCTACTGCTGGTCATCGCCGTCACTCATCTGGAGATGCTGGAGCAGCTGCTCCCGTTCATCCGCTTCGACGGCTACTACATCCTCAGCGATCTGGTCGGCGTGCCGGACCTGTTCGCCCGCGTCGTTCCCATCCTGCGCAGCGCCGTGACCCGGGGGCACCGGGACCCGCGCGTAACCGGCCTGCGGCGCCGCGCCCGGATCGTGGTCACCGGCTGGGTGGCGTGCGTCATCCCGCTGCTCATCGCCAGCCTCGCCTACATGCTGCTGCGCTTCCCCGCCATCAACCGGGCCCTGTGGCGCTCCGCGGGCTGGCAGGCCCACCTCATGGCCACCGCCCTCACCGGGCACCGCTACGCGATGGCCGCGGTCGACGCCATCGGCGCCGCCTTGCTGATCTTGCCGCTGGCCGGCTCGCTGTACATCGTGGCCGGGCTAGCGCGGCGGGCCGCCATCGTGGGCCTGCGCTGGTCCGCCGGCCGTCCCGGCCGCCGCCTGCTGGCCGCCGCGGCCGCCGCGGCATGCCTGACCGCACTCGCCACCTTCTGGACCATCCAGGGCCAGTTCCGGGGCTGGTAGCCCGGCCCGCCCGAAACCCCCGGCCCCGGTCTTCCTCCGGGGGCGAGCTCAGTCGCCATCCGCAGCCCTCTTGCCGACCGCTGGGCGACATTGTACGTTGGTCACAGAACAATATGTGTGCTCATAAGCGCACACCCGGCGCCGCGGTCCCGGAGGCCACAGGCGGTCCCGGGAACGCGGGCAACCCGGGATCTGCCCGGCCAGGCAGACCGTCCTCCAAGGGGGCTCTCCATGTCACCTGTACCTGCTGTAACGATGCAGGCTCTCGAGCTCGAGCACGCCGAGCTGCTCCCGGTCCGGCTCACCCTCTGCCTCTGGCCGCCCTATCCGGTCAACCCCGGTGGCCCCTTGCGCGGCTGTCCCCCTCTGCCGGTCGGTGGCTGCCCCCCTCTGCCGCACGCAGGCGCTTCGGCAGGGCCCAACTTGATGGCGTGCCCCGGGTGAGGCTTCACCGGGCCGTCCGTCCAAAAGCACAACTTCCGGTTAGTAGCGGCGGGCGGTCGTTGTGACGAGCGCGTCGCCGGGGCCGGGTACGCAACGCTGATCTTGCCGCTGGCCGGCTCGCTGTACATCGTGGCCGGGCTAGCGCGGCGGGCCGCCATCGTGGGCCTGCGCTGGTCCGCCGGCCGTCCCGGCCGCCGCCTCCTGGCCGCCGCGGCCGCCCTGGCGGCCCTGACCGCACTCGCCACCTTCTGGACCATCCAGGGCCAGTTCCGGGGCTGGTAGCCACCAGCACCGATGCTGCTGAGCGATAAGACGACCCCTCGCTGACCCGGCACTGCGGCCGCCTCCTACCAGGCCTGATAGAGAAGATAGCCCTGCTGGGAGAGCGGGACAAAGTGGCGAAGGCGGCTCTGGCTCGACGCCACCGGGGCGGAGAGCGATGGCCGTGTCCGCATTCTCGTCGGCCGCGCGCTGAGCTGACGGGCAACCGTGGCATCGGGAACCTCACCAGCCGGCCGGGCTGCTCCGCGTCAGGCCCCGTCGCCGCCAGCCGTCGGGGCCTGGCGCTCAGCACTCATCGCCGGGCTATCCTCGGATGGGCCGACGTGCGGAGGAGAGTGCCGACATGACGCAGCAGGCCGTGGGATATGAGGACTCCGACGTCCCGCTCGAGTCCGGAAGGGTCCGGGTGCGGCGGTGGGGTGCCGCGGATGCGCCCGCGGTGGTGTGCGTGCCCGGCCTGTCGGCGAACCTGTGCGGCTTCGACCGCCTCGCCGAACGGCTCGCCGGCGGCACACTGCAGCTCGTGGCGACCGACCTGCGCGGCCGCGGCCGCAGCGAGGTGACCGGCGCGGGCACGTACGGCTGGCGCAACCACGCGCGCGACGTGCTCGGCATCGCGGACGCCATCGGGGCACCGTCGTTTGCGATCATCGGCCAGTCCAGCGGTGCGGCCATCGCCATGACCTGCGCGCAGCTCGAGCCGTCGCGGGTCGAGCGGCTCGTACTCGTCGATCTGGCGGGCAGTCCTGACGAGCGGGCGGGGGTGCCCGTGGTCGCCTCGGTGCGCCCGGCTCGGCACGGTGTACCCGTCGGCGCAGGCGGCCATCGCACTGATCAAGCAGATCGGCATCATTCCCAGGTGGGACGAGTACTGGGATCGCTACTTCCTGTACGAGCTGCGCGATGTCAGCGGCGGCGTTACGTCGAGCACCGACCGGGGCGCAGTGCTGGAGGATCTCGGGTACGGGAATGCGATGTACTGGCCGGGCCCGGATGCGCCGATCCACGCGCTGTGGAACGCGATCACCATGCCGGCGCTGGTGCTGCGCGCCCGGCAGGAGATCATGCCGGGGTTCGGGTCCATCCTGCCCGCCGCGGAGGCGGAGCGGTTCGCGGCGGCGGTGCCATCGGCACGCGTGGCGGAGATCGACGCGAATCACTACACGATCACGACGCACGACGATTCCATCGCCGCCACCGGTGCGTTCCTGCGCACGAACTGACGCCCCCAGGTCGACCTGCATGACCTGCAGTTCGACGTCGCCCGGGCGGACCTTGGCGACTCGCTTCCGGCCGCGCACGACCAGCTCCTGGCCCGGGTACGTGGCGCGCTGCGCGCGCGGCTGGCCGTCCGGGCCGGATGACGGCTATTTCTACCAGCACCTGGCCGGGCATCTGGCTGCGGACGGCCGGCGGGATTTGCTGAGTGAACTGCTCACCGACGTGGAGTGGATGCGGTCCCGGCTGCGCGCCGGGGGCGTGACCGGGCTGCTCACCGACTACACCAGCGTCCCGGATCAGCCCGGGCTGGCTCTGGTGCAGGCGACGATCCGGCTGTCCGCGCACGTCCTGGCGGTTGACCCGGACCAGCTGCCGGCCCAGCTCGCCGGGCGGACGATCGGGCGGCGCGAGCCGGAGCCGCCCCGAAACTGGGCCGAGCGCATGTACAGACATCCGCTGCTGGCGTTCGATGCCCAGGGGTCCGCCACTTCCGCCGCCGAGGAGGCACAGCTCATAGCCCGCGACATCGTGGCGTTCTTGGCCACCTCGGCCGTTCAGGGATCTCTGGCCGCCGGGTCGTTACGGCGACAGCCGCTCGGTGATCCAGCCGCCGCTTCCCCGGCGATAGCGGATCCGGTCGTGCAGGCCGTCCGGTGATTCCTGCCAGAACTCGACGCGGGTGGGCAGCACCCGAAAGCCTCCCCAGCGCCGCGGACGGGGAACATCGGCTCCGCCGGGGTGGCGCCGCAGGCTGTCCTGGACCTGCATTTCCAGGACCGCCCGGCTGGCGACGACGCGGCTTTGGTGCGAGGCAGCCGCGCTGATGCGGACGGCGGGAGCGCGCGTGCTCCAGTACTGGTTGGCTTCGTTCTCGCTGACCCGCTCAACCGGCCCCGCCACGCGTACCTGGCGGTGTACTGGAACAAGCCAGTGCAGCACGGCAGCCGCGCGTGGATTGGCCGCCAGCTCGCCGCCCTTGTCGCTGTCGCAGTCGGTGAAGAAGATCAGCCCCCGCTGGAGGCCGCGCAGGACCACCAGGCGGGCGGAGGGAATGGCGTCGCTGGTTGCGCTCGCGATGGTCATGGCGTCCGGCATCGGCTGCCCGGCGGCGCGGGCCGCGTCCAGCCACGTGGAGAGCTGACGCAGCGGGTCAGCGTCCAGGTCTATGGCATCCACCCGCCCAGTCTCGCGCCACCGAGGCCCATGAGCGATATTGACCCTTGGCAGATACGCGGCTAAACAGCGGAGCGCCGCCCTGTTGACCGTGACCTTTGGACAGGTCAGGGACAGTATTGGCACCGTGCGACCGCCGGACTAACGATCCGCTGCGCCGCAGCTGCAAGACTCCACCAGATCAGCACAGCTCACCCGCACACCCACTGGATGCGTGCTCCTGGCCGCTCTTTCCCCGCCGGTTCCCCGCCGGGTCCAGCTCGCAGCAGTCTGACCCCAGGTCAGTCCACGCCACGTTGTTGCCTGGTGCAGACCAGGGTACAACCAGGGGATGTCACGGGCGCGACGCGTGCGCCCGATTCGCGATCCTGAGGCAGTACCCACTATGCCGCTGGTGCGGGGATGGGCCGTCGGCCGCGAACGCCGGGCCGGAGCCGATCGGTCCGGCCGTCCGCCGCCGACAACCAGTCCAGGGAGATGGAGACTTATGTCCAGCGAAACTGACATCCGTCCCTTCCGGGTCGACATGCCCGGCAAAGCGATCGCCGACCTTCGGCGGCGCATCGCCGCGACGCGCTGGCCCTCCAAGGAGCTGGTCAAAGACCGGTCGCAGGGCGTGCAGCTGGCGACCATCCGGGAGCTCGCCCGCTACTGGGCGATCGATTACGACTGGCGTGCGGGCGAGGCGAAACTGAACGCGCTGCCGCAGTTCATGACCCAGATCGACGGGGTAGACATCCACTTCATCCACGTGAAGTCGCCGCACGCGGACGCGCTGCCGCTAATCATCACGCACGGCTGGCCCGGCTCAGTGATCGAGCTGCTCGAGGTCATCGATCCGCTCACCGATCCGACTGCACACGGCGGACGCGCCGAGGACGCGTTCGACCTGGTGCTGCCGTCCCTGCCCGGCTACGGCTTCTCCGGCGAGCCGACCGAGACCGGCTGGGACCCCGGCCGCATCGCCAGAGCCTGGGCCGAGCTGATGAACCGCCTCGGCTACACCCGCTACGTCGCCCAGGGCGGCGACCAGGGCGCCGCCGTCACCGACGCGATGGGCCGCCAGGCACCCGCCGGGCTGCTCGGCATCCACCTGAACTTCCTCCGGGAGGCGCTGAGCAACGCCGGCGGCTTGCCTGCGGGCTCCGAGGAGGAGCGCGCCGCGCTCGCCGCGATCAACACCTTCAGGACGAGCGGCTCGGGCTACTTCCTGGAGCAGGCCACGCGGCCGCAGACGATCGGCTACGCCCTGCTGGATTCACCCGTCGCGCTGGCGGCCTGGATGCTCGACCACGACACCGACAGCTACTACAAGATCTCCCGCGCCTTTACCGGCGGGCAGCCCTCCGGCGGCCTGACCCGGGACGCGGTCGTCGACAACATCACGCTGTACTGGCTGACTGGCACAGGGGCCTCGGCGGCCCGCTCGTACTGGGAGGGCGGACAGGCCGCAGCTCACGCGGCCGGGCAGGCTCGTCCGGAGATGAAGCTCCCGGTCGGCTTCACCACGTTCCCCGGCGAGATCTTCCGGGCCCCGCGCAGCTGGGCCGAGAAGGTTTACCCCGACCTCATTTACTTCCATGAGGCCGTCAGGGGCGGTCACTTTGCCGCCTGGGAAGAGCCGCAACTGTTTTCAGAAGAAATCCGCGCGGGCTTCCGGCCGCTCCGCTAGATGGCTGCCCGCCAGGGAAGGGATGATCCCCGGCGGGAGGAAAGCATCTGACATGAGCGTTGTCGTTGTCGTCACGGCCTTTCCCGTCCCTGAGCACCGCGCCCCGCCGATCCGCTCAGCCGGCGGGGCGCGGGGCGATGATTGTGCGATTCCCGGCCACAAGCCGCCCAGATCGGCGACTTATGGCGACGGGTGCGGCAGAAACCGCCTTTAATCCCCGCGGCTGGGGTAAGCCTGATGGCGTACGCCGGGTCCCTACCGTTCGGCTGCGCCGGCGCGGCTGCCCGTCGTCCTCGATGCGAAGAGACCTGGGCAGCCGCACCTGAGGTGTCACGGTCGGACGCTAGCCCGGGGCGCCGGCTGGAGCCCTCCCCTGCAGAGCGTGGACATCCGCGGCCGTGAGACCCTTGCCGCCGATGCCCCAGTCCCCGCTCTTGACCTCGTCGACGATCACCCACGTGACCGGACGCAGGTTCTCGCCCTCGATCCTCACCATGGTCTCGGTCAGCTGATGGATCATCTCGCTCTTCTGCTCCGGGGTGAAGACCCCCTCGATCAGGCGCACATTGACAAGCGGCATAGCCTTCTCCTTCGCTTCTTGTGCCTTCGCTTGTGTCGTTCAGGTTCCCCGGCTGCGTTGCACTGGCGTTGCAACCGGGCTGCAATGGAGATCGATAGAACTGCGGAAACGGCGATTCCTCAGGGGAGGCGGCCATGCGGGCGAGGTATCCCGACACTGAGGGCTTCATCGAGCGGGGCGGCGTCAAGATTGGCTACGAGGTGTTCGGCGCGGGCGAGCCGGCAATCCTGCTGCTCACCTCCTGGGCCATCGTGCACGCCCGGCAGTGGAAGGCCCAGGTGCCGTACTTGGCGCGTCACTTCCAGGTGATCACCGTTGAGGGCCGGGGCAATGGCCATGCCGACCGTCCCGGGACCGCGGAGGCTTACCGCGACAGTGAGTACGTCGATGACGCGATCGCCGTGCTGGACGCCACCGGGGTGGACCGCGCCGTGGTCGTCGGCCTGTCCGTGGGCGGTCGGCACGCGCTGCAGCTGGCCGCGTGGTATCCCGAACGAGCGGCCGGGGTGGTCGCGATCGGCGCGGCGCTGCCTTGGCCGATGCCGCCCGGCTTCGATGAGACCAGGGACACATACGAGGGCTGGGGAAAGGCCAATCGGCACTACTGGCTGGCCGATTACCGCGGCTGGGTCGAGTTCTTCATGTCGCAGGTGTTCACCGAGCCGCACTCGACCAAGCCACACGAGGACGGGGTGGCCTGGGGCCTGGACACGACCGCCGAGACGCTGCTGCTGACCGTCCCGGCGGTAGGGGAACCCACCGCCGCCGACGCCGAGGCCATCTGCCGGCAAGTAAGGTGCCCGGTCCTGATCGTGCACGGCGACCAGGACGGGATCGTGCCCTACGGCACCGGCGTGGCGCTGGCCCGCTGGACCGGCGGGCAAATGGTGACGATCCACGGCGGCGGGCACGCCCCGACGCTGCGTGACCCGATCCAGATGAACCTGCTCATCCGGAATTTCGCCGAATCCTTGGGCCACGGCGTTCCGACATCGCGAACCTGGACCAGGGCCCGGGACCGCCGCAAGCGCGCGCTATATGTCAGCTCGCCGATCGGGCTTGGCCATGTGCGCCGCGACCTCGCTATCGCCGCCGAACTGCGTGCCAGGCATCCGGAGCTGCAGATCGACTGGCTCGCCCAGCACCCGGTTGCGCTGGTGCTCGAGGAGCGGGGCGAGCGGGTGCACCCGGCGTCGCGCTGGCTCGCCAGCGAGAGCTCGCACATCGAATCCGAGGCGGGCGAGCACGACCTGAACGCGTTCCACGCCATCCGCCGCATGGACGAGATCCTGGTGGCGAACTTCATGGTCTACTACAACCTCGTCTCCGACGAGCCGTACGACCTGTGGATCGTGGACGAGGGCTGGGACGTCGATTACTTCCTGCACGAGAACCCCGAGCTCAAGCGAGCGCCCTACGCATGGCTGACCGACTTCGTCGGCTGGCTGCCGATGCCGGACGGCGGCAACCGGGAACGAGCCCTCACCGCCGACTACAACGCGGAGATGATCGAGCAGATCGCACGCTTCCCGAGCCTGCGGGACCGGTCGGTGTTCGTCGGCAACGCCGCCGACGTGGTGCCGGACACGTTCGGCGACGGGCTGCCGTTGATCCGTGACTGGGTCGAGCAGAACTACCAGTTCTCCGGATATATCTCGGGCATCTCGCCCGTCGGCCTAGCCGACCGCGAGGCAATCCGGGCCGAACTGGGCTATCGGGCCGGCGAGAAGGTCTGCGTGGTCACGGTCGGCGGTTCGGGCGTGGGCACTGACCTGCTTCGCCGGGTGATTGCCGCCTTCCCCGCAGCTCGGCGGCTCGTGCCAGGGCTGCGGATGGTCGTGGTGACCGGCCCGCGGATCGATCCGGCCTGTTTGCCGTCTCACAGCGGTCTTGAGGTGCACGGGTACGTGCATGACCTTTACCGGCACCTCGCGGCATGCGATCTCGGGGTGGTGCAAGGCGGCCTGACCACCACCATGGAACTCACCGCGAGCCAGCGTCCCTTCATCTACGTACCGCTGCGCCATCACTTCGAGCAGAACTTCCATGTCCGGCACCGGCTGGCCCAGTACGGCGCCGGCCGGTACATGGACTATGAGGAGGCCGAGCCGGAAGCGCTCGCCGCGGCGATAGCCGCGGAAATCGCGCGCCCGGTAAGCTACCGACCCGTCGAAACCGACGGCGCGGTTCGGGCCGCCGCCTGCCTCGCCGAGCTCATTTGACGTTGCGGAGGGCCGATCGCGCATCTTGCAGGACGTGTGGCAGGCCGTGCTCACCTGCGATTCGCTCAGCCCTCAGCAATCGGGCCCTGGCCTGATCGTCTTCACCGAGCTGGAGGAGAGCACGCCCATCCAAGGCCAGCGTCGCAGCTAGCGTCGCCGTCCATGGCACCCGGTCGGCCACCGTGAGCAGCGGCGACAGGACTGCACGGCCGCGTTCGGCATCGCCCTGCTCGAGCCATGCCTGCGCCAGGCATATATAGGACTCCTCACCCAGCAGCCACGCGCCGTCCACCGGGGTGGTGGCTTGCTCCAGCAGCCGGTCCGCGCGGGCGAGAACCGACGGCGAGCCCGTGGCGGCGGCCAGGGGAGCGGCGCAACGCAGCAGATAGGCCTCCACGCCTGCCTGCTCGGCCACGGCCAGGCCGCGTTCGAGCACCTCGACGGCTCCTGCCTGGTCACCTCTCTGCAGCAGCGTCATGCCGAATATGGCGCATGCCGCCGACTTCCACCAGGTGTGCTCAAGCTGTTCGCTCATGGCTAGGGAGCGCTGGCCGAACGCCATCGCGTCGTCGTCATGTCCGCGGAGCCGGGCCAGCCAGCCGAGGTGCGCTGTGTACCACACGGCGCAGTGCGGGTAGCCGCCGCGCCGATTGGCCTCCAAGGCCGTCTCCATGGCGGTGGTCGCCTTGTCCCATTTGGCCGCGGCGATGAACAGGAACGCGGATTCGAACTCGGCCCACTGCAGCCGGAACAGATCACCCAGGCTGCGCAGCAGCGGGTCGAGTTCGGCCAGCACGTCGGCGAGACCCTGCACATTCCCGAGACTAAGGTAGGCGATCTTGAGACCGTCTAGCCCAGCTGCGAGGGCATGATCGTCCGCGGACGCCCGAGCGGCGGCCACCGCACGCAGGCCGTAGTCGAGCGCCACGTCCAGATGTAGCCGGTTCGCGGCGATGATGGCCAGCCGCCCCAGCAGGTCGGCCTCGGTGGCCCGGTCGCCGGTTGATTCGGCGATGCGCAACCCGCGTTCGAGATTGGACACGTAGAAGCTGATCGGTAGCCCGCGTGAGGCGGGCACGTCACCGCCGAGCTCGCGCAGGGCCAGCATCTCCAGTCGGCGGTCACCGGCCGCGCGCGCGTCCGCGGCACCCAGGGTCAGGTCGGTGAGCGCGGTAACGTGAGCGCCGATCGCCTCCCGCGCGCGGCCCCGCAGAATCAGGGCACGGGCGTGGGCTTCGGTGTCCCCGCCGCGCTCGGCTGCTTCCAGCGCCTGGGTGCTCAGCGCGATCGCATCGCTCGCCGCGGACCGGCGCATGGCATCCTCGGCCGCGAGCAGCCAGGCCCGCGCCGCCCGGAGCCAGTCACCCGCGGCCGTCGCGTGCCCGGCCAGGGCCTCGGGCTGCCCGGTGAGCAGGTCGGCTGCCCGCCGGTGGTAGGCCAGTCGTGTCGGCTCAGGCGTGGTGGCGTACAGGACCTCCCGGATGAGGTCGTTGGCGAACTCGTAGTCCCTGCCGCTGACCACCAGCAGCCTGGCCTGGAGCGCCTGCTCGCACAGATCGACCGCAGCGGCGGGGGTGAGCTCGAGCAGCTCGCCGAGGGTCAGGGGATCGATCGCGGCGCCGAGCACCGATGCCGCCCGCAGCAGCGACTCTGCGGCCGCGCCGGTTTGCCTGACCCGCGCCTGCACCGCGCTGCGCAGCGACTCGGGCACGCCGGTGTCCCCCCCGGCCAGGGACCGCAGCACCTCCACCACGAACAAGGTGTGGCCCTGTGTCCGCTGCAGAATGGGCCCGGCCAGCGCGCCCTGCCCGGCCTGGGTGGCCAGTTGCTCGACCGCCGCCGCGCTGAGCGGGCCCACCTCGACCCGGGAGGCCGCCCGGCGCTAGCGCGGACCCGATCTCGGCGTCGTGCTCGGCCCGGACGGTGACCACGGTCAGCAGCCGGGAGCCGGACACCTGACGGCCGAGGTAATGCAGGAACTCCACCGTGGACTGCCCCGCGTACTGGAGGTCGTCCACCACGAGCAGGACTGGGCTACGGTCCGCCAGCCCGGCCAGGAACGCAGTCACCGCCTGGAACGACCGGCGCCGTTCCATGTCCGGGGTGCCGTGCCAGGACGGCGGGGGCCCCAACAGCGCCGCAGCCTCGGGCAGCAAAGCCGCGACTGCCGGTGCGTGCTCTCCGAGCAACTGCCGCAGGGTGCTGGCCGACATCCTGGAGACGAGAGGTGCGATCGCTTCGGCGATCGGCTGCAAGAACAACGATCGCTCGGCCTCATAGCAGCGCGTGCGCAGCACCGTCGCGCCATCGGTGTCCGCATCTGCCGCGAGATCCTCCGCAAGGGCCGTCTTGCCGATCCCGGCCTCCCCGATGATCATGACCAGGCCGGAACCGCCGGCCACGGCGCGGTCCCAGGCCTCGCGCAGCGCCCCGGCCTCCTCGTCCCGCCCTGCCAGTACTCGTCTGCGCCGATCCGGCCGTACGGAACGACCAGGCCGCACCGGACGATCTAGATGGACCGAACGGGCCGGGGCCGGGTGCCGACCTGCCCAGTCACGATCCTGCTGGCGCAAGATAGCCAGGTGGAGTTCCTGCGTCTGCGGTGAGGGGTCGGCACCCAGTTCCTCAGCTAGCCTTTCGCGCAGCGCCTCGTAGGCCACCAGCGCCCGGGCCGGCTCGCCGGCTGCGGCCGACGCGGACATGTACCAGCGGCAGGCCGTCTCATCGAGCGGGTCGGCGGCCAGCGCCGCCTCGGCGTAGCGGGCCGCCGAGTTCGCCTCCCCGATCGCCCGCGCCGCCTCGGCGGCGGTCAGGCGGGCCTGGCGGAGCAGCTGGCGCAGCTGTTCGCGCGCCGGATCAGCCCAGGTCGCGTAGGGCTCCTCGGCCAGCGCGATGTCCGCGGACAGCAGCCCGATGGCCTGCTCGGCCGCGGCCAAGGCGATCGCGGGCGCGGCAGGCAGCTTGCGCTTGGCCTGCTCGCAGCACCGAGCGGCGGCATCGAGGTCCACGCCGACCTCAGGCTCGCCGGCCAGGCGATACCCGTGGCGGCCGCCCACGATGACGCCGGAGCCCAGCACCCCGCGAAGCCTGCTGACCAGCGTGGCGACGTTCTGCTCGGCCGCCGCCGGGGGCTCCCCGGCCCACAGCACGTCAACGATCCGGTCCACGGGCACCAGGGTCGGCCGCTCCACCGCCAGCAGCTTCAGCAACGTGCGGGACTTGCGGCTGCCCACCTCGCCCTCGGGCAGCTCCGCGCCGGCGCGGATGACGCCAAAAGTCCCGGCCAGGCGCAACTCGATCTGCGGGGAACCGGCCGTTGCGATGGAAACCTCCTTCCCCATCAGCACTTCTTACCGCTGGTCAGCAGCGTCGGCAAGAGCCGCGGGTCAGGCGGCCTGCTCGCGTGAGCACCACCAAGTGGACCGGCCGCCGACGGTTCCGTTGAGCCATCTCGGCCCTGCAGCACGGGCGGGTGCCGCCGCTCCTGTCTGAGCGACCCGTTGTGGCCGCGAGTGGCGGGCTGATGATCACCAACAGATTCGTCCTGGGGCTATGGTCTGCTCGGCGAACTGTGTCCGATTCTGGGAGCGGATTGGGGAGTGTCGATCGGCCGTCAGATACGGTCAGATGCGGTCAGGCGCCATGATCGTAGCTATTCCGAGTGCCCCTGACGTGCTGGAACGTCATCAAACAGCCGGCTCGGCGGCCCGATGCCGCCAGACGTCCAGCTCTCCTGGACCGTCTGGGAACAGCACGTCTGGCCACTGCCGTCACCGTCACCATTCAACGCCGTCAACCAGGTGCCCGCGGCCGGCGAGCCCGGCGATTTCGTGCCCGTCGACACGACCCTCTTGCAGGAGGAGAACACCGCCCCGGTGTACCTCGTCGCCGGGGGCGCGAAGTTCTTCGTCCCGAGCCCTGACGAATTGTTCGCTCTGGGCTTCACATGGGCGCAGGTCCACGCAGTCCCCGTTGGCTCCCTGGATCTGCTCTCGGGCATTCCGTGGGAAGGCATACTGCTTCGCGAGATCAACGGCGCACCCGTCTACCGGATCCAGAACGGCGCCAAGTGCTGGGTGGTGAACCCGACAGTTCTCGCGAAATATGGTGGCTGGGCAGCTGTGCGCATTGTTCCCGATGGCTCACTTGCGTCGATTCCCGCCGGACCCAATCTCACCAGCTGAGCCCCGAATGACGACGAGCCCGGTACTCAGACGATCTTGGTGTAGGTGAGCCGGAAGTCGTGTTTCCATTCTGCGCCGTCCGGCGACATCTCCCAGGCACCTTCGATGGTGTTGCCGGCGGCGGAGAAGACCCCGGTGAAGCGTTGCCAGAAGGCGGGCGCCTCGCGCCAGGGCCTCCAGACGCCCTGGTCCAGGCTCATCCTGTAGACGCGCTCGACGCCGCGCGAGTCGTAGTAGTGCTGGGAATAGTTAAGACGAGGCGCGGCGCCCGGATCATCGCCGGCCCGGGCTCCGGGAGCGCCTGGCCGACCAGCAACAGGCCGCAGTCCGGTGACGCTACTGTGTAGGCGTGTCCGAGACTACGCCGAAGGTGCCCGACCGCCCCTCGCTCGACGGGATCGACGTCCGCTGGGCGCGGGAATGGGAGCGGACGGGTATTTACCGGTTCCGCGGGGACGGCGACCGCGGCACGGTGTTCTCGATCGACACGCCGCCGCCCACCGTCAGTGGCTCGCTGCACGTGGGGCACGTGTTCTCCTACACGCACACCGATATCGTGGCCCGGTTTCGGCGCATGTCCGGCCAGGACGTGTTCTACCCCATGGGCTGGGACGACAACGGGCTGCCGACCGAGCGCCGGGTGCAGAACTACTTCGGCGTTCGCTGCGATCCGTCGCTGCCGTACGACCCGGCCTTCACCGCACCCGAGCCGGCCAAGGGCAAGCAGCAGCGCCCGGCTGACGTCTCCCGCCGCAACTTCGTGGAGCTGTGCGAAACGCTGACCGCCGAGGACGAGAAGGCCTTCGAGCGGCTGTGGCGGCAGCTCGGGCTGTCGGTCGACTGGTCGATGACCTACACCACCATCGGGGAGCACGCCCAGCGGGTCTCACAGCGGGCGTTCCTGCGGCTGCTGGAGCGGGGCGTGGCCTACCAGGCCGAGGCGCCCACCCTCTGGGACGTCGGATTCCGCACCGCCGTGGCCCAGGCAGAACTGGAAGACCGTGAGCACCCCGGCGCCTGGTACCGGATCGCGTTCCACGGCCCGGGCGACGGCCACGTGGACATCGAGACCACCCGGCCCGAGCTGCTGCCGGCCTGTGTCGCCCTGATCGCCCACCCGGACGACGAGCGCTACCAGCCGCTGTTCGGCCGCACCGTCACCTCCCCCGTCTTCGGGGTCGAGGTGCCGGTCCTGGCTCATCCGGCTGCCGAACGGGACCGCGGCGCGGGCATCGCCATGTGCTGCACCTTCGGCGACCTCACTGACGTCCAGTGGTGGCGCGAGCTGAAACTGCCGACCCGGACCATCATCGGCCGCGACGGGCGCGTCCTGGCTGACCCGCCCGCCGGGCTGGACAGCCCGGCCGGGCGCGCGGCGTACGAGCAGCTGACCGGGGCCACCGTGCACACTGCCCGGGAGCGGGTGGCGGCAATGCTGCGCGAGTCCGGCGACCTGGACGGTGAGCCGCGCGCAACCGTCCGCCCGGTCAAGTTTTACGAGAAGGGCGACAAGCCGCTGGAGATCGTCTCCAGCCGGCAGTGGTTCATCGGCTCGCTCGCCTATCAGGACGCGCTGCTGCAGCGCGGCGCCGAACTGCGCTGGCATCCGTCCTACATGAAGGCCCGGTACGACGACTGGGTCCGCGGCCTCAACGGGGACTGGCTGATCAGCCGCCAGCGCTTCTTCGGGGTCCCGTTCCCGCTCTGGTACCCGCTCGACGAGAACGGGGAACCGTGCTACGGGTCGCCCATCCTGCCCAGCCCGGACGCGCTGCCGGTCGACCCCTCCTCAGCCGTCCCGCCGGGGTATACCGAGGACCAGCGTGGCCGGCCGGGCGGCTTCACCGGTGATCCCGACGTCATGGACACCTGGGCCACGTCCTCGCTGACTCCGCAGATCGTGTGCGGGTGGCAGGACGACCCGGCGCGCTACGCGCAGACCTTTCCCATGGATCTGCGCCCGCAGGCCCACGACATCATCCGGACCTGGCTCTTCTCCACCGTCTTGCGGGCCGAGCTCGAATCGGGCACGCTGCCGTGGCGGAACGTCGCCCTCTCCGGCTGGATCCTGGATCCCGACCGGAAGAAGATGAGCAAGTCCAAGGGCAACGTCGTCACGCCCATCGACCTGCTGGAGCAGTTCGGGTCCGACGCCGTGCGCTACTGGGCGGCCAGCGGCCGTCCCGGCACCGACACCGCCTTCGACCAGGGGCAGATGAAGGTCGGCCGGCGACTGGCCACCAAACTGCTCAACGCCAGCCGGTTCGTGCTCGGGTTCCCGGAGCCAGAGCCCGGCGCCACCGTGACCGAGACCCTGGATCAGGCCATGCTGGCCGCCCTGGATGAGGTCACCGTCAAGGCGACCGCGGCACTACGGGACTTCGAGTACACGGCCGCGCTGGAGAGCACCGAGCGTTTCTTCTGGTCCTTCTGCGACGACTACCTCGAATTGGTGAAGCAGCGCGCCTACGACGACGAGGGCGGAGCCGCCGCCCAGTCGGCCCGGCTCTCGCTCCGTTCCGCGCTGTCGGTCCTGCTTCGGCTGTTCGCCCCGTTCCTGCCGTTCTGCACCGAAGAAGCGTGGTCGTGGTGGCATGACGATTCGGTGCACACCAGCCCCTGGCCCGTGCTGGCCGCAGCCACCCCGGCCGCCGATGCCGGCGTGATCACCATGGCGGGCACGGTGATCAGCGCGATCCGCAAGGCCAAGTCCGAGGCCAGGCAGTCCATGCGCGCCCCGGTCCGCACCGTCCGCATTTACGGTCCGGCCCGCCACCTGGAGTCGTTGCGGACGGTCAGTGGCGATATCACGGCCGCAGGCAACGTCGGCACCCTGGTGCTGGAACCCGACGGTGATCAGGATCTCCGCATCGACGTACAGATGCCCGAGGCGGACAGCGCGGAACCGGCCGGCGCGTAGCCTCTCACCCCGGTCGCCCGATTGATGGCGTTAGCGGCCTTCTTTCTGTAAAGTTTCTTAACACTTGGCGGGATACCGCGGACCGCCACCCGCGGTACCCAGGTGCAGATCTGGTCCTGCACCGGCGGTGCGAACCAGAAGTGGACGCTGCCCTAGCCTGCCGTCATCCCGCGGTGATCTGGCGCGGCCCGCCCGGCCTGGCCGGTCCTCCCGGGCCGCCGCCGATCAGCGCGGTGCGGCCGACCGGCATGGGCAGCGGCACCGGGGCCGGCTGCCGGGAGGACTTCTGCGGCACGTTCGTGAGCCGGAGCGCCAGCGCCGGGCACATGTCCACCGCCTGCTGCGCGTCCTTCTGCAGCCAGTCGGGCACCGGGATGTCGAGCATCACCGGGAAGCCGTGACTGTCCAGGTGGATGATCTCCGACACCAGGTGAGCGCACAGCCCGTGCCCCTCGCACCGCGTCCAGTCGACCACCAGGCGCTGCTGCGCCTGCACTTCCGGGCCGGAGGGCAGCGGCAGGATGCCGCGGACCGGGCGCCCGCAGGAGGAGTGGAACACGTGCGCCGCGAGGTCTTCGGTGAATACGTCCAGCGCGGACAGAACGAACCGGGTCATGCCGTCCGGATGCGTGCAGGCGCCGCGTCCCGACACGGATGCGGCCGAGCGCCGGGCCACGTCCAGGGCCTCGATGCCGCCCGAGCCGTCGATCAGCGCCGCGAGGGCCCGGGCGATGCGCGGCAGGCCCAGCTTGCAGGGCCCGCACTGCCCAGCCGACTCCCCGGCCAGGTAGCTGGCGATCCGGGATACCTCGCCTAGCGGGCACGTTCCGTCGCCCAGCGGCAGGACGATGCCAGCTCCGAGCGTCCCGCCGACGGCCTCCAGCCCCGCGCGTGACACCGGCACGACGTAGGCATTCTCGGACGGCAGCCACATGCCGTGGTAGCCGCCGACCAGCACGCCGTCGCCCGCGGGAGCCTGGCAGATGTCGAGAACCGAACCGAGCGGCACACCGGTGGGCACCTCGACGACCGCCGGGCGCGCGGCCGATCCGCTCACGCTGAGCAGGACGGTGCCGGGTTCCTCCGGCATGCCGACCGACGCGTAGCGCTCCGGCCCGAGCAGCGCGAGCACGGCGAGCTGCGCAAAGGTCTCAGCGTTGGACAGCAGGGTCGGCAGGCCGTAAACGCCGCTCTCGGCCGCGAGCGTCTTGCGGCCCGGCGGGACCGGGCTTTTCCCGTTGATGGCCCGGATCAGGGCGCCGCTCTCGCCGGAGATGAAGCGTTCCGGCACCTCGACGACCCGCACCAGGTCGCGCAGGCCTGGCTCCGCGGCAATGGCGGCATCCAGCGACCGGTTGGCCAGCTCGTTGCCCGCCACCCCAACGATGATCTCCTCGGCGCCGATCGCCTCCGCCGCCAGCGCGGCACCGGACAGAACCAGGTAGGGCGACCTCATCAGCAGCATCTTGTCCTTGAAGCTGCCCGGTTCGCCCTCGGTGGCATTGACCACCACGATGGTCGGCTGGCCCTTCTTGCGGGCCGCGTCGACGACCGCCTGCAGCTTACGGGCGGACGGGAACGCCGCGCCGCCGTGACCGCGCAGGTCCACCTGCTGCGCCATCCCGATGAGCTCGGATTCCGACAGCCGGGGCAACCTGCCGAACAGATCCCGGTGGGCCTCCAGGTCCAGCCGCGGGTACCGGTCGAGCCCAGCGGTCAGCCGGGCTGCTCCGATCCGCATGATGGCCGGGGCCGCGGGGCCAGCCGCAGGTCCCGGTTGCATCGCCGAATTGGAGATCATCGTCGCTCGTCACCGCCATAGGAAGGAACCCGGGGAAGGGGACCGGTGCGTTCGCCTGAATTTCTATTTGGTGGTACCGGCCGGCGCCGCGGACGGGGCTGCGGCTGGCCGGATGGGTAGCCCGGTGGCGGCCCGCCGTAGCCGTCCTGGGGCCGCCGGGGCGGCGTCCCGTATCCGGGCTCGGGCCCGTAGTCATCGGGCTCGTAGCGGGGCCCGGCGTCGTAGCCCGGGTCCGGCCCATAGCCGGGATCCGGACCGTAGCCAGAGCCGTAACGGGGATCCGCTCCGTAGGGGTAATCCTGGCCGTAGTCCCGCTCCCGTGCGGCACCGTAATCCCACTCCCGCGCCGCTGGGGGGCCGGAGTCGTAGACGGGCCGGGGGCCCGAGTCGTACACGGGCTGCGGACCCGAGTCGTACACGGGCTGCGGACCCGAGTCGTACACGGGCTGCGGACCCGAGTCGTACACGGGCTGCGGACCGGTCCGGTATCCGGGCGGGGGGCCGGTCCGGTATCCGGGCGGGGGGCCGGTCCGGTATCCGGCGGCCGGCCGGTCCGGGCGGGGGGCCGGTCCGGTGCGCGGCCGGGAATTCCTGCTCCGGAGACGCTGGCGGGTAAACGGGCTGCGGGCCCGTTCCGGGGCGGTAAGCAGGCTGCGGGCCCGTCCCGCGCGATGGCCGGGGGTCTCCGTCATAAGCAGGCTGCGGGCCCGTCCGGTGCGACGGGCGGGACCCGGCCTCATAAGCGGGCTGAGGCCCGGTCCCGTAACCACTATCCAGTTCACGGGGCGCCCGGCCGCCAGGCCGGGGCGCCGGGGCACCCTCGTACCGGGGCGGTCCGTCGTAGCCAGGCTCGTACCGCGGCATCCGGCCACCTGCCGCCGGTCCCCCGGGAGCCGGACCCGGACGGCCCGGTTCCGGTAGCGCGGCGATCGCCCGCGCCGGCTCGGCCGCAACCGCATACGGAGACGGGAACGGCATAACCGATCCGCCCTGCAGGGCCGGCACGGCCCTGGTCGCCCCGCCCAGCGGCACCGCGCCGCTCATCTGGCTCATGAGGCCGAGCGCCGCGGCCCGGACCGGCATGGACTGCGCCGAACTTGAGCCGCGGTTGTCGGCCAGCGGGGCCGCGCCCGCGACCATCTCCTTCGTCCGCAGCGACGTGGCGATGATCCGGACGAGCACGGCTATGGCGAGCATCGCCAGCACAACGCCGTAGCTCCAGTACACAAAGGTCCCGATCGCCTTGCGGCCGGCCAGCAGACCGTGCAGGACGCCAAGAATAAGGGCGGCGTAATTTGAGTAATGAATAGCACGCCATTTCCAGGCATTACCATTCGTGCTGAAACGCCGGCGCAATATACCGGTAACGACGAGCAGGATAATAAGGTCCGAGGCTATTGTCCCCTCGGCCATATAGAAAGTGCGGTACTGCGAGAGAAAAGGTATAAACGCGTCGAGCAGACGCACGTGAAGGGTCTTGGACTCCTCCAGGTGCGGCGCCGATATCTCCAGCACGATGTGCACGACAAGGAACGCCAGCGTCCCGAACGCGACTGCCCGGTGCACAGCCTGGGCTATAACGCGATGGCCTGGGTTCAGGATGATCCGGTCTGTCGCCAGGACACCCATCACGGACGAGGTGGTCAGCAGCACAAGGGCGAAGACACCGCTGTACTTCAGCATGAAATGGTCCGTGGCCGCCAGCACAATGTGCCCGATCGACGTCACCAGGGCGGCGAAAGCGAGCAACATCGCACCGCCAAGGGCGGACGCGATGATCACTGGCTTGCGTTCTGCGCCCGCGCGTGCGGCCGAGGCACGGGAGCCCGTATGGCCACGCGAGCGGGTGCGGGTCGTTGTCACGACATCCTCCTCAAGATCACGAGGATCTGGAGAGATCTGAGAGCGGCACACGATTCATATGCTGTTGGAACGTTAAAAGTGCTGATATCACAGTTTCGTCAGTCGGTTCGATACCGTAGCAGGTTTGGTCACAGCTTGGGCACGAAACGATATATTAAATTCCTGCGAAACCACGTTCGTCCGCTTTGCCCGGAACGCCCCTGCCGCTTGGCCCGCGCGGTGCACGGAAGGCAGCTGCGGCGCCCATCGGCCAAGCTGAAAGAAAACTGAAAGAAAGGAGCTTCCGACGGCATCGGCGCCGTGACGCTGATCACAGATAGGCACATCGCGCACCGTGGGGACGGCTGTCGCGCCCATCCAGGGTGATCGCCCGGAAAGCCGCCGGCTGGCGGCCGGCATCCCCTCTCGGGAAGCAGCGCGCCCGGGGTCCGGCTCACGCCTAGCAGGCATGAACGCGGGTATGGGGACACGTTCCTCCTTCGCCGTATCCCCCGCCCACGTCCGTTATACAGGCACCGCTCCCGCGGATTCCGGTAAACCGGCGATTCCCAGGCAGCGCCGATAAGCCACGGCGGCTGACCATTCGAGGCCGGTGGCCGCCGCTTAGACGGCGGCGGCGGAGACCAGTTCCGCGGCCACCAGCTCGGCGATCTGCGCAGTGTTCAGCGCGGCTCCCTTGCGGAGGTTGTCGCCGCAGACGAACAGGTCCAGCGCGCAGGGGTCATCGAGCGACCGGCGCACGCGCCCTACCCACGTCGGGTCGGTGCCCACCGCGTCCGCCGGAGTCGGGAACTCACCACGCTCCGGGTCATCGGTGAGCACGACGCCGGGGGCATCCCGCAGCACCCGCTGGGCGGCGGCCCGCTCTACCTCACGCCCGAAGACCGCGTGCACCGCGACGGAGTGCGTCGTCACCACCGGCACCCGCACACAGGTGGCCGACACCCGCAGGTCCGGCATCCCGAGGATCTTCCGGGACTCATTGCGGATCTTCAGTTCTTCGGAGGACCATCCCTCGTCCTTGACCGAGCCGGCCCAGGGCACCACGTTCAGTGCGAGCGGCGCCGGGAACGGGCCCAGGTCACCGACGGCACCGCGCACGTCACCCGGGCGCTGCCCGAGGGCGTGGCTCCCGCCGACCCGGTCCAGCTGTGCGTACAGCGTGTCGATGCCGGCCTGACCGGCCCCTGATGCGGCCTGGTAGGAGGCGACCACCATTTCCTGGAGCCCGAACTCGCGGTGCAGCGCGGCCACGGCGACAATGAGCGACAACGTTGTGCAGTTCGGGTTGGCGATAATTCCCTTGGGCCGCTTTCCCGCGTCCCCGGGGTTGACCTCGGGGACCACCAGCGGGACGTCGGGGTCCATCCGGAACGACCCCGAGTTGTCGACGGCCACGGCGCCGCGCGCGGCGGCCACCGGAGCCCACTGCGCGGAGACCTCGTCCGGGACATCGAACATGGCCACGTCGATGCCGTCGAAGGCCTCTTCCGATAGCGCCACGACCTCGCACGCCTCGCCGCGGACGCGCAGCATGCGCCCGGCCGACCGCGGCGACGCGATCAGCCGGATCTCGCCCCAGACGTCCTCTCGCGTCGAGAGCAGCTTGAGCATGACCGTGCCGACGGCACCGGTCGCCCCGACAACGGCCAGGGATGGCTTGGTCGTCATCGTCCCGTCCCCCCGTACACGACCGCCTCGACCTCGTCCGCGTCGAGCTCGAAGGCCTTGTGCGTGGCGTTGACCGCCTCGTCCACGTCCTTCTGGTCGACGACGACCGAGATGCGGATCTCCGACGTCGAGATCATCTCGATGTTCACGCCCGCCTCAGCCAGCGCGCCGAAGAACGTGGCCGTGACCCCAGGATGGGAACGCATGCCCGCCCCGATCAGCGACACCTTGCCGATCCGGTCGTCATAGAGCAGGGACTCAAAGCCGATGGCTTCCCGCAGCTGCCGCAGCGCGGTCATCGCGGCCTGGCCGTCATCCCGTGGCAGGGTGAAGGAGATATCGGTCCGGCCAGTAGCCACAGCCGAGACGTTCTGCACGATCATGTCGATGTTGATGCCGGTGTCGGCGATAACGCGGAAGATCCTCGCCGCCTCGCCGATCCGGTCAGGAACGCCGACAACGGTGATCTTCGCCTCGCTCCGGTCGTGCGCCACCCCGGAGATAATCGCCTGCTCCATCTCGGAATCCTCCGCATCCTGCCCGGCGCCGGCCAGCACCGGGCTCAGTTGGGCCGCCTCTGTCTTGTGGCCCGCGTGCCCGCTGACCCAGGTCCCTACCTTGTTGCTGAACGAGGAGCGGACGTGGATCGGCACGTCATAGCGCCGGGCGTACTCGACGCAGCGCAGCATGAGCACCTTGGTCCCGCAGGCGGCCATCTCCAGCGTCTCCTCGTAGGAGAGCCTCGGGATCTTCCGGGCCGTGCGGACGATCCGGGGGTCGGCAGTGAAGATGCCGTCCACGTCGGTGTAAATCTCGCAGACGTCCGCGTTCAGCGCGGCGGCCAGGGCCACAGCCGTGGTGTCGGAACCGCCCCGGCCCAGCGTGGTGATGTCCTTGCCGGTCTGAGAGACGCCCTGGAAACCGGCCACGATCGGGATCGCCCCGCCGTCGAGCGCGGTCGCGATCCGGCCCGGGGTCACGTCGATGATGCGCGCCCGGCCGTGCGCCGAGTCGGTGATGACGCCCGCCTGTGACCCGGTGAACGATTGGGCCTCCAGGCCCAGGTTGGCTATGGCCATGGCGAGCAGTGCCATCGATATCCGCTCGCCCGCGGTGAGCAGCATGTCGAGCTCGCGCCCCGGGGGCAGCGGGCTGACCTGATTGGCCAGATGGAGGAGCTCATCCGTCGTATCGCCCATCGCGGAGACCACCACGACGACGTTGTCACCGGCCTTGCGGGCGGAGACGATCCGCTGCGCTACCCGCTTGATGCCGTCCGCGTCGGCTACGGACGAGCCACCGTATTTCTGCACGACAAGAGACACGGGGCAGCCGCTCCTCACGGGGTTCCTGGCGGGGACGCCCAGAGTTTATCGGTGCTGACCCGGGGGGACGACCCCCCGGACCCCCCGGTGCGCTTCGCGCCCCGCTGCGGTACTCGCCGACACACCGGCCGCTCACCCGGCACAAGGCCGGGATCGCTGGGCCGGTACGAGCGCCTCGCCGCAGCCCGATAGGTGGTGATGCTTCCACCAGCCGCTCGTTCGGCTCAAGGGGTTTTCTAGAGAGCAGTGCGCTCCTCGGCGACGTCGAGGCGCGCGTGCGCCACGACCGCGTGCAGGGCGCGCAGGGCGGCGCCGGCGTGGGTGCCCCAGTGGTTGAAGTAGGAGTACTGCCACCACCACAGGGCCTCCAGCTTCCGGTCGGCCCGGTAGTGCTTGAGCCCGTGGATGAGATCGGCCGCCACGGCCGCGATGTCATCGGACAGGCGGAACGGCGTGGCCTGCGTGTCCGCGTACGGGTCGAACAGTTCCGCGAAGTCGTCGCAGTCCGGGAGCTGCCGGGCCAGGCCCACGCGGAGCGCATCCAGATCAGGGTCGTCGCCCACCTCCGGCTCCAGGTTGCTGGGCAGGATCACGTCGGTGGTGGCTCCGAGCTGGGCACCCGCCAGCAGAATCTGGGATACCTCGAGGAGGAGCAGCGGCACCGCCTCGTCGTGGCCGTCACCGGCCGCCAGCCGTTCGATGCCGTCGAGGAAAAGCCGGACGTTCGCGGCGATCTGGTCCGCGAGGGGGCTCAGCTCGGTGGCAGGTTCCTCCGGTTCCTCCGGCTGCCGGTCACGCGGCGGCGCCGGCGACTGCGGCGCGCTGCTCCCGGCTGGGCCCCCCGCTGACTCAGACATCAAGCAATCTCCGTCCTTCGAACGCGCGCCCGAGTGTGACCTCGTCCGCGTACTCCAGGTCGCCCCCGACCGGCAGTCCGCTGGCTGGCCGGGTGACACGCACGCCCATCGGCTTGATCAGCCGGGCGAGATAGGTCGCCGTCGCTTCGCCTTCGAGGTTGGGGTCGGTCGCGAGGATCAGCTCGGTGACCGTCCCATCAGCCAGGCGTGTCATGAGCTCCTTGATCCGCAGCTCTTCCGGGCCGATCCCGTCGATCGGGCTGATCGCTCCGCCGAGCACGTGGTAGCGCCCGCGGTACTCGCGGATCTTCTCTACCGCCGCGACGTCCTTGGGCTCCTCGACTACGCAGATGACGGACGGGTCACGGCGCGAGTCGAGGCAGATCCGGCACTGGTCCTCCTCGGCCACGTTGCCGCAGGTACGGCAGAACTTCACCCGCTCGGTAACCTCCAGCAGCGCCGCCGCGAGTTTCCGCGCATCGTCCGGGTCGGCTGCGAGCAGGTGAAAGGCGATCCGCTGCGCCCCCTTCGGCCCGACGCCAGGAAGCCGCCCGAGCTCGTCGATGAGGTTCTGGATGACCCCTTCGTACACGTCAGATCCTGTTTCGCTAGATCAACGGCCGCCCGGATGAGCGGCTCCGCTCACTCGCCGTCCGGCTCGTCGCTGCTGGCGCCGGGCAGGCCCGGGCCGCCCGGACCGGGGCCACCCAGGCCGGAGGCACCCGGCGTGCCCAGTCCCCCCGGCATCCCCGGCATCCCCGGCATCTCGGGCAGGCCCGGCATGCCGCCACCGAGAGCGCTCGCGAAGGGGCCCATCTTCTCCTGCTGAAGGTCGCCGGCTCGCCCGTAGGCGTCCCGCACGGCGGCGAGCACCAGGTCGGCGATGGTCTGGGCCGTCTCCTCCAGGTCATCCGGGTCGATCGCCTCCGGGGCGATGGCCAGGTCCACGAGTTCGCCCTGCCCATTGACCCGGGCGGTAACGAGGCCACCGCCGGCAGTACCGGCTACCTCCGCGTCGGCGAGTTCCTGCTGGGCATTCATGAGCTGTTCCTGCATCTGCTGCGCCGCGGCGAGCAGTTGCTGCATGTCCAGCTGGCCGTCAGGGTTCACGTTGCCCCCAATGGGTATCGTCAGCGTGCGTGCGGTTGCGTTGGTCCCGGCCGCTGTTCCGCCGGTAACGGGTGGCCGGCCGGGCCTGTTGTGCGGCCGCATGGCTAGTCTGCACCCGTCTGGCGTGTTCCCCGAACGCCGACGGCTACTCCCGGCAGGCGGTCCTCTGGGTCACTCCTCGATCTCGCCGATGATCTGTCCCCCGAGCTCTCGCTGGATCAGGTCCATCCCGGTGATTTCGGCCTGGCCGGGTGAGGCCATGTCCTCGGCGTCCGGGATGTCGATCGCGCCGGCGCTGGACGGCGCCGCGGACGCTGCGGAGGAGGCGTTCGCTCTGGGCGCAGCCGGGGCCGCCCCGTCGCCCGCCGGGGTGCCGCTGGCCCGGGCCCGGGCGGCCTCGCGGCCCCCGCCGCGGGCGGAACCTCCGCGGCCCGCGCTCCGCGGCCCCTCCTGGCTCTGGCCACCGCTGTCCGTCCCGCCGCCCGCAGAGGCCGGGTCACCGGGGCCGGGCGGCCCTCCGCCACTGCGGTGGCCCGATCCGCCGCCCTCGGGGCTGGCCCGATCCGCCGACGGGAGCCGGGCGGCCGGCCCCTCCTCCGGCGGGAGGATGGCTGGCCCCTCGGGCCAGGCCGCTGTCGTGGGCGGCGGCACCGTCGCTGCCCGCGGCCGCGGGTGTGGGAGCCGGGCCCGGATCGGCCGGGCGGTCCGGGACCGCGTTCAGCCGGGGGCGCACGCCGCCAGCGTCTGGGTCGTTCCCGGACAGCGCCCGGATCCGGACGTTCAGGCCGAACCCGGACGCGAGGACGCGCTGCAGGTCCGCGTCACACCCGCTGGTTGTGAAGCCCTTGACGTCGCCGTCGCGCGCGAACCGCAGGGTCAGGGTGCCGTCGTCGAGGGAAACGACGCTTGCGTTGCTCAGCAGCATCCACGCGACCCGGCGCTCGCGCTTGATGGCGTCGAGGATCGCGTCCCAGTTGCGGGTGACCACTTCGGCTCCGGCCGCGCCGGGCGGGCTCTGGCGCGGCGGAGGGTCGCGAACCGCTGACGGCATCATCGCCCGCCGGACGCGGCCGGGCCGGGGCGCCGGTGCCGCGGCTCTCTGCGGGCCGGCGGCTCGGCCGGCCCGGGCGGCGGGAACCGCATCCGGCGGGGGAGACGCGCCCGCGCCGGGCCAGCCGGCCGGGCTCTCCGCCGTCTCGGCCGGACGGCGCGGCCGGGCCGGTGATTCCGTGACCGCCGGGGCATGCTGCGGCGCGCCTGCCAGGCCACCTCCGTGTTCGAGCCGTTCCAGGCGGGCCAGAATGGCTTTCTCGTCGCTGTTCGCGGACGGCAGCAGGACCTGCGCGCACATCAGCTCGAGCAGCAGCCGCGGCGACGTCGCACCGCGCATCTGGTCCAGGCCGTTGCTCATGATCTCGGCCGCGCGGGTGAGGCTCGCCACCCGAACCGCTCGGCCTGGCCTGCTCATCAGATCCAGCCGATCCGGTGGAACGTCGAGCAGCCCCGTCTGGCCTGCGTCCGGAACGGCAGCGAGCACGATCAGGTCACGGAAGTGATCCAGCATGTCGGCCGCGAACCGGCGGGGCTCGTGGCCGCCCTCGACGATCCGGTTCACGACCCCGAAGACCGCCGCGCCGTCGGCCGACACGAAGGCGTCCGCGATCTCGTCGAGCAGGGTGGCGTCGGTATAGCCGAGCAGCGCGATGGCACGCTCGTAGGTGAGCCCAGCCTCGTCCGAGCCCGCGACGAGCTGGTCGAGGACGGACAGCGAATCCCGGACGGAACCGGCCCCCGCGCGCACCACCAGCGGCAGCACATCGGGCTCGAACGGGACGCCCTCCTGAACGAGGATGTCCTCGAGAAGCCGGCGCAGGACAGCCGGGGGCACCAGCCGGAACGGGTAGTGATGAGTCCGCGAGCGGATGGTCGGGATGACCTTTTCCGGCTCCGTGGTGGCGAAGATGAACTTCAGGTGCGGCGGCGGTTCCTCCACGAGCTTGAGCAGGGCGTTGAAACCCTGCTGGGTCACCATGTGCGCCTCGTCGATGATGTACACCTTGAAGCGCCCGGCGACCGGCGCGTAGAACGCGCGCTCGCGCAGTTCACGCGCGTCGTCGACGCCGCCGTGGGAGGCGGCGTCGATCTCGATCACGTCGATGCTGCCCGGTCCGGACGGCGGCCAGCGCGACACAGGAATCGCACACCCCGCACGGGTCCGGCGTGGGCCCGTTCACGCAGTTCAGCGAGCGAGCCAGGATGCGCGCGCTGGAGGTCTTGCCGCAGCCGCGGGGCCCGCTGAAGAGATAGGCATGATTCGATCCGCCCGCTGCGCAGCGCCTGGCGCAGCGGCTCGGTGACCTGCTCCTGGCCCTTGACCTCGGCGAAAGTGGCCGGGCCGGTACTTCCGGTACAGCGCCAGGCCGGTCGCGGCCCCGGACGGTGTCACCGGCGATCCTGCTGGCGGCGAGCTCCCAGCCGCATCTGACTGTGCTGGATCCCGAAGGAGCTTGTGTCATGACTCCATCCTCGCCAGGCCGGGATTCCCGTGAATGTCCCTGGGACGGGAAAGGGTCCCCCGCGCACCCGTCAGAGCCCGCGTACCCTTGCTGCCTTCCGGCCCTGGGGGGGGTTGGCAGGATGCACGCCGCGCGGGGGACCTCGGGACAGTCTAGCCATCCCCCGGACCACCCTTGTCCGTCCCCGCGAATCCGCGTCCTCCCAGGCGGCGTCATGGGCTCAGATGTGAAAGGCCGTGCCCGGGAGGGGCGCGGGCGTGGCCATCGTGACGGTAAGCTGACCGGCGGAGGATTCGCCTAGTGGCCTATGGCGCACGCTTGGAAAGCGTGTTGGGTGCAAGCCCTCGAGGGTTCGAATCCCTCATCCTCCGCCACGCTGATCAGGCGCGATGCCGGGCCACCCCCGTATTCACCACCACTGGGATTAACGCGCTGCACCACGTCATCCCCGACTCAACGATGGAAATCCTGGATGGGCCCGGGAGCAACGTCCCGGGCCCGACGCGCAGCCGCCGTTACAGGCGCTGCCAGCTGCCGAGGGACGGCCATACGCCCGCCCTCATCCAGATGTTGTTATCGGTACCGAGCCCGAACACGTACGTCTTCCCGCCGGTAACGGTCGTCGCGGTCACGCCGGTGGTCAGAACACCGCCGAGTGACTGCCACGGACCGGAGGGGCCGATGGGCAGCGCGCTCGGCCTGGACCATAGCGCCCGGTCGGTCCCGCGCGCGAAGACCACGAGCCCGGCCGGGATAGCCGCCGTGCCCGGGCTGGCCGTGCTCAGGCCACCGAAGTCGGCGTAACCGTTCTCGGTGCCGGTCCGGCCGAACAGGTAGACGTGCTCGTTGGTGCCCACGATCGCGAACCCGCCGCCCGGGCCGGTGCCAGCCAGCACCTGAGGGCCACCCAGCGCGGCCCACGCCTGCCAGCCGCCTGAGCCGTGGACCCGGTACCAGATATGGCCGGTGGTTCCGGCGGCCACGACGTTGAGCGCCCCGAGCGGGCTGGTCCCGCCGATGACCACGGCCGGCTTGGAGATGATGAGGCCGCCCAGGGACTGCCAGCTGGTCCAGCCGGCCGCGGCCTGGTACCGCCACCACAGGGCATTGTCGGTCCCGCGCCCGAACACCGCGAGCACGGGGCCCGTGGACAGGACGCCGGCCGGCACCTCGGCGATCGCCGGGCCGCCGATCAGCTGGCCACCCAGGGCGACGGGGGCTTGCGCGGGAGCGGCCGCATTCAGGACGTACACCTGCCGGTTCGTACCGGTGTAAGCGAGGTACACCACGGACGCGGTGGCCGCCGCGGCGCTCAGATCGCCCCCCGGCGCGGGCGGCGCCGCGGCCGCCGCGGCGCCGGCGACCGGTCCCGCCGTCAGGGAGGCGAGTAGGCTGCCGCCTGCCACCACCATGAGGACCGGTGTCATCGCCCGGCGCTTCCAGCTTCGTGCCACTGCGCTCGTTTGAACATCCCGTCCAACTATGTGCATGGCGCGCTCCTTTCGGCTTGTGCGCGCCGCCGCCAGCCAGGACTGCACGCCCCGGTTCCTGTCCGTCGCCTCCCGGGCCCATTACCGCAGCGGACCAGCCGTTGCGCTCACCCATTCCGCTGGCGCCGGTGATGACCGGTCCGTTACCGGTCATCACTTTCCGGCATATCCGGCCGGGCCGTCTTCATCAAGAGCCAAAGGTCCCGCACAGCCATGACCAAATTCGGCCATGCCCAGCGCACCTGTGGCCGTCAAGGACCGGGCCATGACCCAGCTTGGCGCCCGGACCGGGCTCGACCGTATTCCGGGCCTTCCGCCTCATCGGCCTAGTGCCGCTACCCCCGTGGTGACCCGGAGCGGATGGGAAGGCCGGGACTATTTCCCGCGTCGCGCGGGCGATACCGTGCTGGTCGGGCCCGGAGTGAGACCCGTCCCGTGCGGGCTCTTGCTGGCCTTGGCCCTGGCCTGGGCGCGCTGACGCGCGGCGAGCGCCGCGTCCGCGAGCTGCGCCTGGTGGGCGAGCTGGGGCGTCATCCAGCTGAACATGGGCCGCAGCGCTCCGCGCCAGGCGGTCGCGTCGTGCGAGGCATTGGGGATCAGGACCAGCGGCACGTTCGCCTGATACAGCTGCGCCTGCTGCCGGAAGCTCTCCGCGGCCTGCACGTCCTGCGTGTCCTGGTCGCCCACGGCCAGGAAGAACTGCGGGATCAGGGTCCCGATCGGCAGCTGGGAGATGTAGATGTTCGGGGTGTTCCTCCGCCGCAGCTGCGGCTTGCCCGCGAAGGGAGCAACATACACCGGCGGCGCTCCGGGGCGATTGGCCGGCGGGATCAGGTCGTCCAGCGGCGCGAAATATCCGCTCATTACCCCCGCGTACCCGAACCGGGCCGGATACTGCAGGGCCAGGTTGGCGGCGCAAAAACCGCCCTCCGACAGGCCGGCCACACCCCACGCCCGGCCCGGGTCCTGGACCCGGTAGTTGGCCGCGACGAAGTTGGGCACGTCCACCGCCACGTACGTCGCGTCCTGGATCCCGACGGCGTTCAGGCACTGCAGCGAGTGCTTCACGCTGCCGTCCGTGTCCGGCATCACCAGCACGGCCGGATCGGCCTGATGGGTGGCGATCATGTCGTCGAGGGTGGGCAGCACGTTCATCGGGTTGACCCACTGCTCGGGGTTTCCGGGTGAGCCGTGCAGCAGCTCAATGACCGGGAATCGGTAGGTGCTGTACCTGGTCAGGAAATATTGCGGCGGCAGATAAATGTAAACCGTACGGGAGATCCGGCTCTGGCGGCCCTTCACCGCGGTCGCAAAAAGGTAGCCAGTCTGGGTGGCTTCGGCCCGTGCCTGCGGGGAAAGCCCGAGCTTGCTGATTCCGCTGCCGACCTTACCGGCGAGGTGCGGGACTTCGGGAAGCGTGGCCACACCCTGGTTGGTGAAGTCCGCCGCGATAGATCCCCAGGACTGGTAGTAGTCGTAATACTTGTTTACCGAGGCCACGCCGAACAGCATGGCTGGGATAAATGCGAGACAGGCGGCCAGTATCCGGAAGACTATTTGCTTGGCGAAGACGAGCCACGCCAGAAGGCCGCCGAATACCACCATCAAAATCAGGAAGAATAGGGTGCCCTGGGGTTCAAGCATGTGGCTCACCTCGCAGGGCTCGCAGCGAATGCACGCACCGCGGCGAACGCACCGGCATGAAACGCGCTCACGACCGCGCGGCCTGTCCTCCCTGTTCCATCTGGCGGTGGAGGTGGGATTTGAACCCACGGAGGGGTTGCCCCCTCACACGCTTTCGAGGCGTGCGCCCTCGGCCACTAGGCGACTCCACCGCCGGTGAGCTTACCATCCGGGGCGCCTGCCTGCGCTCGCGGAAGACCGGCCTAACGGCGCTCACGGAAGAACTGGCGGAGCAGCTCGGCGCATTCGGCGGCCAGCACCCCGCCGAGCACTTCGGGGCGATGCGCGAGGCGCGGGTCCCGGACCACGTCCCACAGCGAGCCCACGGCCCCGGCCTTTGGATCCTCGGCCCCGTAGACCAGGCGGTCGAGGCGCGCCGCAGTCACAGCCCCCGCGCACATGGTGCACGGCTCTAGCGTGACGACCAGGGTGCAGCCGGTGAGCCGCCATTGACCGGTGCGGCGGGCGGCGCCGCGGATAGCCAGGATCTCGGCGTGCGCGGTCGGATCGTGGTCGGCCTCACGGCGGTTACGGGCCTGGGCCATGACGGCGCCGTCGGCATCGAGGATCACCGCGCCGACCGGCACGTCGGCCGCGGCCGGGTCCATGCCGTCCGCTGCCGCGGCGGCCTCTGCCAGCGCCAGCCGCATCGCGGGGGCGAACAGCGCCTCGTAACCGGTGGGTGCGCTATCCGGGCTCATCGCGGTCGCCGGGCGCCTGCTGCCGGGGTCAGGGCCCGAGAGCGACTTCGAGCGCCCGCTCCATCGCGTCACGGAACTTCAGCCGCCCGGCGATACTCGCCACCGCCTCATCCGGGAACAGGTCCAGGTCACCGGCGATAGCGCACAACTCCCATTCCTCCAGCCCCAGATCGGCGAAGATGGACAGATTCCCGGCGGGAAGCACCTGGTCCAGGTCCTCGTCCTCGGGCACAGGGATGTCGAGCAGCCTGAGCACCTGCGTGGCCAGTGGCCAGTCCGCGGCCGCGGTGACATCCGACAGGAATACGGAAACCTCCCCGCCGATCACCCGTACCGCGATGAAAAAGTCGTCGCCGACGCCGACGAAGCCGAGCGTCCCGGCTACACTCGGCTGCTGGCGCAGCGCATGAATGAGGCCATTGAGATCGGCCGTCAGCACCTCGGGGAGGACATCGGCTTCCCACCGGTCATCCTCCCGGTAAGCGATGACAGCGAAATCGGTGGCGCTCACGTCTGTCATCGTCATTCCGTAAACATCCTGTGCACGGGGGGAATGCTGCCAGACGGCGGGGCGCGGGGCGGCCAAACTGGCGATTCAGCATAAGGGCAGCTTCCGGCGGACGGAGATCTCGCGCAAGGGCCGGCGCGCTCCCGGATGGCCCGCTCTGTGTTTCCCGCTCAGCGCCGGGGCGCCCGGTCACGCTGCGTCACGCCGGCCCGCCGATATCCGCACTAGTCGCCCGGCCTCTGGCAAACTGATGCCTCCCCGGTTCGGAGGGGACCCACCCTGACGCGGTGCCCGGGGCAGCCAGTAGGGTGACTTTCGGTAATCTTGGTAGGCGGTGCACCGTGGGTTAAGCTATGGTGGCGATGAAAAAGTGGACTGGGCCCGGGTCCAGGGAGGCACCGTGAAGCCGAAGACGATCCCAGGCTATGCAGCCATCGCCTTCGTTCTGTTTTCGTGATCAAGAACCCTGCGGGCGCGGCGCACATTAGTAAACAATATCGGTAACTTCCTCAGCTCTGTGGCACGCGGATTCTCTGCCTTCTTCACCTCGCTCTGAGGCGTTCCGCACCTGACGTTCAGGAATCATTATGAGGCTCGTGCCGGGAACGGATACCGTACCCAACGCCGTCAATAAATACCTTTTGCCGCATGAGCATCAGGTCATTACGGTTCGCAAGCACCCGGCCGTTCTGCTCAGGCCAATCAGTATCACTCTTGCGGGGCTCGTGATCGCTGCCGTCGTCAGCACGACGGTCGCGCGGCACAACGCGGGCGTCGTCGGTTTCGTGTGGATCGTGTGGGCCGTATCGCTGCTATGGCTGGTCTACAAGGTCTGGGAATGGTCGCAGGATTACTTCATCGTCACGTCCCGCCGCATGCTGCTGGCGACCGGGGTCATCACCCGCAAGGTGGCGATGATGCCGCTCGTCAAGGTCACGGACATGAGCTTCCAGCGCTCCACGATGGGGCGACTGCTCGGGTATGGTGAGTTCATCCTGGAGTCGGCTGGCCAGGACCAGGCGCTGCGCGTAGTGGACTTTCTTCCCTACCCGGAGCAGCTTTACCTCGAGGTCTGCGGGCTGATCTTTCCAGGCCGGAAAGACGACGGCGACGACGATCTCTAGCTTGACCCGCTATCCCCCCTTCCCCGGGGTTCGCGCGGCCGGATAACTAAGCTGATCCATCCGGCCGCACGAGTCCACGGCGCTCCTGTCACGGAAAGTGTTCAGATCGTGACAAGGACGAGGCCCGCCCCGGCGAGAACCAGCCCGATCCGCTGCAGCCAGCGCATTCTTTCGCCGAGCACGAACCGCGCCAGGAGCACGGTCATCCCGGGGTACAGGGCGGTGATCACGACCGCGATCCCGAACAGACCGGTCCGGGTGGCCAGAACATAACAAATGTTGGCCGACGCATCCACCGTGCCAGAGGCCAGCGCGAGCGGCAGCGCCCCCTGCGGCGAACCGCGCCATGCGGGGCGTACCCAGGCCGCCAGGCACGCGGCGAACGCGATCGCGGTCCCGGCCAGCCGCGCCACGGCCACCGGCCAGAGCACCCCGGAGGCTCCCGCCGACCGGAAGAACAGGAAGAACAGGCCGAACATGATGCCCGAGGCGAGCCCGTAACCGAGGCCGCGGAGACGGGCCGCGGCCGTGCGTTCCTCGCTCTTGCGTTCCAGGCTGACCAGGACCACAGCGACCAGGCAGATGACGCCGCCCGCGATGACCAGGGGCCCCGGCCGCTCGCCCTGGGCGATCGCCACGCCGAGCGGAAGCAGGGCCGAGGCCAGCGCGGAGATGGGCGCGACCACGCTCATCGGCGCCATCGAGAATCCGGCGTAGAACATGAGCAGCCCGACCGTTCCGGCGGCGCCCGCGGCAGCGCCCCAGGCCAGCCCCGCCGGGCCAGGCGGCCCACTGCCGCCGAGCCCGGCCGCGCCGGCGACTGCCGCTGCGACCACCGTGATGATGGCCCCGGCGGGTGTGGTGATCGCGAGCACAGCGAGCGGGCGGGCGCGCCGGGCGGCCGTTCCGCCGAGGAAATCGGCCGAGCCGTACAGCACGGCGGCGGCCAGTGCCAGGATCGTGCCCATGGTGTCATCTCCCTCCGCCAGAGCGTCCGGCCGATGGCGGCGGACGGATCAGGCAGGCATGCGCGCAGACATAGAATCGGTCGGAATAACAACCCACATAGTTCACTATACCGACCGAGCGGCCGGCCCGGGGCGGCGGAGGACATGACCGAACCACCTGACATCACGGTTGCGGTGGCCAGAACCCTGCAGGCCTTGCGCGCCGAGCGGGGCTGGTCACTTGATCAGCTCGCCGCGCGATCCGGGGTCAGCAAGGGCGTCCTCGTCGCGCTGGAGCAAGGACGCTCGAACCCGAATCTGGCCACGCTGGCCCGGATCGGTGACGCGTTCGGTGTCCCCGTGACCCGGCTGGTGGACGTGACCGCCGAGCCGGCCGTGCAGGTATCCGGCACTGACGGCGGCCGGATTCTGTGGCGGGGGCCCGCGGGCGGGACCGGTACGATCCTCGGCGCAACCGACCCGCCATGGGCGGTGGAACTGTGGCGATGGGACCTGATGCCCGGTGAGACATTCGGCGGGGACGCACACGCCCCGGCGACCCGGGAGATGGTCTCGGTGGAGGCGGGCACGCTGACGCTGTCGGTCGCGGGCGAACGGCATGAGCTGGTCCCCGGCCAGTGCGCCCGGTTCCCCGCGGGCCGCCCGCACCGCTACACCAACGAGGGCACCAACCCCGTCCGCCTCACCATGGTCGTAGTAGTGCCCCCGGCCCCTACCTAACCCCTCAAAAGCCAGTCGCGGGCGGCGACGGCCGAGCCGCGGGCTCCGGCCATGTCGAGGTGCGGCACCAGGGCGAACGTGGCCACCCGGCCCTGTTCGGCGCGCAGCATGGTGTGCTCCCGGACGCGGGCGAGGAACCAGTCACGGAAGTGCGGCGCCGCCTCGACGACCCCGCCGCCGACGAAGTAGGTGCCCGGATCGGTGAAGTTCGCCGCGATCGTGAACAGCCGGCCCAATGCCATCGCCTGCTGCTCGAAGATCTTCAGCGCGAGCTCGTCGGCGTCTTCCCCGTAGCCGCGCACCAGCTTGGCCGCCTTGCTCAGCGGTACCCCACGGCCCAGTTCGTGTCCCCCGTACCGGGTCAGCCAGTAGGGCAGCAGGTTCTTTTCGATCCCGGTCAGCGAGGCCACGCTCTCGACATCGCCCTGCTGCCCGCAGTTGCACGCCGGCAACGGCTGCGTCTCCTCGAGCAGTCCGGCCATCGGGATGGGCACGTGGCCGAGCTCACCGGCCATCCCGGCCGCGCCGCCGATGACACGCCCGGCTTCCACCACACCGCCGCCGAGGCCGGTACCCACGATGGCCGCGACCGAACTGTGCTGGCCTGACTCCGCGCCGTACTGCGTATGGTGCGCGTACAGGGCCGCGGCGTTGCCATCGTTGTTGTAGATGACCGGCAGCCCCAGGTGCTCCTCCAGCGCACCCCGGATGTCGAACCCCCACCATTCCGGGTTCGCGAAGTTGGTCGCGCCGCGCGAGGACAGGACACCGGTCGCGCTGGCTGGGCCGGGTGTGTCCAGGCCGACCGCGCGGACCGCTGACCTGGGCAGGCCGAGGAGGCCAAGCACGTGATCAACGGAGTCGACCAGGGCCTGGACCGCCTTGTCCGGCCCTTCCCGCACGTAGCTCGGGATCTCCGCCATGCGGTCGATGAGGAAGCGGCCGTCGGCATCGAGGACGGTGCCATTGTTCGCCGTGCCGCCGTTGTCGACACCGACGACAACCCATCCGTCCCGACCTGGCATCGGCCCTCCTCATCCCGGTATTTGCGTATTGTAAGTCCGCGTGGATCAAGCCACACCGGGCGAAAGGGGCATCAGCGGGGTGTCCGGGCTGTCTCGTCCCGGGGCCCTCAGTTCGCTGATTCCCGCGCGTGCCGCTTCAGTTCGGCCCGGGCCAGCGAGTTCTTGTGCACCTCATCCGGCCCGTCGGCGAACCGCAGCGTCCGGATGCCGCTGAACTGGGCCGCGAGCGGGAAGTCCTGCGACACGCCAGCCGCACCGTGCACCTGGATCGCCTTGTCCAGGATCCATTCGACCGTCTCCGGCGTGGCGATCTTGATGGCCTGGATCTCGGTATGCGCGCCCTTGTTCCCGGCCGTGTCCATGAGCCACGCGGTCTTCAGCACAAGCAGGCGGAGCTGTTCGATCCGCACCCGCGCCTCAGCGATCCAGCCGCGGATCACGCCCTGGTCGGCGAGCGGCCTGCCGAAGGCGATCCGTTCCTGGGCCCGCCGGCACATCAGCTCCATCGCCTGCTCCGCCACGCCGATCGAGCGCATGCAGTGGTGGATCCGGCCCGGGCCGAGCCGGGCCTGGGCGATGGCGAAACCGTCGCCCTCCGCGCCGATCAGGTTGGCGGCCGGAACCCGGACGTTGGTGAACTCGAGTTCCCCGTGGCCGCCGTGCTCGTGATCGTCGTAGCCAAAGACCTGCATGCCGCGGCGTACGGTCAGGCCGGGTGTTTCACGGGGAACCAGAATCATCGACTGCTGGCGGTGCCGCTCCGCGCCCGGGTCAGTCTTCCCCATGACGATGAAGATCTTTGCGTCCGGGTTCATCGCCCCGGTGATCCACCACTTGCGGCCGTTGATCACATAGTGTTCGCCGTCCCGCTCGATCCGGGTGGAAATGTTGGTCGCGTCGGAGGAGGCTACGTCCGGCTCGGTCATCGCGAAGGACGAGCGGATCGCGCCATCCAGCAGGGGCTGCAGCCACGTCTTGCGCTGATCCTCGGTCCCGAACATGGCCAGCACTTCCATGTTCCCGGTATCCGGCGCCGCACAGTTGAGGACGGCCGGGGCCAGGTTCAGGCTGCGCCCGGTGATCTCGGCCAGGGGGGCGTACTGCAGGTTGGTAAGCCCGGCACCGTGCTCGCCGGGCAGGAACAGGTTCCACAGACCGCGGGCGCGCGCCTCGGCCCGCAACTCGGCGAGGATGGGCGCCTGCGTCCAGGCCCAGCGGTTGTCAAGGGCGGCCAGTTGCTCGGCAAAGACCGGCTCGGCCGGGTAGATCCTCTCATCCATGAAGGCGAGCAGGCTGTCCCGCAGCTTCTCGGTCGCGGCGTCGAAGCGGAAATCCATCAGAAGTGCTCCCTCACGAGGACGTGTTCATAATGGCCAGGCCGGCGTGGATCGAGTGGTCCGGGCGCGGCGCCGATGTCGCCGAATCCCTCGCCCAGGGTCTGCCCGTGCGTATAGCGGTAGTAGATGCCCTCGCAGATGACGGCGATCTTGAAGTACCCCAGGCCCAGATGGAAGCCCAGGTTCGACAGGTCCCGGCCGCTGGCTTCCGCGTAGCGGGCTGCGACCTCCTCCGCGTCGGGGAATCCCGGCGCCGTCGCCGCGTCCGCGACGGTGTACCCCGTTTCGAGATGCGCCAGAGCCTGATAGACGAGTAGCAGGGCGACGTCGGCGAGCGGGTCGCCCAGCGTCGCCATTTCCCAGTCCAGGACGGCCGTGACCCGGTCGTCGCCGCCGACGAGGAGGTTGTCCAGCCGGAAATCACCGTGCACGATGGCCACGTCGGATTCGGCGGGGATATGTGCCTCCAGCGCCGCGTAGAGCTCATCGGCGCCCGGCAGATCCCGGCTCCGGGACGCGTCAAGCTGCTTCTTCCAGCGGCGCACCTGGCGGCCCAGGAACCCCTGCGGCCGGCCGAAATCGGCCAGACCGACCGAGCCAGGATCGACCGCGTGCAGGTCGGCGAGGGTGCTGATCATCCGGTTGGCCATCAGCCGGGTCCGGGCCGGGCCCACGGCCTCCAGCTGCGCGGCGGTCCGGTAGGCCGTCCCCTCGACCTTTTCCATGACGTAGAACGGCGCGCCGATCACCTCCGGGTCCTCACACAGCAGGTACGTCGCCGGGACCGGGACCTTCGTGCCCGCCAGCGCGCTGATCACCCGGTACTCCCGGGCCATGTCGTGCGCCGTGGCCAGTACGTGGCCGAGCGGGGGACGGCGGACCACCCAGCGGCTCTCGCCGTCCGTCACCTCGTAGGTGATGTTCGACTTCCCGCCGGCCAGCACGCTGGCGCGAAGCCCACCGCGGACCCTCCCGGGACACGCGGCGGTGAAGTATGCACCGAAGGCCACCAGGTCCAGGCCACGCACATCCTGCCCGGTCGCAGCCTCGGCCGGGGCATCCGCTGGTCCGGTTCCTGTTTCGGTCATTGTGGTCACCGCCTCCATCCCGCCATCAGGGCAGGAACGTCACCCGCCCGATAGTGGTGCCGCTGGCCAGCCGCTCGAGGCCGGCGACGACGTCCGCCAGCCCCAGGCGCTCGCTGACCAGCGGCTTGATGGCCCCATCCGCGACCAGCTTGAGCAGCTGATCGTGGCAGTCGGTGATGGCCGCGGGCTCCTTGCTGGCGTACAGGCCCCAGTGCAGGCCCACGATGGAGTAGTTCTTGATCAGGGCATGGTTGAGCGCCGGCGCCGGCACGCGGCCGCTGGCGAACCCGATGACCAGGATGCGGCCCTCGAACGCGACGCATTTGACCGAGCGGTCGTAGGCGTCGCCGCCGACCGGATCGTAGATGACGTCGGCGCCGCGCCCGCCGGTGACCTCCTTGACGACGGAGACGAAATCCTCCGTGCGCCGGTCGATGACCACATCGGCACCGAGGGCCCGGGCGGCTTCGGCCTTCTGCTCGCCGCCGACCACACCGATGACCCGCGCGCCGGCCGCCTTGCCGAGCTGCACGGCGGCGCTCCCGACGCCGCCGGCCGCCGCGTGCACGAGCAGAGTTTCGCCCGGGGCCAGATGGGCCCGGCGGTGCAGCGCGAACCACCCGGTCTGGTAGCTGATGTAAAAAGAGGCCGCCTCGGCGTCGTCCAGGCCCTCCGGGGCCGGGAGAGCTCCAGCCGCGTCCATGATGGCGACCTCGGCGAACGAGCCGGCCGGCAGGGCCGCGCCGCCGACGACGCGCTGGCCGAGGGCAAGACCGGTCACGCCGGGGCCGAGGGCGACAACCTCACCGCACAACTCGATGCCGGGCGTGAACGGCAGTGGCGGCTTCACCTGGTACATGCCCTGGCACATGAGCACGTCCGGGAAGTTCGCCGGCGCGGCGAGCACGCGTACGAATATCTGCCCGGGCCCGGGCTCCGGGTCTGGTACCTCGGTCAGCGTCATAGCTTCCCGCAGGTCGCCAACCTGATGAACCTGCCATGCCCTCACCAGATGCCTCCGCTCTCAGCCTTCTTCGATGCGCTGCTGCAGGCGGTTCATGCCGTGCAGCCACTTGTCCGTGTCACTGGCCCGAAGCGTGTAGTAGCCGGCCACCTCCGGGTGCGGCAGGATCAGGAAGCGGTCATCCGCCATGCCGTCCAGCAGCGCATCGGCGACGGCCTCCGGCTCGATCGCGGTCTGCTGCAGAACCACGTCACCCGCCCGGCCCGACCCGGACAGCATGCTGGTGCGGACACCCTGGGGACAGATGCAGTGCACCTGGAGGCCCCGGTGGCCGTAGGTCGCGGCGAGCCATTCCGCGTAGCCAACGGCCGCATGCTTGGTCACCGAATACGGCGCGGTCCCGAGCATCGTCAGCAGACCTGCCGCCGACGCGGTCACCGACGAAGCGGCCCCGCCCCTGCGCGAGCCAGCCGGGGATGAGCGCACGCGACGCTCGCACATGGGCCATCACGTTGACGTCCCACGAGCGCTGCCACATCTCTTCGGGACTGTCCTCGCCGGTCCCGGCAGCAACGCCGGCGTTGGAGCAGTAGATCTCGATCTCGCCGACGTGCTCCCGCGCTGCGGCGATCAGGCTCCCGATGCCAGCTGCGGTCGACACGTCGGCCGGGGCGGCCCAGCCACCGATCTCGGTGGCCACGGCCTCGGCGGCCGCTGGATCACGGTCATTGACCACCACGCGCGCGCCGGCGGCCGCCAGCTTTCGCGCGATGGCGCGGCCGATTCCGCCGCCCCCGCCGGTCACCACGGTGCCCGATCCACGCACGTTCACGCTGTCTCCTCCGGGCACGCTGTCTCCTCCGGGCCGGATCCTGGCTCGATGCCGAGGGTCTGCAGGTAAAGGCGGACGAGGTGGCCCATGATCTGCGGCCGGTCGGCCGGGCAGGCGGCGATCAGCGGAGCAAACCGGACGGCCATGCCCGATGCGGCGGTGGCCACCATGTCCGGCGGCGCGACCGGGTGCGCCATGCCTTCCCGCACCAGGTGGCGCACGAACCGGGTCATTCCTTTCAGCAGCCGCTCCCGGATGCCCTGCCACATCGCCCGCAGCTGTTCGTCGCTGAGCGCCTGATGTTCGAGCACGGTGATAAACGCCAGGTTGCTCGCGTACACGTCGACAAAAGCCGTGACCGACGCGGCGGCTACCGCAAGCTGATCGTGCGGGTCGGCCCCCTGCGCCTGCTGCGCCTCGAGGAACGCGTCCCGGAGTTGCTCCGTCAGCACGCGGAACACATCATCCTTGGACGCGAAGTACACATAAAACGTCGCCCGCGAGACGTCTGCCCGCTCCGTGATATCGGCGACGGTCGTGCGCGCGTACCCGAGCTGGGAGAAGGTGACCCTCGCGGCGGCGATCAGCGTGGCCCGGGTCTGGCTGTCGAGCCGGTCCCGGCCGGTCCGCACCGACCACAGTGTCGCGGGCATGGCGTCCATTGTCGCAGCATTGACACTCACGTCAATGCCGGTCGCGGTGCCTCGTAGCACTATCCGCACGGTTCGTCGCGTTACGCATCAGATCGTAAGCAATTGGTCATATCGGTTGATATGTGGGACCGTCGTGTGCTGTGCTTGGCCAAACTAGCCGCAACGCCTCCTTGCGGCGGTGGGGGTAGCACCTATGCGCAAGGACGACCGGGGCTTGGCGCCGCACGGCGGCATCCTCCTCGACGATGCGGCGGCCGCCGCATCCGGGGAAGCTATGCGCCAGCAGCCGGCCGCGTCCCGGGAGGCGGAGCCAGGTATCGCCACAGACGGAGGCGGCGCGATCGGCGAGGCGTCCGGGGGCAGGCCAGAACCGGTGACCGCACCCGGCCCGGGCAGTGCACCGGAGGCAGCCCAGCCTGCGGCCGCAGCCGGGAGCCGGGCGCCGGAGCCGTCGGCGGCAGGCTCGCGTTCCAATGCGACCAGTGACTCCGCGCCTCCGGCCGCGCCTGACGAACCGGGTGCGCGCAGCGAGCCGGGCGCGCAGGCACCGGTGGCGGTCAGGGCGTCTGGTGTCGTGGCGCGGCCGGTCACGGCCACTCCCGAGCCGTCGCTGGCCAAGGTGCTGGCCACGACGATCCAGCTATGGACCAGCCGCCGTCTTCGCAGGATCGGCATCGGCCGGCGCCGTCCCGCGTATCCCCGGCCAGGGGGCTCGTACCGGGAGCCGGCCACCCCCAGCCGTACGCGCACGGTATGGCGGTGGCGGCTGGCGGCCATCGTGCTGGCGGCGGGCATCCTGGCGCTCGTCGCCCTGCAACTGTCCGGCGTAATCAACAAGTCCGGCTCCTCAGCCTGCCCGGCGGCCAAATCCGGCGGCGGCGGGACGTCGCCGTTGTCCGCGGCGGCGGCCGCGCGAAACGAGGCGGCGGCCTGGGTGGCCGGGCAGGTGGGCAGCAACAACATCATCGCCTGCGATCCGCTGGTGTGCTCGGCCCTGCTCGGGCGCGGCATCCCGGCCGGGCGGCTGCTGCCGCTGCAGTCGGCCGGGGCGAACCCGTTCGGCGCCGACGTGATCGTGGCCTCGCCCCCGGTGCGCAGCGAGTACGGCAGCGAGCTCACGAACGTGTACGCGCCCGGGCTGATCGCGAGCTTCGGTGCGGGGGCCGCCCGCGTCGACATCCGGGCCATCGCCAGCCAGGGGGGCGCTGCCTACCGCGCGGCCGAGCAGCCTGACCTGAACGCGCGGAAGGCGGCCGGTGCGCAGCTCCTGCACAACCCGCGCTTCCACGCCACCGCGCTGGCGGCCGGCCAGATCATGGCGGGCCACGTGGACTCACGCCTGCTGGTCACGCTGGCGTCGCTGCTGTCCCAGCGTTCGGTCACCGTGAGTTCCTTCGGTGACACCGGACCCGGCGCGCCCGTGCAGTTCCGGCAGGTCACGATCACCGGCTCCGGCGAGCAGGACTCCGCCCTCACCGCCGACCTTGACCAGGTACGGACGCAACGGACGCCGTACCTGCCTGAAAATACGAACATCGTCCATCCTGAGGGCCAGGCCGTATTGCGTATCGAATTCGGAGCGCCAGGTCAGCAGGGACTGCTGACCGGCGGAAACTCCTCCTTATAACCAGCGTCCGGCGGCGAACGAATTCACCGCGACGGGCGTCTCTCCTCGGGGCGGGCATTTCATAAAATGAGAGGTGAGTCACCGTGAGACCGTTCTTGCGCCTTTTGAGGCTTTCCGCACTGCTCAGCGTGCTCGGGGGGTCACTCGCATTTGTGGCCGCGATCACGCCGGCAGCGTCGGCGTCCACCAGCGCTCCCGCGGCGGCGCAGGTCGGCTGGGTACGTTGTGCGCATCTGTCGCCGAATACACCGGCTGTTGACGTCTATATGTATCCGTTCGGCAATGACAGCAATCCGACCGTGCTCAAGCACGTTTCCTACGGCGACGTCTCCGACTACATGGCTGTCGCGGCGGGCCAGTACACGGTCGCGATGCGCCAGGCGGGCGCGCCCGCGTCCAGCGCTCCGGTGCTCTCCACCAGTTTCTCGGTCAATGCCGGGGATTCCTACACCGTGGCGGGCGTCGGGCCGGCCTCCGGACTCAAGCTGCAGGTCCTGAAGGACGACCTGACCGCCCCAGTGGGCAAGACCCTCGTCCGGGTGGTCCAGGCCTCGCTGAAGCACCATCTGGTCACGGTCAGCTACGGGTCGAACGTCCTGGCGAGCGACCTTACCTTCGGCTCGGCCACGAGCTACTCGCCGCTCTCGCCCGGTATGGAAACGGTGAAAGTCACCTCGTCCAGCGGCAGCACCTCGATGCCGGTGACCCTGGCCGCCGATAGCGTCCACACGATCGTCGTCCTAGACGGTGCCTCCGGCCCCAAGGTGGACAACCTCACCGACGCCGCCGGCAGCAAGACGATGCCGACGGGCGGCGCCGCGACCGGCTTCGGCGGGATGGCCAGCAGCACCGGGTCCAGCTCGGCACCGTGGCTGATGACGCTGGCTGGCGGGGCGCTGCTGGTGCTGGCGGGCTTCGCCGGGCTTCGCCGGTCCCGTCGGGCACGCGCTGGAGCCCGTCTGTGAGGAAGCCGCGCAAGCGGCTGCTGTCCATCGCGGCGCTCGCGGCCGGCCTGCTGGCCCTGGGCGCCGGGGCGGTGGGGCTCATCACGTCCGGGCACGCTCACGCGTCCCTGCACCTGGCTGGCCGGCCATCGATCGTGCCGGTGCCGAACCAGACGGCTGAAGCGGCCGGTGGCCTGTCGGCCGCCCGGCCGCCCGCTCTGCCGGTCGAACTGACCATCCCGGTGCTCGGGGTGCGCGCGGCCATGGTGCATCTCGGCCTAGAGCAGGATGGATCACTGCAGGTCCCGTCGAGCGTCGCCGTGGCCGGCTGGTATACCGGCAGCCCGCGGCCCGGCGCGGTCGGATCAGCGGTCATTGCTGGTCATGTCGACTCGCTGAGCGGCCCAGGCGTCTTTTACCGGCTCGGGACGCTGCGCCCCGGCGACCGGGTGTACGTGAGCCGGGCAGATGGCACGATGGCGGTCTTCAGCGTCACCAAAGTACTGACGTACGCGAAGGACGCGTTTCCCACCGCCGACGTCTACGGGCCATCGCCCGATCCGGAGCTGCGCCTGATTACATGCGGCGGAACCTTCGATCCGGCGACGGGCCACTACCTGAGCAACGTCGTCGCCTATGCGGCCCTCGTTCCGTCACCGCACTGAGTGCGGGACGGGTGGGTTCGGGCCCGTATCTAGGGTAGACGTGTCATGTGTCCAAGGATGAGGACGGCCTGAGCCCGCCGAAACCGCCGGCGCGCCGTCGCCTGTGGCACCGGCGCGCCGGGGAAACGCCGCCGGAACGCGCGCCCGGCTGGCGTGGGTGGCTGCCGGTGATCTACCGCCCGCTCCGCCGCGGCATCGTCCTGTTCATCGTCCTGCTGATCATCGAATACCTGGTGGTGCCGGAATTGACCGGCGCCAGCAAGGACCTGTACCTGCTCGGCCAGCTCAACCCGTACTGGCTGGCGGCCGGCGTCATCCTTGAGGCGCTTTCGCTTTTCTGCTACGGCCTGCTGACCCGGGCCCTGCTGCGGCCGGATACCCGGCCGCGCCTCTCCGTGCTGTTCCGCATCGATCTGGCGGCCGCGGCCGTCGCGCACGTCATCCCGGCGGGCACGCTGGGCAGCGCGGGGATCGGCTACCGCCTGTTCACCACGGAAGGAATTCCGCCGGTCGAGGCGGGCGTGATGATGGCCGCGAAGGGTATCGGGTCCACCGTTGTACTGAACGTGCTGCTGTGGATATCGCTGGTCATCTCCATCCCGCTGGCCGGCTTTCATCCGATCTACGTGACGGTCGCCGTCATCGGCGCGATCATCATGCTGGCCGTGGGCCTGCTGGTGCTCGGCGTCACCCGCGGGACCGAACGCGCCTCGCGCGTGATGCGCGCGATTGGGCGCCGGTTCCCGAAGGTGGGTGATCGCCTGGAGCACGTGATCCGGGACGCCAGCGCCAACCTGTCCGCGCTCGGCCGTGACCGTCGCGTGCTGGCCGAGTCGCTCAGCTGGGCCTCGCTCAACTGGATTCTCGATGCCGCCTCACTATGGTGCTTCGTGGCGGCGTTCGGCCGGTTCCTGAATCCGGTGGAGTTGTTCGCCGCCTACGGCATCGCGAATGTCGCCGGCGCCCTTCCGGTAACGCCAGCCGGGCTCGGCGTGGTCGACTCGCTCACACCGCTGCTGCTGGTGAGCTTCGGCGTGACCCGCAACCTGGCGACCCTCGGCGTCCTCGGGTGGCGCCTGGTCAACTTCTGGATGCCGATCCCCGCGGGTGCCATCGCCTACGTCACGCTCAAGGTGCCGCGCGGTGCGGGCCTGCCTGGCGATGCGGCAGGCCGTGTCGGCCATGATGAGCCGCGGGGACACGACCGGCCGGCCGGCGCCAGCGCCGGGCCCTGGCGGTACCTCGGCCGGCCAACCGGAGCAGCCAGCGGGCGTGGTTCCGCCGGCCGGCGACGCGGCCGCCCAACCTGGCGGCGCAGCTCCGCAGGCGGACGGCTCAGGGCCGCAGGCGGACGGCTCAGGGCCGCCGGAGGGGCCAGCACCGCCGGAGGGCCAGCCGCGCAATCAGACCGAACCAGTGACGCAGCCGGCGGACCGGCAAAGGGGAGATTCCGTGATTGGTGATGCACCATGAGCGCGGACGGCCCGGACCGCCCGGGACAGACCCGGGTCCGCGACCGCCGGACGGCCGGCACCCGGGCCGCCGAGCGGGAGGCCGCGGACCTCGGCAAGTCCGCGGCCGGCAAGGCCAACAAGGCCGGCACCGCGACCGACGAGGCCGAGAGCCGCGTGCAGGAAGCCGTCGCCGCGGCCAACGTCGTGGCGGAGCAGACCGGCGGGATGGGCGAGCCCGGCCGCCCCATGAACAAGCGATCGCCCTTCTATATCGGGATGACCGCCGCGGCCGGGGTCGCCGTGACCTACGGGCTGGTGGAACTGCTCGCCCGGTCGCGGTCGGTGCTGATCATCATCGGCCTCGGCCTGTTTATCGCTGTGGGCCTGGATCCGGTGGTCAGCGCACTGACCCGGCGCGGCATGCCACGGTGGGCGGCGGTGTCGGTGGTCCTGGTGGCGCTTGTCGGCGTGATCGGCATCTTCCTCGCGACCGCCATCCCGCCGCTCACCTCGCAGACGACGGCGTTGGCCAAGGAGATCCCGACCTACCTGCACCAGCTACAGAACCACAACTCCCAGCTGGGCAAGCTGAACGACAAGTACCACATTCAGCAGAAGCTGACGAGCCTGCTCAGCAGCAAGGGATCCTCGCTCATCGGCGGGGTGCTCGGCGCCGGCGCGCTGGTGCTCAGCACGTTCTCGTCGATCCTGGCCGTGCTGGTCCTGACGATCTACTTCCTGGCCGGGCTGCCGAGTATCAAGCTGTTCTTCTACAAGCTGGTGCCGCACTCCCGCCGCCCCCGCGTCATCCTGATCACGGACCAGATCTTCGTCAAGGTGGGCGGCTACGTGCTTGGCAACGTTCTCACATCGGCCATCGCCGGCCTGGGGACGTTCTTCTGGATGATCGCCTTCAACATCCCTTACCCGCTGCTGCTAGGGCTGCTGATCGCCATCCTCGACCTCATCCCGGTCATCGGGTCAACGATCGGCGGGTTCATCGTGACCCTCGTGGCCCTGACGGTCTCGCTGCCGACCGCCGTGGCGACACTCGCCTTCTACATCGCCTACCGCCTGGCCGAGGACTACCTGATCGTGCCGCGCATCATGGGCCGCACCGTCGAGGTCCCGGCCGTCGTCAGCCTGGTGGCGGTGCTGATCGGCGGCGTGCTGCTGGGAATCGTTGGCGCGCTCATTGCTATCCCGGTGGCGGCGGCGATCCGCCTCGTCCTCAACGAGGTCACGTTTCCGCGGCTGGACCGGAGCTAGCTTTCCGCCGGCCGGTCGAGCAGGTGAACGTTCCAGAATGGGACGTTCAGCACGAGGACTCCCAGCCGCAGGCGCTCGGTGACCTCGGCCGCCAGCACCAGCGGCGGGAAGGGCGCGGGCGACCCCAGGTGGTCGGCAGTGAACAGGGTGGCGTAGCCGTAACGCTCCGCATCCCGGCAGTACCGGGCGAACTGCGGCCGTGAGCGGACGGCGAGCACGTTGCAGCTGAACCGGAAGTCACGGATGGCTCCCAGCCTCCCGCAGGCGGCGGCCGGCAGGCTAGGCGGCTCTGCTCTCGGCAGAGTAAGCGCATCCCGGGCGGGGTCCCGCGAGCGGCTGAGCTGGGCCGGGGAACACCGGCGGTCGAACTGGTGTTCGCATATCATGCGGCTACGACATTCCGATTGAACACGAGTCGTACGTGTGTTCTAATTACCTGCATGAGAGAGGGAGAACGGGTGAATGAGCCGAGGTCGGAGGGCGTGTCCCCGTCCCCTCGAGCCGCGGCGCGCCGGACCCGGGACAGGTCTGTTGCGCGCAGCTCGGGCCGGTTCGCCCTCCCCCTCAGTATCACCGCGGCCACGCCCGATGTCCTCCCCTGCCCGCACATCGGACGTGCGCCGTACCGTCCCGCTGCATCAGCCACCGCACCCCCGAGGCGGTCTCTATGAAGAGCATCAAGCAAATGGAACGCCGGCTGGCCGAAAGGGTGCTGGCGCGGGACGCCGCCGCGACCCCGTACACCGCCATCCGGCAGCCGGTCCTGGACGACCTGGAACGGGTGCCGGCCGGTGACCGGACCGCCGCCTTCTACGCCGTGCCGGAGCACGCGATTCCGGGCCGCGGATACGGTCGGCCCGGCTTCGGCGACTCCGGGGACGACCCGGGCGACCACGCAGGCGCGGGGGACATCCCGCCGGACCGGACATCCCGGCTCATCAATCATGGCCGGGGCAGTGCGTACCACCGGGGGCCGATCCGGCGGCACAAGCTGGCCTTCGGGGCCGGAGTTACCGCGCTGGCGCTGATCATCCTGCTGGTCGCGATGGTGCTCGGCGGCGGGGCGTCCTGGCCCGCCAGTGTCCCGGTCATGCAAGCCCAGATCACCACGGCCTGCCAGAACCCGGACGTGATCTCCGAGCCGGGGCAGGTCAACTTCGCCTGCGCCAAGGACACCCAGCAGGTTCTCTGGGTGTTCGCGCTGCTCGCCAGCTCGGGTGATCCAAACTTCTCCGACCAGACGACCGGACGGGCCGGCCTGGTCCCCATCGCCCCCGCGCAGGGGTCCGAGGTGGCGTGGTCACTGAACCTGCATCACCCGTACGACCCGATGAACCCGATCGACAGCCTTGAGGTGGCTGCGCGAGCCATCAACAACATCATCGGCGGTGCATCCGTCATTGGCACCAACGGCACTCCGTCGGTCCAGCCCGGCCTGGAGGGCTACCCCGCCAACTGCGTCCGCTACACCGGGTCAGCGGCCATTACCTCGCGGCCGGGCTTCCCCAGCGTGTGCTCCAGCGCGATCACGACGCCGGACCAGCAGGCCGCTCTGGTCGCTGACATCTACAAGAAGTGGGCCGTCGGCGCGACCCCCCAGGCCGCGCAGGACGCGGCCGTCCTGTTCGCCAACGCCGGAAACCCGGGAAATCCCCAGGTCCAGGAGATCCTCAAGCATCTGTCGCGGACAAGGCTCTGAGGCCGCCCGGCAGGCGCTAGCGCACTGTCCCCGGCTCCACCCGTCCAATTCAATCGCGGAAGAAGGTGATTCTGTGACTTCCCCTCGTAAGCCCTGGTGGCAGCAGGCGACCGCGCTCGTCAGCCTGGGTGCGGGCGGGGCGATAACAGGCTTCGCCTTCGCCCCCGGAACGGCGGATCAGGTGGCGTCGCCGACCGGTATCCCGGTCATGCTCACGGCGCTGGACCAGGCGGCCCAGCCAACAGCGGCAGATGACTCGGCCGTACGCTCCGCCATCGTCAGTGTGGCGAACTACTACCAGCGCATGGCGCAGAGCAAAACCCCGGCCGAAATGGAAGCGCTGATCTGGCAGCGCGACAGCAAGGACGGAGCCGACCACGGCGAATCGTGCGCGGCCTTCGCGAGCATGACCCTCGCGCTCGCCGCCCAAATGGTGGGGCGGCAGAGCTGGGTGACCGGTGGCTCGACCTACCCGTGGCCGCTGCAGGACTGGGCCGATGTGCGCGTTGACCCGAACCCGGCGTCCCTCGGCATCACGTCGATTGTGCAGGACGCGCAGGCGCATCAGCGCTGGCACCCGCTCGGTGACGGTTACCAGCCTCTCCCCGGCGACTGGGTCCTGTTCCAGGGTCACGTAGAGGTCGTGACGAACTACGCTGGCGGTGTCCTGTCCACCGTGGGTGGAGACTCGCTGCCGAATTTCTCGGTCAACGCGCACGATTACTCCGGCCCGCTGTCCGCCCAGGGTGTGACCGGGTTCGTCAGCAACGGGAACCTCCCGGTCGCAGCCGGCGCGGCGGCCAGCACGCCGGCCCGGCGCCGGCGGGAACGAGCACACCGGCGGCCACCCGCGGTGCCTCGGCGCAAACAGTGACGCAGCAGGCCGACAAGCAGCCGGCCGGTGCTCTGGCGGCCGTTCCGGGCACCACGACGATGACCGCGGACACGGCGGCCGGGCCGGCGGACGGGGCGAACATTCCCGGAGTGCCGCAGACTTCGCCGGCGGCCCGGGGCCGGGCGGGCACCGGGCACCGGGCAGCGGCGCGCCCGGCGGCATCCCAGCAGGCGTCGGCATCGCAGCCGGCCGTACAGCGGTCAACCGCGCATCAGGCGACCGCATATCGGCCGGCGGCGCAGAACGCCGACCGCCGCGGTTCGGCTCCGGATGTCGCGATCCCGGGAATGCCCGACCCGGCCTTGGCCGAGCCCAGCAGCGCGATTCCGTCCGCCGCCGGCAGCGGGCCCCAGGCGGCTCCCGCATCAGCGTCGCCGTCCTCAGCACCGTCCCCGTCCTCAGCACCGTCCGCCTCGTCCTCGTCGTCCGCCTCTGCGCCGGCATCGGCCTCTGTGCCCGGTACACCCGCCGAGCAGGCCTTTATTAACCAGGTGGCAGCCGGCGCGATCGCCGCCCAGAAGACCTACGGCGTTCCGGCGTCGGTGACGATCGCTCAGGCGATCGACGAATCTGCGTGGGGTCAGAGCACGCTGGCGGCCCAGGACCACAACCTGTTCGGGATCAAGGGCACCGGGCCCGCGGGCAGTGTCTCCTTTCCCACCCAGGAGTTCCAGAACGGGCAGTGGGTGACAATCAGCGCGCAGTTCCGCGCCTACCACGACGTCACCCAGAGCATCGAGGATCACGGGAAGCTGCTGGCCACCAGCGGGTACTACACGGCCGCCATGGCCGCCCAGCACGCGCCGGATCAGTTCGCTCAGGCGCTCACCGGCGTCTACGCGACGAATCCGGGCTACGGCTCCAACTTGATTAGCCTGATGCAGCGGTACAACCTGTACCGCTTCGACGCTACCGCCCAGCCCGCGCCGCCGTCCGCCACCACCGCGCCGCGGGCCACCGCCTCCGCGCAGCCGACGGCGAGCGGATCAGCGGCCCAGGCCGGGACCAGCACACCGAGCCCAACGGTCAGCACGCCGACGACGACCCCGGGCCCGAGGCTCAGCTCTCCGGCCGTTAAGCGCACGGGCACCGCGACCGCGCCGCCGCTCACGACGCCGCAGGCCACTCCCCCCGTCGCCGCCACGCCGCACGTCGTGCCCATCCCGATGGGCACGCCGGCCACTGCTGCCAGCCCCCTTCCCACTTCGCAGGCCACAGCCCCCTCAGCACCACCTCGCGGTCAGGCGTCACCCGTTTCGACCCCGGCCAGCCGGTCCGCGGCGCAGCCAGCGACCGGCCCCGTACCCCATCCGTTCGCGACGCCGCAGACAGCCACCCCGCAGAGCCCCGCGCCGCAGGCCCCGATCCCCCAGGCCGCCGCTCCCCAGCCCGGCGCTCCGTCCGCCGCGGCGACGCCGCCGGATCAGGCCGCCATTCCCGGCATCATGTCCACGCCCGCCGCCACGTCCACGCATACCTCGGCCGCGCTGCACGCCTCCACCGGTACGGCCCGGCCGCGCTCCTCCTCGGACACTCAGGTGGTGGCCGAGTTGGCGGCTGTCTTTCGTCCCACGGCACCGGGCGGGAACCGGGCTCCCGTCGCGGAGCCCGCCAGCCACTCGGCACCGCGGTCAGCTGCCGCCGGGACCTCGGCGGCGAAGTGGGCCCAGCCGGGCAAGTCATCAGCGCAAAAGAAGCCGTCGAAGCGGAAGGGCGCGAGCGCCAAGGCCCGCAAGCCCGCCCCCCGTTACCAGGCGCAGGTGCCGACGCCGGTGAAGAACGCGCTCCTGGCCTCGGCCAGGAGGCCGCTGGCGCGGGCCGAGCTGCTGTACCGGGATGTGGCCGGCACCTGCGGTATCTCCTGGAAACTGCTGGCCGCCTGTGACTGGATGCAGTGCGAGGCGCATCCGCGCTATTCGCCGGTCAACGGCGAGAAGCTGGGCGCGGTGAACGCGGACGGCACCGTCTTCCGCACCAAGTCCGAGGCGCTCACGCAGTGCGCCAGCGACCTGATCGACCTCGCCGGCACGGTGTATCAAATCGACCTGACCGTGCCCGTGGAGCTTTCGGTCCTCGAGCTGGCTCGTGTCTTCGCCGCGTTCCGCTGGGGCGGTCTGCTCCGACTGCACAACACATCGGCCATGGAGTTCCCGTATTCCGTCCAGGGCCTGACCGAACAGCACATGAGCATGCGCTGGCCCAGGATTGCCGAACCGAACGCCCCGGACAAACCGGGGGCGAAATTCCGCAGGTCGTTCGGCGCGGTGCCGGTCGTCCTTAGCCTCGAGTACCCCGCCACCGTGTAACTCGCCCGGCCACCTATTTATGAGGGGAAAGACCGATGGTGCGATTGCTGATCCTGCTGCTGAGCTCGCATGCCAGGCGCAGGCTAGCGGCGGCAGAGCCGGCCTGGGCGGTCCCGGGCGTCGCCGGGGGCTGGTCACGGCTGGATGGCGGTCATGAGGGGCTGGGCGCCGGATCGAGCCCGACCGAGGTCCTGCCGTCGCGGGATGGCCCGGGTCCCGATCCCGGGAGGGCACCTTCGGAGCCCGGTCCGCCGGGCTGGTCCCTGCCGCCGCAGCGACCGCGCCCGCGCCGGCGCATGGTTCCGCGATGGATCAAGTGGAGTACGGCCGCCGTCCTGGTGGGCCTCATCTTCCGGCGGGTAATCGCCTCGGTGGTCCTCATGGCGCTGTCGGCGACGTTGCACTTCCTCGGGTTCAACGTCCACCTGCCGCACGTGCGGTTCGCGTGGCCCTGGCAGACGATCATCGCGGGCAGCACCACCAATGCCCAGGTCGGGCCCTGGGTCCTGCAGAAGATCGAGGGCATCTCCAAGCCGGCGCTGGGCACGGAGAACTTCAACTTCGTCTTCACCCGCAAGGTGGCCAAGAACATCGGCCCCTGGCCCTGCTGGTACGCCAGCACGTTCTACGCCGTCGGCCACGCATCCGCCACGGTCAACCTCAATCCCGGGCCGTCCTGGTGGACCGCCGCCTCGGGTCACTACCGGCTGCAGGTCCTCGGCGAGCCGCAGCCGGGCAGGCCCGGCCGGGTCGGGGTCGCCATGGTCCTGCCGCCTCCCCAGCTCCCGCAGAGCGCCCACGACGTCACCATCGACAACACCCTGTCCCAGCCGCTGGACACTCAGCACAGCTGGACGTATCCCGGCCTGGGCTGCGGCGCGCTGATCCGGCCGCAGTTCGCGCAGTCGGTGCTGTACGCCGAGGCTCAGGGCATCGCGTTCTACCGTGTCAACCACGTCTCCCAGGTGACCCGCCCGCTGATCGGCGCGGCCGAGACCCAGGCGTCCCTGATGATCCGGAACAACTTCATCCAGCCGACGGTCAACGCGCTGGGCTACGATCTCGATAGCTTCACCCTGCGCTGGTCCGCGGCACCCTGACGGGCGGCAATCCAGAGTGGAAGCAGCGGTTCACCCCAGCGACGTGCTGGGTGAACCGCTGCTCGAGAGCGGAGGCTCGGGGATTTGAACCCCGGATGGGCGGTAAACCCAAACCGCATTAGCAGTGCGGCGCCATAGACCGGACTAGGCGAAGCCTCCAACCGACGGGACGGTGCGCGCCAGCCTACCGCGACCCGTCCTGACGCGGGTAAAGGGTATCTCGTGGGCCCGCGTCATCCAACCCGTATCACGCGGGTCACTCAACCTGGATGACTTTGTACTCTCCCTGGGCGTATGCGTCCCGCATCATGCGCTTGGAGAACTTGCCCACGCTGGTCTTCGGCACTTCGTCGATGTACGCCCAGCGTTCGGGAAGCTGCCACCGCGGCACGCTCGCGGCCAGGTGATCACGCAGGTGCTCCGCCGACACGTCGGCGCCCTCCCGGAGAACGACCGCCGCGAAGGGACGCTCGCCCCATTTGTCGTCGGGCACGCCAATCACCGCGGCCTCGAGCACGTCGGGGTGCGCCATCAGCGCGTTTTCCAGCTCGACGGAGGAAATCCACTCCCCGCCGGACTTGATCACGTCCTTGCTGCGGTCGCTGATCCGGATGAAGCCTTCCTCGTCGATGCTGCCCACGTCGCCGGTCCGCAGCCAGCCGTCGTGGAACTTTTGCGGATCGTCGTCCTTGTAGTAGGTGCCGGTGACCCAGGGACCGCGGACCTCGATCTCTCCGACCGCCTCGCCGTCCTGGGGCAGTACCGCGCCGCCGTCGCCCGCGAGCCGGGCCTCCACCGTGCAGAACAGCCGTCCGGCACTGTCGCGGTATGGCCAGGCATCGGGCCCGGTTACTCCGGCCGGCGGATTCGCCACGCTGCCCAGTGGCGACGTCTCGGTCATGCCCCAGGCCTGCACCAAGGTCACGCCCAGCTCGTCGTAGGCCTTCATGAGCGAATGCGGCACGGCGGAGCCGCCCGCGATGACCAAGCGCAGCGAGGACAGATCACCGCCGTACGCGCGGACGTGCTGCAGCACGCCCTGCCAGATGGTGGGGACGCCAGCCGCCACGGTGGGGCGTTCGGCCTCGATGAGGCGGACCATCGCGGCGGGCTGCATGTGCCGGTCGGGCATGATCGTGGTCGCTCCGCACAGTACGGAGGAGAACGGGAATCCCCAGGAATTGACGTGGAACATCGGGACGATGGGGAGCACACGGTCCCGTTCGGAAAATGCGAACGTGTTCCCCAGGCAGGGACCCATGGCGTGCAGGTAGACCGAGCGATGACTGTAGACCACGCCCTTGGGGTTGCCGGTCGTGCCGCTCGTGTAGCACATGGAGGCGGCCGACTTCTCATCCAGCTCGGGCCAGCCGAACGAGTCAGGCCCGGCGGCGAGCAGTTCCTCATACCCGTGCACTTCGCGGCCCGCTCCGGCCAGCGCCTCCGCGCCCGGGACCGGTTCGCCCGCGGGCGTGCCGGTGACGATCACGTGCCGGATGGTCGGCGCGTCCGGCAGGACCTCGGTCAGCAATGGGACGAGGGAGGCGTCCACGATCACCGCGGAGTCTTCCGCGTGGGTGGCGATGTAGCCGATCTGGGCGGGGCTGAGGCGGATGTTGAGCGTGTGCAGCACCGCGCCCATTGACGGCACGGCTAGGTAGGCCTCAAGGTGCTCGGCGTTGTTCCACATGAACGTGGCCACTCGCTGGTCACCGTCAATGCCAAGCCGCCGCAGCGCATTGGCGAGCCGCGCCGCCCGGCGGGCCAGCTCGCCGTAGGTCTGGCGCCGGAAACCGTCCCCCGTATTGGTCAGGACCTCTTTGTCGCGGAAGTTCGTGGTGCCGTACCGCATGATCGAGGTGACCGTCAAAGGGACATCCATCATCGTGCTGCGCACGGCCCACCACCTCGTGGATTCGCACGCCCGCTTGGGCGCAGGCGCGCAGTCGAAGCTGTTTCGCTGATATTCGCACAGGCAGGGGCGGCAGCACCATGGGCGAGCGGTCAGTGATCGGCCGGTTCCGGACCGCCAGGCACGCGTCCCGCGAGCTCGGCATCGATCCTCAGTTTCGCCACCGCGCGGGACACCGTGCTCACGCCGGTCCCAGGTCCGCGCGGCCGTACTGGATGCCGTCACCAACGAGGTGCTGACCGACCTGCCCGCCCGCACGCGGCGCGGGACCCCCGGGGCGAGTGGTCGCCGGGGGCCCAGCCGGCCCGTGCTCGCCGACCTGCCCGGACAAGTGCCCGGACTGGACACCACGCGGCCGCTGTGCCCACGACCGCACGTGGATGCGCCGCGTCCGCTGGATGTGACCCGGCCCGGGCCCACGGCCCGCCCGCTTGCCGGTCTGACCGCGCAAGCCGCCGATGACCGGCGGCCCCGGACCGCCCGGCACCGCAGTTCTGCCAACTTCTAAGCCAGTATGTGACCAAAGGTAGACAGGCTTATAACGGCCGAGACGGCCACCGCGGTCAGGCCGGCTGAGAACGCAGGAACTTGCCGAAGTGCGGGACCGTGAACGCGATCAGGCCACGCTCTGAGCTGTAGATCAGGCCCTTTTTGATCAGGCCATCGCGGGCCGGGGACAGGCTCGAGGGCTTCCGCGTGAGTTCCTCGGCGACCGCGGACGTCGGCACCGGATCATCCCCGAGAGCCGCCATGGCCCGCATGTACTCGCGCTCCGCCGGGGTGGCGCGTTCGTACCGGCTACCGAAGAAACCCACCGCGAGCTCCCCCTCGGCCTCCGGCGCCGCGACCCGCACGTCCTTCGCGGTGACCGGGCTCGCGGTCGCGACGTCCCACGTCACCTTGCCATACGCCTGGACGAAGTACGGGTAGCCGTCGGCGGCCTCATACAGGGCATCGAGCGCGCCGTCGTCGAACGTCACGTCCTCCCGCCGGGCCGGCGCGATCAGCGCGAGGTCGGCGGCTGATCGTTCCAGCCGGTCGATACGGACGTAGCGAAAGAGCCGCTCGGAGTAACTCTTGCTCGCCGACAGCACCGAGGGCAGATGCGGCAGGCCGGCCCCGACCACGATGAGCGGCCCGCCGTTCTGCGAAAGCTCGTGGCAGGCGGCGCACAGGGCCGATATGTCCGGCGCCGGCACGTCCTGCATCTCGTCGATGAACAGCGCGATCCCCACGCTCAGGTCGGCAGCGACCGACGCGGCGTCGGTGAACAGCTCGGTCAGGTCGATTTCGAGATCCCCGGAATCGGCGCGACCGCGCGCAGCGGGCACGTCGATCCCCAGCTGCACGGTCACCGAGCTGCCCTTGGGCGCCTTCGGATCCCGAAGGGCGAACGCCTTGAGCACAGCCAGGAACTGCTCGATGCGGTCGGGTGCGCGATGCCGGGGGGCGAGCTCACGCACGGCCATGTGCAGGGCGGCCGCGACCGGGCGCCGGATCGACTGCTCGGGCCGCGCCTCGATCTTCCCCGTCCCCCACAGCCGCTGCATCGCCATCGACCGGAACGTGTTCAGCAGGACGGTTTTGCCGACGCCGCGCAAGCCCGTCAGCACCATGCTGCGCTCGGGACGTCCGCGCGCCACGCGTTCCAGGACAACCTCGAACTGGCTGATCTCGCGGTCACGCCCGGCCAGCTCCGGGGGGCGCTGGCCAGCGCCGGGGGCGTAAGGGTTCCGTACCGGGTCCACAGCATCGGACTCTATGACGTGATCTAGCGCGGCCCTTAGATTTCCGTAGATACCGCTACCGGCGTGTCGGGCCACCGAACCAACGATCATGGAGACCTCCGAGGAGGTGGGCGCAGATGACCGAGGCGGCACCAGACGTGACGCACCGATTGGCGGAGGTTCCCGGCGGCCGTATCCACCTGGCGGAACAGGGCACGGGGCCGCTCGTCCTGCTGGTGCACGGGTTCCCGGAGTCGTGGTACTCGTGGCGGCATCAGCTTCCGGCGCTCGCCGCGGCGGGATTCCGCGCGGTAGCCATCGATGTCCGCGGATACGGGCGCTCATCGAAACCGGCTGACGTGACCGGCTACCGGATGCTGGCTCATGTCGCCGACAACGTGGCGGTGGTGCGCGCCCTCGGCGAGCAGGCCGCGGTCATCGTCGGCCACGATTGGGGCGCGCCGATCGCGGCCAACTCCGCGTTGCTCCGGCCGGACATCTTCCCGGCGGTGGCATTGCTCAGCGTTCCCTACACGCCCCGCGGCCGCCGCCGGCCCACCGAGATCTTTGCGGAGCTGGGCAGCACGGACGAGTTCTACATCAGCTACTTCCAGGCCCCGGGGCGCGCCGAGGCGGAGATCGAGCCTGACGTTCGCGGCTGGCTGGAGGGGATCTACACCGCACTGACCGGTGGCACGGTGCCGCAGCCCGAGATCATCAAGATCTTTTTCATCCCGGCGGGCGGGCGGCTCCGCGACCGATTCCCGGACGGCGCGTCCCGGCCCTCCTGGCTGACCGACGCCGACCTTGACTTCTACGCGAACGAGTTCGAGCGAACGGGGTTCACCGGGCCACTCAGCCGCTACCGGAACGTCGACCGGGACTGGGCCGATCTCGCTGCCTGGCACGCGGCGCCGATCAGGCAGCCGTCCCTTTTCATCGGCGGCGAACTCGACGGCCCGACCATCTGGTCAGCGCGCGCCATTGAGAATTTCCCGGCCACCCTGCCCGGGCTGGTCTCCTCGCACATCCTCGACGGCTGCGGTCACTGGGTCCAGCAGGAGCGTCCCGGTGAGGTTAACCAGCTGCTGACCAGCTGGCTGCACAGTATCGATGTGCTGCCGCGGGCTCGATGAGCTACCGCGGGGGCCCCGGCTCGCGATGAGCTACCGCGGCGGCGCCTGGCCGCCCTGGTTGATGCGGGCCAGGAAGGCGTTGTAGGCCGCCAGCTGGTCGTCGTCCTCGTCGATATCGGACCTGGCCGGCCCGCCCGGGGCTGCCGGCCGCACCGGGCCGGCCGGGTCCACCGGGTCTGCCCGGCCGGCAGTGGCTCCGGCCCGGGAGGCGCCGGCGGGACCGGCTCCGCTGATGGCCAGGGTGACGTCCGCACCGGTCAGATGCTCGAGGCTGGCCCGGCGCGCCGCCTCGAGCCAGCCATGCCTGTCGGCCCGCTGACCCCTGCGGCTCCAGGCGAGGAACGTGACCATGATCAGCACAAACATGATCGCGGAACCGCCGACCCACATCACCGCGCCGCCGATGTGCACGTCATCGACCGGACTCGGCCCCCAGGTACGGTGCCGCATGCCCGACGTCACGGGGAACGGGTCGCTCGTGTAGGAGCCCAGCGCCACCCCGGTGAACGCGTCCACCGGCATGGCGATGAACAGGAAGATCAACCGGATGGGGTAGGAGAGCCGCCAGCGGATCGGCTCACTGCCGATCAGTGGCAGCAGGTACAGATAGCCGACGATGATGAACAGCGCGTGCTCGGCGTTGTGCACGGCCTCGTTGGTGAGCACGAGGTTCATGAAGCCGGTGAGATGCGCGCCGATGATCGTCGCCGCGTACGCCGCGATGCCGAACGGCGGCCAGGTGAGCGCGGCCACCACCGGGGACCGCACGATCCGCTTCACCCAGGTATGCAGCGGATTCCGGCTCGCGTGCAGCAGCAGGGTGACCGGCTGACCGGTGATCAGCAGCGCCGGTGCGACCATGATCAGCAGCAGGTGCTGGATCATGTGGTCCCAGAACAGCACGTCGTCGTAGCGGCCCAGCCCGCTCTCGCTGGCCAGCACGATGACCAGCAGCCCGCCGAGGAACATCCCGGTCCGCCACAGCGGCCAGGGCCGGGCCGGATGCCGGAGCGCGACCCGTCGCACACCCCACAGGTAAGCCGCCGCCGCGATCACGGCGATGGCCGTGACCACCGGGGCCCACTGCCATCGGCTGAGTGCCTCCGAGAAGCCGAACGGCGGGAGGGTCTCGCTTCCCATACCGGCGAGACTACTCGTCCGGTGGCGGCCGCCGTTGCGGGGCCGCCACCGGCGGCTACCGGGCCGTGAAGCTGGCGGTGGCCAGGACGGTGCCGTTCAGGGAGATGAGGCGGGCACCCGTCACGCTGCCCGACGCCAGCGGATCAGGGCTGCCCCACGAACCGTATCCACCATCGATGTTGAACGATCCGACGGTGACGATGCGCCCGTCGCTCGCCACCAGCTGGCAGATGACCGTCCCGTTGCCTACGCCGATGCCCGCGTCCGCATCCACATCCATGTAGAGCCATCGCGGGCTGCCGTTGAAGAGAAAGATGTGCCCCGCCGTATCGTGGCTCGCCGTCAGCAGCGTGGCCGACCGCAGCGAGGCCGCGACTGGGGCTGCCGGTGACGGCGCCGAGGTCGCGCCGCGCAATCCCCAGCCGCCCAGGCCAGCCGCTACGGCGGCGAGGGTGACCGCGGCGGTGGCCAGCATCCGGCGCGTCCGCTTCGGGCGCCGGGCCACGGCCGGGTGCCCGAGGCGCCCCATCACCCGGGTCTCGAATCCCGCCGGCGGCTCCCGGCTCGGCAGCAGTCCCAGCATCTCCTCGCCGGTAAGGGAAAGCTGCCGGACATGCTCGCGGCAGGCGTCGCACTGGTCCAGATGCGTGATCGCCTGAGCCCGCTCACGTCCGGTAAGCACGCCAAGTGCCAGCTCAGCGGCCACATCGGCGAATTCTTCGCAGCTCATTTCGTTCAGTTCACTCATCGCCTACATCCTCCCGGAGGTAAGCCGAGCGCAGCTTCTCCATGCCGTCCCTGATACGAGTCTTCGCGGTACCCAAGGGGACCCCCTCCGCCTCCGCGATCTGCCGCGCCGTCATGCCGTAGATGCCGGCCATGGCCACGGCGCGCGCCTGGCCTGCAGGCAGGGCCCTGAGGGCCCGGCGGATCCCGGCCGCGTTGTCGTGGGCCACGGCGAGTCGTTCCGGGGTGTCAGTCATCGCGGTCAGCAGAGCCGGGAGCTCCTGCGGGTCGATGGGCGCTGACGTACGCGCCCGGATGACGTCAATGGCCAGGTTGTGCGCGATGGTCGTCAGCCAGGCCCGGACGGAGCCACGTCGCGAGTCGTACACCTGCGCGTGCCGCCAGGCTCGTTCGAAGGCCTGCTGCGCGACATCCTCAGCCGTGGCCGGATCGCTGATGACCGTCAGCGCAACCCCGAACACGACACGCTGGAAACGCCGGACGAACGCGAGCGACAGGTCGGCGTCGCCGGCTCCGAAACCGGCCAGGAGCGTCTCATCCGGCAGCCGGTCCGCGGGAATTCCCATCCTGTGCACACTGTCCCATACGGGCGTCCGGCGCCGATGGATTGCCGTTTTACTTTTCAACGTCTGCCGCCATCCCCGGTCCGCGCCCGGACGTGCGCCGCCTCCTGGCTCCCGCACGTGGTCAGTCCGCCGGGGGCCAGACGCGCTCGCTGCGCGATCGCGGCTGCCGCCACGGACCGGCCGCCAGGACGATGACGGCCGCGGCCGCGAGCACGATCGCGCCGGCGATCTCCTCGACCAGGGACATTCCCCGCGTGCGGCGCCGCCATGCTCTCCTGGAAGCCGAACAGTCCGGCATACACGCTGAGCAGCAGGCCGGGGGCCGTCGCGGCCATCAGGCCGGCCCCGGCCACGATAAGCCAGAGCCGGCGGAACACGCCCAGGGCCACGGCCAGCAGGATGCCGGCCACGCTGAGGTCGTCTCTCATTGTCGTCTCTATGACACGTACCCGTCGCGGTTCAGTAGCCATATCCGCCACCGCCGGCCGGGGAGGACGAGGTTGACGGCTGCGACTTCCCGGTCACCGGGTCGCCTGCGGAGTTCAGGACGTACCAGGTCCCGCCAAAGCTGGTGATTCCCTGGCCGTGCGCCACGCCCGGGCCGGAATCCCCGGCGAAGGTGTAGAGCGGCCAGCCGTTGTAGGTGACCTCAAGGCTGCCGTTGTCCTCCTTGACCGTGCCGAGAAGCGAGGACATGACGCCACTGCCGGCCTTGGCCGCGGTCGCGCCGTTCGGCACGATGGTTTCGGGCCAGAGCTTCGTGCAGCCATTGCCGTCCGTGCAGGTAATCTTGCCGCCTTTTTCCGACGTAAGCAGGTAGAGGGTCCGCCCCTGCCCGTTCACGAGGACCGTGCCAACGCCCGGGACGCTCGTGGCGCTCACGGTGGCGGAGGAGGAGGAGGACGTACCCGCCGAGCTTGCGCTTGAGCTACCTGAGCTGGGGCTCGATCCGGAGCCAGACCCGGTAGTCGCGGATGATCCGCAGGCGGCCACGGTAATGGCCGCGCCGAGGACCAGGCTGCCGCCCAGCAGCCGGTAGGCCGGCGGGCGCAGGTGAGAGCGAGCGGTGATGCGCACCGGAAAACTCTCCTTTTAAGAAGCTGAGAGTGTCGGATGTTTCCCTTAACTACGACGACCAGGCCAAATGGGATTGCCCAGCCATGGGCTAACGTTTTGCGCTCGCGGCCGGGGCGGCCTGGCTGACGGCGGGGACTACCGCAGCACCCTGGAGTGATCACTCTCCGGTGATAGCCTCGTTCCCGCTCGTTCGGGCAGAATGTTCCCGCTCGTTCGGGCAGAATAAGGCAATGAGGTGCGAGATCACGCAGGTCGACGGCGATGGAACGATTCGCCGTGCCCGGGTGGACACCGTCGGCCGTCGTGACGCTGCGCGCTGGGAGCGCCTCGCGGAACAGGCCAGGCTCGACCTGCCGCCCCCATACCGGCCGCATCCAGGAGAACCCGTCTACGAGATCGCAGCAGGCGAGCGCGTCGCCCAGGTAGCCGAGGGCGATCTCGTCGGCCCGCTGCGCGAACTGGTCCGCGCCGTGCTCGCCGACGGCTCGGATATCAGCTGAGCCAGGCACCGGTGATGGGGGCAGCCGCCGCGGACCGGCCGGCCCGTGGCAGGCCGTAGGCCACCTCGATCGTGGCCAGCACGTTGTCGTGCGTGAGCCGCTGGCTGTAGGTGCCTGCCCGCACCATCTCCCCGGCGAAAATCAGCGGGATCTGATTCCCCGGGCTGCCGCTGTTCTCATCCCAGGTCACGATCAGCAGGCTGTGGTGGGTCATCGCCCAGTCGAGATATGGGCCGGCATGCTCCCTGAGCCAGAGATCTCCCACCGCGACCGAGCAGTCATGCATGTCGTGGCAGAGATCCGGTATGACGAACGAGACGGTGGGGAGCCGAGCGTAATTCCCGGCAGGGAAGGCCGCGAAGGTCTTGCTGGCTGACGCCGGCACGTTGCTGAAGTTGATCCACGGCACATGCTTGCGCGCGTAGCCGCCGGCGGAGCAGACCGGCGATCCCGTAGCGGGCAGTCCCTCCGAGTTGCCGGCGAACGTGTCGTGCGCGGCGAGAAGCTCCGAGGCGAGGTTCGGCGCGGAGAACTCGTGCGGGCAGCTGTCGTCGGTCACTCCCTGCGTGCTGCCGGAGAAGAGGTCCAGATAGTTCGGCTGGCTGGGATGGGCAATCGCGTGCGCGTTGGTAAAGAGAGCGCTCCGGTGGGCCACCGAATTGATGAACGGGGCGCCGGGATCCCCGATGATCTGGCCGTAGGAGCGGTTCTCCAGCACGACGATCAGGGTGTGCGCGGGCTCCGGGATGGCCGTGGTCCCGACCGTGGGTCCCGTACTGGACGAGCTGCACGCAACGGCGGCCAGACCGGCGGTAGCCGCCACCGCGGCCCGCAGCAGTATGGACCGGCCCACGCATGGCACGTTACGCGCCGCCGGCGCGCCCGGCCCGAGCCACCCCCGGCCGGCCCGGCCGCTACGAGGCGGCTTCCGCGATGCTGATCCAGAACCGGTCCTCGCCCCGGATACGGCCGTCCGGGATACCGCCGTTGGCCAGGATCACCTTGCGCGACGGTTCGTTGCCCTGGTCGCACGTCAGCAGTACCTGCCCGAGGCCCAGACGGCGGCATTCCCGGAGCCCGGCCGCCAGCATCCGGGTGGCATGGCCCTGCCGGCGCCACGGGGAGACCACGTGATACCCGACGTGCCCGCCGGCCTCGGCCAGTACGGGGGTCAGCCGGTGCCGCACCACCAGCGTTCCCAGGTAGTAGTCACCCGAGACGTACCAGAAGGTCGTGGACGGCACGCCCCAGCGCGTGCGCACCCCCCGCTGCCTGGCCACGAAGCCGGCGAAGTCCTCGCTGGCCGGTCCCAGCCAGTCCGCCGGCGTGCCGTCGAGCAGGCAATCGGCCTGTTCGCCGACGAGATAGGACGCCCGCACCCCGGCCGTGGGCCACATCAGCCGCGGCGCCTCAGGAAGATGGATCACCACCACAGTCTCCCCGGCGAGCCGCGCCCGCCTAACATGGCGAGATGAGCGAGTCAACGGCTTCCATACGCGCCGAGGACGAGCTGTCCTGGGCCGAGGTCGTTCGTCGTGCTGAGCACGGCGAGTCGGTCTCCGTGATCGCGCACGGCGACCATGTGGCCGATGTCGTGCCCGCTGGGGAACTGGAACGGCTCCGCGAAACGATGGAAGTGCTGTCCGACACCGAACTGGTCCGCGACCTGCGCGAGGGGCTCGCCGACGCCACTCCCACCTGGGCTTGCGGTGTGCGCGTCTACCGTGTCACCCAAGATCATCCCGCGCATATCCCGTGAGAACCCCACTGCATCCCTGGGGGCAACGCCTTGGCCCCGTACTTGTTCGCCTCGCGTGGGGGGATGGCTCCCAAATCGGCTCCCGATACACCGCTAATCCCTACCTTGGAAGATCACATCCGTAGCCGGGCCCCGACCGTAGTGGCAGGGGTCTCTAGGACTCGCAGGGAAGTGGGCGGAAGCATGGGCCCCACCAGCCTCAGCTGCAGGTTGGCTTGTCATCTGTCCGGCTGGCCTGGCAGATGTCGATCAATCGGGCCATTCGCTGGGGCGGCAGGTGACTTAGGACTCTATCCCGCCAGCGTAAGTAGGGCCCTTCGCGGCGCGGCGGGTGACGTACGTCCCTGCCTGGGCCACGGGCAGGGGGCCAGCCTCCAGGTAATAGAGCGAGGTGAGCGATCAGGTGAATCTGATGGCTTCCGGCCAGAGGAGGCGGTCGTGATGCTGCATCACATCTCTCATGAGAAGCCCGGGGACAACGGCCCGGATGTTCCTGCCGACAGCGGACAGCTGGCTCGCCAGCAAGCAATCCAGCAGATCGACCGCAGGCGCCGGTTCTGGATCAGGGCCTCTGTGGGCACCCTCGGAATGATCATTCTCGTGGTCATCTGGGCCCTGACGGAGTACCACAACGCGGGTGGCTGGCCGACCAACGGGTTCAGCCAAAGTTCGGGAATCCATGACGTGTGGAACTACTGGATCATCTACCCGGCCATCGCGTGGGTGCTGCTGACCGCTGCGGACGCCTGGCTGGTTTTCGGGCGTAAGCCCATCTCGGAAAGCGAGATTAAGCGTGAGATCGAGCGTCAGGCCGGGCCGCGGCGCTGACGTCTGACCGCACCGAGGGGCGCACACGTACGCTCAGCGGGCCATCCCCGCATCTGAGTCCAGCCAGGACTTTGCACGTGGCGGATTTGTGCCGCTGCCCTTGCCTTACCCGGGCTGCCGCCAGCGGCTGCGGCCAAGATCATGCCGCATATGGTACGGATCATGGTTTCCCGGCCCTTAGGACCCGGCGTGACAAGACATCCGCCTCTGGCCGCCGGGCATCGCGCGGCTACGCCATGAATCAACGGGGGGCCTCGCCGGCAACAGCCCGATGTCGAGTGGACGCCTCCGGGCAGATGTGGTTCCTGCGGAGACCTTGGACGGTGTAGCCGTTATGAGGACCTGCCCGGCGGGAGCCTCATCGGAAAGGAAGGCGTCATGAGGCTCCGTAAGCTGGCCTTTTTGGGCGACGGAGCTGAGGCCACCGCAACCTGTGACCCGGCACCTCGCCGCAGGCGTTTGCCTGCAGTATTCATCGCCGCTGCGCTCGTCGTTACGGCGCTTGCGGGCTGCTCCTCGCCAGCGCCGGTGAACACGCAGGGGGCGCGGGTCGTGCATATGACGATTGACAGCCGGTTCGTGCACGGCGCGATGCCGTTGACGCTGGTGACGCCCGCGGGTGGCGGTGCTCACCGCCCGCTGCTGGTGTTCCTGCACGGCGTGGTCTACGACAACAATTCCCAGGACACAGACCAGATGTTCTCGGCGCTGCACGCGCTTGGCCCGCGCGCCCCGGACATTGCTTTCCCCTACGGCGACCAGTCCTACTGGGTCAACAGCGCCGACGGCGCATGGGCCTCCTACGTGCTCGACGAGGTGATCCCGAAGGCGCTGAAGGTTCTGCATGCCGATCCGCGCCGGGTGGCGATCGGCGGTATCTCGATGGGCGGCTATGGCGCCTACACGATAGCCCGCCTCGACCCGGGCCGGTTCTGCGCCATCGGCGGCCACTCCGCCGCCATCGGGTCGCTTGGCGGCGCCCCTGCGAGCACCTCGGACGTGATCGCCACTGCCACTGCGAATCCGAAGCTGTACGGCCACACGCAACTGTGGCTGGACGGCGGCGATGCGGATCCTTTCCATGCGGCCGACGAGCAGCTTGCTAGCGCCCTGCACATCCCCATGCACGTGTGGCCGGGCGGCCACGACTTCGGATACTGGAACGCGCACTGGAGCGACTACCTGGGCTTCTACGCACACGCGCTCGCGACCTGCGGGTAGCGTCAGGTGATTACGCCGACGTAGATCGGGACTCCGGCGGTGCTCGGCACCGGCTGCCGCGCGTCAGGAAAGAGCGGCACTAATCCTCCCCGTTCCCCCCGCCTGCGCCGAATCCCTAGCGAGTGAACGTCGGGTCTAGGTTCGGCGAAGCCGATCGGATGCGACGCACGAAGGGCGACCTAGACGCGGCGGCCGGGAGCGGGACAATCATGCGTCGAGGAAGACGGCTGTGCGCAATACCGGGTCTGCGGTGGACAGACAGCGGAGAGGGATTCTTTCGTGCTCCGACCTGCGGAAATGCGTCAAGATCCATCCCGCGTATATCCCGCGACCAGCGACATACGGCGGCAGTTGGCTGCATCTGGCTGCGGCCGAGGATCAGGTGACGACCCGAGGAGAGAGGCACATAAGCCCAGGTCGGGCATTGTTTTACCAGGTTGAGCGGAGGGCGTGGGATTCGAACCCACGATGAGTGTCACCACCCATAGCGGTTTTCAAGACCGCCGCCATCGGCCACTAGGCGAGCCCTCCTAATTGCGGCACGCCCGGGACGGGCGGCAGTGCTGCCCGCTGGTCCGTGGCTGGTCCGCAGCCTCGATACTAGGTCCGCCTGAGCCGCCCAGCATCGGCTCTAGCCTCTCACAGAGACCTCATATCCAAGAGTGGGCTGAAGTGAATCGGCCACGTCTTGCTGGATGGAACTTACATTCGACTTGTTGTTCGAATCATTCGATGTTAAGTTCGAACAAGCGTGGCCCGGTCATCGTTGCGGGCAAGCTGGCGCTTCAGCCGAAACGCCGACTGCGTTTAGCCACGTCCCGAGGAGGTATACGGCTGCTGCCACGTCAATGCTATGACCGTCTTCGAATGGGCAGGGTGGCAATGGCTGCCGCACATGACAACTCCGGGGATCACCCAGCACGAGGCTGGGCAACACAAGACGTCGGCCGCTCGGTCAACGTAAACGCTTACGAATTGTCCTATGCCAGGCTGCCTGCGACCGCCGCACGGATGTTCCGGCTGCTGCCAGTGAACCCTGGGCCGCATGTCTGCACCCCCGCCGCAGCAGCGCTCGCCGGTGTGCCTTCCAGCCAGGCACGGAAGGAGCTGGCGATCCTGGCCCGGTGCTGCCTGGTTGATGCTGCGCCGGACGGCGGGGAGCGGTGGACGATCGAATGCCTCATTCAGCTGTTTGCCCGTCAGCTTTCCGACGCCTATGCCGACGCTGATGGGCGCGAGCAGGCTCGGGACCGTTTGCTCGGTTATTACCTGAGCATGACGGACGCCGCCGACGGCTTCTTGCGGATGCTGCCGGGGGTGACCGCAACAGTACAGTTTGATGATCAGGACAGCGCGGTGGCCTGGCTGGACGCGGAGCGAGCCAACCTGACCGCGGCGGTGCATATGGCCGCAGAAACCGGACGGAATCAGACGGCGATGAGACTTCCGCTGCTGCTGGCGGAGTACCTTGCCAAGCAGCGACGTTTCGACGACTTGCTCGCCACTACGGCCATCGGCGTGGAAGCCGCCCGGCAGGCCGGAGACCGCCGGGGTGAGGGCGACACCCTGAACAACCGTGGGGGGGCACTGCTAGCAGTAGGCAGGTTCGGGGATGCGGTTCCTGCGCTTGAGGCGGCGATCGCCATCTACCAGGAAACGAAAGACCGGGACGGCGAGGGTGATGCCCTGAACAACCTCGGCATCGGTCTCAGGGGCATTCTCCAGCTCCGGAATGCGATTGCCGCGCACGAGGCCGCCATCGCCATCTACCAGGAAACGAAAGACCGCCACAGCGAAGGCAACGCACTGAACAACCTCGGCATCGCCCTGCGGCAGTCAGGACGTGTAGCGGATGCGATTGCCGCGCACGAGGCCGCCATCGCCATCTACCAGGAAACGAAAGACCGCCACAGCGAACGCACCGCGCTCGAAAACCTGAACCGGGCAAGGGCCGCGTAGCCGATATGGCCTGATTCCGCTGCCTGTGGCTGCCAAGTAATCACTTGTCCGCCGGTTATCCGCTTGTACGGCTACATAATGCAAGTCACCCTTGGCCTTGGTATCAAGCCTGTCGCCATTAAAGAGCTTTCCCAGCGTGCTATTAATTTCGATCTCCTGGGCGAGATTGGCTGGGCGTTCGAGCTGCAGCGCGTCGAAGACCTCCAGGTGATGCAGGTCGACCGCCGCAGCCAAGCTAGTCGAGAAGGTGCGTGCAGCGGCAACCGCGGCCCGATAGCAGATCCAGCAAAGAAGGTAGGTCACGAGGGCCAGGAACAGCCAAGGCCCATCCCAGAGCAGCAGGCCGATGCTGGCCACTGTGGCTAGACCAGCAGCGATGCACAGCCGGACGGCCGCATCCAGCTGATTTCGCTTGTCACCGAGGTCGTCGAGGGTGGCAGGTGATAGCAGCGGAGACAAGCGTGCCATCGCCACGTCAAGTACCAATCCGTAACGCTCACCGGCCCTGATCTCACCGACCCGCAGGGTGTTGCCCAGCTCCGTTGGCAGCAGGTCCTGCTCTTGGCCAGGCAGCCAGTACAAACGGTACTCCGCGTCAGCGACGATCTGGCCGGCCTCTGCTGACAGTGCCCTATCTCCGCTTTGCAGCAGGATCTCATTCGCCCAGCGACGCTCAGCCCGGAATCGGCTGGTACAGCTCTCAGCAGCCATTGAGCCGAAGGGCAATCCTCGCCAGTAGCCCTCTACGAGCTGAATAAGAGGTATCTGGAGAGGATGGGTAGCTACGGAAATAATAAGCAGGCCCAGAAGTATGACAACGATCTGGCGGATTGTGAGGGCATTCAGAACCCCGAGCGCCCGCGAAATAGATGGAGAGTGCGCTGGCGCGCCTGCGGCGACGAGCAAACTCAGGTAGGCGATCAGCAAGGAATTCGGCACTACGGTGACCACCAGGAACCGAGTGCCTAGCCGATCCGTAAGCGCGTCCACTACTTGCCCAGCCTAATATCCGAACAAATGGAGGTCGTCGCTCGTAGGCTATTGTCATCGTCTGGGAGCGGGTCGGCATCGACGGGATCGTGAGGCTTTTCCGGCGTTCCCGAACATCGTGGACGGGGGAGCCGCGTCCGTTCCACTCGTCGGCAGGATTTCTTGGGGCAACGCCAGAGCCGCCCGCCGCCTGGCCCCCGGCGAAACGAGATTACGTCTCCGCCGTGACCGCCGTACCCCTTTGCCAGCAATGCAGTGAGCATGACGGGCAGCAACGTCCACCTGCGCGGGGAGGTACGTGCCATCGCCCCAGCCTTCTAACCAGAAGTTCCTTTATAATAAACGCCGGACGACGGCCTGTCTGCCCTTGCCTGCACATAATCTACGGCACGATCAAGTAGTGGCCAATGGAAAGAGCGATGGGATGAGCCCATGGCTCCGAATGTCCGCCTGGCTTCTGCCCGGCCTGGCGCTCGGTTGGCTGGCACTGCTGGCAACGTTCATTCACAGTGTCGGCAGCGTTCTTACTACGTGGGCCGCGACGGTCGCTCTGGCTGTCCTCGTGGCGCGCAGGCGTCCTGCGCGGTCAGCACACGGTCAGTCCGAAAAGGCGAGCGATCAGACTGGTACCGCTGACCCTGCCGCCCACACCTCATCGTTGCCGGAAGCCTCCCAAGCTGCGCCACCTCCGGAAAGAGAGGTAGCCGAGGGCATCGACCGCTCAGCCGATACTGGGCAACCCGACCCGCCTGCTGGGACCCTCGTGGCTAGCCTGCCAACGCCCCCGATTCACCAAAATCGGCGCCCGGCCCTGCAGTTTCTCCGCAATTGGTCAGGCATCGGAGCTTCCCCATGCGGGCACTGCATCGGGGCTGCGGATACTCACTGCGGCAGAGGCAGCGTCGGTCCTGCGGGTGGATGTGGATCTCATTACGGCGATCGGTAATGGAGAACTTCCTGGGAACCAGATTGGGAACCATTGGCGAGTCAATCTAGGGTTGCTGGCGCGCTGGCTGCAGGCGAATACGGAAAATTCACCCGGTCGGCCGACTTACATTCGGCAGCCGATTCCGGGGTTAATCCCTCGCTTACCGGACTCCGAGGCATATACCACGCGAAGCGGGCCTTATCTGCGCCTGTCCGCTCCGCAGCAATCGGAGATTGAAATCGCTTCAGCTACCCAGCCGTCCTGGCTCCAGACCGGCAGCCTTCGTCCGCTGCCCGAATCCCAGGCCAATCACGGATGGGCCGGGGCGGTCCCTTGCAGGGCGCGGCGCGGCCACGCGAAGCCGTCGCCGACCGTGGCCGCGAGCTGGAGGTAGGCCTCGGTGGTGGCCGGGCTGAGCTCTTCAGCTCGACTTCGGCGCCCTCTTCCAGGTCGGCGTCATAGGGAACCCGCACGACGGCGCGGCACCGCGCGGCGAAGTGCTGCTCCAGCCGGTTCAGGTCCACGGTGCTCTTGCTCCGCGGGCGGACGGTGGACAGCACGACCACCGCGTTGCGCACCAGGTCGCCGTAGTCGTGGGCGTCCAGCCAGTCGAGGGTCGCGCTCGCGGAGCGGGCCCCGTCGACCGACGGCGAACTGACCAGGACGATCTGGTCGGCCAGGGCCAGCACACCGGTCATCGCGGAGTGCAGCAAGCCGGTCCCGCAGTCGGTGATGCAGATCGAGTAGTAGTGCTCCAGGACACGGGCGACTTCGCAGTAGTCATCCTCGC
>CAVUNW010000018.1:0-13876 GCA_963742865.1 uncultured Actinomycetes bacterium
CGTTCGGCGTCGGTCCCCTCGTGCAGGGCGTCTGCGACGAGCGGATCAGGAACGGCAGGAACGCCACCCACGAGCAGAACGAGCAAGTTGATTTCCATGATGGCCGGATCTGACCGCGCGAGCCGGTCGGTCAGTGCGGTGTGGGCGAGCCACGCGGCGCCGATCGTCAGGAAGCTGACCACGTACGCCAGGTAGCCGGGCCATTCATGAAACACCTGCTGTAGCGGTGTGCCCGGCGGATGAACCGCGAGGTCCACTCCGAGCAGCGTCGCGGCGAATGCAAACACGCCGTCGCTGAATGCCTCCATCCGGCCCCTGCCGAGCACTCGGCGTCCACGCGGCGTCTCTTGCCAGCTGGCACGGCACTCTCTCTCCTTCGTCATCGGCCGACGGCGGCAACCCCTGCAGAAACCGGTCCTCCAATTCGGCGACCGGGCAAGCACACGTCCAGGCTTACCGACCGGGACCGGTTATGCCACGCGCCACACCCCGGGCCCGATGAATCCCGGGCAAGGGGCAAGGTCCTTGGCCGGGCTGACGAATGACCCTGCGCGCCAGGCAGCGCCCTGCTCCTACCGTCTTGGTGACGCGGCCCGTCTCAGCGCTGGCGACGTCTGAGAACCTGTTCAGGGAAGGTTCGAGGTCGAGCTCAAGTGCTTCGGCGCTGAGTGAGCCGCCTCCGTGGTCGGCTGCACGCCGAACTGCTCGCATCCGTGAAGCTATTAACCGAGCTCACCACGCTGGCCGCATCTTCGGTGACCGTGGCGATCTGCGCCGCGGAGGATCGGTGACAGGGCCGCGACGGAGGCCTTCAGCGCGTCGACAGACGAGGTGATGGCGCTGGTCTGGCTCGGGAAGTCGCCCTTAGCCGAGCTGACGAGCGCGGTAGAGGCGCTTTGGACCATGTTGACCTGCGATTTCAGGCCGCTGACCCCGCTCTTGGCGTTCAAGCTGGTCAGACCCTTGACGGAGTTCTCCAGGTTGGTCCGGTCCGTGCAGTAACCCCGGCTTGCTGCTACTGCAACCGGCCAGCGCAACTACCCCGGCCGCGACGGCAAAAGCCAAAAGAACCCCGACCCAGACGCCACCTCGACGGGATCGCGATATCCCAGACTTCGCACTCATTCTCATCATGATCCCAACCGAGGTTACCGACGACATAAGGACGCGTCTATCGCCCCGAGCAGGCGATCGAACGGGTCAGAAGCAGCCAGGGCGGGCTCCTCACGGTCCGCGGAAGGGTGCAAGAGTCATGGCTGGGCTCATATCCGGGGATGGCCCGCTGAGGGTCCATGTCGACCCCTCCAGCCTCAAACTTGGCTGTGACCGCAGGACAACGAGTACCGGTGAAAGTGCCTGGTGAACGTACACGCGAAGTCCATTTGACCCGGGAGACCTCTGCCGACACTCCGGTCAGAAGACAAGGGTCAGGCGGGAGCCTGCCCGACCGGACGCGGGCCATCCCCTGCACAGTGCGGCAGTCATCGGGGTGCCAACTGTGCCTGACCGTAGACGACGTGTCCGTTGCGTGATCCATCACACCACTTGTAAACCACGGATCAGCCACAGCGGAAACATGTCACTGTTACGGCAGCTGTAGTTCGTTGTGATCATGGTGTTGTCTCGGCGTAGGCATTCCAGCGCTGGTGGGCTTGGCGGGCGCGGTGCTGGTGGCGGCGTCGTCAGGTGGGCCAGTGCAGCCGATGGGGCCGCCCTCCTCGGGCTTTACCTGTCAGAGCAGGTCGCCCGGGACCGGTCCGCCGACTGCTCGGATACCCGCCTTCCGTTATTCGCCTTCCGTGACGCGGATGATCGTCTTGCCGGGCATCCGTCGGTCGGGCGTGAACGCGGATGGTGCCTCGGCCAGCGGCCGTACGGCCCCGATGATCGGCTGCAGCCGCCCGGACCGCACCCGCTCGGCGAGGTCCGCCAGCCGGAGCCGGTCCGGCTCGACGACAAAGAAGATCGCCCGGCCGTCGGCGGGCCGCGCCTTCGGCAGGCCGATGATCGTGACCAGCGTTCCGCCGGCGCGCACCAGCGGGGCCGAGCGTTCGAGGACCTCGCCCCCGATGACATCGAACACCACGTCGACCTCGCCGGCCTCCTCCAGCCGGCCGGCCTGCAGGTCTACGAATACGTCCGCGCCCAGCCCAAGTGCAGCCTCCCGGTCCGCGGCGCGGCCGGTGCCGATGACGCGGGACCCCAGCTCGTGCGCGAGTTGCACCGCCATGGACCCGACGCCGCCCGCGGCGCCGTGGATCAGGACGGTCTGGCCGGTCTTTAGTCCTGCGTGGTCGAAGAGGCCCTGCCAGGCGGTCAGCCCGGAGATGGGCACGGCGGCGGCCACGGTGTAGTCGATGTCCGCCGGGAGCGGGGCGAGGTTGCGGGCCTCCACCGCCGTGTACTCAGCCAGCGACCCGTCGCGGGTCCAGTCGGCCAGCCCGAACACGCGCTGGCCCACGGTCAAGCCGGTGGTGCCGTAGCCCAGCTCGCTGACAACACCCGACAGCTCGTGTCCGGGCACGCTCGGGGTCCGGTCGCGGCCGGCGCGATCGATCCACGTGCCCGGCCAGTCCAGCTCTCCCGGGGTGAACCCGGCCGCGTAGACGCGCACGATCACGTCGTTTTCGGCCGCGTGGGGGTGCGGGATGTCGGATAGCGTGAGCCCGGCGGCGCCAGCAGCTCGGTCTCGCACGGTTACAGCTTGCACAACGATTCCCTTCTGCGACCGGTTCAGGTCTGACGTGCCCCCGGGCACACAGCTGGTCAAACCGCGAGCCGACGCCTCTCGATGTCCTACCTGGTAGGCAGCGGCAGTTCGCTGTGATCATGGTGTTGTCCCGGCGTAGGCATTCCAGCACTGGTGGGCTTGGCGGGCGCAGTGCTGGTGGCGGCGTCGCCAGGTGGGCCAGTGCAGCCGGTGAGGCTGGTCTCGCCGGGGCGGGGGATGACGGTGTCACGCAGAAGCCGCAGCAGCTCCGGCACGGTGATCGGGATCAGCCCGGCGTCCAGGCGGAGCCGGCCTCTTGCTGGCGTTGCACTGCCACGGCAATGGCGAGGTAGATATAGGCCAGCAGGCAGATCACGGTCCAGCGGTGCCAGGATCTCCAGCGGATGACCTGCCCTGCGCCCAGGCCGGCGGCCTGCTTGGTGAGCTGGTGATCTTCTTCAATCCGCCAGCGGGCGACCGCGATGGCGATCAGCCGGGACAGCGGGACCGGGCCGGGTGTCCAGCACCGGTAGTACGACAGCGTGCCGGTGTAGCGGTGCCGCCGGGCCAGCAGCATGCCGTGCCCATCAGGCTGCCCGCCGGGAGTGCCGTCGCTGGCCACCTCCAGCATCGCCCAGTCGTAGTGCCGGGTGCCCTTGGTCCCTGACCCGGCGCGCATCCGGTGCCAGGCGCGGGGCGGGATCATGCGCGCCGCGGCGGCCGCGGTCACGGCACGGCCGAGCCGGTGGTGACAACGTGGCTGGCGCGGACCGCCAGCACATAGCCCATCCCGCGCTGCCGGATGACACGGCGCAGCTGGCGGCCGCCGTACACTTCGCCGCCGGCCACGAAGGGGGCGCGGATTCCGCGAGAGTGCACGCGGTCCAGCAGGCTGCCAGCCAGTTGCGGCTTGCTGGCGAACATGACCTCCTCCGGGACGCCGGCCAGCTCGCGGTGTTCCTCATCAGCAGCGCAGGCTTCGGGCAGGGACAACGCCCGGCCGATCAGCGCATGCCCACGGCCGGTGGCATAGGTCAAGGTGACCGCCACCTGGCACAGCGCGATACCGCCCACGGTGCCGCTGTACTGGCGGGCCGCGCGGCAGCGTCGGCCGAGGACTTCTCATCAGCTGTCTCATCCACGATCAGCACCGCATCGCCGTCATCGAGGTCACTGACCGCCCACGCCGACGCGATGGCCAGCACCCGCTGATCGTCCCAGACCGCACGGGACAAGAAGTGCTTATCACCGCGATACGGCATCGGGCCGCGGTGATCCGGAGGACCCTCACACCGGGCCGGGACCTCGCGGCCCGGACGCCGCTCATCCAGTCCCTTCCCGGCGCCACCAGCGAAACCCAGCTATACGCCGAAGACATCAACGACGAGCTGCAGCAAGTCGTGGCCGACTTCACCGCGATCGAGGAGCGATGCATCGCCCTGCTGGGTCTGCACGCCGCGCTCGCAAGCAAGCACGTGGCGAGCGTGAGCCGCAGGCTCGCGGCGGTGGCCACCATTTTCCTGCCCATCTCCTTCCTTGCTGGATTCTGGGGACAGAACTTCAACGTCCTTACCAGCCGCATCGAGCAGGGATGGCGGCGTTCCTGGTCCTTGGCGTGGGACTGAACGTGGCTTGCGTCGCGGTGATCGTCGTCATGCTCAGCCGTCGCAGCTGGAACTGATACCTTCGTACGCGCCACAAGCGTGTGATTGGCCCGCCCGCCGGGACAGCCTGAATATCCGGCGGATCCTGACTGCGAATACGGATTCTGCCGCACTAGCTGGACGTGCGGCACTGATCTACGGATCTCAAGGTCACGGCCAACACGCTGGCCACCAAGGCTGACCACAACGGGACCCGACACGGGCCGATCCCAACCGATGTGTGTGAGCCTAAGTGGGTGACGCCAGAAGTTCGTCGGGGGCGTCAGGCTGCCTCCGGTAGCTCGGCCGGTTTCTGGGCGGCGTGCTCATGGGCGCTGATCCGGTCGAGGAGCCGGGCCAGGTCTGCGGCGGTGAATTTCCAGTTGAACGGCCGGGCGGTCTGGTTGTAGCGGTCCACGAACGCGAGCAGGGTGCTGGCGAGTTCATCCAGGCTGGCGAAGTCGTTGGGCGAGATGACTTTCTTCTGGGTGATGGAGAAGAAGATTTCGGTTAACCGGCCCTCGGGAGTGGAGTCAGGCGTTGTGTCCCGTTTGGCTGTCTCGCGTGAGCCGTTGCAGGTGGTTCTGGATGCTGGCGATGACGCGTGAGTGCCGGGCGACCTCGGTGTGCCAGCCGCGTTCGGCGGCGTCGTCGCGGAGCGCGGTGACGTCGGCGAGCTGGGCCTGGAGCTGGGGGATGAACTCGGCGGCGGTGACGTAGTTGTCGCATTGCTCGCAGATGTTGGCGTAGGGGCAGGCGTCGGCGGCGAGCTGCCGGGAGCAGTAGCCGTGCGCGACCCGGGTTTTGAGCATCTCGGTGCGCAGCCATTCGACCCGGCCGGGGATGATGGGCTGGCCGACAGGGGCGATGGGCAGTATCAGCCGGGCCCGGGCCTTGCCCATCGCCTCTTCGTAGGCGGCGCGGATGGCGGGGGCGGCCAGGGAGGCATATCGCAGGGTCATCTCGGTGGACACGTGACCGAGCAGCGCCATCAGCGCCTGCAGCGACATGCCCGCGTTGACCAGGCTTGTCGCATATGTGTGCCGGAGCTGATGGGGGGTGGGATGGAGCGTCCGCCCGTCCCGGCCGTGCAGGCCGGCGGCCGCGGCGGCATCGTCGAGGCCGCGGCGCAGCCGGTAGGCGGTCAGGCGCCTGCCGCGTTCGGTGAACAGGAAGTCGGCTGGCCGGTTCAGCCGGGGATGGGCCAGGGCCCGCTGCGGGCCGCGCTGAGCGGTCCATTCGTCCAGGGCGGCCAGGGTGGCTGCATCAAGCGGCACGGTCCGCTCGGTGGCGAGCTTGCCGAGCGGGATTTCAGCCAGCTGCCGTGGCTGGCCGAGTCCCAAACGCAGTCCAGCTCAAGGTCGAGCAGCTCGCCGAGGCGGATGCCGGTACCGCGCAGCAGAGTCAGCCCGGTGCGCGCGAACGGGTCGGCCAGTCCGCTGATGGCGGCCAGTAGGTCCCGGTCGGCGTCGGGCGGCAGGGCGCGGGGCAGCGGCTTGTCCAGCCGGGGAACGTCGGTGGGGAACAGCAGCCGTCGTGGTGGCCGCTCGGCCCAGCCCCACAGGGCCAGGTCGTCGAAGAAGCAGCGCAGGTCGATGACGGTCCGCTTGCTGACCACCGGTGATACGGGCTGGTCGCGGGCCACCCGGCCGCGCCAGGGCCGCTTGTGGTTATGGGCGAGGAACTCTTCCACATGGGCGCGGGTGAGCTGGGTCAGGCAGCGGACCTGCGGGCAGGCGGCAGCTAGATACTCGGCGAAGACGATCAGGCTGTCGGCGCGCAGGTCCACCGTGCCGGGCCGGAGCGTGGCAGCAACGGTGGTCAGGTAGCGCAGCGCCGCCTTGCGGAGGCCGGGCTGGCTGATCGCCTGCACCCGCTCGGCGATCGTCGCCTTGCCCGGCCGGGCCATCCGCGGCGGTTCCTGGCAGATCCGCAGCTCGTAACAGGCCTGGTGGAGACTGAACGCCCGGGAAGAGTTGTGCACCCAGGTGTGGTGGGCCGCGCTGGGCGCCTCCGCCAGGGCCTGGGCGAACGCGGCGAAGTCGCCGTCGCTGAGCTCGCCGAGAGCCTTGCCCGCGGCCAGGCAGATCAGGGGGAGCCCGCCGCGGGACACGTCCCGGGTCCAGTTCGCGCTCCACCCGAACCGCTGCGCCACCCCGGCGACCCGCTGCACGTCACCGGGATGCCGGCTGGTCCACTGCCGGTAAAGGCCGCCAGGGTTCTTGGCGAGCAGCAGATCCAGATCGGGCGTGAGGTGCCCTTCGGTGAAGCACCAGGCCAGGAACGACCACGCCCCGGTCCGCTTGAGATCGGTCACCCGTGCCGGGGTCGGCCGTGCCATCCACGCGGTCAGCTGCGGATGGGCCGCCAGCAGCCGCCCGGCGGCGTTGCGCCGGATCCGCCGGGCGTCGGGGCCGATCGGCAGCGCCGTGAGCGCCTCAGCGTAGGCGACCAGCAGGTCCGGTGCTCCCTGGCGGCGCAGCGTCACGACGGCAGGGAGGCTCACCGGGCCGCCGCCCTGGCCCGGGCGTACTCGGCCGCCAGCGTCTCCGGTGACAGGTGCACGTAGGCGGCCGTGGTCTCAGGATTGGCATGGCCCATCAGCTCCCGCAGCGCCAGCAGGTCGATGCCGGCGGAAGCGAGTTCGGTGCCATAGGTGTGGCGCAGCCGGTGCGGCCGCACCCGCACCGCCCCCGACGTCACCCGGTGGGTGCGGAAGACCCGCCGCAGCCCAGCCTCGCTGAGCGGCTGCCCGGCGGTCGGGCCGCGCAGCACCACGAAACACTGCACCGCACGGCAGCCCGCGGGACGTTCCTCACGCAGGTAAGCGGCCAGCTCAGCGAAGAACACGCCGTCCACTGGGACAACACGTTCCTTGCCGCCCTTGCCGGTCACCCGCACGCGGCGCAGCCCCATATCCACCTCGGCCAGCCGCAGCGACCGGACCTCCGCGGCGCGCAGCCCGCCCAGCAGCATCAGCAGCGTGATCGCCCGGTCCCGGAAAGTCCGCAAGTCCGCCAGGAACGCCGCAACGTCCTCCGGCTCCAGCGACTCGGGCAGCCGCCGCGGCTGGCGGACCAGCCGCCCCCCGCTGGGGCCGGCCCGGCCGATATGTCCGAGCAGGCCACGGCGGCTGGCCCGCAGCCCGCTGGACCGCCGCGCCGCCGGCACCGGATTGTCCGCGCGCGTCCCGGTCATCACCGCAAACTCGAACAAGCCCCGGACCGCAGCGATCCGCCGGTTCATCGTCGCCGGCATCGCCCCGCGCGCGGCGCCGAGCCTGACCACCTGCTGGCCTGCCGTGCTCATCGGACGCTGCTGCCAGCCCAGGTAGTCGAACAAGTCCATCGCCACGACATCACCCAGCCGCGCATCCCGCCCGGCCAGGAACCGCAGGAAGTTCAGCAGGTCGTAGGCATAAGCCCGCACCGTAGCCGCCGAGAACGCCCGCGACCCCAGATGCGCAAGGAACTGGTTGACCAGCTCACCGTCCGTCCCGCAACCCTCAACACGGTGGCCATCGCTCGCCAGCACAACATGCCCTTGCATAGCCCACCCCCAGGCACCTGGCCCGAGTCTGAGCGCCGTAACCACCCAGACAGGGGATCTCAGGCAATCTGGGCGTGTCGCCGGGCCGAGGGCCGGTTAACGGGGACCTGGTTCATCCAGGACGAGCCGGTGGGCGTGAAGTGCAGGCGGAATCGGGGGTGGCGGGCCAGCCAGGCCTGGGTGACCGGGGCCTTGTGGGTGGCCAGGTTGTCGCAGACCAGGTGCACGTCCAGGCCGCCGGGCACGGCCTTGTCGATCCTGGCCAGGAACTTCTTGAACTCCGCGGCCCGGTGGTGGCGGCGCACTGGGAGATCACGGTGCCGTCGGCGATATTGAACGCGGCGAACAGGTCGGTCGTGCCATGCCGGACATAGTCGTGGCTGCGGCGCTCGGGGGTGCCGGGCATCATCGGCAGCACCGGCTGGGAGCGGTCCAGCGCCTGGATGCCGGACTTCTCATCTACGCACAGGACCACCGCCCGCTCCGGAGGGTTGTGGTATAGCCCCACCACGTCCACGACCTTCTCCACGAACAGCGGATCGGACGACAGCTTGAAGGTGCCGGTTAAGTGCGGCTTGAGGTCGAACTTGCGCCAGATCCGCCCGATCGTGGACTTGCTCAGCCCGCTGCGCTCGGCCATCGAGGCCCGGGACCAGTGCGTGGCGTCTGGCGGCATCTCCTCTAGCGTGGCGGTGATGACCTCTTCAACCTTGTCCAGCAGGATCGACGGCGGCCGGCCCGGCCGCGGCTCATCAACCAGCCCGCCGCACCGCTGCGCGGCGAACCTGCTGCGCCACTTGCTCACCGTCGCCGGATCCACCCGCAAATCCGCGGCGGCCTGCTTATTCGTCGCCCCCTCCGCGCACGCCAGCACGATCTTGGCCCGCAGCGCCAGCGCCTGGCTGGTCTTCGCCCGCCGCACCCACCGGGTCAGCTGATCACGCTCCTCGCCCGTCAGCACCAGCTCAGCCACCGGCCGCCCCGGCCGGTCATGATCAGCCAGGCCCGCCAGGCCCTCTTCGGCGAACCGCCGCCGCCATTTGCGCACCGTCATCCGCGTCGACCCCAGCTCCGCAGCCACCCGCGCCACACCCGACCCCGGCTCCGCGCACGCCAGCACGATCCGCGCCCGCTCCGCCAGCCATGGCAGCCTGCCCTGCGACCAGCGGACAAGCTCAGCACGATCCTCAGCGGTCAGCACTAAAGGTGCAGCAGTCTGCGGCATGCCAGCAGACTACAGACTTAACCCAGCAATTTCAGGCGCGGCATACTAGCGGCGGCTGGCTGAGGCCAAGGCGGTGGTCAAGTCCTTGTCGGACGTGGAGACGCTGGGCGGGACGACCGTCATGGACTGCTGACAAGACCGGCACGCTGACGATGAACGCGATGACCGCGACGCAGATGCTGGCCGGCGGTGACTGGTTCAAGATCGAAGGCCGCGGCTGCGCCAAGACCGGCGCGATCCTGGGCGTGGCCGGGAGGGGGAGCCGCCGGACTGCCGCTGCAACTGCTGTTCTGTAAGTTCTTCGTCGTCATCACCGTCGTGATCGGGTTCATCGTCGACGTCCCCGACCCCGGCGTCATGCAGCGGCCGCCACGCAAGCCCGGTACCAAGATCGTCACCCAGCCCCATCAGGTCGGCAGAGCGTGGTGACGCGCTGCCAGCCCTAGAACGGCGTGGGGATGTGCCGCAACGGAAGGTCCGGTTCCACGTAGCCACCGGGCGGCTGCCGTCTGGGCAGCTTGATGTCCCGGGGGGCGATCGGCTTGTACGGGACCTGGCTCAGCAGGTGGCTGATGATGTTCAGCCGGGCACGCTTGTCGTTGGCGTCCGCGATGTACCAGGGGGCCCACGCGGTGTCGGTCGCGGCGAACATCGCGTCCCTGGCCCGGGAGTAGTCATACCAGCGGCTGTAGGACCTCAGGTCCATGGGCGACAGCTTCCAGATCTTCCGCGGATCGTTGATCCGGCTTTCCAGCCGCCGGGTCTGCTCGCCGGGGCTGACCTCCAGCCAGTACTTCAGCAGCAAGATCCCCAATCGGCCATCGCCTTCTCGACCCCCGGCACCAGCTGGAGGAACCGCTCGGCCTCCTCCGGACTGTAAAAGCCCATCACCGGCTCGACGCCGGCCCGGTGTACCAGCTGCGGTCGAAGATCACCACCTCCCCCGCCGCCGGGAAATGCTGGACGTACCGCTGGATGTACATCTGCGACTTCTCCCGCTCGGTCGGGGTGGGCAGGGCGACGACCCGGAAGACGCGCGGGCTCACCCGCTCGGTGATCCGCTTGATCGTGCCTCCTTTCCCGGCGGTGTCCCGGCCCTCGAACACCACGCAGATCTTGGCGCCCGTGTCCTTCACCCACTCCTGCATGGCGACCAGCTCCCCGTGCAGGATCCCCATCTGGTGCTCATACTCCTTGCGCTTCATCTTCGGCGGCGGCCCGGCGTCGGCCTCCTGCCCGCGCCGTGGCCGGCGGCGCCGGGACCTCCACGTCATCCGGCTCCTGCTTGTCCTTCTTTCTCTTGGCCATGTCGCTTACCTCCGATAGGTCCGGTGACGCGACTGCGATGTCCCCGCGGTTTCACCGGGGCGACCCCGGTTTGGTGCCTCATCCACGTCACCGGGCCCGGGATCCAATCCGCGGCATCTCGTGGCACCCCGAACGGGGCGAACGTCTCGACGACTACGACAAGAAACGGTGCACGGCTCTGATCCGGTCCGCCGCCGGGGTCCCCGGCCTGCCCGTCGAGATCACCGGCATCCGCGCATTCACGATGACCGCCGCCCTCGCCGACCACTACCGGGCAGGCCGGGCCATCCTGGCCGGGGACGCCGCGCACGTGTTCACCCCAGCGACCGGGATGGGCCTCAACCTCGCCATCCACGACGCAGCAGTGCTAGCCCGGGTCCTTGCCGACACCATCGAACACGGTGACCAGCCCCAGGCACTCGACCAGTACGAACAAGCCTGCAAACCGCCCGCCGAAAAACTGCTTAGAGCCGAACTCGGCCCGCCTGAGCCAGCCCGCGCACGATCCAGCACACCTGCGGCGGCTTACCCCGGCCGGGCATAACTTCCGCATAGGCGTTCCACACGATCGAGCTCCGCGAACGCTTACGCTCCGTGACAGTCGTTGCCTGACTTGGCGGCAGTCACCGGACGGTCCCGATGGCCACCATGCTCACCGAGCTGTCGCCGCCGGTGAGAGGGGGATTCCGGTCCCCGTCCTGTTCAGGATGTATGACGCCGCAGGTTCATAACGGGCGACGCGGAACATCCGGGACGCAAATCCACCCCGGCCCAACGTCGTGATCTTGAATCCGCCGACCGCATGGCGGCCACTCAGAGGCCGCATGCAGGCCTTAAGAGTCTTCCTCGGGTACTGCTGTACTGCTGCTGTACATGGCGAAGAAGCGTTCGAAAAACAGTCGGGACGGCGAGGATTTGAACCCGCGACCCCTTGACCCCCAGTCACGAACGGCCCGTCTGGCCCGGTCGAACTGAGTCGGCCGGGGAGCCTCTCTCACCTGCGACAACGCCCTGAAGGCGTCACGGGCAGTCTCGATCGAGTCGACCTGCGTTGGCTCCCGTTCCTGGCTCCCCGTGGCTCCCTCGGGCGGGAGCGCTGCGTGCTGTTCGTGGCCTGCACCCGGGCCCGGGAGCTGATCCCGCGGCATTCATCAAGCGCCGGCGGTGGGCCAGACGCTCAGCGAATCGCATTTCGTGGCCATGTTTCCGGCTCTGACCCGGGCCCGCCTTGAGCTAAGGCAGGCGGACTAGGCAGGCGCGTGGAGTATGCGGCCACGACAGCGGTGGAACGAGGCCGCCGTGGGCCGGACGGGTGGAACTCGCTGCGGCACTGCTCATAGCGGCGGCGGCCGGCCGGATTTACCCGGATGCCGCGAGCCATCAGGTGGCTGACGTCCCACCCGCTTCCCGCGGGCCCGTGATTGCGGGCCCGCGGGGTGATTGAGGTGCCGTGCCGCCGGTCCGGCCGCCTGGGCGGGGCAGGGCCTGCCGCAGCTAGCCGGTTACCTAGGCAGGAACTGGGAGCCGGGTGCCGGGGGGGCGAGGTTGGCGGTGGGGGCCTTTGGCGGTGTAACCGATGACCGCGCAGTTGATGTCGACCCCGACCGAGCCGTAGGGCTCGGGCTGGCCGGTGGCCGGGTTGACCCCGGTGAGCAGGTCGGCGCGGGTGGCGGCCAGGTTGAAGACCTGGTTCTCGTCGATCTGGCGGGTGTTGGAGCCCCGCAGCGACCGCCTTGGGGGTCCACAGGCCCGAGCTGGGCGTCCCATAGCGGGCTGTAAGCGTCGGCGTGCCGGGGGTCGGTCAGGGTGGGGAAGTCGCCGAACACGTTGAGCAGGTCCCCGCCGTCACGCAGCGCGTTGATGAACGCCGTGTCGGCCAGCGAGGCGTCCTGGGACACCATGCCGTCCTTGGCCAGGTGCTGGAACCCCTGGGCCTGCGGGTTGCTGACGCCGGTCTGGCCGTTGATGAAGCCGAACAGCCGCTCGCGGGCCGAGCCGAGGAAGTCATCGCCGCCGTTGAAGGCGGCCTTGTCCAGCGCGGGCACGTAGGTGGACCGCTCCAGTACCGCGGTGAGCGGCCTGGCCGGCGTCGGTGGGACAGGTACACGATGGGCTGGCAGGCGTCGAATCCCTTGACGAACAGCAGGTCGGCCCAGGACTCGGCGAACTGGCCGGGCTTGGACGGCCCAGCGATGTGGACGCCCAGCACGCGGTCCTCGGTGTTGGTGTGGTGGGTCACGTCGAACGGGCCGTCGCCGGTGGCCACGATCGGCGCGTTGTAGACGACGTCCGACCCGGCGATCTTGATGAACGGGCTGTACCCGGGGCCGGCCACGGCACCGGGCTGGAACTTGGCCAGCGGGAACCCGTCCGGCCCGGGTGTCGCGATCCGGGTGGGGCTGAAGTCCGGCGCGCCCGCGAAGTTGCACGACCGCGGGCCCGAACGGGTTCTGCTGCGGCGTCGGGTTGCCGAGCGTGCACGGTCTGCACGCGCGGCCGGGTCAGCTGATGCGCGATGTTGGCCAGCTTGGGCGCGTAGTTCACGCCCAGGTCGTGCGCGGCAGCCCGGCGTCGGAGGCGTCCTCCAGCACGTACCAGACCTTCTCCTGGTGCGGGGTGCCCGCGTACGCGATGCCCGGGGTAGAGCGGCAGCCGCACCGTCTCGTTGCTGAGGTTGACCTGGATGCGCGCTTTCCAGGGTCAGATGGCTCGCGGGCAGCAGGCCGGTGAGCTGCCCCAGCCCGGTGGCCTCACCCGGGCCCTGGTCCGCCCGGGCGGCCGGCGCGGCCGAGGCGGCCGCCCCGGCGCCCGCCGCAATGGCCAGCGAGCGTGCTCGCGGCCACCGCCGCCGCGAGCACGGCAATCAGCCCGCGTTTCCGCGCGGGCACTCGTCTGAAGATACGGAGATTCACGTTCTGTTCCTCTTTCTCTCCTGATGCCTGCCTTTTCGGCAGCTCCGGATACGAACCTTCGCTTGACCCGGGCGAACGCGCATCGTCAGGGCGCGGACCATTTCCACGGCCCGGCCGCCGGGCGGTCCGGCTCCCGCCCGCCAGGGCGGCCGCCGACCTGGCTGACCGGCTCGCGAGGCAAGCACCACGGCCGTTCGGGGAAAGATCTTGACCTGCCGAACGGGCGATGGCTTTCCGCCCCGCGTCCGCTGCTTGCGATCGGGACCTTGGGCGGCTCCCGATGCGATTACCTGACCTGACGATGTGCGGCGCAGATCGCGCGGCAACACTGGGCTGTCGCGATCAGCGGGCCGATGAGCGGCCGCAGAGAGGTGAGGACTCATGAGTACAGGTGATGAGGCGGGAGACCGCATACGCACTGCCCTGGTGACCGGGGGGACCGGCGGCATGGGCCGGGTCATCGCCGCCAAGCTGGCCGCCGACGGGTTCGACGTCGCGGTGGCGTACGTCGGCAGCGTGGACCTGGCCG
>CAVUNW010000019.1:0-153296 GCA_963742865.1 uncultured Actinomycetes bacterium
TCTTGGTGTTGCGACACATCCGAAGAGAGGGGAAACGGCCGTGAGTCTTACCTTGCCATGCCCTGGCGAGGAGGTGCAGGCGGTTCCGGGGGGCGCCGGGCCGTTGCGGGAGTTCCGGGAGCGGCTGCACGAGTGCCTGACGGCGCGGGGCGACACGCTGTTCGAGCTGGCGGATGCTGTCTTGTGCTCGGATCGCCCGGTGCGGTCGCTGGTGCAGCTATCGCTGGAGCCGGAGTTCCGCCGGGGCCACGGTGCGCTCTACGATGCCCTGGCGGCCGGGCAGGCCGATGATGAGCGGCTGTTCTCCCTGCTCACGACAGTGCTGCCGCCGCTGGTGGACGGGCCGGAAGCCGGGCCTGGATCACGGAGCACGATGTCATCGGCCGAAGGATGCTGGACCGGGCGCTGTCCGGGGTGCCGGCGGCGGATGCCGCCCGGGTCCGGGACGCGTGCGCCCGCTGGCGGCGGGTGCGGGTCGCGGTCGACGCGACGTCTTATCCCCGGCCGGACGCCTGGTGCTCGCCGGGCCGCGAGCACGTCCACCACGGGGCCTGCCACTGCAAAGGGTCGAGCAAGACCACGCCCGGCTGGGAGTACCAGCTCGCCGCCGTCACCGGGCACCTGCGCACCGCCTGGGCCGCGGTCGTCGATGTGCAGCGGACCACTCCCGCGACTCGCACCGCGCAGACGGTCGCCCAGGTCAAGAGCGTGCTGCGCCGCCTGCCGGCCAGCGGGGCGGTGCCGCTGTTCGTCTTCGACGCCGGATACAGCGCCGCCGCCCTGACCGACGGCCTGGCCGGCTGCCCCGCGCACGTCCTGGTCCGGCTCCCGGCCGGCAGCGTCTTCTACCAGGACGCGCTCTCCTGGCCCGGCAAGAACGGCCGTCCCGCCCGCCGGGGGCCGGAGGTCCACTGCCTGGAGCCCGGGGCCCTCGCGGCGGCAGCCGAGGGGCGGGGCAGCCGGGGCCGGAAGAAGCCCCTGCCGCCGGCTCCAGGGCCCGACGAGACTCTGGTCCTGCCCGATACGCCGCTCTACGGGACCGTCCGGGCCGAGGCCTGGCATGACGTCCACCCCCAGGTTCACGGCGACCGCGGCTGGTTCGCCGGCCGGGAGAAGCTGCCCGTCCTGCGCGGCACCCTCCTCCACGTCACCGCCGAGCGGCTCCCCGACGGCCGCGACCCCCACCGCCAGCTCTGGCTCTGGCACGCCGGCCCCGGCCCCCTGTCCCTGGACGAGCTCTGGCGCGCCTACCTCGCAAGGTTCGACATCGAGCACGCCATCCGCGTCCTGAAGGGCACCCTCGGCCTCACGGCCGCGAAGGTCCGCGCCCCCGAGCAGGCTGACCGCTGGGTGCGGGTCGTCATCGCCGCCCACGCCCAGCTCCTGCTCGCCCGCCCCCTCGCCGCCGACCTGCGCCGCCCCTGGGAGAAGCACCCCGACCCCGCCCGGCCGCTCACCCCAGGCCGCGTCCGCCGGGGGTTCCGCAACATCCACCACGACCTCGGCACCCCGGCTCGTGTCCCGAAACCCACCCAGCCCGGACCCGGCAGGCCCAAAGGCAGCAGCAAGGGCCCAGCACCACGTCACCTTCTCCCAGGCGAAGCCGACATGCCACGAACCGCAAACACGCCACTGACCAGCAAAAAGGTTAAAAGGTTAATCTTTAAGGGCGTGTAAAGGATCAAGCGAGGCTGATCCGTCAAGGATCAAGTGAGGCTAGGCACCGTGAGGCTAGACATCGGGACAGACGTCCTGGCTGGCCTAGACATCGGAGTAGGCACCGTCGAGGCGAGGCTGGTCGAGGCGAGGCGAGGCGAGGGCCGTGAGGCAGGGCCGATCCGCCCATCCGCGATTGCCCATCCGCGATTATAGACAGACCATGAATCTGTTAACGAGCTAGACCATGCCAGGCACCGGCTCGTCTAGGCCTTCGATCTCGGGCCCTGCGGCTTCGCTTGCTTCCGGCTCGACTTGTTCAGGCTCGGTAACTTCAACCTCGGGCTCGTCTGTATTTCTCGGGCTCGTCCGCGTCGGGTTGCTCCTCTACCGGCTGCCCACTCCGGCACTTCGTGCCCGCGCCGCTAAGCTCTTTCCGGGCTTTGCCCGCGATCTCCCGCGTGCCCACGGTCGACTCGACCACGCCTGAAGATGCCGCGCTGCCGGCGTCGAGGCCCTCGCGCTGCGCCGCTAAGCTCCGCCGCCGCCTGGACTCCCGGGGCGGCGGGCCGAGGTGCCGGCGTCGACCCCCACGGCTCAGGCTCGGCGAGCTGCCGCTCCCCCAGAGCTGCGGCCCGGGAGTCCAGCGCCTCGGCGGTGGCCCTGGCGGCCGGCCCGGCCGCGGACTCCGGAGTCCGCGCCGTCCAGGACACCGGAGTGCCAGGCCGGACTGTCGTCACCGGCTGTGCAGCACCGCGGACACTGACCGGGCCCCGTCCAGCGGCGACAGGGTGATGTCCCGGATCACCGACCGGACGTCATTCCCGGCGAGCACCCGTTCCCGGGGTCGGCTTCAAGCAGTGCGGGCCGCTGGTGCTCTTTGCAGTACCGGGAGTATTCGGTCTCCGTCGAGGGTGCCGCGCAATTCCTCATCGATCGCAGGATTAAGCGACTGGCGCATTGCCGCGGCCCCAGGTTGAGTAGTTCCCGGTCCCAGGCGCCCATCCTTGGCTGGCCCTGGATCTGCTCGGTAGCCGACAGTTCTGCTGAATCCCGTTCGATCACCTGGTGAATGACCGATTCCGCGCTAGCCTGCTGGTACGGCTCTCCCGGGCGGGGCGGTTTCCCCGGTTACCACGTGCGCGATATTCGACTTGGTCCGTACCGGGACATGCCCTCGTAAAAGGGACTGCCGGGATAGCGTCTCGGTGACCAGGACGTGTGAGGCAGACCGACAGACCGTCCCCGGCATTCCGTCCGGCCCGGGTGTTAATAACGGCGGTGGAACACAGGATGCGGCCCAAGAGCCGCCCGCTGCCGCCGAGGCGATCGCGGAGCGCCTGGCTGAACGGCTCGGCGCAACAAGGCGGACCGGCCCGCCTGCGGGTTGCCGAATGGCTGCGCGAGCTGGGTGCCGTGGACCGGGCGGTCTACTTGGCCATAGCGCCACGCCCACCCCGGCGCTGGACGAGCCGCTGGCCGCTCCAACGCCGCCAATAACTCGCGCCTGTGGCTGGCCATCGCGGCCGGGATGGGCGTGGCGGGGGGCCGCCCCCGCCGGCATGCCGCGGCGAGGGAACACTGGCCATCGGCGCCACCTCCGCGCTGGTGAACCTCGGCGTCAAGTCCGTCTGGTCCCGGCCGCGGCCGGACCGGTCCGGCGCCGGATCCCCGCCAGCGGAACATGCGGATGCCGACTTCCACATCGTTTCCGTCCGGCACGCGGCCTCGGGGTTCGCCTTCGCCTCGGCCATCGGCCGTGAACAGCCCTGGCTCGGCCTGGCGCTGCGGTTCCTGGCGGCAGCCGTCGCCTACTCCCGGGTGCACACCGGCGTGCATTACCCGGGCGAGTCGGTGGTCGGCGCGCTGATCGGTGAGAGCACCGGGCAGGCGACGGCCGACCTGAAAGACACGGCTGCCCGCGTCTTTCAGGGGCGCTCGCGGTGAGCTCACCGAGGTTCTCGACCTGGGACGCCTGCGCGCGGTCGAGCACCACGACGCGGTTCCACCCCTCGGCAGCGAGCGCGCCGCTGCCGGCGGGATCGAGCAGCTGGCTCCAGCGGGCGGTGTTCCAGCGCATGACGGGTGTGGCGCGACACGCCCCCGGCTCACCTGCCCGGCCACGGCGTCCGCGGGCGGCGCGTCGAGCATGACGAGCACCGCCGCCCGGCCGTGGCGGCGCGCGCAGGCCGTGACCAGGCGCCGCAGCCACGTGACGTGCCGCGGGACTGGATGACCACCTGCGGGTTCTGCGCGATGGCCTCGACGATCGCGAGGACGTAGAGCACATACGGCACGGGCACGCGGCGCAGTGCCGGCGGCTCTTGCTGCCGGAAACAGCCGTGTCGAGCACAGTCCACTCCGGCGAGGCCGCGCGGTTGATGAGCGTGGTCTTGCCCGCGCCGGGAATCCCGATGACGAGGATAACGACGGACTCCGACATGCCGCGATCCTAGCTGATAAACGCGCTGAAAACGCCGCTGAGCCGACAGGGGCAGGTGGGCGCGGGAGCGCGTCGGCCGCGGACCAGGGAGAGGGTCATCTCTTCTACGGCTAGCGGGGGGGCGACGTTCAGGGTGAGGCGCTCGCGGCAACACATGATGGCCTGATCCGGCGCAGCGTGCGCCTCGGGGACGACGCCGACGCCACCTGCCGCAGATCAGCGTCCTCGTTGGCGAGCTCGACGTCGGCGCCCACCTGCACCATCAGGATGTCCCGGTAGAACAGCGCCAGCTCGAGCAGGGCCTGGTCGAGCGTGTCCCGCTTCACCCGGGTGGCGCCGGATTTCTGCCGGTCCTCGAGATCCTTCATGGCGCCGGCCATACCGCGCATGGCCTTGGCCACGCCCTTGCCGGTCGACCCCTCGCCGAACGCCTTGCGCAGCGATTCGCGTTCCGGCTCGTCCAGCTCCTGGTGACCGCCTTGGCTTCCTCGGCGGTCGCGCACCAGGGCGGCGGCGGCCCGCCAGCGCCGGGCCCAGCGAGGTAACGGATAGCGGCACCCGCAGCACGTCGGCCCGGCGTTTGGCCGCGGCGGTCGACAGCAAGACGGCGGGCGCGGCCCACGTGTCCCTGCGCCGCACGGGCCGCGGCCAGCGCTCTCGCGGCTCGATGCCATCCCGCGTCACCAGTACTTCAGCCACTGCCGCCGAGGCCGGCACGACAAGTGTGACAACCGTCACCGCGACCTGATCGTCGGCACCAGGTCCTCGGCCGAGGGCGCGCACGGCAGCCAGACCGTCCGGGGAGCTGGCTCCTTGATGGCCTTGAGCAGCGCGTTGGCGGCCTGTTCGGTACACCGGTCGGCGCCGGTGAACAGCACGACCTGCCAGCGCCCGCCGGTGGGCTGGCCCGCCGCCCGGGGCACTAGGTCCTCGTTGTTGACCCCGTAGGACAGCCCCTCGGGCCGGATCAGCTCAGGTCCGCGTGCGTGCCCGCCTGCACCTGGTGGCAGGCCGCGCACTGACCGCAGCCGCGGGAAAGGCAGAGCAGGGCGGCGGCAAACGCCCGGGCCGCCACCGACCGGCCCGACCCGGGCGGCCTGGTGAACAGCCAGGCGTGCGTCATCGCGCCGGGCTGTGCCGGCCCGGGACGCCCCCGGCTGGGGACCGACCTCCGGCCAGCAGCAGCGCGCCGCCGCGGCCGCGGCCTTTTCCAGCTGCGCGACCACCGCGTCCTGCCCCGGGCAGGTCCCCGGACACTCCGCGCAATTATCTTCACTCGCCTCAACGGACCTCTTCCTTGATGGCGGGGAAGTCTCCGGTCGACGCCTCGGCGACGGAGGGAACAGGGTCGGGGCGCTCGCAGAACCGGCTTCAGCTACCGAGCGTAACGGGCCAACCCGCCACTAGCCTAACCAGTGAAGAATCCGTCAGGACGTGTAAAGGATCAAGTGAGGCCGATCGTCAAGGATCAAGTCGCTTGCAGGCACTTTGGTGTACTCCTGGTTCGTGAAGCAGTCCGGCTCCCAGTCGGGTAGATTTTGCCGGTCGATGTGTTAGAAACCCGAAGATATCGACTTTTAGCAAAAGAGTTTTGCCGGGACCGTGCTCGATTCCTATCTTAAGTGCTTGAAGATCATTTCTCGTTAGCCAAGTCTTAGCGAACTCGCGAGCTGGAAAGATCCATAGCACTGCTGAATATCCCTCGATCTTTGCAGGTAGCGAGTACTTATCCGATTCCAGGGACCAGCCAATTTTCAGAGGACCTACGGACCGGCCGACGCCTTCAGCCCATATACTCGCCGTGTGGAACGGTTACTGGCGCGCGTGCCCCCGGTTGAAGAGGTGGACCCATAGGGTCGGCCCATCGATTTTTTCTGTTCCGAACATCTCGGGAATTATCTCGGCCTGTCCTGACAGTACCGGTCCGCCAGACCTATATGAGATGTATGCGACAACCAGTGAGCCGGTCGATACTACGGCCGCGTAGATAGCCAGAATCTCAGTCCACATGCTCAAAGATTAACCACTCTTCACGGTCCATCCATCAAGGATCAAGTGATGTGTCGCACATCAAGTGGAGCTAGACACACTGGGGGCACTCTGGGGGCTGCCCGCCATGCCGATAGGCAGGGGTGTGGCCTCGGTCCATTCGTACATGCGGTGGTCTCGGTGGAACACGAGCAGCGACGCCTGCTTGAAGGTCACGGTGACTGGCTCGGGGTTGATGTTCATGATAGCATTGGCTATCGGCTTCGCTGGACCGTCGCTATTGACGTATGCGGCGCTGACGTGCGGTTTGAATCGGCCAGGCTCGGGCCGCGGTTCGCTGAACTTGTCGGGTCCGAGAACCGAAGCGATGGCCTCATACATGGCCAATCGCAACTGGTACAGCGGCTCTGGCGGGTTTGCTTTGAGCAGCACTGCTTCGGGATGGATCGTAGGCCGGTGAAACGTGGCCACCGGAGCCTCGATGCTGCGGAGGCGTTTTCTCAAGCGGTCTGTGACGGCGGCTAGGTCAGTCGGTGCTGATCTCGTCCGTGAAGCCGATTCCTTGCATGGTGACATGCAGCCACGCGGCAGGGATGAGATCCAGGTTCGGCAGGTGGGCCATGGCGTCCTGGTACTGGCGCACCAAGGCGCGTAGTTGCGGCTGGTCGTCCAGGGTGAAGTGGCAGGCGTAGAAGTGACGGCCCGTGCGCCAGCCCGGACGCCACCACCAGTGATTGCGTACCGTGGCCTCGACCTGGGGCTCTGCGTGTCCCATCGGGTCTACCTCGCTCAGATGTCGGACAAGCCCTGAAGGTCTTCTGGCTCTTGCGCGACCTCGTAGTCATCCAGGATGATCACTCGGTCTGCGGGCCACACCGACTCTGACACTTCGAGAATCTCGCCGTCTTCGCTGTACGCCGTGTGCACCAGATGAACAACCGTTGTTCCGGGCGCTAGTTCAAGCAGCCCCGATTCCTCGGCCGTGGAGGGCCGGACAATCCAGCGGTCCCGCGCACGGGTGTACCGCTTCCCGCTCAGATCCTCGACGCACAGGAATAGTGCTTTGGGCACTACGTCGGTCTTTTCCAGGTAGGTCCCAGCCGCGATCGAGGCGGGAACGTAGCTGGCACCCAGTTCTTCTGGCTGCCCCGTCTCTTTGTCGCGCAGGAGCCGCCGCCGGATCACCACTCGGTCATCCGGCTGGAAGTCGGTGACGGCGCGATGTGCTCTGGCACACTCGCCTTGCCCTGCGAAAATGATCTGGTGGGCGAGGTGGGAGGTCAGTAGCTGCTGGTCGGTCCGGGCCCGGCCATACCGCTTCCGTGACCGGCGCTGAAGACGCCGATCAGCCTTGATGAATGTCCCGATGCCCTGTTGCGATTCGATCAGGCCTTCTGACCTGAAGGAGCGCGATCGCCTGGCGCAGCGTCGGCAGGCTGAGAGTGCCGAACTCGGTCACGGAAGCGGTCTAGCAGCGCTGTCTCTGGCCGGTAGCCGGTCACCTGGCTGGTACTCACCGTTTTTGATCTGGCGTCGTAGCGCGTCTGCTATGCGCTGGTACTTGGGTGCTCTGGCACCCAGCTCGTCTGTCATGTGTTCCTCCGGGCAACAGCTTAGTCCTGTAGAGGACTTGACTGGACGCCGCGTGCCTGGTTACCGTTCTCCTAAGGTCCTATAGAGGACAAGAGGACAAGACAGGAAGGGCACAGGATCATGCGACTTGAGATCGACACGAGCGGGTCCAGTTCCGGGTGGCCGGGCGGCCAAGCCACGGCAGGACTACAGGGACAAGACCAGGCAGGCGACGACGCGGGACGGGCGGCCGATCTGGACGGTGCGGCTGGACGCGATCGACGCCGGGCGTGAGACCAGGGAAACCATCTGGGTCGAGGTGGCTGGAGACGAGCCCAAGCTGACCCTGGATGAACTCGCCCAGGTCCACGGCCTGGTGTTCGCACCGTGGGTCGGCCGCGACGGCAAGATCGTCCGCGCGTTCCGCGCCGAGCTCGTCACTGCGCTGGCCGAGGCCCGCAGGGCCGCTGCCGCGTGACCTGCCGGTCACGCCCCCGCTTACCCGCGCTCCTGACCACCTGCCCTGTGCCGATGCCAGGGCACGCGAATCGATCCTCATCCCGTACCGCACGAACAAGGAGAACCACCATCATGACCGTTACCCGTATCCCGTCCGAGGTCATCGAGGTCCCCGACTTCGTGACCATGACCGAGCCCGACCCGGACAAGCCGATGGCTGAGCTGGCCGTCGCCCTGGTGGCCATGTTCACCGAGGACGACACCCTGCCGCAGCCCGGCTATCTGTCCCTGTCCGCGACCGGCCAGGAGATCGACATGCAGTTCGGCACCGAGCCGGACACCTTCCACGCCCTGGCCCGCTGGGCGGAACGGTTCGGCGGCACCGTCACCGGCTCCCGCACCGAGGACGTGCACGGCGAGCCGGCCGTCCGCTGCGAAGTCAAGTTCGCCTACGCGGGCGTGCAGGTGAAGGCCTACGCCTACATGCACACCACCAGCACCCGCTGACCGACAGATGCCGGGCCGGGGGATTGCCGTCCCCCGGCCCGGCCCACCACCGATCCCTCATCCCGTAACCAGCAGACAACAAGGAGAACCACCATGCCAGCCAACATCGAGTCGATGTTCTCGGTCCGCCAGATGCCCTGGCACCGCGAAGGCACCATCCTGCGACGACTACCCCGGCGCGTGGGCGGACGCCCGCACCCTGGCCGGGCTCGGACTGGGACCCGGTAACCGCCGACGTGTACGCGGTCACCGGCATCAACCCCGACGGCAGCGAGCACTACGAGCCCGTCCCGGGCTGGAAAACCATCTCCCGCTCCGACACCGGAGCCGTCCTGTCCATCAACAAGGACACCTACACCGTCATCGACCACGGCGAAATGGGCGAGATCGTCGAAGCGGTCCTCGCCCAGCCGAACGTCAAGTGGGAAACCGCGGGCGTCCTGGACGGCGGCCGGTCCGTCTGGTGCCTGGCGCTGCTGGATGAGCCCATCACCCTGCCGGGCGACGCCAGCCCGACCCTGCCCTATCTGGCCATCACCAACCGGCACGACGGCACCGCCGCCTGCGCGCTGCGGGCGACCGCCGTGCGGATCGTGTGCGCCAACACCTTCCGCGCCGCCGAACTGGAAGGCGAACGCACCGGAGCGACGTTCTCCTTCATCCACAAAGCCATGCTGGCGGAACCGCATCGACGAGGCCCGCCAGGCCGTCACCGGCGCCAAAGCCGAAATGCGCCGCTACGCCGAACTCGCCGCTGACCTGCTGGCCATCCCCATCACCCCCAAGCAGCGGGAGCTGTTCATCACCGAGTTCATCCCCATGCCGCCCACCGGCCTGGTCACCGACCGGGTGGCCCGCAACGTGGAGGAAGCCCGCATGGCGCTGCGGCTGCTCTTCGACTCCACCACCACCGAGCAGGTCGCCGGGACCGCCTACGGGCTGGTGCAGGCGGCCGGTGAATACCTCGATCACGTCCGCACCGCCCGGTCCTGGGAGACCCGGCTCAACCGGACCCTGATCCGCCCGGAACCGCTCAAGCACCGGGCCTTGTCCCTGGTCCGTGAGGTCATCACGGCCTGACACGCAAAATGCCGGGCCTGGGGGATTGCCGTCCCCCGGCCCGGCGCACCACACCAGTCCTCATCCCGTAACAAACAAGGAGAGTGGCATGCCCAAGATTACCAGCGCGCCCACCGGCACGCACGAGCCGCGAACGGTGGTGTTCCGGTCCACCGCCAGCGACGGCCACCGGGTCGTCTACCACGAGCCGATCTGCCCCGACTGCGGGTCCTTCGAGATCACCGAAGACGAGATCGACACCGGCGACGGCATCAACGAACTCGGCCTCATCTGCGAAGCGTGCGGCACCGCCTGGCCGGTCGCCTGCGTCGTGGACTGGGACACCCCCGCACCCGGGGGGAGTGACCATGCCCCGGCGTAACCGCAACGCCCGCACCCGTCCTCGACGGCGACCAGCTCGCCGCCGCCGTGCACGTCCAGGCCGCCACGCTCACCGTGGCGGACGGCAAGTACCCGTGCGCCGGATGCCGCAAGCGCGGCCACTGGAACGGCCGCTACTGCCCGCCCTGCATGGGCCGGATCGTCATCTCCGCCCGCCGCACCGTGCTGGGGCGGTGAGCCATGGCCAAGAACAGCAACAGCAGCAGCCGCAACCAGCGGAACAACCCCTACCTGATCGAGGGCTGGGCGGTCGACTTCCACCGCAGCAAAGCAGGCATCGCCTGGCGGTGGCGCACCGAACTGACCCTCCTCGCCGCCCTGCTCGCCGCGTACTGGCGGCTGGCCGCGGCCATCACCGCCCTGTGGGCACTCATCACCTTCGCCGCCCTCATCACGGCGGCCCTGGCCATCCCGGCCCCGCGCCGGTACCTCAAGCGGCACGCCTGGTGCCTGATCTCCCGGCACCGCCTCCAGCGGGTCTGCTACGAGGGACGCCTGCACACCCGCGCCGGACGGCTCCCGCTGATCTTGTGGATCCGCCCGACCAAGGTCGGCGAACGCGCCCACGTGCTGTGCCGCGCGGGGATCTGCGCCGATGACTTCGACGCCTACAAGGCCGAGATCGGCGCAGGCTGCTACGCCCGCGAAGCCCGGATCATCCGCAACAAGAAATGGTCGCATCTCGTGACCATCGACATCATCCGCCACGACCCGCTGACCGCCGACGTCATCATCCCCTCCCGGATCATCCCCCCGGACGCACCCCGGCAGCCGGCCAGGCCAAGGTGCCGGTGTCATGACCGGCCGCCCTGACCCCATGCTGCCGGCCAGCGGTCAAGCTGACCAGCCAGCTCACCCGGGGCGACCACATCACCATCGACGGGCTCGGCGGCTTCGCCGTCATCTCCGTCCAGCCCTTCGGCACCCAGGCGCTGATCCGGCTGGCCTGGGAAAACCTCGCCGTCATCACCGCACGCGACACCCGGTGGCAGGCCATCACCCCGGGCTCCCCGGTCTACCTGCACGGCTATCAGCCGTGCCCCGAATGCGACGGCAAAGGCATCATCTTCGCCACCGCAGACCAGCCCCACCCGGTCTGGGACGGCCAGCGCAACCGCTGGGTCACTCCCTAACCCAGCCATCACCCACTCCCACGGCAGGGCCCCGGGCACGACCTGGGGCCTGCCCCACCCATCCCCCGGAAGGGAGGCACCCCCTCATGACCACCCCATCCCCGGCGCGTTCCCGTTCTCGATGTTCGACCCGGTGCACCTGGGCATCGATGAGAACGGCGAGCACGTCTACGTCAACCTGGCCGAACGGAACATGCTGCTCGGCGGCGAGCCCGGCGGCGGCAAGTCGTCCGGGCTGAACCTGATCACCGCGCACGGCGCGCTGTCGTATGACTGCAAGCTCATCCTGGTCGACGGCAAGCAGGTCGAGCTCGGCCCGTGGCGGCACTGCGCCGATACGTTCATCGGCCCGTCCATCAAAGACGCCATCGAGGCGTTCGAGTCCTTCCAGGCCACCATGGACGACCGGTACAAGACGCTGCTGGCCACCGGCCGCCGCAAGATCGCCCGCGACTCCGGCGAGCACGTCTACCTGATCGTCATCGACGAGTACGCCTACTTCTCCGCCACCGTCGGCACCAAGCCAGACCGGGAGAAGTTCGCCGCCCTCACCCGCGACCTGGTCGCCCGGGGCCGCGCCGCCGGGGTGATCATCATCCTGGCCACCCAGCGGCCCTCGCATCAGGTCATCGACCCGTCCATGCGGGACCTGTTCGGCTACCGGTGGGCGTTCCGCTGCACCACCGACTCCAGCTCCGATGTGGTGCTCGGCCAGGGCTGGGCCAACGAGGGCTACACCGCCGCCGAGCATCGACCCGCTGGCCCGCGGGGTCGGCTGGCTGCTGTCGGAGACCGGCGTCCCGCGCCGGATCAAGTCCGCCTACCTCACCGATGAGGACGTGGCCTACCTCGCCGCCTACGCCGCCAAGCTGCGGCACGGAAGCGGAGGCACGCATGAGCCACCCACCCGTCCTGACCCCCTACCGGGACTCATCACCAGCGGCCCACCTCGGCCGCCACGACAGCGTCAACGACCGCTTGACACCAAACCGGCCACGGCGGCCGGTCGAGAACGACGAGTACGCCAGCTTCGCCCGCCGCGTCCTGCGCGCCTACGCCCGCCGGGTGGCCACCGGCGACATCGACGCCCTGAGCGCCATGACCGATCTCTCCGAAGAGATCGACACCGCGATCGGCCAGGCCGTCACCGGCCTGCGCGGCTTCGGGTACTCCTGGGCCGAGATCGGCACCCGGCTCGGCATCACCCGCCAGGCCGCCCAGCAACGCTGGGGCAGCCCTTGACCACCACTGCCGCGACCGCCGCTCTCAGCCCCGAACCCGTCCGCGGCCCGGGGCTGGGGGCGACCGCCGACGACACCACCGAGACCATCACCTGGGCCGACTTCCGGGCCTGGGAACGCCAGCTCGCCACCACCGGCACCTGCTCCCACCCCATCCGGCTGACCGGCCGGATCGACGCCATCGACCGCGCCACGGGCGAGACCGCCCCGGTCTACGACACCGCCAGCGAGCCCGGGGGAGTGCTGCACGTCGCGTGCGGCAACCGCCGCGAGACCGTCTGCCCGGCCTGCTCAGCCATCTACAAACGCGACGCCCGGCAGCTCGTCCGCGCGGGCCTGGCCGGCGGCAAGGGCATGCCCGAGACCGATCACGCGCGCATCCGTGCGTGTTCGCCACCCTCACCGCCCCCTCCTTCGGCCCGGTCCACTCCCGCCGGATGCGCGGCAAGACCGTGCTGCCCTGCCGCCCCCGCCGCGACGCCCAGCGCCCGCCGCTGCCCGCACGGCCACGACATCTCCTGCCCGACCCGGCACGTCGAGGACGACCCCCGGCTCGGCCAGCCGCTGTGCTTCGGCTGCTACGACTACGAGGCCGCCGTCCTGTTCAACGCCTACGCCGGGGACCTGTGGCGCCGGTTCACCACCTACCTGCCCCGCCACCTCGCCCGGCTGGCTGGGGTCACGCAGAAGGAGCTGCGCTCGGTCGCTGCGCATCCGCTACGTCAAGGTGGCCGAATACCAGGCACGCGGCGTCGTCCACTTCCACGCCGTCATCCGCCTGGACGCCCCCGGCGAGGACTACCAGCCGCCCCCGGCCCGCTACACCGCCGCGCTGCTGTGCGACGCCATCGGCCAGGCCGCCACCGCCGCCACCATCGACTCACCGGCTCCGGGGTCCGGCTCAGCTTCGGCGCGCAGACCGACGCCCGGCCCATCCGCCACAGCCCCGACCTGCCCGGCACCGGGCAGGCCCTGTCCGGGCAGGCGGTGGCGAACTACATCGCCAAGTACGCCACCAAGACCCTGACCGTGCCCGGCGTGCCGGACACCCGCATCCGCACCGCCTTCGACCTGCAGGGCCTGCGCTGCTCCCGCCACTACCGGCAGATGATCACCACCGCCTGGCAGCTCGGCAGCAGGCAGCGCGACCGGAGAACCGCGGTTCCGGCAGTGGGCGCACATGCTCGGCTACGGCGGCCACTTCCTCACCAAATCCCGCCGCTACTCCGTCACCTTCGGCCAGCTCCGCGCCGCCCGCACGGCTCACCGCCGCGCCCAGCGCCACCCCGGCGGCGAACGCGACCCCTGGGGCCGCCCCCTCGATGAAACCGTCGTCCTGGTCCTCAGCACCTGGACCTACGCCGGAACCGGCTACACCGCCACCCCGGGCGCTGAGCTGGCCGCCGCGTCCGCTGCTCGTGCCCGTGAGCACCACGGCCAGGCCGACACCGCCGCATAGCCGCCCAGCCGACCGAAGGAGGAACATGCGACCATTCCACGGCCGACAACCGCCTGTGGACCGTCGAAGACTGTCTGCCTACCTCGGCGTTCCGTGCCACGCTCTACCGGTGGCGTCGGTGCCGTTGCGGGCCGCCCTGCCACAGGGTCGGACGGCATCTGCGCTACCTGCCCGAGGAAGTCATCGCCTGGCTCCGGGAACAGCCATGATCGAACGGCGCGGTAACTCTTGGCGCGCCCGCTATCGCGGACCGGACCGCCGCGAGCGCAGCAAGAGCTTCGCCCGCAAGAGCGACGCTGAACGCTGGCTTGTCCAGCAGCGCTCACTCATGGCCCAGGGCGATTGGACCGACCCGGCCCAGGGGCGTATCACCTTCGGTGAATACGCGCTGGCCTGGCTGGATTCCCGCGCTGATCTCAAGCCCAAGACCCGGCACCAGTACCGGTGGCTGATGGGCCTGCACATCTTGCCGACCTGGCGCACCGTCCCGCTGGGCAAGGTCACCTTCGAGGGCCTGACAGAGTGGGTCGCCCGGCTGTCGCTCACCGGGCTCGGCCCATCCCCGATCCGGCAATCCGTTTTAGTCATATCCGCCGCGCTCGATCACGCCGTGCGGAGCGGGCGCATCCGCTCCAATCCGGCCCGTGGCCTGGGCCTGCCCCGGGCGAAGCGCCGCGATTACGTCTTCCTCACCCACGGCCAGGTGCTCACGCTGGCCGCCGAAGCCGGGCATTGGCGTCTGCTGATCCTGCTGCTTGCCTACACCGGCCTGCGCTGGGGCGAAGCCACGGCCCTGCGAGTCTGCGACATCGACCTCGAGCGCCGCCGCGTCGATGTCCGCCGCGCCTTCTCCGACGTCGGCGGCCATGTCGTCCTCGGCACCCCGAAATCGCACCAGTCCCGGACCGTCCCGATTCCACGGTTCGTCGCCGCCGAGCTGGCGGCAGCCATTAGCGGCAAGCGCGCGGACGAGCTCGTGTTCACCATGCCCGGCGGCAGCGTGGTCCGGCTGTCCAACTGGCGGCGTGCCACCTTCCTGCCCGCTCGCGCCCGCGCCGGGCTCAGCACCCGGTTCCGGATTCATGACCTGCGGCACACCGCCGCGTCGCTGATGATCCAGGCGGGCTACCCGCCGAAGATGCTGCAGGAGATCATGGGGCACGCCAGCATCACCACGACCCTGGACCTGTACGGGCACCTGTACCCCGGCGAGATGGACCGCTACGCAGACCGCCTCGATGACGCGGCCGGGATAACTGATGCGGCCAAAATGCGGCCAGACGACGAGGAGCGGGTAGTCAGGGAGCAGCGTTGACCTGGGGAGACTGGGCGCGCTCGGAGGGACTCGAACCCCCAACCTTCTGATCCGTAGTCAGATGCTCTATCCGTTGAGCTACGAGCGCTGGTGCCCCGACAGTCTACGGCACGTCGCGCCCCGCCCGTGCCGTCCTGGGGGACAGCTCCCGGTACGAACTGGCCTAGCCGGCGGAAACGTCCCACTGCGGCGCCGCTCCCGGCGGCAGGGGCACGTCGAACGCGTTCAGCAGGAAGGACACCAGACTGTAGTAGCCGCATAGCGCGACGAATTCGACTGCGCCGGAGTCGCCCAGGAGTTCGTGGACGTCGTGGTAGGCGGCCGGGCTGAGCCGTCCCGTTTCGGTGAGCTGGCGTGCGGCCGCATACATCGTGCGCTCGTCCGCGGCCGCGAACGGCGGGTCCTCACCGCGGCCGATGGCGTCCACTACGGCGTCGGGAACACCATGCTCGCGGGCCATGCGGGCGTGCGCCCACCATTCGAACTCGGCTTTCCAGCGGGCGCCAACGGTGATGATGGCGACCTCTGACAGCCGGCGCTCGATCGACGTCCCGAAACGCAGGACCTGTCCCACTGACGTGAGGTGCCGCCCAGCCTCGGGTGCGTGGACGAACGCATTGAACGGACCGATCAGAGCACCCTGGTCGTTGATCAGCGCCGCTCCCCGCGAGCCGACGATGCTATCCCACACCTCCTGGCCAGCCTGATCCAGTTCGTCGCGGCGCAGAGACCTCAGACGGCTTATGACAGAACAATAGTGCCAGCCTGGCGGGATGTATACGATCACGGTGGCGCTGGTTTGCATTCGGTGCGACCAATTCGTGCCGCTCCGCTAGGGACTTTAGACCCTTTTTTGATAAAGAATCAGCCGCAAAGCTCCGCTCATGGTGGCGTTGCATTCACATACAGTTGATAGCGATGTGCAGAGCGTTCTCAATGCGCTCGACGTACTTGAATGCCTCATGCGTGAGGACGAGGCCGAGGCCGGCGACATCGCCAAGCGCCTGGGCATGCCGCCGAGCACAGCTCAGCGTGTGCTGGGAGCGATGTGCGCCCGTGATCTCGCCCGGCGTGACCCGGACAGCGGCGGGTATCAGCTAGGCGCGCGCCTGTTCGAGCTGGGCCAGCTGGCCTCCGGCCGGTTCCCGCTGCGCCGCGCCGCCCTGCCGCTGCTGCAAGAACTGCGGGAAGCCAGCGGCGGTCTTTCCGTTCACCTCACTGTGCCGGACGGCGCCGACGTCATTCTCGTAGAGCGGCTGAAATACGTGTCCGGCATCGGCCTGGTTATGGACAACGGCCACCGGATGCCGGCGCACGCGACCAGCGCCGGGAAAGTCCTGGCCGCCTTCGACCCGGCCTTTGCGCAGGCCCGGAAGGCTGCGGGTTTCCCCCGTGTGACGCCGCGGACGATTTCCAGCGCAGCCGATTTCGACTGTGTGCTGGCCGAAGTCCGGCGTACCGGCGTCGCTATCAGCGCGGGTGAGTCGCAGTGCCAGCTGACCTCGGTCGCAGCACCCGTGCGTGACTTCTGCGGGCGCGCCTACGCGGCGATCTCGGTGGTCGGGGCGGATTCGGAGTTCGATAACTTCGGCCGTGCGGCACGGCTCGTGATCGCCGCAACGACCAAGCTCGGCCAGGCGCTGGGCCGGTAAGCCGGCATCCCCGATGGCGGTCTGGCGCAGGCACCCTGCGCACAGCGCGCCGTGGTCAATCGGTGCCGATCGCGGCGCGCTGGGCCAGGCCCTCGACGAAGAGATCAATCAGCAGCTCGAAGCGCTGGTCGGGGTCGTCGTCGCCGAAGTGCCGGGCGACCGCTTAGCTGGGGGCCATGTCGACGAAGCGGCTGTAGTGGCCCTGGAAGGCGACCGTGACCGTGGTGGTCGGGCCGTTGCGGTGCTTGGCGACGATCAGGTCCGCCTCACCGGCCCGGGGCGATTCACGCTCGTACATGTCCTCACGGTGCAGCAGGATCACCACGTCACTATCCTGCTCGATACTGCCGGATTCGCGCAGGTCGGACAGGAGCGGCTTCTTGTCGGTGCGCTGCTCGGGGCCACGGTTGAGCTGGGAGAGCGCGATCACCGGGACGTCGATCTCCTTGGCCAGCAGCTTCAGTGACCGGGACATATCGGATACCTCCTGCTGCCGGTTCTCCACTCGCTTAGGAGACGACATCAGCTGCAGGTAGTCGATGATCACCAAGCGCAGATCGTGGCGCTGCTTGAGGCGCCGGCATTTGGCGCGGATCTCCATCATCGACATGTTGGGCGAGTCGTCGATAAAGAGCGGGGCGTCGGCCACCTCGCTCATCCGCCGGGCCAGCCTGGTCCAGTCGTCGTCGCTCATCTGGCCGGTCCGCATCGTATGCAGTGACACCTTGGATTCGGCCGCCAGCAACCGCATGGTGATCTCGTTCCGTCCCATTTCGAGGCTGAAGAACGCCGTGCTCAGCCCATTCTTTATGGCTGCGGAGCGAGCAAAATCGAGGGCCAGAGTTGATTTCCCGACGGCAGGGCGGGCCGCGATGACGACCATCTGGCCGGGGTGCAGGCCATTGGTCAGTGAGTCGAAGTCGGCGAAGCCGGTCGGCACACCCGTCATGCCGTCGCCGCGGCTGCCGATCGCCTCGATCTCGTCCAGGGCCCCCGGCATGATGTCGGCCAGGGAGTGGTAGTCCTCGGTCACCCGGTGGTCGGTGATCGCGTACACCTCGGCCTGGGCCCGGTCCACCAGGTCGTCCGCCTCCGCGTCACCCGCGTAACCGAACTGCACGATCCGGGTGCCAGCCTCCACGAGACGCCGCAGGATCGCCCGCTCGCGCACGATCCGGGCGTAGTAGCCGGCGTTCGCCGCCGTCGGCACGGACGCGATGAGGGTGTGCAGGTAGGGTGCGCCGCCGACCCGCCCGATCTCGCCGCGCCGGGTGAGCTCGTTGGCCACGGTGATCGCGTCGGCCGGCTCCCCGGCCGTACAGGTCGAGGACGACCTCGTGAATGACCTGGTGGGCGGGCCGGTAGTGGTCGTGCGGACGGATGACCTCGATCACGTCGGAGATGGCGTCCTTGGAGAGCAGCATCCCGCCGAGGACACACTGCTCCGCGGCGACGTCGTGCGGGGGGGTCCGCTCGAACTCACCGCGGGGAGCGATCTCGGCGACACTCACCAGGCAGCACCTCCCCCTTGTCGGCGTCGCGCGGGGCCCGCGCGAGACGCTGTTCCAGATCCGTTCTAGCGGACGGCTACGACAGTCTGGCGGCAGTGCTCGCCGGACGCCAACCCATCGTGTGCACATGGCTGTGGATAGCTTGTGAAGACACGCCGCCGGGAGTGTGCACAGCCTGGGGAAGCCGCGGGGAAAAGGGGCGCATCTCCCCGCCCGCTAGGCCTTCTAGCTGCGGAAATGCTCTCCACTGCCTGTGCGTGGGAAAAAGATTCAATGCCCGCGGGTATCCACAGCCGGGGAGCGAGTTATCCACAGGCGGGAGAGCGGCCGGACACGGCCGGGCCGGGCGGCCGGACACGGCCGGGCCGGGGGCAGGCGAACCGGCCGGGCGGAAGATCGGGGTGCAGATCGGGCCAGGAAATGATCCCGGACGGACGTGGCCCGGAGTTGACCGAACCGTGCCGGGCTGTCAGCCGGCACCGCTACTATCCGATGGTGTGTTCGAGCGAGGACGGGGCGATCGCCGAGGTCATCAGCGCCATCGACCAGCTGGCCGCCGATTCCGGAGCAGGGCTCACTCCGGCGGACATGCGCTCCCGGGTCGCCAGCATCTGGGCCATGCTGGCCGCCCTCGACCCTGAGCTGGCCCGGCTCAGCGCGGCCTACGAACAGCCCAGCCAGGATCGGTGACCCGGCCACGCCCGCCATCGCCGAAGGCGCGGCGGTGCCTTAGCTCGCGTCCTGGCGCGGACCACCAGGCCTGGGTGCAGGAGACGCAAAGCCGGCCGCGGTCCCGGGTGACGTCCCGGGCGCGCGGCCGGCTTTCGTCGGTCAGGCCCCGACGACCTCGATGTTGATGGTCGCGTTGACTTCTGGATGCAGCCGGGCCCTTACCTGGTGCGTCCCCGCCGTCTTGATCGGGTCAGGGACCTCGATCCGGCGCCGGTCGAGCTCCGGGCCACCCGCCGCGCGGACCGCGTCGGCGATGTCGGACGGTCCGACCGACCCGAACAGCCGGCCGTTGGTGCCCGCTCGCCGCGGCAGCCGGACCGCCAGGTTCTGCAGCTCCGCTGCGGCGGCCTTCGCGTCGTCCAGGCTGCGGATCTCGCGGACGGACCTGGCCCGCCGGATCAGGTCAACCTGCTTCTCGGCGCCCCGGGTCCACGGCATCGCGAAGCCGCGGGGAATGAGGTAATTGCGCCCGTAACCGCTGGCGACGTCCACGACGTCACCAGGGGCTCCGAGGCCACTGACCTCCTGGGTGAGGATGAGCTTCATCGGTGTGCGGCTCATGTCAATGCCTCCCCGCGGACTCAGCGAGCCGTGCTCGTGTAGGGCAGCAGCGCCATCTCGCGGGCGTTCTTGATCGCCGTAGCGACGTCCCGCTGGTGCTGCGTGCAGTTGCCGGTGACCCGCCGGGCGCGGATCTTGCCGCGGTCGGAGATGAACTTGCGAAGAAGGCCGGTGTCCTTGTAGTCCACGTAGGAGATCTTCTCCTGGCAGAAGACGCAGACCTTCTTCTTTGGCTTGCGAATTGGTGGCTTGGCCATCATGGTGCTCCTATTTAGAGCCCCGCCGCTGGCGGGGATGGTCGGTTACTGATGTCGATCCGGCGCGCTGGTACGGGCCGGTTAGAACGGTGGCTCGTCGGAGAAGCCGCCGGGCTCCGCGGTCGCCCACGGGTCAGCCTCGGCCCGGCCGCCGCCGGACCCGCCTCCGCCGCCGGACCCGCCGCTGTAACCCTGGCCGCCGCCCTGGTTCGCGCCGAAGCCGCCGCTGGAGCGCTGGGCCCGGGTGACCTTCGCCGAGGCGTTCCGCAGCGAGGGGCCCACGTCGTCGACCTCGATCTCATAGACCGTGCGCTTCTCGCCTTCCTTGGTCTCATACGAGCGCTGCCGCAGCCGCCCCGAGACGATGACCCGCATGCCGCGCTGCAGGCTCTCGGCCGCATTCTCGGCCGCCTGCCGCCACACGTTGCAGGTCAGGAAGAGGCTGTCGCCGTCCTTCCACTCCCCGGTGGAGTTGTCGCGGAACCGCGGCGTGGAGGCCACGCGGAACCGGGCCACCGGCTGCCCGGCCGGGGTGAACCGGAGCTCGGGATCGTCAACGAGGTTGCCCGCGATCGTGATCTGGGTGTCGCCTGCTGCCATCTGGCTGCTCCCGGTCGTTACCGTGATCTTGGGATGTGAGTAGTGGTGCGTGCCCCGGTCAGTGGGCCTGGGGCCGGACGACCTTGGTGCGGAGCACAGCTTCGTTGAGGTTGAGCTGACGGTCGAGTTCGCGGACCGTGTCGGGCTCGGCGGTCAGGTCGACGACCGCGTAGATGCCCTCGGACCGCTTGTCGATGTCGTAGGCGAGGCGGCGCCTCCCCCAGATGTCCAGCTTGTCCACAGCGCCACCGCCGGACGGGACGACCTGCAGATACTGTTCAAGTGACGGCTGGACGATGCGTTCCTCGAGCGTGGGGTCGAGGATGATCATCATTTCGTAATTGCGCATACTCGAGTCATGCCTCCTCTGGACTGACGCGGTCACGGTCTTTCCGTGACAGGAGGGGCCGGAACGGCGGCGGCTCCGGGGCCAGCCGCAATTTCACAGCCTGGTCAGCATACCTTGGGCCACCGACAGTCCGGACCGGGGCGAGGAAAGCGGTGATTCCCCGGCCGGGACAGGGGAAGAATCGAGATCAGCGGGTGCGCCGGTGCAGTTGCTGAGATGGAGGTGGCGGACGTGCCAGGCACAGATATGCCAAGCCCAGACATGGCAAGCCCAGACATGGCAAGCACCGAGCAGGCTGATCCGCAGGCGCAGCACGTGACGCTCGGCCGGGGCCGCCGGAGCCAGCTGGTCCTGAACGCCCTCGCGGCCGTGACGATCATTGCGGGCCTGGTCTCCTTCGTCGTCGGCATGATCGTGCGCAACGCGACGTCGGCTTCGGCCCCATGGCACGTGACCGCCACGGTCACCGGGGCCGTCTCCATCGTGCTGGGCCTGTACGTGCAGATGATCTCGGCCACCCGGACGGAGCGGATCGTGGTCGTAACGGGCATGGTCGCGGGCTTCGTCGGCGCCTGCCTCGGCCTGGCCCACGGCGGCTTCTCCGGCTGACACTCGTACGGGGGTAACGTCCGGGGGCTCGGCTAGGCTCGGGCCATGGTGCGTATTGGTGTGCACATCGATGGCCCGGACCCACTCGCCCAGGCGGTATCCCGTGGTGCGGACGCGGTCCAGTTCTTTCTCGGCGACCCGCAGGGCTGGAAGGGGCCGGTGCTGCCCGGTGACCCCGCGGAGATCCGTGCCGCCTTCACCCGCGCGGGCGTCGACGCCTATATCCACGCGCCCTATGTGATCAACGTCGCCACCACCAACAACCGGATCCGCATCCCGAGCCGCAAGCTGCTCACCCAGCAGCTGGAAGCGGCCGCGTCGATCGGCGCCAAGGCCCTGATCGTGCACGGCGGCCACGTGACCAGCGGCGTCGATCCCGCGGACGGCTACGCGAACTGGCGCAAGGTCATGGAACGGGTCGAGCGCCCGATCCCGCTGCTGATCGAGAACACCGCGGGCGGGACGAACGCGATGGCGCGGACGCTGGACGCCATCGGGCGGCTGTGGGACGCCGTGATGGCCGGGGCCAGTGACGGCGACGGCGAGATCGGGTTCTGCCTGGACACCTGCCACGCCTTCTCCGCCGGTCTCGACCTGGCCGAGGTAGCCGACAAGGTGAAGGCCATCACGGGCCGGGTCGACCTGGTGCACAGCAACAACTCGCGGGATGAGTTCGCCTCGGGGCGCGACCGGCACGCCAACCTGACCACCGGGACGATCGATCCGGACCTGATTCTCGGGGTGATCCGCGCCGCCGGGGCGACGGCCATGTGCGAAACGCCGGATGAAAACGGCGGCCTGGCCGGTGACGTGCGCTGGCTCAGGGACCATCTGGCCGCAGGCTGACCGCGGTGATCCTGGCCGGTGCGGCCCGGCCAGGGCGCAGCACGAACCGGTCGGGTGCCCCGGCCAGCACGCCGCCCGCCGGATCGTCCGCACCGTCCGCGCGCACCACGTCCTGCTCCGGCCGCAGGATGTCGCGGACCACGTAGCCACACAGCAGGGCCACGGTCAGGAAGCGGGCCAGCAGCGCCGCGAAGTACCATCCCGGGCCGATGCCGTTGTAGCCCGGGATCACCGTCCCGTTGCGGTAGATGAAGATGAGATAGCCCCAGATGCCGAGGAAGTAGCCGATCTCGGCCAGCTGCCACGCGGCGTAGGGCCAGAACCGGGGCCGGGCCAGGACGGCCAGCGGCACGAGCCAGATCACGTACTGGGGTGACCAGACCTTGTTCGTCATCAGGAAGGCCGCGAGGACCAGGAAGCAGAGCTGGGGCAGCCGGGGGCGGCGCGGCGAGGCGAGCGCCAGAACCGCGATCGCCACGGACGCTGCGCCGAACGCGGCCGCCGACAGCAGGTTCAGCGTGCCGAGGCTGGTCGCACCCAGGACCGGGACGCCGAGATGCTCGAAGAAGTACCAGATCGATCCCCAGTCCGCCGGGCGCGTCTTGCTGAACGAGTAGAACGTCAGCCAGCCGGCGGGCGCGGCCACCATGACCGGCACGTTGATCGCGAGCCAGGCCACCGCGGCCGACGTGAACGTCACCCAGAAGTCCCGCATCCGCCCCGCCCGGATACAGAGCAGGAGCAGCGGGCCGAAAAACACCAGCGGATAGAACTTGGTCGCGACCGCGAGGCCGAGCAGGACGCCGGCCAGGATGCGGCGCTGGGCGGCCCACGCGGCGAGGCCGAGGGCCGTGAACGCCATCGCGATCAGGTCCCAGTTAACGAACGCGGACAGTAGGAGGCCCGGGGCCAGCGCCACCAGGAGAGCCTGCCAGCGCCGCCGGGGCCGGCGGCGTACGCAGTGGCGACCACACCTGCGACCGCGCAGAGGACCAGCAAGACCACGGTGACGTCGAAGAACGCGCGCCCGCGGGCGTAGGGGTCGGTGACCGAGCGCACCAGCCATCCGGCGGCCTGCATCGCCGCGCCGATCAGCACCGGGTACTCCACATGGTGGCCGGTGTACGGCACCTTGCCCGCCGACAGGCCCTCGCCGTAGTAGAGCGGGTAGATGTCGGTGTAGCAGGCGTCCTGGAATTGGCGGGTATAGCTGTTCCACGCGCCCGCCCGGCAGGGCACCTTCTCCAGGAACGCGAGCAGGGCGCCCAACAGCGCCGCAGCCACCAGCACGCTGGTGGCTCCGGCCAGCAGGGCCAGCGGCCGGCGCGGCACGAAGGCAGCCTCCCCGTCGGGCTCGCCGCCGGGATCGGGGTCTGCCAGCGCCGGCCCGCGACGTCCGCCGTCCCCCGAACGCGGCACGTTCAGTGACGCTCCCGTTCCCGGCGGCGCCGCAGCCATCTCAGCGGGACAAGCCCGACCAGGGCCGCCGCCCCGTTCACGGCACCGTTCGGGCCCTGGGTCGGCGGACCGCCGTTGCCGGTGCACTTCTTGGCGGCGAACGGCCCGCACGTGGGCAGGGCCGTCGGCGCCGGGAAGGGGTTCGTGGCCGGCTGCGTCGGGTGCGTCACCGGCGCCGGGTGGGTCTTCGGCTTGGCCGGCTGCGTGGCCGAGGGCGACGCCGAAGGGAGCATGCCGGCGCCGAACATGTTCCACGTCGCCCCGGTGAACACCGGGGTGGGGAATTGCTGGATCGGCAGCGGGGCGAACTGATCCTCGGCGAACGTGCGCCAGATGCGGGCCGGCCAGTAGCCACCGAAACCGCCGCCGACGTTTCCGCCCAGCCCGTTCAGTGTCTCCTTGGTTTTGTCGCCCTGGTTCTCGGTGAAGATGCCAACCGTCAGGGCGTACTGCGGGATCGCGCCGATGAAGAAGGCCGACTGCGCGGTGTCGGTGGTGCCGGTCTTCGCGATGATCGGGCGCCCGTCGTTCATCGCCGCGGCGGTACCGGTGCCGTTGATCGTGTCGTAGGACATCGCGTACTGGACCTGAGAGTCCAGCGCCGGCGTCAGCACCTGCGTGGAGGCAACCCGCAGCGGGTAGCTGACCGTGCCCTGATTGATCTGCTGGATGACGTGCGCCGCGTGGTAAGTGCCGTCGTCAGTCAGCGTGGCCAGCATGGTGTCCTGCTCGTTCACCGATAGCGAGTCCTGGCCCAGCGCCATACCGACGTGGCCGAGGTCGCCCTGCAGCCCGGAGGTGACGGTGTCGACGCCGAATTGCTTCGCCAGGTTGACGACGTTCTGAGTGCCCACGCGGTGGATCAGGTCGGTGAAGGCGGTGTTCGAGGACTGGGCCTCCGCCTGGGCGACGCTCATGGCGCCGTACTGGGCGTTTCCGTCGTTCCGCTCCTGGAACCAGTTCGAGGCGGCATCGGCCTGAGTACGGCTCGCGGCGACCATCGGCGTGCTGTCCGGCGGGATCCAGAGCGGGCTGTACCCGTCGAGCTTGGTCGTGGAGACGTTCATGCCCTGCTGCACCGCGGTGGCCAGGACGTACGGCTTGAACGACGACCCCACCTGCTCCCGGGTGAGCACGGTGGGGTCGGCGCAGTAATGGCAGTACTTCGCGGGCACGTTCGCGCCGACCCCGCCGTAAAAGGCCACGATGGCCCCGGTCTGCGGGTTCTGCAGCTCGGCGCCCACCAGCGCGTACCAGGGAAGCGCCCCGCCATCCGTGGCCATCTGCTTCTCGTTCTGGTTCACCGCGCGGTACAGCGCGTCCATCTTCTGCTTGCTGACCGTGGTGACGATCCGGAGGCCGCCGTTGTCGACCTGAGCCGGCGTGAACTTGTACACGTCCTGCAGCTCGTTCGACACGAGCGTGAGGAGGTAGCTGTCGTACGGAGCCGAGCCCACATGCTGATCCTGTGCGCTGAGGACCTTGGGGAACTGCGCGGCCGCGGCCTGCTGGGCGGTCAGGTCCCCCATGGCCACCATGCCGTTGAGGACGTAGTGCCAGCGCGTCACGAGGGCCTGGTGGCCCGCCGGGGTCGGGTAGTAGCTCGGGCTCTGGATGGTGGCGGCGATCATCGCCGCCTGCGCGACGTTGAGCTGGGAGGCCGGTATCCCGAAGTACGTTTCGGCCGCCGCGCCGACCCCGTAGGCGCCCTGGCCCAGGTAGATGGTGTTCAGGTACTGGGTCAGGATCCACGCCTTGGACTTTTCCTTGGCCACCTTCAGCGCGACGAAGATCTCCTTGAGCTTGCGGGTCGCGGTCTGCTGAGTGCCGATGTTGGCGTAGTAGTTCCGGACGAACTGCTGGGTGATGGTCGAGCCGCCCTGCAGCGAGCCGCCGCCGCTGCCGCCGCTGTTGAACACGTCCTCGTAGGCGGCCCGCATGATCCCCTTGGGGGAGACGCCGCCCTCGGTGTAGAAAGCGCGGTCCTCGGCGGCGACCACGGCGTCGCGCATGTAGGGCGAGATCTGGTTGTACTGGAGCAGCTGCCGGTCGGTGTTCCCGAACGTGCCGACGACGGTGCTGCCGTCACTGAAGTAGACGGTTGACTGCTGCTGCATGGCGGCCTGCGACGCGTCGGTGGGCACGCTCGTGCTCGCGTAGGCGTAACTGACGCCCGCCACGCCCAGCAGGACCAGGCCGCCGAAGCCGGCGGCGGCCAGGCCGAGTACCTTGCGCACGCTCCAGTGGCGCCACCAGCTGCCCTTGACCTGGCCGCGCCCGCTGGCCCGGCCGCCGGGTCCCTGGCCGCGGCCGCCGCCGCTGCCACCACGGCCCCCGCCACCGCCACGAGTGCCGCCGCCACCGTAACCCGAGTCGCCACGGCTCCGGCGGTAGGTGTCCTCCGCCGCACCGTAGCCGCCCTCGCGGGCACCGTAACCATCGCTCCGGGTGCGGTGACCGCTCTCGCGGGCGTCATGCCCGGCCCGGCCGCGCGTGTCCCGGGCCGGGGCCCGGTATCCGCTCGCGGCCGGGCCCGGGAAGCTCTCGGTCGCGTCGTCCGTGCTGTGGCGCCGGGCCGGCCGCTGTCCGGGCGCGGGTCATACACGTCGCCACCGTTCCCGTAGCCGCCGCGCGGACCCCGGCTGGCCGGGTGATCCGGGCGGGAACGGCCGTAATCATCGGCCGCCTGCCGCGCTGGCCGATAATGCCCACTGACGTCTCTGCTGCTCACGCATCCTCGCTGTTAGCTGAACGGATGACGGCTAGGCGGCACCGCCGAAGCTAAACGGTACCCAGGGCCGTCAGCCGCCGCAGGCACGTCCGCTCGATCGCACCGTCGCGACGCAGCGTGCCTTCCAGTGCACCCTTACTGGCTCGTCCTGGCTCGCCGGCCGCGTCGTGCGCGCGGCTCACCGGTGCCTAGAACGTAAGACGACGCAAGGTGGTTCCAGCCACAACTTTGGCAGACTTCGACCACATAAACCCTGAATTCGCCGTATTCGGCGGCCATCTCGTCCAGCTCGGGACCGCGTTTCACACGGCCCTCATACTGCCCTAGCTCATCCCCGTACACATACGTAACGTGCGTGAGCTTGGCTTTCCGGCAGATGGGGCAACCGGTCCCGGTCGGCTCGCCATGAAATTTGGCCGCCCTCAGCAGGTACGGGTGGGCGTCGCATACGTCGGTGACCGTGGTGTGGCCGGCGTACACGGACGCGAGTGTTGCCCGGCGGGCAAGCCCGTAGTCGACGACGGAACGCCTCGTCCCCATGACGGACAGGGTACGTCGGAACTCGCTCCAGGCCGAGCCCGGATGCGCGGCGGATCTCCCCTCGCATGCCGAATGTCCAGTTAAGCGGGGTGATGACGGTCTCGCCCGGGCTCGCACCTTGCCTAACCATTGCGCGCTGTATATCATCCTGATGTATCGACTCGATACATCGGTGCGAGGCATCAGCCAGATACATCGGCTCATATGTGCTGACGGCGGCCTGTGGGCCAGCCGGCGGTCGGGGGTGGGAAGTTGACCGGTAAGCGATCCGGCGTTCTGGAGCTCGCCGTGCTCGGGCTCCTGGACGAATCCCCTATGCACGGTTACGAGCTGCGCAAGCGGCTCAGCTCCGTTCTCGGCGCGTTCCATGCCTTTTCGTACGGATCGCTGTATCCGTGCCTGAAGGAGCTGCTCGGCCGGGGCCTGATCGCCGAGGAGGATCCCGATCCCTCGCCGCGCGCCCGGGCCGGGCGCCGGTCCAGGATCGTCTACCGGCTGACGGCCGAGGGCAAGGACCGGCTGCACGAGCTGCTCAGCGAGGCCGGGCCCACGGCGTGGGATGACGACGGCTTCGGCGTGCACTTTGCCTTCTTCGGCCAGACCCGCGCCGACGTCCGGCTGCGAATTCTGGAAGGGCGCCGCAGCCGGCTGGAAGAGCGGATGGAAGCCGTCCGGGCGGCGTTCGCCCGGACCCGGGAGCGTGTGGACAGTTACACCCTCGAGCTGCAGAAGCATGGCCTCGAGTCGGTCGAACGGGAAGTCCGGTGGCTGAACGAGCTGATCGCCACGGAACGACAGCGGGATACCGGCGCCGCGGGCCAGCCGCGGCCGGACGAGACCGGTCCCGGTCACCAGAGCACCTACAACGCATGAGCAAGGACAAGAAGGAGTCATCCTGATGGGTTCGGTACGTGTGGCCATTGTGGGCGTGGGCAACTGCGCGAGTTCCCTCGTCCAGGGCCTGGAGTACTACAAGGACGCCGACGAAAGCAGCCGGGTGCCCGGGCTCATGCACGTCCGGTTCGGCCCCTACCACGTGAGCGACCTCGAAGTGGTCGCGGCGTTTGACGTGGACGCCAAGAAGGTCGGCTGCGACGTCGCCGACGCGATCAGCGCCAGCGAGAACAACACCATCAAGATCACGGATGTGCCGCCGACCGGAGTCACGGTCCAGCGCGGCCCCACGTTCGACGGTCTGGGTGAGTACTACCGCGACATGATCACCGAATCGGACGAGCCTCCGGTCAACGTGGTCTCCGCGCTCCGGGAGGCCCGCGCCGACGTGCTGGTGTGCTATCTGCCGGTCGGGTCAGAAGAAGCGGACCGCTACTACGCACAGTGCGCCATCGACGCCGGCGTCGCATTCGTCAACGCGCTGCCGGTGTTCATCGCCTCCAACCCCGAGTGGGCCGCGAAGTTCGCCGAGGCGGGCGTGCCGATCGTCGGCGACGACATCAAGTCGCAGGTCGGCGCGACGATCACGCACCGCGTGCTGGCGAAGCTCTTCGAGGACCGCGGCGTCGAGCTGCTGCGCACTTACCAGCTCAACGTCGGCGGCAACATGGACTTCAAGAACATGCTGGAGCGCAGCAGGCTCCAGTCCAAGAAGATCTCCAAGACCCAGTCGGTCACCTCCCAGATCCCGCACGAGATGGAAGGTGCGGCCGTGCACATCGGCCCCTCCGATCATGTTCCGTGGCTGGACGACCGGAAGCTGGCGTTCGTCCGCCTCGAGGGGCGCGCGTTCGGCGACGTGCCGCTCAGCCTGGAGTACAAGCTGGAGGTCTGGGACTCGCCCAACTCGGCCGGTGTGATCATCGACGCCATCCGCGCCGCGAAGATCGCCAAGGACCGCGGCATCGGCGGCCCGGTGACCTCCGCGTCCTCGTACTTCATGAAGTCACCGCCGGAGCAGTTCGGTGATGACGTCTGCCGCGACCTGGTGGAGAAGTTCATCCGGGGAGAAGTCGAGCGATAAGGACCGGCGCGAGCCAGCTGACCCATCCCGGATAAGGATGCGGTCGCAAGCGAGGCGGCTGCCCGGGGATCACCCCCCGGGCAGCCGCCTTTTCACGTCAGCCGGGCACCGTAGGCTGTTCGGGTGGCCCTGCGCGCGGTATCACGCCTATCGCGGTCCCCGGCCGCCCTCGACCTGCGGTCGGTTCTGGCCGAGCGCGGCTTCCGGCGGCTGTTCGCCACCCGGCTGATCTCCCAGGCCGGCGATGGCCTGTACACGGCCGGGTTCGGCGCCTACGTCTTCTTCTCCGCGACGACCTACCCGAACCCGGCCGCCGCGGCCTCGGCTTTCGCCGTCCTCTACCTGCCCTATTCGCTCATCGGGCCATTCGCCGGGGTGTTCATCGACCGCTGGTCCCGGCGCCAGATCCTGCTCGTGTCGGCGCTCGTCCGCGCGGGCCTCGTCGCGGTGACCGCACTGCTGGTGCTGTCCGGGCAGCTCGGTGTGCCGCTGTACGTGAGCGCGCTGGCCGCGCTCGGAGTCAACCGGTTCTTCCTGGCCTCGCTGTCCGCGGCCCTGCCGCACGTCGTGTCCGGCGACAAGCTCGTGATGGCGAACTCCGTGGCCCCGACGGTCGGCGGCATCGTGACGTCGGTCGCCGGCATCATCGGAGTTGGCCTCCGCCTGGTGCTCGGCGGGGGCCACGGCAGCGCGGCGGTGATCGTGCTCGCGGCGGGGGTGTGCTACCTGCTGGCCGGGCTGACGGCGGCCACCATGCGGCGCGACCTGCTGGGACCGGACCAGGCGCCGGAACCGCTGTCACACGCGCTGCGGGAGGTCATACACGGTCTCGCCGTGGGAGTGGCCTACCTCACCCGCCGCCGGGGACCGGCCGCTGTCATCGGGGCGATCGGCGGGTACCGCGCCCTGTACGGGATCGCGTTCCTCATGTCGATCCTGCTGTACCGGAACTACTTCTATCCGGCCGGCAACGGGAACGCGGCTCTCGGCCACTTCACCCTGGTGGTCATCGTGTCCGCCGTGGGCTACGGGCTCGCGGCCGTCGTCTCCCCTCCGGTCACCAGGCGGCTCACCAAGGAGTCCTGGATCACCCTGCTGCTGGTCTGCTCCGGCGCGGTAGCGGTCCTGGGTGCGACGTTCAGCCAGCCCGCGTTCCTCGTCCTGGGGTTCGTTCTCGGCCTCACCGGGCAGGGGATCGCGATCTCGGCCACCACGATCATCCAGGAGCAGACCGGCGACGCCTACCGGGGCCGGGCGTTCGCCCTGTACGACATGATGTTCAACGGGGTGTTCGTCCTCGGGGCGATCATCGGGGCGGCTTTCATCCCGGCCGACGGCAAGTCCTATCCGCTCATCGCGGCCATCGCCGTCGGCTACCTGCTCGTCGCGGCCGCCTATGCCCTGCTGCGCAGGGACCGGGAACGTAACGTCGCGGCGCCGCCCGCGGATCCGCCCTCAGCGTCGTCACCGGGCTCACCGCCGCCGGCTTCGCCGGGCTCGTCTCCGTTGGCCGACGACGGCACGGACAGCCCCTCCGCCTCCGCCCAGCGGAGCAGTTCCTGAGTGGCCCGCTCCTTACCGAGCAGGCCCTCGTCGATGCGGAGCTCCAGCAGGAACGCATAGGCCCGGCCGACCTGCGGGCCACCCGGTATGCCCAGGATCCTCATGATCTCGTTGCCGTCGAGCTCGGGCCGGAGCCTGGCCAGCTCCTCCTGCGCGGACAGCCGCTCGATCCGCTGTTCCAGGTCGTCGTACGCGCGTGCGAGCCGGCTGGCCTTCGCCGCGTTCCTCGTGGTGCAGTCGGCTCTGGTCAGCGCGTTCAGCCGGGACAGCAGGGGCCCGGCATCCCGGACGTACCGGCGCACGGCCGAGTCGGTCCACCCGGCCTCGCCGTAACCGTGAAAGCGCAGGTGCAGCTCCACCAGCCGGGAGACGTCATTCACCACGTCCTTGGGAAACCGGAGCGCGGTGAGCCGCCTCCTGGCCATCTTGGCCCCGACCACCTCATGGTGGTGGAAGGCGACCCGGCCGTCAGGCAGCCGGGAACGTGTCTTCGGCTTGCCGATGTCGTGCAGCAGGGCGGCGAGCCGCAGCACCAGGTCGCCGGTCAGGCCGTAGCGGCTTTCCAGCCCGATGGCCTGGCGAAGGACGGTCAGACTGTGCTGGTAGACGTCCTTGTGGCGGTAATGCTCATCGGCCTCGAGCCGCAGCTGTGGCACCTCCGGCAGCACATACTCGGCGACCCCGGTATCGACCAGCAGCTCGATCCCGCGCGCCGGGTCGGGGGTCAGCATCAGCTTGCTGAGCTCGTCGGTGATCCGCTCCGTAGAGACGGTTTCGAGCAGCCGGCCGGCCTGGCGCGTCATGGCTTCGCGTACGTCGCCGGCCACGGTAAAACCCAGCTTGGCGGAGAACCGTGCGGCCCGCAGGATCCGCAGCGCATCGTCGGAGAACGACTCATCCGCCGTCGCGGGGGTGCGCAGGACCTTCTCCTGCAGCGCGATCAGGCCGCCGAAAGGGTCGACGAGCTCGTGGCCGGGCAGGCGTGCCGCCATCGCATTGACGGTGAAGTCCCGGCGCCTGAGGTCCTCCTCCAGGGACGTGCCGTAGTGCACCCTCGGCTTCCGTGACCGTGGCGCGTATTCCTCGCTCCGGTACGTGGTGATCTCGAGGATGGTGCTGTCTTTGCGCAGGCCAACCGTGCCGAAGTCAATTCCCACCGTCCACACCGCATCCGCCCAGTCCTTGACCATGCCGAGGATCTCCGCAGGCGGCGCGTCGGTGGTCAGGTCCAGGTCGCCCGGCAGTCGTCCCAGGAACACGTCCCGGACGGGACCGCCGACCAGCGCGAGCTCATAGCCGTGGCGGGCGAACAGCTGGCCGAGATCGTCGGCGTCGGGCGCCACCCGGCGCAGCAGGGCCGCAGCGGCCTTTCGCTGCTCATCGTTCAGCGGGTTCACGGGGCTCACCGGACGCAGGGAGATGGAATTTGGCACGGCTATCGAGGGTAGGGGGTGTGGGAAAGCGAGGATACCCGGAGCGGCGCGAACGCTGCTGCGGACCGCCGGGTGGAAGCAAGCCGTTCTGGATGGGCGGCTGCCTCAGCCGGCCAGAACGCTGGCGATGCCGGCCCCCCTTTCAGGAAACGGCAATAACATTTCAGGCGTGCCCCGTCTGCGTGCCGTGCCCGGTTCCCTCATCCGGGCCACGGTCACCGTCGCCCTCGTCGTTGCCGTGATCACGGTGGCGGGCGGGTGCCTGCTGGCAACCGCTCCCCGCGCCCACGCTGGGGAAACGAGGCGACTGGCACCGCTCAGCAGCGCGTCCGTGATCATCAATTCGGTCAGCCCCCAGGTCGCACGGCCCGGGGGGACGGTGACGATGACGGGCACGGTGACGAACGAATCACGCAGTGCGCTGTCCGGCGTGGCCATCCAGCTGCGATCGAACGCGGCCCCGTTCAGCTCCCGCGACAGCCTGACGAGTTACGCCAACGGGACCCTGCATGTCGATACCCCGGTCGGCACGCCCGTGCTGGTCACCCAGAACCTGCCCAGCGGGGCCACCGCCCAGTGGCGGGTGTCGCTGTCGGTGACCTCGATCGGGATCGCCGCGTTCGGTGTCTACCCCCTCGCCGCGGAGGCCGTCGACGCCATCGGCCTGCCCGTCGGCACCGCCCGCACGTTCCTGCCGTTCTGGCCCGGCGCCGCCGCGTCCGGCATGTCCCAGCGACTGAAGATCGCATGGGTCTGGCCGCTGCTCAACCCGCCCCAGCAGGGCATCTGCCCCCAGCTGAGCAGCAACAGCCTGGCGGCCAGCATCGCCCCCGGCGGCCGCCTGGGCACGCTGCTGGCCACCGGTTCCGCCTACGCCACGAGCGCCGGCCTGACCTGGGCGGTCGATCCGGGCCTGCTGCATAGCGCCGCCACGATGACGCATGCGTACCGGGTGGGCGGTACGGCCGCCTGTACCGGCGGCACCCCGCACAGCGCGAGCCCGGCCGCGGCCCAGTGGCTGTCCGGAGTGCGTGCGGTCGCCGCCAGCCAGCAGATGTTCACCACCCCCTACGACGATGTGGACGTCGCGGCGCTCAGCCACCAGGGACTGGACAGTGACCTGACCAGCGCCTACCAGCAGAGCGAGGTGGCGGCGACCTCGCTGCTGGGCACATCCGCTGCGGGCTCAGGGACAGCCAGGCGCCCGGGCCAGGGCAGCGCATCGTCGGTGCCCGGCTCGATCGCGTGGCCGGCGGATGGGCTGGCCGATTCCAGCGTGCTCGCCAACCTCGCGGTCAATGGGATTAGCACCGTGGTGCTCAACAGCAACGAGATGCCCGCACCGAGCGGCACCTTTATCCCAGACGACGCCGTGGCCTCGACGCCGACCGCCACCGGGACAACCATGAAGGTGCTGCTCGCCGACTCGACGATCACCAGCGTCCTCGGCTCGGCGACGTCCGCGCCGGGCAGTTCCTTCGCGGTGAGCCAGCGTTTTCTCGCCGAGACCGCGATGATCGCGGCCGAGAGCCCGAACCTGGCCCGTTCGGTGGTCGTGGCGCCGCCGCGCGAGTGGGATTCCGTCCGCCGCCCTGGCCGGCCAGCTGCTGGGCGAGAGTGAGACCGCGAGCGCACCGTGGCTGGCCCCGGACACGCTCGCCGCGCTCGCCGGGTCACCGGTGAGTGCCCTTCAGGCCGGCCGCATGCCGCCGCCGGACAATCAGGTCGCCCAGGGCGTTGAGCTGAACGGCACCTATCTGGAGCAGGTCGGCGCCCTCGATTCCCAGGTGCGGGTGTACAAGAGCATCCTGTTCCAGCCGAAGGCGGCGTACCTGAGCCAGCTGACCGGGGGCGTGGCGGCGACCGAATCATCCGCGTGGCGGGGCGGCGGGGCCGCCGGGGCGGCGGGCGCGACCATGCTGGAGCACGTCACGGACTACCTCACCGGTAACTTCCGCAAGGTGCAGATCGTCAATTCCGCGCGGGCGACCCTGGTCGGGTCGTCCGGGACGCTGCCCGTATCGATCGTCAACGGCCTGCCGCAGAGCATTCAGGTCCGGCTGCAGGCCACCGTGCCGCCCGACGGCCGGCTGACGGTGACGGGCCAGAACCCGCCGGGCCTGATCACGGTCGGGGCTGGCCAGACGGTGACGGCCCGCCTCTCGGTCCGTTCCGGCGCGATCGGTGACACCACGATCGGCTTGCGCCTGCTGGGCCAGGACGGCAAGCTCCTGCCGGGCGCGCCCGTGTCGCTCAGCGTGCAGTCCACCCAGTTCGGGTCGACACTGCTCGTGATCATCTACGTCGCCCTCGGGATTCTCGTCCTGACCGCCATCGCCCGGGCGATCCGCCGGGCGCTGCGCGACGACCCGCCGGGGCCGCCCCCGGGCGGTCAGCCGGGCGCCCCCGGGCACGGTAACGAGGCAGAAGGGCCGGAAGGTATGCCCACCATGGTCGATGGAGCCGCTACCGTCGAAACAGACAACGAAGGTATCGCTCCCCGTCACCCACCGGAGGCCCCGGATGATTTCGCCGACATACGAGGCTCGGCCGGGTACACCTGAGTCGGGGCTTCGCACGGGCGCGCGCAATCTGGCCGCGGGGGTGACCGGACCAGCCGCCCCGGCAGGCGTCCTGGCCCGTGACAATCTGGCAGGCCGGACGTGAACGGCGGTTCCTCGCGCGACAAGCCGCGCCGCGGCGGAGTCAGGGGCCGCTACGACCCGGACCCGCGCTACCAGCCGTCTGGTCCTGGCGAAGGCGGCGAACCGGACGCGGACGGTGCCACCGGGCCCGATTCCGCGGATCTGAGCGACCTGTGGCGCGAGCCCGATCCCTGGGCGGCCGACGCGCGCCGTGGGCTTGAGTCCTGGCAGGACGGGGACCAGCCCCGGTACAGCGACCGGCCGGAACACGGGGACCGGCGCGGATACAGCGAACAGGCCGGGTACGCGGACCAGCCCGGGCCAGGGCGAGGCTACGGCCGCCGGGAAAGCGGCGGCGGCGGTGACGGCCGCGATGACGACCCTCGGCGTACCCGGCCTGCCGGCCCGGCCCGGCCCGGCGCATCCCGGGGTGAGCAGCCCTACCAGAGCCCGGTCACCTGGAGTGGCCAGGACCGGGGACCAGACCAGGCAAGACGTGAGCCAGACGGCGCTGCTGAGGTACAGCGAGACCCCCGTGGCTGGTACGAGCCCGCAGAACGGCCGCTCGATCGGGGCGTGAGCCCCCGCACCGGCAGCCAGCCCCGGCCCGCGGACGGCCAGGACGCCTGGCGCCAGGCTCCCCCGCCGGCCGGACCCCCGCGGCGCCCCGCGGCTCCGCCAACCGGGCCCGCGGAACCGGGCCCGGGTGAGCGGGCCTGGTGGGATGACGCCTTCCGGTCTTCCTCGCCGGCTGATCCCGGGCGGCCGGGATCAGCCGGGCCAGGCCAGGCCCAGCCGCCCGGGCAGGCCGCGCGCCCGCCCCGGCCCACGCCGCCCCGGCGGCCGTCGGCCCAGGGTTACGGTGTCCCGCCGGGTGACCTGACCCAGCCGATCCCCATCTACCAGCCGCAAGGCGCCTACGTCGCGGAAACCTACCCGGTGGCCGGCCCTTACGACGAGGAAGCGCTGGCGGAGACGGCCTACGTCCCGCTTCCCGATTTCCGCCGCGAGGGCGCCGCCCCCGCCGGGACGGGCCTGGTCCGGTCGACCGGCTCGATGGCCATGGGCACGCTGATCTCACGGATCACTGGCTTCCTGCGCACCTTCGTCTTCATCTTCGCGCTGGGCGCCGCCGGCCTGGCGAACTCCTACAACAACGCGAACACCATCCCGAACGCCGTCTACGACGTCATGATCGGCGGCGTGCTGACCAGCGTCGTGGTGCCGCTGCTGGTGACGGCGGCGAGGCAGCACCGGGACGGCGGCGAAGCCTACAACCAGCGGATTTTCACTCTCAGCGTGGCTGCTCTGGGCATCGTGACGGTGGTGGCGACGATCGCGGCCGGGCTGCTCGTGGACCTCTACGCGGGGGCCCTGCAGGGCACCGAGCATCGCCTGATGGTCGTCTTCGCGTACTTCTTCATCCCGCAGATCTTCTTTTACGGGCTGAGTTCACTGATCGCCGCGATCCTGAACACCAGGAACAGCTTCGCGGCGCCGATGTGGACCCCGATCATCAACAACGTCATCGTCATCGTGGTCGGGCTGCTTTTCGTGGTCACCGTGGGCCTGGACCGCACCCCCGCGGACATTCCCGCGGGCGGGGTCCTGCTGCTGGGGATCGGGACGACGCTGGGCATCGTCATCCAGACGATCGCCCTGATCCCGGCGCTCCGCAAGGTGGACTTCCGGTGGCGGCCGCGATTCGACTTCCGCCGGGAGGAAATGGCCGAAATCGGCCGGATGGCGATCTGGATGCTGGGCTACGTCGTGTCCACGCAGATCACGTTCGTCGTCACGACGAGGCTGGCCAACACCGCCAGCGTGCACGTCCAGAACGCCGGCGTCTCCGCGTACAACTACTCGTACGCCCTGTTCCTGCTGCCGTACGCCATCATCGGCGTATCGGTGACCACGGCGCTGCTGCCCAGGATGAGCAAGCACGCCGCCGAGGGGAAATTCTGGCTGGTGCGTGACGACTTCTCCGCCAGTATCCGGCTGTCGTCGGTCATCCTCGTGCCCGCCGCCCTGCTGCTGGCCGTACTCGGGCCGGCCTTGTGCGAGTTCCTGTTCAGCTACGGCAGCTCGTCCGTCGCGGATGCGCGCTATATCGGGGAGGCTTTCGCGGCGTTCTCCCTCGGGCTGGTGCCGTTCGTCATCTTCCAGCTCCTGCTGCGGGTCTTCTACGCCCTGCACGACAGCCGCACTCCGGCCATGATCGGCTTCCTGACGATGATCGCCACCGTGATCGGGAACTACATCGCCGTGGCGATCCTGCCGCCCGGCCAGGTCGTCATCGGCATGGCCTTCGTCTACGGGATCACCAGCGTCTTCAGCGCCGTGGTCGCGTGGCGGCTGCTGAACCGGCGTGTCGGCAGCCTGGACGGCCGCGTCGTTACCCGCAGCCTGGTCCGCATGCACGTGGCCACGATCCCGTCGCTCATTCTGGCGCTCGCGGTCAGCGCCGCCGTGGGCACGATCCTGCCTCCCGGCGCTGTTTACGGGTTTCTTACCGTTCTCATCGGGGGCGGCGGCGCTCTGCTGCTCTACATCATCGTCGCCAAGGCGCTCCGGCTGGACGAGCTCAGCCAGCTCATGCGCATGGTGGGCGGCCGGTTCGGCCGCCGTGCCTGACCCGCCGCGCGGCGTTGCCATGGGGGTTTGCGGCCGGGTTGCTGATGGATCTGCCCGGTACGCCAGACGGCCGGGCGCGTGCTGCCCGCGCGGCCGGCGGGTGTCAGGTCCATGTCGAGCGGGTGACCTGTCTGGGAACCGGGCCAAGGAGGTGGGATCATAGATGAGACATTGACGCCAATCGCGTATAACGGTTTACACGGGGCCGCTCTCTCGTAGCCCCGGTGGGAGGGTAAAGCGTCTTACCATTGTGAGCAGCTACGGCAGCGCCGGTGATAACTCCGCCTATGGACCGGGGCCTGGAAGGAGGGTCGAGAGCCTGTCCCGCTCTTGACGGGTATGCATGAGCACGTACACCTCTGAGCCGGGAACCCGGCTAGCAGGCCGCTACCGCCTCGAAGACCAGGTCGACGCGGGCGGTGGCTGGGCGCTGTGGAAGGCCATCGACGAAATCCTGGCGCGCGCCGTCACCGTCCTGATGTTCACGGAGACCTTCCCGCGCGTCCGGGAGGCGGTCACGGCCGCGCGCGCGGCGAGCCGGATGAATGACTCGCGCCTGTCGCAGGTGTTCGATGTCGACGACTCGGGTGACCGCGCCTACATCGTCATGGAATGGGTCGCCGGCGAGTCGCTCACCGACATGCTCAGTGATGGGCCACTGGACCCGTCCTGGGCGGCCATACTCGTCGCCGAGGCGGCCCAGGCCATCTCCGCCGCGCACGCTGCCGGGCTCGCGCACCTGCGGCTGGCGCCCGGATGCCTGCGGTGGACCTCGGGCGGCGGTGTCAAGATCACCGGGCTCGGGATGGATGCCGCTATCGCCGGGGTCGGTACCGAGGAAGACTCCCCCGGGGAGCGGATGCTCACCGACACCCGGCAGCTCGCCTGGCTCATGTACGCGGCAGTGACGGGTTACTGGCCCGGTCCCGAGACGACGGCCTTGCCGCCCGCGCCGATGGTCGACGGCGTCCCGTGCACTCCCCGCCAGGTATCCGCGGGGGTTCCCGCCAACATCGACTCGATCATCTGCCAGGCGCTGTTCCAGCGGCACGGCCGCGACGGATCGGTGATTTCCACGCCGATCGAGTTCGCCGACGCACTGACCCGGGTCGCACCGCGCGCGCTGCCCACTCCGTCGCCCTTCGAGGACACGGGCCGGGTGGGCCGCGCCGCCGAAACCGGCCGGATCACCCGGCACGGCCACCAGCAGGCTCCCCGGCCGGAAGCACCCGGGCACGCCCGCCAGGGGCCGCCAGAGCGGCGCGCGGGCGGCTACCGGGGCAGCGCTAGCCGTCCTCCGCGCAGCGGCGCGGCCAAGGCCCTGATCGGCCTGGTGCTCGTCCTCATACTTGCGGCGGTCGCGGCCGTCGCATGGTCGGTCGTCCACACCAAGGACGGCGCACCTCCGCGGGCCGTGGGCAGCCACAGCACGTCGGCCAGCCCGTCGGTGGCGGCCGCGGCCATCCTCAAGCCCGTCAGCGCGATCGCGGCCGACAACAACCCGCAGGCGGGTGCCGCGATCGACGCCAGCCCCAGCACCGACTGGAGTTCCCAGTTCTATATCGGCAACCCGGTGTTCGGCGGCCTGCGCAAGGGCTCGGGGCTGATCCTGGACATGGGCCGGCCGGTCCGGCTCAGCCAGTTGCAGGTCCTATTCGGCTCGACCTGCTGCGCGGCGGTGCGCATCGAGATCGGCAACTCGGCCGATCCGTCGTCCGAAACCGGGTTCACGACGGTGGCCAGCGCCAGCAGCGCAAAGCAGATCACGACGTTCAACGTGACCAGCGCGGCGAGAGGGCGTTACGTGATGATCTGGTTCACCAGCCTGCCGCCAATGGCCGGAAGCCCGAACCAGTACGAGGCTCAGGTCTACAACGTGGTCGTGCGCGGATCCAGCTGAGATCCACTGGCAGCCGTGACGGACCGACGCTTCCCTGACCTCTCGGACGCTCAGCTCCTCGAGCGCCATCTGCAGGGCGATACCGACGCCTTTGGCCAGCTGTTCCTGCGCCACCGCGACCGCCTGTGGGCGGTCGCACTGCGCACCCTCTGCGACCCGGAAGAGGCCGCCGACGCCCTGCAGGAGGCCATGATCTCGGCCTTCCGCCGGGCCGGCGACTTCCGCGGCGACTCGGCCGTGACGACCTGGCTGCACCGGATCGTGGTGAACGCCTCCCTCGACCGGGTACGGCGCAAGACGGCACACGCGGCCACTTCGGTAGGCGACGAGGGTGCTCTCGATCTCCTCGCCACTCAGGGCCGGGTGCCGGCGACCACCGACCCGGCCAGCGTCCGCGACACCGCCCTGGACGTGGAGGCGGCCCTGCGCCTCATTCCGCCTGAGCAACGGGCGGCCCTGGTTCTCGTCGACATGCTCGGCTATCCCGTGGCCGACGCCGCCGCCGTGCTGGATATCTCGGTGGGGACCGTGAAGAGCCGCTGCGCCCGGGGCCGGGCCCGGCTGCTCCCCTACCTGGAGCACCTGCGCGCTGGCGCGGGAGAAAAAGATCCACCCCCGGAAGAGGGATTTTCACGGAACCGTACCGCGACCGGCAGCGTCTCACCTGGGCAGGGAGGAGAGGGATGAAGCGTCAATCGGCGCATGTCGACGCGGGCGTCCTGGCCGAGCTCAGCGCGGGGCTGATCAGTGGCAGGCGGGCCACCCGGATACACGCGCACCTGGCGGGGTGCCAGCGCTGCGCCCGGGTCGGTGCGGGGCTGTCCGAGGTCAGTGTCCTGCTGGCGTCCGTTCCGCAGGCCACCATGCCCGCCGCGGTGACCCGGCGGCTGAGCGCGGCCATCGCGGACGAGGCGGCCCGCTCGGGTACGGCCAGGCACCCCGGTCCGGCTAGCCGGCGGGGAACCGTTCCGGCGGGCCGAACGGGCCGGCAGCGGGCGCTCGAGGAACCGGCTGGCAAGTCCCGCGGCGGTGCGCGGTTTCGCGGCCGCCGCCGCCGTCTGCCTGGTCGCCGCGGGCGGGTACACGATCGTCCAGCTGACCTCGCCCGGCCGATCGGGCCCCGGGCTGTCGCCCGGGGCAGGTGCAGGTCTCCATCGAAAGGACGGCGGCAACATTGGCGCGGGCCCGCTTTACGTGTCGCCATCCCACCAGGGCAACGCCATCCGCCGGTCACCCTCGTCCCCGGTCTCGCCGCCCGTCTTCAGCGTGGTCAAGACGGGGACTGATTACCGTTCCGCAACGCTGGGCGCACAGGTCACGAAAGAACTCAGCCAGATGGGCAAGATCAGCGAGAACAAGGCCCACGGAGGACCCCCTGAGCACCAGCCCACGGCTCAGCAGGAAGGATGCGCGCTGCGCATTACCTCCGGCGTAAAGCCGACACTCGTGGACGGGGCCCGCTACCAGGGAAATCCGGCCACCATCATCGCCCTGGCCCCGGGCGCGGGACAGCTGGGGCAGGCCTGGGTGGTAGGGCCAGCCTGCTCGGCTGACAAGAACGACATCCTCGCGCACGTGCAGCTGTCCTCGGCCGGAGGCTAGCCGGCAGGTACCGGGCGGCGGCCCGGCGCGGCTCGCCGGCCCTTCCGGGCCCATTCCGGCCCCATTGCTGACGGCGCTGGGTAGCGGTGCTGCCTGCGGGAATCAAAGACCCCTAGGATCGGTTGAATCCCGTGCCAGTCAAGGAAGGGCAGCAAGAATGACCGCCGTGCGCAACGTCATCATCATCGGATCCGGTCCCGCCGGGTACACGGCTGCCATCTACGCGGCACGCGCGCGGCTCGAGCCGCTCATGTTCGAGGGCTCGGTCACCGCGGGCGGCGCGCTGATGCAGACCACCGACGTCGAGAACTTTCCCGGTTTCCCGGACGGCGTGCTCGGCCCGGAGCTCATGGACTCGCTGCGCAAGCAGGCGGAACGTTTCGGCGCGGAGCTCGTCGCCGACGATGTGGTCTCGGTTGACCTGACCGCCACCCCCAAGGTCGTCCGGACGTCTGACGAGACCTACCTCGCCCAGGCGGTCATCGTGGCCACCGGGTCGAAGTACCGGGAGCTCGGCATACTCGGGGAGAAGACGCTGGCCGGCCACGGAGTCTCCTGGTGCGCCACGTGTGATGGCTTCTTCTTCCGCGAGCAGGACATCGCGGTGGTCGGGGGCGGCGACTCGGCCATGGAGGAGGCGACGTTCCTGACCCGGTTCGCGCGGTCGGTGACGGTGATCCACCGGCGCGACAGCCTTCGCGCCTCCAAGATCATGCAGGACCGCGCGTTCGACAACCCCAAGATCAAGTTCCTCTGGGACACCGAGGTCCTCGAGGCCGTCGGCGATACCAAGCTGACCGGCCTGCGGGTGCGGAACGTCAAGACGGGGAAAGAGTCGGTGCTCGAGGTGAGCGGCGTCTTCGTCGCTATCGGCCATGAGCCGCGCAGCGAGCTGTTCACCGGCCAGCTCGACATCAGCCCCGAGGGTTACCTGCTGGTCCAGCACCCCACCACGCAGACCAACATCGAGGGCGTCTTCGCCAGCGGCGACGTGGTCGACCACATCTACCGCCAGGCGGTAACGGCCGCCGGCACCGGCTGTGCTGCCGCCATCGATGCGGAACGCTGGCTGGCCAGCCAGGAATCGTAAACAGACAAGCAATCCATCAACAACAAGGGAAGTGAACGGCTTGGGCGCGACCAAGGTTGTGACCGACGCGACTTTCGAGGACGAGGTCCTGAAGAGCGAAAAGCCGGTAGTCGTGGACTACTGGGCCGAATGGTGCGGGCCGTGCCGGATGGTAGCGCCGGTACTGGAGGAGATCGCCAGCGAGCACGCCGACAAGATCGACGTCGTGAAGCTCAACATTGACGAGAACCCGACCGTGTCGCAGAAGTACGGGATCATGGCGATCCCCACGATGAACGTATTCTCCGGTGGCCAGGTCGTTAAGCAGATCGTCGGCGCGAAGCCGAAGTCCGCGATGCTCAAGGAACTCGCTGAGTTCCTCTGAACCCGGCCCCAGTGCGGCCAACAGCGCAGTGCAGCCGCAATGCAGTGCAGCCGCAATACCGTACGCGGCGCCCGGGTGGGACATCCAATGTCCCGCCCGGGCGCTTTTGCGTCTGGCGTCAGGCGGGCCGGAGGGCACGTTCCGGGGCCCGGGCGGGCGCCATCGAGCCCAGCAGGCGTTCCAGCGCCACCTCCACGTCCTCCCGCCAGGACAGGGCGGTCTTGAGCTCCAGCCGCAGCCGCGGGTAGCGATGGTGCGGGCGTACCGTCTTGAAGCCGACGGCGAGCAGATAATCGGCGGGGAGCATGCATGCATTCGGTTCCCAGTCGTGCACCCCGAACGCCTCAATGGCCTTGACCCCGCGGCGGGTCAGGTCCTTGGCCATGCTCTGCACGAGCATCCGGCCCAGGCCCCCGCTGGCGAACTCGGTCAGTACGTAGGCCGTCATGAGCAGAACGGCATCCGCGCTGACCGGGCTGGTCGGAAAGGCGACCGACCGCGGCACGTACGGTGGCGGCGCATACAGCGCGTATCCAGCCGGCGCCCCGTCCACGTACGCGATCTTCCCGCAGCTGCCCCATTCAAGCAGCACGGACGAAACCCAGGATTCCTTTTCCAGGGCCGGTTCCCCGGCGTCGGCGGCCCTCGCGCCGCCAATCGGATCCAATTCCCAGAACACGCAGCCACGGCATCTGGGCGGCAGATCATCGAGGTTATCCAGCGTGATATTGACGAGTCGGCGCGACACCTAGCCCCCTGAATTTCGCATGGCCCCCGTCCGTGGGGGACATGTGCGCGTTCATACGCGAGCTTCACACAACGGCACTGTGCTCCCGGCCCTATGCTGGCATGATACCGATCGTTGGGAGACGAGGCCATGAGCGAGGGCGCACGGCACGCGAATTCCCGTCCGCAGGGATCGCGGATTGATCCCTACTTCGACCAATACGCGGAGCGAGCTCGCGGAATGGTCGCGTCGGAGATCCGAGCTCTCTTCGCCGTCACCGCCCGTCCGGAAATCGTCTCGCTGGCCGGCGGATCACCGTACGTTACGGCTCTCCCGCTCGACGTCGTGGGGAACATGGTCGGCCAGCTAGTCACCGACCGTGGCCATGTCGCCCTCCAGTACTGCACCGCCCAGGGAGACGCCGGACTGCGGGAAAAGATCTGCGAGGTCATGTCGCTCGAGGGCATCCGCGCCCACCCGGACGACGTCGTCGTGACCGTGGGCTCGCAGCAGGCCCTTGACCTGATCACCCGGATCTTCGTCGACCCCGGCGACGTGGTCCTGGCCGAGGCGCCCTCGTACGTGGGCGCGCTGGGCGCGTTCGCGGCCTATCAGGCGGATGTGGTGCACGTGGCCATGGACGACGACGGCCTCATCCCCGAGGCCCTGGAGGAGGCCATCCAGCGGCTCACAGCGGCGGGGCGGCGGATCAAGTTCCTCTACACGGTGCCGAACTACCAGAACCCGGCCGGGGTCACGCTCGTCGCGGAGCGCCGTCCCCGGATTCTCGAGATCTGCCAGGCCGCCGGGCTGCTCGTCATCGAGGACAACCCGTATGGGCTGCTCGGATTCGACGGCGACCCGATACGAGCGCTGCGCGCCGACGATCCCGAGGGTGTGGTGTACCTCGGCACGTTTTCCAAGACCTTCGCGCCCGGTGTGCGGGTCGGCTGGGCCGCGGCCCCGCCCGCGATACGCGACAAGCTCGTCCTGGCCGCCGAGTCTGCCGTCCTCTGCCACTCAAGCTTTTCCCAGCTCGTGGTGGGCGAGTACCTGACCACCCAGCCCTGGCGGGAGCAGGTCAAGGACTTCCGCGAGATTTACCGGCTCCGGCGGGACGTGATGCTCGGCGCTCTGTCCGCGCAGATGCCGGACGGCTGCCGGTGGACCACGCCCGCCGGCGGGTTCTACGTCTGGCTGCAGCTCCCCGAAGGCATCAACTCCAAGGCGATGCTGCCGCGGGCGGTGTCCTCGCGGGTGGCATACGTGCCCGGCACCGGGTTCTACTCCGGCGGCGGCGGCACCAGCCACCTCCGTCTCTCCTATTGCTTCCCCCCGCCCGACCGGATCAGGGAAGGCGTCCGACGGCTCGCGTCCGTGATCGAGGCGGAGATCGATCTGTGCGCTACATTCGGCGCCATGCCCCCGCCCGGCCGGACGGGGCCCGAAACTCCCGGTCCCGGCGATTTGTAAACGGTGGCATTGCGGTGACGGAACTCGATCACGTTGTAGTGCTCGCGGGCGGCCTCTCGCCGGAGCGCGACGTCTCCCTGCGCTCAGGACGCCGGGTCCGCGAGGCTCTGGAGGAGGCGGGTGTCGACGCGCGGATCGCGGACGCGGACGCGTCGCTGATCCCGGCCCTGCTGGCCGATCCGCCGACGGCGGTTTTTCCTGCCATCCACGGAAGTTACGGGGAGGACGGCGCGATCAGGGAGATCCTCGCCCTGGTCGGAGTCCCCTACGTTGGGTCGGTGGCCAGCGCGTGCCGTTCGGCGTTCGACAAGCCCACGGCTAAGGCACTGGTCGCCGCGGCGGGCATCGCGACCCCGGAGTCGGTCACGCTGCCCCGGGAGATCTTCCATGATCTGGGCGCCACGGCCGTCATCGACCGCATCATCGCGCGTCTCGGCCTGCCGCTCTTCGTCAAGCCCGCCCGGGGCGGCTCGTCTCTCGGTGCCAGCCCGGTGCGCACCGCGGCTGAGCTTCCCACCGCGATCGTCAGCTGCTTCGCGTACGGCGACACGGCGCTTATCGAGCGGTTCATCGAGGGCACCGAGATCGCCGTCAGCGTCGTCGACCTTGGTGACGGCCCCTGCGCCCTGCCTGCGGTGGAAATAGTGCCGGCCGCCGGGCAGTACGACTACACAGCCCGGTACACGGCCGGCCAGACGGCGTTCTACACCCCGGCCCGGCTGCCCGGCGCTGCACTGGACGCGGCCGCGAAGGCGGCCGCCAGCGCGCATTCCGCCCTCGGCCTCCGCGATATCTCCCGGACCGACATGATCGTCAGCGAGTCCGGCGAGGTCTTCTTCCTGGAGGTCAACGTGTCGCCGGGGATGACCGAGACCAGCACGCTGCCGATGGCGCTGGACGCGGCCGGGCATGCGTTCGGCCCGGCCTGCCTGACGTTGCTGCGCCTGGCCGCCGCGCGCGGCGGCTAAGCCCGCTCTCCTGATCCGGCCCGCATAGGGTTGGTGACCATGGCTGAACGCAAGAGCTTCGGAAGCGACAACCACGCGGCGGCACACGAGGCGGTCCTGCGGGCCGTTGTCGAGGCGAACACGGGCGATGCGGTGGCGTATGGGGACGACGAGTGGACCAAGCGCGCGACCGTGGAACTGCGACGTGCCTTCGCCGCGGACGGCGATGTCTTCCTGGTGTTCAACGGCAGCGCCGCGAACATCCTCGGCCTGAGCCTGCTGCTGCGGCGGCACGAGGCGGTCATCTGCGCCGAGTCTGCACATATCAACACCGACGAATGCGGCGCCGCGGAGCGCATTCTCGGCACCAAGCTGCTGACGGTCCCGGCACCGGACGGCAAGCTCACTCCCGAAATGATCGCAGAACAGCTCAGCGCGCGCGGCGACGACCACCGGGCCCAGCCGGGCGCGGTGGCGATCACGCAGACCACCGAGCTGGGTACCTGTTACACGCTCGAGGAGCTGCGCAAGATCGGGGATTTCTGCCGGGCCAGCGACCTGGGCCTGTACATCGACGGCGCACGGCTCGCCAACGCCGCGGCCTTCCTGGACTGCTCGCTGGCGGATCTGGCCGAGTGCGCGGACGTGCTCAGCTTTGGCGGTACCAAGAACGGCGCGATCGGCGCCGAGGCCGTCATCATCATGCGCGAGGACCTCGCGGCCGACGCTCCGTACCTGCGCAAGCAGCAGCTTCAGCTCGCGTCGAAGATGCGCTACCTGGCGGCCCAATTCCTCGCCCTGGCCGGGGATGATCTGTGGCGGCGCAACGCGTCTCACGCCAACCAGATGGCCCGGCGGCTGGCCGATGGCGTGCGGGACGTGCCCGGGATCAGCATCCGGTACCCGGTCCAGGCCGATGCCGTTTTCGCCCGGATAGATCCGCGGTACCTGAAGGAGCTCCAGCGGGAATGGTTCTTCTACGTCTGGGATGAGCAGGCGTCGGTGGTCCGCTGGATGACCGCTTTCGACACGACGGAAGCGGACGTTGACGAGTTCGCGGCCAGCGTCAGGCGCATCGCGGGACATCCCGCCGCCGGGTAGCCGCCCATGTTTCACGTGGAACCAGGACGGATGGCAACGCGGACCGGGCGGCAGCGCCAGCTTGCCTCGCACGTTTCACGTGGAACATAGCGAACGGCGACCTCGCGGTGGCCTGGATCAGCCGCCAACGGCAGCCCTGATCAAAGGGAAGGCCCGGCGGCTCAGTCCGGGATAACCGGTGCCGCCGGTGACTCTGGCTCCGGATCGGGCGCCATCGCCTTGACGATGCGGTCGAGGTCATCGAGGGACGCGAACTCGACCGTTATCTTTCCCTTGCGCCGCCCGAGTTCCACCTTGACGCGCGTCTCCAGGGCATCGGACAGGCGGTCGGCCAGATCCCTCAGACCCGGGGCCACGGGCTTGGCTCCCTGCCGCCGGCGTGGCCGGGTCTGGTCTTCATCCCCGACGGAGACGATCTCCTCGACCGCACGGACAGACAGCCCCTCCGCCACGATCCGGTGCGCGAGACGCTCCTGCGCTTCCGGGCTGTCCAGCGACAGCAGGGCCCGGGCGTGCCCCGCACTCAGCACCCCGGCGGCAACGCGCTTCTGCACCGCGGGCGGGAGGTTGAGCAGCCGGAGGGTATTGGAAATATGCGGCCGTGACCGGCCGACCTTCTGCGCCAGCTGCTCGTGCGTGGCCCCGAAATCATCGAGAAGCTGCTGGTAGGCGGCGGCCTCTTCCAGGGGGTCAAGCTGCTGCCGGTGCAGGTTCTCGATCAGGGCATCGCGCAGCAGGTCGGTGTCCGCCGTTTCGCGGATGATCGCGGGGATCAGCGTGAGATCAGCGCGCTGGCAGGCTCGCCACCGCCGCTCGCCCATGATCAGCTCATAATGGCCGGGCATCACCTTGCGGACCACGACCGGCTGCAGGAGGCCTACCTCGCGGATGGATGACGCAAGCTCATCGAGGGCTTCCTCGTCGAAGGTACGCCGTGGCTGACGCGGGTTGGGAGTGATCGAGCCGGTGGGTACCTCCTCGAAGTAGGCTCCGGCAATCGGCTGGGCGCCCGTGGTGCCGTTGTCAGCCGTCGCTGCGGCCTGCTGATCCGGTGCGAGCCCGCCGCGCGGTCCCGCGGCCGCCTCGGCCTCGCTGGTCCCAACCGCAGCCGGGATAAGCGCACCGAGCCCCTTGCCGAGCCCGCGCCTTTGCTGAGTCACCGCATCTCCTCGATCCGCACAATCCAGCCGCATCAGACAGCGCACAGACAGCGCACGTCCAGCCACTCGCTATCCTGCCAGGTGCGGCGAGGCCTGGCAGCACCGAAGCCAAGACGGGCCTACCGGGAGCGAGGCTCCCCGCTGGCCTCGATCGTGGCCGGATGGACGATGCCCGCGGCCAGGAAGAGGGTACGGATGGCGTCCCGGACCCGCTCGTCCCGCGTCCGGCTGATCCACTCGCCAGGTGTGGTCCCGGCCAGCGTCATCAATCCCGGCACCTCGGCCAGCAGCCCGGTAATGAGCGTCGGCTGATCGGTCAGCGGCCGGTATTTTCCTGCCCGCCCGGTCAGATGGCCGTGGCGCGAGACGTAGACTCCGCACCCCCGTACGGGCTGCCCCGGCCGGAGATGGACGGGGTAGCGAGATGACAGGCCGATGCGCTGGTAGTTCGGCTCGGTGTCGTCCAGGGCGCTGAGGGCCTCCGGGTCGAGCCACAGCACCCACATGTCCGATACCGCAGCCGGATCGGCGACCGGCGTCGCGGGCACGTACCCGGGCCGGCTGACGTGCGCGGAAATCCCGACGGCCAGGCCGTGAACCCGTACCCGGGTGATCGGGACGACCGGCCGCAATCCGGCGTTCGCCATCTTTCGCCGGATCTGCGCCGGTGATGCGTTCGAGCCGACCGAGAGGACCGGCGTCCGCCCCGCAACCGGCGGTGCTCCCTGCTCCCCGAGGAAACGGTCGAGTGGCCCGGCCGCCCCCGCGGGCTCGCCCCGTCCGGCCTTCCTCCCGGCAGCGGTCCACCCGTCCGGCGTGACGATCCATTGGCCGAGGGCGCCCGTGCGGACGGGCTGGACATCGAAGGTCTCTGCGCCTGCGACCAGTACAGCCGGGCGCTGCGGCGGGAGCCCGGGATATGCCAGTGGAGCGGTGAGCGGATCCACGCCGCCCCTCCCGCCCGCCATGCCGGGGGCTAGCTATGCCTTCTGGCTCCGGATGGACAGCTCGCGGGCGGCCTCGACGTACGCGATCGAGCCGCTCGATCCGGGGTCGTAGGTGATGACGGACTGCCCGTAGCTCGGTGCCTCGGAGACGCGCACGCTGCGCGGGATGATCGACTGCAGGACGACCTCGCCGAAATGGGACCGGACGTCGTCTGCGACCTGGGAGGCGAGCCGGGTACGGCCGTCGTACATGGTCAGCAGGATGGTCGAGACCTGCAGGACCGAATTCAGGTGGCCCTTGACCAGGTCGACGGTGCGGAGCAGTTGCTCGAGCCCTTCCAGCGCGTAGTACTCGCATTGGATCGGGATCAGCACCTCGCGCGCCGCGACCAGAGCGTTCAGGGTCAGCAGGCCGAGCGACGGCGGGCAGTCGATGAGGATGTAGTCGAGGCCGGAGGAATCGTAGGCTGCGACCGCCCGGGAAAGCCTGGACTCCCGGGCGACGAGGGGCACCAGTTCAATCTCGGCTCCGGCCAGGTCGATGGTCGCGGGGGCGCAGTAGAGGCCGGGCAAGCCCTCCACGGGCCGCACGATGTCGGCGAGGGGCCGGTCCTCCACCAGCATGTTGTAGACCGACGGCGTGCCCACGTGGTGGTCGACATCCAGCGCGGTCGAGGCGTTCCCCTGCGGGTCAAGGTCCACCACGAGGACGCGCGATCCGTGCTGGGCCAGGCTGGCAGCGAGGTTGACCGCTGTCGTCGTCTTGCCGACCCCGCCTTTCTGGTTGGCGATTGTCATGATCCGGCAATTGGCGGGGCGGGGCCACGGGAGGTCGTCACCCGTTCCGCGCACCCCGACCGCGGCCTGGGCCGCCCGGCCGATCGGGGTGTCCTGCGGATTCTGCGGCACCTCCGGTATCACGACCGAGCCGACGTCGCCATTGCCCTGGGCCGCCGTTCCCCCTTGCATCGTGTCCTCCACTGCATTGCTGCCCGGCTTCCTGGCCGCCTCGTGGGCCACCGGCACGGCGGCCTGCGCCGGTGCCGTTTCACGTGAAACTGCCGCCGATAGTGCTTGCTGTCCCCGTGGCGAGCCGACGCCAGTCGGGAAATGTGCACCGTTCACCACGCCGCCTCCTGAGGGAGCGCTCGGTGCCGCCGCCGGGGCCGGCCACCGTTCCGTCATAGGGGAGCCGAGGGCGCCCCCGGTTTCCGTTCGTGTCTGGTCCGGCCATCCCAGGCCGCCCGCATCCGCCGGTCTGCCAGGGCCAGCGCCGGGTACCTGAGAAAGCTCCGGCCCTTCCGGCTCGGCGTGCCCGCGGTGAAGTCCGGGCGGTTCGGAGTGCCGCGTCACGGCGGGTGACCAGTCAGGCCATCCGAGGCCCTCCGCAGGCATCATCACGCCGCTCCTCTCCGTACCAGCATGCCCACCGGTCGCCACCTGCGCTCAGGGGAAGGGCCGGCTGGCCGCGGTTGCACCGCCACGGCGACGCGGCCTTCGCCATCAGCCGGGTCTGCCGTTGTCAGCGTCCCCGCGCCCGGCCGGCCGTCAGAATACGGACGACCGTAGCCGGTGGTTCGACGATACCCTGGCCCGCCTTCAGAACTTCGGCGCTCTGCACACCGAGGCGCCGCAGAACCGTCCCGGCCTGGTCCAGTTCCGACCGGGCTTGATCTCCCTTGAGCGCCAGGATCGTCCCGCCCGGGCGCACGAGCCCGGCCGATAGTTCCGCGAGCCGGCCGAGCGGAGCGACCGCCCGCGAGGTAGCGATGTCCGCGCGGATCACCCCGGCCATATCCTCCGCGCGGGCGCGGCACACCGTAACGTGGCCGAGGCCAAGTTCGGCGACGCATTCCCCGAGGAATACCGTACGCCGCAGCATCGGCTCGAGCAGGGTCATTCGTACCTGGGGCCGCAGCATCGCGATCACCAGGCCCGGGAGGCCAGCCCCGGATCCGATGTCCACCACCTCGGCCTCGTCAGGTATCAGTTCCGCGAGTGCGCCGCAGTTGACCAGGTGGCGCTCCCACAGCCGCGGCACCTCGCGGGGACCGATCAGCCCCCGCTCCACCCCGTGGGTAGCCAGCAGGGACGTGAAGCGCTCCGCCAATCCGATGGCCGGGCCGAACAAGGTGACCGCAGCGCCGGGAGGGGCCGGAATCGCAGAGCTCATCCAGCGGGATAGACGATGACCCGCCGGTTTGGCTCCTCGCCTTCGGATTCGCTGCGCAGGCCAGCGTCGGCCACCGCACCGTGCACGATCTTCCGCTCGAACGGTGTCATCACCGCCAGCGACTTGGGGGTCCCGGTCCGCTTGACCTCATCGGCCGCGTCCCGGCCGACCTCGGTCAGCTCCGCCCGGCGACGGGCGCGATATCCGCCCACGTCCAGCATGAGCCGGGCCCGCTCGCCTGTCTGGCGGTGCACGGCCAGGCGGGTCAGCTCCTGCAGCGCCTCGAGCACCTCACCGCGCCTGCCAACCAGTTCGTCCAGCGTCGCGCCCACCACCGAGACGACCGCGCGGTTTCCCTCGACGTCCATGTCGATGTCGCCGTCCAGGTCGGCGATGTCCAGCAGGCCCTCGACGTAGTCGGCGGCGATCTCGCCTTCCTGTTCCAGGTCCACAAGGTCGACGGGACCGTCGTCCTCGCTGCGCTCGCGTGGCTCAGTACCCTCGTCGGTCTCGTCCGTATCAGAGCCGTTCAGGTCATCCGTCCCGAGAGAAACGCTGTCCTCTTCCGGCTCGTCAGCCTCCGGACCGACAGCGGTCTCTGCCGAACCTGCGCTCACCATTGCGCCCCGGTTATCACCTGATACGTCACTGTGCATGTCCTCCGCCTGGCTCACAACCGGACCCTCGCCGGGGAGGGCCGGTTCCTTTCGACCAACGTCATCGCTTACCGGAACGCTTACTGCGCGACTGGCGGACCGGCTGCTGCCTGACGAGCCTAGCGGCCGGGGCCTCTGGCTCAGGCTCAGGCTCAGATTTGCCCCGCACCAGCCTGCTCAGGCTCAGGCCGCGCCGCTCGGCGCCGTTCTGCGTTCCATCGGCGCTCTTGGCCGCCGGCGGGCGCGAGGGCGCCGGCGCGGAACCAGCCGGACGCGGCTGGCTTCCCCGCGAACGCTGACCGTCGGCGCCCTTCTGGCCGGCCTTGACGCTCCCGGCCGGAACGGCGGCTCCTCCGCTGCTCTTCCCGGTACGTGCGCCGCCGCTCTTGACGGGCGCAGGAGCCGAGGCGGATGCCGTCCCGGTGCCGCCTGACGCGGCTCCCTTCGAGGCAGCGGCAGTCTTCGCCGCGGCACTCCTGGGCGGCGTGGCCCTGGCCGCCGTCCCCTTCGCTGAGCCGCTCTTGGCCGCGTTTCCCCGCGCCGTGTTCCTCGGCGCCGCCCCCTTGGACACCGTGGTGCCGGCGGGACCTGCCGCCCCCTTGGCCGGGGCTGTCGCACTGGCGGCATCCGCGCCGGCCGTCGCCGGGGTGAAGTTCCGGAACAGGATGTACTGCTGGCCCAGCGTCCACACGTTCGTCGTGACCCAGTACAGCACCAGGCCGAACTGCCAGTAGATACCGCTCAGGGCGAACAGCGGCGCGATGTACATCATGTACTTCTGCGAGTTCGCCATCGGGTTGTTCGGGTCCTGGCCCACCTGGCCGATGCCGCGCTTGACGCTCTGCCGCACCGTGAGGAACGTGGTCGTCGCGCTAATCAGGACGAAGATGGCGATGACGACCTTGGCGCTGGCGGGGCCGGGCGCCAGATGGTAGGGCGGCAGCGGGCTGGTGACGATCCGGTCCGCGATCGTCGCTGTGAAGATGTGCGCGTGCTGTGCGCTGGTCACCACGGCGGGGGTCAGCCCGTAGAGCGTCTTGTCCTCGGCGATCGCCCGCAGCACGTTGAACAGCGCGAAGAACACAGGAAGCTGGATCACCAAGGGCAGGCACCCGGCCAGCGGGTTGGCGCCGTTCTCCTGGTAGAGCTTCATGACCTCCTGGTTCATGGTCTGCTTGTCGTCTTTGTATTTCTTCCGCAGGGCCGCGACCTGCGGCGCCAGCGCCGCCATCTTGCGCTGGGAGTGCATCTGCTTCACGAACAGCGGCACCATGATCAGCCGCATCAGCATGACAAGGAAGACGATCGACAGTCCCCATGCCCATCCGCTGGCCGGGCCGAAGGGAACGCTCAGCACCGCGTGAATGCGCATCAGCAGCCACGCGACCGCGTCGTAGAAGGGGTTGAGAATCCCCACTGGCTAGCTCCCTTGCGTTTCTGTGGTCAGCGTGCCGGCCCCGGTCAGGGCCGGCTTCCCGCTCCCGTTACGGGGCGGCACGGGATCGTAGCCCCCCGGATGAAACGGATGGCACCGTGCGATGCGGGCCACGGCCAGCCACAGACCGCGGGCCGCACCGTGTACCTGCAAAGCCTCCAGAGCGTAGGCACTGCACGAGGGCTCGAACCGGCACCGCGGCGGCAGCAGCGGGCTGATAAGCCGCCGGTAGCCGGTCACGGCAGCGATGAGCAGACACGTGCCACGACGGCCGGCCCGTTCGGAGCCGGGATCGCATCCGTGGCCAGCTCGGTCCGGCTGTCCTGTTTCGCGCTCATGATTGATGCAGCGCCCCAACCTGCCGCCGCAGCAACTTGCTCATCACCAGGTCCAGATCGGCGGCCAGATCGGCCTGGCGTGCGGCCGCGGCCGGAGGATTGGCGCGGACCACAAGCAGGCTACCTGCCGGCAGCACGCCAAGATACCCGCGCACGAGCGCACGAAGTCGACGTTTCACCCGGTTGCGCACCACCGCGGTGCCAACCGCGCGACTGACAATGAATCCTACCCTGGCTGGTTCATCGCCCTGACGCTGCGTGAGAAGGTGCCCGGTAAGGCTCGGGCGCCCGGCACGGGCACCACGTCGTACCGCGAGCGTAAATTCTGCGCGGTGCCGCATCCTGGATTCGCTGGGAAGCACGTCCGGGCATTCCGTGGCCGCGCCGGGCTCGGAGACGTCAGGCGCTGAGGCGCGCGCGGCCCTTGTGGCGGCGCGCCGCGAGAACGGCACGGCCAGCGCGGGTGCGCATGCGCAGCCGGAAGCCGTGGGTCTTCGCCCTGCGGCGGTTGTTCGGCTGGAACGTGCGCTTACTCACCGGAAGCTCCAGAAGAGTTGGTCGTGTGATAGTCCCGTTGCGCGGACCCTGTTCAGCCGTGTGGGCATGCAGGACCGCCGCCGCAGGACTTCGGCCTACGTACGTTATTCGCCCGCGGCGCCGTCGTCAAACTGGCGCGCCGCAGGCCGCCCGGCGGCAGGCAGGCCCCGCCAGCGGGCACGAACACGGGCACGAACACGGCGCACGAACACGGGCCACCAGACACGCCGCCTGGCGTTCGCCGGAGCGCCACACAGGAACACCGCCGTTCACCCGGCAGAAGCCGCGGTCAACGGCTTAGGCTGTGGACAACCGCGCAACGCCTGCGACGTACGCTGGGAAGCCGCTTACGCTCGCGGGACGCGACGGTAACGGGGCGCAGTGGGAGTGCTACGTGCACAACCTGTGGACAGACCTGTGGAATATGTACGGCGCGCGCGAGGGGAGCGAGCGGTGAGTGAAACAGACCTCGCAGACGTATGGGCCCGGTCCCTGGACGGCCTCGCGGATCTTCAGATCAAGCCGCACCAGCGCGCGTGGCTCAAGCTGACCAGGCCACTGGGACTGGTCGAGAACACGGCGCTGATCGCCACCCCGAACGAATTCGTCAAGGAGCAGCTTGAGACGCGGCTCCGGGCGCTGGTCACGCACGCGCTCTCGGCCGAGCTCGGCCGCTCCATCCAGCTGGCCGTGACCGTGGATCCGGTCTCGGCCGCGGGTCCGGTCCCGCCAGACTTCGCTCCCGCGGAAACCGGCCATGACCTCGAGCCGCACCCGGGCGGTATGGGCTTCGACAGCGCGGCACGCGGCGGCCCGGCCCATGGCGGCCTGCCCCATGACACCGACGAGCATCCGGTGCTGGCCCCGTCATCGCCCGCGGGTGCCCCGCTGGACGGGGCGCTCGGCGGCATCGCCCCGCATGCCCCGCTGGCGGCCGATGGGACGACGCCTCATGCCGCGCCCGGGCGACGACGGCCAGGGGTCCGTGGCGCCCCGCGCCGGAGCCGCACGCGGCGCCGGTTCCTTACGCGGCGCCCCGGCCGGCCGGGGCCCGGCTGAACCCGAAGTACACCTTCGAGACCTTCGTCATCGGCTCGAGCAACCGGTTCGCCCACGCGGCCGCCGTCGCCGTCGCCGAGGCCCCCGCGAAGGCGTACAACCCGCTGTTCGTCTACGGCGACTCCGGGCTGGGCAAGACCCATCTGCTGCACGCCATCGGCCACTACGCCCAGACCCTGTATACCGGGGTCAAGGTCAGGTACGTGAGTTCCGAAGAGTTCACCAATGACTTCATCAACATGATCCGCGACGGCAAGCAGGACGGTTTCCGCCGCCGCTACCGCGACGTGGACGTCCTGCTCGTCGACGACATCCAGTTCCTGGAGAACAAGGAAGGCACGCAGGAAGAGTTCTTCCATACGTTCAACACGCTGCACAACGCGAGCAAGCAGATCGTCATCTCCAGCGACCGGGCGCCCAAGCGCCTCGTCACCCTGGAGGACCGGCTGCGGAGCCGGTTCGAGTGGGGACTGCTGACCGATGTCCAGCCGCCGGAGCTGGAGACACGGATCGCGATCCTCCGCCGCAAGGCCATCCAGGAGGGCCTCAACGCACCGCCGGAAGTCCTCGAATACATCGCCAGCCGGATCTCCACCAACATCCGGGAGCTGGAGGGGGCCCTCATCCGGGTCACCGCGTTCGCCAGCCTGAACCGGCAGTCGGTCGACCTCCAGCTCGCCGAGATCGTGCTGAAGGACCTCATCCCCGAGGCTCAGGGACCGCAGATCACGATCGCCACGATCATGGGGCAGACCGCCTCGTACTTCGGTCTGTCCATGGAGGACCTGAGCGGCACGTCGCGGTCGCGGGTCCTGGTGACCGCACGCCACATCGCCATGTATCTGTGCCGGGAGCTGACCGATCTGTCCCTGCCGAAGATCGGGCAGCAGTTCGGCGGCCGCGACCACACGACCGTGATGAACGCCGACCGCAAGATCCGTTCTCTCATGGCCGAGCGCCGATCGATCTACAACCAGGTCACCGAGCTCACCAACCGGATCAAGCAGCAGGCCCGGACGGGCTGACCGATGCCGGCGATCGCGGAGCCCTGAGATGACGAAGCACGCGGCACACTGTCTGGACCGGGGGCCGGGACACCGGCCCCGGCGCCATCAACAAGGCCTGTGCACACAGCTTGTGGAAAACATTGTGGATGACAGATGGAGAGTGGGGGACAACCGGTGGGGAGAAACCCGCCCGCCATTCGCGGGACACAACCGGCCCGTCCCCGTCCCACGCGCAGACACAGTTCCTGTGGACGATAATCTGCCCATTGACCTGCGGCGATGGCGCTTCTCCCCAGCGTCCACCGCACCTATGACTATGACGGTTCTCTAAATAGAAAGAAAACAAACCAAGTGGGTGCCCGGGGAAGTGTGCACGACGGTCCCGCCGCCCCTATACCCAAAGGCGGCCCGGCCCTAAACGCGCTGGATCGCGAGGGGCAATCGATGACACAAAACAGGTGCAGGAGGCAGTTCCCGTGAAGTTCCAGGTTGAGCGAGACGTACTCGCCGACGCCGTCGCCTGGACGGCCCGCGCCTTGCCGGCCGGCCGGCGGTTCCGGTACTGGCTGGCATGCACCTGGCGGCCGCGCAGCAGCTCACGCTGTCCACCTTCGACTATGAGGTGTCGGCCCAGGCCAGCGTGCCGGTGATCACGGACGAGGAGGGAACGGTCCTGGTCTCGGGACGGCTCCTCGCCGAGATCGTCCGGAGCCTGCCCGCTCGTCCGGTGGAGATGAGCACGGAGGGCACGCGGACCACCCTGAAGTGCGGCAGTGCCGTCTTCAGGCTGATGACGCTGCCGGACGACGAGTACCCGACGCTGCCCGGGATGCCCCCGGAGGCGGGCGCGGTGGGCGCGGACATCCTCGCCTCGGCGATCAGCCAGGTGGCCATCGCGGCGGGCCGTGACGACACGCTGCCGGCGCTTACCGGGATCCGGATGGAGATCGCCGGGGACACCGTGACGCTCGTGGCCACCGACCGCTACCGGCTTGCGGTCCGTGAACTGCACTGGGAGCCCATCAAGCCCGATATGTCGGCGGCGGTCCTGGTCCCGGCGCGGGTCCTGGTGGACGCGGCCCGTTCCCTGACGACGGCCGCCGAGGTGACCATCGCCCTGAGCATGCCCGGCGACGACGGCTCCCACGGAGAGGGGATCATCGGCTTCGAGGGCGGCGGCCGCCAGACGACCACCCGGCTGCTCGGAGGCGAGTATCCCCGGTACCAGACACTGCTCCCCAGCGAGTTCAACGCGGTCGCCGAACTTCCCGCCGCGCCGTTCGCCGAGGCGGTCAAGCGGGTGGCGCTTGTTGCGGAGCGCAACACTCCCGTCCGGCTGGCGTTCTCCGCGGGTGAATTGGTGCTGGAGGCCGGAGCCGGGGACGAGGCCCAGGCGGTGGAGACGCTGGAGGCCAGCTTCGACGGCGAGGACCTGCAGATCGCCTTCAACCCGCAGTATCTGCTGGATGGGCTGAGCGCTATCGACTCCGACACGGCCCAGATCTCCTTCACCACCCCGACCCGGCCGGCGGTGGTGACCGGTAAGCGCGGCGAGGACGGGCCGCCGGACTACCGGTACGTCCTCATGCCCATCCGGTCGGCCGGATAGCCGGGCACGTAGCGGCGCGGCAGTAACCTCTACAGCCGTGCACCTAACCCGGCTCGCGCTCACCGACTTCAGGTCCTACGTCTCGGCGGACCTGACGCTCGAGGCGGGCGTGACCACGCTGATCGGGCCGAACGGTGAGGGCAAGACCAACCTGGCCGAGGCGATCGGCTACGTCGCGACCCTGGGGAGCCACCGGGTCGCGACCGACGCCCCGCTGGTCCGGCAGGGTGCGGACCGTGCGATTGTCCGGGCCGCGATCGTGTCGGGCCGGGGCAGCGCGCTGATCGAGATCGAGGTCAATCCCGGCCGGGCGAACCGGGTCCGGCTCAACCGGGCCCCGCTGCCCCGGGCCCGGGAAATCCTCGGCGTGCTGCGCACGGTGCTGTTCGCACCGGAAGACCTGGCCTTGGTCAAGGGCGATCCCGGCGAACGGCGGCGGTTCCTGGACGACCTGCTGGTCGTCACGGCGCCGCGGTACGCCGCGGTCCGTTCCGATTACGAGCGGATCGTGCGCCAGCGGACCGCGCTGCTGAAGTCGGCGGGGGCCCGGGCCTCCCGTGGCGGCCGGGTCACCGCGTCCTCCGGGGCCACCGGCGGCTCCGCTGGCGGCCCCGGGTCCGGGCCGGTGCCGTCGGCGATGGCCGCGACCCTGGATGCCTGGGACGATCAGCTCGCCCGGGTGGGAGCCGAACTGCTGGCCGGACGGCTGTCCCTCGTCCGGGGCCTGCGGCCGCATGTCGAGGCGGCGTACGCGGCCGTCTCCGGGGACCGTGGCCCGGCCGGGATCACTTACCGGCCATCGTTCACGCTGCCCGTCCCCGGGGACGCGGCCCCGGGGAACGGTGAGCCCGGCGGGACCGCGGAGGACGGTAAGGGCGCGGCTATCGAGGCGGCCATGCGGGACGCGCTCCAGCAGGCCCGGCCCGGAGAACTGGAGCGTGGCGTGTGCCTCATCGGCCCGCACCGCGACGAGCTGGAGCTGCGTGTCGGCGAGCTGCCCGCCCGTGGCTACGCCAGCCACGGCGAATCGTGGTCGCTCGCACTGGCCCTCCGGCTGGCCGCCTACGAGCTGCTGCGTGCCGACGGAGAGGACCCGGTGCTCATCCTCGATGACGTCTTCGCCGAGCTCGACACGGGGCGCCGCGAGCGGCTGGCCGTGCTGGTCGCCGGGGCCGAGCAGGTCATTGTGACCGCCGCGGTGCCCGCCGACGTGCCCGCCGAGCTCCGGGGGGTCAGTTATGACGTCGGCGACGGGACCATCACCCGTGCCGCCTGACGCTGATCCGGCCCTGGTGCCGCGCGCGGAGCGGCTGCGGCGCGCGGCCGCGGCGCTGGCCGGCGTGATTGCCGACGCGCGGGCCCGGGGCGATTGGCCCGCATCCGGCCGTCCGGCTCCGGGGTCCGGGATGGGTTCCGAACGGATGTCGGATGACTCTTCGCCCCGCCCGCGACGGCCCCGCCGGGACGACCCGCAGCCGCTCGCGACCGCGATCGGCGGCCTGCTGTCGGATAATGGCTGGAAGGAACAGGCAGCGGTGGGTTCGGTGTTTAGTAATTGGGCCCAGATAGTCGGGCCCGACCTCGCCGCCCACACCCGCCCGGATGGCTTCGCCGACGGCGAGCTCGTGATCGCGGCCGACTCGACGGCATGGGCCACACAGGTCCGCCTGCTCTCATCGATGCTGGTCCGCAGGCTTAATTCCGAGCTTGGTGAGGGCACTGTCCGCCGCGTCAAAGTCAGGGGCCCGTCCGGCCCGCGCCGACGTGGCGGATGGCGGGTGCCAGGAAGCCGGGGACACGGCGACACGTACGGCTAGGAACGCCCGTGTCATACCGAATTCCCAGCTAGAATAGGGGGTACGCGCACACTACGGCACCGGGGGTGTCTCGCGCGCGATCCTGCAGGATGGAGTTCCCACTTGTCATATGACGCTCGCTCAATCACGGTACTCGAGGGCCTTGAAGCCGTCCGGAAACGGCCGGGCATGTACATCGGCTCAACCGGGGAGCGCGGACTCCACCATCTGGTCTACGAAGTCGTCGACAACTCGGTCGACGAGGCCCTGGCGGGGTACTGCGACGCCATTGAGGTCACCCTGCTGCCCGACGGGGGCGTCCGGGTCCAGGACAACGGCCGCGGCATTCCCGTGGACATGCACCCGGTGGAGAAGCGGCCCGCGGTTGAGGTTGTGCTCACCACGCTGCACGCGGGCGGCAAGTTCGACGGTAAGTCCTACGCGGTCTCCGGCGGCCTGCACGGTGTCGGCGTCTCGGTGGTCAACGCGCTGTCCGTTCGTCTCGACGTGGAGATCCACCGGGACGGGTACGTGTGGCGGCAGTCCTACACCCGCGGTGCCCCGATGGGGCCGCTGGAGCGCGGCGAGCCCGCGTCGGACATGGGCACGACGACGACGTTCTGGCCGGACCCGCAGATCTTCGAGACCACCACGTGGAACTTCGAGACCCTGTCCCGGCGGCTCCAGGAGATGGCCTTTCTCAACCGGGGCCTGACGATCACGTTCGCCGACGGGCGGCTGGACGCAGACACCGAGGGCGACGGCCCGCGGGTCGTGACGTACCTGTACAAGGGCGGGATCTCCGACTTCGTCCGGTACCTGAACTCCTCCAAGGAGCCGGTGCACGCCTCGGTGATCGACTTCGGCGAGGACGGGGACGGGATCTCCGCCGAGATCGCGATGCAGTGGAACGCCTCCTACTCCGAGTCGGTGCACACCTTCGCCAACACGATCAACACGGCCGAGGGCGGCACGCACGAGGAGGGCTTCCGGGCCGCGCTGACCTCGATCATCAACAAGTACGCCCGGGAGCAGAAGCTGCTCCGGGAAAAGGACGACAACCTGACCGGCGAGGACGTGCGCGAGGGCCTGACCGCGATCGTGTCGGTCAAGCTGGCCAACCCGCAGTTCGAGGGGCAGACCAAGACCAAGCTCGGCAACACCGAGGCCAAGTCGTACGTGCAGAAGGTGTGCAACGACCATCTGCGTGACTGGTTCGACCGGAACCCCGGCGAGGCCAAGGACATCATCACCAAGTCCATACAGGCTGCGCATGCCCGGGTCGCGGCGCGGCAGGCCCGCGACCTGACCCGGCGCAAGAGCCTGCTGGAGAGCAGTTCGCTGCCGGGCAAGCTGGCGGACTGCCAGTCGTCGGATCCCGCCCGGTGCGAGGTCTACGTCGTCGAGGGCGACTCGGCCGGAGGCTCCGCGAAGGGCGGCCGGAACCCCGAGTTCCAGGCGATCCTGCCGATCCGCGGCAAGATCCTCAACGTGGAGAAGGCCCGGATCGACCGGGTGCTGAAGAACAACGAGGTCCAGGCGATGATTACCGCACTGGGCACCGGCATCCACGACGAGTTCGACATGGCCAAGCTGCGGTACCACAAGATCGTGCTGATGGCCGACGCGGACGTGGACGGCCAGCACATCAGGACGCTGCTGCTGACCCTGCTGTTCCGGTTCATGAAGCCGCTGATCGAGGCCGGCCATGTGTACCTGGCCCAGCCGCCGCTGTACAAGATCAAGTGGGAGGGCCGCGGTAACGCGGACGAATATGCGTACAGCGACGCCGAGCGGGATCTGCTGGTCGAGGCCGGGATCGCGAACGGCCGGAAGGACCCGCGCCCGCGGGACGGGGTTCAGCGGTTCAAGGGCCTCGGTGAGATGAACGCCACCGAACTGTGGGAGACCACCATGAACCCGGCCCGCCGGGTCCTGCTCCAGGTGACGGTGGACGACGCGGCGCAGGCCGACGAGCTGTTCAGCGTGCTGATGGGCGAGGACGTGGAGGCCCGCCGCTCCTTCATCCAGCGCAACGCCAAGGACGTCAGGTTCCTCGACATCTGACGTGTGGCCAGCACCACCATGGGTCGCGTGAATAGCGTGAGCTTTCCCAGAAGAACAAGGACGCATTGTGACTGACGTGACAACCGACGGCGTTCCGTCGCCGGGACATGACCGCACCGAGCCGGTCGACATCCAGTTTGAGATGCAGCGCAGCTACATCGATTACGCGATGTCGGTCATCGTCGGCCGGGCACTGCCGGACGTGCGGGACGGCCTGAAGCCGGTGCACACGCGCGTCCTGTACGCGATGTACGACGGCGGCTACCGGCCCGACCGCGGGTACTCCAAGTGCTCCCGCGTGGTCGGCGACGTCATGGGCCAGTACCACCCGCACGGCGACAGCGCCATCTACGACGCGCTCGTCCGGCTGGGCCAGGACTGGTCGCTGCGCTACCCGCTTATCGACAGCCAGGGCAACTTCGGGTCGCCGGGCAACGACCCGCCCGCGGCCATGCGGTATACCGAGTGCCGCCTGGCCCCGCTGGCGATGGAAATGCTGCGGGACATCGACAAGGACACCGTCGACTTCCGGCCCAACTACGACGGCCGCTCCGCTGAGCCCGTCGTGCTGCCCGCCCGGTTCCCGAACTTGCTCGTCAACGGGTCCGAGGGCATCGCGGTCGGCATGGCCACCAAGATCCCCCCGCACAACCTCCGCGAGGTCGCCGAGGGCGTCAAGTGGTACCTGGAGAACTTTGAGGCCTCCGACGAGGACCTGCTCGAGGCGCTGATCGCGCGGATCAAGGGCCCGGACTTCCCGACCCGCGGGCTGATCGTCGGCCGCCGCGGTATCCAGGACGCGTACCGCACCGGCCGCGGCTCGATCACCATGCGTGCCGTCGTGGAGGTGGAGGAAGACCAGCGCGGCCGCGCCACCCTGGTCGCGACCGAGCTTCCGTTCCAGGTCAACCCGGACAACCTCGCGCAGAAGATCGCCGAGCTGGTCAAGGACGGCCGGGTCACCGGCATCGCGGACGTCCGGGACGAAACGAGCCTGCGCACCGGGCAGCGCCTGGTGATCGTGCTGAAGCGGGACGCGATTCCCAAGGTCGTGCTAAACAACCTGTACAAGCACACCCAGCTCCAGGACACCTTCGGCGCCAACATGATGGCCCTGGTCGACAGCGTGCCGCGGACCCTCCGGCTGGACCAGTTCATCCGATACTGGGTCGCACACCAGATCGAGGTCATCGTCCGCCGCACCCGGTACCTGCTGCGGAAGGCGCAGGACCGGGCGCACATCCTGCGCGCCCTGCTGAAGGCCATCGACCGGATCAACGAGGTCATCGCCCTCATCCGGGGGAGCGCCTCGGCGCACGACGCGCAGCAGGACCTGATGACCCTGTTGGAGATCGACGAGGTTCAGGCTCAGGCCATCCTGGACATGCAGCTGCGGAGGCTGGCCGCCCTCGAGCGGCAGGCACTGACCACCGAGTACGAAGAGCTCATGGCGAAGATCACCGACTACGAGGACATCCTGGCCTCACCGGTCCGGCAGCGGACGATCGTCGGTGACGAGCTCGCCGAGATCGTCGAGCGCTATGGTGACGACCGGCGGACCGAGATCATCGCCTACGACGGCGACGTCACCGACGAGGACCTCATCGCCGAAGAGGACGTCGTCGTCACGATCACCCACGGCGGCTACGCCAAGCGGACCAGGACGGATCTGTACCGGGCCCAGCGCCGCGGTGGCAAGGGCGTCCGCGGGGCGCAGCTCCGAACGGACGACATCGTTGACCACTTCTTCGTCACCACCACGCACCACTGGATTCTGTTCTTCACGAACAAGGGCCGGGTGTACCGGGCCAAGGCGTACGAGCTGCCAGAGGCCGCCCGGGACGCCCGCGGTCAGCATGTCGCCAACCTGCTGGCTTTCCAGCCGGACGAGACGATCGCCGAGGTTCTCGCGCTGCGCGACTACCAGGTCGCTCCCTATCTGGTGCTGGCGACGAAGAGCGGCCTGGTCAAGAAGTCGCGTCTATCTGATTTCGATTCGCCGCGCTCCGGCGGCATCATCGCCATCAACCTCCGCGAGGATGACGAGGTGATCGCCGCCCGGCTGGTCGCCCCGGAAGAAGACCTGCTGCTGGTCAGCAGCAAGGCGCAGGCCTTGCGGTTCCACGCCAGTGACGAGTCGCTGCGGCCGATGGGCCGGGCCACCTCCGGGGTGATCGGCATGCGTTTTGCCAACGGTGACGTACTGCTGGACATGTATGTGGTCCGGGATAATGAGGATGTCCTCGTCGCAACGGAGGGCGGATACGCAAAACGGACGCCAGCTGATCAGTATCCTGTGAAGAACCGTGGCGGCATGGGTGTCGTTACGGCCAGGATTGTCGAAACGCGCGGGCGGCTCGTGGGCGCCCTGATGGTCCGTCCGGACGATGAGATCTTTGCGATCACATCGGCGGGCGGTGTCATCAGGACCAGGGCCGGTGAGATCAAGCGATCTGGCCGGCAGACCATGGGCGTCCGGCTGATGAACCTCGCATCGGGGGACAGCGTGGTCGGGCTTGCCCGCAACGCCGAGTCGCTGGATGCGGCCGACGATGACCAGCCTGACGGTAACACCGAGCCGCCCGTGGAAAGCGGCGACGGAGCCGGCGGGGAGTGACCCGGCGACGAAGGGACCGCGGTTACCGAGGGTGACGGGGCCTTCGGCGATACGGCCTGATGTCACGTTAGGCCGTATTCTGCCGAAGTAGCCTCACCATAGGGACTGCAGCCGAGGAGGACGGCGTGGAGCAACGCACGGACGAGACGGCGCGACGGCCGGGGGTGGCCGCGGACGATACTGGTGCGCCTCCTGCCGAGGACGGGCAGACGGAGACCGTCGCGGCGGCCGACGAGGATGCTGGTGAAACTAACGGGCACGCCCATGAGGGAGAGCCCGTCTGGAAGACAGCCGCGACATCGGATAGCGGATACCCGGCTGGCAGCACGTACACCGGGCCCCCGGCGGACGACGGCTACGGCTCTCGGGGCAAGGACCGGGAGTACCCGGCCCCGGCCGTCCCGAATGCCACCACACAGGAGTTCCCGTCCGCGTCGGTAGGAGGCCGCGACTACGCCGCGCAGCCCTCGGAGGGCATTTACGGCACGTCGGGGACTCAGCGCGACTTTTCTGCTCCGCCGTATCCGGCGCAGGTCGCCCCTCCGTCACGGGCCCAGTCCGAGCCCACGCGGTCTGACCTGCGAGTCCAGCCTGACGTGCGCCCGCCGTCCGAGCCGCGGCCGAAGCCCGAAGCCGACCGGCCGGAACGGCCGTCGCCCTGGCAGGCCGCGACGGCCCGGATACCCAAGTCCCAGGCCGTGCCGAAACGGCCGAAGGCGCAGCGGGCGCCGAAGGACAAGGCGGGCGCCCCGACCCGGCAGGCCCACCTGATGGTCTCCCGGTTCGAGCCCTGGTCGGTGATGAAGTTCAGCTTCATGGTCTCACTGGCTTGCTTTGTCATCCTGTTCGTCGCGGTGACATTGCTCTACGGCACGCTGGCCGGCCTCGGTGTATTCGACTCGATCCAGAAGGCGCTCTCGAACGTCACCTCCGGCCAGGGCACCAACGGCGTGAACATCTCGCACTGGTTCTCCGCGTCGACGATCCTCAGTTACACGGCACTCCTCGGCGTGCTCAACGTGTTCCTGATCACCGCCTTCGCCACGGTCGGCTCGGTGGTGTACAACCTCACGGCGCACCTCGTCGGCGGGGTCGAGGTAACGCTGCGGGAAACGGAGTAACGCCTCAGCCACCGGTTCGCCGTCAGGTCGCAGTTGCGGTAACCTTTCCGGCGTGCTCGCGTTCCGCGGGTAGCTGGGGGTATAGCTCAGCTCGGTTAGAGCGCTTCCCTGATAAGGAAGAGGTCGATGGTTCAAGTCCATCTACCCCCACCAGGCAAGGCATGATCCCTGGCCCTACAGAATGAGGTTTCTGGCCCTACGACTGGTAAGGCCAGGGGTGTGGCTAGGGCCAGCAGGCGACGTTTCGCGGCATAGGCGGACGCGGGACCGTCCCAAACGAGACGACCCCCGGGGGCCAATCCCCGGGGTCTCTTTCATCTCGGCGTTGTCAGGCGGCAACGTCCCCGTTGTCCTCCTGGACGTACAAGCGGCTGACGGCCTGGTTGATCAAGGCGGCGCCTCGCGGCGCCGCTGGCCCGGCGTCAGCGCCGGGCTCTGCCTTGAGCGGCCCGCCCGGCGCACGCCGGGCCACACTCGCGCAGACACCAGCGATCGTCAGGCTCATTCGGCCAAGTCCGCTCGTGCGGCGATGCCGATCGCAGCCGTCGCCTCATCGGGCCATCGCGAGCACGGCAACGAGCGCACGCGTCATCGGATCAGCCGACCCCTTGATATCTTCCCGCCCCCTCCAGGAAGCAGAGAAGCAGCGTTCCTATGACGCTCATCCAGCAGATTGCGAATTGGGCGGCTCGGCCAAGGGCGCCACCGCCGTCCGGCCGGGCTTCGCCACCGCTCTGCGAAGACCCCCAATGCGACAGCTATCTTGACCACGGCAATCCACAGGGTGGTCGGGCCAATGTGCGCGACGGCCATGATGAGACCGAAGATGGCCACTCCGGGACCGACCCGGCGGAGCAAACGCTTCTTAACAGCACCTCCGTATGCCCCCAGACAACAGGTCCCTTGAGACCTAGGGGGAGTGAAGAGCGGCACTGCGGGACCGACCCGACGGGGAAGGCGTTTCATGGCAGCACCTCCTTTGCCGCTCAACAACTGGTCCTATGAGGCCAAGGTGGACGCTCCTCAATGGGTGGCGTCTAGAGCCACCCGTCACGTGAACGAGAGACGTATGGCCTGAGGACAGACGATGTAAAGCGGCCAACGTCACGCGGCGCCTCGGGCGAGATCCGCTTGGCGGGCAGGGCGGCACGCCAGGCGACTTCTACGGAAATCTACGATCCGAGCTAGAGCCGGTCATAGAACCGAGCCCGCCGGGGCCGGGAGGCAGATCAGTGCAGCCCGCCACTCGACCAGGCGCCGGGAGGCACATTATCGCCGGGATAACCCGGGCGGCGGCGCGCAGCGTCCTGTCTCTTCTCACCAGCGCGCTCCGGAGTATCCATACCGGGATCTGCGTAGAAGGGGTCCCCCTGGGCAAACAGGTGTCGGTTTCGCACCCTGCGCCAGAATCCCTTGATGCGACCGGAAACCATCGTGCTCGCCTCCTCCGACCACATGGAGTCAATTCACGTTCAATCCGGAATCCGCAGCGACTGGCAGGGCCAGAGGTCCGTACGGTATCGGACCATTGGCCTAAGAGCCGTGGGACCGCGGGCCACGTATGGGCCAGATGCTGCGATGATCAGCGGGCACGCGTGGTCACCAGGGTTCGTCGGGCGTTCGCGACCAAGCACATACGTGCCCGTACGTCAGTTCGAGTGCACCACTACCGATCTTCCAACTGATGCTACGCCCGGACGACCGAGCAGCAACGCGAGCAGCAACACCAACGCACGACGCCGGATCTCAGCGCATGAAGGCAGACCCGAAAGACCACGCCATGCCGAAGGACCGGACGGACTTGGACGACCTGCGGCGCAGGTGGGCCCTCTCTTAATTCGCAGGTTCTGGCGTATCCAGAGTTCAAGTCCTGGCAGTGCTCAGATCCGGGGATGGCCCGCTGAGTGTACGTGTCCGCCCCTCCAGCCTCAAGCGTGACTGTGACCGCAGGACAACGAGCGGCGGTAGAAGTTGCCTGGTGAACGTACACGCGAAGTCACGCTTGATCCTGGAGCCTCTGCGGACACTCCGGCCAGAGGACTAGGGTCAGGCGGAAGCCTGCCCGGACCGGGCGCGGGCCATCCCCTGCACAGTACGGTCGGTCACTCGGACCGTGACTGACAGCAACCGTGACAGCAACAGCAGCAGCCAACGGCCACCAGCAGCGACCAGCGACAGCGCATAACGCTCGCACGATCCGCGCCAACTTGGGATATGTCCGGCCTGAAAAGCGGAAGGTCGGAAGGACCACCGGCCCGCGGTCTGTGGCTGGCCGTAGCGCGCATCGCACGGTGCCATCAGGGGACCGCGGGTGACGAACGGCTTAACTGCCCAGACTGAACGACTCTAGCACCCAGACTGAACGACTCTGGTACCCCTCCGGGACCGAGGCGTCACTGTAACAGAGATGCCCGGCCAGCGGGGAGGGTGATCACGTGTCAGCTCGGTGGCTGTCACGGTTAAAGAGTCGAACGTTGCGGGTGGATGGGCCCTGCCCCGGGAGTCGAGCCACCCGGCCGGAGGTGGTTTCGGTGCTTACCTGGAAACTGCGGATCACGGTCTTGTGGATCTTCGTTACGGTCTGCCAGACGGCAGGAATGGCGCTGCTCATGTTCGAGCCAGGGGTGATCCGCGACATGATGGCCGGAAAGGTGCTGGGAGCGGACATCCATAGTGCTGGGGTCCAAATCGACACCGCGCTCTACTGGCTCGCCCCCATGGCCCTGGCGTATCTGACCCTGGTCCTCAAAGATACCGCCAACCGCCGGACGAATGCGGTGGCCGGTGCGGTCACCGCGGTGACCGGGATCTCCCTCCTGATCGGTCAGCCAGACGGGACGTCTGCCGGGGAGAACTTCGTCCTTATCGTCGTGAGCCTGGTCGCACTGCTGATCGTCTGGCATGCGTGGAAGTGGCCGCGGCCAGCTGAGGTCACGCCGTCGCAACCAAGCCAGGAGACGACGCGCCGCGAGCATGAGGTCAGCGCCGGATAGAGGCGCTGCCGCCTGACAGCAACGGTGACGGCAACAGCAGCAGCCGACGGCACACGTCAGCGACCGGCGACAGCGCAGGACACTCGCACGATCCGTGGCGACTCGGGATATGCCCGGCCTGAAAAGCAGACGGTCGAGGATCAGCGCCATCCTGCCGCGACTGTAGCCAACACTGTAGCCAAGCGGCTGGACGGCACCCGGCGCACGTGGACAACTCTGGAATATCGGCCCAGCCCACGACCGGTGACGGACAGTCTTGGACGACTTGCCCACTCCTACGGATCAGAAGGCTGGGGTTCGCGTCGCTGTCAGCGCGCCAGCTCAAAGGCCCTTACCAGACAGTCGTCCTTCTCGCCTGGGAATCGTCGGCCCTTGAGGGATCTTCTTAGCTAATCCGGCCTTCCTACGTCAGACGAAGAAGACCCGCCAGCAGGCAAACCCGCCTCTTCCGGGTTCGCTCGATGGCTCGCCTGGCCCGCTTCCGACGCATGTGCGATGCGGATGAGCTGCCTGATCGCCACGCTGAACCCGATGACCGATATTACCAGTCCAGCCAGGCTGATCCAGTCCCCCACTCTCATCGTCACCGGCTCCTCAGCCCTGATCATCGAGAGGGGAAGAGCAACGGTTGTTTTGTTCCTCTGCGACACCACTTTCTGTGCCGGGCGTGCTCTTCGTGCCAGGGCGGTGCCCTTGTCGTCGGCCATCGCAACCTCCCATCAGCCAGACGGACTGTACAGGTGACCCGGTGTTCGCCCGTTCGCTTGGGCAGCCACTCGGGCTCTATGCGGCACACAGTACAGCGCGGAAGTACAGCAACGTCCCCTCGCAGCGGCCAGCCAGCACGACCGCCAGCACACCGAACTCGCTGGGACGACGACCAAACGCCCAGCGGCGCCCCTAGTTCGGGACGAAGAGGCCGCCGGTTCAAATCCGGCCACCCCGACCCAGGTCAAGGGCCCCTTTCTCGTCATGAGGGACGGGCCTTCGGGTCTGTGCGTCACGGATGCGTCAGTATGCCTCAGCCAGGATTCAATTACCTTGCCGTGCTCGCCCGGGCGCAGGTGGCCGTAGCGGAGTGTCGTGCTGTAGTCCTCATGGCCGAGGAGCGCCTGAACGTCGTACAGCGGCACCCCGTCCTGCACCAGCCAGGACGCGGCGGTATGGCGCATGATCCGCTGCGGGAACCGGCGCACTCCAGCGGCGGTGATCACCGGATACCAGACGCGGGTGCGGAAATGGCCGTCATCGATGGGACCGCCGCCGGGGGCGGTGAACACGAGCGCATCCCTGGGCCGACCGGACATCAGGACCGACATGGCCTCCAGGAGGCCGGGCGAGAGCGGCACGACGCGGTGTGAGCGTTTCAACTTGGGCCACTGGCGCAGACCGCGGCGGGTCATCACGTCGACGACCTCGATCCGGCCGCGCAGCCAGTCCACCCGATGGCCGTGCAAGCCGTGTGGTACCGGCCTCGGTGCGAGAGGCGGTGACAGGCGCGGGAGCCGGGCGGTGATGCTGCCAAGCCAAGCCATGCCACGAGTCGGCGCCCATTGCATGGCCCCGGCGGCAAGTAAGGCAGCCCAGTTAAGCGGACCTACTCAGCCGCCGCATCGCCCGAGTTCGACTCGTCCCGTTTCAAGCGGCCCGAGTCGGTGTCTCGCTGCCAGCCCTTCGGAAGCGGGGGTGTCGTATCCCATGGCCAGAGTGTGCGAGTGAGGTTCGCGCCGGTGAGGTCCACGCGGGCGAGGTCCGCGCTGCTGACGTCCGCGTCGGCGATCTCATGGACGAAGTTCGCGCCGGTGAGGTTCGCGCCGGCGAGGATCGCGTGGCCGATGAGCGCGTCGGTGAGGTTCGCGAAGTGGAGGTTCGCGTAGGGGAAGTGCGCGTCGGTGAGGTTCGCCCGGGTGAGGTCCGCGTGGGTGAGGTCCGCGTGGGTGAGGTCCGCGAAGGTGAGGATCGCGCCGGCGAGGTTCGCCCCGGCGAGGTTCGCGCGGGTGAGGTTCGCGCGGGTGAGGTTCGCGGCCTGTAGATTGATCGGCTGGCTGTCGTATTTGATGGTCCGACGTCCGATGACGGTGGCAGCTGCTTGTATGTCGGGGCGCGTTGCACGCAGTGGCCCCGGAAAGCCGGGCTCAGCAACTGTCCAGTCCTCGCGGGAGTGGTCGCGGATGAATGCAGCCAGGACTTCCATGATCGTGGGATGGTCCCGGGCCGAATCGCGGGCGATGCGCTCCAGCGCGTAGATGCCGCCGATACGAACATCGAGCCCCTTCTCGGAGCCGAGCTGCTCGATCGCCTTGGTGTAGCGATCGGTCACCTGGCCTTGACGCGCTAGGGAGAAGTTCCGCGCCGTGTATACCAGCGCCCCCGCGGCGAACAGGCCCGCGCCGAAGGCCACCAGGCGGCCCCGGGCCGCGTCCCGGGCCGTCTGCAGCGCGGCGGCACGATGCGGCCCGCTGATCGCCCCAACGTCATGCCTGGCGATCACGTCGGACAGGGCCAGAACACAACATAGAGGGCCGCTGCCATCACCGCCGCCGCGGCGACCACCAGGCCGGACCAGACCAAGTACTTGCGCACAAGCTAGACGGTACGGCCGGGGCCGCGGCCCGGCCAGGATTCGGCGATCTTGACCGGGCCACTCAGGGACTCTCAGGTTGGGCCGCCGGGAAGGTGGTGCCCGCGAGAATGGCGGCGATCTCCCCGGCAGCGAAGACCCCCGCCGCAGGCGGCATCGGCGACCACACCGACAAACGGTGGCTGTTCATCGAGAATGGGCGAACGAACTCGGCATGACCGGCGCCGACGCCGTGGGCAAGGTCAGCTACTACGGGACACACCCGGAGGCGGGCGAGTAGACACGCAGAGCGGGCACGGTGACCTACGCGCCGTGCCCCTTGCGTGCCCGATCGGGCAGTCATTCCGGGGTATCCCACGGTCAATCACGGACAGCCATGCAGTAGGTCGCTGCCCCACGTAGGCCAGCGAGCGCCCTTGCGGCCTGGGGACCATTTGGGGACCACACGTTGCACGCGCGACCGGACAATCCGCATGTGACCAAACGTCGCACTATATCCGTACAACCATGCTGAGCTGCGAAGACGCCCACCCCACCGTCCTGGGGGTCAAGCGGGCCGCGGTACGTGCCGCCAACTCGGCGGTTGATCTTGTGGCCCTAGGGCTGGCCCTACTCTGGCCCTAGGACGCCCAGGACAGCGGAGGGGAACCCGGGGAAACCGCTAGGGCCGGACCGTGCTGACCGGCAGGTCACCGATGTAATAGCGCTTCCTGGGCGGCTGGATCGGCACCCTGATAAGGAAGAGGTCGATGGTTCAAGTCCATACCCCTGATCGTGACGCCGGTCAGGTCACAGTCAGTGAACCGGGCTCCGCGCAGGTCCGCGACGTCGAGCCGGGTGCCCCGGAACTGCTCGCTGCCGCCGCCCTCGCCACCGCCAATCCGCTGTTCGGGAGTTGCGCAGGCCGAAACTAACGGTGCCCTCTCAGGGGCTGCGCCCGCGGCGGCCTCGGACGGGCGCCGGGAGTTGCTAGGCTGCCTCATACCCGTGGAGCCGCGTGCCGGCTCCGCAGCGTAAACGGGTCCGAGTCCTCAGAGTGGAAGGTTCCCACCGTGAAGAAGATGCTTGTCCTCGCCCTGCTGGGTCTCGGGGTTGCTGCCGTTTGGCGAAAGGTGCAGGCTGACCGGGCCGAGATCGATCTCTGGACCGAGGCCACCACGGCTGAGCTGAACTAGCTCTCGCCGGGCATGGCCCGGTGGAGGAGGCATCCAGGGTGAGCGATACATTCCCCGTATCGCTGGTGTGCTGTGACCTCGCAGGAGCGATCGTCTCGGACGGGAGCATCCTCGAAAGAGCGTTCGCCGAGGCCATCGCGACCCAGGGAGTGGTGCCCGGCACCGCCGCCTACGCGCGGTCCATGGTCGTGGTTGACCGGTCTGGAGGCCTGCCGCCCCGGGACGTCATGCGCGCGCTGTTCGCCGAGAACGACGCCCAGGCGCAGGCGGCCTACCTCTCCTTCGAGCGCTCCTACCGGGCCGTGGTGGACCGCTTCGGCATCACGATCGTGCCCGGAGCGCTGGATGTCATGGCCAAGCTGTCCGGCTTGCACATCAAGGTGTGCCTCATCTCCGGGTTCTCCCGGTCGGTGTCGCGGCTGGTGTTCGACCGCCTGGGCATCAGCCGCCACGCCGATCTCACCCTCTGCCTCGATGATGCGCCGCGCGGCTGCCCGTGGCCCGATCCCGTGCTCACCGCCCTTATCCGGCTTGGCATCGGCGACGTCGCCGAGGTAGCCGTGGTCGGGGACAGTGAGAACGTCATCATCGCCGGGCGCCGGGCCGGGGCCCGGACTCTGGTCGGCATCACCGGATCACGGTCGGCTCAGCGGCTGCGGGCCGCCGGGGCGACCCATCTGATCCCGTCAATCGCCGAACTGCCCGGTCTGCTCCTGTAACAGGTAACCTTTGGGAAGCATACGGGGCTTTAGCTCAGCTGGAAGAGCACCTGCTTTGCAAGCAGGGGGTCAGGGGTTCGAGTCCCCTAAGCTCCACCAGGCAAAACACCATCCTCACAAGGCATTCCGGCGACGGCGTGCCCGCTGCGTGCCCGATCGGCTCCCAGCGACCCGTCCGTCCGCCTTTCCCTTGGCCTGACGAAGCCGATCCCGGGCGAGGGATATGTCCGGCCTGAAAAACGGACAGTCGAGGGCCAGGCGCAAGCGCCGGTGTCTACGCCTGGCCGCGTGGAACGGGGCATCCCGTAGCGCATGCGAAGGGGCGGGGCGCCTTTGTTACACCCATCGCTCCTTCGTGGCTCGTACTGCGGCCTGGACCCGGTTCCGCACCTCAAGCCTGCGCAGGATCTCCTGGATATGTGTCTTCACCGTGTTCTCGCTGAGGTGAATACGGCTGGCGATTTCCTTGTTCGACAAGCCCTCGGTAAGCAGACGCAGGATCTCTTGCTGGCTATCGTTGAGCCGGGGCCGGGCCGGGGTCGTTTTACCGGGATCCACCCGGAAGGCAGCCGCCATGCGCTCGCGCTCCAGCGCCACAAGTTCATCCCGCTCCGCTTTACTCAGGTGCTCGTGAAGCTGCTGCAGCCGGACAATCATCTCCTGCTGGTGCTGGTACAGGCCCGCGTTGTCGATCGCCACGGCGACCTGGTTGGCGAAGGTGGACAGGAGGCGCTCGTCGTCGGGCCCATAGCCTTTCCGCTTATTCGCTACCCCGATCATGCCGATCGCTTCGGTGCCCAATTGGAGCGGCACCCCGAGAAAGGTCCGGACGTCCGGATGCCCAGGGGGTTCACCCACACTTACCGGGTCATTCTCGACATCATTCGAGATGTGCGGGCGGCCTTCGGTGATCACGATCCCGAAGACACTGGGCCGGACTGGCATCCGCATGAAGCGCTCGTAGAATTCGGGATCGGGAGGAGCGAACCCCTTTACTGCGACGACGTCCATGTCGACGTGGCCCTCGTTGAGGAGATCAATGAACCCCATCTCCGATGCCGTGAGCGCCAAGCAGAACGTCAAGGCCAGGTCGTAGACTTTCGTGAGATCCCGAAGGCTGGCGATCTGCGCCGAGATCCCGTACAGGGACTCCAGTTGGTCGTGGTACCTGCTGTTGTTCGCCATAGTTGCCTCTTCAATTGAGCATAGTCCCGCCGTAAACCGGGAGCGGGAGCGTATCCGACCGGAGGAGTGACGGCTCACGTCGAAGGGCATTTTCCCCCGACCGGGTGAGTCGGTATCACCCGGGCTACCGATGACCCGGGCCACTCGCGGACGCGACAATTTCCTGATGGTCACTGGAAGCTCGCCTGCAACTCGCAGGCCTCGACCGCCCTCGGTGCGCTGTGGGTTTCGGTTGTCACAGTCATGGGGCGAGTGAGCCGCAGAGGCGGTTCGGCCGCCCGGGATCTATGAGCGGAACAGGGTATTGAACGCAGAGCCACCCCATCGTCCCGGCGACCGCTCGGCGCCCGAGGAGGGGTATGACATCGAACTCGCGCCGGTCGGGCTACTGGTCGCCGCCAGCGATGGTCATGTTATCGCCACCAACCAGGCCTGGAGCGAGCTGTCGAACCTCAGCGGACCTGACTCGACCGGCCAGGGATTCCTCGCGGCACTCGCCCCGGCCGAACGCCCCCGGTTTCAAGACGACCTTCGCCAAGTCGCCCTCGGAACCGACCAGGTCGTCGGTGACTATCATCTGGAGGCCGGTTCGACCCGGCGTCGGACCCGCTGGTGGCTGCGCCCGCACAACCGCGACGGGGTCCCACTGGTGGTCATGGCAGTCGGTGACTTCACCAGCCCTCTGATTTCCCCAGAGGAGCCAGGTTCCCGCTTGACCCCAGCGGGCACGCCCATCGAAGTCGCCGACGTCCTCATCGCGGAGCTCATCGCTATCGGGTTCACCCTGGCGTTGTGCGTCAACATCGCCGATGACATGGCCTTCAGCCGGGTAGCACAAGTAGTCGCCGACCTCGACCGGATCGTACAGCGCCTGGACAACTCCCGCACTCAACCGGATCAGGCCTGGGGCGCTGAACCCTACGGATCTGAAGGTCGTGCCCGTCACGTGCCCGATCGGACGGTGATCAGCGGTGAATCACGGTCGCTCACGGATACGCCATAGGATGCCTCACCTGCGACGGAGCAGGTTAGGCTGCCTGGTGAACGATATTTGCAAGCAGGGGGTCAGGGGTTCGAGTCCCCTAAGCTCCACCAGGCAAAACACCATCCTCAAGAGGCATTCCGGCGCTTGCGTGCCCGCGCGGTAGGGAACGCAAGCAGTTCGGGCGTGCGGGTCGTGCCTTCGTGTTTCTAGCGCTGCGCCGGGTTCAGCTGCGGAACCGGATCCCGGCGGTGGCGTACTCGGCCAGCAGGGGTACGGGGGTGAACGCCTGGTCACCGGTAGCGGCGTGCATCGCCTCTAGCACGGCCACGACGTGCGCCGGGCCGGCGTTGTCGAGCATCTGAAGCGGCCCGCGGGGGTAACCGCAGCCGAGCATCATCGCGGTGTCGATGTCGGCTGGACTGGCATAGCCGTCCTGGAACATCCGGACCGCGTCGTTGAACTGCGCGCAGGCGAGCGCCTCGGTGAGGAATCCCGGCCGGTCCCGGGAAGTGACCGCGTCCAGGCTGAGCCTGGCCGCGAGCGCGGTTGCCTTGGCGGCCGTGCCCGCCGCGGTCACGTCCGGCAGCACCAGCTCTACGAGCCTCCGCTTGCCGTCGCCTGCGTCGATGAAGTGGATACCGGCCACATCGGCCGGGTGGCCCACGGTCAGGGCCGCGTCCAGGACCCGGTGCTCCGGGTCTGCCACCACGATGACCAGGCCGGTCCCGGGTGATGGCCGCGGCACGACGCTGATGCCGGCCGCGGCGATGTCGCGGGCCAGCTCGTCCAGCAGGCCGTCCGGTTCCCTGATGACCGCGACCTCGGCGGGAAGAGGCCCAGCCGCCAGGTCGTGATCCGCAGCGGCGGCCGCGAGAGTACTGTGCCGATAATCATAGAACCCGCGTCCGCTCTTGCGGCCGAACAGCCTGGCATCGCACAGCTTGCGCAGCAGGGGCGCGGGCGCGTACCGGGTGCCACCGAACTCAGCCTGGAGCACCTCAAGGACCGCCAGAGACGTGTCCAGGCCGATCAGGTCAAGCAGCGTCAGCGGCCCCATCGGCAGGCCGAGCCCTGCGCTGGCCGCCTTGTCGATGTCCTCGCGAGTGGCCTGCGCGGTTTCCAGCAGCCGCACCGCGTGGTTGAGGTAGGGCACCAGCAGCGCATTCACGATGAACCCGGCTCGGTCATTGACCTGGACGGGAGTCTTGCGCAGGTCACGGGACAGCAGAGCCAGCGTCTCGGCGGTCTCCGGCGAGGTGAGCACCGTGGAAATTACCTCGACCAGCTTCATGACCGGAGCGGGATTGAAGAAGTGCAGCCCCGCCACCCGGGCCGGATATCGCGTACCTCCCGCGATCTCTGTGATCGACAGTGAGGAGGTATTGGTGGCCAGGATCGTATCGGCCCGGCAGGCCTGGTCCAGCTGGTCGAATAGGGTCCGCTTGAGTTCCATGCGTTCCGGTATGGCCTCGATCACCAGGTCGGCGCCGGCCACTCCGGCCGGGATGTCGTCCGTGGGCCGGATCCGGGCGAGTATCTCCTCCCGTGCGGTATCGGTGAGCTTGCCCCGGCTGACCGCCTTGTCCAAGGAGGCGCGCAGTCGGGCCATGCCCTGGTCCAGGAAAGTCTGGTTGATCTCGATCGCGACGACGCGGCGGCCACTGCGGCCGACTAGCTCGGCGATGCCCGAGCCCATGAGGCCAAGCCCGATCACCGCTACCTCGCGGATATCGGCTGGCTGTATCACGTTACTAGTCATATTGCTGAGCCTTTCGTCTGGCTTGGCTAAGCCACGGCACGTTCTGATGCCTCACGACCAGGCTCTTCTGGCGCGAAGCGCGCCTGGGCGGAGCTGGAGCACGGACGCTGGAAACCGATGATCACGCGCAGCGTCCCTGTCATGGTGGCGGGAGCTTGATCGCGACCGCGGTCCCGGGGCTGAGCAGGTGGGGCTCACCCCGGATGATGACCTCCAGCGGATCGCCCTCATCGAGGAGGTAGCTCTCCTCGTCGTGGGTGAGCCTGACCCGGATCTGCCGTCTGCAGAATCGGAGTGAGAAGGCAAGCTGGTTCCAGGCGTGTGGCAGCCGGGGCGCGAAGGACAGGCGGCCGTCGAAGTCCCGGACGCCGCCGAACCCGAAGACGAGCGATGCCCATACGCCGGCGGCGGAGGCGATATGGACGCCGTGGGAGGCGTTGCCGGCCACGTTGCCCAGGTCCATCAGCAGCGCGTACTGGAAGTATTCCAGAGCCTGGCGTTCCCGGCCGATCTCAGCGGCGATGATGCTCTGCACGCACGCCGACAAGGAGGAGTCGCCGGTGGTGAGCGGGTCGTAGTGGTCGAAGTTGCGGCGCTTCTGCTCTTCGGAGAACTCGTCGCCGAGCAGGAACATCGCGAGCACGATGTCGGCCTGCTTGAGTACCTGATGCCGGTAGATCACCAGCGGGTGGTAGTGCAGCAGCAGCGGGAACTTCTCCCGTGGCGTAGCGTCGAGATCCCACGGCTTCCGGTCAAGGAACGTCACATCCTGGGGATGGATGCCGCGTTTCTCGTCGAACGGTACGTACATGGCGGCTGCCGCGCGCTCCCAGGAGTCGGCCTCCTTGGGCCGGAGCCTGACCGCGTGCACCAGCGCGGTGTAGTCCCCGGGGCGTTCTTCGCGCAGGCGGCGGACGGTGGCGGCGGCGGAATTGAGATTCAGCCGCGCCATGAGGTTGGTGTAGGCGTTGTCGTTGACCACGGTGGTGTACTCGTCGGGCCCGGTCACGCCGTGGATGTGGAACCGCTCATCGGCGCCGTAGAAACCGAGATCCTCCCACAGCCGGGCGGTCTCGACCAGGATCTCGGCGCCGATCTCGCCGAACACGCGCCCGCTGCCCTCTACGCGGGTGTAGCGCATGACCGCGTGAGCGATATCGGCGTTGATGTGGTACTGGGCGGTGCCCTGCTGGAAGTTGGACGAAGCCTCCTCGCCGTTGATGGTCCGCCACGGGAAAAGCGCCCCGCTGCTGGCTCATCTCGGCCGCCCGCTCCCGCGCGCGGGGCAGCATGCTGTGCCGGAACCGGAGCAGGTTCCGGGCGATCCTCGGCTGGGTGTACGACAGGAACGGCAGGACGTAGACCTCGGTGTCCCAGAAGTAGTGGCCCTCGTAGGCCTGCCCGGTCAGTCCCTTCGCCGGAACACCGGCCCCTTCGGCGCGCCATGTCGCCTGTGCGACCTGGTAGAGGTTCCACCGGACCGCCTGCTGCTGCCGCACCGGATTGAGGCGGGTCTGCACCTGGACGTCGGCGCGGTCCCAGAACCGGGCCAGATGCGCGCGCTGGGTCTCGAGGAGCGTGTCGAACCCGTCCGGGCCGCGCGGTCCAGCGTCCGGTGGCACCGGTCGACGAGTTCGGGCACGGGGATGCTGCGGGACGTCTGGTAGGTCGCGTACTTGGTGATCCGGATCGGCACGCCGGGCACCGCGTCGGCCGTGAGGAGGACCTCGCCCGTCTCGTCGTCATCGAGGGACCCCACCACCCGGAACGGGCACGCCGTCTCGATCACGTGGTCAACGCCGATACCGAGTGTCATCCCGCTGTTGGTCGTCTGATAGCCCAGCAGGATGCGCTGGTTAGCGAGCTCGGTAGCCCGCACGTTGAGCACCCGGTGCGGCAGCATGGTCGCCAGGCGGGGATCTCCCGGCCGGTGTTCGGGCAGGTCGTCGGTCAGGTGGGAGTCCTGGCGGTTAAGTACCAGTGAGGAGACCACGACGGGCGCCGGCTCGTCGAGCATCGTGACCTCATACGTCATCGCGATCAGGTGGCGGTGCTCGAGCGAGACGATACGGCGCGAGCGGACCCGGACATGCTTCCCGGCGCCAGTGGCCCACACCAGCTCACGGGTCAGCGTCCCGGCCTGCATGTCCAGGATCCGCTCGTAGTCCTGCAGTGCGCGCATCGGCAGGAAGAACGGCTCGTCGTCCACGTAGAGCTTGAGGATCGTCGTGTCGGGCACGTTCACGATCGTCTGGCCCGTCCTGGCCAGCGCATGCGCCCCTTCGGCATGCATGATCGGCCAGGTCTCATGGAACCCGTTGACGAACGTCCCGGGAACCAGCGCCGGGCGCCCCTCCTCGAAGCTGCCGCGGACGCCGACGAATCCATTGCCCAGCGAAAAGACGGTCTCGGTGAGACCGACGAACTCATCCGAGTACCGCGCCTCCACGATGCGCCATTCGTCCGCAGGGTAGAGGTGCACGGGCGGGAGTTCAATTTTTCGTTTGAGCACGATCTGACGGTAATCCCGCAGGCGCGATACCGATAGATGGCGCCCACCACGATCCGCAGGATCGACCCGCCCTGGACGTGAATCCCCGACATGTCCGTGATGAACAGCGGCCGCGCCTCCTCGATCCGGCCCTCAATAAGGTGCTCGAAGCCGTCCATGATCCTCAGCACGTCCCACCCGGAGTTCCGGGCCTCGATCGTGGCCGCAGAGATGACCGAGTTCATCCCCGGAGCGGGACCCCCACCACACAAAATCCCCAGCTTCACCGCCCCATCGTTCCAGTAGCAAGGCGATCCCGGCAAGCGGACCGGGCCACCGGGCTCTCCAACCGTGTCCCGGCCTTAATCAGATTTGGGGGGTACGGTGAGGGAAGACGCCTCGGCGCTGAGGCGTGCCAGGATGGGGAGACGACGTGCTGGACGACGGCGGACGGCGAGCCCGCATCATGGCGGCGGTCACCGAGCAGGACGCCGTGGCCGGTGCGGGTGAGCTGATACAGCGGCTCTGCCGGTTCGCCGTGGATGAGATGGCCCTGTCCGGGTGCGCGCTGGTGCTGATGTCGGGCGCGGAGTCGGCGAGCATGCTGGCCGGCGCCGGACGCCACGCCCGGACGGTTACCGGGCTGCAGATGGAGCTTGGTGAGGGCCCGTGCCTGCAGGCCCATGCTTCCGGGGTTCCGGTGCTCCTGCCGGACCTGACGGCCGAGAACGCGAGCCGCTGGCCGGCGTTCGCGGCAGCGGCCCTCGCAGTTGGCGTGCACGCCGAGTTCTCCCTGCCGCTGAGCGTGCGGCCAGGCGGTATTGGGACGTTGGACCTGTGCCGGGACACACCGGGGATGCTGAGCGGAGAACAGCTGGCGGATGCCCTGGTGACGGCGGACATCGCCCGTGATGCTGTGCTGTACCAGCAGTACGTACCGGGGGATCCGGATCTGGTGGGGCTGCTGGCGACGGTCGGCACGGACCGGATCGTGATCCATCAGGCCACCGGGATGATCGCCGCGCAGCTGGACGAAACGATGTCCAACGCGCTCGCCCGGCTGCGCGGTGCGGCGTTCGCGAGCGGGCGCTCGATGTATGACATTGCCCGGGACGTCGTTGAACGGCGGGTGCGGTTTGATGAGTGAGATCAGTGGTGGGCCGCGTGGGCGGCCCGGGGATTCCGGCCCGGATGGGCGCGGGGGCGAGGTGGCCCGCGATACCGTGCTGGCCCGGGCGTTTGTGCGTCTTGCGGACACGCTGTCCAGCGACTTTGATGTGGTCGATTTCCTGCAGAGCCTGTCGGCTGATTCGGTGGAGATCCTCGGTGCCGAGGCCGCCGGGGTGATGCTGGCCGACGCGCACGGCGGGCTGCGGCTGATCGCGTCCTCCGATGAGCGGATGCGGCTGCTGGAGCTTTTTGAGCTGCAGGGCGCGCAGGGTCCCTGCCTGGATGCGTTTTCCTCCGGCCGGCCCGTGCAGGCCAGCGGGGCCGACAGCCGCGGCCGCTGGCCGGTGTTCGCGCCGCACGCGTTCGCGGCGGGCTTCCAGATGATGTGCGCCGTCCCGCTGCGGATCCGGACTGAGGTTATCGGCGCGCTGAACCTGTTCCGCGGCACCAGCGAGCCGTTCAGCGGCGCCGAGCTGGACCTGGCGCAGGCCATGGCGGAGGTGGCCGCGATCGGGCTGATCCAGGAACGGGCGCTCCGGGAACGCAGCCTGCTGGCCGAGCAGCTCCAGGCCGCGCTGAACAGCCGGGTGGTCATCGAGCAGGCCAAGGGAATGCTCGCCGAATACCTCACCCTGACCGTGGACGACGCATTCACGCTGCTGCGGACCTACGCCCGCGACCACAACCGCAAGCTCTCCGACCTCGCCAGCGACATCGCCGACCGGACAATCCCCAGCGCCGCCCTGGCCCGGCCACCCGGCCAGCAACCCTAGCTCAGGCGCACCAGGGCACTGATGGTCAGGTAGGCGCCCAGGGCCAGGGCGATGCCCACCATGAGCTGCAAGGCGTGGCCCAGCAGCCAGTCCTGGGCACGCTTGAGGAACACCTTGGTGGCCTCCGGCCGCAGTTCCAGGAACGCGAACGGGATGATGATCAGCAAGAAATCGATGATGACGAAGACTACGACGGCGACGACCTGCGTCAGCGTCGAGTATTTTCCGGCGACCAGGTTGTGCAGCGCGGCGATGTAGCTGGCGCCGGGCAGACCAATCAGCACACCGACCAGCATGGCCAGCCCGAGCCGGGGTTCGGCCAGCAGGCGTTGCGCCCAGCTGTCCTTCTTCTCCGGCGCCTCGGGCGGCCCTGTGCCTGCCGGGACTGGGGTCCGTTGCCTGCGGTGCAGGCGGCCGGTGGCGAGCAAGGCGCCGAGCACGAGCAGCAGCAGGCCCACAGCCAAGTCGACTCCGGCGCTGACCTTCCCCTGAGAGCTGATCGCGTCGGCGTGGACGGTGAGCACGTCCAGCAGTCCGATCGTCAGGGCCGTGGTCATACCGCCCAGTAGCAGGCACAAGAACATCGCCCGCGGCCGCCGGTTCTCGATCAGCAGCAGATCAATGGCCAGCAGCTTGGGGTTAAGCGCTGCGGTGAACGCCAGCGCGAAGAACTCAGCGTTCATCGCCGGTCAGCCCGCATCCCTCATAGTCCCGGGCCAGGCGCGGCGGCGGCCGCTTCCGCCGGGTAGGCCCGCGCGATCCTCAGCGAAGATCTCAAGGTGCGTGACAGCATGCGGCATTGGCCACCCCCGGCGCTCACCTAATAGTTACCAGCAACAATGCCGCCCCGCTTCACCCACTCCGGGTGAGGCAAGTTGACGACACTGCCTGGGCTCTGTCTCAGGTTGATGCTGTTGGCGATGAGCCAGAAACCGAGGATCAGGCTCCCGAAGATGATCACCTGGTCGGTGCGGGTTTCCATCCAGGTCCTGAACCTGGCCAGAAGCGCCTGGCTCTGGCCGGGCCGGAAACCGGCGTAGATCTCCATGGCGAGGTAGGACGCCGAGGCCAGGACGCAGAACCCGAACAGCGCGAGGAAACTTTCCCAGCTGGACAGCTTGGCCTCCACCACGGTGGCCGCTCCCGCGCCGATCAGCGCCCAGGGCTGCAGCGTCGGGCCGAGGGCCATGGCGAACCACGGGGACATGCTGTCCACGTGCTGCTGCCACTTCGGTGGCTTCTTCGGCTTCTTCGGCCGCCCCCTCCGCCGCCGCTGCCGGATCGCGATCGCGACCAGGACGACGCCGATCGCCAGCTTGACCGCCACGGAGGCGAGCGACGGTGCCGTGTTCCTGGTGCAGATGGCGCTGGCGGTCACCGTCGGCCAGCTCCTGCTGACGCTGCTGCCGCACCGGGTGGTGGAGGCGGTAGCAGTGGTCTTGTTCGCGGCCGAGTGGGGCGATATCACGCAGATCACGACAGCGAACCTGGCGGCGCGTTACGCCGACCCGCTCTCGGTCGGCGTTGGCGCGGTGCTGGCGTCGTGCCCGTGGCGAGCTAAGACCGTCGATGCCGCTTCCCTGGCTTGCCGTCATACTGGTCGTACATATCCGTGGCTCGCCGGTCGGTCTTGCGGGTCAGAAAACGCGTCTGAAGCCGGCCCATGAGATGAAGCCGTAGACCGCGAGAGCCATCAGGATCGGCACAACGATGTCGACCCACCACATCCTGATCACCACCTTTCGCGCATCATCTTTCACCTTCCCTGTGGCAGAGGCTGAACACGACGTTTGGCGCAAAAGCTGCCGGCGCCCGGGAGAAGAGACGCGGTAGCGGCGGATCGCATGCAGGCGGATCTGCGGATGCCGTTGTCATCCCCGCAGAACGGCGCGGCCGGTGCTGGTCGGCAGGCACGGAACGGCCAGGACGCCCGCGGCAGCCCCCGGAGCCGGCTGCCGCGATGGCGGCCGCGTACAGCAGCAGCAAGACGACGAGCGTGGCCCTCAACGCGGCGTCTCCTCGCTGGTGGCCGCGTCCAGCGCGGCGCGCAGCGATGCGATTTCCCCTGGATCCATCCCGCCGACCAGCCGGACCAGCGTCGCCGCCGGGTCAGGGGCCACCGACAGCGCCTCGGTCAGCAGCTGGCTGACGTAGTCGTCGCGGGACCGTACCGGTTCGTACCAGTAGGCACGGCCGGTCTTTCGCCGGCTCAGCCAGCCCTTGCGGTACAGGTTCTCCATCACGGTCTGCACCGTGTTGAAGGCCAGCGCGCGCTCCCGGTTCAGCTGGTCAGAGACCTCCCGGACCCGTACCGGCTCCCCGGCAGCCCAGACCACATCCATGATCGCCGCCTCCAGGTCACCGAACCGGGCCATCCTGTCTCCTCCTTGACCGGCATCCCGGCATCATAAGCGCCCCCGGCGGAGACGATGCGCCACGAGCCGAAGTGAGCGTATGACCAGGCTAACGGCACGGTATCGCAGAACAGGCTGCACACCCAAGCACCTTAGGTAACAAGGTGTATTGTGCTGGAACACAGCCGGGGGAGAAAGCCGATGACCGAAAGCGATGTTCAGCTAACGACCGCTGGCGATGACTTCAGGCTGATCGCCCACGACCTGAGAGGCATGTCGGCGGCTTTCAGCGAGATCGCAACCGTCTGGCGGCGCGCTCATCAATGCCGCCCTGAGCTTCCGATCGGGCTCCCGGTGCAACTGGAGGCCGCAACCCGGCGGCTCGCCAGGATCGCGAATGACCTCGCCGGGGTGGCACCCAGCGATAGGCCTGCGCAGGCGTTCCCGGTGACGGAGCAGATGTCGGCACTGGAGCGGGAAGTCGCGGCCGCTAAGGCGATGACCTGCGGCGCGGGCGTCCCGCCGATCGGGGATGCCGGACTGTGGGAGCGCCTTGAGGCGGCCATGCGCCAAGCACGGGCACGTGTTGACCAGGTCGCGCAAGGCCGGCCGGTCGTGTCCTTAGTCTTAATGCTCTCCTCGTTGCTCGTGGACGCGCCCTGGCTCATCATCAGTGCAGCAGGTCCGCGACCTGGGCGATGCCGGACTCGACCGCGCGCTCGCTGACATTCCCGAAGCCGAGTACGAGCTGCGGCGGAGCGCCCTCGGCCGTCGCCCGCTGCGGGCCCATTCCGTAGAGGCCTACCGAGCGCTGGCGCGCGGCCGTGACGACGGCCTGCTCGCCGGCTGAACCTGGCAGGTGCGCCACGGCGTGGAAACCGGCGGCGAGCCCGGTTAGCCGGACCCCGGGTGCGTGCCTGGCCAGGGAATCGATCAGCACGGCGCGCCGCCGGGCATAGACCCCGCGCATGTGGCGCAGGTGCCGGTCATACCGGCCAGACTCGAGCAGTGCGGCCAGGGCCAGCTGATCCAGGCCCGACGAGCCCCGGTCGCTGAACCGTTTTTCCGCCGCCACGGCCTCGACCAGCGGTGGCGGTACCAGGACCCAGCCGAGCCGCACGGCCGGCGCCAGCGACTTGCTCACCGTGCCGATGGCGAAGACCCGGTCCGGCGCAAGGCCCTGGAGCATGCCTACCGGCTCCCGGTCATAGCGGAACTCGGAGTCGTAGTCGTCCTCGACGACGAATCCGTCGTTGCGCGCCGCCCAGTCCACGAGCGCGTGCCGCCGCTTCGCCGCGAGCACCACGCCGGTCGGGGACTGGTGCGCCGGCGTTACCACCACGGCCCGGGCGCCGCTCGCTTCGAGCGCGGCGACGTCCAGGCCGAGCTCGTCAACGGGTACGTGCACCACGTCGATGGCCGCCGACCGGGCGGCCTGCGCACTATTGCTGGCCGTCAGGTCCCCGTGGCCCGGGTCTTCCACCGCGGCCCGCCGCACACCCACCTGAGCGAGCACCCGGAGCACGAGATTGATCCCCTGGGCGAATCCGGTGCAGACGACGATGCGATCCTGGTCGGCGGCGGCCGCGCGCACGCGCCGCAGGTACGCCGCGGCCACCTGCCGCAGCACAGGGCGGCCGCGCGGGTCGCCGTAGTCCAGGTCGGGCGTCGCGACGCTGCGGCAGGCCTCCCGCGTTGCCCACACCCAGTCGCCGCGCGGGAAGCTGGACAGGTCCGGCACGCCGGAGCGGAAGTCGGCGATGAGCCGCGGCGGCGGGACCGGGCCCGGCCGTTGCCGCGCCGGAGCCGAGTGCGGCGCCCGGCCGCGACCCGGGTCGCCGAGCCAACCTGGCTCGTCAGGTAGCCCTCGGCCAGCAGTTGGTTATAGCACTCCTGCACCAGGCCACGGGAGACGCCAAGCTCGCGGGCCAGCTCACGCGATGACGGCAGCCGCTCGCCGCCTTGCAGCCTCCCGTCCCTGATCGCGTCGCGGAGGGCGGCCTCGAGCTGCGACCGGAGCGGCTGGCCGCGTCCCCGGTCAAGCTGGAGCAGGAGGTCCGGTCCCAAACCGGACCACTGAATAGCCATGAAATTGGACCTTATCAGTGCTCCACTTGGCGCCTACGGTCACGTACATGACCGCCATGACCACCATGACCCGGGCCGAGCACCCCGGGCGCACCCCGCACAGTGGGCCGTCCGGCCGCCCCGCACCGCGCGCACGACTCCTCAACGGCCGGCTTGCGCTGGCTCTCATGTCGTCCTTCGGCGCCCTCACCAGCTTCTACCTCATGCTGTCGGTGACGCCGATGTACGCCGTCTCGGCTGGTGCCGGGAGTGCCGAGGCCGGCGTCGTGACCGGCTCGCTGATGCTGGCCACCGTGCTGGCCGAGTTTGCCTCGCCGAGGCTGATGAACCGCTACGGCTACCGCACGGTGTTCGCCGCCGGAGCGCTGCTTCTCGGCGGACCGGCCCTGGCGCTACTGTCCCCGCACCACGTCATCACGATCGTCGTCGTCAGCATCACCCGCGGCGTCGGCTTCGGCCTCAACACCGTTGTCATCGGGGCCCTGGTCGCCACCGCGCTGCCGCCGGAACGGCGCGGCGAGGGGATCGGCGTCGCCGGAGTCGTGGCGTGCGTGCCCGCCATCGTGGCGCTGCCCTCCGGGGTCTGGCTGGCCGGAAACCTGGGTTACGCAGCAGTCATAGCGATAACGGCCGTCAGTGCGCTGGCTCCGCTGATGGCTGTCCCCTGGCTGGCCGGGCCGGCTGACCGCCGGCCGGAAGGGGATCCAGGCGCGGCGCAGTCGGCCAGCCTGCTGACCAGCCTGCGATCCGGTCAGTTGCGGCCGTCCCTGGTCTTTGCGGCCACGACCGTGTTGGCCGGCGTGGTCGCCTCGTTCCTTCCGCTTGCGGCCGGCGTTTCCGGCGGCGTCGCCGCGCTCGGGTTGTTCGCGCAGGCTGTGGCCTCAACGGTAAGCCGCTGGTGGGCCGGGCGCTACGGCGACCGGCACGGGCACGCTCGCCTGCTGGTTCCCGGGCTGCTGGCCGCTGCCGCCGGGATGATCGTCCTGATCTGGGTGGCGACCCCGGCAGCCCTGCTCGCCGGCATGTGCCTATTCGGGGTGGGCTTCGGGATCAGCCAGAACGTCACCTTCGCGCTGATGATCGATCGTGCCCCGGTCTCCGGTTACGGCACGGCCAGCGCCCTGTGGAACCTGGCTTATGACGCCGGGTACGGGGCCGGGCCCGCGGTATTCGGCGTGTTCGTGGTCTATACCGGCTACCCGGTCGCCTTTGCCTTCACTGGGATGCTGATGCTGGCCGCCCTGGTGCCCGCCGTTCATGACCGTGCGTCCTTAAATGGGCATGCGCCCGGCGTTGTCCGGCAACCGCCGCTATGAACCGCCGATAACTCCTCCCCGCCGCGCACGTGCAGCCGGTGGTTCACCGGCACGACGCGGCCGGTGCGGGCACTCTCGCTGGCGGCCTCGGCTAGTGCCAGGGCCGCGCGCCCGTCGGCGAATCCGGGCTCGGGCTGGGTTCCCGTTTCGATCGCGCTCAGGAAATGGTCGAGCTCCGCGCGGTAGGCGGTGGCGTATCGGTCGAGAAAGAAATTCAGGTACGGGGCGGCCGTCTCGGTCTCGTCCGCGCCGCAGAACCGGACACTGGTCGGCCGCACGTTCTCGGCGGTCAGCATGCCGCGCTCGCCGAACGCCTCGATACGCTGGTCATATCCGAAGGCGCAGCGCCTGCTGTTGGTGATGTGGCACAGTGCCCCGTCCCCGCCGCGCAGTGAGACGACGGCGGCGTCAATGTCGCCCAGCTCCGTGATGTAGTCAGCGACAAGGTTCGCCCCCATCGCCTGGACCTCGGCCACCTCGCCGAGAAAGTAACGGGCCATGTCGAAGTCGTGGATGGTCATGTCCCGGAACAACCCACCCGAGGTGGCGATGTAGGCCGGGGGTGCCGGGGCAGGATCCCGGCTGGTGATGCTCAGCTGTTCGAGCGCTGACGAGACTGGCCGCCGGTTAGGGACGGCCAGATGAAGCAAACGTAACCGGATCGGATCCACAAGGGAATCGGCAGGCCACGGCCAGTCCGCTGGGGCGTCAGTGCCGGGGTGAACCACGCCGCCGGCGCGGCGCCTGCGGGGCAGCGGCCGCCGTCTCGGTGAGCGGCAGCCGGGACGGCGGCTTGATCTCGGCCAGCCGCAGGTAGGTCACCAGGCGCTGGCCGCCTCGTGTGGACAGGCTGGCCAGTACCTCCTGCAGTTCCGCGACGTCCCGGGCCACCACGGTGAGCAGGTAGTCCGTTTCACCGGCGACGTTGTCGGCCGCGATGATCTGCGGCAGCGCGCGGATCTGGTCCTCGAAGATCCGGCTCGACCGCGGATCGTGGCGCGACAGGGCGGCCGTGACGTACAGCTGCAGCGGAAACCCCGCGGCCGTGGGGTCGAGCTGGGCGCTGATGATGCGGATGACACCCGACTCCTTCAGCCAGCGGACCCGGTGCAGCGTCGCTGCGGGAGAAAGCCCGGCCAGACGGGCCAGCTCGACGTTCGTGCGGTCCGCGTCGGCCTGCAGGGCGGTGAGCAGCTTGATGTCAACATCGTCAAGTTCGATCGCCATGTAACGAAATAATATTTGGCTAAGTCGTTCTAGAGACAAATTCTGCATATGTCATGTCGACGATAGCGGTATGAACATCAACCGCCGCCATGCCATCGCCGCCCTCATCGGTGCCGGGCTGCTGTGGGGCACCACCGTTCCGCTCTCCAAGGTCGCCCTGGAGTGGCTGTCACCCGGCTGGCTCACCTTCGCGCGCTTCGGCGCGGCCGCCGCGATCCTGCTGCTGGCCTCCCCCCGCTCGCGGCTGCGGGCCGCGTTCCGCCCGGTGGTGCTCGCCTCAGGTGCGTTCGGTTATGGCGGTTCGGTCATCCTGCAGAACGACGGCATCAGCCGCACCAGCGTGACCCACGCGGCCCTGCTCATCGGCGCCGTGCCGGTGCTGGTCGCGGTCATCGCGGCGCTGTGGCAGCACAGCGTGGCCCGGCCGGTGGCCTGGGCAGGGTTCGCGGTCTCGCTGGCCGGCGTTGGCCTGGTGACCGGCGGTAACGGCGGCGGGGCCTCGCTCAGCGGCGACGGCCTGGTCCTCGCGTCGCTGCTGCTGTCGGCCACGTTTACCGTGGCGCAGGTCCGCCTGCTGCGCGGGCGCGACCCGATCGCGGTTACCGCCGTCCAGTTCCTGGGTGCGGCCCTCGCGGTACTGCCCTTCTCCGCCGTCGCCGACGGTCTGCCGGCCGCCCCGCACGCCGGAGCAGTCCTGGCCACCGTGGCCCTCGCGGCGGGTGGCACGCTGCTGCCCTTCACGCTGTTCGCCTACGGGCAGAGCCGGGTGGCGGCCGAGATCGCCGGTGCCTTCCTCAACCTGGAGCCGCTCGTGGGCGCGACCGCCGGCGTCGTCCTGTTCGGTGACCCAGTGGGGCCGGTCCAGGCCGTGGGCGGCGTGGCCATCCTCGCGGGCATCGCCATGAGCAGCCTTCCGCTGCTCGGGACGACCCTGCCCGCGCGCTGGCGGCTCGGCTACTGTGGGCCCGGTGCGGGTAGCGACGTGGAACGTGAACTCGGTCAAGCAGCGGATGCCCCGGCTGCTGCCATGGCTGGATCAGCGCCGGCCCGACGTGGTCTGCCTGCAGGAAACCAAGCTCGGCGACGACGCGTTCACCCAGCTACTCGGCCCGGAGCTGGACGCCCGGGGCTACGCGGCGGCCGTGCACGGCGAACCGCGGTGGAACGGCGTGGCGATCCTGTCCCGGGTCGGGCTGGACGGCGTGGTCACGGGTATCCCGGGCGCGCCCGGGTTCCCGCACCCTGAGGCGCGGGCCGTGTCCGCGACCTGTGCCGGGATCCGGGTGCACTCGGTGTACGTGCCCAACGGGCGGACGCCGGACTCGGAGCACTACCGCTACAAGCTCGCCTGGCTGGCCGCGCTGCGCGATGCGGTCAAGGCTGGTCCTGGCGACGTGATGGTCTGCGGCGACATGAACATCGCGCCCGCGGACGCCGACGTCTTCGACCCGGATGCCTATGTGGGGCAGACGCACGTCACCCCGCCGGAACGGGCCGCGCTGGCCGGCCTGCAGGCGCTCGGCCTGCGGGACGTGGTGCGGGACCGCTGGCCGGACGAGCGGGTGTTCACCTACTGGGACTACCGGGCCGGCATGTTCCATCAGAACCTGGGCATGCGGATCGACCTGGTGCTGGCCAGCGGGCCCGTGGCCAGCCGGGTCAGCGCGGCGTGGGTGGACCGGCAGGCCCGCAAGGGGACCGGTCCCAGCGATCACGCTCCGGTCATCGTCGACCTGGACGAGGCGCCCGACGGCGACATCGGGCCGGTGGTCCCGCCGCCGTCCATGCGCGCGCCCCGGCGGGGATCGGTCAAGCTCCCGCAATCCCCCTGACGGTTCAATCACTTTTAACGGAACGGGGCCGCAGGCGGACTACTCCCGCCTGCGGCCCGTTCCTCGCCCGGGTTCCGGGCGCGGTCGTTACTCAGACTCCAGCCGCCGCCGCCAGCGCGCGGCCGGTCAGCACGCGGGCCAGGTGCTGCCGGTAGTCGGCGGCCCCGTGCAGGTCGGCGGGCGGCTGGGTGCCATCGGCGGCCCGGTCGGCCGCGGCCCGCAGCGCCTCGCGGCTGGCGGCCGCGCCCGCCGCGGCGTCCTCGGCGGCGCGGGCCCGAACCGGGACGGTGCCCATGTTCGTCAGGCCGATCCGGGCCTCGGCGACGGATCCGTTGTCGCGGCGGGCCAGCGCGGCCACGCCGACCGTGGCCCACGACTGCGCCGTCCGGTGGAACTTCTCGTACCGGTAGCCCCAGCCCGGCCCGAGCTTCGGAATACGGATCGCGGTCAGGATCTCGTCCGGCTGCAGGCTCGTCGTCAGGTAGTCGAGGAAGAAGTCGCCCGCGGCGACCTCCCGCTCACCGCCCGGCCCCCGGGCGACCAGCGTCGCGTCCATCGCCAGCACCACCGCGGGCAGGTCGCCGGCCGGGTCAGCGTGCGCCAGCGCGCCCCCTATCGTCGCCCGGTGCCGGACGGCCGGGTCCGCCACCGTGCTGGTGGCCTGGGCCAGCAGCCCGCAGTGCTCGGCCACCAGCGGGTCGTTGACCAGCTGGTAGAGCGTGCTCCTCGCGCCGATCACCAGCGCGTCCCCCGCGTCCGCGACGCCGCGCAGCTCGTCCAGCCCGCCGACATCGACCAGCAGCTCGGGGTACGCCAGCCGCAGGCGCAGCAGCGGGAGCAGGCTCTGGCCGCCGGCGATGACCTTCGCGTCGTCACCGCCGTCCGCCAGGGCCCGCACCGCCTCGTCGACCGAGCCGGGCCGGACGTACTCGAACTTTCCGGGGATCATGCCGTGCCTCCGGTCATCTGTCCGTTCCCGCTGCCGGGGTTGATTCCCTGCGGGCTGTTGCCCTGGGTCTGATCGCTCTGCCGGGCCTCGTGCTGTTCGGCGGCGCTGGCCTGGCCGCCGCCCCGCGCGGTGTGGACGGCCCGCCAGACCCGCTCGGGCGTGCACGGCATGGTGATGTCGTTGATGCCGAACGGGCGCAGGGCGTCGACGATCGCGTTGACCACCGCCGGGGTCGAGGCGATCGTCCCCGCCTCACCGACCCCCTTGACGCCCAGCCGGTTAGCGGCCGGGCTCTCGGTCCGGTCGGTGACGTAGGACGGCAGGTCGGAGGCCGACGGGATCAGGTAGTCCGCGAGCGTGGACGTGACCAGGTTGCCGTCGTCGTCGTACACCGCCTCCTCGTACAGGGCCTGCGCGATGCCCTGGGCCAGGCCGCCGTGGACCTGCCCATCGACGATCATCGGGTTGACCACCTTCCCGATGTCGTCCACCGCGACGTAGGAGCGGATCTCGACGAATCCGGTCTCGGTGTCGACCTCCGTCGCGCACAGGTGGGTGCCGTGCGGGAAGGAGAAGTTGTCCGGGTCGTAGGTGGCGTCAGCGTCGATGCTCGGCTCGACACCGTCCGGCAGGGCATGGGCGGCGAACGTGGCCAGCGCGATCTCGGCGATCGTGACGCCCTTGTCCGGGTCGCCCTTGACCGCCCAGCGTCCCGGCGTCCACTCCAGGTCGGCGGCGGAGACCTCGAGCATGCCGGCCGCGATCGCCCGGGCCTTCTCGACCACCTTGTCGCAGGCCATGACCAGGGCCATCCCGCCGACCGCCAGTGACCGGGAGCCGTAGGTGTCCATCCCCCGGGGGGAGATCTGGGTGTCGCCGTGCAGTACCCGGATGTCCTCGAAGGGCACGCCGAGCTGGTCGGCCACGATCTGGCTCCACGCCGTCTCGTGCCCCTGGCCGTGCGCGCTGGACCCGGTGACGACCTCCACCTTTCCGGTGGGCAGCATCCGGATCGACGCCTGTTCCCAGCCGCCTGCCCCGTAGGCCAGCGACCCGAGGACGCGGGAGGGGGCCAGGCCGCACATCTCGGTGAACGTCGACACGCCGAGGCCCAGCTGCACGGGATCGCCGTTCTGGCGGCGCTCCTGCTGCTCCCGGCGCAGCGCGTCGTAGTCGAAGAGTTCCTTCGCCTTGGCCGTCGCGGCCTCGTAGTTGCCCGAGTCGTAGGTCAGGCCGGCCACGGTGGTGAAGGGGAATTCCTCGTGCTTGATCCAGTTCCGCTCGCGGATTTCGAGCGGGTCCAGTCCTATTTCCACGGCGAGCTCGTCCATGAGCCGCTCGATGGCGAAGGTCGCCTCGGGGCGCCCGGCGCCGCGGTAGGCGTCGGTGGGCATCTTGGTGGTGAACACCCCGCGGCAGCGGAACGAGTAGGCGTCCATCTTGTAGATGGCGGGGAACATGAAGGCGCCGAGGATCGGGACACCAGGGGTGACCAGCATCAGGTAGGCGCCCATGTCGGCGAGCAGGTCGACCTCCAGGCCGCGGATCCGGCCGTCGGCGTCAGCGGCGAGCCTCAGCTGCTGCCACTGGTCCCGGCCATGGTGCACGGTCATGTTGCCCTCACTGCGGGACTCGGTCCACTTGACCGGCCGCCCGAGCTTGCGGGCGATCAGCACGGCCAGTACCTCTTCCGCCGTCACCTGCAGCTTCGAGCCGAACCCGCCGCCGACGTCCGGCGCGATAACCCGCAGGTTCTGCTCCGGGATCCCCGTCACCAGGGCCAGCATGACGCGGAGAACGTGCGGGATCTGGGTCGCGGACCACAGCGTGAACTCGCCGCCCACGCACGAGCAGACCACCGAGCGCGGCTCCATCGCCGCCGGGATCAGCCGCTGCTGGCGGTAGGTGCGCTCCAGGACGATGGGAGCGTCATGGAACGCGGTGTCCATGTCGCCCTGGCTGAACAGAAAGTCGAAGCTCAGGTTGCCCGTCTCGTGCACCTTGGGCGAGCTGTCCTCCAGCGCCGTCCTCATGTCGAGCACCGGCGGCAGCGGCTCGTAGTCGACCTCGATGGCGTTCAGCGCGTCCGCGGCCGCGAAACGGTCCCTGGCCACGACGCAGGCCACGGCCTCACCGACATAGCGCACCTCATCGGTGGCCATCGGCGGGTGCGCCGGGATCACGATGTCCGGCGTGACCGGCCAGGCGCAGGGCAGGCTGCCCTGCTCGTCGGCGAAGTCCGCGCCGGAGTAGGCGGCGATGACCCCCGGCTCGTTCCGGGCCGCGCTGACGTTCACGGAGGTGATCCGGGCGTGCGCGAACGGGCTGCGCAGGAACGCCACGTGCAGCATCCCGGGCAGCCTGATGTTGTCGGTCCAGTTGGTCTGGCCGGTGATGAGGCGCTCGTCTTCCTTCCGGAGGCGGGGCCGCCCGAGCTCTGCCGCCGGGGCGCTCGCCGCCGCGCCGGGTGCCGCCGTCTCCGTGGTGGCCGCGTCAGTTTGCGTGCTCATTGGCTCACTCCCGCCTGGGCGGCGCGCCGGACGGCGCGGACGATGTTCTCATAGCCGGTACAGCGGCAGAGGTTGCCTTCCAGCCCTTCGCGGATCTCCGTGTCGGTCGGATGCGGGTTTTCGCGCAGCAGGTCGGACGCGGCCATGATCATGCCGGGCGTGCAGTAACCGCACTGCAGCGCGTGCTCCTCGTGAAAAGCGCGCTGCAGCGGGTGCAGCGCGCCGTTGGACATGCCCTCGATCGTCGTGATCTGCGCGCCGTCCGCCTGTACGGCCAGGACGGCGCAGCTCTTGACCGACTGCCCATCCATCAGCACCGTGCACGCGCCGCAGTTTGACGTGTCGCATCCGATGGGGGTACCGGTCTTCCCGACGACTTCCCTCAGGTAGTGCACGAGCAGCATCCGGGGCTCGACGTGATCCGCGTAGTTCACGCCGTCGACGGTGACGGTAATGTCTGCCATTCCTTCTCCTCCGGTGGAGGAACAGTTGATGTTCCTGGTGCAAACCTAGGACTGCCGGCCGCGCCGCACCAATACCGGATGGTGTCCCAATTTTAGAAACGGCCGCAGAAACGCCTGCTCATCTGGGACATAGGCGGTCCCTGCTCACCGGGGCCGAGCACGGGCCTGCAGGTGCCGGATGAGGGCTGCGCCGTCGGTGCTGCCGAACCAGCGGGCATGACCCAGCAGGTACCCGTCGTAGGCCAGCTCGGCGTTCGCCGGAGAGGCGACCACGTCGGCGAAGTACTCGATCTCCGAGAGCGCGTACTCAACGTGGACGACGGGCAGCACCGCGGTAAGGGCCGCGGTCTCGGCCGGGCGGAGCGGCCGGACGCTCTCGTACCCGTCCAGCAGGGCGGAGACCGCATCCAGGTCGGCGGCCGCCCGGCCCGACTCGGCCAGGTCAAGCCAGCCGACGGTGCTCCGTTCCAGCGCGGTGGCCAGGTCGTGCACCGCGAACGTCCGGTTGGCCAAGCCGAAGTCGATGATCCCGGCCACATCGGCCCCGGCGGAATCCGACGTCCAGGTCAGGTTGGACGGATGCCAGTCACCATGGCCCCATTGGCGGGTGAGCCGGGTCAGCAGGGGCGCGGCCTGCCTGATCCGCGGCACGAGGTGCCGGGTGACGTCGGCTGGCCACGACCGGCCCCGCAGCCCACGGCCCAGGCCGGGACGCGCCCCGATCATCCGGCTGATCGCCCGGACCGGATCACGCGACGTGATCACTTCACAGGAGCCGACCAGGACCGCCTGCGGCCGGGCCGGGCGGGTGAAGCCCGCGGCCGCCCGGTGCAGCCGGGCCAGCGCTGCGCCAGCGGCCCGGGCGTGCCGCAGCGACCAGAAGGGCGACCAGGACATCACGTCCCGGTACAGATCAAGACCCGGCGCGAGGTCGTGCACCTCGTAGGCGAATCCCCCGCGCCGCACGACCGAGGCCCCGGCCGGAGTGCGCCGCACGGCCGGAACCGGCTCGCCGCGTTCGCGCAGGAAGCTGAGGAAGGCATGCTCGGCGGCGAGCTGCCGCGCGGTCCTGACCCGTGGGTCGTGCCGTTTCACGAAGACGTCCCCGTCCGGCCGCCGGACCAGGGCGGCTGCCGACATGGGCCGGGGGCTCCGCCAGGTGATCGCCGCAGGCGCCCGGCCACGCGGATCGGCCGGGTCGTAGCGGGCTAGGACCGCGGTGACCTCATCGTGGGTGAGCGGGCTCCAGTCGGGTTCGGCCAGCTCCTTTCCCATCCCGTGGACGAGGCCGCCTGGGCTGCTGCCCGTTGCGGTCCCCGTGCCGGCCGTGCTCATCCGGCGCTGACGGGATGGCCGCCGCGCCGGGCACGCCGCGTCCGGGCGAGCGCGGACAGCGGGAAGCCGAGCAGGGTGGCCGCGGCGGCGACGGCGAAGGAGCAGATCGAGGCGGACATCCAGCTCGCGGGGGTGAAGCCGATGAGGTGGTTCAGCCTGGCCCACGCCGAGACCCACCAGGAGACGTAGCCGGGGTTGATGAGCTGGTAGGTGACGAAGCCGGCCGCCCAGGGCAGCAGCATCAGCCAGCGGGAGCGGGCGTGCGCCGAAAGATCCCAGCGTCCCCGGGACAGCAGGAAGAAGTCGACCGCGAGCACGGCGAACATGGGCACGAAGACCGAGCCGAGCAGGGTAAGGAAGTTCTCGTAGTCCGCGATGTTCAGGAACAGCGCGAGAACGGTCGCGAGCCCGGTAATGATCGCGGCGACGATCCGGCGGTCCCACAACGGGCGCAGGTTCTGGGTCGACACCGCGGTGGAATACATGTCGGCGAAGGACTGGTCCAGTTCGCGGGCGGCCAGGATCGCGAAGCTGACGGCGCCGAGGGGCAGGGCGATGAAGGCCCCGTAGATGTCGTTCGGGTTGCGCGCCACCGTGATCAGGGCGAGCAGCCCGATCACGTAGCACAGGATCTGGGTGATGCTGTAGCCGATCATCGCGCCCGCGAACGCCGAGCGCTCCGAGCGCGCGTGCCGCATGTAGTCGGCCGCCATCGGCGCGAACGAGATCGCCACCGCGACGACGGTGTCGGTCGCGGCCCAGTAGCCCGACCAGGTGCCGCGGGTGAACGGCGGGAGCGGGTGCCGCGCCAGCTGGATCAGCAGGTACACCAGCACGGCGAAAACCGCCGCCGTCGCGTACCGGCGCAGAACGCGTATCGCTCCCAGGGGGTGGATCGCGAACACCCCGGTGATCGCCCCGGCGATGAGCACGTACCCCCATTTCGGCAGGGCGGGGGCCACGATGTGGGCGGCGGTCGCGATCGTGACGAGCTCGAAAATGCCCCAGCCGAGCAACTGCAGCATGTTGATGACCGTGGGCAGGTAGGAGAGCCCGGCGCCGAAGAGGCCGCGCAGCAGCACCATGGCCGGGGCGCCGGTCCGGGTGCCTGGTATCCCGGAAACGGCGATCCCCAGCGTGCCGAGCAGCGTGCCGACGACGATGGCGCAGAACCCGGCGGCCAGCGACAGCCGTGCCGTGCCGGTGCCGCCCGGCTGCAGCACGAACAGCGCACCGGTGAAGCCGAGCAGGCTTACCCCGAGGTTGCCCCACAGGCCGAGCTGATCGACGAAGCTGAGCGCCTGCGGCACGGGTTCGGCGAGGGTGCGGGGCGCCTCGGACTTCCGGTTTCCCGGAACCGTGATGAAGGTTCCGTCACCGTCGGCTGGTGTGATCGTGGTGGTCACGGCTTTCTCCCTACGCCGGCATTACCCGGTCAGGTTCGAACGGTCGGTGGCGCCGAGGCCATGCGGCCAGCCACCCTCTCAGCCCGGTTGACCCGAGCTCCCGTGTGGTTGTTTTGCCCGATTCTACGCTGCGGCGGCCTGCGCGTTCACAGCAGTAGCGCTCGTCAGGCACACTCAGGGTATGCCTGAGCTGCCGGAAGTCGAGGCGCTCGCCGCATTCCTGCGCGAGCGGGTGACCGGCCATGTCGTCGCCCACGCCTACCCGGCGGCGATCTCGGTGCTGAAGACCTACGACCCGCCGTTCACGGCGCTGGACGGCCAGGCGATCACCGGCGTGAGCAGGCACGGGAAGTTCCTGGACCTTTCCGCCGGGCCGGCGGGCGGTGACGCCCGGCTGCACCTGGTCATCCACCTGGCGCGGGCCGGCTGGCTGCGCTGGCGTGAGGAGATCCCGTCCCAGCCGCCCAAGCCGGGCAAGGGACCCCTTGCGTTCCGCGTCATCCTGGACGACGGATCCGGCTTCGACCTGACCGAGGCGGGAACGCAGAAGCGGCTCGCCGTCTACCTGGTCCGCGATCCGATGGACGTGCCCGGAGTCGCTTCCCTCGGCCCGGATCCGCTGGATGCGTCCTTCACCGCGGAGACCCTGGGCAGCCTGCTGTCCGGGCGCCGGACGCAGATCAAGGGCGTGCTCCGCGACCAGCGCATCATCGCGGGCATCGGCAATGCCTACTCCGATGAGGTGCTGCACGCCGCCCGGATGTCACCGTTCAAGGTCGCGTCCAGCCTGACCCCTGAGCAGGTGACCGTGCTGTACGACGCGATCGTGACGACGCTGGCCGACGCGTCCAAACGGGCGGCGGGGCTGGCGGCCGGGGACCTCAAGGCCGAGAAGAAGACCGGGCTGCGGGTGCACGGAAAGGCCGGCGCAGCCCTGCCCGGTGTGCGGCGACACGATCCGGGAGGTGTCGTTCGCGGACTCCGCGCTGCAGTACTGCCCCACGTGCCAGACGGGCGGCAAGCCGCTCGCGGACCGGCGCCTCTCCCGCCTCCTCAAGTAGGCAATGCGGGCAGTAGCATCGCGGCATGGGCAGCACAACCGTGTTCGTGACCGGGGCCAGTGCCGGGTTCGGTGAGGCCATCGCGCGGCGCTTCGCGGCGGACGGTGCCCGCGTCGTCATCTCCGCGCGGCGCGCCGAGCGGATAACCGGGCTCGCCGCCGAGCTCGGCCGGGAGGTCCTGCCGCTGACGCTCGACGTGCGGGACCGGGCCGCCGTGGCCCGCGCGGTGGACAGCCTGCCGCCCGAGTTCGCCGCGATTGACGTCCTCGTCAACAACGCGGGCCTGGCCCTGGGTCTGAAGCCGGCCCACGAAGCCGACCTGGACGACTGGGACGCGATGATCGACACGAATTGCAAGGGCCTCACCTACACCACGCGCGCCATCCTGCCCGGCATGGTGGAACGCGGCCAGGGTCACGTGATCAACCTCGGCTCGATCGCCGGGACCTACCCCTATCCGGGCGGCAACGTCTACGGGGCGACCAAGGCCTTCGTTCACCAGTTCAGCCTGGACCTGCGCAGTGACCTGCAGGGCACCGGGGTGCGGGTGACCAGCGTCGAGCCCGGCCTGTCCGGCGGCACCGAATTCTCCGTGGTCCGGTTCGGCGGTGACCAGGAGCGGGCCAGCCAGGTCTATCAGGGTGTGCACCCGCTGGAGGCGGCCGACGTGGCCGAGGCCGTGCACTGGGCGGCGTCCCTGCCGCCGCACGTGAACATCAACGTCATCGAGATGATGCCGGTGGCGCAGAGTTTCGGTCCGCTGGCCGTGGCCCGCGGAGGATCGTGACGGCCTGCTCAGGGCCGCTTCCCCGTCACCTCGTATTCGTAGAGGGCCAGGTTGCTGTTGCGCTTGCGCAGCACCGAGGTCTGCACATCGGTGAAACCGGCGGCCCGCAGCAGCGTGGCGTACCAGCGCTCGGCGGGCACCACGTGCCCGTAAAAGGTTGAGTTCCCGATGATGTAGCTGGCCTGGCCGCCCGGCTTCACGTGCCGGAACGCGGCCCCGAAGTGCTCGGACATGTCGTGGAAGTACTTGGTCACGTACGTGGCGAGCAGCGGCCCGTTCTTGCCGCCGTCGCGGGTGATCAGGGCACAGATCTCGCGCAGCTCACCGTCGATGGGCGCGACCGCGCCGTCGGGCGCCCAGCCGTTGAGGCGTGAGGTGGCGATGCCCCATGTACCCCCGATCGCGGTCCAGTCCAGTTCGCCGGCGTCGCTGGCCCGGTCCAGGAACCGGAGCCAGTACATATAGGGGCGCAGTTCCCGGATATAGGACATCCGGTTGACGTAGGGCGGGGAGGTCAGCAGCAGGTCACAGGGAGGCAGGCCCCCGGCGTCAAGGTCGCGGGCGTCGCCCTGGATGATCCGGCCCGATCCGGGCAGGGCGGCTTCGGCGCTGCTCAGTACGACGGCGGCTTCGGCGGCGAAACGGCGGATGGCAGCCGCGCCGTCGCCGGCCGGGTCGGGCGCCGGGTCCGGCCGGCCGGGCGCCAAACGACATGCTCTGGTGGTTGAAGGCCGCGTTGCTGACCGCGATGGCCGTCCGGCAGAACGCGATGCCCAGCAGGTCCAGCCCGGGCGCCGGCAGGCAGGTGTCGTCAAGCGCACGGCGCAGTGCCTTGAGCGCCGCCAGCGAACCCGGCGCCCACCACCGGTCGATGTTGTGCAGGCTGGGGGCCCACAGCAGGGAGGCTCCGGCGGCACCAGGTGGCCGCGTGCCCGGTTACCACCGGGACCGACGCGCGCGTTTCCGCCAGCAGGGCGGCGGGATAGCTGGCCGCCTTTGCGTTCCCGAGCCAGACCAGAAAGGGATTGACGTCCATGGCCTAGCCCTCGCAGCCGTGCTCCGCCGCGGCCAGCGCCGTGGTCCCCGTGCCGGAAAAGGGGTCGGTCACGATCGCGACCGGCGGGCAGATGCCGGGTCCGTTCCCGGACCAGGCGCACCGAGTACGCAGGCGTGAGCCGGAGCCAGCCATGCCGCCCGGCCTCCGCGTTCGCCCGGTGCGTAAGGTATGAGTTCTGCTGCGGGGGTTCATCTGCTCGCTGGGATGCACTGGCCGGGTGGCACTACCGCGCCAGCGTAGCGGCGGCCCGTTCGCCGGTGGCGGTCCGACACGGCCGTGACCGTCCCGCGCGGCCGGTGACGGTTCTCCGTCCGCTTGACGGCATCGTTACTTGCTGGGAAGCAAGTTCGGCCCGAGCACGGGAACGCCTGGACCATGCTGGGCGTTGCATCTGGGAAGGCGGTCTCCGCACCGAACGGGGTCCGTCCCCAACGGGGTTGAGTCACAGTAGGTAACTTCGGTAACCGGTTGAGGTGATAGTTCCATGTCTCAGGTACGTCGGCCATCGGCGGGGCTTCCCCGGCCCAATTGGGGCTGGCAGGATGCGGCCGCATGCCGGAACGAGGATGTCATCCTCTTCTTCGGGCCGGACGGTGAGCGCCAGCCGGAGCGCGAGATCCGGGAGCGGAAGGCCAAGTCGGTCTGCGCCTCCTGCCCGGTCCGCATCGATTGCCTGAACTACGCGCTGACCCGGCCGGAGAAGTACGGGGCCTGGGGCGGTCTGAACGAGGACGAGCGCGCGGCCGAGCGGCGGCGGCGGATGCGCCGGGTCAACGCGGCCTGAGGACTCATCCGTTCCGCTGATTGTGGTAATTCAGGGAGCCGGTCCGGGCCGGGCTGTTTCTTCAGGTAAAGGTGCGGCCATCCGCAGTCGGCGAACTCCTGATCCAGATACTCAGCGAGCCGGGACCCGAAATCGTCGTCCGTCGGCGCTGGTGCCGATCGCCTGCTCCACCGCTGACGGGGCGGCCAGCCCGAACGCGGGCGCCCCGCGCGCTGTCCGCGTTCTCCACCCAGGCCGCCATCATGCCCGTGTGCCGGCTGATAGGCGGGGCGCGGGGGCCAGCCGCCGGGGCTCCTGCGGCGGGCACATCCACATCCCCTGCGTTCACCCGGGCCCGCATCGCCGTGCCCACGTGGGAGGCGAGGGCCGCGGGTGCTGACCCGGGCGCAGATCAGCGGTGTCCGTGACGCGACCGCCGCATCCACGGCGTGCGACAGCGCGCAGTCCTGGAGCCGGGACGGCATGGCGCGCAGCAGGCCCAGCAGCGGCGGCCTGCGGGATCGGCATCGGCCAGCCCGTCAGGTGGGCCAGCACGGAGAGCTCGGCCCACAGCGTGATGCCGGGATGGTGCTCCGGCCGCGCGCTGCGCCGCCCGCATGTCGCGCAGCGTGCACGGGCTGGCCACGCACTCGGCGCCGCAGGTGCCGCTGCGGGCCGAGGCCACCGTGGCCGGGCTGGCCGTCGCGGCCATGCCGGCCGGCGGCCTTCGCGGGCCGTGCCGTCTGGCATCTGGGCCAGCAGCGGATGGTCCATCCCGTCCGCGGCCACGGCCGCCTCCCCGGGCCCCAGCGTGACCAGGTACCGGGACTGGGCCGGGCTGAGGTTCATGGTCGCGCCCACCGCCTCGCGATCATCGGCGGCGGGCAGCCGGTGCACGATCTTGATCGCCGTGTTCTTGATGACGTCCGGGAATGAGCCGGGCTGGGATCTGCTCGGCGATGATGATGCCCTCGCCATAGGCGCGGACCTCGGCCAGCAGCCCGGCGAACAGCTCGACCGCGTGCGCGGCCGCGCCGCCCGCCGCCTCCGGCCGCCGGAGCAGCCGGTGCGCTTCCTCGAACACGGTCAGGTGCCGCAGGCCGGTTCGCGGCCGCAGCGCCCGGTCAGCCGCAGGTGCTCCACCAGCCGCAGCAGCACCGTGCCCATCAGGAAGGCCTTGTCCCGGTCGTCGCCGACGTCCTCGATCTCCAGCACCACGTTCGGCGCAGCAGGCGGCCGAAGTCGACCGGGTGGCCGCCGTCCAGGAACCGTCCCGCTGGTGCCCAGCCGCAGGCTGGCCAGCCGCACCTTGATGAAGCCGAGCACGTCGGCGCTCGATCTCCGCGCCGTAGCCGATGCCCTGCACCACCTGCTCGGCCGTCCGCTGCAGGTCAGCCAGCCGAGGATAGGCGGGGGTTAGGCCCGGCGTGAGCGGCTCGCCCAGGGCCAGGTCCCATCCGGCTTCTTCGTACACCTTGGTCAGCGCGGCGCTGAGCACCTGGGGGAACGGCTCCTCGGACTGGAACGCGGCCAGGAACAGCGCCCGGACCAGATCGGCGTGGGTCTGCAGCGGGAAACGCCGCCCGTGGCCGTCGGCGGCCGGCTCCAGCGGGTTCAACCCGGCCGCCACCGCGTCCGCCTCCCCGGGCCGGATCCGCACCACCTCCGCCCCCGATCCGGCGAGCCGCGCCGCCATCAGCCGGTACTCGGCCTTGGCCGGCTCCACCACCAGCCACGGCACCCCGGCTCGGCTGGCCGCCTCCAGCAGGCCGCGGACGGTCTGCGACTTGCCGCCGCCGGTCGCCCCGCACACGAACACGTGCCGGTTCAGTGAGTCCAGCGGGACCCGGAGTGACCCGGCGGCCATCCGCTGCCGGTCCAGCACCTGTCCCAGCCGGATGCCGCGCTCTCCTGCCGCGCCTGGGCCTGCCGCCCGCTTCCTGGCGTGACGTCGAACTCCGGCCGCAGCGTGAGCCGGAGGCCGGGTATCTCCCGCTCCGGGGACCGGGCCAGTGCCGCCAGCAGCCCGGTGCTGGCGTGAAACGGGGCTTGCGGCGCCGCCGTCCCCGTACAGGTCAGCCAGGTCATCGGCCGGTTCCGGATCGGGCCACCGGGCGGCGCCGCGTCCAGCAGCGCCGGAATCCGGGCCGTGGCGGGCCGGGGTCGAGCGAGTACGGCAGGCCCTGCAGGTCGGCCGAGGCGCACACCAGCCCGGCGATCCGCGCCGCCGCGGCCGGTGGATCGGTGCCGCCCGGCGAGCAGGTGCACCCGCCACATCCCGGTGGACAGTCCCTGGCGGAGCTCGTCGTGCCGATGGCGGTGCCTTCGCGCCTCCACGTCCTGTTCGGGGAACCGTTCGGCCATCTTGGTCGCCAGCCGTTCCCGCCGGGCGTCTTCATCGGCCAGTCCTTGCAGGTCACGCGGCGGGCACCGGTTCGGCCACCACCACCCAGCCGAACGGCCCGGCCCAGGCGGGCAGCAGGCATTCCTCCAGCGAGGGCGCGGCCTGATCCCGGTCGGGCGGCGGCTCCCCGGAGGACACGACGAAGCCGTCGCTGATTCCGCCGATCGCCCGCCAGCAGGCCAGCCCGGACATCGCCCCGGCGCGAGCGCGCCCTGGCCGAGGGCACGGCCCCGGCCCCCGCCCGGGAGGGCCAGCATCACGTCTGTCCCGGCGCCGGGCTGCCCGGCCAGCGCCGCTCCCGCGGCCAGGATCCGGACGGCGTCGCCCGCCTGCTGACGCAGCCAGCCAAAGGCCACGGTTCCGCCGGCGTGGTAGGCGGCGACCAGGGCGGCGATCCGCTGCGCCCGGCCCGGGTCGCGGCCGGAGTCCGGCTCCTCCGTCTCACCGTTCGGCCGCCGCGGGATTTCGGTGATCTGGTAAGCCTCGAGCCCGCACAAGCTGCCGCCACGGCGAGGACATGGCGATCAGGCCCACTTCTCCCGGAACCGCTCAACAAGCGCCTCAGCCTCCCGGCGCTGATCTCGACCAAGTTCGGCCCGGGCAGGTCTCACCGTACTCCCAGTCGGTCACAGCTGTTGTCGGGCCCCAGGTGAAATCTCGGCGCAGAGACTCGTCGACCGGGCCACTCCGGTGTAGGTCCGTCGCGCGAGGCCAGAGGGATCTGTCGGCGCTTCGGCCAACTCCGATGATGGCGTAGTAGCTAACTGTTATCGGTCATCTTTCCAGCCTTCCTTGCGGTAGTTCTTGATGTCTTGAGCATCCGGCTGGTACGTCGAGCCGCTTGGTAACGTCTGACTGATATGCACGAAGCCGCTCGCGCTTGTCTCTGCCGGTGTCCGCAGATCATTGATCTTTTCGTAGGCATCATGTGTCTGTCTGCTTGGCTTCCCAGCTCTCCGGGGTGTGGAACTGAACTTCGAAGGGCACGCTGGCTAGCCGGGGCCAGCCATCTGGCTATTGATCCCCTTGTATTCGTCATTGTCCCAGTATCGGTTTGCGCACTGAGAGCTCGAATCCCATCGACGGAGAGCCGTTCATGCGCGTGCATCGACCCCTCGCTGTAATGCTCAAAGTCAAAGATGAACGTGTAACGGATGCCGTCGTGGATCTCGCGGGCATAGCTCACCGGCCGGTGCGATCTGGCTCCTGCAGGATCATTTTGGCTAGCTTTTCTTTGAAGCGGTCGGGGGATTTCAGGGCGAATTTCTCGGTGTCGGGGATCAGGGTGCCGTGGCCGAGCGGGCTTCGACGCGGCGGAGGGCGGGCGTGAGGCCGCGGTCGTCGTAGGTTCCGTCCAGGATGGCGGCCTTCGGCGCTGCGGCGGGCGGCCAGTTGCTGGTCGGCGACATGGTTGCGGGAGGGTCGAGGCGGAGGCTTTTCCAGTCCCAGCCGCCGTCGGCGGTGGTGTGCGCCGGTCCGGCGGCCCGTGGGACGTCGGGTCGGCCGCGGCACCGGAGCGCGCAGGCGGCGTACAGCTCGGCGCGGGTGCGGGGCTCGTCCGGACGGCGAACCGGGCGAGCCCACGGGTATCGCCGGCGGGGCTGGGTGCCTCGCCGGCGTCGGCTGGGCCGGTCGCGTCGGCGGCGGAGCGTTGATGTCGCGGACGTTCGGAGGGCAATGTGCGGCAGAAACAGTCATCCGATGCCCCGGGGACAGCGAGGTGCCTGGCTCGCCAGAAGGGACCGGTCAGGACCTCTCACGGCATGCCTCCAGACAGGGCGGTTCGGACAGTGCCGCCGGAAGTCCGGTCCCTAGATGAGCGGCTGCAGAGCCGGCGGACGCAGCCCGCGAGAGGGCCCCCGTCCGGGCCGTAGGCCGCGCCAGCCCCACCAGCCCGGGAGACGGCACAGCACGATGAAACCGACGGCGGCCACCAGCCGGGCGCACGGCGGCCACGATCTCGCCGACGATGTTGATGGCGTCGTTGACCCAGGCCGGGAGGGGCCGGGGACGCCCGGCAGGTAGACCGGCGCGGCCAGGATCAGCCGTCCCAGAACCAGCCAGTCCAGCCGGGACGCGGGATACACGGCCAGCAGGCAGATCGCCATCACGTCATACCAGGGCCGCTGGTAGGACCACACCAGCAGCCAGGCCAGGCTGAGGGCCAGGGCCGGGCTGAGCGCGGGCAGCTGCGGCGTGCCGTCAGGGAAGCGCAGAAGGCCAGGATGGCGACGGCCAGGAACGCGACCGGCCGCGATGGCGGTGAGATGCGGCCGGGAAGAGAAGGCGCCAAACAGTGTGTAGCCGAACGGCCGGTAGAAGATCTGGTACATCGTGTCCCAGGTCGTGGCCGGACCCCGGCTGACAAGCACCGAGACGGCCAGCCTGGCAGCGCGTAGACCGGAGCCAGGACGAGCAAGAACCCGGCCGCCGCCGCGGCTAGCGAGGCGACCGACCGGCGCCAGTCGCTGACCACTGCCCGCAGCCCGGCCCTGCTCGACTCCGCCCAGGGCGGCCCAGATCACGCCCGGCCGAAGGCTGCGTAGGGGATCTTGATCGCCGCCGCCACCCCGATGCACAGCCCGGCCAGCAGGAAGCGCGTCAGCGCGGGCCTCTCTCGGCTACGGCCGGATCGCAGCAGCAGGATCCCGAGCAGACCGAACGCGGCGGCCAAGCCGTCGATGTGCCCGCTGGCCACGATCTCCCACAGCAGCAGCGGGTTGACCGTCCACAGCAGGTGCCCGCGCAGGCGGCGGGCCGGGTCCGACCGCAGCGTCCGGTCCAGCAGCAGCACCACCACGCCAAACGCGATCGAGTCCAGAGCTTCAGCCAGAACGTGATCCGCGCCATGGACGTGCCGCCCAGTTCGGCGGCGGCCCATTCCTCGGCGGTGGCCACCGGGCCGTAGACCGAGACGCTCGTTTCCCAGGTGGCCGGGATCGAGCGGCCGATCGGGTCGCCGGACTGCTTCAGCTGCAGCGGCGTCATCACATACGGGTTGTGGCCGGTCGCGGCCATCCGGCCATTGGTCGCGTAGTCGAGGATGTCGGTCGACCCCGCGCGCGGCAGCACGGTGAGGATGGCTACGACCAGGAGAGAAAAAACGATCATCGCCCGGGCGGACGGCCGGGCGCCACGCGCTACGGCGATGAGGGCCGCGATGACCCCCAGGCCGCCGGCGCCGGCCGCCGTCCACAACGAAAAGGTCGCAAGCGGAATGGACGGATGCAGGGAGAACCACCACGGGGGACCGGCGGCTGGTCTCGGGACGTCGATGACCGCCGTGCTGGGGCCAGCCACCAGTGCCGTGATCATGATGGCGATCGCAATGAGGATCAGGATCCCCGCGATCCACGCCAGCACAAGGCTCAGCCGGTCCCGTGTGGGGCGGGAGCGGTCCCTGGCCGCCGGTGCGGCGGGCGGCTCCTCAGCCGGGCGAAGATCGTCGGGGGTGGTTCGTTCCGTGCGCGGCCAGCCGTTCGTCCTGGCCCCAGGCGCTGCTCTCCGCACGGAATCCGCGCGGGAGGCGCCTGGATACGCCGAACGGGACGGCTCGCTACCGCTCCCCAGCCTGCTCGCCATCCCTGCCTGCCGAATCAGGATCGCCAATGACGGCCTTCCGCGCCAGGCCTGCGGCACGGCACCCGCGACAATGCGGGCGCATCTGGCCGCCAGCGCGCATGCCTCCAAATTACCGGACGGAACTGGGACGATGGCTCCCGATAGGCAATACTCTGCGCGGTCGGGCCGTGACATCCGTATACAAAATGAAGGGAGATGCAGATCGTGTCAAGCTGAACGCATAATGTTCCGGGGGGGACGTCTGCGCCCGGAGGTGCCACCGTGCAGGACCGTCCCGCCTATCTTGTCGTGGCTGATGAACTGCGCGAGCAAATATCGTCCGGCCGTTATGCGCCAGGTGCGCGGCTGCCCACCATGGAAGAACTGCGCCGCGCGTACGGTGTGTCGGAAATCGTGATCAGGCACGCGGTATCGCTGCTCCGGCACGAGGGCCTGGTCGAAACGCGGCGCGGCGGCGGCACAGTCGTGCGCACCCGGCCGCAGGTGCGGCGGCGGGCCATGGAGCGCTACGCCGTTGATGCGCGGCAGGCGGCCGAAAGGTACGCCACAGGCCCGAGCCAGGTCGTTGATCCCCGCACGTCGTTCACCGAGGATCATGCCATCGAATGGCAGGAGTACCAGCTCACCACCCAGTACTCAGAAGTCTCCGCAGATGAGGAACTGGCGGCCCTCTTCGGTGCGGAGCCGGAAACCCCCTTGCTCCGCAGGCGCTTTGTGTTCTACGCCCGCGGGGAACCGGAACAGATCAGCGTCAACTACCTGCCCCTGGATCTCGTGGCCGGTACCCGGGTAGCCGATCCCGCCCGGGAGCCGTGGCCGGGGGGAACCTTCGCTCAGCTGGCCTTTCTCGGTCATCCCGTATCGCGGGTGGAGGAGTCGGTCAGCGCCCGCATGCCGAGTGAATCGGAGGCAGCGACGCTGCGGGTGGCTCAGGGGGTCCCGGTTTTCGCGATCCTCCGGCGGCTCATTTCCGGCGACGCGGTGCTCGAGGTCTGCCGGCACATCGTGATTCCGGCTGATCGCGTCGTCCTTGAATACGGGATCGAGGTCGCCGCGCCGGCGCCGGGAAATTTAAACGAATTCCCTTCCGCGAAGGCCCGGGTGTGTGGTGGTTTGCGTGTATTCCGGTATCGGAACCTTCGCCGTCGGCCATCACGGCCAGTTCGGCTACCCTGGATGGCCTTTCTTACCGGGGTACGGTCAGCATGCCGGTCAACGGCGGCGGCACGCTGAAGATGATGAAGTTCACGATGAGCTCGCAGGCCCTTTCCGGGCTTACTCTCACGGCCACCGGCGCCGGGACCACGCTGGTGTCCAGCGCGGTGTCCGCGACGTTCTCCGGGAATGTGGTGCTCTACGCCACGAAGCTGTCGGGCAAACTGCTCGGGGTCCCCCTGACCCTCACCCCGGGCAACGCGGAATCGACACTGCTGCAGTTGCTCAGCACGCTGACCCCGCTGGTTCCGGTCACGATGACGAACGTGACTGCTGACCAGCCGGTCGTCCTCGGCAGCTCGGCGGCGGTAAACGGGCTCACCGTCACGGCCAGCTAGCCTGCGCGCTGGCCGGGTCACCGGCATCTTCACCCGGGCGCGGCCCGCAGTGGCTCGCGCATACGGACACGGCGCATGGGGCGTCATCGGCGCGGCGCCCCATGCGCCGTCTTACGTCCGTGCCGTCGCCGGGAACCTCAGGGCTGGCGTACGCGCCCGTTCACCTCGGCGTCCAGCCCTGCCGGGGCCGTCGAGGCCCCCGTGCCCTCGGCATCCTCGCCCGGATAGGCCGGCGGGGGCTCCGGCTGGCGCTTGTGCAGCACGACCGCGACGGCCGCGCCGGCCGCGAGGAGGACCGCGAGGCCCACCGCGCCGGGCCAGCCCAGCAGCCGGCGTGCCCTCGATGGCTTGGGGTCGACCCGGCGCGCGGTCGCCTTGAGCGCCGCGGAAACCTTGGGAGCGACCGTCTCGCTGACCGCGGTGGCGGCATCCTCGATCCGTGGCGCCGCCCATTCGCGGGCGTCGTAGACGCCCTGCTCTACGCTCTGCGCGGCCGTCGCCCCGACCCGCTTGCTCAGTGGCACGACTTGCGCGGCCGCGTCCTGGGCCCGGTTGCGGGCGAGGTCGGCCGCGTCCCGCGCTCGGCTGCGGGCGAGGTCGGCCGCGTCCTGGGCCCGGTTGCGGGCCACGTCCGCGGCGTCCTGCGCGCGAGCACGGGCCACGTTCGCGGCGTCGGCGGCCGCGGCCTGGGCACTGGCGTTCTTAGACTTCGTAAGGGACACAGTTGACCTCCTGCAAAGAATCTCGACTCAAACACTTCCCGTGACCCGCGTCCTCAACCCTCCGCACTTGCCTGGCCACCCCGGTCCTTCCTTGCATCGCCTGGCCAGATCCCTTGTGACCCGGCCGGTCCCGGCCGCCCCTGCGGCCGGTCACGCGATATTGCTTGTACCGTGGAAGTGTACGGAACATGTTGTATGGAAGATGTAGCTGTCCCTTCAGTCGGCTACGGCGCCGGCTATGCGAGGATTCCCGGCATGACCAATACGCTTACCGCAACGCTCAACACCAACCAGGGTGCGATCAAGGTCCGGCTTTTCCCGGATCAGGCCCCGCAGACCGTGCGTAACTTCGTCGAACTGGCCGAGGGCTCCAGGAAGTGGACCGACCCCCGGACCGGGGCCCAGACCAGCGACCGGCTCTACGACGGCACGATCTTTCACCGCGTCATCCCGGACTTCATGATCCAGGGCGGTGACCCGCTCGGCACCGGCACCGGCGGTCCCGGGTACAAGTTCGGCGACGAGATCCACCCGGACCTCGCCTTCACTCGTCCCTACCTGCTGGCGATGGCCAACGCCGGGCCAGGGACCAACGGGTCTCAGTTCTTCATCACGGTCGCCGCCACCCCGTGGCTCACCGGTAAGCACACGATCTTCGGTGAGGTCGTCGAGGGAGCCGACATCGTGCAGGCGATCAGCCAGGCCAAGACCGACCGGCGGGACCGCCCGGCTCAGGATGTCGTGCTCGAGTCCGTGGTCATCGACCGTGACGGCGATGCGCCCGGCGCGTCCAGGTAGACGTCGTTGGACGCTCCCGCTTCCGGGCAACCCGACGGCCGCATGAGTGAACCGGCCGCTAGCGGACCCGCCGCTAATGAGCCGGCAGCTGCCGGGGTGCCGGCCTGTTTCCGGCATCCCGGCCGCGAAACGTACGTCTCGTGCGTCCGCTGCGGCCGCCCCGCCTGCCCGGACTGCCTGCGATCCGCCGCGGTGGGTCAGCAGTGCGTCGAGTGCATCCGGGGAGCGAGCAAGAGCTCCCGTGAAGCGAGGACGGAATTTGGCGGGCGGGTGGTCACGGCCCCCGTCGTCACGTGGACGTTGGTCGGCATCAACGTCCTCCTCTACCTGGCCGTCCTGGCCCGCCCCAGCATCGCCGACAACCTGGAGATGCTCGGTTACGCCGGGAACGGCCACGCGGCTATCGGTGTCGGAGCCGGTCAGTGGTACCGCCTGATCACGTCGGCCTTCGTGGCCCCGACCGGCGGCCTGGGCATCACCGACATTGCCTTCAACATGTGGGCCCTGATCGTGGTCGGGCCGCCCCTGGAGCGGATGCTGGGGTCCGTGCGCTATCTCGCGGTGTACCTGCTCAGTGCGCTCGGCGGCGCGGTGGCGCTCTACTACGTGGTGCCGCTCAACCAGCCCGTGCTCGGCGCGTCCGGGGCCGTCTTCGGCCTCTTCGGCGCCTGGTTCGTGGTGTCCCGGCGGCGGGGCCTCGACAGCCGGGGCATCCTCGGGCTGATCGTGATCAACCTGGTGCTCGGCTTCGTGGTCCCGCACATCGCGTGGCAGGACCATATTGGCGGCCTGATCACCGGGGCGGCGGTCACGGCCGCCTACGCGTACGCCCCCCGCTCTCACCGGTTGCTCATCCAGGGGGGCGCCACGGTGGCCGTGCTCGCCCTGCTGATCCTGGCCGTGGCCGTGCGGAACAGCCAGATCGGCGTGGCCGGATTCTGAGCCCGGTTAGGCGAGCCCCATCGGTAAGAGCGGGGTGCGGTAGGCCGCCAGCCCCTTGGGGCCTACCGCCACCGGGTGGCCAGTACCACCCCGCCGATGATCAGGGCGAAGCCGATCACCATGTTCCAGTCACCCAGCGCGGACATCCCGGCCAGCTGATCGTTGGTGAGATAGAAAACGGCGATCCACGCCAGCCCGAGGACCAGGCACGCCACCATTGTGGGAGCCAGCCACCGGGGGCTGACCTTGGCTCGCACCGATCTCGGCGGAGGCGTGTACACCGCCTTCTTGCGGACGCGGGACTTGGGCACCGTCATCTCCTGGTGTGGGCGGGTGCTGGCGCACCGCCGCCGCGGCTCATTCTGCTGGCGTAATGGTAGTGGGTTACGCCCCTTCGTGCAGTCGGCCCCGGGCGCCCGGTGGCCGGTACGCGATGGCCGGTACGCGGCGGACCTGCCGGGCCCTGACCGGGCCCCGTGTAGCTGCCCGGCGGTACGGGCGGTAAGGCGGCCTGTACGGTCCTGATCGTCGTGGTAATGACCGCCGCCCTATGGTTCGGTGTCCTTCCCTGGCTGCAGCTGCACGTCCCGGTGGATGGCAGCGCGATCAGCGGCTGACGCTGGCGCCCGATTAGGCCGGCCGCCGGATATGAAACGGCGGCCCGTCCGAAGACGGGCCGCCGCTGGAGACCGGTGACGCTGGCTGTTGCTCGGGCGTCAGTTGCCGCCACCGCCACCGCCGCCGCCGCCGTTACCGCCACCGCCGCCGGGCAGGCCGCCGGCCGTCGGTGAGGCTGATGGGCTGGCGGACGGCGAGGCGCTCGGCGTCGTCGGGCTCGGGCTCGGGCTGGCCGGCTGGGCCGCGATGAAGATCGTCACCGTCGCACCCTGCGCGGCGGAACTATTGCCCGTGGGGTTCTGCTGGAAGACATTCCCGGGCACGGTACCGGCCGGTGCTCCGGTCACGGTCTTGGGCACGACATTGAACCCGGCGTTCTGGAGGATCTGCTCCGCGGTGGACGCTGAATCACCGATCACGGGCGGTACGGTCACCGAGCCGCCGGAGACGTAGATCGTGACCTGGGTGCCGGGAGGCACACTGGTGCCCGACGCCGGTGATTCCTTCGTTACCTGGCCCTTTGGCGCGGTCGAGGTCGCGTCGGCCACCTGTTTCACGGTCAGCCCTTTGCTGGTCAGCGTGGTCTGGGCGACGCTGGCCTGCTGGCCGACCACGTCCGGGACGGACACCGCCTGCGGGCCGGTCGAGACGTACAGCGTGACCAGGGTGTTGGCCTTGACGGTGTTACCTTGCGGCGGGTTCGTGCTGATCACGTCACCCTTGGCCACTCCGGCACTCGCCTGGGGAACAACCGTGGACCGCAGGTGGGCGGCGGTGACTTCCTGCTGCGCCTTGGCGACCGGCAGCCCTTGCACCAGTGGCACCGCGTAGGACTTGCCGCCGCCGCTGAACAGCATGTAGGCGAGCGCGCCTACCGCACCGAGGACGACCAGCAGGCCCAGGATCCACAGCAGCGCCCGGTAACTGCGGCGCGGCGGCCTCCCGTCGGTGTCATCCGGGCCGTAGCTGTAGGGCGGGACGGCCGTGGCCGGGCTGGCCATCATCGTCGCGGCGCCGATTTGCTGCGTCCGCCCGTAGTTGTCGATCCGCGTCGGTGCGGCCACGGCCATGCCGTTCATGGCCCGCTGGATGTCCATCCGCATCTCGGCCGCACTCTGGTACCGGTCGGCCGGGGCCTTGGCCATCGCCTTCAGCACGATGGCGTCCGCCCATGGGGGAATCTCCGGGTCCACGACCGACGGAGGCACCGGGTCCTCCCGGACGTGCTGATAGGCGATCGCGACCGGCGAATCACCGGTGAACGGCGGCCGCCCGGTGAGCAGTTCGTACATCAGGCAGCCGGTGGAGTACAGGTCACTGCGGGCATCCACCCGTTCGCCGCGCGCCTGCTCCGGCGACAGGTACTGCGCCGTCCCGATAACCTGCGCGGTCTGGGTCATCGTGGCCTGGTTATCGCTCATCGCCCGGGCGATGCCGAAGTCCATCACCTTGATGTCGCCGTTACGGGTGACCATGACGTTGCCCGGCTTGATGTCCCGGTGCACGATGCCGGACTCGTGGCTGTAGTCCAGCGCGCCCAGCACGCCGTCGATGATCTCCAGCGCCCGTTCCGGCAGCAGCCGGTGATCGGCCTGCAGCAGGTCGCGGACGGTCCGGCCGTCCACGTACTCCATGACGATGTAGGGCACGGGGATGCCGTCGGCCATGTCCTCGCCGGTGTCGTAAACCGCGACGATGGACGGGTGGTTCAGGGATGCCGCGGACTGCGCCTCGCGGCGGAACCGGGCCTGGAACGTGTGGTCCCGGGCCAGGTCGATGCGGAGTGTCTTGATGGCGACGATGCGGTCGAGCCGGAGGTCGCGGGCTCGGTACACCTCGGCCATGCCGCCGCGCCCGACGACACCGTCGAGTTCGTAGCGCTCACCGAGCAGCCGGGGCTGTGTCATGTCTCGCACTTTGCCAAACCATCCCGCATAGTTTCATCACCCGGCCCCTATTGGGACCCGATTACGTTCGTCGTCATGGTGCCAGTGGTGCCAGTGGTGCCAGTGGTGCCAGTGGTGCCAGCAGTGCCAGTGTCGGTCGGAGACGATATCGGTGTCGTCGGAGTCGATATCGGTGTCGTGGGCGTCACAACCGGTGGGGTTGTCGGATGCTGGACCGGTGTCGTTTTCACCGCCCCCGGTTTCTTCGTGGTCTTGGCCGAGGGCAGGATCGTGTTGCCTGTCCCCACCAGGTTAGGCGCAGTCGGCACGATCCCGGCCGGAACGCGAATCTGCGTTGGGCTCGCCGTCGCGGACGCGGCCCTGCTCCCGGAGACGGCCGGAGACGCCGCGGCCGGGCTGCCCGGGGACATATCGCTGGTGGGGCTCATCGGATGACCGGACAGTACGACCGCCGCGACGGTCCCGCCGATCGCCGCGACCCCGACACTCACCGCCGCGGCGAGAAACGCCGACCGCCGGCGGTGACGATGGTCACCAGGCTCACGCCCGGCATCGTCCGGCTGGCCGCCGAAATCCCCGCCTGCGGCGAAGGCCGCCGCGCCCAGGTCGGCCCGGGTGAGCGAGGCGCCGGGATTGGCCTCAGTCACGGCTTCAGGAGAAGCCGCCACGGCGCCGGTCAGCTGCTGCGCGCCGGCTCCCGGCACTGCCTCCGCCATCAGATCCGACGCGGGCTGCCCGTTGCGCAGCCGGCGGGCATGCTCGGCCACCCACCGGGCGCTTTGCGGCCGGTCCTCGGGCTGCTTGGCCAGCATGTTGGTGACCAGGTCCGCGACCGGAGCCGGGACGTCGTCGGGCAGCGGCGGCACCGGGCGATGCATGTGGGCCACCGCGATCGCGACCGGCGTCTCCGCCGTGAACGGCGGGGTCCCGGTGAGGCACTCGTAGGCCACGACGCCGAGCGAGTAGATGTCGGAGGCGGACGTGATGGTGCCGCCGGTGGCCTGCTCAGGCGAGACGTAGCTGGCCGTGCCCATGACCATTCCGGTCTGGGTCAGGTGGGACGCCTGAGCGGCCCACATCGCGCGCGCGATCCCGAAGTCAGTGATCTTCGTCGTGCCGTCGGCGGTAACGAGCAGATTGCCCGGTTTGATGTCGCGATGCACGATGCCGGCCTCGTGCGCCGCGGACAGCGCATCAGCGGCCTGGCTCACGATCCTGAGCGTGTCGGCCGCGGGCAGCCGCTCCTGCCGGGCGATCAGCGCCGACAGCGGCTCGCCGGAAACCAGCTCCATGACCAGGTACGCGCCGCCGGACGGCAGGTCGGATGGTGCCTCCTCGTCCGAGGAGGTCTCACCGTAGTCGAAGACCTGGGCGATATTCGGATGAGACAGCGACGCCGCATAGCGGGCCTCCGCGCGGAACCGGGCCCGGAACGCCTCATCGGTGGCGTGCGCCGCCGACAGCAGCTTGACGGCGACGGGGCGGTCGAGCAGCTCGTCGGTGCCGCGCCACACTTCGCCCATGCCGCCAACCGCTATCCGGCCACTCAGCCGGTAACGTCCGCCCAGCAGGTGATCGTTCACCCGTTCTCCAGGTACGCCTTGAGGACATCGACGGCTATTGGAGCGGCCGCTGCGGCGCCGTAACCGCCGCCCTGAATGATGACGCCGACCGCCATCGAACGGTTGCCGTGAGACGCAAAACAAGTGAAAACGGCATCGTTCAGGCCACTGTTGTTGATCCCGTTCTGCGCCGTCCCGGTCTTGCCGGCGATCTGGACACCCGGAATCGCGTTCTTGAACGCGGCCGCGGTTCCGTTCGGGGAGTTGACGACGCTCAGCATCATCTGCTGGACCTGGCCGGCGACGGTCTGGCTGACCGGCTGGCTCAGCGCCGTGGGGGTGGCCGAATCGACGATGCTCAGGTCGGCGGCCTGGACCTGCTGGACGAGGTAGGGCTTCATGAGCGTGCCGTTGTTGGCGATGGCCGCGGAGAACATGGCCTCCTGCAGCGGCGTCACCGTGTCGTCCTTCTGGCCGATGGCCGACAGCGCGGTCGTGGCCTTGTCCGGCTCCAGCGGGAAGTTGCTCTGTGCAACCGGCGTCGGGATCTTCAGGTCCGGGTTGTTCATGCCGTACTTCTCGGCCATGCTCTTCAGCGTCGCCGAGCCGAGCGTCATGCCGATGTTGGCGAACGCCGTGTTGCACGACAGGGTGAACGCGGTGATGATCGTCGCCTTGTTGCCAGTCCCGCAGACCTCACCGTTGTCATTCATCAGCCGGGCCGTGCTCTGCGGCAGTTGCAGGCTCGTCGGCGCGTCGACGACCGTGCTGGGGTTGTCGTTGCCCTGGGAGAACGCCGCGGAGCTGGTGACGATCTTGAAGGTCGATCCCGGCGGGAACGTCGCGCCGGTGGCCCGGTTCAGCAGCGGCTGGTTGGGGTCGCTCAGGAGTTTCTGGTCGTTGGCATTGAGCTGCGTCCCGTCCAGCACGGCCAGCTGGTTCGGGTCGTAGGAGGGGTAGGAAGCCATCGCGAGGATGGCCCCGGTCTGCGGATTCAGCGCCACGACCGCGCCCGACTTCCCGCTGGCCTGCAGCGCCTTCCACGCCGCGTTCTGCGCGTTGGAGTCCAGGGTGGTCTGGACGGTCGCGCCCTTCCGGGGCTTATTGGTGATCATGTCGATCACGTTGCGGACGGCCAGCTTGGAGGAGTTGCCGGTCAGGAAGGAGTTCTCCGTTGACTCCAGACCGGTGGCACTGTACAGCGCGTCGAAGCCGGTGGCGGGAGCATACTCCGGGCCGAGCGGGTACACGCGCTGGTACTTGTACACACCACCAACGTTCTTCGAACTGGCGATGACCTTGCCGTCCGCCGTGGTGATCTCGCCGCGCTGGTACTGGAACTGAGCTGCGAAGGCGCGCGAGTTCCCCGGCTTGTTGCTCAGGCTCCCAGCCTGGAACGCCTGCAGGTAGTTCACGTTCGCGAGCAGCAGGACGAACATGACCAGAACGGCGATCGAGATCCGGCGCACGGCGCGGTTCACGAGAGGTTCACCACCTGGGTCATGCCCTCGTCCTGGATCGGCTGCGGGGGTGGCCGCCGGGCCGTGTCGCTGAGCCGGATCAGCAGCGCGATGATCATCCAGCTGGCGATGAGCGACGAGCCGCCCTGGGACAGGAACGGGGTCGTGATGCCCGTCAGCGGGATCAGCCGGGTAACCCCGCCCACGATGACGAACACCTGCAGCGCCAGCATGAAGGCCAGACCACCGGCCAGGATCTTGGAGAACGGGTCCTTCACTGCCAGCGAGGTGGCCAGGCCGCGCTGAACGATCAGGCCGTAGAGGAGCAGGAGCGCCATCAGCCCGGTCATGCCGAGTTCCTCGCCGAACGCGGTGGTGATCAGGTCGCTCTGCACCAGCGGCGTCAGATACGGCTGGCCACCGCCCAGGCCCTTGCCGAAGATTCCCCCCGACGCCAGCCCGTACAGGCCCTGGACGAGCTGAAAGGCATTGTTGAACGGGTTTTTGCCGGAAAACGGATGCAGCCAGATGGTGAATCGCTCGCCCACGTGAGCGAATAGCTTGCTCGCGGTGTAGGCGCCGCCGATGAACAGGACAAAGCCAATGAGCAGCCATGATGTGCGCTGGGTCGCGATGTAGAGCATCGCCACAAACAGCCCCATGAACAGCGCCGAGGTGCCGATGTCGCTCTCGAAGACCAGCAGCAGCAGGCTCACGGCCCAGACGATCAGCACGGGGCCAAGGTCGCGGGCCCGGGGCAGGTCGATGCCGAGAACCCGTCGGCCCGCCAGGGACAGCACATCGCGCTTGGCGACCAGGTAGCCCGCGAACGAGACGGCCAGGGCCAGCTTGGCGAACTCCTCCGGCTGGAGGGTGAAGCCGCCGAGGGCGATCTGGATCTTGGCCCCGGTGCCCGGCACCTCGCTGATGCTCGCCGGCAGCAGGGCGGGCAGCGCCAGCAGGATGATGCCGATCGCGCCAAACGTATACGTGTAGCGCTGCAGGACCCGCGTCTCGCGGACGATGGCCAGCACACCGACAAAGCAGCCGATCCCGATGGCCGTGTACAGGATCTGCGTCGTCACGGCCGACGAGCTCAGCGTCGAGATGACCTGACCCGGATTGCCGTTCCGGCCGGACTCCTGCAACCGGAATATCATCACGATGCCCAGGCCGTTCAGCGTGGCGGCGAGCGGCAGCAAGAGCGGATCGGCCCAGGGTGCCAGCTTCCGGACCGCCACGTGCGCGATAGCCAGCAGGACAATGAAGCCCAGCATGTACTCCGCCATGCCGGACGGCAGTGAGCCCTTGAGGCCCAGCCCGACGTTGGCGTAGGCGAAGGCGACCAGCGCAACTGCGAAGATGAGCATGGCGGCCTCGGTGCGACGCCGTCCCCGGGGCATCGGCACCGGGGAATCGGGCATCCCGCCGAGGGTAGCGTCCTCCGACGTCGCGACGCTGCTCACTTGGTGCTCCGCGCGGATGGGCGCGCGGACGCGCTAGAACTGGCCGACGGGGCCGGCGGCGAGGGTGCGGTGGACGGTACCGGCGTGACGCCGAGGGCCGTGGCCGCCGGGCAGTCCGCCGGGACGGTCGGCTCAGCCGGCAGGGTGGGCTTGGGTGCCTTCGGGTGGGCCTTGACCTGCGCGGCCACCGCGGCCTGCTGCTTGATCCAGGAATTGCGCGCCGTGTACGCCTGCTTGCATTGCGAGTCCTGGCTCTGCAGCTGGCTGACGATGTGGCGGGCGTTATCCAGGCTGGTCGCGGGGATCGTGCCCTGAATCATCGGCAGTTCCTGCGGTGGGACCTGCTGCTGCGTGATCCCGGTCCGGGCATACACGCTGGACAGGTTGATCCCCGCCACCCGCTGGTTGATCCCGCGGAAGATCGTGACCTGGCCTGCGCTGGTACCGATGTAGTACTGCTGCTGGGTGTAGTACCAGGCCCCGTAGCCGCCGCCGATGATGACCGCGGCCAGTACCCCCAGGGCGATCGTGACGATCGGCCAGCGGCGGCGCGGCGAGCGCCGCTGCTTATGCGCACGGTGGCCGTTCCTGGTCTGCGGCTGGCTGTCGGGTGACGGCCAGCCGTCCCGCCCGTCGGCCTGGTGGTCCGGTTCCATCTCAGGCCAGTTACCAGGTGAGGTGCGGGGCTCGTCGAGCATGACCGCGGGCTGCGGTGCGGTGTGCGCGAGCATCTGCGCCCGCCCGGCCGGGCTGTCCGCGCGCTGCAGCAGGCCCAGGTCCCCGGCGGTGCCGTGCGACGCCGCCCCCGCCATGACCGGGGCGGTCGTGGGGGCCGCCGAGGCCGTGTCGGTGTCCACCACATCGGCCACGATGACCGTGATGTTGTCCGGTCCGCCGCCCCGGATGGCCAGCTCGATGAGCTGCACGGTCACATCGTCCAGATCCGGCACCGTGCTGAGCGCATGGTGCAGCGTCTCCGCGCTGACCACGTCCGACAGGCCGTCGGAGCAGAGCAGGTACCGGTCACCGAGCATGGCCTTGCGCATTGACAGGTCTGGCTCCGCCTCCCCGCGCCCGTCAAGCGCCCGCAGGATCAGCGAGCGCTGCGGGTGGGTGGCGGCCTCCTCCTGGCTGAGCCGTCCCTCGTCCACCAGGGACTGCACGAGGGAATGGTCGTGCGTGATCTGGTACAGCTCGCCGTCGCGGAGCATGTAGCCGCGTGAATCGCCGATGTGGCAGAGCGCATAGCCCTGGCCCGCCCACAGCATGGCCGTCAGGGTGGTCCCCATGCCCTCCACTGCGGGGTCGGCGGACGCCATCTGATGCAGCGTGTCGCTGGCCGAGTGGACCGCTTCCTTCAGTGCCCCGAGCAGATCACCGTTGGGCGCCGTCGTCCCGTCCAGTGCGGCGACTGAGGCGATAGCCACGGCGCTGGCCACCTCACCGGCGGCATGGCCGCCCATGCCGTCCGCGACGGCGAGCAGGCGGGGGCTCGCGTACGCCGAGTCTTCGTTTCCCTCGCGGAGAAGACCAACGTCGGAGCGTACCGCGTAGCGGAGTGCAAGTGTCATCTGCGCAGTTCCAGAACGGTCTTGCCGATACGGATCGGCACGCCCGACGGCACGGGAGTTGGCCGCGTCACTTTCTGACGATCCAGATATGTGCCGTTGGTTGAGCCGAGATCCTCAACGATCCATTGCCCGTCCTGCGGAAAAATCCGGGCGTGTCGGCTTGAAGCGTAGTCGTCGTTGAGCACGAGCGTAGCGTCATTTGCCCGGCCGAGAGTGATTTGCTGATCACTGAGATTAATGGTCGTTCCCTTGAGGGCACCGGCCGTCACGACGAGCACATGAGGCTGCCCCCGCCGCGCCCGCTGCGGCTTGCCGGGCTTGGCCGCGCGCGGAGCCTGCGCCTGCTTTCTCGCGGCCCGCGAACGGCCACCGGAATTACCCGAGAGGTCCGTGCGCACGACGCCGATCGCGGCGATCACGAACAGCCATAGCACCGCTAGGAAGGCGACCCGGATAAGGGTGAGGGTGAGCTCATTCATCCCAGTGAGATGTTCCTCGCCTCTGGCGTCAGTAGCTGCTGTCCCTGCGGAAAACCAGGGTCGTGCGGCCAAGGGTGATCTGCATGCCATCGGTGAGCACCACGTGCTTGATGGGCTGCCCGTTGACGAACGTGCCATTCGTAGAGCCTAGGTCGACCAGGATGACTTCGCCCCCCTCAACCCGCAACTCCGCATGATGGCGCGAGACGCCCGGATCAACGAGCCGGAGGTCGCAGTCAGTCCCCTGCCCAGCAGGGTCGTCGCCGTGACGAGGTCGTAGTTGCGCTGCTGCCGGCCACCGCCGTTCGGGTCCCCCGTCGACACGATCAGCCGGGGGCGGCCCGCGAAATCACCGCCCCTTGGCTGGGGCAGGTCACTGGCCGGCTGGCGGATCTCGCCGCCCTCAACGGTCGATCCCCGGATCACCCCGGATCGGATCCGGAACGTACCCGTCGTCAGGTCATCGACGCCCTCGAACCGCATCCGCACCGGCCCGACGAATGAGTAGCCCTGTTCCTTCGCGTAGTCCCGCGCCAGGTTGGCCAGCTCCACGCCAAGGCTGTCTGCGTACACGTCGAGACGGTCATGATCACTCTCGGCCAGCTCGACCACGAAGTCGTTCGGCACCAATGTGCGGCCCTGCGCCACGATCGCCGCTCTGTCATCCATCTCGCGCTGCACGGCGCTGGCCACCTCGACCGGCTGTAGCTCAGACTTGAAAGCCCGCGCGAAGGCGCCCTCGACCATGCCCTCGAGCCGTCGCTCGAAGCGCTGCAGAACTCCCACCGTGGCACCTCCCTTCGCTACTCGCATCTGATCGTATCTGGGGTATGGGTGCGCTCGGGGTCGTGCTACCCTTACTGCCTGCCCAGGGCGGGTGGCGGAACGGCAGACGCGCACGGTTCAGGTCCGTGTGTCCGAAAGGACGTGAGGGTTCAAATCCCTCCTCGCCCACGCGATAGTTCACGCTGTTCGCTGGCCTTCGGCCAGCTTCCCGGTGGTCCGCGGTGCTGGTCCGGGGGGGCGACCCCCGGAACCCCCCGCGCGGCCCACTCTCGGGGTTGGTTTCTCGCCGTTGGCCTGGTGAGCTTCGTTGTGGTGCTCGCCGTTGGCGTGGGGCTCAATTCCTGATTTCTGGAATCTGCGGGGCGGCCTGCTGGACGTGGTGCGCCGGGGTCCGGATCGCCGGTGGGCACGTCTGGTAGCGAGGCGTTCACCTTCGGTCGCTCTCTTTGTGCAGGCAGGCATGTGGCGGTGCGGGGGCGCCAGGGAGTATTGCGCACATTCCTGTGAGTTGAATGGGTACTTCCCGTTTTCCTGCTGAAGGAACATTGAGAGTCGGCAGGAGACGGTCACGATTGCAGGTAGATCGCCGCCGGGAACGCGGCCTTTCTCACAATCCCGGAACGTCCGGCCGGGCACTCGGGTTCCGGCAACCTAGAACGGCGTCGGGGAAAGCGGATCCTGAGGCGCATTTCTATTACAGAGTGTAGCTGGAGCATGTCTTGACATATCGAACATAAATTCGATACTTCTTAGGAGTGCGGACGGGGATTTCGCAGGTCACAGGGGTCACGGGCGTTATTGACGAGCCGCCCGGGGATGCTGCACCCGCCGGAACCGCTGAGCCGATCGGTAACGCTGTGTCTTCCCAGGTCGCCAACGCCGGTTTTGCCCGGGACGCCGTCCTTCCGGGCGCTGCCGTCCTCCCGGTGCTGCCTGCGCTGGCGGAACTGCTGCCCGCGGGAGGACTGGCCCGGGGATCCGTGGTCGTGGTGGACCGGCCGGGGCTGCTGTGCCTGGCGCTGGTGGCGGCGGCGTCCGCGGCGGGAGCCTGGTGCGGAGTGGCCGGGATACCCGATCTAGGGGTGGCCGCGGCCGCGGCTATGGGGGCCGAGGCCAGGCCCGGCTGATGCTTGTCGCCCGCCCCGGGCCAGGCTGGCCGCAAGTCGTGGCGTCAATGCTGGAGGCTTGCGAGGTTGTGGTGGTGCGGCCGCCCGGACACCCTCCGCTGCAGATCCGCCGTCGGCTGGAGGGGGTGCTGCGGCGGAGCGGCGGGGTGCTCGTGGCCGCCGGCGAATGGGAGGGCGCGCCGGTGCGGCTCCGGGTGGCCAGGCGGTCCTGGGCCGGGATCGGCGACGGATACGGAAGTCTCCGGGCCTGCCGCGCCGAGATAGTGGCGGAAGGCCGGGGAGCGGTGGCCCGCCCGCGGCGGCGCTGGCTGTGGCTGCCCGCTCCCGACGGCACGGTGGCCCCGGATGAGACGGCGGACGCAGGCCGCATCGGCTTCCCCGCCGGAGCGCCCGCCGTGGCGGAAGTCTCCTGCGAGCGGTGCGGTGAGGGCCCCGTGAAAGCAGAGCGCACCGGTGAGCCGGTCCGCATCCTGGCGGTGTGGTGCCCCGGCTGGCCGGAGGAAGACCCCGGCACCGGCGCCCGGGCCTTCGAGCGCGTCGTCACGGTGGTGGAGGACTTCTGCCCGGAAGTTGAGGTGCTGCGGCCCGGAATGTGCGTCCTGGCTGCCCGCGGGCCGGCCAGATACTTCGGCGGCGAGGACGCGCTCGCGCGGAAGATCGCCGCCGCCGTGGCCGACCGCGGCTTCGAATGTCACGCCGGAGTCGCCGGCGGCCATTTCGCTGCGTGCCTCGCGGCCCGCGCCGCCCGTCCCGGTCCACGGGGCATGGCCGCCGGACCCGGCGGCCGCGGCGCCGTGGTCCCGCCGGGCGGGACCCGGCAGTCCTCGCCCCCTATCCGGTGCACGTCCTGGCCGTCCCGGGCCTGACCGGCCAGCTCGCCCGGCTGGGCATCAGGACACTGGGGGATTTCGCCGTCCTGCCGGCCCGGGACGTGGCGAGCCGGTTCGGCGCCGAGGGAACAGCCGCCCAGCGGATGGCCCGTGGTCAGGAGCCCCGGCGGCTGGCGGCGGCCCCGCCACGGGCCGATCTGGCCGCCGGGCTCGGGTTCGATCCGCCGGTTCATGCCGAGCCGGCCGCGTTTGCGGCAAAGGGCCTCGCCGAGCAGATGCTGGCGGGGCTCGCGGCCCGGGGCCTGTCCTGTGTCCGGGTCCGGGTCGAGGTGACTGGTGCGGAGGGGCAGGAAAGCGCCCGGCTGTGGCGCCACGACGGCCTGCTTTCGGCGCTGGCCGTGGCGCAGCGGGTGCGCTGGCAGCTGGACGGCTGGCGGCCGGACCAGGCGCGAGGGGACGACGGCCCGGTCGATGAGGGCCCGATGGCTGAGGGCCCAGTGGATGAGGGCGCTGGCGGGATCGCCATGCTGCGCCTGGTTCCGGATCAGCTGGTACCCGACGAGGGACGCCAGCTCGGTTTGTGGGGCGACGACCTGGTCAGCGGGCGGGTGGAGCGTGCCGCCGTCCGCCTGCAGGCCATGCTCGGGCATGAGTCGGTCGACTCATCCACTGCTCGCGGGCGGCCGAGGGCCGGCCGAGCAGGTGGTGCTCGTCCCCTTCGGCGATATGTGTGACCCGCGCTTCCCGGCGGACCGGCCCTGGCCCGCGCGCATTCCCCCGCCCGCCCCGGCCACGGTGTACCCGGTCCCGCTGGCGGCCCGGGTCATCGACGCCGCCGGCGCACCGGTGACCGTCACCGGCCGCGCCGCCATATCCGCGCCGCCCGACGCGCTGATGGCAGCGGACGGCCCGTGGCTGGCCATCACCGCCTGGGCCGGGCCCTGGCCGGTGACCGAGCGGTGGTGGGATGAGCGGGACGCCACCCGGCGGGCCCGGTTCCAGCTGGTCACCGACGACGGTATCGCCTGGCTGGCCGCCATCGAGCGGGGCCGCTGGCAGATCGAGGCCAGATACGACTAAGGCCGCCGGCCATGGCCAGCGCGGGCGGAGGCGACGGCACGGGCGGGAGGTGACCATCATGGGCTGGAACAATCCGCCGGTCACCTGGCGGGAACTGCACCGGCGCCTGTCCTGGAACGTAACCCGGCTGCCGTCCGGTCCGGGAGAAGCACTGAGGACCGGGCGGCCCGGCGATGGCCCGGGGCCGGGCCGCGCCGCGCTGGCCGGGAACCGGCAGGATGCGCCGCCCTGGGCGGAGCTGCACTGCCACTCCTCCTACAGCTTCCTCGACGGGGCGTCGAGCCCGGCCGAACTGGTCGCCGAGGCCGCCCGTCAGGACGTGCAGGCCATGGCCATCACCGACCACGATGGCATGTACGGGGTGGCGCAGTTCGCCCAGGCCGCGGCGCGCCAGGTGGAGCAGACGGGCATCTCCCTCCAGACTGTTTTCGGCGCCGAATTGAGTGTTGGCGGTGTTGGCAGTGTTGGCCCCGGGGGGCGACCCCCCGGAACCCCCGGCTACCCGCTGTGGTGCCCGCCGTATCACCGGCCGCTCGCCGGACCGGAGGCCCGGACTCGCTGGGCCGGTAAGAAATTCGGTCCGTATCCCGCTATGGCTGGGCCAGTAGAGGCGAGAGCGGGTTCCCCCGATCCGGAGGGGGAGCATCTGCTGGTGCTGGCGCGGGATCCGGAGGGGTACCGACGGCTGTCCGAGGTGATCAGTGCGGCCCAGCTCGCGGGGGGTGAGAAGGGCCGGCCGGTCTATGACCGCGGCGTTCTCGCCGACGCCCACGACGGGCACTGGGTCATCCTGACCGGCTGCCGCAAGGGCGCCGTCCCCGCCGCCCTGGCCGCCGGAGGCCCCGGGGCGGCGCTCCGTGAGCTGCGCGCGCTGGCTGGAGTGTTCGGCCCCGGCAACGTCATGGCGGAGCTGACGTTCCATGATCAGCCCGGTGACGACGAACGGAACGAGACCCTGGCCGGGCTGGCCGCGGCGGCGGGGGTGGGCCTGGTGGCCACCGGCAACGTGCACTACGCCTCGCCGGCGCGGGCGCGGCTGGCGGAGGCACTCGCGGCGATTCGCGCCCGCCGCAGCCTGGCGGAGATGGACGGCTGGCTGCCTGCTTCCGGCGCGGCGTACATCCGGTCCGGCGCCGAGATGAGCCGGCGGCTGCAGCGTTTCCCCGGTGCGCAGGAGCGAACCGTGGAGCTGGCCCGCTCCTGCGCGTTCGACTTCCGCATCATCGCGCCCGGCCTGCCCGACTTCAGGGTGCCCGAGGGCTACAGCGAGATGTCCTGGCTGCGGGCACTGGTCGCGGAGCAGGCCCCGAAGCGCTACGGCCCTCCGGGCGCGGAGTGGCAGCCGGGTGCCTACCGCCAGATCGAGCACGAGCTCAGCGTGATCGAGGAGCTCAAGTTCCCCGGGTACTTCCTCCTTGTCCACGACATCGTCCGGTTCTGCGAGAACCGGAACATCTTGTGCCAGGGCCGTGGTTCCGCCGCCAACTCGGCGGTCTGCTACGCGCTCGGCATCACCAGCGTGGACGCCGTCCGCCACGGCCTGCTGTTCGAGCGATTCCTGTCCGCCGGGCGCGATGGGCCGCCCGACATTGATCTGGACATCGAGCACCGGCGCCGCGAGGAGGTGATCCAGTACGTCTACGACGCCTACGGCCGGGACCGGGCCGCCCAGGTCGCCAACGTGATCTCTTACCAGCCGCGGATGGCGCTGCGGGACGCGGGCCGTGCTCTCGGCCATCCGCCCGCGGAGCTGGACGCATGGTCGCGGCGGGCCGGGCCGGGGGAGGCCGCGGGAAAGGACGCGGACGTCCCCGACGACGTGGCCGCGCTGGCCGGGCAGATGCGGCAGCTCCCGCGGCACCTGGGCATCCACTCCGGCGGGATGGTCATCTGCGACCGCCCGGTGGGCGAGGTGTGCCCGGTGGAATGGGCGCGGATGCCCGGCCGCAGCGTGCTGCAGTGGGATAAGGACGACTGCGCCTACGTCGGGCTCGTCAAGTTCGACCTGCTCGGCCTGGGCATGCTGTCGGCCCTGCACGACTGTTTCGATCTCGTCGACAACCACTATGGCCATCAGTGGGACCTGAATTCGATCCCGCAGGAGGACCCGGGTGTCTACGAGATGCTCCAGGCGGCGGATACCGTGGGGGTTTTCCAGGTCGAGTCGCGGGCCCAGATGTCCACCCTGCCGCGGCTGCGGCCGGAAAAGTTCTACGACCTCGTGGTCGAGGTTGCGCTGATCAGGCCGGGCCCTATCCAGGGCGGATCAGTCCATCCCTACCTGCGCCGTCGCGCGGGCACGGAGGAACGGCTGATCCCGCACGAGACCATGCGCGAAGCCCTCGGCAAGACGTACGGGGTACCGCTGTTCCAGGAGCAGATGATGCAGCTGGCCATCGACTGCGCGGGTTTCACGCCGGCCGAAGCCGACAAGCTGCGGCAGGCGATGAGCTCGAAGCGGGCACCCGAGCGTATCGAGGAATTGCGGCAGCGGCTCCTGGACGGCATGGACCAGCGGGGTATTCCCGGCCCGGTCGCCGAGGATGTCTACGAGAAGATCCTCGCCTTCTCCAGCTACGGGTTCCCCGAGTCCCACGCCATCAGCTTCGCCTACCTCGTGTACGCGAGCGCGTGGCTGAAGCACTATTACCCCGCGGCGTTCACGGCCGCCCTGCTGCGCAACCAGCCCATGGGCTTCTACTCTCCGGCCAGCCTGATCAGCGACGTGCGCCGGCATGGGGTGGAGGTCCTCGGGGTGGACATCAACGCCAGCAGCGACCTCGCCACCCTGGAATCGGCCGGGACACCAGCTGGGCCGCCTCAGCCGGGGCCGGCGGGGCCGGCGCAGTTTCAGCCGTCCCGGCAGCAGCCTGCCATCAGGCTGGGGCTGCGCGGTGTGCGCAACCTGGGCGCGGACACCGCCGCGGCGGTCGCCGCGGGCCGCCCCTACCGGGACATGGAAGATTTCGCCCGCCGGACCCGGCTCCCGGCGGCGGCCCTGGAAGCCCTCGCGGCCGCCGGCGCGCTCGGCTGCTTCGGCATGAGCAGGCGGGAGGCGATGTGGGCCGCGGGCGCCGCGGCGGCTATCCGGCCGGCTCAGCTTCCCGGCACCACACCCGGGCTGGTCGCGCCGGTGCTTCCCGTCATGACCCCAGCGGAAGAAACCGTCGCTGATCTCTGGGCCACGGGCGTCTTCGGCACTCATCCGCTCCGGCATATCCGGCCACTGCTGGAGGATCGCGGCGTCGCGGCCGTGGCCGCGCTGGCCACCGCCCCCGCGGGCAGTGCCATCGTGGTCGGGGGCCTGGTCACCCACCGCCAGCGCCCGCCGACGGCCGGTGGTGTGGTGTTCCTCAGCCTGGAGGACGAGACCGGGATGGCGAACGTCATCTGCCCGCCGCAGGTGTGGGAACGCCACCGCCGGGTCGGCGCGGAGTCGGGCGCCCTGCTCGTTTACGGCCGGGTCGAGCGCACCGAGGGCGCCACCAACCTGGTCGCCACCCGGCTGCGGCGGCTGCGGGTCGCCGCCGCCCCGCCCAGCCGCGACTTCCGCTGAACGCCGGCCCCTCGTCCGCCGCCGGAGGCCGGCCACCGACAGTAGTCAGGGGCCACGGTCAGGGGACGACGATGACGGGACAGCGGGCGTGGCGGGCGAGCCAGCCGGGAACCGAGCCAGCCAGATGGCGCCAGGTCCGCGACGGTGCGCCAATGACGAGAGCGTCCGCGTCCTGCTCCGCTGCGGCGGCGGCGAGTTCCCGGGCCGGGCTGCCCCGGCGCGCGAGCACGTGCACGTCAAGCCCGGCCGGGTCGGTCACCTGGTCAAGCTCCGCCCGCAGCCACTTCTCGAGCTCACTGGTGTGCTCCGGCAGGCCGACTACCTGGCCGGTCAGCGGCTCGCAGTACATGCCGCTCGTGAACACGTGCACTACGAGGAGGGAGCGGCCGAGGCGCCGGGCCACGCCCGCCGCGTAGGCGAGCGCATTGCGGCTGCACGCTGAGCCGTCATAGCCCACGACGACCGGGTGCTCCAGGCGATCCTGGCCGGGCTTGGCCCGCCCGCGCCGCCGCTCAGGCCGACCGGGAGGGGGATATGACTCTGCCTGGTCCAATGTCCGCGTCCTTGCGGAGGAACCGCACCGCTGGTAGGGGAACTCCACGTGGCAACCTTCGTTGCCTTGTTACCGCTACGTATGCCCCGATATCGCGCCGGTCATTCCTCGCCGATTTGATAGACGAGCCATGAGCGCCGTCGAAGGCCGGACTGGACCCAGCGGGCCTGCTCAACCCCGGGGTCCTGTTCACCTTAGCTTTTGGTGACCCGCAGTGGTGATCAGGTGGCACCATGAGGGGGTGGTGACAGAGCCAGCGGAGACGATGGACCGGGTCGACGCGACGGCCCGCGCGGTCATCGAGTGCGCCGCCGACGCGATCGTCGCCTTCGGCACCGACCGGACCGTGCTGCTGTGGAACCCGGCCGCGGAGCGGATGTTCGGCTGGACGGCGGCCGAGGTGATCGGCCTGGAGCCGCCGATCATCCCCGAGGAGCTCAAGGCCGAGCACAACGCCGTGCTGGAGCGGGTGCGCGGTGGGGGCCAGATCTCCTTCGCGACCCGCCGGATCGGCAAAGACGGCAGCGTGCTGGACGTCCGGATCGACACCAGCGCCCTCATCGGCGCCGGCGGCGAGGTGACCGGCTGGGTCAACGTCTGCCATCAGACCGGTGAAGACGACGTGGCCCGGCACTACATGGCCGAGCGGGCCCGGGTCGTGCGCAGGCTGGGCGACGTCGTGGCCGACATGAACGCGCAGCGGGACCTTGAATCGGTACTCGACCGCATCGCGGCGAGCCTGCGCGAGCTGACCGGTGCCGACGCCGGCGGCTTCGTGATCATCGAGGACGACACGCTCCGGCTGGTCAGCTCCTCGGGGCTGCCGGCCCGGCTGCGCGGACGGACCGCGGTGCTGTCTACGAGCCTGGTCGGTGACCTGATGCGATCGGGCAAGACGGTCATGATGACCACCGGCGATGGTGGCGGGTTCGATGACCTGATCTGGTCCGCCCTGCCCGGGCTGCACACGATTGCGCTCAGCCTGTCGCACGTGGGCGAGCGACCCTACGGGGCGCTGTACGCCCTCTACAGCCGGCGTAACCTCAGCCACGTCGAGCTGGAGCTGCTGGAGCTCCTGGCCGGGCACGCCGGCGTCGCGCTGACCAACGCGATGGCCTTCGAGGAGGCCCTGCGGCAGCGCGCGCATGAACGGGCCATTATCGACGGCAGTGCTGACGGGATCGCCGTGCTGGACGGCGCCGGGCTGGTCAGGCAGTGGAACCCGGCCGCGCACCGGCTTACCGGGGTGGCCGCCGACGAGGCCATGGGCAAGCCGCCGCCGTTCCCGCAGCCGGAGCCGGGCGCCAAGCTCACCCACCGGCTGGCGGGCGGTAAGTGGCTGGACGTGCTCTGCACCGCGCTGGCCGGCAGCGACGAGCGGGTCATCGACTTCCGTGATGTGACCGCGGCCAAGGAGCTGGAGGAGGCCAAGGACCTTTTCCTCGCGACCACGAGCCACGAGCTGCGCACGCCGATCACCGTGGTGCAGGGGTTCGCCAGCACGCTGGCCCGGCGCTGGGACCAGCTGACCGACGCCGACCGGCGCTCGGCGGTACAGACGATCGCCGAACGGGCGGGCTCGCTGGGGCGGCTGGTCGAGCAGCTGCTGCTCGGGTCGCGGGCCGGGGCCGACCAGCTGCCGGTCCGGAACGGGCCCGTTCGACCTGGCCGCGCTGCTGCGGGCCGCGGCGGTCGCGTTCCAGCCCCTGTCGGACAAGCACACGCTGGTCGCCGATATCCCCGGCGACCTGCCGGCGGCCTACGGAGACGCGATGGCCACCGACATCATCGTCGGCCAGCTACTGGAGAACGCGTTCAAGTACTCACCGGAAGGCGGCCAGGTCACGGTCCGGGCGCGGGCCCGGGACGGGCAGGTCGAGGTGACCGTGGAAGACCGGGGCATCGGTATCGCGGACGGTGACCACGAGCGCATCTTCGAGCGCTTCTTCCAGGGCGAGGCCGGAGATCGCCGCCGGTTCGGCGGCATCGGCATCGGCCTGTATATCGTGCGCCGGCTCGCCGTGGCCCAGGACGGGCAGGTGGACGCGGCCTCGCGGGACGGCGGCGGGACCGTGATGCGGCTCGTTCTCCGGATCGCCGGCTAACCCGCTGGCCTAAACCGGCTGGCGCGACCGCCGGTCGCCGCCGGACGCCTTCAGGTAGGCATCGATGATGCCGGGGACGTCGTCACCGTCCATGATGATCTCTCCCGCTCTAGCCAGATCACCCGGTTGCAGGTCTCCTCGACCTCGCCGAGGTTGTGGGCCACCAGGAAGACCGTGCCCGCCTCCTCGCGGAGTTCCTCGATGCGCTTGTGGCTCTTGGCCCGGAAAGGCGCGTCGCCTGTCGCCAGCGCCTCGTCGATGAGCAGAACATCATGGCTCTTGGCGGAGGCGATCGCAAAGCGCAGGCGTGATCCCATGCCGCTCGAATAGGTGCGCATCGGCAGGTCGATGAAGTCACCGACACCGGAGAACTCAACGATGTCGCTGTAACGGGCCTTGACTTCCTGCGGGCTCATTCCCATCGCCAGGCAGCCGAGCACGACATTCCGCTCACCCGTGAGGTCGTCGAGCAGCGCGGCGTTGACGCCGAGAAGCGACGCCTCCCCGGTGGTGTAGACGGCGCCCTTCTCCGGCGGCAGCAGCCCGGCGATGGCCCGCAGCAGGGTGGACTTGCCCGAGCCGTTCCGGCCGATGACGCCGATCGCGTCGCCGCGATTGGCCACGAAGGAGATGCCGCGGATGGCGTGCACCTCGCGGAGCCCCGGGCGGTTCTGCCGGCGCATCACCCGCATCAGCGCGGTCGCCGCCGTGCCCTTGCTGCCGCCCGCACCGTAGACCCGGTACACGATGTGCAGGTCGTCGACGACCACCATCGGCTCTGCCACCGCCATACCTCGCTTCCGCGTCCCGGGATATGCGCAAGCCTAAAGGCTGGCCGGGACCGGCGCGTTCGGTTGCTGGCTCTCTTTCCGAATAGCGGCCGTCACTTTATGTGGCCTATTATCTGCCCTAGACGGGGAGACACCGCTAACAGCTCCCCGTACTGGCTACAAAATGTGACCACTGCGGTTTCCCGGCCTGTCCCGCGGGGCATTTTTCCGCTCGTACCGGGTTCGTTTGATCGCTTGGGCGGAACGGCTTCACAGGGAGGTGAGTACATCGGCAGTCGTACTGCTCCCGTACGCGCCGTCCAGCGTCGCGGTGGCCCGGCGCCGTCTGGTCGCCGACCTGGTATCGGCCGGGATCTACGAATCCGTGGTGGGCGACGCCGCGCTCGTCGTCAGCGAGCTGCTGAGCAACGCGATCCGGCACGCGGCCCCGCTGCCCGGTTCGACGGTCCGAGTGGCGTGGACACTCAATGACGACGCGCTGCGCGTCGCGGTCAGCGATGCCGGCGCCGGCCCGCTGCCCCGCGTCACCCAGGCTTCCCCGGGCGCCCCCGGCGGCCGTGGGCTCGGCATCGTGGAAACGCTGTCCGACCGGTGGGGGGTACTGCGGGACGAGGACGAGACCACCGTGTGGGCCGTGCTCGCGGCCGCGCCCATCGCGGAGCCGTCCATACCGCCGGTGATCCCGGTGGCGGATTCGGCCCCGGCAGCGGAACGTTCCGTAGCCGACGCCTGAACCCGCAGCGGTAGCAGCCAGCTCAGGGCGAGCGGCCCAGGACGAGTGGCCCGGTACGAGCAGCGCCCGTACAAGCGGCCCCGTACAAGCGCCCCGTACAAGCAGCACGGACCTTGTGGCCCCGGCGATCAGATGACGGTAGGGTTCGCTCGTGGAACTCAATGTCTCGAGCCGGTCTCAAGGTGATCACACCATTGTGATCGCATCGGGCGAAATCGACCTTTATACCGCGCCCCGGCTGCATCGCGAGCTCGTCGACGTGCTGGCCGACGACCGGCCCGCGCGCGTGATCGTTGACATGTCCGGCGTAGTGTTCTGCGACTCCACCGGGATGAACGTCCTGCTCTCCTCGCTCCGGCGCGCCCGCGAGCGGGGTGGCCAGCTCGAGCTCGCCGCGCCGCGGGCTGCCGTCCGCAAGATCCTGCAGGTGACCGGGCTTGACTCGGTCTTCACCGTGCTGGACGACTCCGTCGCGGCTTCCGGCCAGTAGGCCCCCGCTCATGCCCTAGGATCTAGCGCATGCTGCCGAAGGGCGATGGAACGCCATGCCGGCGATATTGCCGTCGTTATCCCCGCGAAGAACGAAGTCCGACCGGATCCGGGACACCGTCACCGCAGGCGTCCGGGCTACCTGGTGTAGACCTTGTCCTCGTCGTCGACGACGGCTCGCGGGACGGCACCGCCCGGGCCGCCGAGCACGCGGGCGCTACCGTTATGCGGCACATGCGCGAACCGGGGCAAGGCCGCGGCCATGGAGACCGGCGCGGAGGCGATCCGCCTCCTCGACCGGCAGGAGAACCGCAGCAGCCCGCGCCATCTGCTGTTTCTCGACGCCGATCTGGGGAGCGGCCGCGTTCGCGGCCCCGCTGACCCAGCCGGTCACAGCGGGGCAGGCAGACATGACCATCGCCGCCTTCTCCTCCACGGTCAAACTGGGCGGTCACGGCATGGTGGTCGGGCTATCGGGCGCGGGTATCCGCCGGGCCATCGGCTGGTCCCCGGCGCAGCCGCTGAACGGGCAGCGCTGCCTGACTCGCGCCGCGTTCGAGGCGGCCCGCCCCCTGGCCGCGGGGTTCGGCGTGGAAACGGCTCTCACCATCGACCTGGCGCGTAAGGGCCTGCGCATCACCGAGGTCGAGGTCCCGCTGGCGCACCGCGCGACGGGGACCGATCTGCGGTCGCAGCTTCACCGGGCACGACAGCTCGCCGACGTCGCGAGGGCGCTGGCAACGCGGCGATGAGGCTGCGGCCGCCCTTTCTGCCGCGGCCGGAACAGGCCGGGCCCGCCGCGCGCGCCGGAGTCGCCGGACGGGCCGGTCTCGCGGCGATCGGCGTCAGCATCGCGGCTGACCTTCACCGTGGCCGTGGCCGGGACCTCGGTGATGGAGCCGCCGTATCCCGGGCGGACGGGCCAGCCACCCTGGGCCTTGAGCGCGCACTTTTCCCCGTACCTGGCGGTCGCGCTGGCCGGTACCGCGCTGGCTGCCGGGACATCCGGGCTGGCCCTCACGCTGATCGCCATGCGGCGCGGGTGGACGGTTCCCGCCTGGCCCGTCCTGCTGGCTGGCCTCATGGCGGCGCTGGCGCTGACGCTCGTGCCGCCCTTCGGGTCCTCCGACCCGCTCAGCTACGCCGCCTACGGCCGGATGCTGGTCACGGGGCACAACCCCTACGCGATCGGGCCCGACGTCCTCGCCCGCCTCGGGCGACCCGTAGCGCGCGCCGTGCAGGACTGGAACACCACCCCGTCGGACTACGGGACCGTCGCGACCGCGGGCCAGGCGCTCGCATCGCTGATCGGCGGCACATCGGCCCGGCTCACGGTCTTCGTCCTGTCCGTGCTCAACCTGCTGGCCTTCGGCGGAACCGGCCTGCTGCTGCACCGGCTGGGATCCGGCGATCGCCGTCGCCAGCTCCGTGCGGGCCTGCTGTGGACGTGCAACCCGCTGCTGCTTCAGGTCCTGGTCTCCGGTGAGCACGCCGACAGTCAGGCCGTGTTCTTCGGCGTCGCCGCGGTCGCCGTCTTTAGCCCGCTGGTTTCCGGTGTGGCGCCCCAGGGCGGGGATGCCGCGGGCGGACCGGCCCGCGGGACCGCCCTGCGGATGGCGCTGCGTGCGGCGGCAGCCGGCGGCCTGATTGCCCTCGGGTTCGCGGTCAAGGTCACCATCGTGCTGCTGGGCGCCGGGCTGGCCGTCGCGGCGGTACAGGCCCTGGCGCCGCGCCGGGCGGCGGGAGAGCGAGGGGCGCGCGGCTGGCCGTGGCTGGTCCTGGTCGCGGGCGGCCTGGCCGCCGGGTTCGCGGTCGTCGCCGGCGTGGCGCTCGCGCTGGGCGGCTCGGACGGCTTCCGCCGGACGGTGCAGGCCAGCAGCATGGTGGCCATCGGATCGCCGTGGCGGACTATCCGTACTCTGCTCCATCTTGGCCTCGGCGAGGCCACGGCCGGCGATGTGGTCAGGGCGGGTGCGGTGGTGCTCGCGGTCGCGCTTGCGGTCCTGCTGCTCCGCGGCCTGCCGTCCGGGGGGCCAGCCGGGAACGCGGGCGGGCGCGCGGCGCTGGCGTTCGCGCTGGCGTGGCTGCTCGCCTGGCCATACGTGCTGCCCTGGTACGACGCGCTGGCCTGGGCCCTGCTGCCGCTCGTGACCGCGTCCGCCCTCGATTGGCTGCTGCTGGCCCGCACCTCGGCGCTCGCGTTCGGCTACCTGCCCGCGCGGGTCGCCGGGGTGATCATGCCGCCCGGCCTGGGCTGGCTCCAGTCGGTGGTCAGGACCGGGGTCACGCCAGCGGTCCTCGCGATCGTGATCGTCGGGGTCGTGGTGAGCATGCGGCGCGGCCGGGCGTCCTCCGCCCATCGGGGCGGCTCGGCCGGCCCGGGCGGCACCGGTGCACCCGGCCCGGCTGCGCCCCCCGCCCAGGAGGCGGCCGCGGACGGGAGAACCGGATGAGGCTGCCCCGGTGGGCGGTCGTGCTGCTCAGCGTGCTGGCCTGGGCGGCGGCGCTGGCCGCCATCGAGCCGATTGTGCACGGCTACCTCACCAATCCGCCCGATCAGCGCCTGGTCGACCTGAACGTCTACCGTACCGGGGGCCTGAGCGTGCTGCAGGGGCAGCCGCTCTACCGCGTGCTCACCCAGCCGCCCCAGCTGCTGCCGTTCACCTACCCGCCGCTAGCCGCGATCTTCGCGGTCCCGCTGGCCCTGCTGTCGTGGCCGGCCGCCCAGCTGGTCTGGGTCGCTTTTGTCTACGTGCCGCTGGCGGTGATCATCTGGTACGCCTTCCGGCCGCTGCTGCGGCGGGCCGGGCGGTGGTGGCCAGTCGCGTTCGCCGCGCTCTTCTGCGCCGGCGCGTACCTGTTCCCGATGCAGGACGAGATGCGGTTCGGCCAGGTCGATGCGGTACTAGCGGCGATGTTCGTGGCCGACTGCGCGGCGGTACGGCCCCGGTGGCCACGCGGCGCCCTGATCGGGCTGGCCACCGCCATCAAGCTCGTCCCCGGCGTGTTCATCATCTACCTGTGGGTCAGCGGGCAGCGCCGGGCCGCGCGGACCGCCGCGCTGGCCGCCCTGGCCTGGACGGCGGGCGCCTACCTGCTGCTGCCGCGTGATTCGGTGACCTACTGGACGAGCGCGATCTTCCAGTCCGGCCGGCTCGGCAACAACGCCGGCACCGAGAACCAGTCACTGCGGGGGATGCTGCTCCGGCTTCTCCTGCCCGGTCACGCGCCGGGCGCCGTGTGGGTGCTCATTGCCCTCGCGGTGGCGGTCCCCGGATTCGCCCTCGTCCGGCGGCTCTCCCGGGAGCACTGCACGATGGCGGCCATCGCCGTGACCGCCCTGCTCGAAGTCCTGATCTCACCGGTCGCGTGGATTCACTACTTCCTGATGGTCATCATCGCGATCGGCGTCATCACCGGGGACGCGCGCCGGCCGCGGCGGGTGCTGACGGCGGCCGGCACCGCCGTCTTCTTCGGGCTGACCATTCCCTGGTGGGGGCACTCGCTGCTGTCCCATCCGGCGGTGCCCAGGCTGCTCGGCCGGGTCGTCGAGGATGCCTTCGGGATCGCGACCGTGGCCCTCCTCCTCGTCATCGCCCGGATGCGGAAGACCGCCGCGGACCGGGACCGGCCAGGAGACCGGACCGGGACGGAAGAGGCGGGAGACGCGGGGCCGGAGCTCATTCCGGTGCCCGGAGCGGGGGCTCGCCGATAGGTGGCTATAGAGCTTTATAGCGAGCAGTCGCCACCGCCCCTATACACGCCAATACATCCGGATACCGCGGTGGCGCTAGCATCAGGGAATTATGGCCGAGCGTTACGCCTACCTGGGACCGGAAGGCACCTTCACCGAGGCGGCGTTCCGCGCCCTGGACGCCGCCGAGCATGCCGAGCCACTGCCGTGCCCGACGATCCAGGCGGCGCTGGCCGCGGTGCGGGCCGGGACGGCCGACCGGGCCGTCGTCCCGATCGAGAGCTCGGTGGAAGGCGTCGTCACGGCGACCCTCGACGATCTCACCGCAGGCGGCGACCTGCTGATCCAGGCTGAGCTGCAGCTTCCGATCGCATTCGCGCTGCTGGCCAGGCCGGGGATGCGGCTGGGCGCCGTCCGGACGGTCAGTGGCCATCCGCAGGCCCAGCCACAGTGCCGCCGCTGGCTGACCGCGAACCTCCCGGACGCCGAATGGATGCCGGCCGCATCCAACGCCGAGGCGGCACGCCAGGTCTCCGAGGGGAAGATCGACGCGGCGCTCGCCGGAGCCTTCGCCGCCGCCACGTACGGGCTCGAGGTCCTCGCCCATGACATCCACGACCGGCACAACGCGGTTACCAGGTTCGTCGTGGCCGGGCATCCGGCCGGGCTGCCCGCCCCGACCGGGTCCGACCGCACCACGCTGGCGGCGTTCCTGGCCAACGACCACGCGGGCGCGCTGACCGAGATCCTGACCGAATTCGTCGTCCGGGGCGTCAACCTGACCACGATCCAGTCGCGGCCGACCGGCGACGGGCTCGGCCGCTACTACTTCTTCATCGACTGTGAAGGGCACGTAGCGGACGCCCGGGTCGGAGAGGCCCTGATGGGCCTGCGGCGGCTATGCGCCGACGTCCGATTCCTCGGCAGCTACCCGCGCTGTGACGGCGGCCAGACCCAGATGCCGCGCGGAACGTCCGACGCCGAGTTCGCCGCCGCGGCCGCCTGGCTGGCCTGTCTCCGGTCGGCGGGCACGGACAGGTAAGGCCGGGTGGGTAAGGCCGGGTGGGTAAGGCCCGGAAGCGCCGGACCTTACCCAATGCACCACGCTCTAGCTGGCGGCGCCGGACCCAGTAACCGGACCCAGTAACCGGACGCTGTAAATGGGCCTACAGATAAGGTCCGGACGCGCCGGGCGGTCCCGGCCGTCCAGCATCCTCGCCCGGCATCTGTCCCGGTACCTGGCCCAGGCCGGGCGGCAGCGCCCGCCGCATCTGCTCGAGCTGCGCGCGTGCCGCCATCTGCTGCGCGAACAGGGTCGTCTGGATGCCGTGGAACAGCCCTTCGAGCCAGCCCACCAGCTGCGCCTGCGCCACCCGGAGCTCCGCCTCGCTGGGCAGTTCGTTCTCGGCGAAGGGGAGGGAGAGCCGCTCCAGTTCCTCGACGAGTTCCGGCGCGAGCCCATCCTCCAGCTCCTTGATGGAGCTCTCGTGGATCTCCCTGAGCCTGGCCCGGCTCTTCTCGTCCAGCGGCGCGGCCCTGACCTCTTCCAGCAGCTGGCGGATCATGCTGCCGATCCGCATGACCTTGGCCGGCTGCTCGACCATCTCGGTGACTGGCCGTTCCGAGCTGCCCGTCTGCTCCCCGTCCTCGCCCAGCGAGGCACCCTCGACCGGTATGCCATCGGGACCGACGACCATCACGTGGGGGCGGTTCCCGGAGTCTGCATTCATCCCGTCACTCATCTTTCTAGTGTGCCCGGACTGATTGGCGGCCAGGACCACGAGGTCGTCTTAACGGCCATGGGGTCCTGCCACTCTCATCTCACCAGCAGTACCTTGCCAATGTGGTCACCGTCCTCGAGGATCCGGTGCGCCTCGGCGGCATTGGGCATCGGTATCTTCCGGTCGATGACGGGAGCCACCTTGCCCGCGCTGGCGAGCGGCCACACGTTTTCGTGCACGGCCGACACGATGGCGGCCTTCTCCCCGAGCGGCCGGTGCCGCAGGGTGGTCGCGTGAATGCTGGCCCGCTTGGCCATCAGCACACCGAGGTTGAGCTCGGCGCGACTGCCGCCCTGCTGCCCGATGATCACAAGCCGGCCGCCGGCCGCGAGGGCGGACACATTGCGGGCCAGGTAGCTCGCCCCCATGATGTCCAGGATCACGTCCGCGCCGTGGCCCCCGGTGGCGTCGCGGGCGACCGTCACGAAGTCCTCGTTGCGATAGGAGATGGCGACATCGGCGCCCAGGGACCGGCAGAATTCCAGCTTCTTCCCGGCCCCGGCCGTGCACATCACCCGGGCGCCATTCGCCTTGGCCAGCTGAATGGCGATCGTGCCGATCCCGCTCGCGCCTCCGTGCACCAGGAGGGTCTCACCGGCGGTGAGCCGGCCCACCTGGAACACGTTGGAATACACGGTGCAGGTGGCCTCGGGCAGCGCCGCCGCGTCCACGACGCTGATCCCATCCGGGACGGGCAGCACCTGCCCGGCGGGGACCGCGACCTTTTCCGCGTAGCCGCCGCCCGCCATCAGCGCGCAGACGTCGTCACCTGGCTGCCATCCGGTCACCTCCGTCCCGACGGCCTCGATCCGGCCGGAGCATTCCATCCCCGGATAGGGCGGAGCGCCCGGAGGCGGTGGGTACAGTCCCTGGCGCTGCAGCAGATCCGCCCGGTTGACGCCCGCAGCGGCCACGTCGATCAGGACTTCGCCGGGGCCCACATCCGGATCCGGTACTTCCTGCCACTCCAGTACCTCTGGCCCACCAGGCTTGGTGATAACCACGGCCCGCATATATCACTCCTGTGTGTAATTTCCCGTTACGGGTTGCGACGGCGGGTGATCAATGTCTAGCTCTATGGCAACCGGCGCCGTTGGCCTAGGCTTCCGCTGTAAGCAACCAGACCCTGCCCGCACCGGGCTGACATAGTCTCACCTTGAGGAATCGGGGGAGCGACCTGTGGCGACCGATGACCGCGACATGCCTGCTGGAGCGGCAGAAGGCGGACGCGACGACATGCCCGCAGGACCGCCGGTGCCACATACGGACAACGGCAGGCCTGGCTCCGGTGGCGATCCCGGACCCGGCAACGATGCCAGCCACAGCACGGCCGCCGATCAGCAGGCGGTAGGCCGATAGCAGGCAGTGGCCGGGGAGCGGCGGCGGTGGCGGGGGAGCAGGCAGCGGGCCCAGGGCAGTCGGGAACGGCGGGGGCTCAGCCGGCCGGGGAGCAGGCGAGGCCGGCCGGGGAGCAGTCCGGCTGGCACCCCGACGATGACTTCGAGCCGTACCTGCCCCCCGGACCCAATCCGTTCTCCTCGGTGCACCCGCAGGGAACTCCCTACCGGCCGCCGGCGGGGCCCGCGGGAGCGGAGCCGGCCTACGAGCGGGAGGAACGGGGGGACGCGGAAGGGGAGACGGGGCACGCAGGATTCGCGGAGCACGGCTACCCGCCCGTATCGCCGTATCCGCCGCTGCCCGATGAGGATCCCCACGGCCGCCGTCCTGGCGGGGCCGCCAACGGAGGCGCCTCGCCCTACCCCGCGTACCGGCCCTACGACCTCGACGAGGAGGCGGCTGGGGACGCCCCGCTGACGGACTATGGGCTGCCCTCCCCGCAGGCGTACGGACTCGCCCCGCCCCCGCCGCCGGCCGAGCCGCTCCCTGATCTGGATGCCGCCGAGCAGGTTTACCGGCATGAGCCCTACGAAGCGCCCGGTTACCCTGACGACGACCTCGAGGATGAGGAGAGCGGTCCGCCGTCCGCGGGGCGCGGCCGGCCGGCCGGTGGTCATCGGCGTACTCCGGGCCCGACGGGGGAGCATCGTGCCGGGGCCACGGAGAACGGCCTGCGCGGTGCCGGGCTGCACGGCGATCCCGCGCGCACCGATGCCCCGCCCCCGCGTGGCCCGCAGCCACCCGTCATGCCGCCCAGCCGGACGGCGCCGGGTCCGGGCTATCCTCCGCCCGGGCCCGTTCCGCCTGGTCCGCTGCCCCCGGGTGCCGCCCAGCCCGGGCCTGGCGTGCCCCGCCGGGCCGGCGTGCGCGATGGGCCTGGCGCACAGCGCGGGCCCGGCGCACAACGCGGGCCCGGCGTGCGCAGTGGGCCCGTCGCGCCGCAGGGACCCGGCGCGGACGGCGCGGACTTTTCGCCGCTGCCCGGGGACGGGGCCGTCCAGGAACGCGAGACGGCGGACAGCCTGACGGCAGAGGCGCTGCTGCACGGCAAGCGGCCGGCCCCGGGCTCTGGCTGGCGCCGCACCATCTTCCGGGCCACCGGCGGACTGGTCCGGGTGGGTGAGTCAGCCAGCTCGCAGCGCCGCCGGGAGCTCATCTGGCGGGCCCGGACGCCGGTCGCGGGTGGTCATCACCGGGTCGCCGTCATGAGCCTCAAGGGCGGCGTGGGCAAGACCACGACGACCGTCGGCCTGGGCGCCACGCTGGCGACTCTGCGCGGGGACCGGGTCATCGCGGTGGACGCGAATCCCGACCGGGGCACGCTGTCGGACAAGGTCCGGCTGGAGACGTCGGCGACGGTCAGGGATCTGCTGAACGAACGGCAGCAGGTGCACCGGTACGCCGACGTGCGGGCCTTCACCTCCCAGGCGTCCAGCCGGCTGGAGGTGCTGGCCTCCGACCGCGATCCCGGCGTATCCGTCGCGTTCAGCGAGGATGACTACTGCGACGTCGCCCGTGTCCTGGAGCACTACTACTCGATCTGCATCACCGACTGCGGGACCGGCCTGCTGCACTCCGCGATGACCGGTGTGCTGGCCCTGGCCGACCAGATCGTCCTGGTCAGTTCGCCGTCGGTCGACGGGGCCCGCTCCGCGAGCGCGACCCTCGACTGGCTGGACGCCCACGACTACGGCGACCTGGTGCGCAACGCGGTGGTCGTGCTGTCCACCGTCCGCCCGCGGAGCAAGAGCACCGTGGACCTGGACCGGCTGGAGCAGCACTTCGCCGCGCGGTGCCGCGCCGTCGTGCGGGTTCCCTACGACGCCCACCTGGAAGAGGGCGCCGAAGTCGAGCTGGAGCAGCTCAGCCCGGCCACCACCGAGGCCTACCTCCAGCTCGCGGCCACGGTCGGCGACGGCTTCGCGTGGCCGCGCCGCGCCCTGCAGGGGACCGCCCCGGCCCATCCGTGATTGGGCATGGGATTCGGGCAGCGGACGAAGGCTGCCGGTCTGGAGCCAGGACGGCTGGGTAGCTGAAGCGATTTCAATCTCCGATTGCTGCGGAGCGGACAGGCGCAGATAAAGCCCGCTTCGCGTGGTATATGCCTCGGAGTCCGGTAAGCCAGGGATTAACCCCGGAATCGGCTGCCGAATGTAAGTCGACCGACTGGGTGAATTTTCCGTATTCGCCCTGCAGCCAGCGCGCCAGCAACCCTAGATCGACTCGCCAATGGTTCCCAATCTGGTTCCCAGGAAGTTCTCCATTACCGATCGCCGTAATGACGAGATCCACATCCACCCGCAGGACCGACGCTGCCTCTGCCGCAGTGAGTATCCGCAGCCCCGATGCAGTGCCCGCATGGGGAAGCTCCGATGCCTGACCAATTGCGGCAGAGACTGCAGGGCCGGGCGCCGATTTTGGTGAATCGGGGGCGTTGGCAGGCTCAGCCACGACGGTCCCAGCAGGCGGGTCGGGTTGCCCAGTATCGGCTGAGCGGTCGATTCCCTCGGCTACCTCTCTTTCCGGAGGTGGCGCAGCTTGGGAGGCTTCCGGCAACGATGAGGTGTGAGCGGCAGGGTCAGCGGTACCAGTCCGATCGCTCGCCTTTTCGGACTGACCGTGTGCTGACCGCGCAGGACGCCTGCGCGCCACGAGGACAGCCAGAGCGACCGTCGCGGCCCACGTAGTAAGAACGCTGCCGACACTGTGAATGAACGTTGCCAGCAGTGCCAGCCAACCGAGCGCCAGGCCGGGCAGAAGCCAGGCGGACATTCGGAGCCATGGGCTCATCCCATCGCTCTTTCCATTGGCCACTACTTGATCGTGCCGTAGATTATGTGCAGGCAAGGGCAGACAGGCCGTCGTCCGGCGTTTATTATAAAGGAACTTCTGGTTAGAAGGCTGGGGCGATGGCACGTACCTCCCCGCGCAGGTGGACGTTGCTGCCCGTCATGCTCACTGCATTGCTGGCAAAGGGGTACGGCGGTCACGGCGGAGACGTAATCTCGTTTCGCCGGGGGCCAGGCGGCGGGCGGCTCTGGCGTTGCCCCAAGAAATCCTGCCGACGAGTGGAACGGACGCGGCTCCCCCGTCCCCGATGTTCGGGAACGCCGGAAAAGCCTCACGATCCCGTCGATGCCGAGCCGCTCCCAGACGATGACAATAGCCCTACGAGCGACGACCTCCATTTGTTCGGATATTAGGCTGGGCAAGTAGTGGACGCGCTTACGGATCGGCTAGGCACTCGGTTCCTGGTGGTCACCGTAGTGCCGAATTCCTTGCTGATCGCCTACCTGAGTTTGCTCGTCGCCGCAGGCGCGCCAGCGCACTCTCCATCTATTTCGCGGGCGCTCGGAGTTCTGAATGCCCTCACAATCCGCCAGATCGTTGTCATACTTCTGGGCCTGCTTATTATTTCCGTAGCTACCCATCCTCTCCAGATACCTCTTATTCAGCTCGTAGAGGGCTACTGGCGAGGATTGCCCTTCGGCTCAATGGCTGCTGAGAGCTGTACCAGCCGATTCCGGGCTGAGCGTCGCTGGGCGAATGAGATCCTGCTGCAAAGCGGAGATAGGGCACTGTCAGCAGAGGCCGGCCAGATCGTCGCTGACGCGGAGTACCGTTTGTACTGGCTGCCTGGCCAAGAGCAGGACCTGCTGCCAACGGAGCTGGGCAACACCCTGCGGGTCGGTGAGATCAGGGCCGGTGAGCGTTACGGATTGGTACTTGACGTGGCGATGGCACGCTTGTCTCCGCTGCTATCACCTGCCACCCTCGACGACCTCGGTGACAAGCGAAATCAGCTGGATGCGGCCGTCCGGCTGTGCATCGCTGCTGGTCTAGCCACAGTGGCCAGCATCGGCCTGCTGCTCTGGGATGGGCCTTGGCTGTTCCTGGCCCTCGTGACCTACCTTCTTTGCTGGATCTGCTATCGGGCCGCGGTTGCCGCTGCACGCACCTTCTCGACTAGCTTGGCTGCGGCGGTCGACCTGCATCACCTGGAGGTCTTCGACGCGCTGCAGCTCGAACGCCCAGCCAATCTCGCCCAGGAGATCGAAATTAATAGCACGCTGGGAAAGCTCTTTAATGGCGACAGGCTTGATACCAAGGCCAAGGGTGACTTGCATTATGTAGCCGTACAAGCGGATAAGCCGGCGGACAAGTGATTACTTGGCAGCCACAGGCAGCGGAATCAGGCCATATCGGCTACGCGGCCCTTGCCCGGTTCAGGTTTTCGAGCGCGGTGCGTTCGCTGTGGCGGTCTTTCGTTTCCTGGTAGATGGCGATGGCGGCCTCGTGCGCGGCAATCGCATCCGCTACACGTCCTGACTGCCGCAGGGCGATGCCGAGGTTGTTCAGTGCGTTGCCTTCGCTGTGGCGGTCTTTCGTTTCCTGGTAGATGGCGATGGCGGCCTCGTGCGCGGCAATCGCATTCCGGAGCTGGAGAATGCCCCTGAGACCGATGCCGAGGTTGTTCAGAGCATCACCCTCGCCGTCCCGGTCTTTTGTCTCCTGGTAGATGGCGATCGCCGCCTCAAGCGCAGGAACCGCATCCCCGAACCTGCCTACTGCTAGCAGTGCCCCCCCACGGTTGTTCAGGGTGTCGCCCTCACCCCGGCGGTCTCCGGCCTGCCGGGCGGCTTCCACGCCGATGGCCGTAGTGGCGAGCAAGTCGTCGAAACGGCGCTGCTTGGCAAGGTACTCCGCCAGCAGCAGCGGAAGTCTCATCGCCGTCTGATTCCGTCCGGTTTCTGCGGCCATATGCACCGCCGCGGTCAGGTTGGCTCGCTCCGCGTCCAGCCAGGCCACCGCGCTGTCCTGATCATCAAACTGTACTGTTGCGGTCACCCCCGGCAGCATCCGCAAGAAGCCGTCGGCGGCGTCCGTCATGCTCAGGTAATAACCGAGCAAACGGTCCCGAGCCTGCTCGCGCCCATCAGCGTCGGCATAGGCGTCGGAAAGCTGACGGGCAAACAGCTGAATGAGGCATTCGATCGTCCACCGCTCCCCGCCGTCCGGCGCAGCATCAACCAGGCAGCACCGGGCCAGGATCGCCAGCTCCTTCCGTGCCTGGCTGGAAGGCACACCGGCGAGCGCTGCTGCGGCGGGGGTGCAGACATGCGGCCCAGGGTTCACTGGCAGCAGCCGGAACATCCGTGCGGCGGTCGCAGGCAGCCTGGCATAGGACAATTCGTAAGCGTTTACGTTGACCGAGCGGCCGACGTCTTGTGTTGCCCAGCCTCGTGCTGGGTGATCCCCGGAGTTGTCATGTGCGGCAGCCATTGCCACCCTGCCCATTCGAAGACGGTCATAGCATTGACGTGGCAGCAGCCGTATACCTCCTCGGGACGTGGCTGGACGCAGTCGGCGTTTCGGCTGAAGCGCCAGCTTGCCCGCAACGATGACCGGGCCACGCTTGTTCGAACTTAACATCGAATGATTCGAACAACAAGTCGAATGTAAGTTCCATCCAGCAAGACGTGGCCGATTCACTTCAGCCCACCCTTGGATATGAGGTCTGTGAGAGGCTAGATCCGATGCTGGGCGGCTCACGCGGACCTAGTATCAAGCTGCGGACCAGCCAGGGACCAGCGGGCAGCACTGCCGCCCGTCCCGGGCGGGCCGCAATGAGGAGGGCTCGCCTAGTGGCCGATGGCGGCGGTCTTGAAAAGGGACCTTAGCCTGACGGCGCAACAGGAGCGCATGTCCGCTGACGTGTACAAACCTTCTGTGAGCTGCACCGATATTGGGTAGCGATAGCACCCGGCTGTCCAGGTTCATCCGGCGTGGTCCAAGCGTCGATCGGCACCTACGGACCAGTGACGGTCCAAGTGATACGCCGATGGCGCCCTATCGATTGCGCGGGCCTAGAGGCCGAAGTCGGCTGGGTTATGGCGGAGGAATACGCCAAGCCGTCCCGGACCGTCCTCTCGCATCCCGCCGCCGGCGATGACGCCGTACAGCGCGATTGGCTGGCCGTAGCGCTCTTGCAGGTGCAGCACCCCAGGACGATACCGGCGGGCACTGGCACGCGAAAGGTGGCCAACTTTCAGGCACTGCACCCAGACCGCCACAGCGTCGGTGTCGTGCGGATTGTCGTGTTCAGCAACCAGGACGGCACGCACATCAAAGCGGACTCGCTCGTCGCGGCGGCGCGGGCCTACTAGGCGCCATAGATTTTCCTGGTAGTACGACTCACCGACCACATCGAGATCTTCACTGCCCTCAAGGACCGTAAACATCATGCCGCTTGGCATCACGGTGGTCCCTGGGCTGCTGTGGGCCCGCTCTGGTTTCCCGGACCCGCGCTCAGTTCGCTTCGGGGTAGCGGGTGCCTTCCTGGGGGCCTGCGCTCGATCACCCGACTGCTTAGGCTTGGGTTTGCCTCGCAGGGCATTGACCGCCGCGTCTTCTAGCTTGAGCTCTGGCAAGCTGACCGGATGCGCGGCGCGCTGTAGCTGCTTGACCGGCTTTGGGGTGGCAGCGCGCACTGCGGTGTGGACAGGATGCGTCGCTTTCCTGACAGTCCGGCGTGCCTTCTTCAATGGTTTCGGCGCGAACAGCCGCCAGAGCAGCCCCATGTGGTGATCCTGTCCTCGGAACCCGATGCACCTCTTGGACGCGGGAACGGCGGCCACGGTTGACGCGCCGAAATTGGCAGCGCCTGTGAGGACAGCCTTCTGCGCTGGGACGCCGGAGAACAGACGAAGGTGTGTACCTAGCGCTTGATCCCTTGCTTGCAAAGATTGGCTACGTCGGCTCCGATTGGCCCCACCATGACGGCTTGAAGTGGCCCCACCCTTTGGTTGCAGTTGGTACCGGGATGGTCGTGTCGGCTTGAAGTGGCCCCACTTGGGAGCTTGACGTGGGATGGTCGGGGTGCACGCAACCTGAGGCGGCTCTGTGGCGGCCTCCAAGGTTGAGTTGTTCGAGCTGATCCGGCGACGCGCCCGCATGCCTCAGCAAGCCGGGCAGGAGCCGTGCGGCGCGAGCCGGAGAGGATGGGCGCGACTGCTGGGTCCGCCTGCCAGGTCCCGGAGTCCGCCGGTCGGTGCCCGCCTCATCACCGGGCGGCTTCTGCCGCGTGGTCGCGGATGTGCGCGATCACGGTGTCCAGGGCGGCTTCGAGGGCATCGGTGGTGTGCTGGGCCTGGGCGAGGAGCAGTCCGCCCTCCACGGCGGCGAGCAGTGCGAGGGCAAGCTGGCCCGGGTCGGTCCCCGGCGGCAGGGTGCCGTTGCCGATCATGGCGTCCAGGCCGGCGCGGATCGCCTCGGACCAGGCGGTGAAGCTGGCGGCCAGGGCGTCGCGGGCCCACGGGTGGTCGTCGGACAGTTCGCTGCACAGGCTGCCCAGCGGGCAGCCGCCGGCGCCGTGCTGCTGCCGGGCGGCGTCGACCACGACGTCGCGCCATGCACGGAGGGCATCGAGGCTGTCAAGCCTGGCCAGGAACGGTGCATGGAAGGCCAGGTTGGCGTCGGTCTGGAACGCGATGACTGCCCGGGTGAGGTCGTCCTTGTCGGCGAAGTAGTGGTAGATCTGCGAGGAGCTGACGCCGGCGGCGTCGCGGACCGTCGGGGTGCTGGTGCCCGCGACTCCGTGACGGTACATGAGATCCGCCGCGGCCGCGACGATCCGGTCTCGCGTCGCGCGGCCTTTCCTCGTGCTCGGCGCGTCCTGCTTCGGCATCTGATCACCTGCCCCCTGGAATGGATTTGACGATCCAATCCTACCCGGTCTAGGTTGGATAGGTCGATCCAATCTAGACGGAGGCATCAGAATGAGCTTCGAGCATGCGACCGTGCTGGTCACCGGCGGGACGTCCGGCATCGGCCGGGCGACCGCGCAGTTGTTCGGCGACCGTGGCGCGAAGGTGGTTGTCAGCGGCCGCGACGAGGCCCGCGGCGAGGAGGTGGCTGCCGAGACCGGCGGGCGCTTCATCCGCGCGGACCTGGCCTCGCCGGAGGACGTGCGGCGCCTGGCCGCCGAGGCCGGGGAGGTGGACGTGCTGGTCAACAACGCCGGGTTCTGGGAGCTAGGCCCGAGTGCCGAGACCACCGAGGCGGGCTTCGAGGCGATGGCCGCGGTGAACTTCCGCGCGCCGTTCTTCCTCACCGCGGCGCTCGCCTCGCAGATGGCCGCACGCGGCCGCGGGGCGATCGTGAACGTGTCGACGATGGTCGCCGCGCGGGAGCGGCGGGCATGGCCGCCTACGGGGCGACCAAGGCCGCGCTGGAGGCGCTGACCCGCTCGTGGGCGGCCGAGTTCGGCCCGGCCGGCGTGCGAGTCAACGCCGTCGCCCTCGGGCCGAGCCGCACCGAGGTCACCAAGAGCATGGGCGACATGCTCGACACGTTCGCCGCCGCCAGCCCCCTGGGGCGCCCGAACGAACCGGATGAGGTTGCCCGCGTGATCGCCTACCTGGCCGGCGAGGAGGCCCGGCCGGTCACCGGGACGGTCCTCGCCGTCGACGCCGGCCGCGCCGCCACTCTCTGACCATCCACGTTTCAGCCAGTTCAACCTGGCTGGACCCACAGAAGATGAGAGGGAATCACGATGAGCACACTCCCCGGAAAGACCGTGCTGATCACGGGCGCCAACGCCGGGATCGGCAAGGACGTGGCCCGGCAACTGGCACTACGTCCCGAGATGGCCCGCATCTACCTGGCGTGCCGGAATAAAGACCGGGCGACAACGGCGAAGGCCGAGCTCGAAGCGAAGACCGGCCGGCCCATCTTCGACATCATTGTCATGGACGTTGCCGATCTGGGCTCGGTCCGCGCCGGCCTGGCGGGCATCAACGGATCGCTCGACGCGCTGGTCATGAACGCCGGTACAGTCGGCGGCAAGACGCCCCTGGACTTGACCGCCGACGGGGTCACTACCGTGTTCGCGTCGAACGTTCTTGGCCACGTCGTCCTCCTCGAGGCGCTCCTGACCGAGGACCGACTTGGCGAGGTGGCGGTCTTCGCCGGAAGCGAAGCAGCCAGGGGAGTCCCGAAGCTGCGGATGAAACGGCCATCGTTCGTCTCAACCTCCGCCGACGAGCTCGCCACTGTCATCGACGGCAGCTATTTCGCCGACCGCAAAACTGACCTCACTTTGGCCTTCGGGCAGGTCAAGTACATCGGGGCCCTGTGGATGGCCTACCTGGCCCGCCAGCACCCCGACCGCCGATTCATCACCGTGAGCCCCGGCAACACCTCCGGCACCCAAGCCCCCAACGACCTCAAGCTACCGCTGCGTATAGCGGCCAAATACGTCATGCCCGCCCTGGGGATCTCCCACAAACTTGACGTGGGCGCGAGGCGACTGGTCGACGGCGTCACCGACCCGACCCTGTCGAGCGGCGTGTTCTACGCCAGCGCGGCCAACACGATCACCGGTCCCTTGGTCGACCAAGCGGACATCTTCCCCGACCTGGCCAACCCGTCCTTCCAGGACCACGCCAACGAGGCCATCCACCGCTTTATCACCTAATGACCTTGCCCCCGTTCTGACGGCCGGAAGGTGGGGCCACTTCAAGCCGTCACCCCGACCCCGAATCAGTCCCAGACGGGGCCACTTCAAGCCGTCATGGTGGGGCCAAATGAAACCGTCCTAACCACAAAGACGTGCCGACCTGGCTGTCTGACCTGGGCCGTCCCAGATGAACGCCTGTGTGGCGCGTCTCGTGAGCGACCGTGATTCACCGCTGATTGCTGTCATATCGGGCACGCCACGGGCACGCCTGCCTCTGTCCCAATGGCGTTAAGTTAAGTTCGGGACGGGCATTAGCCAGAAGACGACCCTGGTCAGCGGGGTCAGCCGGGTGGTCTCGCCGGGCTTACGGGTCTTGTAGCGGCCCCCGGGGCGCTTGGTCTTGCGCTCGTAGCGGCGGCCGGGCCGCCGGGGCACGAGGTGGCGGGCGAAGGTGATCTCGAAGGCCAGGTCGGCAGCGAGGTCTTCGAGGCTGTCAGGGGGAAAAGCATCCGGAGTCGCTGATGCGGCTGCGGATTCCGTCGCGGGCGCGGGTGAAGGAGATCCTGGCGGGGCCGGTCCCGGCGTCGCCGGCGGCGTGGCTGATCAGGGTGCGGATCGCCTGGTAGCAGCACAGCATGGCGTAGATCTCCTGGCGGATCATCGGCGGGGACTTCGAGCGCAGCACCACGGCCGCGCCACCCCGGATCGATGTCTCCAGCTCATCAAAGCAGGTCTCCAGCTGCCAGCGGGATGCATAGGCGGCGGCCGCCTGCGCCGGGGTCAGCAGCGCGGGATCGAGCAGGTCAGTGACCAGGGTGAAGGTCTCCGAGGTCTGGCTGCCGTCCTCGGAGGTCACCGAGTACTCGATGACGCGGACGGTGATGCCGGGAATGTCACTGCCGGAGGCGCCCTTGCGGCGCATCCGCCGGGAGGCGGCGGGGTCGGCGATCCGCGACAGCCACGTCCCGTCCGGCAGCACCTCCAGCACGGGCAGGTCCACGTCGCTTTTCGCCCGCCACAGCACGTGCAGCCCGGCCGCGAGCACGTCGGCGAGCAGCCCATGGCCCAGGAAATTCCGGTCGGCCAGCAGCAGGTCCCCGGGGGCGAGCCTGCCCAGCAGCTGGCGGGTCAGCGGCTGCTCCCCGGTGGCCAGCGGCGAGGTCGCCGCGCCCAGCACCGCCCGGGTCCCGCATTCCCCCAGGCCCACGACACGGATCTGCGGGAACGGGCCCGGCCCCGCGTCGTTGCCCGGGTAGCCGAACTCCGCCCCGTTCTCCGGGGTGGCCGGCACATCCAGGCACATCCCGTCCACCGCCGCCAGCCGCATCCCCGACACGAATGCGCGGTCCTGCTCCTCCCCGGCAAGCGGCCCGGCCACCTCCTCCAGCAGCGCGGCCATCACCTGCCAGCCCAGCCGCTGCCGCGCCAGGGTGACCGCCGCCGGGCTCGGCTGCATCCCCAGCTCCGCCCGCACCCGGAACCGCCTCGCCCAGTCCAGGCCCGCGACCAGCCTGTTCCAGACCTCGCCGTAACCGGACTGGAAGAACAGCACCATCGCCAGCAGGTAATACACCACCACCCGCGCCGGCAGGGCACGCGTACGCTGCTCCCGCACGCCCGCCCCGTCGACAACCCGGTCGACCAGCTCGGGAGGGAACACCTTCGCCAGCACGCCGATCCCGATCCGGTCCGCCAGCCGGTCCCCGGCTACGACCTGCTGCCCGCGCCTCGCCACGCCGACGATCTTACACCCATGCAAGCTTAACTTAACGCCATTGGCCTCTGACCAGGCGACCGCAATCCTTATCAGTTCGGCCATAGATAAGGTCATCCCGCTACTGTCTTGGCTTTTTTGTCTGGCGGCATACGCAGTTGTCGGCTCGTGTACCGCCACGTTGCTGTCACCGTTGCCGTCAGCTCGGCCGGCCTTTGGAAGCAGGCGGCTATCGGTACCGACACACCTTATACATAGAAGTCCGCGACATAAGTAGAAGTCCGCGACGAACTGGTCTGGCCGTCGGCACCAGTGGCCAGCGCTCATCGCGGCCGCCGGATCGATGCCGTCTTGCGACGCCATCACGTGGCAGGCTGCGCGCCATGGTGTATCCACCGGAAACCTGATTCAGTCCCATGACTTCGAGATTGCCACGGCGGTGCAGCAACGGGGCAATAACCGAGGCGACTGTCACAACCTCGCCATGACGCCCTCCGTCTACAGACCAGCCTCAATGACCGCAATCGACCGTCGCGGACAGAGTGGGCATCAAGGGGCCGAGCTTTACGAGGTCTGGCACCCACAAGGTCTAAGCTCTCGTTTATGCCTACACCTGTGCCGGTTCCCTCCCCGACCATGACTATACCCGCCGGCCTGGCCTCACGGACTACTTAACTGGGTGGGGAACGATCGCGCTCGCCGTTGTCACTGTCCTGGTTGTATACGTGACCGTCCGCACGGCACGAACTGACCGCCGAAGAGATGATGACCGACGGGCAGAGGATCATGAAGAGGCTAAGAGACAAGCTTACGCGCGTCAGCTGGCCCAGGCCCGTCTGGTCATCACGGGCGCGCCAGAAATCTCCTCACAGTCGGCTCTTGAAAATAATTGGAATAGTTATGAGGTGCAGTTCTCGTTTGCCAATTACGGTGACCGGCCAGTCATAGGCATAGAGGCTGAGGTTTGGATCGAAGGTGCTCCGCCCGATGAGCCTTGCACATCAGAAGTGAAGAGGTATCTGCTGCCGCATGGCAAACTTACGCTCGAGGTTGCCATCGAGTCCTCAGCCTCCGAACTTCGCTTGGGTGCCTGGCGAATCCGTTGGACGGACGCCGATGGTTTCGAGTGGTGTGTAGACAACCGCAGCAACCGGAGCCGCTGCCCTACAAGAAGCAGTTGCCTCGCCCGTGCTGACGCGAGCGGCCTGGCCGCCGAGAGGGCCGGACTGTATCCCGCTGGCAAGAACTGGGCGAGTGCTTAGGCAGCGCGGCCGTTACTACGCAACCGCTAATCAGGCGCTGTCAGCGAGGGTAAGAGGCATTGACTGGCCGCTCCCGATCGGCCACGTCCGCGCGCCTGACGCTCTCTATGTCAGCAGCTTGAATCCGGAGGACTTCCGTGTAGTCGTCCTGGCAAGACCAGCCAAGGCTCCTGCACAAGCTGCTGACATGCCCTGACCTCTTGAGTTGAGCCGTCGCGATAGGTGATCTTGTACTCGTCTGTCTCCATGATCACAACCTCCGAGGCGAGCGTCTGCGCTATAGTACAACACTAGTCGAACGTATGTACAAATATTTGGCGCCTGACAGGCAACTTGGAATGATCGACGGTGGGCATCGCATCATCATGCTGCGCAAGGCTGCCAGGTCGAAGCGTCGCACCGTGATCACCGTCTGAAAGCAGCTAGCCGCGGCAGTCGGCCGTTGGTAGTCATGAGCCCGATCCTCCTCTGTCGGTGGCTTGGCTGCTGTTCTTTCACCTGCTCAGCACCTTGTACGGCCCGAGGTGCCCGACGGCGACGCTACGTATGACCATCCGGGCATGATGGCTACAAGTTGTGCAGCAGTTGACGCCGCTGCCTTCCAACTGGTGCCGATCTGCTGCACTACGTGCAGGCGTCGGCTTCGAAGGCGTCACCGGCTTACGACCTCAGGAGTGCCGCAGGAGATACTGACGTTTTCCCAGCAACTTTCACGTGATCATCTTGTGCTCGAATAGCACCAGGACAAGCGCGGCCCTGGCGATGAGGCCGATTCTTCCGGGGCTGGCAGTGACATGTTGCAGGGTGCGCCAGCGCTGGGTCAGCAGCGCGAAACCGCGCTCGCCCAGGCAGCGCACCGAGCGGAGCAAGGCGTTGCGGGCGCGGGTGCTGATGTCCAGCTCCTTGACCCCGGCGGGGTTCTTCACCTGGACGTGGATGCTGTGACCAGCGCCTTCGTAGCCGGGATCGGCCAGCACGGGCATGGCCTCCAGGAACGGCCGCAGCACGCCGAGGACGTTCTGGCGGGCGGCGGCCAGGTCGTGGACATTGCCGGGAAGCACATCAGAAACCCACAGCGGTATCCCGGACGGGTAAAACAGGGCCTGGATGTTCCCGCCGAAATCATGGGTTTTCCCCGCGTACCACAAGTCGATGGTCTTGCCCTTGCGGCTGGCGGCCTTCTCCCGGCACCGGTCCTTCACGACCTTGCCGTCCAGGATCAGGTACGGCGCGCCGTCGGCCAGGGCGCGTTCCAGGGCCTCCTGCAGGCCCGGCGCGCGGGCCGCGAGCACCTCGATGATCTCGTCCAGGTACCGGTACGCCGTCGACTGCGGCAGCCCGAACCCGCGGCCGAGCCGCGGGATATCGCCCTTGTCCCGGAACCACGCCAGCCCGAACAGTGCCTGCTTATAGCAGATCAGCCTGCGGGTTCCCTTCCGCGTGCCGATCTGGCGGCGGTGCGCGGCGAGCAGCCCGGAAACGAACCAGACCAGTCCCGCGGGGACATCGAGCATGACACGATAGGAGACCACGCGGAGCCTCTCCCGGTAGCGGATGATCTTCAGCGAGACCTCTTCTACCGGGGCTCCGCGTCTTCCCGGCGATCTGCGCTTATCTCCGCGTGTCTGTCTTTATGTCCCGTTACAGTCCGTTCGCCCGAAACGCCCTTGGTGGGAAAACCTCACTGTAGCTACCGTCACCAGTCCCCATCGCGATGGCTATCGAAGTGCGCCCTGGTCGCCGTCCGGCAACAACTGGTCCAAGCCCCTTGAGATTAGCCACTCTGTCAAGAGTAGTGTGGGGTCTAGCAGTGCCGGAACTCACCGAGGGGGAATAGATGCACTTTGTAAACGTCAAGTTGGTCGACCCTGAGGGTCAGCGCTACAGAGTGGAAATCGATTCGGATCTGGACGTCGAAAGTGTTAAAGCCCAGCTCGTCCAAAAGCTTAAGATGCCAGCTGACAGAAGGTACACCCTACAGCTCATCGACTCGTTTTCACTCTCTCCAGACGACGAGATCCGGCTTGTTTTGTCGCAAGAGCAAGGCGTCAGGCGTATGGAGCGACTCAATGATTAGTGACAATTTTACCGCGGTCCGCAGGCTAGTTGTAGATGATTCACCACTTGACGATGCAAGGCAACCTCCAAGCATAAACCCAGACATAGCTCACAAACAACGCCACGATGGCGTTTCTGATCCGGTTCCGAACCACCCGTCAAATCGACTCATTTACCTTGACGAGGACGTGATGCGCTCGATCAGCTCGCGTCTTATCAATGACCCTAATCAATTTGTGAAACTAAGTGAGAGTTCGACGAGCGACAACGTAAAGCTCGAATTTGCCAACGATGCCTGCACACTCGACGCTGCCTACTTTGCTCGACGTATATGGCGTGCTCCCAATAGCGAGACTCTGATGGACATCCCGCCGCTCAATTCAACAACTTCCCCCAACGAGTTGTATCCCGGGGCGGTGATTCGTGCTCGAGCATTTCTAAGAGCGAAGGAGGATCTGCGCCCAGGGCGTCTCACATTGACTACCTTGGAAAACGAGCGACTTCATGTGGAGATGGCTAACCGCGGTGTTCTATCTATCAATAGAACATACCTGCATGACCATGTACTATATGTAGTGGGCCAACTCCACGGTTGAAACCCTTGTCTATGACGGCGGCTGCAGTTCTATTGCCACCGCTTCCAAGAAAGAGCCGCTAGGTAATAGCGAAACCGCGGAGCTATGGGCATCGAAACAGGCGTCTGGTTGACAAACTAAACGGCGGCGGTCCCCAACACAAGTCGGACACTGGTGATCGCCGGTGGTCAGTCAATCGC
>CAVUNW010000020.1:0-10709 GCA_963742865.1 uncultured Actinomycetes bacterium
AACGCAACGCAGGCCCACTTCGGCATAATGTGGACCCGTGGCGACATGATGACATCCTGTATTGAGGATATGGCCACGTTACTGCGTCACCTTGACGCTGTAAACGACCGGGCTTCCTCCTTAGTTAGCGTTGCCTTCCGCTGCTACACGACCGCTACCTGAATCGGCCAGGACCGATATGCCGGATGCTGCGTGCCACATCCCTTGCCATGACGAAGCGGATAACCAGAGGCAAACGGCCCCACTCACCTATGCCGGGCTTCAGCGAATCGACCCTCGGGTCTGCCGCCCCCCGGGCCCCCGCGTCCAAGGGGCCTCGGCGGCCCCCAGTGTTTATTACCCCCGTACTCCGCGCACACGGCCGGCCCTTCGCCGGCACCCCGCCACCCCCGACCCCCGACCCCCGACCCCCGACCCCCGACCGATACATAAAAGGCACACACCGGCCGCACACTCACCACCCAGCGGCCCGCCCGGCCGTGCGGGCACGGTACGGGGCAAACATCAGCGGCTACCGCCGCTGGCCTGGGGGTGGGTGCCGTACCCACCCGTTCCGCTGAACCGCTTCCTCGACCTCACCCACTCTTCGAGCAGGCGAGGTCAGGAAGCAGCTACACAGGACGGCACCCACCCAGGCAAAGGACAAAACCAAGATCAAGATCAAAACCGTGGGGGAACCCTGAACCCCGCCACCGAGCACCCCAAGGCCCCGAGGTTCACGGTTCCCCCACACCCCCTCCCGACTCCTGCCCCGAAGATCAAAAGCAGTGACGGTGACCCACTGCTCAAATGGCCCGGGAAGTGCAAGTAAGACCACGCGGATGCTCGTGCTGGCCCAGTAACCATGGAGCCGGAAGGCCCTCGTGCCGTACCGGGCTCAGGTGGGCGTCGAACCGGGCGGAGGCTTTAAGCTGCGCCGATCGGGGCCGAGCCATTCGCCCCACTGGCCGGGTTTCCAGCGTTCGCGGGGGGTGACGACCATGCCGACGCCGGGGACCGCGACGACGTAGCCGTGCTGGGTGAGCCAGGTGTGCGCGCGTGCGGCGGTTTCCTTGGCCACGCCGAACCGTTCGGCCAGGGGGCGCGGGACCGGGGCAGGGGCACTGCCAGGTGCCGTCACGGATCTCGGCCTCGATGATCGCGGCGACCTGAAGGTACCGGGGGCCGGACAGGTCATCAAGATCGAGTGACACTTGTTCAGCGGTCCAGGTCTCATCCGTCGCTTGGACCAGGTGGACTAGGTGCACCGTCCACCGGTCTGGGCTAGCCTGAGGCCTGCCGGCGCGCGGTGCCCAGACCCGTGGGCCGCGCGGGCAGGCCACGGGTCCCCACGGGTCAGGCAGGGAAACAGCCGATGGCACCGCCGTACGACCAGCTGCTCCGCCAGCAGCGGTTCATCCAGGACCACCCCGAGTGGTCGATCTGCGCCCACGACGGCGGCAGCGGGTTCACCGCCGAGAAGACCGAGGGGCACAGCTGCCACGTGGTGGCCGGTTTAACGCTGGGCCGGCTGCTGGACCGGCTCGAGGAAATCGAGGCCGGCAGTGATCGGCTGGGCCGCACCGGACCAGGACGTGATGCGCCGGATCGTGTTCCACCTGCAGCGGCCGGACTGGCGGATCACCAGCCCCGCCCGCGACAGCGGCAGCGGGGACGGCCGCTGGCACGCCAGCGACGGCAGCACCGATCTATCCGCGCCCACCCTGGATGGGCTGCTGGACGAGCTGGACTGGTTCCTCGGCTTCCTGACCGCCCACGCAGCCGCCGTGCCGGAGACTCCTGCCGGAAGTACCGGCATTGCCGGAAACGGGGCCTTGACCTCGCCCGGTACCGATAGCCCGGTAGAACGTGGGGACACGCAACCCCCAGCCGGACCGGCACGCAGGGGATGATTTTTTAGCCACCTCCCGGCTCCGGGCTCCGCGCGGGGACCCCTGCGGCAGGCCCAGCCGGACAGATCACGGGCAGCGGCAAGGCTGCCCGGCCCGCCCCGGCCAGCGTAGGGCCTGCCGCCCCCGCCACGCGAAACCCTCCACCGGCAGGACACCGGCCAAACAATCCCCCCCACTCCCCACCGCACCCCGCCCCCCGAATATGCAATTAACGGTTAAAGAAAGGCCCACCAAATTGACCCGGCAGCCACCGGAAATACCTGACGGTAATTCACCGGCACATACCTAATTCCCGGCCATTATCAGCTACAATTTGAGGGAAAGGGAAAGGCCGGGCGGGATGAAGGTCCGGTTCAAGGCAAGATAGAGACCGGGCGGAAAGCCAGGGACCTGGACGCGTAAACATTCAGCCGCTTCACGTGCGGTGATGGGTGGCGCGAGTTCTGATCCGTGGTTACGGGGAGAATGCTTGTGCGGGCGGTCGCCAGGGCCTGCCGAGCATGAGGTCGTGCAGGATGTCCATGGCGTTGTTGGCGTGCTTGTGGGTGGTGTCGATGTAGCTGCAGATGTCGAGGCGGTCCTGGTGACCTGGGTTGGGCCACGTTTCGGCCTTGAGTGACTCCGCGAGGCGCTGACCTCGGGGGTTGTCGGTTGCGGCGATTGGGATTGCGCACTAATTCTGGGTCTACGGCGGGCTGGCGGCCGAGTATGTGCGCACCGTGAAACGGCGTCAGGCGGCACCGCGGTGCAGGTCGTGCACTGGACCCATTATCCGGGGACTCTCCACGACGCCCTTGACCGCATCCACCGGCACTCGGGTGCATGCTAATTAGCTGGCCCAGCTCAGGTCTGACTCTTGTCCAGGCGGTGGCGCCTGTACGCCGTCCGGAGGGCAAGGACTCTGGCTGCGCATGGCCGCCGGGGAGCAGCCGCACTACGCTTGACCCTTATTGCGCGAGCGGGGGGTGCCGGTGATGACAGGACCGCAAGACCCGGCAGCGGCAGGCGGTGACCGGATCCAGGGCGGGCCACGCCGACCGCGAGCAGGTGATCGAGACGCTGAAGACCGCGTTCGTGCAGCGGCTGACCAGGGACGAGTCGGCGTGCGGGCGGGCCGGGCGCTGGCCGCGCTGACCTGCGCCGATTTGGCCGCGCTCACCGCCGACATCCCGGCCGGCCCAGCCGGAGCCGACCCGGCCGCCGCCGGGCCGGCGCGCCCGCCTGCCCGGCGCGCCGCCGGCCGCTGGCCAGGGCGGCCGTCGGGTCGGGCGGCTGCCTGGTCATCGCGTTCGCCGCCGTGTGGGTCGGCGCCCAAATCCTCGATCCGCGTGGCCTCGGCAATCCCTATCATCCCTGGAGCAGCTTGTGTCGTCTCGTGGCCTTTGCCGCGGTAGTCGCGGCACTGTGCATCCTGGGGCGCGGGGTGGCCGCCTCCTCGAAGCAGAGAAGCTCCCGCGGGCAGCTGCCGCCCCGGCCGGGGCCGGGCGGCCACGACCTGGGAGGCGGCCAGCGCGGCGGCGTCTGCTATGGCCCGGGTTTCCCCCGGCCCCGCACCGACCAGATCCGCGCCGACCTGCGGGCTCACGAGTCACCGCAGCACCGGCAGCGCATTCCCGCCCGGGCGCGCCGGGCAGCCCACGGCGTGCGCAGGCGCCAGGCGCGGTATGAGGCCGGTGAAACCGGCACCGGGACCGGTGCCTCCCCGGTTATCCAGACTGGGCTTTACGGTCTTAGCCCGCACCAGATTTCCGCGCGACCGGGCACGGAAACAGGCAGCCAGAGAACGCGCGGGACCCGTGCTCCGCAAGCCTGAATCCAACGGCACCCAGGTGCGCGCTTCGCCCGCCCAACTCAGGTCCTGATCCGTGGTTACGGGGAGAATGCCTGTGCGGGCGGTCGCCAGGGCCTGCCGAGCATGAGGTCGTGCAAAACGTCCATGGCATTCTTGCCGTGCTTGCGGGCGGTGTCGATGTAGCCGCGGATGTCGAGGCGGTCCTGGGTGACGTCGTCGCTGGCCAGGCGGCCGGAGACTTTCTGCTGGGTTTTCAGGGGCCGGACGCCGCGTTCGCTGATGTTATTCGTGGGCCAGATGCTGGTGTCCGCGGTGAAGCGGAGCACGTCGTCGCGGCGGTCCTTGCAGAATTCGAGCAGCTCGCGGCCGGGCCTCTGCCTGGTGCTGTTCTTCGGGCCCGGGCACGCGGGGAACGCTGGCCAGGCCCGCGAGGACAGCGTGCCGGAACTCGTGCGCCAGCGGATCGGGACGTCGCGGGGATGGCGGGAAGTCCCTGCTCACGGGCGGCGTGCCAGGCACGGATCAGGCCGCGCAGCGCCCGCTGCGCCTGCTCCGGCCAGACGGCGCCCGGGTAGCTCTCGGCGCAGTCCTGATAGTCGCGCAGCAGGTGAGCCAGGCACGCCTGGTTCCCGGCAACGTGCTCCCACCGGGGATGGAAGTAGTTCTGGTACCGGTCGGAGACCACGATCCCGGCGAAGCCGGGCAGGATCCCGGCGTCCTGCATGGAATCCAGGCTGCGGGCGCCCAGCCAGAACGCCGAGTACTCCTCGGTGAACGCGCCGTGGACGTACTTCTTGTCCCCGGCCGGGCCGGACCGCAGCGTGGTCTCATCGAACCCGGCGACCGCGGTGGCGGTGATCAGGGTGCGGATCAGCCGCACCACCTCCGCGGCCAGGGATGCCGCCTTGCCCAGGCACGAATGGACGAACCCGGCGGAAACGGCCGCGCCGGTCACGTCGGCGATCAGCTGCTGGCACCGCTCCACCGGCACATGCTGGAAGACCACCAGGTAGACAGCCAGAGCACGCAGCCGCGGCCCGATCGACAAGGCGGAGTCCGGCACGCCTGCCGGGCGGGCCGCGACATGCGGCCGGCCGCAGGCGCAGCTCGCCTCGTGCAGGGCATGCTGGACCCGCTCCGCCGGCGCGGCCGGGATCTCCTCCTGCTGGATACGACCGGGTGACACCCAGGTCAGCGGCGTCCGCCAGGTCCCGGCCGCAGGAGCACTCGCCCTGCGGGTAATGGTCCTCGGTCCGGTCCGGGACCTCCCACCGCATCGCCGCGCCCGGGCTGCCCGGCTGCTTCCCCCGGTTCCTTCTTCTCCGCCCGTTCCGCGGCCCGCCGCTGCTTACGGGGCGGCTTCCGCCCGGGCAGGTCGTCCGCCGACGGCGGCATGGAGGAGTTCCCGCTGTTCCGCGACCCCGTCCGCTCCGCCGCGGCCAGCTGCTCCCGCAGGTCAGCGACCAGCGCCTCCAGAGCCGCGATCCGCTCCGCCTGCGCCGCGATCAGCGCATCACGCGGATCAGCGGCTGGCTCCCCGGCGGCGCATCGGTCACAGCCGCAATAATCCCGGAACCACACACAGCCACCCCAGCGACACCACACCCGCCGCCAAGACGTAATCAGCGATCACTCATCGCAACGTCAAACCCAGAGGCCTGAATGTTTACCTGGACGCCCGGCAGGCCGCCGCGATCAGGGAGCTACTGCTATGGGCACGCCAGCACCAGGACCAGAGATTGAGATAGCGCAAGCAGGAGCCGCGACCGCCGGGCCTGCCAACCGGTCCCAGTGGCGATCCTGGCCCGGACCTCCACCCTGCTGCTACAGGACCCGATGGCGTCGCTGCGCAGGCAGATCCGGTCCTGCACCGAGTGGCTGCCGGACGGGTGGCGGATCACCGCCTGCTACTGGGATGTGGAATCGGGCGGCATCGACCTGGACCAGCGCGGCCACGGAGAGGCGTGGCGGCCGTTCGCCGAGGCCGGGAAACCCCCGCGACGGGGGGATCGCCGACCTGCTCCACGCGGCGAAATCACCCACACCGCCGTTCGCGGCCGTGGTGTGCGAAGACATCGAACGGTCGGCGCGGGATATGTTCAGCGCGCTGCGGCTGGAAAAAGAACTCGATGGCCAGGGCATTCCGCTGTTTGCCACCGACGAACCCGCGCAGATCGAAGGGATCAACGCGACCTCGGTACTGGTCCGGCGCATTAAGCAGGGGATCGCGGAATGGTACCGGATCCAGCTCAAAAACAAAGTCCGGAAAGGGCTGAAGGAGCATTCCCTGGACGGGTGGAACCTCGGCCCCGTGCCCTACGGCTACGCCGGGGACCGGTTTCCGCACCCGATCCCGGCCAAGGCCGCCGAAGGCCGCACCAAAACCCGCCTCATCCCCGATCCGGTACGCGGCCCCATCGTCACCCTGATCTACCAGTGGCGGGTGAGCCATCATCTGGGCACGCCCACGATCGCGGCCCGGCTGAACGCCGACCCTATCCGCTACCCCGCGCCCAGCCCGGAGACCGGGTGGACCGCCATCACCGTGGGACGCATCCTGACCAACCCCAAATACACCGGGTACATGGTCCTCGGCCGCACCCGCCGGCAGAAGAACAAGACCCGGCTCATGCCCCCGGACCAGTGGATATGGTCCGCGCAGCCCACCCATGACGCGCTAGTCGGCAAGGACACGTGGGACGCCGCCCAGCGGGCCGGAGCCGACCACGGCAACGTCCGGGACAGCGAGATGCCCAGCACGCGGCCGGGCCGCCGCTACCAGCTCCGTTCCCGGCTATGGTGCAAAATCTGCCGCCGCCGGATGCGCGGCGCCACCCGCACCGGCCCCGCCTACCGCGCGACCTACACCTACTACCGGTGCCCGCACGACAAGACCATCCCCCGCCACGCCGCCGCCCACCCCGGTCACCCCTCTGTGACCGTCCGCGAAGACGACCTGATGACCGCCGTCACCCGGTTCTTCGGTGAGCGGTGTTCGGCCCGGACCGGGCCGCCATGCTCGCCGCCGCCCTCCCGGCCAGCGCCGCCGATCAGGCCGCCCAGCGCACGGCCAAGGCCGCCGCGCTCCGGAAGCAGCTCGCTCGGATTGATACCGCCGAGAACGCGCTCATCACCGAGCTGGAGGCACCCGCCCAGCCGGGGGACCCGGCCGCGCAGGCTCTCCGCAACCGGATCCGCGCCCGCTTCACCGACCTGTACACCGAACGGACCCGGCTCGAAACCGAACTCGCCGCCCTAGAGGCGGCCACCACCCAGGACAACGACCCCAGCCTGCTGGACGCGCTGCCGATCTTGGGGGACGTCCTCACCAGCGCCCCGGCCCGCCTGATCGAACAGCTCCTGGTGTTCCCGGTCGCTCAAGATGACGATGTAGCGGTCATTGGCGATGAGGACGTGGGGGCAGTCGACGGCCCCGCCGGCTGGGTGCTGGCGGGGCCGTGGTGTGCGTGCTGGCGCGGTGGTGGTCAGTCTGTCGTGACCTCGGTGACCGCGGCGCGGGCGCTTTGCTCGTCGACGATGTTCTTGCGCCCTGCCATGGCGGCGACCAGGGCCTGAGTGGTGAGGTTGTTGACGGCGCGGGGCAGGCCGCGGGCGGCGTCGTGGATCAAGGTGACGGCGTTGTCGCTGAACAGGGGGTCGGAGCGGCCGGCGAGCTTGAGGTGGTGGGTGATGTACCCGCTGGTCTGCCCGGCGGTCATGGCGGGCATGGCGTAGCGGATGGCGATGCGCTGGTCGAGGGCGGCCAGGACGCCGAGGCGGAGCATGCGGCGCAGGGTGGGCTGGCCGATGAGCAGGCAGGCCAGCGGGCTGGCCGCGTCCATCTCCGAATTCGTCAAGATCCTGACGGCCTCGAGCTGATCGTGCGTCAGGAGATGAGCCTCGTCGATTGCCAATACGGGGACCCGGCCCCGCTCGTTATGCTCGGCGGCGAGCAGGGCGGCGGCCTGGGCGGCGAGGGTGGCGGTGCCGTGGGCGGGCCGTCCGCCGAGCGCGGTGACGACCTGGTAGTGGATGCCCCGGGTGCCGGTGGTTGGATCGGCCAGGTAAATCAGTGTGTGCCGGGTCTGGTCGAGCGCGGCGACGGCGGCGCGCGCGGAGGCCGTCTTCCCTGATCCGACCTCGCCCGTGACCACGCCCAGCGCACGCTCGCGGGCGCACCAGGTGATCCGGGCGACGGCCTCGGCGTGGGCCGGGTAGTGGTGCAGCATGGACGGGGCGAGGTCCTTGCCGAACGGGGTGCGGGTGAACCCGTAGTGGTTGCGCAGGTCGATCATGACTGCTCCTCCAGGGCGGTGATGGCGGCCTGCCGGGCGGCGGCCGCGGCTTGGCGGGCGGCGGCCGCCGCCTGCCGGGCGGTGTCGATGTCGCGGCGGGCCCAGCCGTCTTGTTCGCGGCTGGCGGCGATGCGTTCCAGCAGGCCTGCCTTGGCGGCCAGGTAGGCGGCGGTCTCGGCAGGGCTGGCGCCGCCGGGCCCGGTGCGGGACAGCCGCGCGGCCCAGGCGATCAGGTCGCTGATCTCGGCGGGCCGCACCGGCGGCGGGCTCACTGCCCGTCCTCCTGCTCGCTGTCTTGTCCGTGGCCGGGGCCGGGCTCGGCGAGGGCGTCGTAGCGGATGCGGTGGCGGCGGGCGGCTTGTTCGTGCTCGGCGGCGATGATGCCCAGGTAGTCGATACCGGTCGCCGGCGGCGGCCCGGCGGGGTCCTCCGGCTTGGCCTTGGGGTGGGAATGCCGGCCGATGTGCTGCGGGCGGGCCAGGCCGTAGGGCTTGCCGTTCCAGCGGACCTCGACGGCGGACAGGTCGAACGGGTCGAAGACGCACTCGACCCTCCGGCTGGCCAGCGCCGGCTCGGTCTCATAAACCCCGCCGAACAGCTTGATCGTGGCGGTCTTGGCGACGAGCCGCCACTCAGACCACAAGAACGCCTCGCGCAGCTGCTCCGGCGACGGCGTGGGAAACGGGGCGCCGGCCAGCCACCGCTGGATCGGCGGCTGCCCGGTCTCCCCGTGCGGCCGGGCATGGTAAACCGTCTCGTACCAGGCGGTGAACAGCTTGTTCAGCTGCGCCAGGTCCGCGATGGACGAGCCGTCGCCGATCTCGACCAGGAACTCCTGCCGCACAAGCCCGAAAAATCTTTCGATCTTCCCCCTCCCTTCCGGGCGGCCGGGCGCGCTGTGGGAGATCTTGATGCCCAGCCGGGCCGCGGCCCGCTTCAGCGCCGCATCGACAAAAGCGGAGCCGTTATCCACGTAGATCGATTCCGGGACGCCGCGGGCGGCCAGGGCGGGGCGCAGCGCGGCGGCCAGCCGCACGCTGTCTTCGAAGTAGCCCCAGCGGGCGGCCATCACCGCCCGGGAATGGTCATCCAGGAAGGCGAACAGGTACGCCTTACGCCCGGCGATCCGGGGTCCGTGCAGCGCGTCGCCGGGCCACAGCTCGTTCGGCCGGGACGCCTCGAACCGGCCGAACGTCGCCGGCGGGCGGCCGTCCGGGCGGGTGGTCAGCTCCAGCCGCTCGAAGTGCCGCTGCAGCGTGCGCACCGACGGGGACCAGCCGCAGCTGGCCCGCAGGATCCGCATCACCTGCGCGGCGGTGCGGGCGGGCTTCTCCCGCTTCAGCCCGGCGGCGAGCTCCAGCACGGCCGCGTCGGTGCGCGGGGTGACCTGCCGCACCGGCGGGGCCAGCGCGGCGAACCCGCCGGCGCGCCAGGACCGGATCCACCGGTCGATGGTCTCCCGCGACACGGTCACCGCCTCGCCGAACGGTCCCGGATGCGCCTTCCCGGCCAGCTCGCGGACCAGCCGGCCCCGCTGCCGGGTGGACAGCGCCGGGTCGGCGGCCTCCCGGATCAGCTGGTACCGGAACAACGCCACCTGCTCGGCGCGGGCCGCCCGCTTGCGGTCCTCCTCAGCCCCAGACATCGACTACCTCCTCGGTGAAACGGCGGGAAACAGCAGTCACCGAGGATGGCGGCCCTACCGGGGCGCCGCCCAGAGCCAGCTCGTGTTGGCCACCCGGGCCGGCCAGGCCGGGGCCAGGAACAGCCCGCACGTCACCGCCGCGGCCAGCTGCCACCGCGCCACCGTGCCCACCCCCGGCACCCTTGCCGCCGCTACGGCAGCCGCCGCGACCGCCGCCACCGCGTCCGCCACAGGCGACCCGGCCGGGCCCGGCAGCGGCGGATCGGTCACCAGGCTGGCCGCCAGCGCGGTGAACACCAGCCGGACCTGCTCCGCCCGGGCCGTGAACGCCCGCAGCCAGCCCCGCACCGTCGAGGCCGGACGGCCCAGCCGCTCCGCGATCACCCGGTGCCCGGCCCCGGCCGCCTTCGCCTCCAGCGCCAGCCCGATCACCTCCCCGGCATCGGCCCGCCGGGCCAGGCACCACGCCGGCAGCAGCACATGCGTCACCCCGCACTCCCGGCACCGCGACCGGCGCGGGACCAGCACCAAATGCCGGTCCCGCTCCCCGCCCGGCCCGCCCGGCAGCCGCACCCGCCGCGCGGCCCCGTTCCCCCACCGGGCCAGCACGCCCCCGCCGACGGGCACGCCAGCTCCCCGCCCCCCAGCTGCCGCTCGACCACGTCCCGGTCAGCGTTTACCGTGAGCACGACGCCTCCGCGCGTCAACCCAGCGGCCCTCCCGTCTCCGGTTGCCACACCAAGAAGAAGCGGGAGGGCCGCACCCATCACCGACGTGATCACCGTGCCGTCGCACACGAAAAAGGACAACCCGAAGGCTGCCCTCAAACCCCGTCCGCGCCGTCAGTGACGCGACCGCACTCCTACACCGTCATTTCCAGTGACCGTAGACACATGGACGCGTTTAACGTCCAGGCCGTCTACAGCAACGAGCTGCACCAGGTCACCATCCACGCCACCCTCACCGACGCCACCCCCCAGACCATCACCGACCTACTGGACAACCCCCGCACCGACCACCACGCATCAGCGCAAACCACCGCACCCGCCACCCAAGATCACCCTTCCCCATTTGGCAGCGGACAC
>CAVUNW010000021.1:0-15709 GCA_963742865.1 uncultured Actinomycetes bacterium
GGGCTACCGAAGTCATGGTCATGAGCGGCTCCACGGTTTCCTAACAGGCAAGGAGACTCGCATGTATACACTGGGCGACCTGCCCCGCAACGGCGCAGCTCTATTCGGCGACCGAACGGCCGTCGTGTACGAAGATAACCGCTACACGTACGACGAACTCAATCGCCGCATCAATCGTTGCGCCCGGGCGCTGATCACACTCGGGCTTGCGCCCGGCGATCGGCTCGCGGTAATGGCCGACAACTGCGCAAAATACCTCGAGCTGTACTTCGCCGCCGCGAAGCTCGGCATGAGCATCACGCCCATAAACGTACGGCTCGGCGACAACGAGATCAACTACGTCGTCGCCGACAGCGAGTGCAGCGCTTTCGCGGTCGGCGACGGCTACGAGCCCCGCGCAGCAGGGCTTCGTGATCGCTTCGCAGCCGTGCAGCATTGGCTCTCGCTCGACACGACGCTCAGTGGCTTCCACGACTACGAGGGTCTCCTGGCCAGCGCATCGGAGGACGAGCCCGACCGCGATCTTTATCAGGTCCGCGAAGACGACCTCGCGATTCTTATGTACACGGGGGGAACGACCGGGCTCCCCAAGGGGGTCATGCTCAGCCACCGCAACGCGATGACAGCGGCGATCGCCGCCGCGCTCCAATTGGGCATGACCAAGGACGATTCCACCTGCTTTGCCCTCCCGATCTTCCACGTCGCCTGGTGGCCCATCCCGATGGTTCTGCTGGTCGGCGAGGAGGAAGGCATCCATCATGCATCAGCCCCGAGCTCAACGCCATGCTGAGCCTAATCGAAACCGAGCGGTGCACACACTTGAACCTCGTTCCCACGGTCTACGGCTGGTTGGCCGACGATCCAAGAGCTGCGGATTACGACCTGTCGAGCTTGCGCATCATGACCTATGCCGGCAGTCCGTTTCCGGTCCCCACCCTAAAACGATGCATCCGCCGGTTCGGCGACATCTTCGCCCAGGCCTACGGGGCCACGGAACAGCCGGCGGTCCCATCGCGATACTCGACTCCGCCGACCACCATCTCGACGGCGACGGCGCCCGCTTGCTGGCCAGCGCCGGACGGCCCGCAGGTGCTCACGCCTGAAAGTCGTCGGCGACGCCGAGACCACGCTCGGCCCGGGAGAGATTGGCGAGGTGTGCGTAACGGGTGCGCACATCATGACCGGCTACTGGAAGAACCCCGAATTGACCGCGCAGGCACTGCGCGGCGGCTGGTATCACACAGGCGACATGGGCTACCTCGACGAGCAGGGCTTCCTGTTCCTTACCGACCGCAAGAGCGACATGATCATCACGGGAGGAGAAAACGTCTACCCGACGGAGGTCGAAAACGTCCTCCACATGCACTCGGCCGTCCTTGAATGCGCTGTCGTTGGGACCGTGAGCGACAAATGGGGAGAAACCGTGCACGCGGTAATAGTTCTCCGGCCCGGTGGCGCCGCGACCGCCGAAGAGCTCATCGACCACTGCAAGTTGACTCTCGCGCGCTACAAGTGCCCTAAGGCCGTCACGTTCGTCGAGTCCATGCCCAAGACCGCGATCGGCAAGATCAGCAGGAAAGACGCGAAGGAGTTGATCAAGTGAGTACCAGCACCCATGTTCAATGGCAACGTCGCGCTGGTCACGGGTGCCGAGCGCCGATCGGCCGGCAATCGCGCTGTCGCTGGCCAGAGGTGGCGCTACGGGGCGCTAGACTTGGAATCTGATTCGATCGCGGGCGTTTCCCCGGTCGGGTCGCGATTGTCACCGGGTCGAGTCGGGGTATCGGCCTCGCCATAGCGCGACGGCTCGTGGTAGAAGGTGCGCGGGTCTGTCCAACAGGCCGCGCCCGCGAGCCGCTCCAGCAGGCTGTGCGCGAGCTCGGCACCGATGGTCAGGCTATCGGAGTAGCGGGCAGTGCGGATGACGTCGACCACCAGCGCGAGGCGGTGGCGCGAACGATCGAGGCGTTCGACCGCATGGACATGCTGGTGAACAACGCGGGATCAATCCGCTCTACGGGCCCATTCTGGACGCCGACCCTGCTGCCTCGGCGAAGATCATTGCAGTCAACCTTCTGGCACCGGTGTCGTGGAGCCGCGCAGCTCGAGACGCTTGGATGGGACAGCACGGCGGCGTGATCCTCAACATGGCGTCGACGGCTGGCCTCCAGGCGCACCAGGGTTTGGCAGCATACGGAGCGAGCAAGGCGGGCCTGCTGCAGATGACGCGCGAGCTCGCGCTCGAGCTTGCCCCCGCCATCCGGGTCAATGCGATCGCCCCGGCCGTGATCAAGACACAGTTCGCCGCGTCGCTCGTCGGCGCCCACGAGCGCGAGGTTGCGCGAACGTACCCGCTCAATCGACTCGGTACTTCGGACGACGTCGCCGGTGCCGCCGCGTTCCTCCTTTCCGACGATGCGAGCTGGATCACGGGCCAGACTCTCATCGTTGACGGCGGCATCACGATCAAGGGCCGTCTGCTCGATCAGGGCCCAGACTCTCATCGTTGACGTGAGCTACACGGTGAAGGCCACGGCAGTGAGCCAGCGCACTCCGCTGACGAGCCTTGCGGGAGCACCGTCGGGGGACAGAGCTTGTCTGGAATCGACAGCATCACGTCGACGTCGCCGGTTCGCCAGTCGGTGATCACGCAGCGACGCAGCAGGCGTGCGTCCGGTGGCACCTCGAAATCACCCATGTCTGCTGGTCGGCGGAGGCGAGCACCCAGCTCCTCCGGCGCTGCCGCCAGGCGGGCGGAGTTGTCATCGTCCGTCGGTCAGGCCCAGGACTTCGGCAATCCCTGGAATTGCATGAGCATATTGCGGCTCATCTCGTTGGAGATGGGCGAGAACTGGATCTGGTAGGCGTCGCGCGCGAACATCGACACCGGGTATTCGTCGCAGATGCCGTAGCCGCCGAAAATCTCGGGTCCGTAGGTGGCCGCGTGGCGCGCCCCGTCCGCGGCGACCAGCTTGTAGGGTTCCAGAACCGTGTCGTAGTCTCTGACCTGGGACGTTATGGCTGCGCTGGTGGCCGTCATGCGGCTCGTTCGTACTCGCGGATCAGGCCGCCGAGGACCGTGGTGCCGTATCCGGGCCGCCGCCGCCAGGTCGGAGACCGGGGCCGTGATGTTGTCACCGCCGTCCGGTGGGCGCAGGTTCCTGCCCCGGTGAGGACGATGCCGGTTATAGCTGCGCGAATGCCACGGCGGAAGAACGAGCCGAAGCTGCCCAACGCGCCGGAGTCGAAGATCGGCCATCGCGCCTACAGCCTGCTGTGGAACAACTGCGAGCACTTCGCCAGCTGGTGTAGCACGGGTCTCGCGGGCAGCCGGCAAGTGACCGACGTGGCGCGCAGGGTCCCTGGCGCGGCGTTCATGCTGGCGGGACCAGTCCTTGCGTGGACAGGGCTCGTCGTCCTGAGTGCCGCCTTCGGGCGGTTAGCGGCGTCCGCAGCCGATCCGCATGCCAGGGCCGTGTCGCGAACGCCCTGATGCGTGATATTGCCGCGTACGCGGCATGCGTTACACAAGCGAGCAGCGCCAACGCCTGCAAGAAGACTGCAGAGCAGCGCGGTGGCCTGCTCCTGCGCGCCCGCCTCCCGCAGGAGGCGCGGCAGGTGACGATGGCCGGGCATCGTCACCACTTGCTATAACGAGATGAGTGGGCTGATGCGGTCGGCGCCCGGCCCGCCTGCTGGTGCCGGTCGTCATCGTCGGGCCGCTCGCAGCGCTGGCCGGGCGGTCGCCGCGGTGGCAACGGATGTGCGGGAGGGGGCAAATGGAGATCTTGCCGGGTCGGCCGTCACCCCTGGGTGCCACGCCCGAGGAGTCCGGGACCAATTTCGCGGTGGCGTCGGAGATAGCCGAGCAGGTGGTGCTGTGCCTGTTCGACGCGGCCGGCGCGGAGACGCGTCTGCCGCTGCCGGCACTCGATGACGGCGTGTGGCATGGGTTCGTGCCGGGAGTCCGTACCGGCCAGCGGTATGGCTACCGGGTGACCGGGCCGTATGACCCCGCGTGGGGGCTGCGCTGTAACCCGGCGAAACTGCTGCTCGACCCATATGCCAAGGCGACAGACGGCGAGCTGGTGTGGGGGGAGAGCCTGTTGGGCTTCCCGGCCGGTGACCCTGACGGGCGGAGCGACCTTGACTCCGCGCCATCAATGCTGCGCTCGCTGGTGGCCGACTCTTCATTCCCGTGGGGCGCAGACAGGCCGCCCGGCACACCGTACCGCGATACCGTCATCTATGAGCTGCATGTCAAGGGGTTCACCCAGGCGCGCCGCGACGTGCCGCCAGCGCTGCGCGGAACCTATGCGGGGCTGGCGTGCCCGCCGGTGGTGGAGTACCTGGCCGGCCTCGGGGTGACCGCGGTCGAGTTGCTGCCCGTCCACCAGTTCGTCGCTTCCATGCATCTGGCCACGCGCGGCCTGACCGACTACTGGGGCTACAACACCATCGGCTTCTTCGCCCCGCATGACGGCTACTCCGCGGCGGTGCGGGCCGGCCGCGGCGGCGGGCAGATCGCCGAGTTCCAGGCGATGGTCCAGGCGCTGCATGCGGCCGGGCTGGAGGTGCTGCTCGACGTGGTATTCAACCACACGGCGGAGGGCTGCCATCTTGGCCCGACGCTGTGCTTCCGCGGGCTGGACAACCCGGGGTACTACCGGCTGGTGGCCGGCGACCGGCGCCGTTACGTGGACACCACGGGGACCGGCAACTCGATCAACGCTGACTACCCGACGTGCTTGCGCCTGATCATGGACTCGCTGCGGTACTGGGTCAGCGAGATGCACGTCGACGGCTTCCGTTTCGATCTCGCGACCACGCTCGCCCGGGAGCGGGGCAACTTTGACCGGCTGGCCGCGTTCTTCGACATCGTTGCGCAGGACCCGGTCATCTCCCGGATCAAGCTCATCGCCGAGCCGTGGGACGTCGGCCAGGTGGACAGTTACAGCGTGGGCCGGTTCCCGGTCCTGTGGCGCGAGTGGAACGGCCGCTACCGCGACACCGTCCGCGACTTCTGGCGCGGCAGCGACTGGGCGCTGGCCGACCTCGCCACCCGGCTTGCCGGGTCCTCCGACCTGTACGGCGCTACCCGCCACCGGCCAACCGCCTCGGTCAACTTCATCACCGCGCACGACGGGTTCACGCTGCGCAACCTGGTCTCCTATAACCGCAAGCACAACGACGCCAACGGCGAGGGCAACCGGGACGGAACCGACGACAACCGGTCGTGGAACTGCGGCGTGGAAGGCCCGACCGCCGACCCGGAGATCCTCGCGCTGCGCGCCCGCCAGTCGCGCGCGCTGCTCGGCACGCTGCTGCTTTCACGCGGGGTGCCGATGATCCTCGGCGGCGATGAACATGGCCGCACCCAGGGCGGCAACAACAACGCCTACTGCCAGGACAATCCGACGTCCTGGCTGGACTGGGACGGCGCCGACGCGGGCCTGACCGCCTACAACCGCCGGATGATCGCGTTCCGTCGCGCGCACCCGGTGCTGCGCCGTGGCAGCTACCTGGCCGATCCCGGCTACGTCGTCTGGTTCACCCCGGCGGGCCGGGCGATGACCGACGCCGACTGGCGCTCCCCGGGCAGCAAGTCCCTCGCCATCTACGTCGACGGCACGGTCGCGCCGGACCTCGACGCACGCGGCCGGCCAATGCTCGACGACGACCTGCTCCTCCTGGTCAACGGAGCGCCGCAGCCGGTCACCTTCACCATCCCTGAGGTAGGGAAACCCTGCTCCTGGCAGGCCGAGATTGACAGCTTCGACCTGGGCGCCGACACCGCAAACTCCCATACGGCTAGCGCCAATGACACGGCCGAGGCCAGTGCCACGCCCAGTATGGCTGACGAGGCTTCCGTCGGCGCCGGCGGCCAGCTAACGGTCCGCCCGCGCTCGCTCGTCCTGCTCCTCGCCTAGCCGTCCTGACCGCGGCGAACCGGTACTTCCGCGCCCACCGCCGACAGGCCGCAACCTGCCTTTCGCATCTTGCCCGGCCGACGGATGACCGGCGGCCAGAACACGGCGGGCCGGGTGTCCGCGTCTTAACTTGCTGTTTAACCTGTCTGCTTCCCGGCAGCTTTCTTGGGTTCGGCTCGTTTCACGGTCTTGCCCACGTCGTCATGCTGGGCCGGGGCGGCGGTTCTTTGATCCTGGCGGGCGTCCGGGGCCGGGTTTGCCGGGTTTCGGCGCGCTGGCGAGGCAGGGCAGGGTCCTGTCCCGCTCGAAAATAGGATCCGTGTCGTGACCTGCGGTTCTTCGGGACATCACGCGGCGCGCGAGTATTCGTTGATCAGGCCGCCCAGGACGGGTTTTCGGAGGATCCGTCCGCGGTCGGGGTCGGCAATGGTGAGGCGGCCACCGTCGTGTTTGCGGTCGGGGACGCGCTGGGCGATGCCCTGGTGCGGCCGGGCTGCGTTGTAGTGCGCCTGGTATACAGTCAGGACGGCGCGCAGATGGCTCTCCCCGAGGATCAGCACGCGGTCCAAGAGTTCACGGCGCAGGGTGCCGACGAGGCGCTCGCAGATCGCGTTCATCCGCGGAGCCTGGACGGCGCTGGGCACGATCCTGGTGCCGGCGGCCTGGAAGACGGCGTCGAACGAGGCAGTGAAGTTCGATCCGCGATCGCGGATCAAGAACCTGATGTCCTCGAACCGCTCGCCGAGGGTGAGAGCGAGGTTGCGGGCCTGCTGCACGGTCCAGTCCCCGGTGGGGTGCGTGGTGACGCCGCCCAGATGCATCCGGCGGCTACCGTGCTCGATGAATACCAGCACGTATACGCGCTTCAGCAGCACGGTGTCCACGTGCAGGAAATCGACCGCCAGGATCCCGGCGGCCTGGGCTGTCAGGAACTGCCGCCACGTCGGGCCGGACCGACGAGGCGCCGGATCGATGCCCGCAGCACGCAGGATCTCCCACACGGTGGATGGCGCTACGGCGATGCCGAGCTTCGTCAGTTCGCCATGGATCCGGCGATGTCCCCACAGCGGATTCTCCTTCGCCAGGCGAACCACCAGGCGGGCGACCCCCCGGATCGTCGGCGGGCGGCCGGGCTTGCGCCGCTTGCTCGTGTCGTACTTGCTGCCAGCCAGTTTGCGGTGCCAGGCCAGGAGCGTCGCGGGCGTCACGGGGAAGATCTCGGTCCAGCGCCTACGGGGAAGAAGGCGGGCCACTGCGGCGAACCATACCCGGTCGCCCGGCTCGTACCGGGCCCGGCCGACATGTCGGCGCAGCACCGCGTTCTCGTGACGGAGCACGAGCAGTTCGGCATCTTTCGCCCGGTCACCGCGGAACACCAGGACGGCCAGGCCGAGCACCCGGCGCGTCAGCAGGTAGACGATCTTGAGCAGCACCCGGCAAGCCAACCACCACTGCGTCCATCATGTCGGCAACAGTGCAGGTGACACACCCAATCGAGTTTTCGAGCGCCACAGGTACGGCCATCCTCAACTGAACCCTCCCCGGGCGAACGGGGAAATGAGCAAGCTGAATTCAGCTGATCATGCGGTGTGATGAGCGAGACCGAGCAAACGCTGCTGAATGGCGACATCTGAACTCTTCCCATCGGATATTTAGCATTCCTGGAACCGGTTGGGCGCGCATGGAGCTTCGTCAGCTGCACTACTTCGTCACCTTGGCCGAGGAGTTGCACTTCGGCCGGGCGGCCGCGCGCGAGCATATCGTGCAGTCGGCGTTGAGCCAGCAGCTTCAGCGGCTGGAACGTGAGCTGGGCGTGCTGCTGCTGGACCGCACGACCCACCACGTGGAGCTGACCCCGCCCGGGAGCGCCTTCCTGATCGAGGCGCGGCAGATCCTCGCCCACCTCGACCGGGCGGCACGGGCGGCGCAATGTGCGGCCAGGCCGGCGGCGGTCTTCCGAGTGGGTGTCGTCGACGCCAGCTACGACTCGATGCCGCAGATCCTGCACCAGGTGCAGGAGCGGTATCCGGACCTGGAGATCCACCAGGTCGAGGCCGGGGTGCCGGAGCAGTTCCGGCTGCTGGGGGATGGGCGGCTGGACGTTGGGCTCGGGCGGCCGTCGCTGGCCCCACCCAAGGTGGCCTCGGAGCTGTTCCGGCTGGAATCCGCTGGGCGTGCTGGTTCCCGAAGGTCATCGCCTGGCGGCCTTGCCGGGGGTTCCGGTGGCCAGACTGGCGGCTGAGCCGTTGCTGCTGGCTGAGGAGCAGCAGGCTCCGGAGTTGAACCAGTTCGTGATTGAGCTGTGCCGATCGGTCGGGCTCGTGCCGAGCGTGTATCCAGGGACCGTGGAGAGCATCCGAGCGGCGGTTGACCTGGTCGCGCGGGGGCGCTGTGCACTGTGCGTCCCGGCCTCCTGTGTGGCGGCGGTTCCGGGCGGGATCGTGTGGCGGCTGCTGGTCACGCCGGTATCCCGGTATCCGTGGTCGGTGTTGTGGCGGGCCGGTGACGCCTCCGAGTACGTCCGCACGCTCGTCGCCTGCGCCCGTGCCCTGTCGCAGGAGTTGGGCTGGCTGGAATCACCGGACCAGGCAGTCGGGTGACGGCAGGCTCCTGTCGGCCATCAGCTGAGCTGATGGCCATTTCCGCGCCTCCTGGCCTGTGGTTTGCTGGCCAGGAGGGACGGGGTGGCACAGTTGCACCTTTCCGAATATTGGTTTCAGCGAGCATAGGACTATACATGAGTACATCGCAGCTCGACCTGCAAGCGTATCAGGAGTATTGGAAAAGGCTGACGTTCGAACACGACCTCATAAATCGGAGGATAACATGGCTGCTTTCCTCTCAGACCATCCTATTCGCCGCCTACGGCATAACATTCACACTAAGCTCCGCGAAACTTATCGGAATTTTTCCAAGCGTAATCGCTTGGAGCGGAATGGTAATGTCGATACTTATCCTGAGTGGAATACTGGCAAGTCTTAGGTAAGTACTCGGAAATCCTGTGACGGAGTCGTCGGCGTCCCACGGACCGGCGGGCTGAGACACGGTGGCGCGTGGTGCGTGATTTGCCGTGGCTGATCGTGTTTGCTGTGCTGCGTGGCGGTTGCGGCTGGCGTGGTCTGGGATGCGGAGGGTGCTGAGGCGCCGTCTGCGGAGCGCATGCTGGCTGAGGCCCTGGAGGCGAACCGGCAGCTGTCGGAGCTGGCTGACGGGCTGATCGAGGACAACGCGCTGCTGCGGGAGCAGGTGGCGCGGCTGGCTGAGCGTGATGCGGAGCGGGACGCCGAGCTGGAGAAGCTCCGGGCTGACTTCGCTGTGCTGCAGCGGATGCTGTTCGGGCGGTCGTCGGAGAAGTCGCGGCCGGGGCCGCAGGCCGGCGGCGATGGTAATGCCGATGGCGGCGGGCGGGACCGGGAACGGCGGGGCGCCGCGGGAAAGAAGCGCGGCCCGGGGGCGCGGGCGGGGCGGCGGGATTACTCGCGCCTGCCGCGGCTGGAGGTGTTCTGGGATTTCCCTGATGGCGGGTACTGCTGCCCGGAGTGCGGGGAGCCGTTCACGCCGCTGGGGGATCATCTGTCCGGGGAGCAGCTGGACTGGCAGGTGATCGTGCGGCTGGCCGCGCACTGCCGCCGCCGCTACCGGCGGGCCTGCGATTGCCGGGTGCCCGCCACGGTGATGGCGCCCGGCCCGCCGAAGGCGATCGGCAAGGGCCTGTTCACCAATGGGTTCATCGCGATGCTGCTGACCGAGCGGTTCGCCGCGGGGCGGAGCATGAACTCGCTGGTGACCGGGCTGGGCAGGCAGGGCGCGGAGATCTCGCCCGCCACTTTGGCGGGCACGTGCGCGCAGGCCGGGGCGCTGCTCGTCCCGCTGGCAGACGCGATCACGGAGCGGTCGCGGGGCTCGTGGCACCTGCACGCGGACGAGACCACGTGGCGGGTCTTCGCCCCCCGCGACGGGGACGGGCCGGCGAAGTGGTGGCTGTGGGTGTTCATCGGCCCGGACACCGTGTGCTTCGTGATGGACCCGACGAGGTCCGGGGCGGTGCTGGTCCGGCACGCGGGGATCGATGAGGAGACCGGGCAGCTCGCGGCGGATGAGGACGGCGGGCCGCGGAGGCTGGTGATCTCCAGCGACTTCTACGCTGTTTACCAGTCCGCGGGGAAGAAAGCGGACGGCCTGGTCAATCTTTACTGCTGGGCCCACGTAAGACGGCACTTCGTGCGGGCCGGCGACGCGAGCCCGGTCCAGCTGAGGTACTGGACGGATGCGTGGCTGGAGCGGATCCGGGACCTGTACGCCGCCCACCATGAGCTCATGGCCGCCTGGCAGGACGCCGCCGCGCCCGCGCCGCAGGAGAAGGCACCCGCCGCAGCGCGGCTGGAAGACGCTTACGCCGCCTGGGATGACGCCATCGCCGTGATCGGCGAGGCGCGGAAGAAGCAGATGCAAGCCCCTGGCCTGCAGGAACCGGCGAAGAAGGCGCTCGCCACCCTGGACCGCGAATGGGACGGCCTGGCCGCGCACCGGGACTTCCCGATGGTGTCGCTGGACAATAACGCCGCGGAGCGGATGATCAGAGGCCCAGTCGTGACCAGGAAGAACGCCCGCGGCTCCCATAACGGCGACACTGCGCGGAACGCCGCCATGATCTGGACCGTCACCGGCACCGCCCAGATGGCCGGCCTCAACATCCTGACCTATCTCACCGCCTACCTCGACGAATGCGGACGCAACGGCGGCAAGCCGCTCACCGGGCCGGCACTGGAACGGTTCCTGCCCTGGAACGCCAGCCCCGAACACCTCCGCACCTGGGCACAGCCTCCGCCCGCCGGATAAATCCCCGGGATAACCGCCTCCGCCGACGCAGCCGTCGTCAACCGGTCACGCCGGCAGTCAGCATGCCCTCTCACAGGACTTCCGAAGACTTACAGTCTTAGAGCCAAGTATGCCGTATGGCGTGACTACCAGAATAGCTATGATTCCAGCCAAGAGTGGGGTGTCAGGACCCGGCTCACTTGGGCTGGCCTTGTGCCCGATGTGTGCTTGCCCTTGCTGTTTGCAATTGCCTGGCTGGTAGTGCTCGTCTCCTAGTACTCCAACCGGACTTCGTGACGTTCATGGTTGGCGGGCTTGCCGCTGGTAGTGGCAGGTTTTGGCGCGGTGCTGGTGACGGCGGCGCCAGGCCGACCATCGCAGCCGGTGCCGGGTATCGCGGGCTGGTTCGATGACGAGCGCGCTGAACAGCGCGGCGATTTCGTTGCGGGTGATCGGGATCTGATCGTCTGGTGACGGGGTGGTGTGCTCGGTGGCCGCGGCGATGGTGAGGAAGGCCAGGGCGAGCATGGCCAGGGTGGTCCAGCGGTACCAGGAATCCCAGCGGCGGACCTGGTGTTCGTCCAGCCCGGTCAGTCCCTTGCCGGCCTGGAAATTCTCCTCCGTGATCCAGCGGATCCCGGCGATCTTGACCAGGGCAGGCAGACAGGCGTGGCGGGGGCTGTAGCAGCGGTAGAACGCCAGCTCGCGGGTGTGGCGGTTGCGGCGGATCAGCAGCCAGCGGTGCCCGGGCCGGCCCGGCCGATGGCGGCCCAGGCCCAGTCGTAATAGCGATGGCCCTTGGCGCCCTCACCGGCGGAGTAGCGCTGCCACGCCCGGCGGGGCAGGCGGGCGGCCAGCTGGCGGGCCTGGCAGGTGCCCGCGGCGGTGGCCACCCGGTGGCTGACGGCCACTCCCAGCACGTAACCGATGTGGCGGTGTTCCAGGTCAGCGCGCAGGCCCGGGTCCGCGCCATAGACCTCATCGCCGGTGACCCAGGCGGCCGGGGTGCCCGCATCCAGCGCCCGGGCGATCATGCGGCGGGCCAGCTTCGGCTTGGTCGCGAACACCGTCTTGGCGGGGATGCCCGCCGCGGCGCACCGGGCCGGAATCCGCGGTCCAGGACCGGGGCAGGTACAGTTCCCGGTCGATCAGCGCGTGCCCGGCCGGGGAGGCGTAGGACAAGAACACCGCGACCTGGCAGTTTTCCACCCGCCCGGCGGTGCCGGAGTACTGGCGCTGCACGCCGGCACTGGCCCTGCCCTTCTTGACGTCTCCCGTTTCGTCCACCACCAGGACCGCATCCGGGCTGCCCAGATGCCCGGTCACATAACCGCGCAGGTCATCACGGACACCGTCCGCGTCCCACCGGGCCGCCGCCAGCAGGTGCTGCATGCCGTCCGGGGCGGCGTCCCCGGCCTGCTCGGCGATGGTCCAGCAGTTCTTGCGCCGCAGCCCGGACAGTAACCCCAGCACAAACGCCCGGGTCCGCCGCCGCGGCTCCACCCGGGCGAACCGGCCCGCGATCCGCCCCATCAGCTCATCAAACTGTTCCTGCCACCGCGCGGGGCCTACGCTGAGCGCAGCGGCCACCGCCAGATTCTCATGTGTCCTCACAAACCATGATCATCAAGCGGTGGCCGTCCCGCGTCCAGCACCCGTTCACCGCAGGTCACGAAGTCCGGTTGGAGTACTAGCCTCGATGATTCGTGCGCCCAGCAGAGCAGGAGGTGACACCGTGACGTAAGGCCATGGTGGATCTTCGTGTTCGTAAGCTCGTCGTCGCTTGCCGGTGGAAGTCCGGTCCGGGTAGCTGCCAGGAGGCCCGGTAGCAGGCTGGCGGTTTCGTCTGGAAACGGGCGGGGCCGGAGCCCAGCGTCGAAAGCCCTGTGTGGGGGAGCGACTGGACGGTCCGCAGCATTACGAGAAGTCTGCAGCGTCGTTAGAGGTCTCGCCCGTGTGGGTGGGAGCAGGGGGAGCCGAGCCGCTGAATTCACGGTGAAGGCCATGGACGCGGTGAAGAGCCTGGAAGCGCAGCCGTCAGGGACCCCCCGGCGTATGGGGCGCGGAACGTTCAGATAGTGACGGCGGGAACTGGGGAGGCCCTCCCCGGCCCGGTGGCCTGCGGAAGTGTCACCGGAGCGTGGCGTCCTATAACCGGCCAAACCGGGAAGTGGACTGCTGGCCGGGTGGGCGTCGGAGGCGGCCGTAGTACCGGTTGAGCCGCAGGACAACACAACCTGCGGGGAGGGAAGGGCCGCTGCTTCGCCGATGCGCAGCGTCTGTCTTGGAGGGGCCCGGTGAGTGCCCGAGGGGCTAGTCCCGCCGCGAAGGGATCGGGCCGGGGTGTCCCGGCTGATCCGGTCCGTGCCTTGCAGCATGCGCTGTACCGGGCGGCCAAGGCCGATCCCGGGCGGAGATTCCACGCGCTGTATGACAAGGTCCGCCGCAGGGACGTGCTGCGGCGCGCGTGGGCGCTGGTGCGCGCGAACAATGGCGCTCCAGGCATTGACAAGGTCACCCTGGCCGCGGTCGAGGAGTACGGCGTAGACCGGCTGCTCGGTGAGCTGGCTGCTGAACTGGAGGAAGGCCGCTATCGTCCGCTGCCCGCGCGCAGGGTGTATATCCCGAAGCCGGGTGTGCAGGACGAGCAGAGGCCGCTTCGATCCCTCCGGTCCGGGACCGGATCGTGCAGGCAGCGGTGAAGATCGTGCTCGAGCCGGTCTTCGAAGCTGACATGCTGGACTGCTCCTTCGGGTTCCGCCCGGGGCGGTCGGTGCACGATGCCTTGCAGGTGCTTATCGATGAGTGCTGGCGGGGCTGCCGGTGGGTGGTCGAGACGGACATCGCCAACTGCTTTTCGGCGATTCCGCATGATCAGTTGATGCAAGCGGTAGAGGAACGCATCTGTGATCAGCCTGTCTTGAAGCTGTTGCGTGTGATCCTGCGCGCGGGAGTGATGGAGGATGGGCAGCTTCGGCGGCCGGTCACCGGGAGCCCACAGGGCGGTGTGATTTCACCCGTCCTCTGCAACGTCTACCTGCACCGGCTCGACCGGGCATGGGACGAGCAGGATGGGGTCCTGGTGCGTTACGCCGACGACGCGACGGTCATGTGCTGGTCCCGGAGCCAGGCCGAGCGGGCGCTGGAGCGCCTGACTAGCCTGCTGGCCGATCTCGGCTTGGAGCCGAAGGCGGCCAAGACCCGGATAGTGCGCCTGGAGGTGGGAGGCGGGGGTTTTGATTTCCTCGGCTTTCACCACCGGCTGGTGCGCTCACCGGGGCGGAACGGGAAACGGCCGGTGACGTTCCTTGCCCGCTGGCCTGCGGACAAGGCGATGCAGCATGCCCGTGACCGGATCCGGGGATTGACCCGCCGGTCGAGGCTGCTGCGTCCGGTGAAGTGGATCGTGGAGGACCTGAACCGGTTCCTGGGCGGCTGGGCTGCCTTCTTCCGGTTCGGCAACTCGGCGGCCCGCTTCGAGAAGATCAGGAGTTATGCGCGGATGCGGCTGGCGCTGTTCCTCAGCAAACGCCACCGCCGTTCCCGCGCATTCGGCTGGTCGGTGGTTACCTACCAGTCCCCGGACCAGCTCGGGCTGATCACCTTGTCGGGAATCGTCGTTGACCCCAGGCCCTTCCGGGACTGGCGGGGGAGGCCGAATGCCGGCGGTGAACGGCGTCGGTAAGCCGTGTGCGGGAGAATCGCATGCACGGTTTGACGGGCGGGGGCTGGAAACGGAGCAACCTGACAACGGTCATCGCAGTGAAGCGGCCCGCAGGGGAAACCCGGGGAAAATTGGCTGCCGGACCTGACGTCAGGCAACGCCACCGCGCCAGCCCCCGACCCTACACCGGTGTGACGTCCTCGCCTGACAGTTCGGCGGGATGGTTTTTTGATCTTGAGTTGTCATTGCCCGGCGTGGGATATCGCCCGGGCTGTCGCGCCGGGTGGGCGCCGGTTCCACTGCCGGCTGGTGGTCCTTTCGTGTCGCGGGGACGGGACGTGCTGGTCAGGCTGGCGGCAGGGCGAGGATGCGGGTGAACGCGGCGGCGATGTCGTGTGCCCAGGGCCAGGACGGCGGGATCTTCAGGCGCCGGCGGCGCTGGCCTTTGACGATCCGCCCGGCGGTATGCAGGATCCGGTAGCGCAGGGTCTTGGGCTCGGCCTTTGCCAGGTCGCCGTCGAGGGCGAGGAGCCGCAGCCAGGCCAGTAGGTCACAGGCGATGGAGGCGGCCTGGCACCAGGCGGTGTTGACCTGGTAGTTCCGGGACGGCAAATGGTTCAGGCCGGTGCTTTTCGCGCAGCGGATGTTGTCTTCGACCCTGGCCTGGGTTCTGTGGCGGGCTTCGAGGAACTGGACCTGGCCGCTGGGTGTGTTCGTGGCGGTGACCTGGTAGCGCTTGCCTTCGTGCTGCTCAAACAGGGTCAGCTGCGCGCCGGGGTGCGGGTTTTCCCGGCGGATCAGGATCCGCATGTCCGCTGGCCAGCCGTCCAGGCGGTCACCGCCGGCGCTGTGGCGCAGCAGCCCGGTCAGCTCGGCTACCTGCGCGTCCGGCCGCGCAGCGCCGTCGGCGTCCAGCGCCGGCGTCCACGCCGTCTCGGGCAAGCGGGGCAGGACCGCGCGGATCCGCTCGTCGAAGTCGAAGCTGACCGAGTAGCGGACCTGGTAGCCGGGGCGGGAGCCGAGCCTGGTGACATGGTCCACCAGGGCGTGGCTTGCCCGGCACCGTCGCAGGTGATCAGCATCTTGCGGCGATACCTGGCGGGGACCTGCGCGACCGCGGCGTCCACGGTGGCGAGGTGGTCGGCGGCGGTGTTACTGCCCGCGTTCCCGGGCCTCAGCAGCACGGCGAGCGACTCGCCGGTGCTGTCGCACCAGGCCGTCAGCGGGTGATGGCCGTACGTGCCCTTGAACGTGCCCCTGGCCTGCTGCTTCTCGCTGTGCGCCACGACGATCGTGG
>CAVUNW010000022.1:0-11490 GCA_963742865.1 uncultured Actinomycetes bacterium
AGGTAAGTACTGGGAAATCCTGTGACGGAGTCGTCGGCGTCCCACGGACCGGCGGGCTGAGACACGGTGGCGCGTGGTGCGTGATTTGCCGTGGCTGATCGTGTTTGCTGTGCTGCGTGGCGGTTGCGGCTGGCGTGGTCTGGGATGCGGAGGGTGCTGAGGCGCCGTCTGCGGAGCGCATGCTGGCTGAGGCCCTGGAGGCGAACCGGCAGCTGTCGGAGCTGGCTGACGGGCTGATCGAGGACAACGCGCTGCTGCGGGAGCAGGTGGCGCGGCTGGCTGAGCGTGATGCGGAGCGGGACGCCGAGCTGGAGAAGCTCCGGGCTGACTTCGCTGTGCTGCAGCGGATGCTGTTCGGGCGGTCGTCGGAGAAGTCGCGGCCGGGGCCGCCGGCGGCGGCGATGGTAATGCCGATGGCGGCGGGCGGGACCGGGAACGGCGGGGCGCCGCGGGAAAGAAGCGCGGCCCGGGGGCGCGGCGGGGCGGCGGGATTACTCGCGCCTGCCGCGGCTGGAGGTGTTCTGGGATTTCCCTGATGGCGGGTACTGCTGCCCGGAGTGCGGGGAGCCGTTCACGCCGCTGGGGGATCATCTGTCCGGGGAGCAGCTGGACTGGCAGGTGATCGTGCGGCTGGCCGCGCACTGCCGCCGCCGCTACCGGCGGGCCTGCGATTGCCGGGTGCCCGCCACGGTGATGGCGCCCGGCCCGCCGAAGGCGATCGGCAAGGGCCTGTTCACCAATGGGTTCATCGCGATGCTGCTGACCGAGCGGTTCGCCGCGGGGCGGAGCATGAACTCGCTGGTGACCGGGCTGGGCAGGCAGGGCGCGGAGATCTCGCCCGCCACTTTGGCGGGCACGTGCGCGCAGGCCGGGGCGCTGCTCGTCCCGCTGGCAGACGCGATCACGGAGCGGTCGCGGGGCTCGTGGCACCTGCACGCGGACGAGACCACGTGGCGGGTCTTCGCCCCCCGCGACGGGGACGGGCCGGCGAAGTGGTGGCTGTGGGTGTTCATCGGCCCGGACACCGTGTGCTTCGTGATGGACCCGACGAGGTCCGGGGCGGTGCTGGTCCGGCACGCGGGGATCGATGAGGAGACCGGGCAGCTCGCGGCGGATGAGGACGGCGGGCCGCGGAGGCTGGTGATCTCCAGCGACTTCTACGCTGTTTACCAGTCCGCGGGGAAGAAAGCGGACGGCCTGGTCAATCTTTACTGCTGGGCCCACGTAAGACGGCACTTCGTGCGGGCCGGCGACGCGAGCCCGGTCCAGCTGAGGTACTGGACGGATGCGTGGCTGGAGCGGATCCGGGACCTGTACGCCGCCCACCATGAGCTCATGGCCGCCTGGCAGGACGCCGCCGCGCCCGCGCCGCAGGAGAAGGCACCCGCCGCAGCGCGGCTGGAAGACGCTTACGCCGCCTGGGATGACGCCATCGCCGTGATCGGCGAGGCGCGGAAGAAGCAGATGCAAGCCCCTGGCCTGCAGGAACCGGCGAAGAAGGCGCTCGCCACCCTGGACCGCGAATGGGACGGCCTGGCCGCGCACCGGGACTTCCCGATGGTGTCGCTGGACAATAACGCCGCGGAGCGGATGATCAGAGGCCCAGTCGTGACCAGGAAGAACGCCCGCGGCTCCCATAACGGCGACACTGCGCGGAACGCCGCCATGATCTGGACCGTCACCGGCACCGCCCAGATGGCCGGCCTCAACATCCTGACCTATCTCACCGCCTACCTCGACGAATGCGGACGCAACGGCGGCAAGCCGCTCACCGGGCCGGCACTGGAACGGTTCCTGCCCTGGAACGCCAGCCCCGAACACCTCCGCACCTGGGCACAGCCTCCGCCCGCCGGATAAATCCCCGGGATAACCGCCTCCGCCGACGCAGCCGTCGTCAACCGGTCACGCCGGCAGTCAGCATGCCCTCTCACAGGACTTCCGAAGACTTACAGTCTTAGAGCCAAGTATGCCGTATGGCGTGACTACCAGAATAGCTATGATTCCAGCCAAAGAGTGGGGTGTCAGGACCCGGCTCACTTGGGCTGGCCTTGTGCCCGATGTGTGCTTGCCCTTGCTGTTTGCAATTGCCTGGCTGGTAGTGCTCGTCTCCTAGTACTCCAACCGGACTTCGTGACGTTCATGGTTGGCGGGCTTGCCGCTGGTAGTGGCAGGTTTTGGCGCGGTGCTGGTGACGGCGGCGCCAGGCCGACCATCGCAGCCGGTGCCGGGTACTGTCGGGCTGGTTCGATGAGCGAGCGCGCTGAACAGCGCGGCGATTTCGTTGCGGGTGATCGGGATCTGATCGTCTGGTGACGGGGTGGTGTGCTCGGTGGCCGCGGCGATGGTGAGGAAGGCCAGGGCGAGCATGGCCAGGGTGGTCCAGCGGTACCAGGAATCCCAGCGGCGGACCTGGTGTTCGTCCAGCCCGGTCAGTCCCTTGCCGTCTGAAATTCTCCTCCGTGATCCAGCGGATCCCGGTGGATCTTGACCAGGGCAGGCAGACAGGCGTGGCGGGGGCTGTAGCAGCGGTAGAACGCCAGCTCGCGGGTGTGGCGGTTGCGGCGGATCAGCAGCCAGCGGTGCCCGGGCCTGCCCGGGCCGATGGCGGCCCAGGCCCAGTCGTAATAGCGATGGCCCTTGGTGCCCTCACCGGTGGAGTAGCGCTGCCACGCCCGGCGGGGCAGGCGGGCGGCCAGCTGGCGGGCCGTGCCCTATGCCCCGCGGCGGTGGCCACCCGGTGGCTGACGGCCACTCCCAGCACGTAACCGATGTGGCGGTGTTCCAGGTCAGCGCGCAGGCCCGGGTCCGCGCCATAGACCTCATCGCCGGTGACCCAGGCGGCCGGGGTGCCCGCATCCAGCGCCCGGGCGATCATGCGGCGGGCCAGCTTCGGCTTGGTCGCGAACACCGTCTTGGCGGGGATGCCCGCCGCGGCGCACCGGGCCGGATACGCGGTCCAGGACCGGGGCAGGTACAGTTCCCGGTCGATCAGCGCGTGCCCGGCCGGGGAGGCGTAGGACAAGAACACCGCGACCTGGCAGTTTTCCACCCGCCCGGCGGTGCCGGAGTACTGGCGCTGCACGCCGGCACTGGCCCTGCCCTTCTTGACGTCTCCCGTTTCGTCCACCACCAGGACCGCATCCGGGCTGCCCAGATGCCCGGTCACATAACCGCGCAGGTCATCACGGGCACCGTCCGCGTCCCACCGGGCCGCCGCCAGCAGGTGCTGCATGCCGTCCGGGGCGGCGTCCCCGGCCTGCTCGGCGATGGTCCAGCAGTTCTTGCGCCGCAGCCCGGACAGTAACCCCAGCACAAACGCCCGGGTCCGCCGCCGCGGCTCCACCCGGGCGAACCGGCCCGCGATCCGCCCCATCAGCTCATCAAACTGTTCCTGCCACCGCGCGGGGCCTACGCTGAGCGCAGCGGCCACCGCCAGATTCTCATGTGTCCTCACAAACCATGATCATCAAGCGGTGGCCGTCCCGCGTCCAGCACCCGTTCACCGCAGGTCACGAAGTCCGGTTGGAGTACTAGCCTCGATGATTCGTGCGCCCAGCAGAGCAGGAGGTGACACCGTGACGTAAGGCCATGGTGGATCTTCGTGTTCGTAAGCTCGTCGTCGCTTGCCGGTGGAAGTCCGGTCCGGGTAGCTGCCAGGAGGCCCGGTAGCAGGCTGGCGGTTTCGTCTGGAAACGGGCGGGGCCGGAGCCCAGCGTCGAAAGCCCTGTGTGGGGGAGCGACTGGACGGTCCGCAGCATTACGCGAAGTCTGCAGCGTCGTTAGAGGTCTCGCCCGTGTGGGTGGGAGCAGGGGGAGCCGAGCCGCTGAATTCACGGTGAAGGCCATGGACGCGGTGAAGAGCCTGGAAGCGCAGCCGTCAGGGACCCCCCGGCGTATGGGGCGCGGAACGTTCAGATAGTGACGGCGGGAACTGGGGAGGCCCTCCCCGGCCCGGTGGCCTGCGGAAGTGTCACCGGAGCGTGGCGTCCTATAACCGGCCAAACCGGGAAGTGGACTGCTGGCCGGGTGGGCGTCGGAGGCGGCCGTAGTACCGGTTGAGCCGCAGGACAACACAACCTGCGGGGAGGGAAGGGCCGCTGCTTCGCCGATGCGCAGCGTCTGTCTTGGAGGGGCCCGGTGAGTGCCCGAGGGGCTAGTCCCGCCGCGAAGGGATCGGGCCGGGGTGTCCCGGCTGATCCGGTCCGTGCCTTGCAGCATGCGCTGTACCGGGCGGCCAAGGCCGATCCCGGGCGGAGATTCCACGCGCTGTATGACAAGGTCCGCCGCAGGGACGTGCTGCGGCGCGCGTGGGCGCTGGTGCGCGCGAACAATGGCGCTCCAGGCATTGACAAGGTCACCCTGGCCGCGGTCGAGGAGTACGGCGTAGACCGGCTGCTCGGTGAGCTGGCTGCTGAACTGGAGGAAGGCCGCTATCGTCCGCTGCCCGCGCGCAGGGTGTATATCCCGAAGCCGGGTGTGCAGGACGAGCAGAGGCCGCTTTCGATCCCTCCGGTCCGGGACCGGATCGTGCAGGCAGCGGTGAAGATCGTGCTCGAGCCGGTCTTCGAAGCTGACATGCTGGACTGCTCCTTCGGGTTCCGCCCGGGGCGGTCGGTGCACGATGCCTTGCAGGTGCTTATCGATGAGTGCTGGCGGGGCTGCCGGTGGGTGGTCGAGACGGACATCGCCAACTGCTTTTCGGCGATTCCGCATGATCAGTTGATGCAAGCGGTAGAGGAACGCATCTGTGATCAGCCTGTCTTGAAGCTGTTGCGTGTGATCCTGCGCGCGGGAGTGATGGAGGATGGGCAGCTTCGGCGGCCGGTCACCGGGAGCCCACAGGGCGGTGTGATTTCACCCGTCCTCTGCAACGTCTACCTGCACCGGCTCGACCGGGCATGGGACGAGCAGGATGGGGTCCTGGTGCGTTACGCCGACGACGCGACGGTCATGTGCTGGTCCCGGAGCCAGGCCGAGCGGGCGCTGGAGCGCCTGACTAGCCTGCTGGCCGATCTCGGCTTGGAGCCGAAGGCGGCCAAGACCCGGATAGTGCGCCTGGAGGTGGGAGGCGGGGGTTTTGATTTCCTCGGCTTTCACCACCGGCTGGTGCGCTCACCGGGGCGGAACGGGAAACGGCCGGTGACGTTCCTTGCCCGCTGGCCTGCGGACAAGGCGATGCAGCATGCCCGTGACCGGATCCGGGGATTGACCCGCCGGTCGAGGCTGCTGCGTCCGGTGAAGTGGATCGTGGAGGACCTGAACCGGTTCCTGGGCGGCTGGGCTGCCTTCTTCCGGTTCGGCAACTCGGCGGCCCGCTTCGAGAAGATCAGGAGTTATGCGCGGATGCGGCTGGCGCTGTTCCTCAGCAAACGCCACCGCCGTTCCCGCGCATTCGGCTGGTCGGTGGTTACCTACCAGTCCCCGGACCAGCTCGGGCTGATCACCTTGTCGGGAATCGTCGTTGACCCCAGGCCCTTCCGGGACTGGCGGGGGAGGCCGAATGCCGGCGGTGAACGGCGTCGGTAAGCCGTGTGCGGGAGAATCGCATGCACGGTTTGACGGGCGGGGGCTGGAAACGGAGCAACCTGACAACGGTCATCGCAGTGAAGCGGCCCGCAGGGGAAACCCGGGGAAAATTGGCTGCCGGACCTGACGTCAGGCAACGCCACCGCGCCAGCCCCCGACCCTACACCGGTGTGACGTCCTCGCCTGACAGTTCGGCGGGATGGATTTTTGATCTTGAGTTTTCAGTTGCCCGGCGTGGGATATCGCCCGGGCTGTCACGCCGGGTGGGCGCCGGTTCCACTGCCCGGCTGGTGGTCCTTTCGTGTCGCGGGGACGGGACGTGCTGGTCAGGCTGGCGGCAGGGCGAGGATGCGGGTGAACGCGGCGGCGATGTCGTGTGCCCAGGGCCAGGACGGCGGGATTTTCAGGCGCCGGCGGCGCTGGCCTTTGACGATCCGCCCGGCGGTATGCAGGATCCGGTAGCGCAGGGTCTTGGGCTCGGCCTTTGCCAGGTCGCCGTCGAGGGCGAGGAGCCGCAGCCAGGCCAGCAGGTCACAGGCGATGGAGGCGGCCTGGCACCAGGCGGTGTTGACCTCGTAGTTCCGGGACGGCAAATGGTTCAGGCCGGTGCTTTTCGCGCAGCGGATCTTGTCTTCGACTCTGGCCTGGGTTCTGTGGCGGGCTTCGAGGAACTGGACCTGGCCGCGGGGGGTGTTCGTGGCGGTGACCTGGTAGCGCTTGCCCTCGTGCTGCTCGAACAGGGTCAGCTGCGCGCCGGGGTGCGGGTTCTCCCGGCGGATCAGGATCCGCATGTCCGCCGGCCACCCGGTCGAGGCGGTCACCGCCGGCGCTGTGGCGCAGCAGCCCGGTCAGCTCGGCTACCTGCGCGTCCGGCCGCGCAGCCCCGTCGGCGTCCAGCGCCGGCGTCCACGCCGTCTCGGGCAGGCGGGGCAGGACCGCGCGGATCCGCTCGTCGAAGTCGAACCCGACCGAGTAATGGACCTGGTGCCGGGGCGGGCGCCGAGCCTGGTGACGTGGTCGACCAGGGCGTGGGTGGATCCGGCGCCGTCGCAGGTGAACAGCATCTTGCGGCGGTACCTGGCGGGGATCTGCGCGACCGCGGCGTCCACGATGGCGAGGTGGTCGGCGGCGGTGTTGCTGCCCGCGTTCCCGGGCCGCAGCACCACCGCGAGCGACTCATCGGTGTTGTCGCACCAGGCCGTCAGCGGATGATGGCCGTAAGTGCCCTTGAACGTGCCCCTGGCCTGCTGCTTCTCGCTGTGCGCCACGACGATCGTGGCGTCCAGGCGGACCACGATCACCTCGCCCAGATCCCGCCCGGCCACCCGGGCCGGCGGGATGCCGCCGTGCCGCGCCCCGATCAGCGCCCATACGTGACGGCGGGCCTTCGCCCGGGCCTTGCTGATCCGGGCCAGGGCCACGCCGTCGCATCCGGCCAGGGCCCGCCACGCGGTCGTGTCCGAGGCCACCGGGCCGAACAGCTCGCCCTGATGGCGCAGCGTGTCGATCTCGCCGATCGTCGTCGCGCCGTCGGCGATCGCGACGGCCAGGTCGGTGAGCACCCGGCCCCGGTCATGCAGCGGGGCGAACCCCCGCCGGGCCAGCGCGCCGGACAGCGCCCCGGTCAGCCCGGCCCGGTCCGCGAGCAGCCGGGTCGCCGCCGACCCGGCATGCGACACGACGCCATGCCCGCCGACCTGGACGCCCATCCCCTTCGACCACGCCATAGAATCCACGGGAAAGGTGCCTCTCCATCCGCGATACTGTGAACCTAGACAGTCTCATTATCGCAGTACAGAGGCACTTTTCGCTGTTATTAGCGACTAATAAGTCAATGCGCTTGGGTCGCCGTGAATAGCCGAGGCTAGGGCCGGTGCACTTTGATGAGCGGGCTGCGCCCCACGTCGGTCTTGTAGTAGCCGACGGCCCAGGCCGTGCCGCTGGCGGCGGAGCTGCCGCCCAGCACCTTGTCGCGGTCCCGGGGTTGGGCGCGGGCACCGGCCGATCAGGGCCGAAGGTCGGCGCTGGCGGCTCAGCGGCGCAGCCCGGCGGCCGCCCGCGCGGCCGCTTCCGCCGCCGCCTGCAGGAATCTGGCCACGGCCTCCCGGTGCTCAGCGGGAACGTCGGCCGCGATCTCCGCGATCCGCGCGTGGAAGGCGGCCAGGCCGGGCGGCGTGCGCTCCGCGGCCTGGGGCGACAGTTCGACCAGGACCGAGCGGCGGTCGCCGGGGTGCGGGCGCCGGCGGACCCAGCCGGCTTGCTCGAGCCGGTCCACGAGCATGGTGATCGCGCCTGAGGTGAGGTGGAGCCGGTCGCCGAGCTGACGCTGGGTGAGCGGTCCGCCCGCCTCCAGATGCTCGAGGGCATCGAGGTCGGTGGTGCTTATCCCCGCGTCGCTGGCCAGCGCCGACCGCATCTGATCGCGGGCGAGGCCGAACCACTGCAGGCTGGCGGTCAGCTCCCGAGGTCCCGGACCCGTCATTGACCTGAGTATAGCGAGCAACTAAATTGCTTAGTAACAAAGCTACTTACTAACTAAGGGGAAAGTCATGAGGATCGATACCCTCTTCTACCGGCTTGCCTATCGCTTCGGGCAGCCGCGCTGGGACGGCCCCGAGCCCTGGGCCCAACTGCCCGGACTGGTCCGCGGCCGTTCACCGGGCCGCGTGCTGGATCTCGGCTGCGGAACCGGCGTCACCGCCCTCTACCTGGCCCAGCACGGCTGGGACGCGACCGGCGTGGACTTCGCTCCCGAAGCCATCGAGACCGCCCGGGCCCGGGCCGCCGCCTCGGGGTCCTCCGCTCGCTTCCTGGTGGGGGACGTCACCCGGCTGCGTGAAATCGGCGTCCGCGGTGATTTCGGCCTGGTGATCGACATCGGCTGCTACCACGCCGTCCCCGCTCCGCTGCGCGACGCGTACGTCAGCGAGGTGGCCGCGGTCACCCGGGCCGGGGCCGACTTCTACCTGGCTGGCATCGCCGATCCCCCCGCGTCGTGGCGGCTGCTCCGCGCCCGGGGCGTCACCGCCGACGACCTGCGGCGGCGCTTCGGTGGCGAGTTCGAGCTCGCCGATCAGCAGGCCGCGGGCCCGTCCGGCTTCACGCTGTACCACCTGGTCCGCAAGGCTTCCGACCGCGCCGCGGCGGTCGCGGTCCCAGGGCCGCCCGCCTAGCTCCCGACGGCGTCCGCCCGGCCCAGCTCCTGGTACTCCGGTGTCCACACCGTAGCGTCCACCGCCTCCTCCGCCGCCTGGTCCATCCGAGCCAGGCCGGCCCGCTGGGCCTCGCGGGCAACCGCGATCGCGATGGCGCGGGAGATCGTGCAGAGCCCGGCGAGCGGCGGGTAGAGCGCCCCTTCCGCCAGCCGGGATCCGGGCACCAGGCCGGCCAGGGTGGTGGCCGCGGCCAGCAGCATCGGGTCGGTGACGGCCCGGGCCCGGGCCGCGATCGTGCCCAGGCCAATGCCGGGGAACGTGTACAGATTGTTGGCCTGCGCGATCACCCGGGTACGGCCGCCGGCCCGGACCGGGCCGAACGGGCTGCCGGTGGCGACCAGCGCGCGCCCCTCGCTCCAGGCCAGGACGTCGGCCGGGACGGCCTCGGTGTGACTGGTCGGGTTGGACAGTGGAAAGACGATCGGCACCGGCGTCCGCGCTGCCATTGCGCGGATCGCGCCCTCGGTAAAGGTCCCGGCCGTGCCGGTGGTGCCGATCAGGATCGTGGGCGCGACCTGCCGGATCACGGTCTCCAGATCGAAGTGCGGAGCGGGCCTGAAGCCGTACCCGGCCAGGGCGCCCGCCGGCAGCGCGAACGGCTGCTTGTCCGCGTCCAGGTGATTGCGGTCCTCATAGACCAGCCCGCGCGAGTCGGTCATCACGATGCGCGTGCGCACGTCCTCCGCCGACGCCCCGTCAGCACGCATGGCCAGCCCGACTAGCCGGGCGATCCCAATGCCGGCGGCGCCGGCCCCAGCCAGCACCAGCCGCTGATCGCGCAGGTTCGTGCCCAGGGAGCGCATCGCCGCGAGAATCCCGGCCAGGACCACCACCGCGGTTCCCTGGATGTCGTCGTTGAAGCTGGGCAGCGTATGCCGGTACGCGTCCAGCAGCCGGATCGCGTTGTGCTGCTTGAAGTCCTCCCACTGCAGCACGGCCCCGGGAAAAGTGTCCCGGATGGCACCGACGAACGCGGCGATGAACGCGTCGTAGTCGGCGCCGCGGAGCCGCCGCTTGGGGTAGCCGAGGTAGAGCGGATCCCGCAGCAGGTCCTCGTTGTCGGTGCCGCAGTCCAGGCAGATCGGCAGGGTCCGCGCGGGGTCGATGCCGGCGCTGGCCGTGTAGAGCGAGAGCTTCCCCACCGGGATGCCCATGCCGCCGGCGCCCTGGTCGCCGAGGCCGAGTATGCGCTCGCCGTCGGTCACCACGATCAGCGACACGTGCGGGCGGTCGCCCTGGCGCAGCATGGCCGGTATGCGCCCGGCGTCCTCGGGCGTGATCCACACGCCCCGCGGCCGCCGCAGGATGTGACTGAACCGCTGGCAGGCCTCGCCCACCGTCGGTGTGTACACGATCGGGGCCAGTTCCTCTAGGTGGTCGCCCAGGAGCCGGTAGAACAGCGTCTCGTTCCGGTCCTGCAGCGCCATCAGCCCGATGTACTTCTCCATGTCGTTGTGCTTTCCGCGCAGGTGCTCCAGTTCCAGCGCGACCTGCTCGTCCATGGTCGCGACCCGCCAGGGAAGCAGGCCGCGCAGCCCGAGGACGTCCCGTTCCCGGGCGGTGAACGCCGCGTCCTTGTTGAGCAGCGGACGCCCAAAGATCTCCGCGCCGCGCGATCCCGCCGTCGTTTCGTCACCGGTATTGAAGTGCATGACGGCCTCCCCAACCACGGGACCTCGGCGTTCCGTGTGCTGAGGATGAGCCGCGGCAGGCAGCCCGGCTAGGGTCCTTAGTCCTGCTGGAACCGTTCCGCCAGGTCCGCCGGCGCGCAGGCCAGCCAGCCGTCGGTGATCGCCTCCCGCAGCGCCGTCCCGGAGACCTCCGGCAGCCGGACGAGGATCGCGGCGTACCCATCGAAGTGCGGGATCGTGAAGAACGCCCCGGGCTCCGCCGCGAGCAGCGCCTCCTTCTCATTCAGGTCCGCGACGCGGACGGCCAGGATGGGCCCCCCGGGCGGGGTCTCGTCGCCGAACCGGCGGATGTCGGCCTTGCTGAACGGCCGCTCCCAGGCGAACGCCTTCCGGGCCACGAACCACGTCCGGTTGCCGTGCCGCTCGTCCTCGGTGACCTCGGGCAGCCCAGCGCCATCGCCGCCGCGTCGTCGATCGTCGCCACCCCCGTACCGTACTGCGGGCCTAACTCCGCGCGTCCAGCGCGGCGGTCGGCTCGTCCATGATCAGCAGCGGGGCCGAACGGTAGAAACCGCGCGCGGCGGCGATCCGCTGCCACTGGCCGCCGGAGAGCTCCGCGCCCTTCTTGAACTGACGGTCGAGCAGCGTGTCGTAGCCGTACGGCAGGCTCCCGATCACCGTGTCGTATGTGGAGGCAGTCTTAGCGCGGGCCAGCGGATTTTCCGGCCCCGGTCCCAGCGTCCGCGAGTTCGGCGATGACCTCGGCGTGGCAGGGCTCGGGGGCGAACAGCGGCCGAGCAGGCGCCCGCGCAGCCCGGGCAGCAGGGCGAGCAGGTCGGGGCGTCCCAGCAGGTACGCGCGGTACATGGCCACGACCTCCTCGCGGCTGCCGTCCGGTCCGGGCCGGAACGGGTTCGCCAGCGGTGAGCCCGGCAGCCGCCAGCCGCCCCGGTACATGGCCCGCCCCACGTACACCACGTCCGCGAAGGCGGGGTCGTCGCGATGGCCTTTGAGGTTCACCACGGTGGTGGCCGTCATGTCGTCGTCCTCCGGCTGGCCCTGCTGCGAGCGCTTGCTATTTAGCATCGATTCTGGTATCCGCCGCGGATATAGCTAAA
>CAVUNW010000023.1:0-95860 GCA_963742865.1 uncultured Actinomycetes bacterium
GGTCAGGGGCATCGGCTACCGGCTCCGTCACGCCGTGGCGGTCCCATAACATGCCGATCCGGCTGCGCCTGGCCCTGGCATTCGCGGCCGCGGCCGCGGTCTTGTTCGCCGCCGGCGGGTGGCTGTTCGCCAGTGCCCTGTCAGCCGCCCAGCTCGGCGCCATCGGCTCCCAGCTCACGGCCCAGCTCGCCCAGGCCGCACGGTACCTGCCCGGGAACGGCACCGGGCCACAGCCGGCCACGGCCGCTACGCCGGCGCCAGGCGAATACATCGTGCAGGTCGTCGATTCCGCCGGCCGGGTCCGCGGCGCCAGCCCCGATGCCGGGACTACGCCGTTGCTGACCGGGGCCGAGCTGGGCCAGGCCCGGCAGGCCCAGGTGTGGGCGACCCGGACTATCGACGAGGAAGACACGAGGATCACCGCCGCCCCGCTGACCGGTCACCCCGGCCTGGTCGCGGTCGCGGCCGTCTCGCTGGAAACGTACAACGCCACGCAGAGTCAGGTACTACGGGAACTGGCCATCGGCGGCGGGATCTTCGTTGCCATCGCCGGCTTGGGGTCCTACTGGCTAGCCCGCGCCGCGCTGTCACCCGTCGAGCGGCTGCGGCGGCAGGTCGCGGCGATCTCCGAGCGCGGTGACGCGGCTGGCGTCGAGGTCCCCCGAACGAGGGACGAGGTCGCCGCCCTGGCCGGGACCATGAACGACCTGCTCAGTCGGCTCCGGCGCGCGCTCGAGCGCGAGCGTGCCTTCGTCGACGACGCCAGCCACGAGCTGCGCTCACCTCTCGCCGTGCTGCGCGGGGAACTTGAGCTGGCCGGGCGGCCCGGCCGCACCCCCGGGGAGCTCGCCGCCGCGGTCCGCGGCTCCGCGGAAGAAGCCGAAAGGCTCACCAGGATACCGACGACCTGCTGGTGCTCGCCCGCGGTGACGCCGGCCAGCTCGGCCTGCGGCTCAGGGAGACGGACCTGCGGCAGCTCCTCTTGCGCAGCACCGACCACGCCGCGGCCCGCCTCACGGCGGCGCAGGTGACCTGCCATATCGACGTCCCCGCCGGAACCCGGGCCTGCGTCGACCCGGACCGGATCCGCCAGGCCGTCGACAACCTGCTCGGCAACGCGCTGCGCTTCGCGCCAGCCGGATCGGTCATCGTGATCGCCGCTAGGGAAGACGGCCCTGACCTCACTATCGACGTCAGCGACGCTGGCCCGGGCTTCCCTGCGGATTTCCTGCCGCACGCTTTCGAGCGCTTCCGGCGCCCGGACGCCGGCCGCTCCCGCGACGGCGGAGGAGCCGGCCTCGGGCTGGCCATCGCCGCGGCGATCGCCGTCGCTCACGGCGGAACAGCGACGGCGCGTAACGACCCGGGAGGCGGCGCCGTGGTCAGCCTTCGGCTGCCGGGCGCCTCCCGGTGACCGCGCGCCGCTGCCCGGAGGGACCTACGGCCCTCCTCCGGGAGGAACCACGGCTCTGCCGGTCCGGCACCGCCGGCGCGAGCATTGAGGCATGAACGCGAGGCTCTGGCATCCAGGATGGCAGGCACGGCCGACGCTGTGCCTGATGGCCCGGCGCGGACGGCGGTTCCGTCCGGCCGCGCCTGCTGCTGCGCCGCGAGCACTATCGCCGCGCGGCTCAAAGGAGGCTGACATGAGACTCACCAAGCGCCCGCTGGCGATAGGCGTCGGCCTGGCGGCCGGACTCGCCCCGCTCGCCTACCCGCTCTTCCTCCGGTGCCGGTGCCTCACCTGGGGCGCCCGCGCCGAGGAGGCGGTCATGAAACTGCCCGGCGACGAGCTACTGCCCAACGCCGCTGGTGACCACCCGCGCGATCACGATCGACGCTCCCCCGGACGCCATCTGGCCGTGGCTCGTGCAGATGGGCAGCGGCCGCGGCGGCGCCTACACCTACGACTGGATCGAGAACCTCCTGGGCCTGAACATGCACAGTGCCGACGAGATCCTTCCTGAGTTCCAGGACCTCAAGGCCGGCGACGAACTGCCGATGGGGCCCGGCGGCCGGTCATGCGGGTGGAGGTGCTCGACCCGGAGCGGACCCTCGCAATCCGGATCGCCGACATGAACTGGGTGTGGATCTTCGCACTGCTGCCCGAGACGGGATCGACCAGGCTGATCAGCCGGAACAGGATCGTCACGGCGGCCCTGCCGGGGCCACCCGGCCGTTCTACCTGCTGTTCATGGAGCCGGGCAGCCTGGTCATGGAGCGCAAGATGCTGCTCGGCATCAAGACGCGCGCCGAAAGCCTCGCCCGCGATCGGGCCGCCTAGCCGGCTGACGCCGGTCCCGGCGTCTTGGGGTTATCGCGAGACGGGCGGCGGCAGCGAGCAGAACGGCGGTCGCCGCGGTCGCGGTCTGCCAGATCCACCACTGACACCAAGAGCCACAGGCGGCCCGACCGCCCTGCCCAACCTGGCCCAGCCTCCCGCGCCCGGCATCGTCGCCGTTAGTCGTTCTCGACCACGAAGTCCCATTTGGCGACGATGTTCCGGCCGTCCGGGGCCCAGCGCATCAGGCCCTCACCGATGGCCTCGACCGCGCGGAGCTCGAAGCTGACCTTCTGGCCCGGGCGCAGCATCGCCGGCGGCTTCGGCTGGCCGGGCACCAGGGCGGGCGGTAGACGTTGTCTCCGTCGTCGATGGCTGGTGAAGTCCGCGGCTGAGATGGGTACCGGCGCCGTCGCCCCGGACATGGTGACCACCCACGTGCAGGTCGTGGCGGCCGGCCTGGACGGGCAGGCCCTCGCCGGGTACCTGCGGACCGGTCACCGTCACCAGCACCGACCAGCGCGGTGTCTTCACCCGTACCCCGTCGCCCTGGTTGGTCAGCGGCCGGGCGCTGGGCGGTGCCGGTCAGCACGCGTGTCGCTGTGGTAGTTCAGGGTGTCCTTCGGCAGGTACGTCGGATAGCCGGATGCGGCGGGACGGGCGGAACTCGCGGCCGGCCTGGCCGCCGTCCCGCACCCGGCCAGTGCCAGCAGCGGGGCCAGCAGCAGGGCGAGCGGTACCAGGAGCCGCCGCCCGGCCCGGCCCCCACGAGGGGAACCCGGGCCGGAGCGGTCATACGGGAGTCCAGGCTCATGACCGCCTGGACAGTGCCGCCGGCTTGCGCCGGCGGCGCAGATACCAGACGTAGCCGCCGGCCACGATCAGGGCCAGCACCGGTACCCCCACGGCCAGCGAGGTCCGCGTCCAGGGCGAGCCCGCGCCAGGTCCGTTCGGGATGGTTACGGCGTCCAGATGCGGCTGGCCGTAGCCGTCCGGGTTGTTGAACACGTCCCGGCCGAACGTCCGCAGGCCGGGCTGGGCCGCGTAACCGAGGTGGCCCTGGGCGTCGAGGCCGCCGGACACCGTTCCGGCCGGCAGCGGGGTGTGGTCGTGGCCGGCCCCGACGTTGAAGATGTCCTCCATCGTGCGCAGCCAGCTGTAGTGGTTGTAGTACACGTCCGTGGACGTGCCCGGCTTGATGAACGGGCTGATCAGGACGCTTCCGGTGTCGCCGCCGCCGGTCGTCGGGAGGTTGGTGTTGAACAGCGGGTCGGGGGTCTGGCCCGGCGCCAGCGCCGACGGGTCACCCTCGGCGCTGAGCGTGACGCTGGTTACCGGCCCGGTCGGGGTGACGGGGCTTCCGTTCTGCCCGACCAGCTGGAACGATCCGGTGGTGACCGCTCCGGTGCTGCTCGTCACGAAGTTCGGGCCCTTGTTGGTCACCGCGCCGACGAAGGAGTTCGCCGGGATGTTGGTGCCGGTCACCGCGCGGCCGGTGTCGTCGGCCGCGATCGTGTTGTCGGAGATGACGCTGGACCCGGTGCCGCCGGTGACGGTGTCGGTCCGGGCGGGCGGCGGGCTGCCCGCGCCGCCGGCCACGATGCCGGTTACGCAGTCGGGCGCCGGGCTGGTCTGCTTACACGCCGGCGGCCGGTCGACGAAGGCGTTGTACCCGGGACCGGGGTAGAGCTGGTCGCCCTTGGCGTCGGTGCCGAGCGTCGAGTTCGGGCCGGTCGGCTCGTAGTGGACGTTCCGGCCCCAGAGGTTCTCACCCGCGGTGTCGGCCTTGATCGAGCTGGTGTAGTTCGGCTGGTCGGCCGAGGTCGGCGGGTAGGCGTTGGCATTGTTGAAGCTGTTCCCGGTGTAGGTGAACGCCGGGAAGCCCTCGTCGAAGGTGATGTCGATCAGGCCGCCCTGCTTGAACGCCTGGGACTGCTCGATCAGCGGGATGTAGTACTGCAGGAACAGGTCCGAGGCGTACAGGCCGCCGGTGTAGTTCTTCGGCGTGGTCGACTCCGGGACGTACGGGGTCGGCGAGGCGTAGTTGGGCGTGCCGTTGGCGTCGAACGCGCCCGACAGGTTGTTGCCCTTGCAAACCGCGTCGTGCGCGTCGCTGCAGTTGTTCGGGGTGATCCAGCTGAAGGCCGGGGTGCTCTTGGCGCTCTTCAGGTCGTGCACCAGCCCCGTGCTGGGGTTGTCGAGGTTCGCGATGTGGTTGGCGTCGCAGTTGGTGCCGCCGTTCGACGGCTGGTTCAGCGCCGGGCCGTTGACCGAGGACCCGGTCAGCGACTGGAACCAGGGGAACGGGAAGTGCTTGGCCACGTACTGGTCGTTCGGCTGCGTCCCGGTCAGCGAGGTGACCCCGGGCGGGAAATTGGTGGACAGGCTGGTGGGGTTGGTGTCCGGGTTGTTGGCCGCGGTTCCCGGGCAGGCGCACACCGCGGCCTCGCGGTTCGGCACGGTGTTCGCCTGGAACTGGGTCGAGCCGGGGGTCTGCGCCCCGCCGATGTCCTGCGCGTAGCCCTTCCAGGTCTTGCCGGCCGCGTTCAGCTGGTTGAACAGCGTCGGCACGTCGGTCGGGTAGGTGCAGCCGTTCTGCCCGTTCGGGGCGTTGGCCCCGCTGGGCTGGGCGGCGTTGGCCGGCGAGTTCACCTGACCGAAGTTGCGGTTACTGAACAGCGAGCCGGTGTGCAGGATGGTGGAGTTCGGCCCGATCGTCTTGTTCGCGACGCTGCAGTCCGACTGGGTGTCCTGCTCGGGCGCCTGGCCGGAGACCATCGAGATGTAGTTGTCCTGGCTGAAGTGCCCGGTCCCGTAGTAGTTCTTCAGCAGGACGCCCTGCTTCGGGAGCGTCTTCCACAGGTAGCTGTTCTGGTTCAGGCCGGTGAACGTGGCGTCGTAGGACTTGTTCTCCAGGATGATCAGCCACACATGCTTTATCGCCCCGGGATGCGTTCCGGTGCTGGAGATGGTGAGGCTGCTGGGTCTGGCGGGAGCGGCGGCGGCGATGGTGGCGGGAACCGCGACGCCAGCCACGGTAAACAGCCCCACCCCACACGCAACGGCGGCTCTCAGAAGCCGATGACCTGTGCGCGAAAACGTCATGTTACGTCCCTAGTGGTGTGGCCGTACGTCGTGGACAAGGACAGATGACACAGCAACGACGTCCAGGTAAACATTTGTCGTCATATCGCGCCTTAACACACCAGCGCAAGACGCCTGGCCCCGAGGTCATCCCCCGACGACGTGGAACTCCACGATCCGTGGCTACGCTGCCGGTGGCCCGCTCCGGGGCCGGGGCTTACTGCCCGCGGAGGCTGCCGACGCTGAGTGATCCGTCCCCGCCCCCGGCCACGATCTGCTCTTCCTCGCGGACGTAGGTTTCCGGATCGATGTCCACCGGGGTGACGCCGCCGTAGTTGCGGGCCTCGTACGCGGCCCAGTCGACGGCCAGCTCATGGCGGCGCTGCAGGCTGGCCAGGCGGCGGAAGTCGGTGAGGCCCTCGCGCTCCTCCTCGGCCATGTGATCACTGTTCGCCAGGTTCGCGGCGGCCACGGCGCTGTACCAGCTGTCGCTGCCGACCTGGTGCTTCCCGGACTCCGCGACCGCGTCCCGGATCTGGTTGTGGTCGCCGATGGCGTCCAGGGTCTCGTCCTCCACCCCGGCCCGGCGGCGCGCGGCCAGGCCGGCCTGCAGCAGCGCTGGGTAGAAGATCTCCTCCTCCGCCTTCGCGTGCAGCTCGAGGAACGCGGCCAGGCGGCTCCATATCGCCGACAGCACATCCGTGTTCGTGCGGTCGATCTGCTCCAGGATCGCGAACAGCCGGCGCTGCTCGTGATGGTCATGAAGGATCAGCTCAGTGATGTCCACGATTCCTCCCTGGCCCCAGCTCTGCCATCCTGAAGCCGACGATAACGCGGCGGCTGCGTCGCGCCGGAACCGGGCCTGCCCCGTCGGCGGCCCGCTCGGTACCATCACCCATGGTCAAGTGGAAGTCTGACGCTGACCGGCTCGCCGGCGAGGTCACGCACCCGATCTCGCGATGGCGGCCGGCCGTCGGCGCCGTGCCGCGCCACCTGTTTGTGCCCCGGTGGTGGGTACGGAACGGGCCCGATGCGGGCTTTGGCCTGGCGACCTGGGAACTCCGCGACGGGACGGCTGACCCGGACGCCTGGATCCGGGCCGCCTATAGCGACCAGCCGCTGATCACCCGGGTCGGGTCGCTGCACGCCGACCACGCCACCCCGGACGACCAGCCGACGGGGCTGCCCACGTCCTCGGCCATCGCCCCGGGCATGGTCGTGCGGATGCTCCGGCACACCCGGCTCACCGACGACGCCTACGTGCTGGAGGTCGGCGCCGGCACCGGCTATGGCGCCGCGGTCCTGTGCGAGCGGTCCGGTTACCGCCAGGTCACCACCATCGAGCCCGACGAGTACCTGGTCAAGGCGGCCGGCGAGCGCCTCGCCGGCATCGGCCTCCATCCCCGGGTCACTCACTGCGATCCGTACGGCCCGCTACCGGAGAGCTACGACCGGATCGCGTCTATGGTGGCCGTCCGGCCGGTCCCGGCCAGCTGGCTAACCGCGCTGCGGCCGGGAGGCCGGCTGGTCACCCCCATCGCTGGCACCACCCTCATCCTCACCGCCGATAAGACCCCCGACGGCGGCGCGGCCGGGCGCACCGAGTGGGACCGGGGCGCCTTCATAGGCGCCGGGACCGACGTGGATGCCCCGGCGGTCCGGCCGGGGCAGTTGGCCGTGGTCCGTGAGGCGGACGGCGAGGAGGTCAGCACGGGCCGCTATCCCGTGGTCGACGTGGCCGGCGCCTGGGACCTGTATTCCGTCCTCGGGATCGTCGCCCCCGGCATCCAGCACGAGTTCGCCGAATCCGCCGACGGCCAGCGCACCGCCTGGATGGTGCACCCGGACGGCTCGTGGGCCCGCGCCACCGGCACCGGCGACGAGCCGCCCATCGTTCACCAGGGCGGCCCGCGCCGGCTCTGGGACATCCTCGACCGCATCCGCCTCGGCTGGCTGCGTGACGGCTCCCTCCCCGTCCACGGAGCCGACGCCACCATCACCCCCGACGGCACCGTCCACCTCCGCCACGGCCACTGGCAGGCCACGCTGCCCGCCGCCCCACAGCCGGCCTAGCGGTCGGGCCCCCTAACGCCAAGGCCGGTTAGTTAAGCGGGTTGCCCGGCTGTCAAGGTGTGTCGGTTGGTGCGATGGGAGCGGGGCTCCGGTAAGTGAGGTTTGTCCGCCAAAGACAGCCTCGTCACCAGGAGCCCCGCCGTGGATCAGTCTGTCATTACCCGTGCCGTGACGGTGGCCGGAGGGCGGTTCGCGCCGGGTCACCTGGGCGAGCTGACGCAGCAGGTGCCGTTCGAGATGGTCGACGCGGTGCTCGAGCAGACATGCCGGGTCCAGCGCCGTGCCCGGGACCTGCCGGCCCGGGTGGTGGTCTACCTGCTGCTGGGCGGGTGCCTGTTCGCCGAGCTGGGCTACCCGCAGGTCTGGCGCCGGCTGGCGGCCGGGCTGGGCGGGCTGCCGGTCGCGGTCCCGACCGCGTCCGCGATGACCCAGGCTCGCCGGCGTCTCGGGCCCGGGCCGCTGCGCGAGCTGTTCGCCCTGCTGCGCGGCCCGGCCCCGGGCGGGGCGCGGTGGCGGGGGCTGCTGGTGGTCGCGATCGACGGCACGATCATGACCGTCGCCGACAGCGAGGCGAACCTGGCCGTCTACTCCAAGCAGCGCGGCGGCCCGAACGGCGCCTCCGGCTACCCGATGCTGCGGCTGCTGGCCCTGGTCAGCTGCGGCACCCGCACCGTCATCGACGCCGTGTTCAGCCCCGTCTCCAAAGGAGAGACCACCTGCGCCCCGGGCCTGCTGGGCAGCCTGCACGCGGGGATGATCCTGCTCGCCGACCGGAACTTCGGCGCCGGGCTTCCTGGCCGCGCAGATCGCGGGAACCAAAGCGGACTTCCTGATCCGGGTCCGCGCGGGCTACGGCGCCCCGGGGCTCCCGGTCCTGCGCCGCCTCCCCGACGGGTCCTGGCTGTCGCGCTTCGGCGGGATCCCCGTCCGGGTCATCGACGCGCACGAACACCTTCACCACCAGCGCCGGGGTGCTCAGCGGGCGGCTGCCGGCTGGTCACCACCCTGCTCGACCCGGTGCGCTACCCCGTCGGCGACCTGGCCGTCCTTTACCACGAGCGCTGGGAGGTCGAGACCGCCTACTTCGAGCTCAAGTCCACCATCCTCGGCGGCCGGGTCCTGCGCGCCCGGACTCCCGGCGGCGTGGACCAGGAGGTCTATGCCCTCCTGATCACCTACCAGGTGCTGCGCACCGCGATCGCCGACGCCGCCGGCACCATCCCGGGCACCGACCCGGACCGGGCTAGCTTCACCGTCGCCCTGAACGCCGCCCGCAACCAGGTCATCCTCGCCGCGGGCGTTCTCGCCGGCCCCGTCACCGACCTGGCCGGGACCATCGGCCGGCTGGTCCTGGCCAGCCTGATGCCCGGCAGGCGGCTGCGCACCAGCCCCCGCGTCGTCAAGCGCGCCATGTCCAGATACAACGCCAAGGGCAAGGTCGACCGCACAACCCGCAAGGCCACCATCGCCATCGCCATCCTCGGCGCCCCCTTGACACCCGGCGACGAACCTTAACTAACCGGCCTTGCCCCTAACGCCCGGTATTCACGGCAATCCTCAGCACCTGGCCCCCACCTGGCGGGGAACCGACGCCGTTGACCGAGACATACAGGTTGCCGTCGGGGCCGAACGCCATTCCGGTCGGGAAGTTCAGCCCGCTGGCGATCGTCGCGCGGTGGCTGCCCTTGATCCGGACGATCTCACCCGTGGCAGGCGCAGGACCGCCGTTCTTGACCGACAGCTCCAGGACGTAGAGCGCACCATCCCGGCCGAAGGCGACGCCGAGCACGGTGGTAAGACCCGACGCGAACACGCTGAAGCGGCCGTTCGCCGGGTTGACCTTGAAGACCTCGGCTGCCCCGACCTTGACTGGGAAGGGTTGCAGCGTGCCGATGTAGAGCGATCCGCCCCGGCTGGTCATGGCCGTGGGGCCGTGCCAGTCGGTGTTGCCCGGGAAGAACCGGGAGAAGTCGATGACCCGGCTCACGTGCCCATCGCCGGTGATCTTGTCGAGCTCCTGGTGGTTGGGCTCGACCGCGTAGAAGTTACGGCCGGCCGTGACGAAGCTGTACCAGGTGCCATCTGGCTCGAAGTCGGCCTTGTCTGGGTTGGCGACCGGATGCGCCGCCAGGAAGGCCGACAGATTCGCCACCGGTGTAACGGACCCGTTTCCGTGCACCAGCACGATCTCGTTCGAAGTGCCCTTGAGCCCATGCGAGCAGCCAGCTCCCGCTATCAGGGCGAAGAGCCTCCCAGACTGGAACGCGACATCGGCAACACCGGTCACGTCGCTCATCGGCGGGGCGGTCTGGCTGGAGGGAAGCCCGGAGGCCACGATGGTCCTGGATCCGCCACGCGAGATCTTCGAGATGCTGGCGGTAAACCCGCCCGTGTAGGGGCCGATGGGCGGTACCACCTGGGTGCACTGGTGAACTGTTGATCGAGTCCCGCCGGTGCCGCCTTCGGCGACGTACAGAGTGCCGCCACGCCCGAAGGCGAGCCCGCGAGGGTTGTTCAGTCCCGAGGCGAATACGGTCACCGTCGGCGCCGGCTGCGCTTGAGCGCCCGCGGGCATGGGTGCGGCGAATATCGCCGCGACCGCCACGGCCGCAACTGCAGTAATTAAAGGAGCCTTCCACCTTCGCATTGTTCTGCCCTCCCGAAACGTTGTCGTCCGTGACAACCGTGCGGGGCCCGGCGCTGGATGATGGCGATGGTCTGCCATGGCACTCACGCCGCCGTTGGTCGGCCGGCGTGACGAGGCTTAGTCGCTACAAGACGTGCGGAACAGCGCCCGATGCGGATGTTTGGCAAACCCGGGCGCCGCGATGATGTCCGGTCATGGCCAGGCCCCCCTTGACCGGCAACCAGATGATCAGAGACCAACGAGCGTACGCCGGCGCTATGACGGGGACAACCCCCCTCAGGCGTCGTAATCGACCGTGAGCACCCCGGAGACGGGCAGCGACTGGCAGGTCAGCACGAAGCCGTCGGCCACCTCGGCGTCCTCCAGCGCGAAGTTGCGCCGCATATGCACTTCGCCACTGGTCACCTTGGCCCGGCAGGTGCCGCACACGCCGCCCTTGCACGCGAACGGCAGGTCGGGCCGGACCCGCTGGGCGCCCTCCAGGACGGTTGTGTCCCGCGGCAGCGCCACCGTGCTGGACCGCCCGTCCAGCACGATCGTGGCCTCGCTGACGGCGCCGGTCACCGGGGCCTCCGCGTGCCGCGCGGGCGGCGGCGGGACGTCTTCGACGTAGAACAGTTCCCGGTGGATCCGCGCGGCGGCCACGCCCTGGCCGCGCAGCAGATCCGACGCCTGCGCGACCATCTCGAAGGGCCCGCACAGCCACCAGTGGCCGGCCGCGGCCACCTCGATGAGCCGGGGAAGCAGTTTGGTCAGCTTGGCCGCGTCCAGCCGGCCGGACAGCAGTTCGGCCTCGCGCGGCTCGCGGGACAGGACGTGCACCAGTTCCAGCCGGGCCGGATAGCGGTCCTTGAGGTCGGCCAGGTCGTCGGCGAACATCACCGTGCCGGTGTGCCGGTTGCCGTAGAACACCGCCGCGGTCGCCGCCGGGTCACGCAGCACGGTAGCCACGATCGACAGGACCGGCGTGATGCCGGAGCCGGCCGCGATCAGCACGTGGTGGCCGCCGGTGGCCGGGCCGGGCGTGAAGCTGCCGGCCGGCGTCCCGACCGAGATTTCGTCTCCCGGCCGGACCTCGCGGACCAGCCAGCGGGAGAACAGCCCGCCCGGGACCTCGCGCACGCCGACGCGCGGGAGCGCGCCCTCCGGCGCGCAGATCGAGTACGAGCGCCGCTCCTCCCGCCCGTCGATGACCCGCCGCAGGGTCAGTGACTGCCCCGCCCGGAAGGCGTACCGGTCCGCGAGCGGGCCGGGAACGTCGAAGGTGATGGCCACGGCGTCGTCGCACAGCGGGCTCACCTCGGCCACGGTCAGGGGGTGAAACTCCCCCCGCAGCCGCCTGGCGCTCCCGGTACTCGTGGCGGTGCTGGTCCCAGTGCTGGTCCCAGTGCTGGCGGTCACGGACTCAGATCTCCTTGACGTGCTCGAACGGCTCCTGGCAGGCCTGGCAGCGGCGCAGTGACCGGCACGCGGTCGCGCTGAAGAACGAAACGAGCCTGGTCCGGGCGGATCCGCAGTGCGGGCAGCGCACCGGATCGGCCGGCGGCCGCAGCGTCAGCGGAATCGGCCCGCCCCGGGGAGCACCCCGGAGACTGCCAGGCGGCGCGATCCCCGCGTCCGCCAGCTTGCGGCGCCCGGCCGCGCTGATCCAGTCGGTGCTCCAGGCCGGGTGCAGCACGGTCCGCACCTCGACGTCGGGGAAGCCCGCCCCGCGCAGCGCGCGGACCAGGTCATCGCGCATCGCGTCCATCGCCGGGCAGCCGGTGTACGTCGGGGTGATCGAGACGGTCACCGTTCCGCCCGCCTCGGTCACCTCGCGCAGCACGCCGAGGTCCGCCAGGGTCAGCATCGGCAGCTCCGGGTCGGTCACCGTCTCGGCCACGGCCCGCGCGGCCAGTACCGTTCCGCGGCGCGCCGCGCTGCCGCCCGCGGTCACCACGTCGCCTCCGGGTCGGCCCGGGCCACGCTCTGCAGCTCGGCGAGCAGGCCTCCCATGGCCCCGGTATGCACGCCGTCCCGCCCGCCCGCCCCGGCCTGCGGCGCTACCTCCGGCACGTCCAGCGTCGCCGCCGCCAGCACCTGCCCGAGCACCTCGTCGAATTCGTCCCGCAGCCCGGCCGGGTCCACACCCACCCCGGCGGCGGCCAGCCGCCGCTCCACCTCGTGCGCGCTGAACAGCTCGGCCACGTACGGCCAGACCGCCGCCAGCCCGGCGGCGGCCCGCGCCCGGGAGAACCCGGTCCCGTCGCCCAGCCGGACCAGCCACTGCGCGGCGTAGTCCCGGTGGTAGGTGATCTCCTTGACGCCCTTGGCCGCGACCGCCGCGAGCACCGGATCGCGTGAGGCAGCCAGCCGCTGCAGCAGCGCGAGCCGCCAGATGGCGAACACCAGCAGCCGCGCGGTCAGCTCGCCGAAGTCACCGCGTTCCAGCTCGGCCAGCCGCACGTTCCGGAACTCGTCCTCGGACCGGAAGAACGCGTAATGGTCTTCCCCGCCCTCGCCCGCCTCGGCCGCGGCGGCCCGGGACAGCAGCAGCCGGGCCTGGCCCAGCAGGTCCAGGGCGATGTTGGCCAGCGCAACCTCGTCCTCCAGTTCCGGCGCGCTGGTGCACCACTCCTGCAGCCGGTGCGACATGATCAGCGCGTCGTCGCCGAGCATCAGGCTGTAGAGCGCCAGGTCCGCGGCGTCGGCGTCGGCGGGCACCGTGGTGTCGACCCCGGCCAGCGGATCGGCGAACCCGGTGCCGAACGCCCAGTGCGCGTCGCTGTGCGCGTCACTGGCGTCGGCGCCCTCGTTGAGGGCCTCGTAGGCGTTGTCGAAGGACATGGCGGCGCTCACATGTGCGGCACGTTGGCCGGGATGTCGTAGAAGGTCGGGTGCCGGTACACCTTGTCGCCGGACGGCGCGAAGAACGGATCCTTCTCGTCCGGGCTGGACGCGGTGATCGCCGCGGACGGCACCACCCAGATGCTGACGCCCTCGTTGCGCCGGGTGTACAGGTCGCGCGCGTTCCGCAGCGCCATCTCGCCGTCCGCGGCGTGCAGCGACCCGACGTGCACGTGGTTCAGCCCGCGCTTGCCGCGGATGAACACCTCCCACAGCGGCCAGCTCGGCCCGCCCTTCCTGCGCTGGGCTGGTCTCTCGGGCTGGTCTCTGGCCCTGGCTCGTGTCCGTGCTCATGCCGCTGCCCGCCCCGCGCGCCCCGCCTGCTTCGCGGCGTGCGCCGCGGCCGCCTCCCGCACCCATGCGCCGCCGGAGTGCGCCGCCTTCCGCTGCGCGACCCGCTGCGCGTTGCACGGCCCGTTCCCCGCCACGACCCGTTTCATCTCGTCCCAGTCCACCTCGCCGAAGTCGTGCGCCCCCCGCTCGGGGTTCCACCGCAGGCCGGGGTCGGGCAGCGTGACGCCGAGCGCGGCGGCCTGCGGCACGGTCATGTCCACGAACCGCTGCCGGAGCTCGTCGTTGGTGTGCCGCTTGATCTTCCACGCCATGGACTGGGCCGTGTTGGCCGACTCGTGGTCCGGCGGCCCGAACATCATCAGCACCGGCCACCACCACCGGTCGACGGCATCCTGCACCATGGCCCGCTGCGCGGCGGTCCCCGACATCATCGTCATCAGCAGCTCGTAGCCCTGCCGCTGGTGGAACGACTCCTCCTTGCAGATCCGGATCATCGCGCGGGCGTAGGGGCCGTAGGAGCAGCGGCACAGCGGCACCTGGTTGCAGACCGCGGCCCCGTCCACCAGCCAGCCGATCACGCCCACGTCGGCGAACGTGAGGGCCGGGTAGTTGAAGATCGACGAGTACTTCTGCCGTCCGGTGATCAGCCGTTCGGTGAGATCGGTGCGGTCGGCGCCGAGCGTCTCGCACGCGGAGTACAGGTACAGCCCGTGCCCCGCCTCGTCCTGCACCTTGGCCAGCAGGATCGCCTTGCGCCGCAGGGACGGGGCCCGGGTGATCCAGGCGCCTTCCGGCTGCATGCCGATGATCTCCGAGTGCGCGTGCTGCGCGATCTGCCGGATCATCGTGGCCCGGAACCTCGAAGGCATCCAGTCCCGCGGCTCCACCCGCTGGTCCCGGGCGATCGTCCGCTCGAAGTGTTCGGTGAACTCCTGGCCCGGGAGTTCGGCGTCCATCACGGTCATGGCGTCCACTCCTTCGCGACCAGCGTGAGCACGTCGTACCGGGCGACGGATTCGCCGCGGCCGTTGGTCACGTCCGCGTCCCAGCGCACCTCGCCGTAGTCGGCGTTCTCCCGCGGCGTGATCTGCTTGGCGGTCAGCGTCACGGTCAGCTCGTCCCCGGGCTTGACCGGGGTGAGGAAGCGCAGGTTCTCCAGCCCGTAGTTGGCCAGCACCGGGCCGGGCTCGGGCGCGACGAACAGGCCCGCGGCCAGCGACACGACCAGGTAGCCGTGCGCGACGATCCCGCCGAACAGCGGGTTCGCGGCCGCGGCGGCCTCGTCGGTGTGCGCGTAGAACGTGTCGCCGGTGAACTCGGCGAAGTGGTCGATGTCGGCGCGGGTCACCGTGCGCGGCCCGGCCACCACCGTGTCACCGGTCCGCAGGTCGCGCAGCGACTTCCGGAACGGGTGCTGCCCCTCGGCCCGCGGCGCGCCGGGGACCCAGCGCCCGGTCACCGCGGACAGCACGGCCGGGCTGCCCTGCACGGCGGTCCGCTGCATGTGGTGCAGGACGCCGCGGATGCCGCCCATCTCCTCGCCGCCGCCCGCCCGGCCCGGGCCACCGTGCACCAGGGCCGGCATCGGCGAGCCGTGCCCGGTGGACTCCCTGGCGTCCTCGGTGTCCAGCACGAGCAGCCGCCCGTGCCACGGCGCGAGGCCCAGCACCACGTCCCGGGCGAAGGCGGTATCCGCGGTCACCACCGACCCGGCCAGGCTGCCCTGGCCCCGCGCGGCCAGCTCGATCACCTGGCCCGCCGACGTGTACGGCAGCAGCGTGGAGACCGGGCCGAACGCCTCGACCTCGTGCGGCTCGGCGCGGTCCGGGCCGTCGGCGCGCAGCAGCACGGGCGACATGAACGCGCCGCGGGCGGCGTCGGCACCGGTCACCTCCACGTGCTCCGGGTCGCCGAAGACGATCGTCGCGGCGCCTTCCAGCGCCTTCAGCGACCGGCGGACCTCCTCGCGCTGTTCCAGGCTGGCCAGCGCGCCCATCCGCACCCCCGGATCGGCGGGGTTGCCGACCACGATCGCGGCCAGCCGCGCCTGCACCGCGGCCGTCACGTCGTCGATCAGGGCGGCCGGCACGAACGCGCGGCGGATCGCCGTGCACTTCTGGCCGGCCTTGACCGTCATCTCGGTGACCAGCTGCTTGACGTACAGGTCGAACTCGGGGGTGCTGGCGGTCGCGTCCGGGCCCAGGATGGAGCAGTTGAGCGAGTCGGCCTCGGCGTTGAACCGCACGGAGTTCCGGACGATGCCGCCCGCCGCGCGCAGCCGCTGGGCGGTGGACGCCGACCCGGTGAACGAGACCAGGTCCTGGCCGGTGACGTGATCCAGCAGGTCGCCGGTGCTGCCGCAGATGAGCTGGACGGTGCCCTCCGGGAGCAGCCCCGAGGAGATGATCAGATCCGCGAGCTTCTCGGTCAGGTAGGCGGTCTGGCTGGCCGGCTTGATCAGGCTCGGCACGCCGGCCAGGAACGCCGGGGCCAGCTTCTCCAGCGGCCCCCAGACCGGGAAGTTGAACGCGTTGATCTGGATCGCGACGCCGTGCAGCGAGGTGGCGATGTGCTGTCCGGCGAACGTGCCGCCCTTGCTCAGCGGCTCGACGTCGCCGTCGACGTAGACGCGAGAGTTGGGCAGCTCGCGCCGGCCCTTGCTGGCGTAGGCGTTCAGCACGGCGATGCCGCCGTCGACGTCGAACTTGGCGTCGTACCGGGTGGCGCCGGCCCGCGCGGACAGCGCGTACAGCTCCTCACGGTGCTCGCGCAGGTGCGACGCGAGCGCCTTCAGCAGCGCCGCGCGCTGGTGGAAGGTCAGCTCGCGCACGGCCGGGCCGCCCACCCGGCGGCCGTAGTCCAGCGCGGCCGCCATGTCGATGCCGGCCGAGGAGACCCGCGCGACCGGCTCACCCGTCACCGCGTCGTGCAGCAGTACGCCCTCGGCGCTTCCGGTCCGCCACGCGCCGCCGGTGTAGCTGCGCAGCACCGGCACCGAATCCTGGCTCATCCACTGACCTCCCGTTTGCTTGACATCCACCCAGCTCAATGTCAATACTCGGCTCACATTACCAACCGTCCGTTCAGTCAGGAAGGGGCTCCGTGACTCAGCCCGCGGCCGACCTCACGCGTGCCGTGCAGGCCATGCTCGCCGCCGACGCGGCCTCCCGGTCCCTCGGCATGGAGGTCGTGCAGGCGGCCGAGGGGAGCGCCGTGGTCCGGATGCGCCCATGACCGCCACGCGCCTTGGCCCCGCCCCCACCGAGCTGCCCGCGGACGAGCGGCTGAGCCGGGACGAGCTGCAGGCCCGCCAGCTGGAGCGGCTGCAGTGGACGCTGCGGCACGCCTACGCTCACGTGCCCTTCTACCGGCAGGCGTTCGACGCGGCCGGCGTGCACCCCGGCGACTGCCGCGAGCTCGCCGACCTGCGGAAGTTCCCCACCACCAGCAAGCACGACCTGCGCGATACCTACCCGTTCGGCATGTTCGCGGTGCCGCAGGAGCGGCTGCGGCGGCTGCACGCCTCCAGCGGGACCACCGGGAAACCCACCGTCGTGGGCTACACCGAGGGCGACATCGACGTCTGGTCCGCCGTGATGGCCCGCTCGATCTTCGCCGCCGGGGGCCGGCCGGGCCACAAGGTGCACGTCGCCTACGGCTACGGCCTGTTCACCGGGGGGCTGGGCGCGCATTACGGCGCGGAGCGGCTCGGGTGCACCGTGATCCCCGCCTCGGGCGGGATGACCGCGCGCCAGGTCCAGCTCATCACGGACTTCCGGCCCGAGGTCATCATGGTCACCCCGTCCTACATGCTGACGATCCTGGACGAGTTCGAGCGGCAGGGCGTCGATCCGCGCGCCAGCTCGCTGCGGGTGGGCATCTTCGGCGCGGAACCGTGGACCGAGCAGATGCGCCTGGAGATCGAGGACCGGATGGACCTCGACGCGGTCGACATCTACGGGCTGTCCGAGGTGATGGGGCCCGGGGTGGCCCAGGAGTGCGTCGAGACCAAGGACGGCCTGCACGTCTGGGAGGACCACTTCTACCCGGAGATCATCGATCCGGCCCGCGGGCACGTGCTGCCCGACGGGGAAACCGGGGAGCTGGTGTTCACCTCGCTGACCAAGGAGGCGATGCCGGTCATCCGCTACCGGACCCGCGACCTGACCGCGCTGCGGCCGGGCACCGCGCGGCCGGCTTTCCGGCGGATGGACAAGGTCACCGGGCGCAGCGACGACATGATCATCCTGCGCGGGGTGAACGTCTTCCCGACCCAGATCGAGGAGATCGTGCTGGTCGTCGGGGACGTCACGCCGCATTTCCAGCTCCGGCTGACCAGGCAGGACCGGAGGGATCACCTGACCGTGCTGGTGGAGGCGCGCGCGGGCACCCCGGCCGGCCGCCGGGAAGGCGCCGCCGCCGAGATCGTGGCGCGGGTCAAGGCCGGGGTCGGCGTCACCGTCGGCGTGGAGGTGGTCGACCCCGGCACCCTGGAACGTTCGGTGGGCAAGATGCGCCGCGTCATCGACCAGCGCCCGCGATGAGCAGTTCCCCGGCCATGCACCGGCCGCCCGCCCCGCGCTCCCGGCGCGGACGGCCCGGGTACGACCTGGAGTCGCTGCTGGCCGTCGCGGTCCGGCTGTTCAACGAGCGCGGCTACGACGGGACCAGCATGGAGGACCTGTCCCGCAAGCTGGGCATCACCAAGTCCGCCATCTACCACCACGTCCCCAGCAAAGAGGAACTGCTCCGGCTGGCCGTGGGCCGCGCCCTGGACGCCCTGTTCGCCGGGGCAGACCAGCTCGACGAGGTGGACGGGCGGGCCATCGACCGGCTGGAGCACCTGGTGCGCGGCAGCGTCGTGGTGCTCGCGGGCCAGCTGCCGTTCGTCACGCTGCTGCTCCGCGTGCGCGGCAACACGAAGATCGAGCGGGAGGCGCTCGCCCGGCGCCGCGAGTTCGACCATCTCGTCGCCGGCCTGGTCGCCACCGCGGCGGCCGAGGGGGACCTGCGCTCCGACATCGACCCGGCGGTGACCGCGCGGCTGCTGTTCGGCATGGTGAACTCGCTCATCGAGTGGTACCGCCCGCGCGGGGCCGCCGCCGCGGACGAGCTCGCCAGCATGGTCGTCGCCGTCGCGTTCGACGGCCTGCGCGTCCGGCCCTCCTTATCGCGCGCCTTGACACCGCGGGCCCCGGGGCAGCACAGTTACGCTAGCCGCACAGCGGACAACTGTACGGCCCGCGAAATCAGCCTCGCGAAATCGGGCCCGCGAACGAGCATCGTGGCACTGTGGAGGGGAGACTGGCGATGACGACAGCGCCCAGCGGGGAGCCGCTGATCGAGACCGACGTCCTGGTGGTGGGATCGGGGCCCGCGGGAGCGTCGGCGGCCCTGTTCCTGGCTACATACGGGACGCCCACGCTGCTGGTCACCAAGTACCGCCGGCTGTCCGACAGCCCCCGGGCGCACATCACGAACCAGCGCACGATGGAGACCATGCGCGACATGGGCATCGAGGACGTGCTCATGCGCGAGGCCACCCCGTGGGAGCTGATGGGCAACACCACGTTCTGCACCAGCCTGGCGGGCGAGGAGCTCGGTCGGATTCCGTCCTGGGGGACGGAACACGGTCCGGCACGCCAACTACGAGCTGCAGAGCCCGTGCACGATGCTCGACGCGCCGCAGACCATCACCGAGCCCATCATGGTCAAGGCGGCGCAGGAGCGCGGGGCCCGGATCCGGTTCGACACCGAGTACCTCTCGCACACCCAGGACGGCGCCGGTGTCACCACCACCGTGCTCGACCGGCTGACCGGCGCGCAGTACGCCATCCGGTCGAAGTACCTGATCGGCGCGGACGGGGCCCGCAGCAAGGTCGCCGACGACCTCGGCCTGCCCTTCGAGGGGCCCGGCGCCGTCGCGGGCGCGATGAACATCGTCTTCGAGGCGGACCTGTCCCGGTTCGTGGCGCACCGCCCGTCGGTCCTGTACTGGATGCTGCAGCCGGGCGCCGAGCGCGAGGGCGTGGGCCTGGGCGTGCTGCGCATGATCAAGCCGTGGCACGAGTGGATGCTGATGTGGGGCTACGAGGTCGCCGTCGGCCCGCCCACCTTCACCGACGAGTTCATCCGCGAACTAGCGGTCAAGCTGGTGGGCACGGACGACTTCGAGATGAAGGTCAGCGCCGCCTCGCCCTGGACGGTGAACCACCAGTTCGCGACCACGATCGCCCGCGGCCGGGTGTTCTGCGCGGGCGACGCCGTGCACCGGCACCCGCCGACCAACGGGCTGGGCTCCAACACCTCGATCCAGGACTCCTACAATCTGGCCTGGAAGCTCGCCCACGTCGTCGCGGGCACGGCCGCGCCCTCGCTGCTCGACTCCTATGACGCCGAGCGCGCCCCGGTCGCGCGGCAGATCGTCGAGCGGGCCAACCAGAGCATCGTCGACACCGGCAAGATCCTGACCGCGCTGGACCTGACCGACACCACCGACGTGGCCCGGCTCGAGCGGCAGCTGGCCCTGCGCAAGGAGCCCGGTCCCGAGGGGGAGAAGATCCGGGCTGCCCTGCGCGAGGCGATTGCCTACAAGGCCTACGAGTTCGACGCGCACGGGGTGGAGCACAACCACCGGTACGCGTCCGCGGCCGTGGTGCCGGACGGCACGCCCAGCCCTGAGTTCCGGCGCGATCCGGAACTGTACGCCCAGCCCACCACCTGGCCCGGCGCCAAGCTGCCGCACACCTGGGTCACCGAGCACGGCCACCGGGTCTCCACCCTCGACCTCGCCGGGCACGGGCGGTTCACCGTGGTCACCGGCATCGGCGGCCAGCCCTGGCTGGACGCCGCCGCCGAGCTGGGCGCCGCCCTCGGGATGACGATCACGCTCATGTCCATCGGTCCCGGCCAGCCCTACGAGGACCCCTACGGGACCTGGGCCGGGCTGCGGGAGATCGAAGACGGGGGAGTGCTGCTCGTCCGGCCCGACCTGTACATCGCCGCCCGCCACCTGAGCAGCCCGTCCTCGGCGGCGCAGGCCCATGACTGGCTCGCCGGGGCGCTGTCCTCGGTTCTCGGCCGGCCGCCACAGCCATAAAAACCATGGTGGCGAGGGCCGAGACCGGATTGTGACTCTCTTACTGCTCAGTAGGCGGGGCGGCTGCCGGTCGCGCCCGCGCTGCCCCCTCTAGGATCGCCCGAAGGTAGGAAAAATCCGTTAACGAGGGGGCTGTGGTGGCTGAGGATGCGCTGCTGACCGAAATGCAGGCGCTGCGGGACCGGGTAACCGGTATCACCGGCTCGGCGCTCGCCAGCCGCGACGGCCTGATCATCAAGGCCGATAGCGATGTCAACCCGGACAACCTGGCCGCCCTGGCCGCCGCGTCGCTGGGCCTGGCGCAGCGCATGGCCCGGGAAGTCGGGCAGGGCCTGCTGCAGGACGCCGTCACCCGGAACAGTGGCGGCTATGTCGCGCTCTACTCCGTCGGTGACACGGCCGTCCTCATCCTGACCGGGGATCAGGAGCTGAAAGTCGGCCGCCTGCGCAGCGAGTCCCGGGACACCGTGGCCAGGCTCGAGGCGCTGCTCAGCAACGCTGCCTTCGGCGCCACCGCCCGCTGAGGGGGAACGCAGCTTCTGAGCGGCGGCTCCTAAGCGGTCTGGGGTCCAAGGCGCCCCGGGGTCCAGAGGGATGCCTCCGGCCGGAGGGACAGGCTGTCCCGAGTCCTTCCGGCCGGGGGTGAACCCTGCAGCCCGCTCCGTCACCGGTACATAGTGCCAGGGACGTTGGTCTCGCCCCCTACGAGGCCAGCTGTCGTACGATAGCTGGCGTATGTCGCGCTTAGCGTGGATTCCGCTCCGGACCAGCTCAGCTGTTTGGACGGCTGGTCGCTGACCTGCAATGTTCCGGGGGGCGGGCCGGAACATCCGGGTTCTGACGAAGGTATTAATAGCGGTTATATTGCACGGGTGAAGATCGTTATCTATACGAGACATGGCACGCTTGCGGGTGAAATGCCCGGTTCAGGATCACCCATACGCGGGAAACAGGCACGGGAAGGAAGCTACCGGGCGAGATGCCGGCGGGACGGGTGACCACGGCCCTGTGATAGATCACACGGCATACCGCGGTATCGGCCCCACGGCCGGGATGGGAGCTGCGGCCGGCCAGGTGAACCAGCGGCGGTATGAGGCGCTGCGCGCCTACCTGTATGAGGGCCGTCTGCAGCTGGCCGCCGATGCCGCCTGTGACACCCGCAGCGCGCTGCGTCCCTGGTCCGCGACCTGCGGGCCGGGAAGGTGACCGTGTTCGCGCCACCGGGCGTCCCGGGCCGCAAGGGCGCCCCAAAAAGGACGCGGCCCGCGGCCGGGTCATCGAGCTGCGCCGCGAGGGCTTGTCGGTCTATGAGATCAGCATGCGGGTCACCCGGGAGGGGCCCCGCTGGGCCGCAGCGCGGTCAGCGACATACTGCGCGAGGAAGGATTCGGCCTGCTGGTCCGCGGCGCGGCGCCTGAGGCCAGCACCAGCCCGTCCACCTCCGGCCGCGACACCCGCTGCCTGCTGCTCGGTCATCGACTTCGGCTCTGTTCCCCCGCGCGCCCATACCGCCATGGCCGGGCTGCTGCTGACAGTCCCGGACCTGGTTGCCCTGTACCTGCCTGGCCTGGCTGACGAGGCCGCCACCGTACCGCGTCATCCCGGCCGTGTCCTGGCTGCTGTCCCTGCTCGCCCTCAAGCTCACCGCCACCCGGCGCGTGTCTCATGTCGATGACCTGCTCGCCGACCCCGCTCCCGCGCTGCTGGCCGGGCTGGCGGTCCTGCCTAAGAAGACCGCGCTGACTGACTACTCCTACCGGCTATCGCATGACCACCAGCTGCGGTTCCTGGCCGCCCTGGACAAGCAGATGATCGGCTCCGGCCTGGCCACCGCGGACGAGGCGATCTTCGACCTGGACTTCCACGCCATCATGCACTGGGGCCACGACCCCGCGCTGGAGAAGCACTACGTCCCCACGCGGTCCCAGCGCGCCCGCTCGGTGCTGACCTTCTTCGCCCAGGACACCGGCACCCACAATCTCGTCTACGCCAACGCCGACCTCACCAAGGCAACCCAGAACCGCGAGGTCATCGCCTTCTGCGACCACTGGAAGCACGTATCGGGAGCCGACCCGGCGATGCTGATCATGGACCAGAAAGTCACCACCCAGCCCATCCTCGGCGAACTCGACGCCCGCGGCGTCAAGTTCGCCACGCGGATGCGCTCGCCCAGCCTCCTCAAACGCATCAGCAGCCTGGCCGCAAGCGACTACAAGACCGTCACCCTGAACCGGCCCGGACCCCACAACCGGCCCCGCGTGCACGAGGACGCAGCCGTGAAACTCACCAGCTATCCCGGACGGTCCGCCAGCTCATCGCACCGGCCTGGGCCGCGACGCGCCCACCGTCATCATCACCAACGACACCCAGATCAAGACCAAAGCGCTGATCGGGCACTACGCCCGCAGGATGACCATCGAGCAGCGGCTCGCCGAGATCATCCAGGCGTTCTGCGCCGACGCCCTCTCCAGCGCCGTCAACCTCAACGTCGACCTCGACGTCGTGCTATGCGTTCTGGCCCAGGCCCTCACCGCCGCCTTCCGGCTCCGCCTGCCCGGCAACTACGCCCACGCCACCCCCGACACCCTCCAGCGCCGCTTCCTGGACACCCCCTGCGAAATCATCAGCGACAGCACCGGGATCACCGTCAAGATCAACCGCCGCGCCTACTCACCCGTCCTCCGTCACCGGTCATAGTGCCCGGGACGTTGGTCTCGCCCCCTCAACGAGGCCAGCTGTCGTACGATAGCTGGCGTATGTCGCGCTTAGTTCTCAGCCGGTGAGAGGGATTAGTGGCGCAGAAAGGACCTGGTCCCGCCTCGTCGGCCCCTGGCCCTAATATGGCTGGCCTTAATATGGCTGGCCCAAATATGGCTGGCACTGGCACGGCTGGCGCGCACCACGAGGCCGCGGCCGCTTACCTGCGCGAGCTTCTGCTGCGGCCGGGCCGCGCCCGGCGCACCTGGGAACAATATGCCGAACGGAGCCGCCGCGGGCAGATCAACCAGCTGGCGGTCGCCGAGGTTCTCGCCCGTCACCTGTGGGACTATCCGCGCCGTCCGGGCGATAACGAGGTCCTGCCCCGCCAGCTGAAGGACACCGCGTCCCGCGCCCTGTCGGGCAAGCTGCTCAGCAAGGGCGCGCTCGGCTTGTTCATCGACGCGTTCAGCATCCGGGCCTTCGAGCGGGATCAGCTGTGGAAGCTGTGGGAGGGATCGAGCCGGATCCAGGTGCTGTCCGGGCCGCGCTCCTTCGCCGGGCGGGCCGGGGCGGAGATCGAGACCGCGCTCGGGCCCGCCGTGCACCGCACGGTGTCGGTGCACGATCACCACTACGTGGGGCCGGACCGCCTGCCCAGCCGGACGCGCACGCTGCAGGTCATCGAGGCGATCACCGGGGACGTCAGCCGCATTCCGTACATCTACAACACCGACGCCCTGGCCATTGACCTGATTCAGGGCTGCTCCGGCCTGGGGGAGCGGTTCACCGAGGTGACCCAGGGCTTTTTCGCGACCGACATGCTCCTGGCCAAGACGCTCAGCCTCGGTGAGACCCTGGCCCTGGAGTACGTGACGAGCTTCACCTACGCCAAGGTGCCGGCCACGCGGCTGGACGCCGACCTGTGCCAGTACCGCCGCGCCGTGCGGCGCCGGATGGAGAACGTCGACATCCGGGTGGAATTCGATCCGGGCATGCTGCCCCGGCACGTCTGGTGGGCGGTCTGGGACGGCGTCGAGGGCAACGTCATCAGCCAGGAAGGCGTCGCGCTGGACGGCCAGAATTCGGCCGAGCGCTTCCTCCGCTTCATCGAGAACACCGTCGTCGGCTTCCACTGGCAGTGGTAAGCCGCGCCGGCCCGCCAGCGCCGGGAGGGCCCAGGTCCACCTCTCCGGCCTGGGCCCTCCCGCACGACCTCACCCCCTCATGAGCTCGTGGCCTTGGTGAGGTCATAGACGGTGGTTCCGCCGACGGTTTCCTTGGTGAAGTGCGACGCCACCCAGCTGGCGATGGCCGAGGACCGCTGGCCGCCGCCGAAGCTCTGGCTGTTCGTGCCGATGAAGTAGTGGATCTTGTGCTCGGCGACGAGGGCCTTGAACTCGGCCAGCGTGGGCGACGGATCGGTCCCGTTGAACCCGCCGATGGCCATGACCGGCTCGCCGCCGGTGGCCAGCTCCAGCGGTGCGGCCTCCTGCGAGCCCACGGTGGCCGCCACCCAGGTGTAGCCGGTCGTGCCATTCTCCAGCAGCTTGACCAGCGCGCTGCTCACCTGGGTGTTCCCGCTGAGCCCGCCGGGCCCGCCCGTGCCGCCGGCCGCCGCACCGGTCCGGCCCGGAGCCGTCCCGCCTGTTCCAAAGCCGGCCGGAGGTCCGCCGGTGCCGGTACCCCGGCCACCCGGGGTTCCACCGCCGGCTCCGAAACCAGCTCCGCCGCCCGGGCCGCCGGCGGAGGTCGTCTGCGGTCCGGCCGCCGGAAGCGACCCGGTGTGCGTCGTCGCCACCGCGTCGATGGCGTACGCCGCGGGCCCGGTGAGCCCGGCGACCAGCGCGAGCACGACCGGAATCCCGGCCAGCCAACCTGCTAGCCCCCCTGCCAGCCCGGGGCGCCGCCCGCCGGGCGACCCCCGCCGGCCCGTCAGCCACGGCGCCGCCAGGATCGAGCCCGCCGCGGCCACGCCGGCCACCACGATCACCCAGCGAAGCCACGGCAGCCAGGACGGCGACCGGTCGAGCAGGGCCACCGCCCACGTCGCGGTGACGCCCACCGTCACCGCGGCCGTGATCCGGCCGAACCATCCCAGCCGCCGCTCCCACAGCGCCATCGCGCCCACGGCGACCAGCGCGGCGATCGCCGGGGCGAGCGCGACCATGTAGTACGGGTGGATGATGCCGCTCATATAGCTGAACACCACCCCGGTGCAGAGCAGCCAGCCGCCCCACAGCAGGGCCGCGGCGCGGGTCCGGTCCGTGCGCGCAGCCCGCCGCGACACCCACAGCATGCCCGCCAGGCAGATCAGCGCGGCCGGCAGCAGCCAGCTGATCTGGCCGCCGAACTCCGACGAGAACAGCCGGGTGATGCCGGTAGCGCCGCCGAAGCCGCCGCCGGCCCCGCCGCGCCCGCCGCCGCCGCCGATCGAGCCGGTCTCGCTGCCGGTCAGCCGGCCGAGGCCGTTGTAGCCGATGGCGAGCTGCAGGATGTTGTTGTTGGTCGACCCGCCGAAGTATGGCCGGTCCGCCGCCGGGACCACCTCGGCGACCAGCACCCACCAGCCGCCGCCGACGAGGATGCCGGCCCCGGCCAGCAGCAGCTGCCAGACCCGCTTGCGCAGCCGCGGCGGCCCGGCCCACAAGTAGGCGAGCGCGAACGCGGGCACGACCAGGAACGCCTGGAGCATCTTGGCCAGGAACGCGAAGCCCAGCACGACGCCGGCCAGCACGAGCCACCTGGACCGGCCGTTCTCCAGCGCCCTGACCACGGCGTACGCGCTCACCGTCAGCAGCAGGACCAGCAGGGCGTCCGGGTTGTTGAACCGGAACATCAGCGCGGCGACCGGGGTCAGCGCCATGACCAGCCCCGCGATGAGCCCGGCCGCCGGGCCGAACCACCGGCGCACGGCCGCGTACAGCACACCGACGCAGGCCACGCCCTCGAGCGCCTGCGGGACTAGCATGCTCCACGAATTGACGCCGAAGATCCGCCCGGAGATCTCCATCACCCACAGCGACGCCGGGGTCTTGTCCACGGTGATGAAGCTGGAGGAGTCGAAGGAGCCGAAGAAGAACGCCTTCCAGCTCTTGGTCCCGGCGTCGACCGCAGCGGAGTAGAAGTCGTTGGCCCAGCCGTTCCGGCTGAGGTTGACCAGGTACAGCAGCGCGGTCAGCGCGAGCAGCCCGCCCACGGCGGGCCGGGCCCAGCGCGGGTCGGTGTCCGGCCCCCGCAGTAGCCGTTTCGCGCGGCCGTACACGTGCGGCGGCCCGTCAGCCGCGTGCGCGGCCGGCGTCGTGATGGCGGTCAATGGATGCTCCCGTCGATGGTGGTCAGGGTTCCGGCTCGCTTGACGCGATCGTCGCGGCCGAACACCCACGTGCGGTACAGCAGGAACCGGAGCGCGGTGGCCACCAGGTTGGCGGCGACCAGCACGCTCACTTCGGCGCCGCGGCCCGGCGAGGCGACGGCCGCGTGCAGCCCGGCCAGCGCGCCCGAGGTGAGCGCGAGCCCGGCGGCGAACGTGATCAGGCCCTTGACCTGGTGCCGGGCAGCGTGCGAGCGCCCCCGGATGCCGAACGTCAGCCGCCGGTTAGCGGCGGTGTTGGCCACGGCCGTGACGAGCAGGCTGAGCGCGTTGGCGGCCTGGGCCGGCATCACGTTACGCAGCAGCAGGTAGCCGGCGATGTAGGCCAGCGTGCTGGCGACGCCGATGGCACTGAACCCGGCGATCTGCCAGCCGAGCTCGCCGCGCGCCCCGCGCCGGCCGGGGCTGGCCACCCGGACGGACGCCTCGCGCAGGTCGGGCACCTTGATCGTGCCGCGCATGAGCCCGCAGCCGAGCCGCACGATGCCGCGCAGGTCGGCCAGCGCGGTGGCCAGGATGTCGACCCGGGAGTCGGTGTCGTCGATCCAGTCCACCGGGACCTCGTGGATGCGCAGGCCCGCCCGCTCGGCCAGCACGAGCAGTTCGGTGTCGAAGAACCAGCCGGTGTCCTCCGTCAGCGGCAGCAGCGCCCGCGCCTGGTCGCGCCGGATGGCCTTGAAGCCGCACTGCGCGTCGGTGAATTCGGCGCCGAGCGAGGCCCGCAGCAGCAGGTTGTAGCTCCGCGAGATCACCTCGCGCCGGGGCCCGCGGATCACCCGCGAACCGCGCGCCAGCCGGGTGCCGATCGCAATGTCACTGTGCCCCGACAGCAGCGGGGCGACCAGCGGCAAAAGCGCGTTCAGGTCGGTGGAAAGGTCGACGTCCATATAGGCGAGCACGTCGGCGTCGCTGGCGGCCCAGATAGCCCGCAGCGCGCGGCCCCGCCCCGGCTGTTCCATATGCACCGCGGTGACGCCGGGGAATTCGCGGCTAAGGGCCGTGGCGACCGCCCAGGTTTTATCGGTGCTGCCGTTGTCGGCAATCGTGATGCGGGCGGTAAAAGGGAATTGCTCCTGCAGGAATGAGCAGAGCCGCCGGACGCTGGGGGCCAGATCGCGTTCCTCGTCTTTGACCGGGACAACGATGTCCACCTGCGGTGACGGGATTTCGCGATCAGCCACGGAACGTCCGGGATCGGCGACGATGTCAAGTGGCTTCATGCCGCTCAGCTTCGGCTGGCGTAATCGGATAATGCTGAACGCCGTTTCTGTGCTGCCTATGAGAAAACAGCTTAACGGACGTAATGCGAAGAATATGCGCGCTCGTCTTTTCTCTGCGATTTTTCTGCGTCGTATGTGCGTAACCTATGTGGAGACTGCCGCCGTTCTCGTTTGCAGGAACCTCATCGCTGGCCTCAAGCGTCCCTCGGGGCTGCGCCTGCTGGCCGCTACGGTCAAATTTCCAGATGTCTGGAAGGTGCCCGAAATTCGTTGACGCGCGCGCTCGTGCCCAGCATCCTCAAGTGACGAACCAGGCAGCCGTGCGTGCGCGCCCGCGCATGCCGGTAGACATAACCGGTAGGCATAAGCAGACCCGCGTGCGCGCGCACGCGGGTCATACATAGTCAGGGGCGGTGCGGGATGAGTGAGCACGGGGAAGCGGTGCGCCGGCCGGCGCGGGCTTCGCTGTCGCCGCGAAGCAGGAGACGATGGACGATCATCGGCGGCGTCGTGGCCGGCTGGGTGGCGCTGCTGGCCATGACCGGCTCAATGGCCGGGGCGACCATCCTGCTGATCGTCATCGCGGGTCTCGTCATCGCGGCCGTGCTCGGCCTCCGCGCCCTGGGCGTGACCCGGGACCACCCGTGGATCCGGCGGATGGAGGCCCGGCCCTGGCGGGACGGGCAGGAGGTGCTCCGGATCGCCCTCAAGCACCTGCCCGAGGTGTTCGTGGTCACGCCGAGCGGGACGCTGCTCGCCCCGAACATAGTCGACCTGCGCATGCACCCGGATGACCTGCAGTCCCTCGGCGAGCGGATGAAGCCGGCCCTGGTCATGGCCAGCGCCACCGAGGTCTACGAGGAGCAGGTCGCCGAGCAGGGCGCCCGCTTCGCCCGCCGGGCCCCGGTCGAGGTGCGGATGATCGCTGACCCGTCCGTTCCGCCGGGCCGGTACCGGCTGCGGCAGGGTCAGCCGGTCGACGCGGCCGCTCCGTCCTACGCACCCGAGCCGCAGGCCTACGCCATCCCGCAGCCCGCCTATGCGGGCGCCCCCGACGTCCCTGGTGCCCCGGGCGCCCCCGGCCCATCTGGCCTTGGCGGCCCCACCGGCACCCCGCCCTACCGCGGCGTCGTGGACGCCATCGTGGGCGACGACGAGACGGCGACCCGCGCACACCAGGCCGGCGACCGGACCCAGGGCTACGGACCGGCGCCGGGTTATGGCCCGCCGACGGTCATGGAACGCCGCGATAACGTCCTGCCGCCGCTCCGGCTCATCACCGGCGATCAGGTCGCCGAGACCAGGAAGTCCGGGGCGCGGGCAGGCCGCGGCCCCGTGGAACTGGCGCTGCCCGAAGTCCCGACCGTCTCGCGGGAGCACGCCCGGTTCACGTTTTCCGACGGCCAGTGGCGAATCGCTAATCTGGGGATGAACGGGCTGACCGTCAACGGTGAGCCCGTGGCCGGCGAACGTCCGGTCAGTAACGGTGATGCAATCCGCTGGGGCACGCGGCCGGACGCCCTGGCGTCCCGGGTCGAGATCGGGTAAGTGTCACACTAGTCATCCCAGATACGGCGAGACGGGATGGGCGCGGCGGTCGCGCGCCGTCCCCCGGGAGTACTAGTGGCAACGGGCCAGCTCATGCTCTGGTCATCCGCGCGCAGCGAGTGGGTGGCCTGCCCGCCGGACGAGATCACCTGGCTGGACCGGGAACTGCTGAGCGGCAACGAGGATCTCACCCTGCACCGGGCCCCGCGCTGCGCGGGCCTGCGCTACGTGCACCGCCGCTGGGAGCTGTTCAGCCGGGACACGACCTACCGCGTGTACCTGGCGCCCCAGGACGGCGGGGCGCCCGTGACCGCCGCCGCGGTGCAGCGCGCCGCGGGCAACATCCTGCCGCCCGCCCCGGCCCGGTACGAAGCCCAGCCGGTCGTGCTCGAAGCGGGTTCCTGGGTGGTCAGCGTGGGGAACTGGGTGCTGCGCCTGCGCCTGGACGTGCCGGCCCGCCCGGCGCCGCCAGCGTCCGCGCCGGCCGGCCCGGTCACCCAGGACGGGAAGGTCCGCGCCAACGGGGCCACGCCGCCGGGGGAGGAGGCGGTCACCCGCGTCCGCGCGTACTTCGAGCGCAACACCACCGCGCGGATGGCGATGGCCTTCTACTACCAGGAGTTCATTCTCGGCCTGGCCGCCCCGCAGACCCTGCCGATGATGGACGTGGCGGTGGCGCTGGACCTCAGCGGCGAGGGCGCGGTGTCGGACTACAAGAAGCTGCTGCAGGGCCTGATCTGGAACGAACGCGGCCACGCGCGCAACCTCGCCGACTTCCTGCTCTCCAACGGCCTGCTGACGCTCGCCGACCTCGATGAGGCCCGGCAGATCGCGGCCGGCAACGAGCGCCGCGGCGTCTCCGGCCGGGCCCGGGAGCGGCTGAAGTACCGCCCGAAGGGCTAGCTGGCGGCCCGCGCCGCGGTACCGGCCGCCGGAGCCAGGACGGCAACGAAGTCGCGGGTCCAGCCGGCCAGGTACTGGCTGGGCGAGCGGACCTGCCGGGGAATGGCGGCCGTGAGCAGGCCGCCGGGGGCGCGGGCCGTGTCGAGCTGGACCCATTCGGGGTTGATGTCGAGTTCCATGCCGATCTGTGCGCCGTGGCTGGCGAGAACATTGGCCAGGTCGGTGGGGGTGGTAGACATGCTCGCCACGTACAGCAGGTCGCCGGCCGCGTTCTGGCCCAGGGCGCTGCGGGCCACGTACTCGACGTGGCCGATGGTGCCGCCCCATCGCCACCATTTGTCGGTCTCCGGGGTGCGCTTCCCGTTCAGGACCAGCGGCCACAGGTTCTGCCGCACGCTGTAGACGCTCATCCCCGGGGTGGGCACCGTGACGCCCCAGACCCCGATCCGGGCATGACCCGAGCGGTCAATGACCAGGCTGGCCAGGCCGTGCCGCAGCGTCCGGAAGACGTGCCCTTCCTGCGCGTAGCCGCCAGCCCGCGAGCGCAGCAGGAAACCGCCGTTGAACGCGGCCAGCAGGCGCGGCCGTTCCGCGGCGCTGACCGCGGGGCCCGCCTGCACGTACTTTGCGTACGCGGGCCCGGGGTCCTGGCTGCCGTTGTGCAGTACGTATTGCACCGGGCCGTGGAAGGCGGCCACGGTCACGACCGATCCGTCACCCAGCTGCACCTGGGACACCGTGACACCCGGCGGCACCAACGTGGTCCCCGCGCCCCCCTGGGTGCCGCCCGGGCTGGCCGGGCCGCCCGAGGTGGCCGGGGTGCTGGAGGTGACCGGGGCCGTCGGAGCTGACGTCCCGCATGCCGCCGTGGCGCAGACGGCCGCCAGCACGGCTGTCATCCAGAGCTTGCGCACGGCGCGGCTCAAGCGGAGCGCGGGCGGACGCCCCGGACGATGCCAGCCTCGGCCACGACCGGCTGGAACTCCACGTCCGCGTATCCCGCGTCCCGCAGCGCTGCCTGCCAGAACTCCGGCGTGGCCGGGTGCTCCTGGCCGACTCCCAGACCGTAGCGGGTCAGGTTCTTCGCGATCCGCCACCATCCGCCGGGTCCCTTAGCGGCCAGCGCGAGCACCTTCTGATGCAGGATCTTGCGGTCGCGCTGGCTGCCGCCCCGGCCGAACATCATGTCCGCGATGACCAGACGGCCGCCCGGGCGGAGCCACTGCAGGGACCGGGCCACGAGCGCCCGCTTCTCGGCGTCGACCAGGTGGTGCAGCGCGTAGTTGGTCACGAGCAGGTCGGCGCTGGCCGGGGGCAGGTCGAACCCGGTGAGGTCGGCGACTTCGGTCGCCACGTTCATCAGCCCGGCCTCGGCGGCCTTCTCGGCCAGTGATTTGGCCATGGCGGCCGAGATGTCGACGGCGAGCACCGAGGCCACCTTCGGCGCCAGGGCGGTCGTCACGAACCCGGTGCCAGCACCCAGGTCTACGCACAGGTCGGTCGGCTGCGGGGCGGATATTTCGAGCAGGCGCGTGAGCACCTTCTCAAAGGCCGCCGCCGAAGTGACGTGAGAATGCCACTGCTGGACGCGTTTATCCCATTGCCGTTCCAGCGGAACGTTCACGTTTAATCCTCCAGGCAGGTCGGCGTCCAGTGTATTCCCGCGAAAACAGTACGGGCCCCTTGTGAAGGCAACATGAAGCACTCATTGATGAAGGAAACATTAGTTCGCGGGCCGTTATACGAACTCTCGTGCGACTGGACCGGGGCTCATATCGCCCGGTTCCGTTGCTTTTGGGAAGATCTCTCACCGGCGGGCGTGCGCGTCGAGGAGATGGGCGACCGCCTCGGTGATCTGGCCGGCGAACCGGAGGTTCAGCCATTCGTCCGGGACGTGCGCGTTGGAGTCTGCGCCCAGCGCGCCCGTGATCAGGATCGGTGCCTCCGGGTAGCGGCGGCCCAGCAGCCCCATGAACGGCACCGAGCCGCCGATGCCGATACTGCGGTACTCCTCGCCGAACACGGTCTCGCTGACCTGTCCCAGCGCGTCCGCCAGCCACGGCGCGAGCGGCGGCGCGTTCCAGCCGTCTTCCGCCGTGACGTCACTGACCTCGACGGTCGCGCCGTAGGGCACGTCCGTGGTGAGGGTCTTCGTCACCGCCTCGGCGGCGGCCCTCGCGTCCGCCGTGGGCGGGGTGCGCAAGCTCAGCGTCAGCGACGTCCAGGCGCGCAGCACGTTCCCGGCAACGGCCGGTTCGGGGAGCCCGGCCGCCCCGATCACCGACAGCGTCGGCCGCCACGTGTTGTTCAGGATGAGCTCGGCGTCATCGTCGGAGACCGGCCGCATGCCGGCCGCGAGCGGATAAGGCCGTGTGGGCGCGCCCGGATCGATCGCCGCGACGGCCTCCGCCTCGGCGCGGCGGTCCGCGGGAATGGCGACGTTCATCTCGGCCACGATGATCTCACCCGTCGCGGAGTCCTCCAGCCGGTCGAGCAGCTGGCGCATGATCCGGAACGAGCTCGGCACGATGCCGCTGGCCAGCCCGGAGTGCTGCGGCGAATCCAGGACGCGCACCGTGGCGGTGAGCTTGACCATGCCGCGCAGGCTGCTGGTCAGCCACATCCGCCGGTAGTCTCCGCCCCCGCCGTCGAGGCACACCACGAAGGTCACGTGGCCCAGCCGGTCGCCCAGGTGCTCCATATACACGGGCAGGTCCGGGCTGCCCGACTCCTCGCCCGTCTCCAGCAGCAGTACCGCCCGCGTGTGCGCGCCCCCCGCCGCGTGCACGGCCTCCAGCGCGGCCGTCGCGGCGTACCCGGCGTACCCGTCGTCCGCCGACCCGCGGCCATACAGGCGGCCGTCGCGGACCACAGGCTGCCACGGGCCCAGCCCTTCCGACCAGCTCCCGGCGGGCGGCTGCTTGTCCAGGTGCCCGTAGAGCAGAACGGTCTCCTCCCCGCCCCGGCCCGTCTCGTCCCCAGCCCCGGCGGTGGCGGGCACGTCCACGAGCAGGAGCGGTGACCGCCCGGCCAGCTCGATCACCTCGGTCCGCGCGCCCGGCAGGTCCCGGGCGCTGATCCAGCTCCGAACGTGGTCAACAGCCGCCTGCAGATGACCGTTCTCCGCCCAGGATGCGTCGAAGGCCGGCGACAAGGCGGGGATCTCCACCAGCTCGGTCAGGCTGGGCAGCACCTGGCCCGTCCAGGCCGCCTCAACCGCGCTGCGTACTTTTTCCTCTTCCATGCGCCCCATCCTCCCAGGCGACTACTGCGGCAGAACCTGGATTCCCCCCGCGTACGCCTCGCTGCCGTCGGGCCTGATCAGGTAGCCGGCGTATCCGTCGAGCGCCCCGACGGCCTCCAGCGCGTCGTCGCCGCCGACGGCCACCGCGGTGGCCAGGGCGTCCGCCAGCGCGAGGCTGGGCCCGGTGACGGTGGCCGACATGCCCTGGTGTCCTGGCCGCCCGGTCCGGGGGTCGATGAGGTGCGGGCCCCGCTCGTAGCTGCCCGAGGTGGCTGCGGCCGCCCGGACCTCGATGATGCCGGCCAGCGCATCCCGGCGCCAGGGGTGCTGGATGCCGACCCGCCACTCCCGCCCTGGGGCCGGGCACCCGAAGACCGCCAGGTCACCGCCACCGGAGACTATGGCCGCGGTCGCGCCCGCACGCCGCAGGACGTCTCGCGCCCGCTCCACGGCCCACCCTTTGACCAGCCCGGTGGGGTCGACTCCGCCGGGTATGGCCCAGGGGTCGAACCAGCCCCGTGACCAGTTCCGCGCCGTCCGGCACAGCTCCAGTACGTCCGCGACCTCCGGCGGGATCTGGGCCAGTTCCGGGTCGCCGCGGCGCAGCCGGCTGACCGGGCTGTCCGGCTTCCAGAGGCTGAACGTCTCGTCGGCCTCCCGCAGCACGTCGCACGCCTGATCCAGTGCGGTGTGCGCGGCCTCCTCGCCGAGCCCGAGAATCCTGAACGACACCACCGTCCCCATCACCTCGAAGGTGCGCGTGATGGTCGGCCGGTCCGCCCGCCCCTCGGCTGCTCCGGTCCCAGGCGCCTCGCCCTCCGGCGTCCCGGTCCCCGCTTCGCTCATTTCACGTTCAGCTTGTCCAGGGCCGCCTGCAGGGACTCGACGTAGGCCCGGCTGGTGAAGGTGGCGCCGGAGATCCCGTTGACGTTGGCGCTCTGCGCCGACAGCACCTCGGAGCGGAGCATCGGAATGGCCTGCTCGCTGATCTGCTGGGAGGTCGGCTCGGCGGTCTGCAGGTCGGTGACCGAGATGTCGGTGATGTGGCTGCCGTTGACCGTCACCCGGACGTCGAGTTCACCGTAACCGAACTGCACGACCTGCCCCGCGGCGCTGCGCACGAGTGTGCTGCCCGCGGCCGCGTGGGTCGGGGCCGCCTGTGCCGGGGTCGCGGTGGCTGGCCCGCCCGCCGCGGGTGCCGACGACGCCGATGGCGTGCCGGATGGCTGAGCCTGGCCCGGTGTGGTGGCCGATACCGGACGGGTGTGGAAGGTGAGGACTCCCACGAACCCGGCCACCGTCCCGGCCAGGACCAGCAGCGGAGCCCGCTTCATATGTGTTCTCCCGTCCTTCAGAGGGCGAAGGCTTCGTGGTGGATGGCGTCGTCCGGCACGCCGAGGTGTCTCGCCACGTCCACGATGCCGGCCACGAATGCCTCCGGCCCGCATACGTACACGTCGCGGTCACGCAGATCGGGCACGATGCGCGGCAGCGTGCGCTCGTCGATGACCGCCTGGGCGCGGGAACCGGTCAGCTCGTGCAGCCGGCCGCCACGGCGCTGGGCCAGATCGCTGATCTCCGTCCGGAGCGCGAGGTCTTCCCGCTTCGCGGCCCGGAGAATGACCACGGGCTTGGCTCCGCGCGGCAGGTCCTCCAGCAGGGAACGCACCGCGGTCACGCCGATCCCGGCCGCGACGAGCAGGACTCTCCGGCGCCGCTGGGCATATCGGGTGAAGTTCCCGTACGGTCCCTCCACGGCCACCCGGGTTCCCGGCTTCAGGCGGGCCAGCGCAGCGGAGTGGTCGCCGACGGCTTTGACGGTGAGCCGTACGTAAGGCGGCTGTGGCAGGGCGGACAGCGAATAAGGGTGGGCCTGCCACCACAGTTCCCGGGTCAGGAAGCGCCAGAGCAGGAACTGCCCGCCCGACACCGGCAGTTCTTCCACCTGCCGGCCCTGGCAGATGACCGACACCACGCCGGGCGCTTCCGAGCGCACCTCAGCGACCCGGAGCTGGTGGCGCAGGGTGCGGTAGACCGGAAGGCCGACCCGGTAGGCCAGCACCAGCCCGGCCGTGGCCGCCCACGCCACGGACCATACAGCCTGGGTGAGCGGGTGGCCGACGAATGATGGCCCGAGCACGATGACGTGCGCGAAGGAGAATGCCAGGGCCAGGTAGAGGTAGAGGTGCGCCGTCCACCAGACCTCCCGGCGCACCCGCCGGCGGATGGCCCGGATCGAGATCACCCCCGCCATGCACATCAGGCCCAGGCCGACCGTGGCGGACAGGATGTCCGGGTAGGACAAGATCAGCACGGCCACCTGATGCCACGGCCCGGTCCGGGCGGCCTGGGCGTACCCGGCGGTCAGCAGGATCGCGTGCAGCACGAGCAGGCTGATCGGCCATGGGGCCAGCCGCTTGTGCCAGCGCAGCAGCCCATCCTGCCCGATCACGTGCTCGACAAAAGGGATGCGGCTCACCAGGAGGACCATGATGAGCGCCAGATAGGTCCCGGCCAGCCCGGTGAGATTCCCGGCGAAAGTCGCCGCGCCCCCGGCTGCGGTCAGCTGCCCGGATGTCTCCGCGGTGATGCTCAGAGCTATGGTCGCTCCCAGTCCGATGCCGCATACCAGGAGACCCACCCGGACGAGGCCCGGCCGCGGAGCGGGGGACCGCCGCAGGCCGACGAGCCTGCGCGCCGCCGTAGTGGCAGGTCCGCCGGGAGGTGCCTGTCTGACATTCACGCGCCTAAGGATGCGGCACAACAGTGAAAGGATCATGAAGGCATCTCTTGCCGCCTCCCGGCGTTCGCGGGCGCGAACTCACGCCAGGTGGCTGGGTGGCCCATGGGAGTGGAGGGTGCGTCCGTCGGGGCTGGTGGCGGTGGTGGTGCCGTCGGGGTGGCGGGTCAGCGTCCACCCCCAGCGATGAATCACGATCAGATGATGGAACTTGCACAGCAGCGCCAGGTTTCCCAGGGCCGTCGGGCCGCCTTTGGACCAGTGGATCAAGTGGTGGGCGTCGCACCGGGCCGGTGGCTGGCCGCAGCCGGGGAACTGGCAGTGCCGGTCCCGCTGGATCACGGCCTTGCGGAGGTGGGGTGGGACGGTGCGGGTGCTGCGGCCGATGTCCAGCGGCTGGCTGAGGCTGGTGTAGGGCGCGCCGAGGCTGTGGGTGCGCAGGCAGGCCGCGAGCCCGCCGGGCCCGGACAAAAGGCTGATGCTCATGTGCAGGAGGGTGTCGCGGAGCCGTTGCCGGGTGGCGGGGGAGATCTGGCCGGGCCGTTCGGGCAAGGCGGAGAGCCGGCCGCTGTTGCGTTGCCGGCGGGCTGGCCTTTTGCGGGCTGGCCGCCGTCGTCTTGCTGGTCTGGCGGTCCTGGTCCAGGTCGTGGCCGTGGGCGGCGAGGAACAGGTCGGTGAGCTGGTCCAGGATCGTCCAGTCGATCTGCCCGGACACGACCGGGGTGAGCACCGCATCACACGTGGCGGCCTCGGCGCCGCCCGGACAGGAACACTGATCCGGGGTCGGTGGCGGCGGCGCGGGCCGGGACTCCAGCCGGGACCCGGGCCTGCGGCCCAGCCTGCTTCCAGGCCCGGACCTTCGGGCAGGCCGCGCAGGGTGGCCAGGTCGATGTGCACCTGAACCTGCGCGGGCGGGGCGTCCGCCGGCCGGGCTCCATGTTCGCCGCGATCAGCTGCTCACACGCCTGCTGCAGCGCGTCATGGCGGCGCTGCGCGGCGGTCCGGAGCGTCTTCCGGGCCGCCCTTTTCGGCCAGGGCGTCCAGGATCACGGCCAAGCTGGCCGCGCACTCCGGGGTCAGATCCCCCTGCAGCCGCCCCGCGCCGTCCAGGGTGGTCTGCAGCCACACCGCCCGGTCCGCGAACCCGTCCTCGTCGGGGTCGGGGGTGGTGCGGGCGCGTTCGATCATCTCCCGCGCCAAAGCCTTCAGGTCATGCAGGTCCGCGCCGCCGGCCGCGGCCGCGAGCAGGATCTGGTCCGCGTCGCTGCGGAGGTCCTCGGGGAGCTGCCCGGTCCAGTCGCAGATCTGCCGCGCCCACGACGCCTGAGCTGCCCCGCCGCCAGCGCGTCTGCGATGACCGGGTGCGCGGCCAGCCGCCGCGCCCACCCCAGGGCCCCGCCCGCCGCGCCCGGGGTGATCTTGGTGAACGCCCGCAGCCACGCCCTGGGCCCGTACTGCCCATCCGCCTGAAACCCGCCCTGAGCACTGAACGCGGCCAGGATCCTCGCCCGCGCCGCCGTGGTGCTGCGCCTCGGCCTGCTCCAGCCCGACCAGCGCCTCGGCCTGGGCGGCGGCGCCCAGATCGGCGGCGTCACACCCGGCGAGGAAACCCAGCCCGGCCGACACCATCGCCAGCGCCTGCACCGTGCTAGACGGCGCCGCGGCTTGATTCAGGGTGCACATGGGCGGGATCACCTCCCCGGACAACAAGGGCCAGCAAGGATAAAAGGGGCCAGCAAACAGGGGCCAGCAAACGGGGTCAGCAGCACTGGAAACGGCAGCCCGGGCCTGCCTCGCAAGACAGGACACGTCCTGGGCCCAAGATCCCCGCCCGACTCAACAGGTCGGGGCGGCGCAGCCGCACCAAGGGCGGCTGCCTCCATCGGTCACACGCCGGTCAGAAGTCTGGCCAGCCGGATCAATCTCCCGGCGGCACGTCCATGGCGTCTTTCGATCGCTAGTTCGATACTAGCAAGCACCCCCGACATTTCCACGCCCCACACCGTCCCGGACAGAAATGTTTTGCCGGGAATGTGAGCGATAGGTCACGTCAACTCCCGAATCGAAGGCACGGCGCCAGCGCCCATGGCCGGGGCGGGCCATTCGCTCTGGACATGACCCTCACCCGCGTCGAGACTTACCTGACCAGGGCACAGCAGGAGCCCACAGCAGGACCCAAAGACGGGCCCACAGCAGGACCCGAAGCCGGACCCGAAGCCGGGCCCACAGCAGGACTCAAAGACGGACCCAAAGACGGCCTCAAAAGGAGAATCCGCATGACCGACCAGCCGATCGACGGTACCGAGCCACCGGTCCTCGAAGGCGCCGAGCCATACTCGGCCCAAGGTGACCGCCGCGGCGCCCTCGTCCTGCACGGCTTCACCGGCTGCCCGCAGTCAATGCGCCCGCTCGCCGAGGCCTTCGCCGCTGCCGGCTACACGGTCGAACTGCCCCGGCTGCCCGGGCACGGCACGACGGTAGAGGATATGGCCCGCTACGGATGGTCGGACTGGGCTGCCGCGGCCGAAGCCGCCTACGCCGATCTGGCCGCGCGGACCGATTCCGTCGTGGTCGCGGGCCTGTCCATGGGCGGCTCGCTGACCCTGTACCTGGCCGAGCAGCACCCGGAGATCGCGGCGATCGTCCTGGTCAACCCGGTCGTGGAGCCGGACGATTTCGCGCCGCTGGTGACCATGGCGCGAGCCCAGCTCGACGCCGGTGAGCTGTTCATCCAGGGCGTCGGCAACGACGTCGCCGACCCGGATGTGACCGAGCTCGCGTACACCTCGATGCCGAACGCCGCTGTCCTTTCCCTCGTCGTCGGCCTGCAGGCGCTGAAGGCCGACCTGGTCACGGTCGTCCAGCCGGCCCTGATCCTGCGCAGCACGCAGGACCACATCGTGCCGCCGTCGTCGGTCAAGCTGCTGACCGAGAGCCTGCCCGGCCCTTACGAGGTCGTCGAGTTGGACCGCAGCTTCCACGTCGCGACCATCGACTTCGACCAGGACCTCATCAACGAGCGCGCCGTCGCGTTCGCGGGCCAGCACGCGAGGCGACCAGGAGCCGTGACCCGCGAGGAGCCGTGACCCGCGAGGAGCCGTGACCCACCCTCAGCGGCTAGTCAACGACAGTTCACTATCGAACGGGACCGGCGTCGTGCCGAGGCAGCCGTGCGCCATGACCTCCAGCCGCCGCGCGAGCCGGTCCGGGTCCAGCCCGCTGCGGAAGAACAGCGTCGACTGGATGGCCCCGATCGCCGCGTGCACGGCCAGCCGCAGTTCGCCGTCGGTCAGGTCCGGGCGCAACGGGGCCAGCAGGTGCACCCATTCCTCGATGTAATGCCGCTGCCTGCGGCGCAGCCGGCGCCGGTCCTCCTCCGGCAGCGTGTGCACCTCCCGGTGGTAGACGGCCAGCACGTCCCGGTCTTCGATGGCCACCGCGATGTGGTCGCGGACCAGTTCCGACAGCATGCGCGCCCCCCCGGCCCGAGCCTCAGTCCCGCCCCCGCCCCCAGCCCCAGCCGCCAGGATCTCCGCCGCGCCCGCCGCGATCCGGTCCATCACCTGGTCGAGCATGGCCACCAGGATCGAGGTCTTGCTGCCGAAGTGCCGGTAGATCCCCGAGCCGACGATGCCGGCCTCGGCGCCGATGTCGGCCATCGAGATCGCGTGGAAGCCGCGCCGAGCGCCCAGCGCGGCCGCGGACGTCAGGATGCGCTGCTTGCGCCCGGGGTCGCGCACCCGCCGGGGGGTATCTGCCATCTAGCCAGTCTCGCAGCTGACCGCTAGAGTCGCTAGTGAAGGTCGCTTCACTAACCACGATCAATTTTTTTTAACGGACATAGCACGAGTTGCCCGCTCGATCGGGTCGACGCCGGGAGGTCGCCGTGGACTTCGGGGAGACCGAGGAGCGCCGGGCCCTCCGCGCGGCGGTGGCCGAGATCGCGCGTGGCTTCGGCCCGAAGTACTACATCGCGCACGCGGCCGAACGGAAGCCCTGCGACGAGCTGTGGACCGCGCTCGGCGAGGCCGGCTTCATCGGTGTGAACATCCCCGAGGAGTACGGCGGGGGCGGCGGCGGCCTCACCGACCTGGCCCTGGTCTGCGAGGAGATCGCCGCGCAGGGCACGCCGCTCCTGCTGCTGCTCGTGTCGGCCGCGATCTCCGCCGAGGTGATCAGCGAGTTCGGCACCGACGATCAGCGCAAGACCTGGCTGCCGGGCCTGGCCGCCGGCACCTCGAAGGTGGTCTTCGCGATCACCGAGCCCGACGCCGGGTCCAACACCCACCGGCTGTCCACCACCGCGGTCCGAGTGAAGGGGGATGGGGAGGCGGGTGGGGGCTGGCGGCTGTCCGGCACCAAGTACTACATCTCCGGCGTGGACGAGGCCGACGCCCTGCTGGTCGTAGCGCGCACTGGCGAGGCCGGCCCCCACGGCCCACGCCTAACCCTCTTCCTCGTCCCCACCGGCGCCCCCGGCTTCACCCGGCACGTGCTCCCGGTCGACCTGCTGCTGCCGGAACGTCAGTTCACCCTGCACTTCGACGATGTCTACCTGGGCCCCGAGGCGCTGATCGGCACCGAGGGGGACGGGTTCCGCCAGGTGTTCCACGGCCTGAACCCGGAACGGATCACCGGCGCGGCCATGGGGGTCGGCATCGCCCGGCACGTGCTCACCACGGCGGCCCGCTACGCGAACGACCGGCAGGTCTGGTCGGCGCCCATCGGCGCCCACCAGGGCGTCGCGCACCCGCTGGCCAAGGCCAAGATCGAAACGGAGCTGGCCGCGCTGATGACCCGGCAGGCCGCCTGGCAGCACGACCACGGCCAGCCCGCCGGCGAATCGTCGAACATGGCCAAGTACGCCGCCGCCGAAGCCGCCCTGGCCGCCTGCGACGCCGCGATCCAGTCGCACGGCGGCAACGGCCTGTCCTCGGAGTACGGCCTGATGCCCTACTGGGGCCTGGCCCGGCTGATGCGGATCGCGCCGGTGAACCGCGAGATGATCCTCAACTACGTGGCCCAGCACAGCCTGGGCCTGCCCCGCTCCTATTAGGCAGGAGGCGACCGTGGAGCTCGCGCGTAACCTCATCCAGCGCGTCAACATCGGCGACTCGCTGACCCGCAGCGCCGCCGCCCGGCCGGGCCACCCGGCCGTCGTCGACGGCGACCGGCTCTGGACGTACGCGGAGTTCAACGCGCTGGTCAACCGGCTCGCGCACGGGCTCGCCGGGCTCGGCTACACGCGCGCCGACGCCCTCGCCATCGCGTCCGGCAACAGCGCGGAGTTCCTGGCCCTCTACTACGCCTGCGCCAAGCTCGGCGTGGTGGCCGTGCCGGTCAACCTGGGCTGGCGGCCGGACGAGGTCGCCTACGTCCTGGACCACTCCAGCGCCCGCGGCCTGGCGGTCGAGACCCAGCTCGTGGCCGCGATGCAGGAGGCCATCGGCAAGGCCGCCGGGGTCGCCGAGGTCATCGTCATGCCCGGCCTGAACGTCAGTTACGAGCCGGCACCAGCCGAGCGGGCCTGGATCACGTTCGGCCGCCTCGAGGCAGGCCAGGACGCCAGCGAGCCGGAATGTCCCGTCGAGGACCGCGACGCGATCAGCTACCTCTACACCTCGGGGACCACTTCGTTCCCGAAGGGCGTGGTCGGCACGCACCTGGGCATCTACCTGGAGTCGATGTCCACCGCGCTGGACTCCGGCTGGAACGCCTCCGACCGCTTCGCCGCGATGATGCCGATGTTTCACACCGCCCAGCTCAACGCGTTCTGCACGCCCGCGGTCATCGTCGGCGCGACCACCTACGTCATGCGCGGCTTCGACCCGCGGGCCTGGCTGGACCTGATCGAGTGCGAGCGGATCACGCAGGTGTTCGGGCTGCCGATGATGTTCCGCACCGCGCTCGACCACCCCTCCTTCGAGGGGCGTGACCTGTCCAGCCTGAAGCGGGCGGTGTACGCGATGGCGCCGATGCCCGACGCGCTGATCCGCCGCTGCCTGGACAAGTTCGGATGCGACTTCGCCCTGCTGTTCGGGCAGACCGAGATGGCGCCGTGCTCGACCCTGTTCCGGCCCGAGCACCAGCTCACCCACATCGGCGCGGTCGGCACCCCGCTCACCGGCGTGCAGGTCGCGATCATGGCACCGGACGGGACGCTGCTGCCGCCCGGCGAGCTGGGCGAGATCGTCTACCGCGGCCCGTCCACGATGCAGGGCTACCTGAACAATCCCGAAGCCACCGATACCGCGTTCGCGCACGGCTGGTTTCACTCGGGTGACGTGGGCCGGTTCGGCGACGACGGCGTGCTGTGGTTCGCCGACCGCTACAAGGACGTCATCAAGACCGGCGGGGAGAACGTGGCCTCCATCGAGGTCGAGAAGGCCGTCTACGCGGCCGGCCCCAACGTCGCGGAGGCGGTCGTCGTCGGCCTGCCGCACGAGCGCTGGTCCGAGGCCATCACCGCGGTCGTCGTGCCCAGACCGGGGGAGACCATCGACGCCGGACAGCTCATCAAGGGGCTCAAGGAACGCCTCGACGGCTACAAGGTGCCCAAGTCGGTGATCGTGGTGGACGAGCTGCCGAAGACGTCCACCGGCAAGATCCAGAAGAACCTCGTCCGCGAGCGGCACGCGTCGCACTACGGAGGCTGAGCGCGTGCCCGTCCTGTCCTCACAGGTAGATACCCGCGCGGAGTCCTACCAGGCCAGCCGCAAGGCCCAGCTCGCCGTGCTCGGCCAGCTGGAGGAGGAGATCCAGCGCGCCGTGGCGGGCGGCGGCGAGCGGTACGCCCAGCGGCACCGTGACCGCGGCCGGCTGCTGGCCCGTGAGCGCATCGAGCTGCTCCTCGATCAGGACAGCCCGTTCCTCGAGCTGTCCACCCTGGCCGCGTGGGGCACACCGTTCGCCGTCGGCGCGAGCGTGGTCACCGGCATCGGCGTCGTCTCCGGCATCGAATGCGTGATCATCGCGCACGACCCGACGGTCCGCGGCGGCGCGATGAACCCCTACTCGCTGCGCAAGACACTGCGCGCGCTGGAGATCGCCCGGATCAACCGGCTGCCGGTGGTGAACCTGGTCGAGTCCGGCGGCGCGGACCTGCCCACCCAGGCCGACCTGTTCGTGCCCGCGGGGCGCATCTTCCACGAGCTGACCGAGCTGTCGTCCCTGGCCATCCCGACCGTGGCGCTGGTCTTCGGCAACTCCACCGCCGGCGGTGCGTACGTGCCCGGCATGTGCGACTACGCCGTGCTCGTGGACGGCCAGGCCAAGGTCTTCCTCGGCGGCCCGCCGCTGGTGAAGATGGCCACCGGCGAGGAATCCGGCGACGAGGAGCTCGGGGGCGCGCAGATGCACTCCCGGACCTCCGGGCTGTCGGATTACCTGGCTGCCGACGAGCGCGACGCCATCCGCCTCGGCCGCGCCATCATGGCCCGGATCAACTGGCGCAAGCTCGGCCCGGCCCCATCCGGCACCGCCGCCCCGCCCCGTTTCGACCCGGACGAGATCCTCGGTATCGTGCCCGCCGACGTGAAGGTGCCGTTCGACCCGCGCGAGATCCTGGCCCGCACGGTGGACGGCTCGCAGTTCGACGAATACAAGCCCCTTTACGGAACGAGCCTGGTCACGGGGTGGGCCCAGGTACACGGTTATCCGGTCGGGGTACTGGCCAACCACCGTGGCGTGCTGTTCAGCGAGGAGGCGAAGAAGGCGGCCGAATTCATCCTGCTCGCCAACCAGACCGACACCCCGCTGGTCTTCCTGCAGAACACCACCGGCTACATGGTGGGCGCCGCCTACGAGCAGGGCGGCATCATCAAGGACGGCGCGAAGATGATCAACGCGGTGACGAACTCCGCGGTGCCGCACCTGACCATCAACATGGCCTCCTCGTTCGGGGCCGGCAACTACGGCATGTCCGGCCGTGCCTACGACCCCCGGCTGATGTTCGCCTGGCCCGGCGCCCGGCTGGCCGTGATGGGCGCGGCGCAGCTCGCCGGGGTGATGTCCATCGTCGGGCGGGCCTCGGCCGCGGCGACCGGACGGCCGTTCGACTCCGGCGCCGACCGCGCCCAGACCGCGCAGATCGAGGCGCAGATCGAGGCCGAATCGCACGCCTTCGCGGTCACCGGCCGTCTCTACGACGACGGGATCATCGACCCGCGCGACACCCGGACCGTCCTCGGCCTGGCGCTGTCCGCCGTGCACTCCGGTCCCGTCGCCGGGCGCCGCGGCTTCGGCGTCTTCCGGATGTGAGGCCCATGCACCGTCTCCTGGTCGCCAACCGCGGCGAGATCGCCGTCCGCGTCATGCGGACCGCGCACGCGCTCGGCCTCGGCACGGTGGCCGTCTACTCCGATCCGGACGCGGACGCGGTGCATGTCCGTTCCGCCGACGAAGCTGTCCGGCTGCCCGGCGCGGCGGCGGCCGATACCTACCTGCGCGGCGACCTCATCATCGCCGCGGCCCGCGCTACCGGCGCCGACGCCATCCACCCCGGCTACGGGTTCCTGTCCGAGAACGCCGCGTTCGCCGCGGACGTGGCCGCCGCCGGCCTCACGTTCGCCGGGCCGCCCGCCGACGTGATCGCCGCCATGGGCACCAAGCTCGGCGCCAAGGAACTGATGGAGCAGGCGGGCGTCCCGGTGCTGCCCGGCGGTGAGGTCACCAACGAGACGGACCTGGACGAGCTGGCCGCCCGGGTCGGCCTGCCGCTGCTGGTCAAGGCGTCGTTCGGCGGCGGCGGCCGGGGCATGCGCCTGGTCTCCGACCGGGCCGAGCTGGCCGGGGCGGTCGCCGCCGCGCGCCGCGAGGCCGCGGCCGCGTTCGGCGACGGGACGGTCTTCGCCGAGCGGTACGTCACCGATCCGCGGCACGTCGAGGTGCAGATCGTTGGGGACGCCCACGGCACCGTAGTCCACCTGTTCGAGCGGGAATGCTCGATCCAGCGCCGTTACCAGAAGGTCATCGAGGAGGCGCCGTCCCCGGCCGTCGACGACGACCTGCGTGCCGCGCTGGGCGCCGCCGCGGTCGCGGCCGGGAAGGCGATCGGCTACGTCGGCGCCGGCACCGTCGAGTTCGTCCTCGACCAGTCGGGCCGGTTCTACTTCCTCGAGGTCAACACGCGGCTGCAGGTCGAGCATCCGGTCACCGAGCTGGTCACCGGGCTGGACCTGGTGGAGGTGCAGCTGCGGGTGGCCGAGGGTGAGCCGCTGGGCGCGGACGTGCTGGACGCCCAGCTGACCGGGCACGCGATCGAAGCCCGGCTCTACGCGGAGGACCCCGCCGCCGACTTCCGCCCCGCCGTCGGGACGCTGCACCGGTTCTCGATCCCGTCCGCTACCGGTGTCCGGGCCGACGCCGGGTACACCGACGGCTCGCAGGTCAGCCCGTACTACGACGCGATGCTGGCCAAGGTCATCTCGCGCGGCCGGACCCGCGCCGAGGCGGCCGCCCGGCTGGCCCGCGTGCTGGAGCGGACCCAGGTGCACGGCGTCATCACGAACCGGGACCTGCTGGCCGCGATCCTGCGCGAGCCCGAGTTCCTGGCCGGGGGCACCGACACCGGTTACCTCACCCGGCACAGCCCGGCCGAGCTGGCCGCCCCCGACCCCGCGATCACCGCCGTGCACGCCCTCGCGGCCGCGCTCGCGGGCCAGGCCGCGCGCCGCGCCGCCGCGCCCGTGCTGGCCACCCTCCCGTCCGGCTGGCGCAACGTCCGCTCGGCCGACCAGCACGCCGCCTACGAGGCCGCCGGCCGCCGGATCGACGTCGGCTACCGCCTCGGCGGCCAGCCCGCCCTCACTGCGCCCACCAGCCTCACTGCGCCCACCAGCCTCACTGAACCCGCCAGCCCCACTAGCCCCGTGACCGTGCACGCCACCGCGGACAGTCAGCCGCTCGGCAGCCGGATCACCGCCTACGCCCTCGCCCCGGACGGCGTGGACCTCGACATCGATGGAGTCCGCCGTCGCTATGGCGTGCACCGGGTCGAAACCGCGGCCGGGACCGGGGTGTACGTCGACGGGGGCGGCGCCTCGACCGCGTTTACCGAGGTGCCGCGGTTCCCGCCGCCGGGGACGGCCGGGCACGCCGGGTCGCTGATCGCGCCCACGCCGGGCATGGTGGTCCGCGTCCTGGCCGCCCAGGGCGATCAGGTCACCGCCGGGCAGCCGCTTGTGGTCCTGGAAGCCATGAAGATGGAACACACCGTCACCGCGCCCGTCGACGGCACGGTCACCGCGCTGCCGGTCGCGGCCGGGGACCAGGTGGCTACCGGTCAGATCATCGCCACGGTGGAAGAGACCCCGGACGCGACAGACAGAGCGCAGGAGAAGTGACTATGCCCAGGCGGCCCGTCCGCGTCGCGAACTGCTCCGGCTTCTACGGCGACCGGATCGCGGCCGCGCGGGAGATGCTGGCGGGGCCGATCGACGTGCTCACCGGTGACTACCTCGCCGAGCTGACCATGCTCATCCTGTGGAAGAGCCGCCGCAAGGACCCGGCGCTGGGCTACGCGACCACCTTCCTGCGCCAGATGGAGGAGGTGCTCGGCCCCTGCCTGGAACGGGGCATCCCGATCGTGGCCAACGCGGGCGGCCTCAACCCCGCCGGCCTGGCCGCGCGGCTGGACGAACTCGCCGCCAAGCTCGGCCTGACCGCCCGGATCGCGTACCTGACCGGCGACGACCTGGCGCCGCGGATCGGCGCCCTGCAGGCCGGCGGGCACACGTTCACGCACGCCGACACCGGCGTGCCGCTGGCCGGGGCCGACCGCCCGGTGGTCACCGCGAACGCGTACCTCGGCGGGTGGGGCATCGCGGCCGCGCTGGAGGCCGGCGCGGACGTGGTGGTCTGCCCCCGCGTCACCGACGCGAGCCTGGCCGTCGGGCCGGCCGCCTGGTGGCACGGCTGGGCCCGCGACGACTGGGACGCGCTGGCCGGCGCGGTGGCGGCCGGGCACATCATCGAGTGCGGGCCGCAGGCGACCGGCGGCAACTACAGCTTCCTGGCCGAGGTCACCGACCGGCGCTACCCGGGCTTCCCGATCGCGGAGATCGCGGCCGACGGCAGTTCCGTCATCACCAAGCACGACGGCACCGGAGGCCTGGTCTCCGTCGGGACCGTCACCGCGCAACTGCTGTACGAGATCGGGCCGCCTGCCTACCTGAACCCCGACGTCACCGCGCACTTCGACACGGTCCATCTGCGGCAGGACGGCCCGGACCGGGTGACGCTCAGCGGCACCCGGGGCAGCCCGCCCCCGGACACGCTCAAGGTCGCGCTGAACATGCTCGGTGGCTACCGGAACACCACCACGATGGTGCTGACCGGCCTGGACATCGAGGAGAAGGCCGCGCACGCGGAAAAGCTGCTGTTCGACCTGCTCGGCGGGGCGGACCGGTTCGGCGAGGTGGACGTACGGCTGCTCCGGTTCGACCACCCGGACGCCCCCGCGAACACCGAAGCCACCGCGCACCTGCGGATCACGGTCAAGGATCAGGACGAGGCCGTCGTCGGCCGGGCGTTCTCCAACGTCACGCAGGAACTCGCGCTCGGCGGCTACGCCGGGTTCCACACCACGTCGCCGCCCACCTCGGCCAGCGCGTACGGCGTCTACTGGCCCGCGCTCGTCCCGGCCGCCGTCGTCACCCAGACCGTGCACCTCCCCGACGGCACGTCCCGGGAGGTGCCGCACACCCCCGGCGCCCCGCCCGCCTCCGCCCCCTCCGCCACACACACGCCCGCCGCCCCAGGAGCCACACCCGACCCAGAGGACACTGGGCACGTCCAGATCCCGCTCGGGCGGATCGCCGGCGCGCGGTCCGGCGACAAGGGCGGCAACGCGAACGTCGGCTTCTGGGTGCGCAGCGACGAGGCCTATGCCTGGCTGCGCCGCGAGCTCACCGTCGACCGGTTCCGCGAGCTGCTCACCGAGGCCGCCCCCCTCGGCGTGCAGCGCTACGAATTGCCGAACCTCCGCGCCCTCAACTTCGTCGTGGCCGGGCTGCTCGCTCCCGGCGTGGCCGCCACCACCCGCCCGGACGCCCAGGCCAAGGGCCTCGGAGAGTACCTGCGCTCGCGTACCGTCTCCGTCCCGGCGGCCCTGGCCGCAGAGTTCACCTAGCCCGAAGGGGGTTCACCTGATGGCCACGCGCGGCTTCGCGATCCTGCGCGGCGGGGTGACCGACGCCGCCGCGGCGGCGGCCGAAGCCGAACGCCGCGGCTTCGGCACGGTCTGGAGCCCGGAGTTCTACACCCGGTCCGCCGTGGTCAGCCTGGCCGCCATGACCCAGGCCACCACGGAAGCGCGGGTCGGCAGCTCGATCGCGTACGCGGTCGGCCGCACCCCGCTCGTGCTGGCCACCGAGGCGCGCAGCCTGGATGAGCTGTCCGGCGGACGGCTCGTCTACGGGCTCGGCACCGGCACGACCAAGATGATGGCGAACTGGCACGGCGTGGACCCGTCCGGGCCGGCGACCCGGATGGAGGAGCTGATCCCCCTGCTGCGCCGGCTATGGCGGCTGGATGAGGGCCCGGTCCGCCACGACGGCCGCTTCTACCATGTCGACGTCGCCCCGACCGCGGAGGTGACCGCGCCGGTCCGCACCGGCATCCCGGTGTTCACCGCGGGCGTGAACCGGCGGATGGTGGAGGTCGCCGGGCGGGTCGCCGACGGGTTCATCGGCCATCCGCTGTTCACGCCGGGCTACTTCGACGACGTGGTTCGCCCGGTGATCGCGGCCGGCGCCGCCAAGACCGGCCGGGACGCCGCCCGGGTCGAGATCGCGGCCATGGTCATCTGCTCGGTCGCCGCGGATGAGGAGCAGGCGCGGCGTGAGGCGGCAGCGCAGATCGCCTTCTACGCGTCACCGCGCACGTACGGGACCGTGGTCGAGGCCACCGGGTTCGTCGCCGCGGGGGAGCAGATCCGGACCGCCTTCGCCGCGCGTGACCTGGCCGCGATGGCCAGGGCCGTCCCGGACGCGATGGTGGATGCGATGGCCGCCGCGGGCACGCCCGCGCAGGTGGCCGCGAAGCTCACCGAGTTCGGGCGGCACGTCGACCACGTGATCGTCTACCCGGCGAGCTTCGGCATGACCGAGGAACGCAGCCAGCAGGTCACCGCCGACCTGCTCCGCGCGGGCGCCCCCGGCGAGCCCCGCGCCCCCGCCTCGGCCGCCCCGGGCGAGCCCCGCGCCCCCGGCCCGGCCGCCCCCTCATCATGAGGGCGCGTATGGTTCCCTTCTGGTCATGATCCCTGAAACCGATATGGCCACCGGCACCGAACCGCCGACCTGGTTCATCACCGCCCTTTCCACTGCCGCCGAACGGGCCCTGGTGAGCGTCGAAGGCGCGCCGATCGCCTACCGCGCCTGGGGTGAGCGGGGTACCCCCGGCCTCGTGCTCGTCCACGGCGGTGCGGCGCACTCCCGCTGGTGGGACCACATCGCCCCCCTGCTGGCCCAGGGATCGGAGCACCGGCGCGTGGCCGCGCTCGACCTGTCCGGGCACGGCGACAGCGGGCGGCGCGAGGCCTACAGCCTGGACGTATGGGCGCGTGAGGTGCTCGCGGTAGCCGCCGACGCCGGGATCGCCGGGCTGCCCACGGTGATCGGGCACAGCATGGGCGGTTTCGTCACGCTGCGGCTGGCCAGCCTGTACGGGTCCCAGATCACCGGGGCGGTCGTCATCGATTCCCCGGTGCGCGACCTCACTCCGGAGGAGCAGGCGGCCCGCGAGCACCGCGCCTTCGGGCCGCTGCGCGTCTACCCCACCCGCGAGGCGGCCATCGCGCGGTTCCGCCCGGTGCCCGCACAGCCGACGCTGCCCTACATCACCAGTCACGTCGCCGAGACGTCGGTGCGCGCCGCCGAGGGCGGCTGGACCTGGAAGTTCGACCCACGGATCTTCGGCCGGCAGCAGTTCGGCTTCGCCCTGCTCACCCGCCTGGACTGCCGCGTGGCCCTGTTCCGCGCCGAGCACGGCATCTTGTCCCGGCAGATGAGCGAGGTCATGTACGACCGGCTCGGCCGCGTCGCCCCGCTCATCGAGATCCCCGCCGCGGGTCACCACGTCATGCTCGACCAGCCGATCGCGCTCATCGCCGCCCTGCGCACGCTGCTGTCCGACTGGGACCACTCCCGGCCCGCCACTGGCTAGCGTGCCGTCACCGCTCAGCCGGCCCTCTCCTAACGCCCGGCCCCCTTTCATGCCGTCAGCTGACCGTGCCGGGAGCGGGCACGCCGATGGGGGTGGGATAGGGAATCGCGGCGGCGCAGGCCTGCGCGACGGGGGTGAGGACGCCCGCGAGTTCCTTGGTCGCGGCGGCCCCGAGGCGGTCCCATGGGCGCGCCGCGGCCCGGTCGGTGGCCGCCTCGACGGCGGCGTGCGTGTTCTGGCCCGCGGGCGTCAGCTTACCGTCCGGGCTGATCAGGCCCCGGCCCGCCAGCCGGGCCTGCGCGGCGTCCCACTGCTCGTCGGTCCAGCCGCGGATGGACTGGAGGACCTCGCGCTTCATGTCCAGCGCGCACCGCAGCACGAGCGCCTCGCACCCGTCGATGCCCGCCGCCAGCAGGGCCGCGAAATGGCCATCGCCGCGGTGCTCGCGGAGCACGGTGGCCGCCTGCCACAGCCGGGCCAGCGCAACATCGGTGCTAGAGCGTGACCCGTCCGGTTCGGGCACCGTGGTGTTGGCGGCGGCGAGGATCCGGCCCTCGCACTCCAGGCCGGCGGTCACCTCGGCCAGCCGGTCCGCGGCCGCGGCCGTCTCCTGGTCCAGCCCGGCGAGCAGCGGGCGCAGCGCGGTGATCGCGCCGTCCTGGCGGGCCCGCAGCGCCTTCGCGGGCGACGCCAGCTGCCAGACGCTGGGGATCGCCCGGCTCACCATGGCCGGCGCGAAGTTGTAGAACGAGGCCGTGACGACCGGCGCGCTGGCCGGCCCCAGCGGTGCGGCGCGGCCCGCGAAGTACCCCCGCCAGAAGCCGCGCAGCCCCGCGCCCTCGAACGCCGAACGTGCCTCTGGCGTGAAGTACGTCACCGCGTGCACGGGCTCGAACAGCGTCCACATCGAACGGGCTACCTGAATGTGGTCAGCCACGACCGCTCCTTCCACCGCCATGACCCGGATCTGCGATCTCCCCGGGCGGCAGTCCGGGCAGCATCCGTCAGCCTACGATGCCGGGCCGGTACCCTGCTGCCGACGAGGGGAGTACTCCGGTGCGTGCCGTAGTCCAGCGGGTCAGCCAGGCCAGTGTGACCGTCGGCGGGCAGGTCGTCGGGGCGATCGATCAGCCCGGCCTGCTCGTCCTGGCCGGCGTCACGCACGAGGACACCCCGGACGTGGCCGCGAAGATGGCCGCCAAGCTGTGGAATCTGCGCATCCTCGACGGTGAGAAGTCGTGTTCCGACGTCGCGGCGCCGCTGCTCGTCATCAGCCAGTTCACGCTGTACGCCGACACCCGTAAGGGCCGCCGGCCGTCCTGGCTGGCCGCCGCGCCCGGCCCGGTCGCCGAGCCGCTCGTGGACGCGGTGGTTTCCTCCCTGCGGGACCTGGGCGCCCGCGTGGAGACCGGCGTCTTCGGCGCCGACATGAAGGTGAACCTCACCAACGACGGCCCCTTCACCATCATCCTGGAGCTGTAACCCGTCCCGCTGAGCCGCTGCCCCCGGCCCAACGGCGTCCGCCTGTTGTGCAGCCCCAGGACACGGGTGAGAGTGGGCCCGTGGGTGTTCTCGCGCCGCCGGCGGCGCGGCTGGAGGCCAGCACAGTCCATCCGACGAGGGTTTCCGGATCGTACTGATCGACCATCAGGCCAGGACCAGGGCAACCGGCCAGGGTGTTCACGGGTGCGACCGGGCGGCCCGAACACGACCGTGGAAACATGCGTGCCGACATCGTGCCCGGCGGGATCTTCCCCGATTACGAGCTGACCGACCACACCAAGGCCCGGCGCAGGCTCAGCGAACTGCAGGGGATCGACCCGATGATCCTGGTCCTCTCCCGCGGCGGGTTCTGCCCGAAGGACCACCAGCAGCACCTCGAGCTGGCCGCCAACTACCCGAAGATCCGCGTCGCCTACACCCAGATCGTCACCATCTCCACCGACAGCATCCTCAAGACCAACGAGTTCCGGGACTCCGTCGGCGCGCAGTGGACCTTCCTGTCCGACGCCGGCCGCCACATCCAGAAGGACCTCGATATCGCTGAGCACACCGATCCCTTCTACGACCCGATGATCCCGCACACCCTCGTGCTCAAGCCGGGACTGGTCATCTTCAGCGTCTACAACGGCTACTGGTTCTGGGGCAGGCCCTCGTTCGAGGACCTTCGCCGCGACCTGCGCGAGGTGACCCGCGAGATCCGCCCGGACTGGGACCTGGCCGCCCCCGGCCTCCGCGAGAACTGGGAGGTCGGCGACCACTCGATGCACCACCCGTACCAGCAGCACCCGAGCGACCCGGCGATGATCATCCCATGACCCGGAACGACCGGAGGGTCGCCATCATCACCGGCGCCTCTCAGGGGATCGGTGCCGATCTGGTCGCCGGGTACCGCGGGCGAGGCTGGGCAGTGGTGGCCAACGCCCGCACGATCAAGCCGCGGGAGGACCCGGACGTGCTCACCGTCGAGGGCGACATCGCGAAGCCCGCCACCGCCGACCGGATCATCGGCGGGGCACTGGAGCGGTTCGGCCGCATCGACACCCTGGTCAACAACGCCGGGGTGTTCATCTCCAAGCCCTTCACCGGCTACACCGCCGAGGACTACGCCACGGTCGTCGGCGTCAACCTCACCGGGTTCTTCTGGCTGACCCAGCGCGCCATCGCCGAGATGGCGACGCGCTACGGCGGCCACGTGGTCAGCATCTCGGCCACCATCGCCGAGGTCGCGAACTCGCATGCGCCCGCGGCCCTGACCGCGCTGACCAAGGGCGGCCTGGCTGCGGCCACCCGGTCGCTGGCCATCGAGTACGCGTCCCGCGGCATCCGGGTCAACGCCGTCTCGCCCGGCATCATCCAGACCCCGATGCACCCGCCGGAAAGCTACGACGGACTCGGCGACCAGCTTCCGCCGCTCGGGCGCGTCGGCCAGATCAGCGACGTCGTCGACGGCATCTTGTTCCTGGAGTCCTCGCCGTACATCACCGGCGAGATCCTGCACATCGACGGCGGCCAGATCGCCGGCCACTAGGCCGGCCGGTGTCCCGACCGCTCATCTGGCCGTTGCCGCCCGTCTGAGGCGGCGAGTAGCTTGAGGTGAAGCGTCTCCGCTAGCTCTCACCCCGGATGGTGGGCGTGACAGTGCATGCTCCGCCCCGGTTGTTCGGCAGGACCAGCGAACTGGAGATCCTGCGACGGCTCATCGCGAACGTGCGAAGCGGTCAGAGCGCCGTCCTGGTCGTGCGGGGAGAGCCGGGGATCGGCAAGACGGAACTGCTGCAACATCTGATCGCCGAGGCGTCCGGTTTCGGGGTGGCCCGCGTGGCCGGCGTCGAGTCGGAGATGGAGCTCCCGTTCGCCGGGCTGCACCAGCTGTGCGCGCCGATGCTCGGCCGTCTCGGGTCGCTGGCCGAGCCTCAGCGTCGCGGGCTCAGCGTCGCGTTCGGGCTTGCCTCCGGAGATAGCCCCGACCGGTTCCTGGTCGCCCTCGCGACGCTCAGCCTCATGGCGGAGACCTCCGAGGAGCGGCCGATGCTGTGCGTCGTGGACGACGCGCAGTGGCTCGACCAGGCCTCGGCCCAGGTCCTCGGATTCGTCGGGCGCCGCCTGCTGGCCGAGTCGATAGCGCTGGTGTTCGCGGTCCGGACGCCGGCCCCGGGAGCTCCCTCGCCGAATCACCTGGCGGGTCTGCCCGAACTCCGGCTGGGCGGACTGGATCAACGGTCGGCTCGGGCGCTGCTGGCGACGGTCACCCCAGGTCCGCTCGACGAGAGCGTCCGCGCCCGGATCCTCGAGGAGACACACGGCCATCCTCTGGCCCTGCTCGAGCTCTACCGAGGCCGGAGCGCCGCTGACCTCGCCGGTGGGTTCGCTCTTCCGGACGTGGGAGATCTGCCCAGGCGCATCGAAGATCAGTACGCGGCGCGCCTGGGTGAGCTGCCGGACGAGGTCCAGCGGCTGATCCTGCTCGCGGCGGCCGATCCGGTCGGGGACCCGGCGCTGATCCTCCGGGCGGCTCGGGTACTCGGCCTGGACACCGGAACCCTGAACCTGGCCGCCGCGGCCGACCTGCTGGAGTTCGGTGCGAACGTGCGCTTCCGGCATCCCCTGGTGCGTTCTGCCGCCTACCGGGCCGCCGCCGCCGATGACCGGCGAGCCGTACATGAGGCGCTGGCAGCAGTGACCGATCCGCTGGCCGACCCCGACCGCCGGGCGTGGCACCGCGCGCACGCGATGGCCGGGCCGGACGAGGCGGTGGCCGAGGAGCTCATCAACTCGGCCAGCCGTGCCCTGCGCCGAGGCGGGGTAGCCGCCGCCGCGGCCTTCTGGGAGCAAGCCGTGGCGCTCACTCCGGACCCGGGCGAGCGCGCCTCACGGGCTCTGACGGCGGCCAGAACGAAGTACGCGGCCGGGGATTTCGAGGCCGCTCAGGCCCTCTTGGTAACGGCTGAACTCGGACCGCCGGGCGAACTCGGCGAGGCGCGCGTGCAGCGGATGCGGGCGCAGATCGCGTTCGCGCTGAGACGGGGCGGCGACGCGCCGCCGCTCATGCTGCAGGCAGCACAGCGGCTACAGAGCCTGGACGCCGAGCTGGCCCGGCAGACCTATCTCGAAGCCCTGGTAGCCGCGATCTACGCCGGCCGGCTCGCCCGCGGACAGGACGCGAGGCAGGTCGCGCGCGCCGCGAGATCCGCAACGCTGGAGCCTTCCGGGTCGGAGCCGCTGCCGGACTCGCGGCTGCTCATCCACGGCCTCGCCGTGCGCCTGGCCGACGGTTATCTGGCCGCCGCCCCCACGCTCAAGGAGGCACTGCGCCGCTACCGGGCGCAGCCGCTCGTGCTGGACTGGCTGTCCGTCTCGTACAACATGGTCGCCATGGACCTGTGGGACGACGAGGCGTGGTTCGAGCTCGCGGCCGGCCAGGTCCAGCTGGCGCGCGCGAACGGCAACCTCAGCTGGCTTCCGTTCGCGCTGGACTATCTCGCCGAGATCCACATCCAGGCCGGCGAGCTGTCGAAGGCGGCGGCCTTGCTGATGGAACGTGAGCGCGTCGACCCGGGGATCAGGGAAGCCACCTTGCCCTACGTCCCACTGCTGCTCGCCGCGTGGCGCGGGGACGCGCCGGGCGCGGCCGAGCTGGCCAAGGAGATGGCCCGTGGCGCCTCGGACCGGGGCGAGGGCGCGGCCCTGACCTACACGGACTACGCGCAGGCGGTGCTGTACAACGGCCTCGGCAACTACGGGCCCGCCGCCGAGGCGGCGCACGATGCCAGCGCCGTCGACGAGATCGTCATCTCGCCGTGGGCCCTGTATGAGCTGGTGGAAGCCGCGGCCCGAAGCGATCAGCAGGAACGTGCCTGCGCGGCGGCTGATCAGCTGTCGCAGCTAGCCGTGGCGAGCGCCAGCAACTGGGCTCGCGGGGCAGCGGCGCGGTCCCGGGCGCTGGTATCCGGGGGACGCGCCGCCGAAGAGGAGTACCGCGAGGCGATCGAACTGCTGGGCAGAACCCGGATGGTGACCCACCTGGCCCGCGCCCGCCTGGTCTACGGCGAATGGCTGCGCCGGGAGAACCGGCGGATCGATGCCCGCAACCAGCTGCGGCCCGCGTTCGGCGCGCTCGCGTCCATCGGCGCCGAGGCCTTCGCCGAACGCGCGCGGCGAGAGCTCCAGGCGACCGGCGAGAAGGTGCGCAAGCGCAGCGAAGATACCCGCGCCGACCTGACTCCGCAAGAGGAGGAGATCGCCCAGCTGGCCCGCGAGGGACGAACCAACCCGGAGATCGGCGCGCAGCTGTTCATCGGCGCCCGCACCGTGGAGTGGCACCTGCGCAAGGTGTTCGCCAAGCTGGACATCAGCTCCCGCCGCGAGCTCGAGCAGGCCATGGCAAGAAGGGACGTTCGGTCATGACGGAACAGATGCCCGGCGAGTTGCTCTACGAGTACACCATCCAGTCGACCGGGGCGACCTCGTACGGTGTGCCCGCGCTGGACGCTCTGCTGTCCGGTGTCGCAGACATCCCTTCGCAAGGGGCCCGGTACGACCTCGCCTTCCAGGGGCCGATCGTAGGCCAGAGGCTACGAGGAACGGTTGAGCTAACCGACTACATCCACGTCCGTCCCGATGGTCGCGTTCAACTCCACATCCATGCGGAGATCACGACCGAGGATGGCAAGAAGATCGCGCTCTATGCCGATGGCGTCGCCCGCTTCACGGAGGGACCACCCGTTGGCGACCTGCGCGAAAACGTGACCATGACGACTTCCGAGCCCGGTTATGCGTGGGTAAATCCACTTCAGATCTGGGCCCGGGGCACGGTCGATCTAGCCAAAGGCGAGGCACATGTCACGGGCTACGTCGTCTAGCGCCTGGCTCGCTCGCCAGGCCGTGCTTGGCGAGCGAGCCGGCCACCGCCGGTCGAACCCGTCGATCTAGCTATGGCTAGGGCTGGGCGGGCCGAGGTAGGGGAAGTCGGTCAGCAGGTCAGCGTGGGGTTTGAGGCCTTGCGGGGGGACCTTGCCGTAGGTCAGCCAGGCGAAGCGGTAGCTGTAGACGTCGTCGATGGGTTTGCGGCCGTTGGGGTAGGCGATGGGCTTGGTGAGGTCATAGTGCAAGATGTCGGGCAGGAACTGCAAGGCGGCGGGAAGGTGTAGGCGGCGGGGGGAGACTGACTGGTGGCGAGGGCTGGAGTGGGTGATGAGGCCGGTTTCGCGTTCGGGTGGGCGCGGTGAGAAGTCGGCGCCGAGTCGTCGTAGGGCCTGCGGTGGCAGGATGTGCCAGATGATCACGAGCATGGTGTGGGCGAGACGATGATGGCGGCTTGTGGGCGGTGGGGCTGCGGTAGCGCGAGGGGACGAGCCGGTGGTACGGGGCGGAGGTGGCGTCGTGCGGATGGCGGCCAGGCGCATCGACCAGGAGGGGCTGGAGATGCTGGTTGCCGTGCGGGTTTGCCGGGGCCGTTTCCCGGCGGATTCGTGGTTGCCCGGGCAGAGCCCGGTCCAGGAGGCCAGGTGGGCGGCGACGCGGAAGTATTCGGACGTCGGCCGATGTCGGAGATGACTGCGGCGGCGGCCAGCGGGCCGATGCGGGGGGAGTTGGTCAGCAGGTCCCGTTGGGGCGAAAGGGCGCCATCATCGTCTCGGTCTGCGCGTCCAGCTGGGAGATCATCGCATCGAGGTGGGCGATGTGATCCAGGTGCAGGTGGCACATCGGGCTGATGGTCGCCGAAGCGGCCCTCCAGCGATGGACAGGTCAGGGATCTTGGACCGCATCGTGCCCGCGGCAGGTCCGCGAGGACCGCGGGGTGGCGCTCCCCGTCGATCAGCGCCTGGATCATCGCCAGGCCGGACTGGTGGTGAGGGAGGAGGCCACTGAGTCGAGCTTGATGCCGGCGTCTGGAGCACGTGCCGAGCCGCTGGGCTCCGACGTCCGCGACTGCACGACCTTGGGGCGGTAGCGGATGACGTCCCGCGCGGCCTTGAGGCGGCGGGCGGGATGAAGCTGCCCGGCAGCAGCCCGCACTCCAGCAGCTGGGCCAGCCACGCGGCGTCCGCAGGTCGGTTTTGCGGCCCGGGACGTTTTGACATGCGCGGCGTTGCACACCAGCACCTGGGTGAACTGCGCGTGCTCGAGCAGCGCGTGATAGACCGGCATGCTGTAGATCGCGGTGGCCTCCATCGCCACGTGGGTGACGCGCTGGGAGGAAAGCCACCGGGCCGTCTCCCGGAGCACCGCGTAGAACGTGTGGAAGGTGCGCTGAGGGTCTGCCGGCTGCGCGGTCCGTCGCGGGCAGCCGGACCGCCACCGCGATCACGTCTTGTGGACGCAATCGCCGCGCACCGCTCATACAGAACCTGCATGCCGGCCAGCCTTCCGGCTTGCGCGAACGGCAAAAAGGGACGCTGCCGCGCGCGGAGCGCTGAAGGTTAATGAGAGACTGATACCGCGTCGGGCAACCGGGGACACCGAAGTGAGGGCGCGTAATTAAACCGCTTTTGGGCCTCTTCGGGGGGGTAGCCGCCTTTTTCCAGCACCTCGGACCAGGGTCCGAGGTAGTTGTCGACGTCGTCGGCGGGCTGGCGGGAGTTGTAGAGGTCTTTCTCGCCGTCGGGGTTGATGAACGGGTTGATGGTGGGGCCCCCTCCGCGGTCCATCTGCTCCAGGGTGCCGTCGTCGCGGCGCCGGCTGATGGAGGCCCAGACGCCGATCTGCCGGCCGGTGCCGAACAGATCGGTGGGGACCTCGAGTGCGATGGTGGACACGTTGTTGTCGGCGAAGTGGTCTTGCCCGGTCCACTGGAAGTTGTGCACGGTGCCCTCGAGGTCGGCGAAGAACGGGTCGCTGCGCCGCCCGGCGAACAGCCGGGCCGGGCCGGCCTGGAGGGGCTGGACGGTGCCGTCGAAGCTGACCGGGAGGGATGTGGTGAGCCGTTCGCCGACCGGTTCGGGCTGGCGGGCCTGGTCGCCGGTGGCGTACCAGGCGGTCCCGGTCTGGCGGCCGTCCTCGTAGTCGGAGAAGGTGAGGGTGAACGCGGCATCGGCGTGCGCGTCGCCGTCGGTATCGATGTTGATCCGGTAGACCGCGCCGGGGTAGAACTCCGGGCCCCGGGCCGGGTTGGGTGCCGGGTCCGGGACGGTCGGGTTCGAGTCCATGATCAGCACCAGCTTGGTGGGGTCCTTCGATGACTTGAACAAGAACACGTCGGTGATGTCCAGGCGCCGGTCGTCGCCGGGAGACTTAAGGTAGTCGGCGCTGAAGTGATTCGACATTTGCTCTTCCTTCTGGGTAGTGGTGTGGCCTGGGTCGGGCATCAGCTGCGGATGAAGTCGAGCAGGGCCTTGTTGACCTGGGCGGCGTGGGTCCAGGGGATGGCGTGCGGGCCGCCTTCGACGACGATCAGCTGCACGTCCTTGATCAGGGCGGGCAGCCGCTGGCCGGTCTTGTCCAGCGGCAGGACCCGGTCCGCGTCGCCCTGCACGACCAGCATGGGCACGTCGATTTCGGGGAGGTCGGCGCGGAAGTCGGTCGCCCAGGTCGGGATGCAGGCCACCGCGGCGGTGGCCGACGCGCTCACGGCCAGGTTCCAGCTGGCCTGCCAGGCCTGGTCGCTGACCAGCGTGCCGCGCAGGGTATCGAAGTTATAGAAGTTGTCCAGGAAGCCCTTCATCCACGCCGGGGCGTCGGCCATGGCGGCCTGGACGAATCCGTCGAACAGGCCTTGCGGCACCCCTTCGGGGTTGTCTGGCGTCTGCAGCAGGAACGGGGGGATCGGGGAGAGCAGCACGCCCCTGGCCACCCGGGCCGAGCCGCGGGTGCCCAGATACCGGGTGACCTCGCCGGTGCCCATCGAGTGCCCGACCATGACGGCCTCGTGCAGGTCGAGGTGCTCCAGCAGGGCGGCCAGGTCGGCGGCGAAGGTGCCGTAGTCGTAGCCGGTGACCGGCTGGCTGGACTTGCCGAACCCGCGCCGGTCGTAGGTGATGACCCGGTAGCCGGCCTCCAGCAGCACCGGGACCTGCTTGTCCCAGGCGCGGCCGCTGAGCGGGTACCCGTGGATCAGCACCACGGGCTGGCCGGCGCCGTGATCCTCGTAGTAGATCTCGATGTCTGAGCTGTTTTCCTGGCCGACGGTAACCGTGGGCATGAGAACACCCTTCCGTTAACGGCGACCCGCCGGCCCGGGTCGCGGACCGGGAGCCGGGCGGTTTCGCCTGCAGGTTGTACTGGAACCACGGTCGGGCTCCGGGCAGCGCGTCGAACCCGTGAAACCCCTGGCCGGTTCCCTGGTCTGCGGCCGGGCGGCCCAGCGCCGGGCACCCCTTCGGCCCCGTAGATGTGGCGGTGCCCGGAGCCAGGGCAGCAGATTCCTGACGTCCGTAGCATCGGTCCGCCCCAGCACCGGACGGACGTCGGCCGGCTGGTTACCGGTACCTGCGTGCGCCCGGGCCGACCCGCAGACCAGGGCATGGGCCAGGGTCCGTACGGGTGCGAGTGACCTCCGCCGAGCGCGACCGTGTCTTTACCCGCCGTCAGATCGAGTGGCCGGAGGAAACGATTGAATGCCCTCCCGGATAGCATTCCCGCCCGCGGCGCCGCCGCGAGCGCATCTAGGTCGCCTCACATCGGGCAGCTGGTACGGCAGTCGTTCACGGCGATGACCGCCCGGGAGCGAGCCAGGCTGATTGCGATGTACGGGGTGATCGCGGGCCTGCACGTGGCCGGGTTTGTCATCCTGTTCGTGTTCGTGGTGCCCTCGCATTACCAGGGGCTCGGGGTGGGGGTGGCGGTGCTGGCGTACACGCTCGGCTTGCGGCACGCGTTTGACGCCGATCACATCTCGGCGATCGATAACTGCACGCGTAAGGTGCTGGGCGAGCGGCAGGGCACCGGAGCCCCGCGCCCGCTGGGGTTCGGGTTCTTCTTCTCCCTGGGGCACTCCACCGTCGTGGTCGCCATCGGGGCCGGGATCGTAGTGGCGGAGAAGACGGTCTTCGGCGCGGTCTCGGACAGCGGCTCGGGGCTCGAGCGGTTCGGTGGGCTGTTCGGCACAGTCGTATCGGCGGCATTCTTGCTGCTGATCGGGCTGCTGAACCTGGTGGTCCTGGCCGGGATCGTGCGGGTCTTCGGGTCCATGCGCCGCGGTGAGTACGACGAGGCCGAGCTGGAGCGCCAGCTGGCCAACCGCGGGTTCTTCTACCGGTTCTTCGGCCGCTGGATGAAGGTCATCACCAAGGAGTGGCAGCTGTACCCGGTCGGGGTCGTGTTCGGCCTGGGCTTCGACACCGCCACCGAGGTCGCCCTGCTGGCCACCACCGGGCTGCTAGCCTCCCAGCACATCCCCTGGTACGCGATCATCTGCCTGCCGGTCCTGTTCACCGCGGGCATGACGTTCATGGACACCACCGACGGGCTGTTCATGAACCTGGCCTACGGCTGGGCGTTCTTCAACCCGGTCCGCAAGGTCTACTACAACCTGGCCATCACCGGGCTGTCCGTGGCGATCTGCTTCGTCATCGGCGCGGTCGAGGCCCTGAGCCTGCTGCCGCACGAGATCCACGGGCTCAGCCGCACCACCGGCTTCTGGGGCTTGATGTCCCGGTTCAACATCAACACCGCCGGGTTCGTGATCGTGGGGCTGTTCCTCACCACCTGGCTGGCCGCCCTGCTCATCTGGCGCTACGCCCGCATCGAGGAAAAATGGAGCCCAGCCCCCATTCCGGCACGCCCGGCGGCACCTCGTGATTGACCGATGGCTTCGGCACGTTTCTGGGCGGTGTCCTGCACACGCTGCCGTTCCTCATCCCCCAGTACCGCGCCGCGGTACTGCTCGCGCTCGCGGCGATGGCGTTCGAGCTACTGACGCTCGCCTGGATCCGCCGGCGGTTCTTCGGCACCGGCTTCTTCCGCTCGTTCATCTCCGTAACGCTCGGCGGGGCAATCATCGCCACCATCGGCGCCGCGCTGGGAGCACTCAGCTGACAGCATTCTCCCACCAACTGGTAAAGCGGATGACGTGAGTCGCGCGGGCCGGGCCCGCCTGATCGCCGCAAGAGCAAGTCAGCGGAGTTCCAGCACCATGCGAGGCGCGGCGCCGAAGTCTGTCTCGGCGATGCCGCAATCGAGGAAACCGGCGGCGCGGTAAAAGCCCAGCGCGTGCGGATTGGCTGTCACTTCCAGGCGCTCTGCACCCCGTACCCGCAGGACGTCCACGATACGGCTGACAAGGGCAGTGGCAATTCCATGCCTCATCCAGCCCGGATCAACGAATAGGTCTTCCAATTCGAAAATGCCGTCAGCTTCGGCCCAGGTGGCGAACCCAACGAGTGCCCCGTCCTCTTCCGCGACATGAGTGCGGCCCTCGGCTAGTCCCCTAGGCCCGAGGATCAGATACTCCGGCTTGGCCAGCAAGTTGTCACGGTCACCCGGATTGGACAACGACGCGCTGCGATACACACCGGATGCGGCGGAGAGGTCGCCAAGCACTCCAAGCCGGATCATTAGCGCAGTATCTACCCTCACACCCGGGCCGCCGGCGAGCGGGTGCGTCAGGGCTTGCGGGCGATAGCCGCGTACGCGCCGGCCTCGACGCCGGACGGGCGGGGCTGCGGCTCATTCTCGGCGCGCCACTGCGACATGAGCTGAATCCCGGGCGGAACCAGTTCGAGCCCGGCGACGAACCGCGCGAACTCGTCCTTGGTGCGGTACGTGAACGGGATGCCCGAGCTGCGGTAGCTGCGGTCGATGCCCACGCCCTCGGGGTAGAAGTCGCGGGTCGGGTGCTGCAGCGCCAGGTAACTGCCGGACGGCAGGGCGCTGAGCAGCCGGGCCACGATGCCCCACGGGTCGTCCTCGTCGGGGATGAACTGCAGCACCGCGAACAGCGTCAGCGCGACCGGCTGAGACAGGTCGAGGGCGTCCAGCAGCCGCGGGTCGCGGAGGATCTTGTCCGGGTCGCGCAGGTCGGCGTGGATGTAAGCGATGTCGCCCTCCAGGCTGCTGGTCAGCAGGGCGCGCGCGTGGGTCAGCACGATCGGGTCGTCGTCCACGTAGACGACGCGCGCGCCCGGCGCGACGGCCTGGGCGACTTCGTGGACGTTGGGGCTGGTGGGCAGGCCGGTGCCGATGTCGAGGAACTGGCGGACACCCGCCTCCTGGGCCAGCCACGCCACCATCCGGCGCATCAGCGCGCGGTTCTCCCGCATGGCCGTGGCCAGATGCGGGTTGGCGGCCATCGCCTTGGCGGCCGCCTGGCGGTCCACGGCGAAGTTGTCCTTGCCGCCGAGGATGTAGTCGTAGATGCGCGCCGAGTGCGGCACCGACGTGTCGATGTCAGGCAGCTGCTCGCCGGGATCGATCCCGCGGAAGTCCCACTCGCCCTCCCCGGTCAACGGTCCGCCCGCCCCGTCGCGCCCAGCATCCGCCTGTCCCGCATCTGACCGCCCTCGCTTCGCAAGTGCTGAGGGTCATGATCGTAGCCCTCTCGTCCAGCATCACCCACATCACCCGGCTCCGTACGGTTTTTACGTGCACGGGCCCGCTTGAGAGGCGCCCGGACGGGTAGGCGCCGGGCGCATCCATCGTGAGCTGGCACCGTGAGCTGGCACCGTGAGCTGGCACCGTGAGCTGGTTCGGAGCGGCAAGGAGCAGAACGTGCAGATTGGTTACAAGCTGGCCACCGAGGCCTTCGGCCCGCAGGAGCTCATCCGCCAGGCCGTGCTGGCCGAGCAGGCCGGCTTCGATTTCGTGGAAATCAGCGATCACTACCACCCGTGGCTGGACGCCCAGGGCCACAGCGGATTCACCTGGAGCATCCTGGCCGCCATCGCCGCCAGGACCGAGCGCATCGGCCTGGCCACCGGCGTCACCTGCCCGTCGGTGCGCTACCACCCGGCGATCATCGCCCAGGCTGCGGCCACGATGGCGATCATCTCCGAGGGGCGCTTCACGCTCGGCGCGGGTGCCGGGGAGCGGCTGAACGAGCACGTGGTCGGGCTGGGATTCCCGGCTCGCCGGGTCCGCCACGAGCGGTTCCGTGAGGCTCTGGAGATCATCCGGTTGCTGTGGCAGGGCGGCTACCGGTCGTACGAGGGCAAGTACCTTCAACTGGAGGACGCGCGGGTCTTCGACCTGCCCGCGGACCTGCCCGTGATCGCCGTGGCCGCGAGCGGGCCGGCGTCGGCGAAGATCGCCGCCGAGCTCGGTGACGGGCTGTTCGCCACCGAACCCCAGGGTGACCTGGTCAGCACCTGGCATCGCCTGGGCGGGCACGGGCCTGCGTACGCCGAGGTGCCGCTCGCCTGGGCGCCGGACGAGGACGCTGCCACCCGCGCGGTCCTGGAGAAGTCGAGGTTCGCGCTGACCGGCTGGAAGGTGATGGCCGAGCTGCCGAACCCGGTCAACTTCGAGGCCGCCACTGCCAGCATCACCGCCGATCAGGTCCGGGCCCAGTTCGCCTGCGGGCCCGACGTGACGCGGCACCTGGAGGTCGCGCAGCCGTACGTCGATGCCGGGTTCGACCGCCTGGTCACGATGAACGGCGGCCCGGATCCGGACGGCTTCATCGACTTCTTCGCCCGCGAGCTGTCCGGCCCGCTGCGGAAACTGACGGGCTAGGAGAGGCCGGCCGGACACCAGCGACGCGAACACCACCGTGCTGCCCAGGTAGCGGTGCGTCGCGTAGTCGAAGTCCCCGCCGCACGTGATCAGGCGGAGGGCCGCATTGCTGGTCGGGCCGTAGACGGTCCGCGACGGGAAGCTGGACTTGGAGTACTCGCGCACGCCGGTGACCCGGAACACCGCGGTGGTCCCGTCGGCCAGGCCGACGTCGACCTCTTCGCCGGGCCGGGCCGCGCCGAGCCGGTAGAACACCGAAGGTCCGCGGTAGGTGTCGATGTGCCCGACGATGACCGACGGCCCGGGCTGCCCGGGCGTGGGGGAGTACTCGGTACCAGCCGGCCTCGCTCGGCTGGCCGAACAGCGGCGGTACCTGCATGGTGCCGTCGCTGGCCAGACCGAGGCGCATGACCTTCGAGCTGACGCCGAGGGCCGGGATCTGCAGCGAGACGGGCACCGAGCCCGGCAGCGTGGGCCCCTGCGCGGCCTCCAGTTGCTGCGCGGTCTCACCCGCCCAGGGCAACGGGACCGATGACGCTGGCGCCGGTGCGCCGGCCGGCGGCGATCCCGGGCTGGTGGCCCCTGCTGCCGAACGGGACGGCTGCGGGGCATGATGCTGGCTGCTGAGCGCTACGCCGATCGCGGTTCCGCCCCCGATGATGAGGGCGGCGGCCGAGATTAAAGCGATCTTCGCTCGTGGCCTGCGGAGCGCGTCGAGGTGGCCGGAATCGTCCTGCGTGCGGGCCATCGAAACTCCGAATCTCGCGGGGCCTCCTGGTCGGCCCGGCCCTGCGGCGAAAAGCGCCGTTCCGGCCGAACCGGGGTCCGCCGGCCGTCGTTCCCCTTAGTAGAGCGGTAAGACGGCTGTGGCTTCTGCCTCTATGTACGCATACCGGTCCAAACGAGTTCAACGGAGGCAACATGAAGGGTCACCGCAAGGCCGGCCGCCGGCTCGGCCTCGGCCTCGCCGCGGTCTGCTTCGCGATGTCGGCCGGGCTTCTCACGGCCGCGGCGGTGGCCAGCCCGGCGCAGGGGACGACGGCACGGCCCGCCACTTTAACGGTGTCGGGCCAGGATCGCGCCTTCATGGCCGCGGCCGCTCAGGCCAACATCGCCGAGCTGTCGATCAGCAAGAACGTCGAGTTGCGGGTGGCCGAGCCGCTGAATAGCGTGGCCGCGCGTTATGTCAGCGACCACACCACCGCGCTGGCCGCGCTGCGCCAGCTGGCCGCCGGCGTCGGGGTCTCGATTCCCGCGAGTCCCAGCGCCCAGCAGCTGGCCGAGGCGAACCAGATCGAGTCGCTGTCCGGCCACAACCTGAACGTGGCCTTCGCCCAGGCCAGCGTCGTCGCCCACGAGCAGGCCATCGTGCTGTTCCGGCTCGAGGTGGCGCACGGGAGCAACTGGAAGGTGAAGGACTACGCCAGTGCCGCCATGCCCACGCTAACCATGCACCTCACCATGGCCCAGCAGGCGGCGTCGGAGCTGGGTGTCGCGGTGGCCAAGCTGCCGCAGGGCGCCCCGGCCACCGGTGCCGGGGGGACCGCGGGGGTCCAGCAGTTCTGGCTGTTCGGCCTGGGCGCTGTGGCCCTGCTCGGCGGCGTGGGCATCCTGCTCTGGGGCCGCCGGCCTATCCGGCCGACCGGCTACTGAACCGTGCTAGCTGAACCGTGCTAGCTGAATTGGGCGCGGACGCCGAGGAGGCGCACCGGGCGGCGGCCGGTGAACCGGTCCAGCGCCGCCAGCGCGGCCTCCCGGATCACCGCCGGGTCCACGGTCGGCTCCGCCAGTGGCCGCCCGTGCGTCTCGGTGATGAACGGCGCGTAGCGGACCTTGACCACCACCCGGACGGCGGGCCGTTCCATGGTCGCCAGTTCGGCGGCCACCAGCTCCGCCAGCCGCGCGATCTCCCCGGTCACCCGCGGCCAGTCCGCGATGTCCTCCTGGAAGGTGACCTCCCGGCCGTGCGACCGCGCCGCCTGTGGCGCGTCGTCCACCTCGCGGCTGCCCCGGCCCTGCGCGATGAGCACCAGCCAGGGCCCGGTCGCCGGGCCGAACTGCTGCGCCAGCGCGCCCGGGTCGGCCGCGGCCAGGTCCCGCACCGTGTGCAGGCCGAGGTCGCGCGAGCTTCCGCGCGGTCTTGGCGCCGATCCCCCACAGCGCGTCGGTGGGGCGGTCACCCAGCACCTCGAACCAGTTCTGGCCGGTCAGCCGGAAGACTCCGGCCGGCTTGCCGAATCCGGTGGCCAGCTTGGCCTGCAGCTTGTTCTCGCCGATCCCGACCGTGCTGTCCAGCTGCGTGGCGGCCCGGATCCGCTGCTGGAGCCCGCGCGCGAATCGTTCCGGATCGTCATCGTCGATCCCCAGGAAGGCCTCGTCCCAGCCGAGCACCTCCACCACCGCGCCCGATTCCCGTAGCACCGCCATGACCTCGGCCGAGACCGCCTCATACGCGTCCCGGTCCACCGGCAGGAATACCGCGCCCGGGCAGAGCCGGGCCGCCGTCCGCAGCGGCTGGCCGGAGTGCACCCCGAACGCCCGCGCCTCGTAGGAGGCCGTGCTCACCACCCCACGCTTGGCCGGGTCGCCGTCACCGCCGACGATCACCGGCTGCCCGCGCAGCTCAGGGTGGCGCAGCACCTCGACCGCGGCGATGAACTGGTCGAGGTCCAGGTGCAGCACCCAGGGGCTCACCCCTCACTATTACCCCGGGGCGGAACGGCCTGCACGGCGGAGAGCGGCCACCCAGGTCCGTTAAGTGAAAATGATCTGGGCCCTTCGTCCATACCGCGGAGGCCGAAAGCGGGACGTCCGGCCGTGGCGGAGCCGCTGGGTCCCGCCGCATACTCCGACAGTATGGATCGCACCGCTGGGAGGAGCAGGCCGATGAGTTACGGAAAGGCAGTCCGCGACGAGCTACGGGTACCCACGCGCGAGCTGCGGCACGCGATCCCGCAGGTCTACGCGGGTTACAAGGAGCTTCACGATTCAGCGCTCGGCGCCGGCGTGCTGGACGCCAAGACCAAGGAACTCATCGCCCTGGCCATTGCCGTCAGCAAGGAATGCGACGGATGCATCGCCGCGCACGCGCACGCGGCCGTTCAGCACGGTGCCAGCCCGCAGGAGGCGGCCGAGGCGATCGGCGTCACCTTCCTGATGAACGGCGGCCCCGCCACCGTCTACGGGGCGCGGGCGTTCACCGCCGTCCAGGAGTTCTACGCCGAGCGGGTCAGTGCGCCCAGCGGAGCCGTCGGCTGATAGCTGGGCCTGGTCATGCGGCGAAGAACTGGCCGATTCCCAGGCTGAGCTCCGCGGTGTCCAGCACGCCGTTGTGGTCCATGTCGAGGAAGCCGAACGCGCGTTCCGCCTCGTCCGCGCTGGTCCCGTAGACCGCGGCGAGCTGCCGGTATTCCGCCGGGTCCAGCACCCCGTTGCCGTCGAGGTCCGCCACCTGGATGAGCGCGGCCGCCGTGGCGCGGACGGCCGATTCGAAACCGGCCCGGTCCTCGATGGCGCGGCTCAGGCCCGCGGTGAACTCGTCCGGCGAGATCTCCTGGTCGCCATTGACGTCCATATGCGCCAGCATCGCCTCGAACAACGCTCGCTGCCCCTCGGCCACCGCGAGGCCCAGCGGCGAATCGGCCGCGTAGCCGAAGGTCTCACAGAGCTTGCGCGTCAGCACCTCGCCGTCACGGCGCTGCCAGACGCCGTTCCCGTCGGTGTCGACGATCGCGAACCGGCGCTCGCCGCTCGCCTGGTAGGCGTGCGGGCGGCGGTCAAGGTGCTCTCGGACCCGCCTGGTCACCAGGCCCGCGATGACGGTGACCAGCAGCACCGCGGCCACCACGCTCACCGATATCGAGGCCGGAATAGTCACCGCCCAGCCCACCCCGGAGCTGTCCAGCGCCTCCAGCAGAAGTTTCACGCCGATGAACGCGCAGATGGCCGCCAGGCCGGTATTCAGGTAGCGGATCCTCCTCAGCGTCCCCACCAGCAGGACGTACAGCTGGCGGAGTCCCATCAGCGCGAACACGTTGCACGCCACGACCAGGGAGGCCCGGGTCGTGATGCCGAAGACGGCCGGGATCGAGTCGAAGGCGAACATGATGTCCGCCAGGCCGATGGCGACGACCAGCAGCAGGAACGGAGTGGCCACCGGCCGCCGGTCCCGCCAGACGATCAGGCGGTTGCCGTGGTCGTCGCCCGCACGCTGCATCCGGCGCTGGAGCCATGACCGCAGCCGGGTGTGCTGCTTGTCCTCCGGCGCGCCGGAGCGGGCCACGCTGACCGCCGTCCACAGCAGGAAGGCGCCCATCGGGTAGAAGAGCCAGCCGAAACGGTGGATGGCCGCGACCCCGGCCACGATGAGCACCGTCCGCAGCGCCAGGGCCAGCCCGATCCCCAGCAGCAGCACACGCTGCTGCCGGGCCGCGGGCACGGCGAACCAGCCCATGATCACGTAGAAGATGAACAGGTTGTCCACGCTCAGGCTGTACTCGGTGAGGTAGCCGCCGTAGAACTGGCCGGCCGTCGGCCAGCCGCCCGTTACCCCGACCGCGATCCCGAAGAGGACCGCCAGGGAGATGTAGACCCCGGCCCAGCGGATCGCCTGGCGCATGCCGGGGGAGTTGCGCCCGGACCGTACGCTCACGACAATCTCGGCCGCGATCGTGGCGACCAGGGCCGCCGCGGTCGCCGCCCAGATCCATGCCGGGATCATCGTGCGGCCCGTGCCCGGTCGGAAGTCACATGCTCACTATCAGGGTCAGGGGTGACCGGCATCAAGTCTCCGGTGCCCGGGGGCGCCCTCGGGGGTGCCCTCCGGTCCTTCGCAGGCGGCCGCCTGCGCCAGCAGAGCCGCGGCGAGCCATCGGGCCTCGGCCGCAGTGAGCCCTGCCCAGGTACCGGTTTCCGCCGCGGACGAGCCGCCGATGCCAAGGCTGACCCGCTGGGCCGGGCGGTGGCCCCCGCCGAGGGTGAGATGGCCCACCTGGAACTCTCGCCCGCACGTCGTCCGGAAGCCGAACTGACGGCCGGTGCCGCCGGTGCCAGAGATCCTCGTGTCCATGGCCAGCCTCCGAGCTTCTGCGAAATACCCATAGGGGTATAAATAGGTCAGCGCCGGAGGGGGCCCCGGCATTCCCGGCCGGCCGTCAAATCAGGCCCGGCACGAGCCGCGAGGCATCGACACGACCCGAACATGATCCCGGGCGCGATACGGACCCGCCCGGCGCGGTAATGCGCGGCCATACCGGCCAGCGCCGTGATCCCGACGATGAGCAGCGAGCGCCCGCCTCAGGCCGGTGCCGGTGTCAGGCCAGCGACAGGAAAAGCTTCTCCAGCTGGGCGCGGTCGGTTCGGGCCGTCCCGTCGCCCTCCTCCTGGGCGGCGCACTGCTCGAGACCGGTTGCGATGATCTTGAACCCGGCCCGGTCGAGCGCCCGCGAGGCGGCCGCCAGCTGGGTGACCACATCGGCGCAGTCGCGGCCCTCTTCGATCATCCTGATAACGCCGCCGACCTGGCCCTGAGCGCGGCGGAGCCGCTTGATCACATCGGCCATCGTCTGGGCGTCCGCGTCCACGGCAGCTCCCTGAGTGTCAGGCCCGGGACGCCAGCGCAGGATAACTGCCGTTCACCGGGATCAAGCGAAGATACCCTCAGGGGTATGTTAACAGGGCCGCTGGCCGACGGCGCGCATCGTCGCCGCCCATACCGGGCAGGGTCATGGAACCGGTGCCGCAGGGACGAGGCTGGCCAGGGCATTGGCGAGGCGGCGCGCGACCTCGTCCGCGATGGGCTTCAGCTCGGGCCGTTCGGTGAGGGTGAGCATGATCTGCGGATCGAGCGCCTCGACGACGGTGCCGGCCGGGACGCTGCGGACAACGACGTTGCACGGCAGCAGCAGCCCGATGCCGCGGTCGATGCTCAGCGCCTGGAAGGCGAAGGGCGGATTACACGCGCCGAGGATCGTGTAGTCCTCGATCTGCTCGCCCAGCTTGGCCTGCAGGGTGGCGGTCACGTCGATCTCGGTGAGCACGCCGAAGCCCTGTTCCCCGAGCGCACCGCGCACCCGGGTCACCGCCTCGGCGAACGGAATATCCAGGGTGATGCTTGTCCCGTAGCCCATGGGGATGGTCCCTTCTGCGTTCTCCCAATATACCCCTACCCGTATAGCCTCATAGGCTGCCGACGGGCCGCACCGTGGCATCATGGCGGGATCGACCGGACGACCAGGGGTAGTGATGATCAGCGGCGTAATCCCGGTGGCGCCGACCACATTCGACGACGACGAGAACCTCGATCTGCCCAGCCAGGCGCGGGTCACCGACTTCCTCATCGGCGCGGAGGCCGACGCGATCTGCATCCTGGCGAACTACTCGGAGCAGTTCTCGCTCACCGACGCCGAGCGGGACCGGGTGGCCGCGCATGTCCTCGACCAAGCCGCGGGCCGCATCCCGGTCGTCGTGACGACCAGCCATTACAGTGCGCGGGTCGCGGCCGAGCGCAGCCGCCGGGCGCAGGAACTCGGCGCCGCGATGGTCATGCTCATGCCGCCGTTCGTCGGCGCCACCATGAGTGCCGACGGGGGAGCGGTGGCCGAGTACTTCCGTATCGTCGCGGACGCGATCGACATCCCGGTCATGATCCAGGACGCGCCGCTGAGCACGACGCGGCTGTCCGCGGCGCAGCTCGCGGAGCTGGCGCGCGACATCCCGAACGTGCAGTACGTGAAGGTCGAGATGCCCGGCACGGCGGCGAAGCTGCGCGAGGTGATCGAGCTGGCCGGCGCCGCGCTGCCGGGCCCCTTCGACGGCGAGGAGTCCGTCACCCTGCTGCCCGATCTGGATGCGGGGGCGCGCGGCACGATGCCGAGCAGCAGCGTCCCGGACGTGCTCGGCGCGGTGGTGCGCGCCTACCACGCGGGCGACCGGGACACGGCCCGCACGCTGTGGGAGGAGTACCTCCCGCTGATCCACTACGAGAACCGGCAGTGCGGGCTGCGCGCGGCGAAGGTGCTGATGCATGAGGGCGGCGTCATCGCCAGCGAGGCGACGCGGCGGCCGTTCGGCCCGCTGCCGAAGCCGGCCCGCGACGGCCTGCTCGAACTGGCCCGGCGCCGTGACCCGCTGGTGCTGCGCTGGCGGTCCCTCACTTAGCGTGGAGGAATGACGACGGTCTCGCTCCGCCCGGGCGGGACGATGGCTGCCTGCGCGCTGCTGCTCGCCGGGAGCCTTGGCCTCTCGTCGTGCAGCCAGGGAAAGCCGGCCGCTCCGGGGCAGACCCGCTCGGAGAACGACGTCCCCGGCCGGCAGCAGCGGGCGCGCCGCGCCGGGCGGGGGCAGCTCATCCGGCGCGGGCGGCAGCGGGCCATCGGCGGCCGCTACGGGACCGTTGCCGGCTCCCACCGCGCTGATGCCGTTCCGCGGCCCGGCCGTGGCCGGGGCGGGGACCTGGCGTCCGGCCGGGCGTCCCGCCGGCGGCGTCCGGGCGGTCTACGAGACCACGCTCATCCCGCCCGGGGGCACCCAGCCGGCCGGCATCTCGTGGATGGACACCCGGGTGCTGTCCGCCCGGCTGTACTCCGGCTCGAAGAGCCCGGGCGGCGGGCCGTACCGCTACACCGCGCCGGTCGCCGCCCGCGCAGGCCCGCACCCTGGTGGCCGCGTTTAACGGCGGCTTCCAGATGAAGGACGCGCGCGGCGGCTACTACACCGAAGGCCGGACGGTCGCCCCGCTGCGGCCGGGCGCGGCTTCCCTGGTGATCAGCGCGGACGGCGGCGTCACCGTCGGCGCCTGGGGCCGGGACGTGACCATGACCCGGAACGTCGTCAGCGTCCGCCAGAACCTCGTCCCCCTCGTGGCCGCGGGCCAGCCCACCCGGCAGGCCGTGAACGGCGACTGGCAGGCCTGGGGCTCCACCTGCGGCGCGACCTCGTGCCTGCACTCCGTCCCGGGCATCGAGCACCAGTGGCGCTCGGGGATCGGGGTCACCGCCGACGGCGCGCTCGTCTACGTCACCGGCCCGGCGCTGGATCCGCTCCAGCTCGCGCAGCTTCTGGTCCGTGCCGGGGTGATCCGCGGCATGCAGCTCGACATCAATCCGGCCTGGACCGTCTTCGTCAGCTACGACCCCCCGGGGGGCGGCCCCGCCGCCCCGGCCAACGGCAGCAAGCTGCTGGCGGCGACCACGCAGGGCCCGTGGACGTTCTTCCAGTCCTGGTGGGCCCGCGACTTCATCACCATGTCGGCCCGGTCCGGATAACGGATCGGCCCGGCCGGGACGCGGAGTGGAGCCGGTCAGGATGACGGAGCGGCCAGCACCGCGAAGAAATCCCGGGTCCACCCGGTGAGGAACTGGCTGGGAGGCCGGTTCTGGCCGGGCACCGCCGCGATCAGCGGGCCGCCGGCGCTGGGCGCGATGTCGAGCTGGACCCACTCCGGGTTGATATCCAGCTCCATCGCGATCCGCGCTCCGCGGGCAGCCAGCGCCGCCGCGAGGTCGGCGGGCGTCGCGGACATGCTCCCCGCGTACAGCAGGTCGCCGTAGGAGTCCTGGCCGACGGCGCTGCGGGCGACGGACGCGCCGCCGCCCAGGGTGGCGCCCCACAGCCCGGGATCAGCGGCCGCGCTGGTCGGCTCCCCCCGGTAGACCAGCGGCTGCAGATTCTGCCGGACGCTGTAGACGGCCTCGCCCGGGCCAGGCACGCTGGAGCCCCAGATCCCGATCCGGGCCTGGCCGGAGCGGTCGATCACCAGGCTGGCCAGGCCCGGGCGCAGCGCGGCGATGACATGGCCCTCCTGCTCGTAGCCGCCCGTGCCCGCGGACAGCTTGAACGCCCCGTTGAAGGCGGCGAGCAGATGCTGGCGCTCGGTCCCGGTGATGGCCGGGCAGGCCGTGACCAGCCCCGCCGCGGCCGACCCAGGGTCCTGACTGCCATTGTGCAGCACGTACTGCACGGGCCCGCGGAACGCCGCCACGGTGACCACCGATCCGTCCGCGCCCCGGACCCGGGAGACGATGACGTGCGGCGCCGCCGGCGTGGCCGTGGTAATGGGCGCGGCCGTGGTCCGGGGGGCTGCCAGGCTGGGGGAGCCGGCCGGACTGCCGGAGGGGGACGGCGTGCCCGCCGCACGGCTGCCGTTCGCCGACGGGGATGCGGCCGGCGCCGTACTGCACGCCGTCACGGTCACGCCGGTCAGGGTCAGGGCAGCGGCCAGCCGCCAGATCACGCTCACTTATATAAGGATGCGGCATACCAGGTGACGCCAGCGTGAACAGCCCGCGATCACCGGCGGTCCCGGCCTCACCCGCACGCCCGGGCGGGCGCCGTTGCCGAATCTGTGGCCGGATTCGGCGGCATTCGTTGCACAGGGAGGTCGTTCTGCCGGTATAACCGTCGGAGGTAAGCACGCGGACATTTCCGGCAGGCTCCACCCGACGAATCCTTAACCAGGAGGAGGGAGGAACCGGGCGTGAGACCTGACCTCCCCTGGTTCTCAAGAAACACACTCGCCGTGAGCGCCGCCGTGCTGTCGGCGGCCGTTCTGGCTGCCTGCAGCAGCGGTGGCGGTTCGGGTGGCACCACCACCTCGTCGAGCACGTCGAAGACGCCCATCACCATCGGGGCGTCGCTCTCCCTGACCGGCAACGCCGTGAGCGACTTCTCGGCTGACGGTCAGGCGTTCCAGAAGGGGTATGAGCTGTGGGCCAAGGACGTCAACGCCCACGGCGGCCTCCTCGGCCGGCAGGTCAAGCTGAAGATTCTTGACGACGCCAGCCTCCCCGCTCAGGTGGTCACCAACTATCAGACGCTGATCGGCACGGATCACGTCGACCTGACCTTCGGGCCGTTCTCCTCCCTGCTCACCGGGCCGGCCTCCTCGGTGGCGTCACGGTACGGCTATGCCTTCGTCGAAGGCGCCGGCGGCTCGCCGTCCGTCTTCGACACGCCGCAGAACCAGGCCGACCACAACGTGTTCGACGTGAGCCTGCCCATCGCGGACGAGATGGTCCCGTTCGTGAACTGGATCGCCTCGCTGCCGGCGAGCCAGCGCCCGAAGACCGCGGCCTACCCGATGGTCCAGGACCCGTTCGCCGACCCGCCGGTGCAGCTCGCCCAGACGCTGCTGAGCAGGCTCGGGGTCAATACGGTCTACAGCAACGTTTTCCCGGAGGTGGCCACGGCCTACAAGAGCCCGGCCGACCAGGTGGCCGCCAGCGGGGCTGACCTCGTGGTGCTCGGCTCTACCGACGTGCCGACGGTCGCCGCCTTCATGCAGGCGTTCGAGCAGAAGAACTACCGGCCGAAGATGTTCATCGCCGCGGCCGGCCCGGACCAGGGCGCGGCCTTCACCTCCGCGGTCGGCGGCCCGGGCAACGCCGACGGGATGATGGTGCCCGACGCCTGGTACCCCCAGGTCGCCAACGCGGCCAGCCAGCAGATGGTCAGGGAGTACGTGGCGCGTTACGGCGGCAGCGCGTCCGGCGTCAACGCGGACGTCGCCGAGGCATATGCGGTCGGCCAGGTCATGGCGCAGGCCGTGACCGCAACCGGCAGCGTTGACAACGCGAAGATCATTTCTTACCTGCACAGCGGCGTGCAGCTGAACAGCGTGCAGGGCCCGGTCAAATTCGACGCGCTGGGTGAGAACGGCGCGGCCGCGGCGTTCATCTTCCAGTGGCAGAAGAACAACTTTTCACAGGTCCTGCCGCTCGGCCTGCCCGGCTCGGTGTCGATCCTCGCCACCAAGCCAGCCTGGGGCAGCTGACGTGACCAGCGGCGCGCGCTCTCCGGCGCTCTCCGCGACGCGGCGGCGTCGGGCTCCAGGTTGTAGAAATCGCAAGAAACCGTTGCAGTAACAGATCATCTTTTGTCGGATTTTTCACATGTCATCCCACTAGAGTGACGGCAACCCAAAATGGTGCCGCTGAGGCCGCTGGCCTCAGGGGTGCCTGGTCACGTCTATCCCGCGGTAGTGAGGCGGCTTGTGAGAGCGCGTAGCCAGCGAGGACATAAGTAGTGGGAAACCATGGGGATGTAAACGGCAAGCTGCGCGCCGGCGACACGATCAAGCGCGCCAGGAAATCGATGGCCCTCGATTCCTCCAGTTCGCGTGGTCTAGCCCTGCAGAACTGGCCCGTGCAGCGGCGGCTGCTCGCGGTCATCGTGCTGGCGCTCATCATGGGCCTGGTCTTCGGCGGCCTGCGGGTCGCGTCGGCGGTCGGCAGCGCCGCCGAATTCGGCCGGGTGTCACAGCTGGCCACCCTCGGACAGCAGGTCACCGGACTGGTGCAGGCCCTGCAGAACGAGCGGGACGAGACGACCGGTGTGATCCCGGCCAGCCAGAGCACGGCGGCCAAGGCCCTGGCGTCCTGGTACAGCGCGACGGACACCGCGGCCGGCCAGGTCAAAACCCTGGCGGCGGGCGTCGGCGGTTCCTTCCCGGCCAACATCCAGACGCGGGTGGCCACCGTGCTGTCGGTGATCAACCATCTGGGTGTGCTGCGCGGCACGGCCCAGGCCAGCCAGTCCGCGCTGGCGGTAATCGCCGACTACTCGGGTCCCATCAGCGACATGCTGTCCCTGAACAACCAGATCGCTGAGGGCACCGCTGACTCCGGCCTGGTCAACGACGTGCAGGCGCTCAACGCGCTGTCCCAGGCCAAGGATCAGGCCGCCCAGCAGCGCGCGATCCTCTTCAACGCGCTGTCGCAGCAGCTTTTCGCCGACGACGAGCAGCAGGCGCTGACCACCGCGGTGTCCGTGCAGGGCGCCGACCTGACGGCGTTCAACACCACCGCCACCGCCGACGAGCAGCGCTCCTTCCACAACACGGTGGCCGGGCCGCTGGTGAACAAGGCCGAGCTCATCGAGCAGTACATCCTCAGTGTCGGCACCCTGGACATCAGCCACCTGGGCATCCCCCCGGGGACGGGGCCCGATCAGGCCGCTCCCCAGTGGTACGCGGCCATGTCCAGCAACATCGACAAGATGCAAGCGGTCGAGCTCCAGGTGGCCGGCAACATCGTCGCGCGCAGCCACGTACTGCAGCGCGGTGCGGAGGAGTCGGCGGTGATCACCGCCGTCCTGACGACGCTGATCCTGCTCCTGGTGCTGATCGCCACGGTCGTCGTGGCCCGGTCCCTGGTCCGGCCGCTGCGCCGGCTGGGCCGGCGCGCTCGATATCGCCACGGTTCAGCTGCCGGAGCGCGTCCGGCAGCTGGGCGAGGCCCTGGACCCGGCGGCGGGCGTCGAGGTCGCGCCGATCGACGTGCTGTCCGCGGACGAGATCGGCCAGGTCGCCCGGGCGTTCGACCAGGTGCACTCCGAGGCGATCCGGCTCGCCGGCAACGAGGCGATGCTGCGCAACAGCTTCAACGCGCTGTTCGTCAACCTGTCCCGGCGCAGCCAGTCGCTGATCGAGCGGCTGGCCCGCACGATCGACTCCCTGGAGCAGAACGAGGAAGATCCGGACCGGCTGTCCAACCTGTTCGCGATGGACCACATGGTCACCCGGATGCGCCGTAACTCCGAGAACCTCCTGCTGCTCGCCGGGCACGAGAGTGCGCGGAAATGGAGCGAACCGGCGCCGCTCGCGGATGTGGCCCGCGCGGCGATCTCGGAGATCGAGCAGTACAGCCGGGTGACCCTGAACATTCAGCCCGGGCTTGCGGTCTCCGGGCAGGCGGTTTCCGACGTCGTGCGCCTGCTCGCCGAGATCATCGAGAACGCCACGATCTTCTCCCCCAAGGACACCCAGGTGCGTGTGTCGGCCCAGGAGCTGACCAGCGGGGGCGTGCTGATCGAGGTCAGCGACAGCGGGGTCGGCGTTTCCTACGCCCGGCTGGCGGAAATCAACCGGCGGCTGGACGACCCGCCCGAGATTGACGCCTCGGTAGCCCGGCACATGGGCCTGTTCGCGGTCGGGCGGCTGGCCGAACGGCACGGGGTGCGGGTCCGGCTGCGCGCCGGAAACCCGCGCGGGCTGAGCGCCCTGGTGTGGCTGCCGGACAGCCTCATCGAGCGGTCCATCCGCCCGTACGCCGGATGGACGCAGCCGTTTGCCGCTCAATCCGACTTCAAGACCGGTCAATCGGGCGCTCTGGCCGGGCCATCCGCCCTCCAGTCCGGGCCATCCGACCTCCCGGCCGGGCGGACGGCCGGCCGTCATAGCATCCCCGCGTATTCCGGTGCGGATGGCCGGTCCACGAACGACCGGCCGAATGGCAACGGTGTTCCGGCCCAGAACGGTGCGGGCCCACGCGAGACGGTGCCGGCCGCTGCGCCGTCCACGTCAAGCTGGTTTACCAGCCGGCGGCCGTCCGCGACCGCTACGGCCGGGAACGGCAGCAGCCCATCCGGCGGAGCCCTGCCAGCGGGCGGCGGCGCGCCGTCCGGCGCTGGTTTGCCATCCGGGCCGGACGGGTGGGCGGAAAGCCGGCACGCCGCGGAGATCATCTCCGATCCGGTCCGCAGCGACCGTACGGTCAATGGGCTGCCGGTGCGCGTCCCGCGGGCGAACCTCATTCCCGGTTCTGTGGGCGGCGGCCGCCCCCCCGAAGGGGGCGGTGGCGGCCGGCACCCGGCTGACGGTCAGGAGGCGCAGACGCCGGCCGTGCCAGCGCCGCATCGATCGCCTGATCTGGCCCGCAGCCGCCTCAGCGGGTTCCAGCGCGGAGCCCGCCGGGCCGAGGGGCAGCCACCCCGCACAGGAGAGGAAGCGGATCGTTGAGTTACCCCCGCCGTCATGACCTGGACTGGCTCGTCACCGACTTCACCGCGCGCGTGGCCGACGTCGCGCACGCGGTCGTCGTCTCCGCGGATGGTGTGCCGCTCGCGGTGTCGGAGGACATACCCGGTGCGTTCGGCGAACAGCTCTCGGCCATCACCGCCGGGCTGGTCAGCCTGATGGAGGGCGCGGCCCGGATCTTCGAGGCCGGCCAGCCCATGCAGGCCCTGGTCGAGATGGACGGCGGGCTGATGCTCCTCAAGTCGATCAGCGACGGCTCCAGCCTGGCCGTCCTGGCCGCCCGGGATTGCGACACGGACCTGGTCTCCTACGAGATGACACTGCTGGTCGAGGCGGTCGGTGAGGTGCTTACCCCGGCGGTCCGCCAGGTGCTCTAGCCGCAGGGCGCCCGGCGGTGACTGACTGGCGAGCCCGGTGACAGGATGACGGCATGGACAAAACACAGCTCGAGAAGATTCGCTCCGGCCAGGGCTTCTTCGCTGCCCTTGATCAGAGCGGCGGCAGCACGCCGAAGGCGCTCGCCCAGTACGGCATCGCCGAGGACCGCTACCACTCCGAGGACGAGATGTTCGACCTCATCCACGCCATGCGGACGCGCGTCATCACCAGCCCGGCGTTCGACGGCTCGCGCATCCTGGGCGCGATCCTGTTCGAGCAGACCATGGACCGGGACATGGCAGGGCGTCCCGACGGCGCAGTACCTGTGGGACACCAAGCAGGTCGTGCCGTTCCTGAAGGTCGACAAGGGGCTCGCCGACGAGCAGTACGGCGTCCAGCTCATGAAGCCGATCGACACGCTGGACGAGCTGCTCGGGCGCGCGAACGGGCACCGGATGTTCGGCACCAAGATGCGATCGGTGATCAAGGACGCCGACAAGGGCGGGGTCGACGCGATCGTCGACCAGCAGATCGAGTACGGCGAGCGGATCTCGGCGGCCGGCCTGGTGCCGATTCTCGAGCCCGAGGTCAGCATCGACAGCCCGCACAAAGACGAAGCCGAGAAGCTGCTGCGCGATGCGCTGCAGTCGCAGCATCGACGCGCTGCCGCGCGACGCGCGATCATGCTCAAGCTGACGATCCCGGCACAGCCGGGCCTCTATGCGCGACCTCGCCGCCGACCCGCGCGTGCTGCGGGTGCTCGCGCTGTCCGGCGGTTACAGCCGCGACGAGGCGTGCCGCTGCTCGCGAAGGAGCCCGTCATGATCGCGAGCTTCTCCCGCGCCCTGCTGGAGGGGCTGTCCGACGAGTCAGAGCGACGAGGAGTTCAACGCCACGCCTGGACGCCTCGATCGCCCAGATCTACGACGCCTCGGTGCACAAGCGCCGGTGAGCAGGAGACCAGGCCGTTAAGCGGGGCTCCCCGGTTCGGAGCTAGGGCTTCCGGCCGACACCCGCGGAGCAGTTGATCGCGTGGCCGGCGTGAGCCAGAGCGCGCCATTCCGGCATGAGCACGACCAGGTAGCTGCCCGACGCCAGCGGCGGCTACCCGCCGGCACCCGGCCGGGCACCAGCGCCGTCTCCAGCTGGCACGGCGTGCTGCACGAGGTGTGCGGCAGCGCCGCGTTCCTCGCGCTGGTGGTGGTGTGCGTCATGCTCGCCCGCTGTTACCGGGCCAGCGGGCAGCGTGGCATGGCCGCCTGCTCCCTGGCCGCGGGCGTGCTGTGCGCGGCCGGGGTCGCGTCCGGCGGCGCCCCGCACGGGTCGCTGAGCCTGTTCGCCGGGGTGTCCATCGCCCTGCTGTGGGTCGGCGTGGTACCGCCCGGAGGGCGCGAACCCGGCTTGTCACCGCCCGGAGGGCGCGATGAACGCAGTGACGCACCATGAATGATCGTGTCCAGGGCCCCGCCTCCTACTTCCCGTCCATTGAGAAGAAGTACGGTCGGCCGATCAGCTACTGGCTCGAGCACATCAACTCCTCCGAGCTGACCAAGCACAAGGCCCTGGTCGACTGGCTCAAAGCCGACTACGGCCTCGGCCACGGCCACGCCACCGCCCTCGTCGGCTACGCTCTCGCCCAGCGCGGCCGCTGACGGCCCCCTCTCAGTATTTGTTCGCGACGAACAGATCCTGCGCCGGGAACAGGGTGAGGATCTCGGGCCGTAGCCGGTGACCACGACCTCTTCTTCGATTCGCGCGGCCGAAAATCCGTCGCTCGCCGGGCAATAGGTCTCCAGCGCGAACACCATGCCGGCCTGGATCTCGAGCGGGTTGCTCGAGCGAGTTCAGCCGGCGAGATGATCGGCCGCTCGTGCAGGCCGAGGCCCAGGCCGTGCGCGAACTGCAGGCCGAAAGCGGCCATCTCGCTCGTCGAAGCCGAACTCCTGCGCCTTGGGCAGCGCGCGGCGACGTCGTCGCTGCTCACTCCGGGCTTGACCGCGCGATCGTCGGTCCATCCATTCCCGCGCCTGGGTGTAGGCGTCGCGCTGCGCGGCGGTGGCGCTGCCGACGTTGAAGGTGCGGTAGTAGCAGGTCCGGTAGCCGTTGTAGGACTGGATAATGTCGAAGAAAGCCTGGTCGCCCGGCCGGATGATGCGATCGGTGAAGTTGTGCGGATGCGGGTTGCAGCGCTCGCCGCTGATCGCGTTTATCGCCTCGACGTGGTCCGAGCCGAGCTCGGTACAGCATCCGGTTGGCCTGCGCGACGATCTCGTTCTCGCGCACCCCCGGCTTGAATTCCTCCGACAGATGTCCTGGTAGACGCCGTCGACCATCGCGGAGGCGGGGTTGAGCAGCATGATCTCGTCCATACACTTGATGCTCGCGCGCGTCCAGCATCACCTGCTGGGCGTCGCGAATCTCGATGCCCTGCCGCTGCAACTCGAACAGGAACGGCGGCTCGGCGATGTCAAGGCCGAGCGGCGCGTCCGCGACGCCGGCCTCCTCGAGCAGCGACTTGATCTCCGTCCCCGCATCGCGCATCAGCCCGGCTTCGGGCGCGATCGCGCCGCGCAGCCCAGGCATCCCGGCCCGGCAGTTGTCGTCGCGGCAGCCACGGCGAGTACAACTGGTGATGCTTCACCGCCGAGCCGAAGTCCCAGACATCGGGCTCGCCGTCGCGGGCCAGCAGCGCGTAGCGGATCATCTTGTCGCCGAGCGCACCGCCGATCCAGGTCTGCGTCGCGTAGCGGATGTTGTAGAAGTCGAACAGCAGGAAGGCGCCGCACTCGCTCGCCTCCAGCGCCGCCCTGGCCCGGGCGATGCGGTGTGCCCGCAGCCGCTCGAAGTCAACGCGCTCCTCGTAATCGACCCCCATGTGGCCGGGAGCGCCGATCGGCCGCACACCCGCGGGACGCTCGGTCATGTCCGTCCTCCATCGCAATCGCCACAGGAATACTACAGTGCAATCGATTGCGACTCTAGACCGCCGCCGTTAACACGTGGCAGGCCGGCCGATAGCAGCCGCAGCTTCCGCGCGCGCTGCACGGCCGAGGAGCGGTCACGAACTTGGAGCTTGGCGTAGATGCTGCGGATATGCGTGCTGACCGTGTTCAGCGAGACCGACAGTTCGCTGGCGATCTCCGGCCTGGACAGGTTCGTCGGGAGATAGCCCAGCACCCTGAGCTCGCCTGGACTGAGCTTCTCCGCCGGCGGCGATGCGGACTGTTCTCCGGCCACCAGGGATGAGCCTTGCGTCACATCCAGGATGTCGGTGAGCAGCCCGGCGTGCGCTGTCTCATGCCGCGACAGCGCCCCGAGCACCTCCCGTGAGCCCGTCATCGCGAACGGCAGGATCAGCCGGTCAGGCTCGGCGAGGGTCAGTGCGCGCTCGGCGGCCTGGTTCGCCGCGCGCTGGTCACCGAGCTCACGGTGGGCGAGAGCGCTCAGCAGATGAGCTTCAACGACCGTGACGTAACCGATGACCGGTGCCGTACCGTCCAGAACATCGGCCAGCGCGCCGAGAGCTCCGCCCGGATCGCCGTCCGTGAGGCAGATCACTGCGCAGGCGTTGCGGATTTCGCCAGAGCAGACCCGCTGGCCGTCGAGCGCCCCGAGTGCAGCGCGGGCTTCGCCGGGCATCCCCAGGCGGGCTTGCGTGGCCAGCATCCAGCCGGTCACCTGGCTGGCCAGCGCGTGCGATCCCTCAAGCTGCGATCGCAGGCGTTCGGCCGCGGTGAACTCCTCGAGCGCCTCGTGGTGGCGCCGCGGCCGGCGTGAAGCATCCCCGTCGCCAGGTGCACCAGCTGCCTGATGCCCGGACCGATGTCTGTTTGCAGAGCCTGCACGGCACGCTGCACCCATCGCTCGCCGTCGTCGAACTCGCCGGTCCAGATCATCGCGGCGGCGAGCGTGACGAGTGCGGGCGCGATCACCGGCTCCGCCCCCCAGCCGTGTTGCTCGGCAAGCGCTATCGCCTCCCGGCAGCGCCGCCGGGTAGTGGTGAACGGGCGGATCTTCGACGCGAAACCGAGCTGCGCGAGGCAGCCGACTTCCAGGTAGGGCCGGCCGATATCGCGGGCGAGGGCGGCGCCCTCCTGCAAGTGACGTTCGGCGTCCTCAAGCGCCAGGGACCAGGCCTCGAGGGTCCCCAGGTTCATCAGCGCCACTGCGCGCAGGTCGCTGCCCAGCGCGATGTCTTCGTCTGATTGCCGGCTACCGGGGAGGCAAGGAATCTGGTCTGCTCGATGACGCCGGCCAGGTGACCGCGCCGCCTGGCCAGTGACAGCTTCAGCGACGCGATCGCTACCCGGAGGCGGCGCTGGCGATCTGGCGGCGCCGTCTCGGCATGCGTCTCAGCGACCGCCAGGTGGGCGGCCGCCTCGCCCAGGCGTCCCTGCACAAGGTCAACTGTTGCGCGTACCAGGGCCAGCTCGGGGTGATCCGCGCCCTGCGGAAAGGCCCCCAGCAGCGCCTGGATGGTCTGCGCTTGCCCGTCGAGCATCAGGCTGAACGAATGGTCGGCGAGCAGCCGGGCCGCGCCGGGCCAGTCGCCCGCCGCTTGCGTGTGCCCGATGGCGTCGGCCACCTGGCCATGCCGGATGAACCATCCGGCGGCCCGCCGGTGCAGCGCCGGTACTCCTTCGGGCCGCGTCCGGCGCAGCTCCAGCCGGAGGAAATCCGCCAGGAGGTGATGGTAGCGAAACCACGTGCGCTCGGGGTCGAGCGATACGACAAACGCGTTCGCGTCCTCGAGCGCCAGCAGGATCCGTTCCGAGTCTGCGCGGCCGGTCAGCAGATCTGCCAGTTCGCCGTTGACGCGATCGAGCAGGCAGGTGTGCAGCAGCAGCTGCTGGACGTCATCTGGCTGGCATACCAGCATTTCGTCGATCAGATAGTCGGCGACCGTCCGGCTGCTCCCGGAGAACTCCGCGACGAAACGCTCGGGGTCGGGGTGACCATCCAGTGAGATCGCCGCCAGCCTGAGCCCTGCGGCCCAGCCTTCCGTCCGCTGGTGCAGCAGCGCTGCTCCGGCCTCGGACAGCGCGATGCCCGAGGCATCGAGAAGCTCGCGTGTCTCCCGCTCGGTGAAGCGCAGATCTGCTGCGCGGATCTCGGTCAGCTCGCCTGCCAGGCGCAGCTGGTGCAGGCGCAGCCGGAGGTCGCGACGGGTGGCCAGAATCGCCTGCACGTCGCCGGGAAGGTTCGTCAGCAGCCGGGTGAGCTGGGCGAGCGCGTCCGGCGAGTGCAGCTCGTGCAGATCGTCGATGACCAGGATGACGCGGCCGTGATGGTCTGCGAGCTCCGATAGCACTCGGTCGGCCATCGCTCGCCCATTGAACTCGGGTGTCGCCGCCTGCGGCTCCGCGCCGCTGGTTGCGCCGGAGGCGTGCCGGACCGCGTCGAGCAGGGCAAGCCAGAACTGCTGAGCGTCCTGCTGGTCGCGTTGCACCTGTACCACGGCCAGCCGGTGCCGCTGACCCGGACGGTCTGCCCAGGCACGCAGGAGCGACGTCTTCCCGCTGCCGGCCGGAGCCGAGATGATCGTTACCTTGCCTGCCGCCGCGCGATCCAGAGCGGCGAGCAGACCAGCCCGGTCAATTAGCCGGGGGGTTGCCGGAGCCACCATCACAGGCCTGCCTCAATGCACACGCCGGACGTCCTGCCGCCCGCGCGCAATGCGCCATCCCCCTCGGTACCAAGCCGGCGTGCGTGCTGTCAACAGCGCGCCAACCCGGTCCTGGTCAGCTTTCATGCGCGCGTGGCGGCGTAGCGGAAGCGGTCAGGGGCCTGGGCTGCTGGTTCCGGTCAGTGCGCACGCGGCCGGGGATCATGGTCATGCCCGGCGGTGGCCGGCTGCAGGACGGACGAGCCTAGCCAGTGGCTTGGATCATGGGCCGGTGCTGGCCAATCCGTCCGTCATGTGCGGTAGCTCCCGTGGCGGAACTCGTCAGTGAGGGCCGGGCGGGACGGGTGCCAGCCGAGTTCGGCTCGGGCCCTGGCCGCATCGGTGCCCTGATCGAGCAGCAGGACGTCGGCGAAATAGTCGCCCAGGCGCGCCCGGGCCTCCTCATCGGAACCGGGTACTGCTCCCGGGGCGCCGACGGCAACCGCGGCCGCCTCCGTGAGTTCGGCCACAGTCGGGTTCAGGCCGTTGCCGATGACGTAGCGGCCGCGGGCCGAGTCATCTTCCAGCACCCGCCGGAAGACATCCGCCAGGTCCGCGACGTGCACGGTGGTCCAGTGCTGCCGGCCGGTGCCGAGCATGACCAGACGGCCGGCGCCATCCCGGGGTGACCCGAGGAGCAGCCCGGGTATCCCGCCGCCGCCGTCGCCGTAGGCGACACTGGAGACGATCACCACTCCGCGCATATCTCCGGCACCGAGCACCCGGCGTTCGATCGGCTCCTTCCAGGACACCAGCGCGGGCGCCTGAACGGGCGAGTCCTCGGTGATGGCGCGGTTGGCCCCGTAGATCCACAGGCCGCTGATCTGAATGTAGGGCTTGCCGGTGCCGGCGAACGCGCCGGTCACCGCGTCGACCACGGCGGAGTCCAGGTCGGCGCTGGTGGCATCGCCGGGGCTGGCGGTGTGGATGGCCCCGTCGGCCTTGCCCAGCAGGACCGCGACCGGCCGGCCGGTCGTACAGGTCGGCCACGACCGGGGTAGCGCCGCGGGCGGCGACGAGGTCTGCCTGGGCGTTGTCGCGGACGAGCGCGGTCACCTCGTGGCCGTGCTCTTGCAGTTCGGTCAGTACGTGAGATCCGATGAATCCTGTTGCACCGGTGAGTGCTACTTTCATGGCCGGACAGCCTCCTGTTTCGTTCGGTCAGTTGGCGAAGGTGCCGTCGAAGTCGATGGTGAACGGCCCCAGGCTGGCCGCCAGGTAGGTGAGAGGGAATCACCCGATTCCGGTGATTCAGCCCGTTAGCCCCTACGATCACCGGATCCCGGTGATGCGCGTTCACCCGCCGGCGACCGACGATGGGATCATGGAGCCGACGCTCACCTTGTACTCGATCCGGATTAACGGCCACCTCGGGCCCACGGCGCTGTCCGCGTTCCCCGCCATGGTGTCGCAGCGGCAAGGCGAGCAAACCGTGCTGACCGGCCTGCTGCCCGACCGTTCGGCGCTGTATGGCGTCCTGGCCGAGATCGAGGCGCTCGGCCTCGATCTCGTCGAGTTGCGCAAGCTCGTGCCGCGACGCAGATCACCTGAGCCAGGCGACAGCCGCTGATTTACGATGGCGTTGACTCATGGCGCACCCTTACCACGCCGCAAGCCTGTGCCGGGGGAACCACGCCTGATCCCAGGTTCGTGACGAGCGACCAATGGAAGAACACGCCCCCGCGGCTTACGCTCGGCTGGAGGACGGAGATCATGAGCGCCAACACCGACACCGACACGATCAGATCGGCCGCGGCGGATGCCGCGGCCGGACCCCTGGACCTGCTGCTCACCGACGCCGCCGTCGGCATGCTGCGCCGGATGAACCCGGGCGGCTCGGGCATGCGCCTGGCCGCGGCGCTGGCCACCAGGCCCCGGCTGGTCGTCGGCCGTGGCCGTCAGCTGGCCGCCGAACTCGCCCGGGTCACTGCGGGCACCTCGCAGGTGCAGCCGTCCCGGCGGGACCGCCGGTTCGCCGACCCGGGCTGGGCAGGCAACCCGCTGCTGCGCCGGGCCATGCAGGCGTACCTGGCCGCGGCGCAGACCGCAGAGGGCGTGGTGGCCGACGCCGGGCTCGACGGGGCGGATGCCGAACGCGTCGGCTTCGTGCTGACCAACCTGATCGACGCGCTGGCCCCGAGCAACAACCCGCTGCTGAACCCGGCCGCCCTGAAGGCGGCCGTCGACACCGGCGGCGGCAGCGCGGTGGCCGGCCTGCGGCATTTCCTGACCGACATGGCCACCCCGCCCCGGGTGCCGTCCATGGTCGAACCGGACGCGTTCGAGGTCGGCGCGGACCTGGCCGTCACGCCCGGGTCCGTGGTCCTGCGCACCCCGGTGTTCGAGCTGATCCAGTACCGCCCGGCCACGGCCGTAGTCCGGCAGGTCCCGCTGGTGATCGTCCCGCCGGTGATCAACAAGTTCTACGTGATGGACCTGGCGCCCGGCCGGAGCATGGCGGAGTACCTGGTCGGCCGGGGCCTGCAGGTGTTCATGATCTCCTGGCGTAACCCGGACGCCCGGCACGCGAAATGGGGCTTCGACACCTACGGGCAGGCCGTCCTCGACGCCATGGACGCCGCCGCGCGGATCACCGGGAGCGAGCAGGCCGCGCTCGCCGGGGCCTGCTCCGGCGGCATCATCGCCGCGATGGTGGCCGCGCACCTGGCGCACGCCGGCCAGCAGGACCGGATCGCCGCTCTGACCCTCATGGTCACCGTGCTGGACCAGGCGCGCGCGGGCCTGGCCAGCGCGGTCATCGACGAGGGGACCGCGCGGCTGGCCGCGGCCACGTCCCGGACCCGCGGCTACCTGGACGGCCGATCGCTGGCCGAAGTGTTCGCCTGGCTGCGCCCGAACGACCTGATCTGGAACTACTGGGTCAACAACTACCTGCTTGGCCGGAAGCCGCCGCCGTTCGACATCCTGTACTGGAACGCGGACACCACCCGGATGACCGCGGGCCTGCACCGGGATTTCCTCCAGATGGGTGTCACGAACGGGCTGACGCGCCCCGGCGGGGTGACGATGCTCGGCTCACCGGTGGACCTGGCCGCGGTCGACCGGGACACTTACCTGGTCGCCGGGATCACCGACCACATCTGCCCCTGGACCAGCTGCTACCGGTCCACCCAGCTGCTGGCCGGCCGCCAGCGGTTCGTGCTATCCACCAGCGGGCACGTCGCCGCCATGGTCAACCCGCCCGCCAACGACAAGGCCAGATACCAGATGGCCAAGGAGTGCCCGGAAGATCCCCAGGAGTGGCTGCGGCGCGCGGAGTCCGGCCACGGGTCCTGGTGGCCGGACTACGCGGACTGGCTGGCCGAGCGCTGCGGTGAGGAGAAAGCCGCCCCCGGCGAGCTGGGCGGCGGCGGGCTGGCGCCGATATGCGACGCACCGGGAACATACGTCTATGATCATTGACCCGCCTGCGCCCGAACCGCCTGCGCCCGAACCGCCTGCACCCGAACCGAACGGGACCGAACCGGCCGGGACCAGCCGCCGCTGGAGCGACCTGCGCAGGCTTATCGCGGCCGGCTGGCCGCGCCCCGCGCGGCAGGCCGGGCACATGAGGACCCTCAGCATCAGCGGCCGCATCGTGCGGGTCGCGGTGCGGGAAGGGCGGCCGGACTGGCCGCCGCTGCTGCTGTGCAGCGGCATCAGCGCCGGCCTGGAGCTGTTCCAGCCGTTCGTCGACGCGCTGGACCCGCAGCGGACCGTCATCCGGTTCGACATGCCGGGCACCGGCGGGTCCCCCGCGCCAGTGGTCCCGTACCACGTGGCCACCCTGCCGTCGTTGCTGACCGGGCTGCTCGGCCAGCTCGGCTATGAGCAGGCCGACGTGCTGGGCATCTCCTGGGGGGGCGGGCTGGCGCAGCAGTTCGCGCTGAGCCGCCCGGACCGGGTACGCCGCCTGGTGCTGGTGGCTACCAGCCCGGGCGCGCTGATGGTGCCCGGGCATCCCCGCGTCCTGCTGCGCATGCTCACGCCGCGGCGGCACCGGAACCCGGGATATGCGGCCCGCATCGCCGGCGAGCTTTACGGGGGCAGCGTGCGCGACGATCCGGCGCTGGCCCGCGGCCTGCTGCACGCGACGGCCCGCCTGGGCCCGGCCCGGGGCTACTACTACCAGCTCCTATCCAGCATCGGGTGGACCAGCCTCCCGCGGCTGCCCCGATTGCGACAGCCCACGCTGATCCTGGCCGGTGACGACGACCCGATCATCCCGCTGGTCAACGCGCGGATCATGCACCGGCTGATCCCGCACAGCCAGCTGCACGTCTATCACGGCGGCCACCTCGGCCTGGCCACGGAGGCGGACCGCCTCGCTCTGGTCGTGGAGGCATTCCTTACCGCCGAGGGGAGCCCGGAATGACACAGGTCACCACCAGCACGCATCTGGGGGAGTCGCTGGGAACGGACTTCTTTTCCGTCCGCGAGCAGTTCACCGACGAGCAATGGTCGCATTTCATCACCGTCCGGCGGTTCGTCGACGAGGAGGTCGTGCCGGTCGCCGGCCCGTACTGGGAACGGGCCGAGATCTGCTGGCCGCTGGTCAGGCGGCTGCCCGAGCTCGGCGTCGTCGGCGAGGACATCAAGGGCTACGGGTGCGCCGAGATGAGCCCGATGGCGTGCGGGCTGGTCACGATGGAACTGCACCGCGGCGACGGCAGCCTGGGGGTGTTCCTCGGCGTGCACGCGGGCCTGGCCATGGAGTCGATCGCGATGTGCGGCTCGGAGGAGCAGAAGGCGCGGTGGCTGCCTGACATGGCCCGGATGGAGAAGCTGGGGGCGTTCGCGCTGACCGAACCCGAGCACGGCTCGGACTCGGTCGCCCTGGAAACCTCGGCCCGCCCGGTGAAGGGGGATGGGGAGGCGGGCGGGGGCTGGGTGCTGAACGGCCGCAAACGGTGGATCGGCCTGGGCACCGTCGCCGACCTGATCGTCGTCTGGGCCCGCAGCACCGAGGACGGCCAGGTCAACGCGTTCGTGGTCGAGAAGGGAACCCCTGGGTACCAGGCGCAGGTCATCGAGGGGAAGGTGTCGCTGCGCTCGGTGTGGCAGGCCGACATCACGCTGGACGACGTGCGGGTGCCCGAGGAAAACCGGCTGCCCGGCGCGCGCAGCTTCACGGACACCAGCCGGGTGCTGGCCACCACCCGGAGCACCTGCGCCTGGGCGGCGCTGGGTCACGCCACCTCCGTCTACGACACCGCCCTGCGGTACGCGCAGCAGCGGCGGCAGTTCGGCGAGCCGCTGGCCGCCCGCCAGATTATCCAGCAGCGGCTGGTATCGATGCTGGCCGACCTGACCGCGATGCAGCTGTACTGCCTGCAGATCGGCCGCCTGGCCGAGGCCGGCCGGCTGACCCCCACCGTGGCCGGGCTGGCCAAGATGCACAACACCCGCAAGGCCCGCGCCATCGCCGCCGAGGCGCGCGACATGCTCGGCGGCAACGGCATCCTGCTCGACTACCAGGTCATGCGGCACATGGTCGACCTGGAGGCCATCCACACCTTCGAGGGCACCGAGACCATGCAAACGCTGATCGTCGGCCGCGCCATCACCGGCATCGGCGCCTTCACCTAGGACCGGCAGGCCCGGCCGATCATCGGCGCCCGGCGCCGCACCGGCAGGGACCTCCGGCGAAGGAGGAGCATCATGACGAACCTCGCATCAAACCTCTTGGGCACGGCGCGGGCACACGCCGGCCGGGTGGCCGTGCGCGTGGATGACACCACGACCACATACGCCGAACTTGACGAGGCGACCGCCCGGGTCGCCGGGATGCTGCGCCAGCGCGGCCTCAAGCCCGGCAACCGGGTCGGCATCATGCTGCCCAACGTGGCCGAGGTCCCCGTGGTGTACTACGGCGTGCTCCGCGCCGGTGGCGTGGTCGTCCCGATGAATCCCCTGCTCAAGGCGCGGGAGGTCGCCTATTACCTGGGCGACTCCGGGGCCGGGCTGATGTTCGCCTGGCATGCGTTCGCGGACCAGGCCCGCGGCGGCGCGGAGCAGGCCGAGGCGGAATCCATCGTCGTGGACGAGGCCAGCTTCCCCGCCCTGCTCGCCTCGGCCGCCCCGGATGACCAGGTCGCGGACACCGGCGATGAGGACACCGCGGTGATCCTCTACACCTCGGGCACGACCGGCCAGCCGAAGGGCGCCGAGCTCACGCACGGCAACCTCATCAGTAACACCGAGGTGGCGCGCACCAACATCGTCCGCGCCCGCCCGGACGACGTCATCTTCGGCGGCCTTCCGCTGTTCCACGTGTTCGGGCAGACGGTCGCGCTCAACGTGGCGGTGGCCTCGGGGGCGTGCCTGACCCTGCTGCCGCGGTTCGACGCCGGGCACGCCCTGCGGATCATCGCCGGTCACCGGGTCACCGTCTTCGAAGGCGTGCCGACCATGTACGTGGCGCTGCTGCACCAGCCTGACCGCGCGGACTACGACACCTCCTCGCTGCGGCTGTGCATCTCCGGCGGCGCGGCCCTGCCGGTCGAGGTGCTGCGCGGGTTCGAGGAGGCGTTCGGTGTCCCGGTGCTGGAGGGATACGGCCTGTCGGAAACCTCGCCGGTCGCCTCGTTCAACCACCCCGGCCGGGAGCGCAAGCCCGGCTCGATCGGCACGCCCATCCGGGACGTGCAGATGCGCGTCGTGGACGGCGAAGACCACGAGGTCGCCCAGGGTGAGGTGGGCGAGATCGTCATCCGCGGGCCGAACGTGATGAAGGGCTACTGGCATCGCCCCGAGGCCACCGCCCAGGCGATCCGCGACGGCTGGTTCCACACCGGTGACCTGGCCCGCGTCGACTCCGACGGCTACTTCTCCATCGTGGACCGGAAGAAGGACCTGATCATCCGCGGCGGCTACAACGTCTACCCACGGGAGATCGAGGAGGTGCTCTACGAGCATCCCGCGGTCGCCGAGGCCGCCGTGATCGGCCTGCCGCACCCGGCCCTGGGCGAGGAGGTCGGGGCCGCGGTGGCCCTCAAGCCGGGTGCCGCCATCAGCCCCGGGGACCTGCGCGACTACATCAAGGCCCAGGTCGCGGCGTACAAGTACCCGCGGCACGTGTGGATCGTGGACGCGCTGCCCAAGGGCCCGACCGGCAAGATCCAGAAACGGGATATCGTCATCCCGGCCGACCTGCCCGGGCTGTGAGGCTGCTGGCCCGCGCCGCCAGAGCGGCCGCGCCGACGACACGGCCCACGTGATCCGGCACCGGCTCCTGGTGTTCGCCGGGACGCCCCGTCCGCTCGTTTCGGCCCGACGTCGCTGCCCCTCGGCAAGCGCGCCTGGATATGTAAGAATCCGCGGGTGGACATGGATCGTCCCGCGGCCGCCGAGCTGATGGCCGACGTCGCGGCGGCCGTGGGCCGGCGGGTCGCCGCGGTGAGCGAGGATGTCTACGGGGTGATAATCCGGGAGATCCCGCAGCTACGCGACGACAAGCCGGTGCTCGCCCTGCTCGCTTCGAGCGTCGACAGCAACATCGATACGTGCCTGCAGATCATGCAGCACCGGATTGACCTGGCCGTGGTGCGGGCTCCGGCCGCGGCCGTGGAATACGCACGCCGGCTGGCGCAGCGCGGCACGCCGCTGACCGCGCTGCTGCGCGCCTATCGGGTCGGGCACGCGTGCTTCTCCGACTGGCTGCTCAAGGATCTGGCCGGGCAGGCAGATGATGCCGAGCTGATCACCGCGACCACGCTGGGCATGTCGAAGATCGTGGCTGGTTACATCGACCAGATATCCGAAGAGATGGTCACGGCCTACGCGCAGGAACGGGAGAACTGGCTCCGGAACCGGAGCGCCGCGCGGGCCGCCCGGATCCGGGACCTGCTGTCGGGCGAGCGGATCGATGTGCGTGCCGCCGAGGCCACCCTCGGCTACCGGCTGCGCCAGTACCACGTAGGCCTGGTGTGCTGGACGGGCGACGCGACGGGCGCCGCGGACGAGATCACCCGGCTCGAGCACGCGATCAACCGGGTCGCGGCGCGAGCGGACTGCCCGGGCGATCCGCTGTTCCTGCCGCGCGACGAATCCAGCGCATGGGCCTGGCTGCCGCTCGGGATCCGGGACACGTTTGGCTCCGCCGCGGCGAGCATGGCCGGGGTGGATGCCGACATCCATTCCGCCTTCGGCGACCCGGCCGAGGGGGTCACGGGGTTCCGGATCACCCACCAGCAGGCCGTCGCCGCCCAGAAGGTCGCGCTGGCCGCGGGATCTCCCACGCCGCGTGTGGTGGCGTTCAGCGAGGTCGCGCCGGTGGCGATGATGCTCGGCTCCGCCGAGCTGCTCCGGGCCTGGGTGCTCAACACGCTGGCGGGCCTGGCCACCGACGACGAGCACCATGCCCGGCTGCGCGAGACCCTGCTGGTCTTCCTGCAGAACGGGAGGAGCTACAAGACGACCGCGGAACAGTTGATCCTGCACAAGAACACGGTCCAGTACCGGATCCGCAAGGCGGAGGAGAGCCTCGGCCACCCCGTGGGCGACCACCGCCAGGACGTGGAACTCGCGTTGCAGGCCAGTCACTGGCTCAGCTCGTCGGTGCTGCAGCCGACCGCCGCTGGCCATGACCGCTAGGGCAGGGCGGGCATAGTGCCAGTTCAGAATGGGTGCGCGCCAGGGACTTGAACCCCGAACCCGCAGATTAAGAGTCCGCTGCTCACAGGCCTTCTACTGCCACTTTAAGTCACACTGGTGTTATGACATGCGGAGCTGTACCGCTACCCGTCGAGGGGGAGTGAAATGAGTACCGGGTCCTACCGGCCCGTACCGGCGCGTCCGAGCAAGCACGGAGCGAGCACTCAGGCCCGCGGTTCTCTACAATCGTGCTCGGAGCGGCGGTCGCGCACGGTAATACCGGCTTCGTGCCCTGGGTAGGCCAGCACAGAATGCGACCGCAAGGCCCCCTTTATCCATCGCTTCCATGGCCTGCTCCGGGAGCGTCTGCCGGGGCAAGCGCTATCTGGGGCGGCGGCGGTGCAGGCTGCATGTACCTACCTTCCTTATACCTTGCATGGACCTGTAGTGGACCTCGCGGTCGTTGACCGTGTTCCCGGCCGTCCCGCCGGAGGCATCAAATGTGCCGTGCCGTCAGCTTGGGAATTGGGCCGATCATGCCCGCTGGAACCGCGCCGATTATTTTGGCCATCGTGTAGACCTCGCGGACAGCTGATCACGCCCAGATCATCCTGATGTCAACGGCGGAGAGCGGCGCGCCTATGTGAGAGTCTTGACGCGGCATCGTTGGACCCCGCGCTGGCGGGGAGCCGTGGCTGTGCGGAGGAGTGGGGGCGGCGTTGACTGAGTATCTGGCCAGCTGGAACAGCGGAGCGGCGAAGCAGGCGATTCTGGGCTTCGTTGAGGCGTTGACGACACCTGGGCCGGGCTTTGCGGAACCGGCCGACCGGATCGCGACGTTCGACAACGACGGCACGTTGTGGGTGGAGAAACCGGCGCCGCCACAGGCCGATTTCCTGATCCGGGTCTGGACCCGGGCGGCCCGGAACGATCCCTCCCTCTGCTCCAGGCAGCCTTATAAGGCGATCATCGAGCAGGACATGGATTACTTCCAGGGACTGGCGACCCAGGACCCGGACGTCGTGGCGTCCCTGGAAGGGGCGGTCGCCGACACGTGGGCCGGGACCAGCCCCGAGGTGTTCGATGCACAAGTGCGCCAATGGGTCCAGACGGTCACCCAGCCCAGGTTCGAGGTCGGGTACACCAGGCTCGTCTACAAGCCGATGCTGGAGCTGTTCGACTTGCTGAAGGCCCACGAGTTCCGGGTATTCGTGTGCTCGGGCGGGGGCCGGGACTTCATGCGGGTCTTCGCCGAGGAGACCTGGGGCATCTTCAAGGAGAACGTGATCGGCTCCGCCGCGGCCTACGAGTACAAAGACGGCAAGATCACCCGCACCGACCAGATGCTCGGTGGGCTGACGCTCGGGCCGGGCAAGCCCGAGCACATCTTCGCCCAGACCGGCCGGATGCCCGTGCTCGCAGCCGGGAACGCCGACGTCGACATCGAGATGCTCACCGCCGCCTCGTTCGCCATCCTGGTGAATCACGACGACGGCGCCCGCGAGTACGCCTACACGACAGGGGCCGAGAAGTCCCTAGTCAAGGCCGGGGAGCTGGGCTGGACCGTCGTCAGCATGAAAAACGACTGGGCGGCGATTTTCTGAGGCTCACCCAGGCCCGCGCGTCTTCCCAGGAGCAGCCGAGAAAGGGAACCTCATGGCCGGCCTGACCGCGATCGACATCCTGATCAACCCCGGCCACCACACCATCGAACGGGCCCGCGCCGTCAACGCCCGGCTGCGCAAGAGCGCCCCTGGCGGCAACGCCGACATCCACGTAGCGTTTGATGCAGTTGAACCGCCAGGGAGGCAGGACGGCACATGAACGTGGACGTGGCCACGGTTCTGCCATTGGCGCTTGTGATGGTCGCTGGCCCGCAGATCATGGCCGCAGTATTTTTCGCCACCAGGGTCAGATGGAAGGGTAACTCCGCTTCGTACCTTCTCGGAGCTGCGGTCTCGATCATGACCGTCTTCGCAATTGCCTTTTTTACCACCAAGGCGGCTAAACCACAGCGATCCGTGGGCCGACGGCGTTCCCTTTGTCCTCCTGAGCCTGCTCCTGCTCGCATTGCCGGTGCTCCTCGTGCTCGTACTCGGCAAGCGGGCTACGGTCCTCCTGCCCAAGGCACGAGACTGGATGAACACGAATTCGTGGATCATCAACGAGATCGTGCTCGCGTTCTTCATCGGCCTTACCATCAAAAGCCTCGCAAGCTAGCGGCGCCTGATCATGCTCATCTGGAAACCTGCCGGGGATGGCGGCGACATGCGGAGCCGGGACTCGCCGATGTGCCATGTAGCTGACCGAGATGGTCCGGTCTGCTGCTGGCGGCCATGGCGGGGTGGGAGTTCCGATCCTGGGAGGCCCGCGTGGTGAGCGCCACGCCTGGGGCGGCCGCGTCACCTCCGGTTACCCAGAAGCGGGAGTTCTGGGTCCTGCTGGGGTACGCGGTCGCCCTGGGGGTGTTCGGTGCGTTCGCCGGGCTGGTCTTCATCGGAGTGATCAAGGGCGGGGGCAAGTGGTACTCCGATGCCCATCCGGGCTGGTTCGGCGGGCACTGGTGGTGGGTCGCGGTCGCCGCGGCGGCCGGTGTCGTGGTCGGCCTGCTGCGGCGGCTGACCCGCCTGCCGGATGAGGTTCCCGGCCTGTTCGAGGACCTGAAAACCGAGCATGTCGACCCGCGACTGGTGGCGGGGGTCGCGGCCGTCTCTGCGGTGTCGCTGATCGGTGGGGCCAGCCTCGGCCCGGAGAAGGCGCTGGGCACCATGGGCGGCGGGGCGGGCAGCTGGATCGCTCAGCGCAGGGCGCTCAGCGCGGAGGACTCCCAGGTGAACACCCTGGCCGGTTTCGCCGGCGCCTACGGCGGGCTGTTCTCCAGCACGGTGATCGTGGTGATGCTGATCCTGGAGGTCGCCCGCCCGGGCGGGCAGCGGTTCCTTAAGGCCCTCGCCGCGGAGATCGTGGCCTCGAGCATCTCGTTCGGCATCTACTTCGCCATCGCCGGCGCCGTGTTCCTCGACGACTACCAGGTGCCGCATTACACGTTCAAGGACTGGCAGCTGCTCGCCGGTGTCCCCCTGGGCCTGTTCGCGGCCCTCGTGG